>NZ_JAJLRA010000061.1 GCF_020991365.1 Streptacidiphilus sp. ASG 303
GGCGGGCCCGGGGGCCGCCCGGGCGGGGGGGGGCCGGGGCCGGGGCGGGAGGGGTGTGGTCGGGCGGGCGGGCCCGGGGGCCCGCCCGCCGACGCCGCGTCAGGCGAGGGTCGCGAGCGCCTGGTTGAAGGTCGCCGACGGCCGCATGACGGCGGCGGCCTTGGCCGGGTCGGGCTGGTAGTAGCCGCCGATGTCGGCCGGGGAGCCCTGCACCGCGACCAGCTCGTCGACGATGGCCTTCTCCTGCTCGGTCAGGGTCTTGGCCAGGTCGGCGAAGGCCGCCGCGAGCTGCGCGTCGTCGGTCTGCCGCGCCAGCTCCTGCGCCCAGTAGAGGGCCAGGTAGAAGTGGCTGCCGCGGTTGTCGATGCCGCCGAGGCGGCGGCTGGGCGACTTGTCCTCGTTGAGGAAGGTCGCGGTCGCCCGGTCCAGGGTGTCGGCGAGCACCTGGGCGCGCGCGTTGCCCGTGGTCTGGGCGAGGTGCTCGAAGCTCACCGCGAGGGCCAGGAACTCGCCCAGGCTGTCCCAGCGCAGGTAGTTCTCCTTGACCAGCTGCTGGACGTGCTTGGGGGCGGAGCCGCCGGCGCCGGTCTCGAACAGGCCGCCGCCGTTCATCAGCGGGACGACCGAGAGCATCTTGGCGCTGGTGCCGAGCTCCAGGATCGGGAAGAGGTCGGTCAGGTAGTCGCGCAGCACGTTGCCGGTGACGGAGATGGTGTCCTCGCCGCGGCGGATGCGCTCCAGGGAGAAGCGGATCGCGTCGACCGGGGCCATGACCTCGATCTGCAGGCCCTCGGTGTCGTGCTCGGCCAGGTACGTCCGGACCTTCGCGATGAGCTGCGCGTCGTGCGCGCGGGTCTCGTCCAGCCAGAACACCGCGGGGACGCCGGTGGCGCGGGCGCGGGTGACCGCGAGCTTGACCCAGTCGCGGACCGGCAGGTCCTTGGTCTGGCACATGCGGAAGATGTCGCCGGCGCCGACCGTCTGCTCCAGCACCGCGTTGCCGGCGGCGTCGACGACGCGGACCGTGCCCGTGGCCGGGATCTCGAAGGTCTTGTCGTGGCTGCCGTACTCCTCGGCCTTCTGCGCCATGAGGCCGACGTTGGGCACCGAGCCCATGGTGGCCGGGTCGAAGGCGCCGTGGGCGCGGCAGTCGTCGATGACGGCCTGGTAGATGCCGGCGTAGCTGCTGTCCGGCAGGACCGCGAGGGTGTCGGCCTCCTGGCCGTCCGGGCCCCACATGTGGCCGGAGGTGCGGATCATGGCCGGCATGGAGGCGTCGACGATGACGTCGCTCGGCACGTGGAGGTTGGTGATGCCCCGGTCGGAGTCGACCATGGCCAGCGCCGGGCCCTCGGCCAGCTCGGCCTCGAAGGACGCCTTGATCTCCGCGCCGCCGGGCAGCGACTCCAGGCCCTTGAGGATGCCGCCGAGGCCGTCGTTCGGGCTCAGGCCGGCCGCGGCCAGCGCCTGGCCGTGCGCGGCGAAGGTCTTCGGGAAGAAGGCGCGCACGACGTGGCCGAAGACGATCGGGTCGGAGACCTTCATCATCGTGGCCTTGAGGTGCACGGAGAAGAGCACGCCCTCGGCCTTGGCGCGGGCGACCTGCGCCGCGAGGAACTCGCGCAGCGGGCCCACGCGCATGACGGACGCGTCCACGACCTCGCCCGCCAGCACCGGCACCGACTCGCGCAGGACGGTGGTGGTGCCGTCGTCCCCGTGGAGCTCGATGCGGAGCGAGCCGTCCTCGGCGACGACCGCGGACTTCTCGGTGGAGCGGAAGTCGTCGGCGGTCATGTGCGCGACGTTGGTCTTCGAGTCGGCCGACCAGGCGCCCATGCGGTGCGGGTGGGTCTTCGCGTAGTTCTTCACCGAGGCGGGGGCGCGGCGGTCGGAGTTGCCCTCGCGCAGGACCGGGTTGACGGCGCTGCCCTTGACCTTGTCGTAGCGGGCGCGGATCTCCCGCTCCTCGTCGGACTTCGGGTCGTCCGGGTAGTCCGGCAGCGCGTAGCCCTGCTGCTGGAGCTCGGCGACCGCGGCCTTCAGCTGCGGGATCGACGCCGAGATGTTCGGCAGCTTGATGATGTTGGCGCCGGGGGTCTTCGCCAGCTCGCCGAGCTCCGCGAGGGCGTCGTCGATGCGCTGCCCCTCCTCCAGGTACTCGGGGAAGTGGGCGATGATCCGCCCCGCCAGGGAGATGTCGCGGGTCTCCACCCGGACCCCGGCCGTCGAGGCGTACGCCTGGACCACGGGCAGGAACGAGTACGTGGCCAGCGCCGGGGCCTCGTCTGTGTGGGTGTAGATGATGGTCGAGTCAGTCACCGGGTGCTCCGCTCCACGTCTGCAACATTGCTCGACATCAAGATATCCCGTGGGCGGCCCCCTCTCGACAGGACCCTGCCCCCGTCGCGCCGCCCCGGCCGCCCGGCCGCCGCCCCCTCCCCGCGGGCCCTTCCGGACCGGCCGCGCCCGCGGGTCCGGCGGACGTGCCCGGCGGGCGGGGCGGCCCGAGCACCGCGACCACGGTGCGCCCGGCCCAGTCCTCCCCGGCGTCCCGCCCGGCGAGGTGGTCGGCGCAGACCGCGCCCAGCAGGGCGGAGGCCAGCGCGTCCGGGTCGGCGGCGGCCCCGACGCCCTCCCGGCGGGCCCGGTCGAGGCTGGCGCGGAGGGCGGCCAGGCGCGGCCGCACCGCGTGCTCGCGCAGCAGCCGCAGCAGTTCCGGGGTGTGCTGCTCCTCGGCCAGGCAGGTGCCGACCAGGGCCGTGCCGCCGGCCCGGCGGAGCGCGGCGGCGAAGTCGGCGAGCTGCGCGCACAGGTCCGCGTGCAGGTCCGCCGCGGTGAGCGGTGCGGGTGCGGCGGCGGGCGGCGCGGTGCGCGGGCGCAACGTCCCGAGCGCGGCGGCCGCCAGGGCGGACTTGGACCTCCAGCGCAGGTGGATGGTGGCCTTGCTGACCCCTGCGGTCCGGGCGACCTCGTCCAGGGTCATCCGGGTGAAGCCCCGGCGGGCCAGCAGGGTGAGCGCCGCGTCGAGGATCGCGGCGTCCTTGCGCGGGCAGCGGGGCCGGCCCGCGCCGGGGCGGCAGTCCGGGGCGCTCTTCTCCATGGGGCCAGAGTAGCCGCTTGCAATACCGAACGGGTCGGTTTAGTTTTGGTGCGGAGCCGGGCGGACCCGCCGGGCGCCCCCGCTCCGGGACGTCCGGCACGCCGCCGCACGTCCCGGAAGGACACGGAAAGCCCGGAACACCCGGAGAACACCGGAACATCCCACGGAAGGGGATCCCATGCGCTACGCAGTCCTCGGCACCGGCGTCGTCGGCCGCACCGTCGCCGCCAAGCTCGCCTCCCTGGGCCACGAGGTCGTCGTCGGCACCCGCGACCCGCAGGCCACCCTCGCCCGCACCGAGCCCGACGCCATGGGCACCCCGCCCTTCGCCCAGTGGCACCAGGGCAACCCCGGGGTCCGCCTGGCCTCCTTCGCCGACGCCGCCGCCACGGCCGACGCCGTCGTCAACGCCACCTCCGGCGCCGGGGCCCTGGACGCCCTCGCCCTCGCCGGGGCGGAGAACCTGGCCGGCAAGGTCCTGCTGGACATCGCCAACCCGCTCGACTTCTCCCAGGGCATGCCCCCGTCCCTGGACCCCGTCAACACCGACAGCCTCGGCGAGCAGATCCAGCGGGCCTTCCCCGAGGCCAGGGTCGTCAAGACCCTCAACACCATGAACAGCTCGGTCATGGTCGACCCGGCCCGCGTGGCCGGCGAGCACCACGTCTTCGTCTCCGGCGACGACGCGGACGCCAAGAAGGCCGCCGCCGAACTGCTGGCCTCCTTCGGCTGGCCCGCCGGCAGCGTCATCGACCTCGGCGACATCACCACCGCCCGCGGCACCGAGATGCTGCTGCCGATCTGGCTGCGCCTGTGGGGGGCCCTCGGTCACGCCGACTTCAACTTCCACATCCAGGGCGCCCGCGCCGGCGCCTGAGACCGGACCGGGCGGGCCGGGGGCCACCCCGGCCCGCCCGTCCGCCGTCCCCCGTCCGCCCCTCCCGGCGCGGCCCCGCCCGCACACCGCTGCCCCCGGGGGAGCCCGGTACCGGCCCGTCCGGCCGCCCGGGTTTCCCGCCGACCGTCCCCGGAGCACCGCACCGCATGCCCGCCCCCCGCACCCTCGTCGTCGTCGCCCACCCCGACCTCGCCGCGTCCCGCGTCAACGCCCGCCTGGCCGAGGCCGCCCGCGGCCTGGACCACGTCACGGTCCACGACATCGCCGCCGCGTACCCCGACGGCCGCATCGACACCCCCCGCGAGCAGCGGCTGCTGCGCGAGCACGACACGGTCGTCTGGCAGTTCCCCTGGTACTGGTACTCCGTGCCGGGCGTGCTCAAGACCTGGATGGACGAGGTCCTCACCCACGGCTTCGCCTACGGCAGCGGGGGCACCGCCCTGCACGGCAAGACCCTCCGGCTCGTCACCTCCACCGGAGGCCCCGCCGACTCGTACGCCGAGGGCGGGTACAACCGCTTCGGCATGGACCGGCTGCTCGCCCCGATCGACGCCACCGCCCACCTGTGCGGCATGGTCCTCGCGGAGCCGCTGGTCCTGCACGGCGCCCGCACGGTCGCGGACGAGGAGCTCGCCCGGCACGCCGATGCCTACCGCGCCCTGCTGGGCGCCGCATGACCGGACGGGACCGGAACCGTCCGACCGGGTATCGGACGCGGATCGGGGGGTAGCCGCCCGGGGTGAGCACCCCCGACACCGCCCTCCGGACCGCCCCCGTCCAGGACGAACTGCGTGAACGGGCCCACAGGGGTCCCCGCCGGCCCGGCACCGCGCGGGCGGGCGGACCTCACCGCCGTCCCGCGGGCCCGTGTCCGCAGGGTCCGCCGCGCCCCGGCCCCGGCGGCGGCCCCCCGGACCGGCCCGGCGACGGCCCCCCCGACGGCGGCGTCCCCGGCGGCGCACCCGACAGCGGCAGGAGCACGCCCATGCGCCGGCAGGCCACCCTCGACGGCACCCCCGGCACCGCCGCCACCGCCCGCACCCTCACCGCCGACCTCCTCACCCACGCCGCCGCCACCGGCCACCCCCTCACCGACCGCACCCGCGAGACC
>NZ_JAJLRA010000062.1 GCF_020991365.1 Streptacidiphilus sp. ASG 303
TCACCGACCCCGACACCCTGCACCACACCCCGATCGGCGTGCTGCGCGCCGTCGACCGCCCGGTCTACGACACCCTCATGGCCGAACAGCTCACCGCCGCCACCACCGCCCGCGGACAGGGCGACCTCGCCGCCCTCCTCGCCGGCCCCGACACCTGGACGGTCGGCTGACCCGCACCCGCACCCGCACCCGGGACGGCAGGCGGGCGCGGGGCGCGGCCGGACTCCTCCGGCCGCGCCCCGCGCCCTCTCCCGGGTGGGGGTCTCAGGGGGACGTCACCCCGCGCGGGTCACCTGGCGGCCCCGGGGGAGCCGGGGGCCGCGTGCGCCTCACTCGCCGAACAGCTCGCCGTACGCGGCGAGCGCCGTCGCGATGTCGGCCTGCGCCCAGAACCGGTGGTAGGTGAAGACCGGGGCGGCGCCGCCGTCCAGGTAGTTCTGCACCTTCGACCACTGCGGGTCGTTCCGGTACCAGGAGCGGATGGACAGGAAGGTGGCGTTCGCGTCGACCACGTCGCCGTTCGGCATCCTCCCGGTCCAGCCCGGCGGGACGTAGACGCCGTCGTGGTTGGTGTTCGCGGTGCTGTACTTCTGGGTGACGCGGCTGTAGTCGGCCCGGGTCTCGGGGACGGCCACGCCGATGGGGTCGGAGTAGTGGGTCCACATGCCGTCGAGCAGGGCCTTGGCGGTGGACTTCGCCGCGGCGTCGCCGGACCTGGCGGCGTAGTAGGCGAGCAGCTTGGCGTAGGAGCCGGTCACGCCCACGTCGTCGGTGTAGTCGAGGACGGTGACGTGCAGGCCCGCGTTGGTGCCGGGGGCCGCCGGGTTCCAGGTGTCGGGGGCGCCGGTCCACCTGAGGGTGGACGGGATCCGGTACGTGCCGTCGGGGTTGACCGTGGTCCGGGACAGCGCCCAGGCGACCCACTTGTCGAGGACGGCCTTGGCCTTGGCGTCGCCCGTCGCGTAGTAGTACTCGGCCACCCGCTCCAGCGACCAGGCCTGGAAGCCGAACCACTGGTTGCTGTCCGGGTCGTGGTAGACCGGCGCCGGGTCGTAGGCCATGCCGTAGAAGGTGGGGGTGCCGGCCGGCGGGGTGCCGTAGGCGCCGCCCCAGCTGTTGGTGGCGCCGCCCGCGATGCCGCCCTCGGCGGACTGCAGCCAGGTGTAGAACTCCAGCTGCCGCTGGAGGGACTTGGTCCAGTCGGCCTTGCCGGTGGCCGACTTCGGGGCCATGGCGGCGTCGGTGGTCAGCGCGTAGGCGGCCATCGGGTTCTGGTAGCCCTGGTGGGCGGTGCTGTCGCCGATCCGCCAGGCCCACCCGGCGCTCGGGTCGGCGGCGCCGCCCCAGGCGTAGTACCAGGAGAGCAGGTAGTGCTCGCTGTCCTTGCCGGTGCCGGCGGGGCAGGCGGTGGGGCTGGTGCAGTTGCCGATCTTCTTGAAGTACTTGTCGAAGAAGGAGTACCGCAGGTAGTCGCCCATCTTGCCGGCCTTGGCGACGGTGGCGGCGACGTCCGCGCCCTTGCCCTGGGCCTTGGCCCAGACGTCGGCCCAGTAGGCGGCCTGGACGGCGCGGGCGTCGGCGTCGGGGGCGTCGGTGTACTTCCACTGCTTGGCGTAGCTCGCGTCCTTGGTGAACAGGTCGAGGTAGCCGTTCTTCCCGCCGTAGGCGAAGTTGTCGCAGGAGGGCTGGGGGACGGTCTCGAAGACCGACTCCTGCGGGCCGCGCTGGTAGGAGTTGATGTAGGACGGGCCCTTGGCGGTCGGGCCCTGCTCGCAGCCGCCGCCCGGGGTGACGCCGTAGCCGTAGGTGTTGTCGACGTCCTGCAGCCAGTGCATGCCGTAGACGTCGTCGGTGCCGTAGGCGGACTTCAGCTCGGCGGCGATGGGGTCCTGGCCGGAGGCGACCGACTGGTCGAGCTGGGAGGGGTACTGGTCCGGCAGGTCGTGCTCGGGGGCGTAGGTGGCGGGCCTGCCCGCGTTGTAGAAGCTGTTCGTGGGCTGGTCGGCGTGGGTGGGGATCATGTACTTCTCCATGGTCGCCCACGCCGCGTTGAACTTCGTCCAGTCGCCGGTGACCCGGCCGTACTGCGCCTGGAGCCAGATCAGGTAGCTGTACGCCTCGGAGGTGGTCTCGTGCCCCTGGTCGGGCGCCTCGATGATCAGGGTCTCCACCGAGTGGTAGGGGATGCCCTCGGGGGAGAAGTAGCCGTTCGCCGGGTTGGTGATCCTGTCGTACATCTCCAGGAACCGGGAGGTGTACGTGCCCGAGCCGGACGCCTTGAGCTCGGTGACGGTCACGGCGGCGTCGGAGTACCCGGCGGCCTTGGCGGTGAAGGTGGCGGCGCCGGTGGAGGAGGCGTCGGCGGTCACCGTCACGGTCTGGGCGGTCGACCAGTTCGCCGGCGTGAAGGTGAGGGAGGCGCCGCCGGTGACGGCCAGCCCGGTGTTGCCGGAGGTGCGGGACACGGTGGCGGTGACGTCCGCGGCGGGCTTCCCGGAGAGCTTCAGCTGGAAGGTCGCGGTCCTCCCCTGCTGCACCGAGAGGCTGTCGGGCACCGCGACCAGGGCGGGACCGGCGGCGACGTGCACGCCGACCGGCGCCGACTCGCTGCTCGCACCGGTGGAGTCGTAGGCCTTCGCGTAGACGGAGTAGTCGCCGGCCGGGACGTTCGTCCAGTCGAAGGCGAACGGCGCGGCGGTGTCGGTGCCCAGCAGGGTGGTGTCGCTGTAGAACTCGACCCTGCTCACGGTCGCCCCGTCGGCGGCGCTCGCGGTGGCGGCCAGCGGGACGGTGCCGCCCGCGCTCCAGGTGCCGCCGGCGGCGGGTGAGGTCAGGGCGACGGTGGGGGCGGCGTGGGCGCCGTTGCACGGGGTGCCGTTGAGCGTGAAGGAGGTCGGCTTGGCGTTGGTGCCGCTGTAGGCGAAGTTCGCGCCGATGGTGGTGGAGCCGTCGGCGGGGACGGCGGCGTTGTAGCCGGCGTCCTTGACCGTGACGGCCTTGCCGCTCTGCGACCAGACGCCGCTCCAGCCCTGCTGGAGCGTCTGGTTGCCGCCGTAGGCGTAGCCGAGGGTCCAGCCGTTGACGGCGTCGGTGCCGCGGTTGGTGATCGTCAGGGTGGCGGTGAAGCCGGTGCCCCAGTCGTTGGTGGTGTAGTCGACGCTGCACTGCAGGCCCGCCGCGGCGGCGGGGGCCGCCGCGCCGGCGGTGGCGGTCAGTCCGGCGAGGACCAGGGCGAGCCCGGTGCCGGAGGCGGTGAGCAGGCGGCCTCTGCGGGGCCGTGGGCGGTGCTGGGTGATCGCGGGCATGGCGGTGCGGACTCCTCGGGTGGGGGGAGCGGCAGGGCACGGGCACGGCGCCGCAGCCCGGGGGCGGGCGGGGGCGCGGGATCGCGATACGCGAGCGGAAGGGGCCGCGGCGGGGCCGGAGCGCAGGGCTGCGCCATGGGGGGCCACCGACGTGGGAGCGCTCCCAAGCATCGAGCCGCGGCACACCCGTGTCAAGGGTGCCGCCGTCCCGCCGCCCCGGGCGCCCCCGTTCGCGCCCGATCGAGCCGTGTCAGGACCGACATGCGGATACGCCCGTGACGGACCTGCCGGCGGCCCGGTACTGTCCCCCGGGGACACGTGACGAGGCTGAGGAGCAAGCCGCGATGCAGGAGGAGCACGCCGGGATCCGACCCGGCGTGAATGAGCGCGTGGGGTTCTGGTACGGCGTCGCCGCGTACGGCATGTGGGGCCTCTTCCCGCTGTACTGGCCGCTGCTGGGGCCCAGCTCCCCGGCCGAGATCCTGGCCCACCGCATGGTCTGGTCGCTGGTCGCCGTGACCGCCCTGCTGCTGGCCACCCGCCGTCGCGGCTGGGTCCGGCCGCTGCTGCGCCAGCCCCGCAGGCTCGCCCTGTGCGCCTGCGCCGCCGCCGCCGTCTCGGTCAACTGGGGCGTCTACATCTGGGGCGTCAACAGCGGGCACGTGGTGGAGACCAGCCTCGGCTACTTCATCAACCCGCTGGTCACCATCGCCTTCGGCGTGCTGCTGCTTCACGAGCGGCTGCGCCCGGTCCAGTGGGCCGCCGTCGGCACCGGCTCCGCCGCGGTGGCGGTGCTCACCGCCGGGTACGGGCGGCTGCCCTGGATCGCGCTGGTCCTCGCCCTCTCCTTCGCCGTCTACGGGCTGCTGAAGAAGAAGATCGGGCTGGGCGGGCCGGAGAGCCTCGCCGTCGAGACCGCCTTCCAGTTCTGGCCGGCCCTCGGCTACGTCGTCTTCCTCGCCCTCACCGGCCAGGGGACCTTCGGCCGCACCGGCGCCGGATACGGATGGGGGCACTCCGGCCTGCTGGTGCTCTCGGGGCTGGTCACCGCCCTGCCGCTGCTCTGCTTCGGCGTCGCCGCGCTGCGGGTGCCGCTCACCGTGCTGGGGCTGCTCCAGTACCTCGCGCCCGTCTTCCAGTTCCTGCTGGGGCTCGCGGTCTTCCACGAGGACATGCCGCCGGCCCGCTGGGCGGGCTTCTCCCTCGTGTGGGCGGCCCTCGCCCTGCTGACTTGGGACGCCGCACGCCAGGCGCGCCGCAACCGGGCCCGGCTGCGGGAGACCGCCGCGGCGGACGCCGACGCGGGGGCCGAGGGCGGCACGGCCGGGGACGCGACCGGTGGCGCGGCCGGGGATGCAGTCGGTGACACGGTCGGTGACATGGCCGGGAACGCAGCCGGTGACACGGTCGGGAACGCAGCCGGTGACACGGCCGGTGACATGGCCGAGGATGCAGCCGGTGACACGGCCGAGGGTGTGGCCGTGGACGCCGCCGTGCGCGGCTGACCGGGCCCGCCCGGCGGGGACGGCGCCCTGTGGACGGGGTCCGCCGGGGCCGCGCGTGACGCGCGGCCCCGGCGGACCCCGGTGCCGTCCGGCCCGCCACCACGGAGGGGGTCCGGGCGGCCCGGCCCGGCGGGCGGTCCCCGCAGGCGGCGGGCGGCCGGGCGGCGGCCGCCCGCGCCGGCGGGGAGGGGGCCCCCAGGCG
>NZ_JAJLRA010000063.1:0-3215 GCF_020991365.1 Streptacidiphilus sp. ASG 303
AGAACTACACAGTGGACGCGGAGCAACTATGGACAAGCCCTCGGCCTATTAGTACCGGTCAGCTCCACCGATCACTCGGCTTCCACACCCGGCCTATCAACCCAGTCGTCTACTGGGAGCCTTACCCACTCAAAGGTGGTGGGAGCCCTCATCTCGAAGCAGGCTTCCCGCTTAGATGCTTTCAGCGGTTATCCCTCCCGAACGTAGCCAACCAGCCATGCCCTTGGCAGGACAACTGGCACACCAGAGGTTCGTCCGTCCCGGTCCTCTCGTACTAGGGACAGCCCTTCTCAAGACTCCTACGCGCACAGCGGATAGGGACCGAACTGTCTCACGACGTTCTAAACCCAGCTCGCGTACCGCTTTAATGGGCGAACAGCCCAACCCTTGGGACCTACTCCAGCCCCAGGATGCGACGAGCCGACATCGAGGTGCCAAACCATCCCGTCGATATGGACTCTTGGGGAAGATCAGCCTGTTATCCCCGGGGTACCTTTTATCCGTTGAGCGACGGCGCTTCCACAAGCCACCGCCGGATCACTAGTCCCTGCTTTCGCACCTGCTCGACCCGTCGGTCTCACAGTCAAGCTCCCTTGTGCACTTACACTCAACACCTGATTGCCAACCAGGCTGAGGGAACCTTTGGGCGCCTCCGTTACCCTTTAGGAGGCAACCGCCCCAGTTAAACTACCCACCAGACACTGTCCCTGATCCGGATCACGGACCCAGGTTAGACATCCAGCACGACCAGAGTGGTATTTCAACGACGCCTCCACAACAACTGGCGTTGCTGCTTCACCGGCTCCCACCTATCCTACACAAGCCGAACCGAACACCAATATCAAGCTGTAGTAAAGGTCCCGGGGTCTTTCCGTCCTGCTGCGCGAAACGAGCATCTTTACTCGTAATGCAATTTCACCGGGCCCGTGGTTGAGACAGTCGAGAAGTCGTTACGCCATTCGTGCAGGTCGGAACTTACCCGACAAGGAATTTCGCTACCTTAGGATGGTTATAGTTACCACCGCCGTTTACTGGCGCTTAAGTTCTCAGCTTCGCCCCGACGAATCGAGACTAACCGGTCCCCTTAACGTTCCAGCACCGGGCAGGCGTCAGTCCGTATACATCGCCTTACGGCTTCGCACGGACCTGTGTTTTTAGTAAACAGTCGCTTCTCGCTGGTCTCTGCGGCCACCACCAGCTCCAGGCGCAAGGCCCATCACCAGCAATGGCCCCCCTTCTCCCGAAGTTACGGGGGCATTTTGCCGAGTTCCTTAACCACGGTTCACCCGAACGCCTCGGTATTCTCTACCTGACCACCTGAGTCGGTTTGGGGTACGGGCCGCCATGAAACTCGCTAGAGGCTTTTCTCGACAGCATAGGATCATCCACTTCACCACAATCGGCTCGGCATCAGGTCTCAGACTTATGTGCGGGGCGGATTTGCCTACCCCACGTCCTACACCCTTACCCCGGGACAACCACCGCCCGGGCTGGACTACCTTCCTGCGTCACCCCATCGCTCACCTACTACCAGCTCGGGCCGCCGGCTCCACCACTCCCCCTCACTCCGAAGAGATCGGGGGCGGCTTCACGGGCTTAGCATCACTGGGTTCGACGCTGGCGCTTCATAGCGGGTACGGGAATATCAACCCGTTGTCCATCGACTACGCCTGTCGGCCTCGCCTTAGGTCCCGACTTACCCTGGGCAGATCAGCTTGACCCAGGAACCCTTGGTCAATCGGCGCAAGAGTTTCCCACTCTTGTATCGCTACTCATGCCTGCATTCTCACTCGTGAACCGTCCACGACTGGCTTCCGCCGCCGCTTCACCCGGCACACGACGCTCCCCTACCCACCCACACACCCGTTGGGGCTATTGTGTGAGTGACACGGCTTCGGCGGTGTGCTTGAGCCCCGCTACATTGTCGGCGCGGAATCACTTGACCAGTGAGCTATTACGCACTCTTTCAAGGGTGGCTGCTTCTAAGCCAACCTCCTGGTTGTCTCTGCGACTCCACATCCTTTCCCACTTAGCACACGCTTAGGGGCCTTAGCCGGTGTTCTGGGCTGTTTCCCTCTCGACCACGGAGCTTATCCCCCGCAGTCTCACTGCCGCGCTCTCACTTACCGGCATTCGGAGTTTGGCTAAGGTCAGTAACCCGGTGAGGCCCATCGCCTATCCAGTGCTCTACCTCCGGCAAGAAACACGCGACGCTGCACCTAAATGCATTTCGGGGAGAACCAGCTATCACGGAGTTTGATTGGCCTTTCACCCCTAACCACAGGTCATCCCCCAGGTTTTCAACCCTGGTGGGTTCGGGCCTCCACACGGTCTTACCCGCGCTTCACCCTGCCCATGGCTAGATCACTCCGCTTCGGGTCTTGGGCGCGCGACTGAAGTCGCCCTGTTCGGACTCGCTTTCGCTACGGCTCCCCCACACGGGTTAACCTCGCCACGCACCGCAAACTCGCAGGCTCATTCTTCAAAAGGCACGCAGTCACGGCCGGCAGGACAAGCCCGCCGACGACGCTCCCACGGCTTGTAGGCACACGGTTTCAGGTACTATTTCACTCCGCTCCCGCGGTACTTTTCACCATTCCCTCACGGTACTATCCGCTATCGGTCACCAGGGAATATTTAGGCTTAGCGGGTGGTCCCGCCAGATTCACACGGGATTTCTCGGGCCCCGTGCTACTTGGGAAACGCGCAAGAGAGCCGCCATGATTTCGTCTACGGGGGTCTTACCCTCTACGCCGGGCCTTTCGCATGCCCTTCGACTACCACGACGGTTTCTGACTCTCCGACCGGCCGGCAGACCGGTCCAGCACACTCCCACAACCCCGCCTGCGCAACCCCTGCCGGGTATCACACACAGACGGTTTGGCCTCATCCGGTTTCGCTCGCCACTACTCCCGGAATCACGGTTGTTTTCTCTTCCTGCGGGTACTGAGATGTTTCACTTCCCCGCGTTCCCTCCACACTGCCTATGTGTTCAGCAGCGGGTGACAGCCCATGACGACTGCCGGGTTTCCCCATTCGGACACCCCCGGATCACAGCTCGGTTGACAGCTCCCCGGGGCCTATCGCGGCCTCCCACGTCCTTCATCGGTTCCTGGTGCCAAGGCATCCACCGTGCGCCCTTAAAAACTTGGCCACAGATGCTCGCGTCCACTGTGCAGTTCTCAAACAACGACCAGCCACCCGCCCGCCACCAG
>NZ_JAJLRA010000064.1 GCF_020991365.1 Streptacidiphilus sp. ASG 303
GTGGTGAACGTCTGCATCATGCTCTCCTCGGGTGCTCTTCGTTTCTGATGAAGGAAAAGCTACGTTGCGTTCAAGGATCGCGCAACAAGTTCGTTGCGTGGGAAATGCATCTGTGCAGCTGGCGGCTTGGTTTTCGTTGCAACGGTTATGGATCTAACGCAATGACAGATGTCCGGATCGTTGCATTGGAATGAGAATGAACGCTACACTGGCGCCACCAGGGGGCCAGGGGGCACGGAAGGAGAGCGCGGTGCCGGGAGGCAGACTCACCCAGCAGGAACGTCAGCAGATCGCGCTGGGGCTGGCCGACGGCCTCGCCTACGCGGAGATCGCCCGACGTCTCGACCGTCCCACCTCGACGATCACGCGTGAGGTGATGCGCAACGGCGGCCCCACCGCTTACCGCGCCGACCTGGCCCACCGCGCCACCGAACGCCGCGCCCACCGGCGCCGGCACACCGCGCCCCGCGAGCAGGGGGCGCCGGCGCAGGGCCACGGACGCGACAGCGAGGCCGTGCGCGAGTACGAGGAGACGTTCACGACCCTCTTCATGCAGCAGGGCTTGCCCAAGATGACGTCCCGGGTGCTGACCTGCCTCTTCACCACCGACGCGGGCAGCCTCACCGCGGCCGAACTCGTCCAGCGCCTCCAGGTCAGCCCCGCCTCCGTCTCCAAGGCGGTCGCGGCTCTCGAGGGCCTGGGCCTCGTCCGGCGGGAGCGCGACGAACGACGCCGCGAACGCTACGTCGTCGACGACGACGTCTGGTACCGGTCGACGATCGCCAGCGCCCGCGGCATCGCCCAGGTCGCCGAGACCGCGCGGCAGGGCGTCGGCGTCCTCGGCCGCGGCACCCCGGCCGCCGCCCGTCTGGAGAACATCGCCCGCTTCAGCGACTTCATCAGCGAGAGCATCCTCCGCGCCGCGGAACAGGTCCGCGACGTCCTCCACACGAAGCCCGAAGCGGGTTCGGGCGCCACCGCCGAGCCGCGTCCGGACCGCGGGTAGGCGCCGGTCACGGCGGTCGCGGCCCGGGGGCCCGGGCCGGCCCCCGGCCTGGACCGGCCCCGTCGCGCGTCCGTCGGGCGGCCTCGTCCGTGCGGGGGCCGGTGCGGTCGGCGCGTCCTTCGCCGCGGCTCCGCGGCCGACCGGGCGGCGGCATCCGCCGTGGTGTCCCGGCGGCCTCACCGCCCCGGTTCCTCCCCGGCCCCCGGGGGCGTGTCCCCGGCGCGTGTCCGCGGGCCCGGGCCCTGCGGACTCCGGGAGCGGACGTCCGCCGCGCGGACGCCGCCCCTCATGGACACCGCCCCTCATGGGCACCGTACGGCGCCCCCGGGGGGCAGGAGGGAGCACACTGGGGGCATGTGTCGCAGCATCAGGACCCTCCGCCCGCCCGTCACCCCCGAGGTCGGCGACGACGACATCACGGCCGCCGCCCTGCAGTACGTCCGCAAGGTCTCCGGCTTCCGCAGCCCGGCCGCCCACAACCGGGAGGCCTTCGACCGGGCGGTGGCCGAGGTCGCGGAGGCGACCCGGCGCCTCCTCGGGGACCTGGAGGTGCGCGGCTCCGGCGCCTCCCGGACCGGGGGCGCCGCCGGCTCCTGACGCGGGGCCGGACGGGACCGGACGGAGTCCGGCGGTGTCAGGCCGGCTGCCCGGCCCCGCGGGTGAGCATGAGCAGTGCGTCCACCAGGTCCTCCGCCGCCGAACCGGTCGCCAGCCGCCGCAGCTGAAGCCCCGTCACCAGGGCCACCACCGCGCCCGCCGCCCGCTCCGCGTCCGGCACGCCCAGGGCGGACAGGATGGAGGCCGCCAGCCGGTCGTAGGCGGCGAAGCACTCCGCGGCGGCCTCCCGCAGCTGCGGGTCGCGCCCGGCCTGGATGTACAGCTCGAACGGCGCGATCCGCTCGCTGTCGAAGTCGATGCCGGCCGCCACCCGGCCCACCAGCGCGCCCGCCTCCTCCAGGGTGTCCACGCCGTCGCGCCGGTGGCCGTCGGCCAGGTCGGTGAACCGCTGCGTCTCCTCCCGCACGAACTGCAGCAGGCTCTCGCGCAGCAGGTCGTGCTGGGTGGCGAAGTGGTAGGTGAGCGAGCCCAGCGACACCCCGGCCTCGGCGGCGATCCGGCGGTTGGTGACCCCGGCGACGCCGTGCTCCCCGATGATCCGCAGCACGGCGTGGACGATGCGGTCGCGGGTGCCGCTCGGCTTGGACATGGGCTCATTCTCCCACCGCGGCGGCCTCCTCCCGCCGGGCCGCCGGCACGGAGCCCGCCGTGCCCGCGGACCCGTGCGGCCCGTCCTGTCCGCCCCGCCCGTCCTGTCCGTTCCGCCCGGTGTGCACCGGCGGCCGCCGCTCGTGCCACCGCCGGTCGGCCTCCAGCTGCGCCGCGAGCGACACCAGCCGCGGCTCCCCGCAGTGCGGGCCGAGCAGCTGCGCGCCCACCGGGAGCCCGGCCGGGGTGAAGCCCGCGGGCACGCCGACGGCGGGCCAGCCCACGACGTTCCACGGCCAGGTGTACGGGCAGGCCGCGATCATCGCCCGGTCGGTCCGCGACCCCGACCAGCCCGCCATCGCGCCGATCGGCAGCGGCGGGACGGCCGTGGTGGGGGTGAGCACCACGTCGAAGCGGTCGAAGACCTGCGCGTAGCGGCGGCGCAGCGGCTCCTCGGCCGCCCGGGCCGCCCGCAGCGCCGGTCCCCGCAGCAGCCGCGCGCTGCGCAGGGCGCCGCGGGTCCGGGGGTCCAGCAGTTCCGGGTCGGGCACCCGCTCGCACCAGTCGGCGACCCCGACGATCCCGCGCGGCACGAAGGCCGGGCCCACCGGCCCGTACGGCAGGTCGAAGGGGACGACGTCGTGGCCGAGCCGGGCCAGCGCCCCGGCGAGCCGCACCACCGCGTCCCGCACGTGCGGGTCGAGCGGCGTGCGGAGGAAGGTGAACGGCGGCCGCAGCGAGAGCGCGATCCGCAGCCGGCCCGGGTCGCGGCCGGCGTGCGGCAGCAGCGGCAGCGCGTCGGGCCGGTGCCGGTCGCGCGGGTGGCTGCCCGCGGCGGCGTCCAGCAGCAGGGCCGCGTCCGCCACGGTGCGGGCCAGCGGGCCGAGGCCGGTGAGGCCGTGGAAGGACTCCGGCTCCGGCCAGGCGGAGATGCGGCCGCGCTGCGGCTTGATGCCGACGAGGTTCGTCCAGGCGGCCGGGATGCGGACCGAGCCGGCCCCGTCGGAGCCGAGCGCGGCGGGGACGACGCCGGCTGCGACGGCCGCGGCGGCGCCGCCGGAGGAGCCGCCGGGGGTGTGGCCGGTGCTCCACGGGTTGCGGGTCTCGCCGAACGCGGGCCCCTCGGTGAAGGGCCACTGGCCGAGCTCGGGCGTGTTGGTCTTGCCGACCACCACGGCCCCCGCCTCCCGCAGCCGCCGCACGGCCTCCGCGTCGGCCTCCCGGACGGGGAACTCCCCGGCGCAGCCGAAGGCCGTGGGCTCGCCGGCCACGTCGGTGTCGTCCTTGACGGCGATCGGCACGCCGAGCAGCGGCAGCCGCTCCCCGGCGGCCAGCCGCCGGTCGGCGGCGTCGGCCTCCGCGAGGGCCGCCTCGGTGCGGACGCGGCGGAAGGCGTTGAGGACGGGCTGCGTGGCCTCGATCCTCCGCAGGGCCTCCTCGACCAGCAGGCGCGAGGAGGTGAGGCCGTCCGCGAGGGCGCGGGCCTGGGCGGCCAGGCCGTCGTGGGTGTCACCGGACATCGTGCGGACCCCCGTTCCGGGTACTGTTCGTTCGAACGAACAGTACCCGGAACGGGTCGGGCGCGCACCGGCGCCACGCCCTCCGCCGACGGTGCGTCAGCAGGATGCGCCGGAGTGCCCGCCCGTGCCCGGACGCCCGCCCGTGCCTGTCGGCCCCGCCGCGTCCGCCGGATCCTCCGCCCCGGCGGACGGGAGCCCCGCTGCAGTGGTCTCCTCCGCCGGCGACCAGGACCAGCGGACCAGCGCCCGCTCGGCCGCGGCGAGGTGCACGGCGGCGGCCAGCCACGCGCGCGCGTACCGGTCCGGATCCGGGTCGGCCGGGTCCGGCGGGGGCGGCGGGCAGTCCGCGGCGGGGGGGGGGGGGGGGGGGGGGGGGCCGGGGGCCCCCCCCCCGCCGGGGGGGCCCGCGGCCCCCCCCCCCCCCCCCCCCCCCCCCCCCGCCCGCCGC
>NZ_JAJLRA010000065.1 GCF_020991365.1 Streptacidiphilus sp. ASG 303
CGCCCCGCCCCCGCCCGCAGCCGCCCGGACAGCGCGCCCGGCGGCACCTCCTCCCCCACGGCGCCCCACACCGTGCCGCCGGCCGCGGACCCGAGGACCACCCGCGAACAGCAGACCCGGAAGGCCGGACGGGCGCGCGGACCGGCTCAGTGCGCGTGCCCGCGGCCGGGGCGGCCGCGGCGGCCGGGGCCCGGACGCCGTCGGGCGAGGGCCCCGGCGCGCTCGGCGACCTCGCCGGCGGACACCGCAGACCGCTCCACGAGCACGTCCTCCAGCGCGGCGAGCCAGAGCCGGTCGCAGTCGCAGGGCTCCTCCGGCGCCGCCGCGGCCCGCCAGGCCGCGATCCGGGCGATCAGCGCGGCCTGGAACCGGGGCCAGGCGAAGGCCCCGGCCCCGCACAGGCCGACGGCCATGCCGAAGGCGCGGCGCAGGACCGCGGGCACGGCGAACACCAGCTCGCCGTCGGACCGGGGCGGCGCGGCGGGGCCGTCCACGTCCAGCTGCGCGCGCACGGCGCCTGCGCCCTCGCCACGCCGACCATCGAGTCGCGGGCCACCAGGGGCACGAGCTCCTCCTCGCAGAGGCGCCCGGCGCCGGGCGGACGTTGCGGCAGCACCAGCCACCGCACCTCGCCGGCGGGGTCGTGGACGGTGATCCGCACGCCGCCGTCGAGCTCCAGGCCCACCTCGGACAGGACCGCCCGCGGCTCCCCGACCAAGCGCGAGCGGAAGGCGAAATCCTTCTACCAGCCCGGCGGAAGGCCCAGCACCGGCCAGGGGCAGCAGGAGCACAGCGGGCACCCCACCACGCGGCGGGTGGCCGCCGTGTTCCCCACGACGACGATGCGCTCCCCCCGCGGCCCCCAGAAGCCGAGCTCCCCGATGGCGGCGGTGCCGTCCTCGAGCAGGCGCCGCCGGCACCCCGGGCCGCTCCAGGCCCCGGCGACGACCTGCGCGCCGTCGAGCGGGCCCACGTTCGCCTCGCACTCGGTGATGACGCCGTCCGGCGCGGCGGGGCCGATCAGACCCCGTTCGGTGAGCAGCCGTTGGAGCGCCTGGGTGCGCAGGACGCCCGGAGACCGCCCCACCACCCCACCGCCCCACCGCGCCGCCGCCGGCCACGGCGCCGGCGGCGGCCACGGAGCGGCCTCCGGGCAGCTCCCGCACAGCCCTGCGGCGACGGCGAAGGGCCCGGCGGCCGGGCCCCACGGCTCGCGCGAGCCGAAGCGGACCGAGTCGACGCGCCGGGGGCGCCCGCCCAGGACGCGGGCGTTGACGTCCGGGAGCACGCAGGCGGGCCGGACGGCGTCGACCACCCCCGGGCGCCCCCGCACGCAGTTCGGCAGCCGGGCGCGCCGGGACGGCCGGAGGCTCCCGGCCCGCACGCGCCCACCGACCGCGAACGCCGGCTCGGTCTCGACCGTGCGCAGCGAACCCGAGAGCGGGCGCGCAGCCGGGCCGGGACCGCCTCGCGGCGGCCTGCTCCCCGACGCGCTCCCCGCGCAGGCCGCGGCCGCGGGCCCCGACCCCGCCCGGCGCGAGGACGGCGCCCTCGGCCAGCACCAGCTCCGCCCCGTCGAGCCGGCGGCCGCAGCAGCCCACACCGAGACAGGCCCCCCGGCCCAGACGCCCCCACGCATGACGGAAGGCGCCGATCTCCGAGCCCCCGCACGCGAGGCGGCCGGAGAGGAGCGCCACCGCGAACGCCCGGCCCCGCCACCGCCGCGGGAACACCGCCCCGCCGCCCCGCACGGGACCGGCCCGGGCCCACTCCACGGCCCCCCCTGCCAGCGACCCCGCACCCGGCACCACCCCCCACGAACCCCACAAAAAGGGACGCCACACCGAGCACCCCAACCCACCCCCCGCCCCCCGCCCGACCGCGACCGCGGCCCGCCCCCCGCCACGGCCGGCCCCCCGCCCGGCCCGGCCGGCCCCCCCGCCCGGCCGGCCCCCCACCCGATGCCCGCACCCCCGGGCCCGGACCCCCCGAGGACCAACAACCCGGCCACACCGACCCCGACAGCCCCCGGGCCCGCCCCCGCGACCCCACCGGCCACCGGACCACCCCTCGCCCCTCGTCTGTCTCACCGCACCACGACCACCGAGGGCACCCTCCGCCGTCGGGTGAACAGCCCGACATCACCCGATCAAGTTCAGTGGACAACACGTCCCTACCGGGAGGCCCGTTCTTTCAGGCCCGCCCGGCCATGGGTACCTGTGTGCGACGGGCCGTCCTGCCGGGCAGCGGCCCGCCGAACAGCACGCGGTTCACCACCACGCTCTGAAGCCGCCCCGCCGGGACCCAGCCCCACCGGCGGTCCTCCCGGACAGCCGTCACGCCACCGCCCCGACCGTGGACGTCACGCGGGCAGGCCCGGTTCGTTGACGCCGGGCACGAGCAGGGGGCCCGGGGGCCGGACGGGCGGCAGGACGGGCGGGCCGTCACCGACGGACCCCGGCGCGGAGGCACCGGACGGCAGCGCCCCATGGGGGGAGCGGTGTGCGGTGACTGGGCTGCGGTCCCCCCGCGGCGGGGGATGTTCAGGCCGATTCCGGTCCGTGCCGCACTGGTGGCGGCCCCGGCCGCACCTGATTCGGCGATCCTGGTCGGGTCGAGCGGTTCGTGCGCGAGAGCCTCGCCCACGGATTCCCCCACCACGCCGTTCACCCCGCCGGCAGCCGCCTGGCCGGCCGTACGCATCCGTTTGCCCCTGCCCACCTTGCCGGCGTCGACGACCGCCCCTCCCACTCCGCCAACGGCTCCGCCGATGGCCGCTCCGCCGATCCTGGCGGCGCTGAGTTTCACAGGCCTGCCCTGGACGACGTCGGATCCCACTTCCTTGGCCACTTCCACGCCGCTCGACAGGGCAGCGCCCTTGACGACACCCTTGGCCACCGACCTTGCACTGAGCGGGGTGAGCCCGACCTCGCCGAACAACAGGTCCAACCCCTTGTTCGCAACCTTGTCGCGCGTGGACAGACCCGTCCCTGCCCGCCCGGCACCGAGCTCCGCACCCACCACCTTCGTGCTGCCAAGCGTGGCCCCCACATCCTTGATGCTCCCGCCCGCACCCCTGGCCGAACCGACCGCCTTCGACACCGCGCCGGCGCCCCTGGCCGCAATGGCCCCGAACCGTCCCAGGAGACCGGCTCCGGGAACCAGAGAGGCAAGCCCGATGCCCAGGCCCGCGAGATCCACCTTGCCGCCGTCGGAGATGGCGGCTATCTGGTCGACGGCGAAGAGGACACCGCCCAGGAGCACACCGACCACGGGGAAGAACACGGCGACGACGGCAATGAGCAGACCAAGGATGATCTTGACGAGGGGGAAGTCCTTGAAGAAGTCCCGGATCCGATGGAAGACGTTCCGCGGGGGGATTGCCTCGTCCGCAGCCCGGTTCAGCACGTCGGAGCACTCGCGCTGCGCGCTCTGCCTCATCTCCTTGGCCTGCTGGGCCAGGCTCTTCGCGGTGTTCAGTGCGTCCCGGCCCTTGGCGATGGCGTCCTGCTGCTCGGCCGCCTGCGCCTTCTGCACATCCGTCGGGTCGTCCCCCACCGCGATCGGCGTCTAGTACTCCAGCAGGACTTCGACGTTTTGCCTGTTCAGAGGCCTGCGCGCGTGAGTGTAGTGGGCGAACGTCTCATCAGGGGCGGTCTTCATGGGACCGCCCCTCGATCGTGTGCAGCCAGCGTTG
>NZ_JAJLRA010000066.1 GCF_020991365.1 Streptacidiphilus sp. ASG 303
TCGAGCTGAGCACCGACGACATCCAGCGCATCGTGGAGCGCGTGCCCGGCGGGGCCGCGAACATCGCGGACCTCTACCCGCTCGCCCCCCTGCAGGAGGGCATCTTCTTCCACCACCTCCTGGAGGCGGGCCGCCAGGACGTCTACATCCAGCCCACCGTGCTGCGCTTCGACTCCCGGGAGAGGCTGGAGACCTTCACCGAGGCACTGCAGCACGTGGTGGACCGGCACGACATCCTGCGCACCGCCATCGTCTGGCAGGACCTGCCCGAACCCGTCCAGGTCGTCCTGCGCGAAGCCCCCATCCCGGTCGTGGACATGAACGCCGAGACGGCCGCTGTGCCGCTTCCCGCTCCCGGCATCGTCGAAAGACTGCTGGAGATCTGTCCGGCGATCATGGACATCGGCCGGGCCCCGCTGATCCGCATGTACACCGCGCAGGAGCCAGGCACCGGGGTCTGGCACGCGCTGCTCCAGGTCCACCACCTCGTCCTCGACCACACCACTCTTGAGATCCTCATGGGGGAGATCCGGGCGTTCCTGACCGGGCGGGAGGCGGCCCTGCCCGCGCCGCTGCCGTTCCGCGACTTCACCGCCCAGGCCCGGCTCGGCATTCCGGCCGAGGAGCACCGGCGGTTCTTCGCCGCGCTGCTGGGTGATGTCACCGAGGCGACCGCGCCGTACGACCTGGTCGACGTCCGCGGCGACGGCACCGGCATCAACGAGCACAGGCTCACCCTCGACGCTGACCTTGCCGCACGCCTGCGCGCCCGCGCCCGCGACGCGGGCGTGAGCCCGGCCACCGTCTTCCACCTCGCCTGGGCACGCGTCCTGACCGTCCTCACCGGCCGCGACGACGTCGTCTTCGGCACCGTCCTCCTCGGCCGCATGAACGCCGGCGCCGGCGCGGACCGCGTCCCCGGCCTGTTCATGAACACCCTGCCCGTCCGCGCACGCCTGGAGCGCGCCACCGTCGGCGGCGCACTGCGCTCGATGCACCGCGACCTCGCCGACCTCCTCGCCCACGAGCACGCCCCCCTGTCCGCAGCGCAGCAGGCCAGCGGACTGAACGGCACGCCCCTGTTCACCACCCTCCTCAACTACCGCTACACCCAGGAAACCGGTGCCGCGGAAGCCAACGCTCTCGAAGGCGTTGAGTCCGTCTGGGGTCAGGAGCGGACCAACTACCCGCTGTCCGTGCACGTCGACGACACCTTCGACGGGTTCCGCCTCACCGTCCAGACCGCGCCCTCCGTCGACCCGACAACTCTCGCCGAGCGGCTGAAGACGGTGGTCGAGGGCATAGTCGACGCGCTTGGGACCGTGGCGGACGCCCCGCTGCACACGCTCACCGCCCTCGACCCGGCCGAACGCCACCAGGTCCTCACCGCCTGGAACGACACCGCGCGCGAGGTCCCCGCGGGCACGGTCGTGGACCTCTTCCAGGCCCAGGCCGCCCGCACCCCCCACCACACCGCCGTCATCGACCCCGATGGCACCGAGACTACCTACGCAGAACTCAACCAGCGCGCCAACCGCCTGGCCCGGCTGCTGACCGAGCATGGCGCCGGACCCGAGCACCGCGTCGGCATCCTTATGCCCCGCTCGACCGGAATGGTCGAAGCGCTGCTGGCCGTCCTCAAAAGCGGCGCCGCCTACGTGCCCCTCGACCCGGAACTGCCCGCCGAGCGCATCGCCTACATGCTCGACGACGCCCGACCCGCGATCCTGCTCACCGGCGAGGACGCCCAGGCACCGGAGTCCACCGCCGTGGCGCGGACGATCGCGGTGGACGCCGAAGCAACCGTGGCGCGACTGGCCGAACTGCCCTCCGACAACCCGGCCGCCGAAACCCGCCCGGCACCCTCGCACCCGGCCTACGTGATCTACACCTCCGGTTCGACCGGCCGCCCCAAGGGCGTCGTCGTTCCGCACGGAGCGCTTGTCAACTTCCTGAGCGCACTGGGCGAGCACATTGAGTTGACCCCGGCCGACCGTCTCGTTGCCGTGACCACCACGGCGTTCGACATCCACGCCCTCGAGATCTACACGCCTCTGCTGTCGGGCGCCGGCGTGGTCGTCGCTGACCGGCCGACGGTCCGGGACCCCGAAGCCCTGGCGGCACTAATTGCCCGCTCGGGCGCGACAGTCATGCAGGCGACCCCCGCCCTCTGGCAGGGCCTGGTCACCGGTACCCCGGCAGCCGTACACGGCATGCGTGTACTGGTCGGAGGCGAGGCGCTTCCCGCCCCGCTGGCCGAGCGACTGACTGCGCTCGCGTCGTCCGTCACCAACCTGTACGGCCCGACCGAGACAACCGTCTGGTCGACTCTCGCCCAGCTGAGCAACGCCTCCAGGCACAGCGTGCCGCCGATCGGAACGCCGATAGCCAACACCAGGGTATATGTCCTGGACGGTGCTCTGGAGCCGGTGCCGGTGGGTGTTGCGGGTGAGCTGTATCTGGCGGGCGCGGGTCTGGCTCGGGGTTATCTGAACCGCCCCGCCCTGACCGTCGAACGGTTCGTCGCCGACCCCCATGGTCCGGCGGGTTCGCGGATGTACCGCACGGGCGATCTGGCCCGCTGGAACCAGGACGGCGTCCTGGAATACCTGGGCCGTACCGACGACCAGGTCAAGCTGCGGGGCTTCCGCATCGAGCTGGGTGAGGTGCAGTCCGCGATCGCCGGATGTCCGGGGGTGGCCCAGGCCGCGGTCCTGGTCCGCGAGGACCGGCCCGGCGACCAGCGCCTGACCGCCTACGTCGTCCCCACCGGCGATGCCACGGACATGGACACCAGCCGGCTCGTGGCCGACGTACGCGCCCACACGGCTTCCACGCTGCCGGAGTACATGGTCCCCTCCGCGGTGGTGGTGATGGGCGCCTTGCCGGTCACGGTCAACGGCAAGCTCGACCGTCGTGCCCTGCCCGTCCCGGAGCTGCCGGTCGCGGGTGCGGGCCGTGAGCCGGCCGACGAGCGGGAGGCGCAGTTGTGCGTCCTGTTCGCCGAGGTGCTCGGTGTCCCCGAGGTCGGCGTCGAGGACAACTTCTTCGACCTGGGCGGCCACTCCCTGCTCGCCACCCGCCTCATCAACCGCATCCGCACCGTCCTCGGCAGCGAGATCCCCCTGCGGACCGTCTTCGACGCCCCCTCCCCGGCGGGCATCGCGACCGTGCTGGCGGACA
>NZ_JAJLRA010000067.1 GCF_020991365.1 Streptacidiphilus sp. ASG 303
ACACCGCCGCACGCCTGGCGCAGCTGCCGGACACCGACCTCACCGACGCCGAGCGCACGACGCCACTGCTGCCCGCCCACCCCGCGTATGTGATCTACACCTCCGGCTCGACGGGCCGTCCCAAGGGGGTGCTGGTCGCGCACGGGAACGTGGTCCGCCTGTTCTCGGCGACGGACCACTGGTTCGGCTTCGGCCCGGACGACGCGTTCACCTGGTTCCACTCCTTCGCGTTCGACTTCTCGGTGTGGGAGATGTGGGGCCCGCTGCTGCACGGCGGACGCCTGGTCGTCGTCCCCTTCGACGTCTCCCGCTCTCCGGCCGACTTCCTGGCCCTGCTGGTCCGCGAGGGGGTGACGGTGCTGAGCCAGACCCCGTCCGCGTTCTACCAGCTCGCCCAGGCCGACGCACTAGACCCGGAACTGGGCGCCGGGCTGGCCCTGCGGACGGTGGTGTTCGGCGGTGAGGCGCTGGACCTGTCGCGCCTGTCGGGCTGGTACGCGCGCCACGCGCAGAACGCGCCGCTGCTGGTCAACATGTACGGCATCACCGAGACGACCGTCCATGTCACCTACCGGGCCCTGGGCGCCGACCTCGCCGGCCGGGGCCCGGTGGCGAGCGTGATCGGCCGCGGCATCCCCGACCTGCAGGTGTACGTCCTCGATGCCGCCCTGCAGCCCTGCCCGCCCGGGGTGCCGGGCGAGATGTACGTCGCGGGTGAGGGGCTGGCCCGCGGCTACCTGGGACGGGCCGGCCTGACCGCGGGCCGGTTCGTCGCGGACCCGTTCGGTCCGGTGGGTTCGCGGATGTACCGCAGCGGCGACCTGGCCCGCTGGGACCAGGACGGTGTCCTGGAATACCTCGGCCGCACCGACGACCAGGTCAAAATCCGCGGCTTCCGTATCGAGCTCGGCGAGATCGAGGCCGCGCTCGCCGCCCACCCGGCCGTCGCCCAGGCCACGGTCCTCGTCCGCGAGGACCGCCCCGGAGACAAGCGACTCGTCGCCTACCTGATCCCTGCGGACAGCGGTTCGGCGTCGGACATCGATCGGCTGGCAGCGGGGGTCCGGATCCACGCTACGGGTCTGCTGCCGGAGTACATGGTGCCGTCGGCGGTCGTGGTGCTGGAGGCGTTCCCGCTGACGGTCAACGGCAAGCTGGACCGCAAGGCCCTGCCCGAGCCGGACCTGGCGGAGTCCGCCGGGGCCGGCCGCAGGCCGGAGACCGAGCAGGAAGCACAGCTGTGCGCCGTCTTCGCCGAGGTCCTCGGCATTCCCGAGGTGGGTGTCGAGGACAACTTCTTCGAGCTCGGCGGGCACTCCCTGCTCGCCGTCACCCTCATCGAGCGCATCCGCACCACCCTCGACGTCAGCCTGTCCGTCAAGGCACTGTTCACCGCGCCGACCGTGGCAGGGCTCTCGGGTGTCCTGGGTGAGCCGGTATTTCAGGCACCCCCGAATCTGATTCCGCAGGGGGCCCGGGAGATCACCCCCGCGATGCTGCCCCTGGTCGAGCTGAGCACCGACGACATCCAGCGCATCGTGGAGCGCGTGCCCGGCGGGGCCGCGAACATCGCGGACGTCTATCCGCTCGCCCCCCTGCAGGAGGGCATCTTCTTCCACCACCTGCTGCAGGCCGGTGAGGGCGCCGACGCCTACGTCCTGCCCACCGTGCTGCGCTTCGACAGCCGCGAGCACCTCGACACGTTCACCGGCGCGCTCCAGAAGGTCGTCGACCGGCACGACATCCTGCGCACCGCGGTCGTCTGGCAGGACCTGCCCGAACCCGTCCAGGTCGTCCTCCGCGAAGCCCCCATCCAGGTCACCGAGGTGGTCTTGGAGCCGTCCGGCGCTGACGTCGCCGACAGGCTGCTGGCGGCATCTCCTTCGGTGATGGCGTTGGACGAGGCCCCGCTGGTCCGGGTGTTCACGGCCGCCGAGCCCGAGGGCGGGCGCTGGTGCGCCCTGCTCCAGGTCCACCACCTGATCCAGGACCACACCACCCTCGACATCCTCATGGCCGAGGTCCGGGCCTTCGTCACCGGCGAGCACGAGACACTGCCCGACCCCCTGCCCTTCCGCGACTTCGTCGCCCAGGCACGACGAGGGGTCTCACCCGAGGAACACCAGGAGTTCTTCGCCGGCTTCCTCGCCGACGTCGGCGAACCCACCGCCCCCTTCGGCGTCCTCGACGTCCACGGAGACGGCGCCACCGTCCGCGAGGCCCGACTCGCCCTCGACGACGACCTCGCCGAACGCCTCCGCGACCAGGCCCGCACCCACGGGGTCAGCCCCGCCACCGTCTTCCACCTCGCCTGGGCCCGCCTGGCCGGCGCCCTCACCGGACGCGACGACGTCGTCTTCGGCACCGTCCTCCTCGGCCGCATGAACGCCGGCACCAACGCCGACCGCGTCCCCGGCCTGTTCATCAACACCCTCCCCGTCCGCGCCCACCTCGGCGCCACACCCGTCGGCGAAGCGCTCACCCGCATGCACCGCCACCTCGCCGACCTCCTCGCCCACGAACACGCCCCCCTCGCACTGGCCCAGCGCGCCAGCGCCATGCCCCCGCAGACACCGCTGTTCACCACCCTCCTCAACTACCGCCACAGCGGCCAGAGCACCGACCAGACCCCCGTGCCCGGCGTCGAACTCCTCTACGCCCACGAACGCACCAACTACCCCCTCGGCGTCTACATCGACGACACCACCCACGGCTTCAGCATCACCGTCCAGGCCCACGACTCCATCGACCCCCACACCGTCGCCACCTGGATGCACACGGCCACCGACAGCATCACCACCGCCCTCCAGACCTCCCCCACCACCCCCCTCCACCACACCCACGTCCTCACCCCCGCCGAACGCCACCGGGTGCTCGTGGAGTGGAACGGTGGTGGCGCGGAGGGGCTGCCGGCTCCTTCCGTGACCTTGGTGGAGGGTTTCGAGGCCCAGGCCGCCCGCACCCCGGAGGCGGTGGCGGTGGTCGACGGCGACGGCACGGCGGTCACCTACGGTGAGCTGAACGCGCGGGCGAACCGCATCGCGCGGCTGCTCGTGGAGCACGGCGCCGGCCCCGAGGGCCGGGTCGCGGTCTCGCTGCCGCGCTCGGCGCAGCTGATGACGGCCCTGCTGGCGGTGCTCAA
>NZ_JAJLRA010000068.1 GCF_020991365.1 Streptacidiphilus sp. ASG 303
CGGGCCGGGCGGCCGGCGGCCTGCGCGATGGCCTCCAGGTCGCGGACGGACCGGTGGGAGCCGTAGGCGGAGCCCGCCATCCGGGAGATGGTCTCCTCCATGAGGGTGCCGCCCAGGTCGTTGGCGCCGGAGCGCAGCATCCGGGCCGCGCCCTCCGCGCCGAGCTTGACCCAGCTGGTCTGGATGTTGGTGATGTGCGGGTGGAGCAGCAGGCGGGCCATGGCGGTGACCGCGAGGTTGTCCCGCTGGGTGGGGCCGGGGCGGGCGATGCCGGCCAGGTAGACGGGGGCGTTGGTGTGGACGAAGGGCAGGGTGACGAACTCGGTGAAGCCGCCGGTCCGCTGCTGGATCTCCGCCAGCAGGCGCAGGTGGCCCAGCCAGTGGCGGGGGGTGTCCACGTGCCCGTACATCATGGTCGAGGAGGAGCGGATGCCCAGGGCGTGGGCGGCGGTGACGACCTCGACCCAGGTGGCGGCGGGCAGTTTGCCCTTGGTGAGGATCCACCGGACGTCGTCGTCGAGGATCTCGGCCGCGGTGCCGGGGATGGTGTCCAGGCCGGCCTCCTTGGCCTGCTGCAGCCAGTCGCGGACGGACAGGCCGGTGCGGGCGGCGCCGTTGACGACCTCCATCGGGGAGAAGGCGTGCACGTGGATGCCGGGCACCCGCTCCTTGACCGCGCGGGCGATGTCGAAGTAGGCGGTGCCGGGCAGGTCGGGGTGGATGCCGCCCTGCATGCAGACCTCGGTGGCGCCCACGTCCCACGCCTGGGCGGCCCGGTCGGCGACCTGCCCCAGGGAGAGGGTGTAGGCGTCCGCGTCGGTGCGGCGCTGGGCGAAGGCGCAGAAGCGGCAGCCGGTGTAGCAGACGTTGGTGAAGTTGATGTTGCGGGTGACGCAGTAGGTGACCTCGTCGCCGACGGTGTCGCGGCGCACGTCGTCGGCGATGCGGCACAGGGCGTCCAGCGCGGGGCCGTCGGCGTGCAGCAGGGCGAGGGCCTGGTCGTCGGTGAGCCGGACCGGGTCGTCGGCGGCCACCGCCAGGGCCTGGCGGACGTCGGCGTCGAACCGCTCGACGGCGTGCGGGGCGGCCTGCTCGCGCAGGGCCTCCCAGTCGCCGTAGACGTCCTCGAAGTCGCCGCGGCGGTCGGCGGAGCGGCCCTCGGTGTCGACGGCGCGGTGCAGGTCGGTGCGGCCGGAGGCGGCCGGCCCGTCCTCGGGCTCCTGCCAGGGCAGGCCGGCCGGCAAGGCGCCCTCGCGGGCCAGGCCGGTCGCCGGGTCGGCGAGGGCGGTGACGTGCGGCACGATCCGCGGGTCCAGCCAGGGCTCGCCGCGCAGGACGTACTCGGGGTACACGGTGAGCCGCTCGCGCAGCGCGAACCCGGCGGCGGCGGTGCGCTCCGCCAGCTCCTCGATGTGCGGCCAGGGCCGCTCGGGGTTGACGTGGTCCGGGGTGAGCGGGGAGACGCCGCCCCAGTCGTCGATGCCCGCGCCGATCAGCAGCGCGTACTCCTCCTCGACGAGGTTCGGCGGCGCCTGGATGCGGGCGGACGGGCCCAGCACCAGCCGGGCCACCGCGACGGCCGCGGCCAGCTCCTCCAGCTCGGCGTCGGGCATGCCGCGCATCGCGGTGTCCGGCTTGGCCCGGAAGTTCTGGACGATGACCTCCTGCACGCCCTGGTACTGCCGCGCCACCCGGCGGATCGCGAAGAGCGACTCGGCCCGCTCCTCGCGACTCTCGCCGATGCCGATGAGGATCCCGGTGGTGAACGGCACGGCGCTGCGCCCCGCGTCCTCCAGCACCCGCAGCCGCACGGCGGGCTCCTTGTCCGGGGAGCCGTGGTGCGGGCCGCCGGGCTCGGACCACAGGCGGGTCGCGGTGGTCTCCAGCATCATCCCCATGGAGGGGGCGACGGGCTTGAGGCGCTGCAGGTCGGTCCAGGTCAGGACGCCCGGGTTGAGGTGCGGCAGCAGGCCGGTCTCCTCCAGGACCCGCACGGCCATGGCGCGCACGTAGGCGAGGGTGTCGTCGTAGCCGTGGGCGTCCAGCCACGCGCGGGCCTGGGGCCAGCGCTCCTCGGGGCGGTCGCCCAGGGTGAACAGGGCCTCCTTGCAGCCGAGCGCCGCGCCGCGGCGGGCGATGTCCAGCACCTGGTCCGGCGAGAGGTACATCCCGTGGCCCTCGCGCCGGAGCCTGCCCGGCACGGTGGCGAAGGTGCAGTAGTGGCAGCGGTCGCGGCAGAGCCGGGTGAGGGGGACGAACACCTTTTTGGAGTAGGTGACCACCCCGGGGCGGCCGGCCGCCTCCAGTCCGGCGTCGCGCACCCGGGCCGCCGAGGCGCACAGGTCGCGCAGGTCGGCGCCGCGCGCCGCGAGCAGCACGGCGGCCTCCGCGGTGTCCAGGGCGACGCCGTCGCGGGCCCGGCGCAGGGCCCGCCGCACGGCGCTGGAGGTGGG
>NZ_JAJLRA010000069.1 GCF_020991365.1 Streptacidiphilus sp. ASG 303
GCGGCTTCCGCATCGAACTCGGCGAAGTGCAGTCCGCACTCGCCTCCCACCCCGCCGTGGCCCAGGCCGCGGTCCTCGTCCGCGAGGACCGCCCCGGCGACCAGCGCCTGACCGCCTACATCGTCCCCACCGACAATGCCACCGGAACACCGCAGGACGCGGGACTGGCAGCGCGGGTGCGCACCCACACCGCCACCCTCCTGCCGGAGTACATGGTCCCCTCCGCGGTCGTCACCCTGGCCGCCCTGCCCCTCACGGCCAACGGCAAACTCGACCGCCGCGCCCTGCCCGCCCCCGAACTCCCCACCACGGGCACCGGCCGCACACCCGCCGACCAGCGCGAAGCACAGCTCTGCACCCTGTTCGCCGAGGTCCTCGCCCTCCCCGAGATCGGCCCCGACGACAACTTCTTCGACCTCGGCGGCCACTCCCTCCTCGCTACCCGTCTCATCAACCGCATCCGCACCACCATGAATGTCGAAGTCACTCTTCGCATGCTGTTCCACAACCCGGTTCCCGCTCAGCTTGCGAATGTGCTGGGCCAGCGCAAGAGGGAGAGGCCGGCCCTTCGGCCGAGGGCTCCTCGGAATGAGGGTGCATAGCGGCATCCTCGCCGGACACGGAAGTGGAGCCGATCGCGCCGCGGGATATTCGCAAGGAACACGAAATCCCGCGGCGCGGAAATCGCCAGCTCCTATTCGATCGAACCCTTCCTCTCAGCGTCATCAGCAATTCCGTGGAGTAACCTCATGATTCCTCTGTCTTTCGCCCAGCGTCGCCTGTGGTTCCTCGGCGAACTCGAGGGCCCTAACGCCACCTACAACATTCCGTTCGCCATGCGGCTGCGGGGCGAGCTCGACCGGACGGCGCTGGAGGAGGCCTTCCGTGACGTGCTCGACAGGCACGAGGTCCTGCGCACGGTGGTGGCGACGGTCGACGGTGTTCCACATCAGCGGATCCTTCCGTCGTCGCAGCTGACCTTCGAACTGCGCACCGACGAGGTCACGGAGGACGACCTCGCCGCGGCTGTGACGCGCCTGGCCCGCAGCCCGTTCGACCTCGCGGCGGACCTGCCGCTGCGCGCCGACCTGCTGACGGTGGGCCCGCAGGACCACGTCCTGGTGGTCGTCCTCCATCACATCGCCGCCGACGGCTGGTCCCTCGCCCCGCTCGCGGACGACGTGTCCCACGCTTACCGCGCTCGCGTGGCGGGCCGGGCCCCGGCGTGGGAGCCGCTGCCGGTCCAGTACGCCGACTACACCCTGTGGCAGCACGACCTCCTCGGCGACGAGGACGACCCCCAGAGCCTGCTCAACGAGCAACTGGCCCACTGGCGCAAGGCCCTGGCCGGCCTGCCCGAGGAACTCACCCTGCCCACCGACCGCCCGCGCCCGGCAGTTGCCTCGTACGAGGGGGTCGTGTCGCCGGTCGAGTTGGACGCGGAACTCCACCGGCGGCTGACGGGGCTGGCCCGACACCATGGCGCCACCCTGCACATGGTGCTCCAGGCCGCGCTGGCGGTCGTCCTGTCCCGGCTCGGCGCCGGGCACGACATCGCGATCGGCACCCCTGTCGCCGGCCGCACCGACGACGCACTGGACCGGCTGGTCGGCTTCTTCGTCAATACCCAGATCAACCGCGTCGACCTCACCGGCGACCCGACCTTCGGTGAACTGCTGGGCCGGGTGCGGGACGCTGCCCTGGACGCCCACGAGCACCAGGACATCCCCTTCGAGCGCCTCGTCGAAGACCTCGCACCGACCCGCTCGATGGCCCGCCACCCCCTATTCCAGGTCATGCTGACCCTGCAGAACAACCTGCAGGCCGTTCTCGACCTCCCTGGGCTCGACGTCGAACTCGTGCCTACGGGCCCGGAACCGGCCAAGTTTGATCTTGCCGTCGAACTGACGGAAAGCTTCGACGATGCCGGTGCGCCGTCGGGCGTGCGCGGCCGACTGATCGGCTCGGGCGACCTGTTCGACGCGTCGACGGTGGACAACCTGGCCGAGCGGTTCACGCGGGTCGTGACCATGCTGAGCAGCGCCTGGGACGCCCGCGTCAACCGGTTCGACATCCTGACCCCCGCCGAGCGTCACCGCATCGTGGTGGAGTGGAACGACGGTGGCGCGGAGGGGGTGCCGGCTCCTTCGACGACGCTCGTCGACGCCTTCGAGGCCCAGGCCGCCCGCACCCCGGAGGCGGTGGCGGTGGTCGACGGCGACGGCACGGCGGTCACCTACGGTCAGCTGAACGCGCGGGCGAACCGCATCGCGCGGCTGCTCGTGGAGCACGGCGCCGGCCCCGAGGGCCGGGTCGCGGTCTCGCTGCCGCGCTCGGCGCAGCTGATGACGGCCCTGCTGGCGGTGCTCAA
>NZ_JAJLRA010000006.1 GCF_020991365.1 Streptacidiphilus sp. ASG 303
CAGTTCCGCGCCATCGCCACCCGCTTCGACAAGCTCGCCACCCGCTACCGCACCGGCCTCGTCCTGGCCTCACTCATCCTGTGGCTCCGCGAACCCCAGACATGATCATTTGTCAGACACGGCCTAGGTCACTCATGTGTCTTGACGCTAAGCGTCCTAAGCGTACTATGACACTCAAGACAGCTCGGGACGGCGCCCTACCGCCAAGCAAGCCGCCGCCCCGGTCCCTCTCTCAAGGGAGCTTCCATCATGCACGCAATGCTCACGGCTCCGCTCTCCCGGCGGGACGCGGACCTGTGCGAGGACTGCGCCGGGACGCTGCGGTACCCCGACCGGGACGGGTCGGTGTGCGGAACGGCCGGGGCGATGGTCCCGTGCGGCTGCACCGACGCCCTCCTGGGGGTGCGGGGCCTGTGCCCGTGCCACCTGCCGGTGTGGCCGGAGAACGGCGGCTTCACCGGGTGGGTCAGGATTCCGCTGGAGGACTTCGACGACGACAGCCCGTTCCTGCGGCCCTGCCCGATCCACGCCACGGCGGCGCTGCCCGGAACCGGGGTGGCCGCGTGAGCGCCCCGGCCGCCGTCGACCGCGCCGCCCTCCTGAGCCTGGCCCGCCGCGCCCGGGTGACAGTTCCCGGCCACTGCCCGCGCTGCCTCGCCCCCGCCCCGGGCTGGCGCTGGGTGCGCGGGGGCGGAGTGCGGGTGCTGACCCACGACGGGGACGTGATCTGCCCGGCCGACCCCACCTTCGGACCCCTCACCGGACCCGAGCCCCTCCCCGCCGCGCTCCCCGCTCCGGTGCCGGCCGTCTCGGCGGTGGCCGCGTGACCGACCCGACCACCCTCCCCGGGGGCACCGACCCCGCCGCCCTGGCCGACCTGGCGCGGCTGTGCTCCCGGGGCGACCTGCCCGCCCTGCACCACCAGATCACCCGCACCGGCGGCTGCGCCCGCCCGATCCACATCCGCGGCTTCCGCAAGCTCGTCCACGCCCCCACCGGCGCCGTGTGGCACGAGTTCTCCACCCACGACCAGCCCGGCCACCGCCTCAAGCTCGCCTGCGGCAACCGCCGCGCCACCCGCTGCCCCGCCTGCGCCCGCACCTACGCCGCCGACACCTACCACCTCATCCGCGCAGGCCTGGTCGGCGACACCGCCAAGGGCGTCCCCGGCACCGTGCGCACCCACCCGCGCGTGTTCGCCACCCTCACCGCCCCCTCCTTCGGCCCGGTCCACAACCGCCCCGACACCGGAGCCTGCCGCTGCGGCACCCCCCACCCCGAGAGCGACCCCCGCCTGGGCACCCCCCTGGACCCGGACCGCTACGACTACGCCCACGCCGTGCTCTGGAACAACCACGCCCCCGACCTGTGGCGCCGCTTCACCGTCTACCTGCGCCGCGAGATCGCCACCCGCGCCGGCATCCCCCGCACCCGCCTCGGCGAACACGTGCGGGTCTCCTTCGGGAAGGTCGCCGAGTACCAGCGCCGGGGCGCCGTCCACTTCCACGCCGTCATCCGCCTCGACGGCCCCGACGGCGCCAACACAACCCCGCCGCCCTGGGCCACCCTCGCCCTGCTGGACGACGCGATCCGCGCCGCCGCCCGCGCCGCCTGGGTCCCGCTGGCCGCCACCGGGGACCACCCGGCACGCGTGCTGCGCTGGGGCGACCAGGTCGACGTCCGCCCCATCGGCGCCCTGGCCACCGGCGAGCTGACCGAACAGGCCGTGGCCTCCTACGTCGCCAAGTACGCCACCAAGGCAGCCGAGACCACCGGCATGGCCGACCGCCGCATCATCGAGCGGCACGACCTGGAGCGCCTGGAGCTGCCCGACCACACCCGCCGCCTCATCGAGACCTGCTGGGACCTCGACCCGGCCTACCCCGACCGGCGGCTGGCCCACTGGTCGCACATGCTCGGCTTCCGCGGCCACTTCTCCACCAAGTCCCCCCGCTACTCGGTCACCCTCGGCGCCCTCCGGCAGGTCCGCGCCGACTACCGCGCCGCCCAGGCCCACGACGACCTCCGCGCCCGGCTGCTGGCCGCCGGACTGCCCGACCTGGACGACCTGCCCGAGGCCGAGACCCTCGTCCTGGCCCACTGGACCTACGCCGGGTCCGGCAACACCCCCGGCGAATCCCTGCTCGCGGCCTCCGTCGCCCGCGAGCGCCACGAGAACCGCACCACCGCCCGAGAGGAGATGGCCGCACTGCTGGCCGAAGAGGAGGAAGCATCCGCATGGCTGTGAGGGGGGCACTTCCGGACCGGTACCTCACCCCCGAGGACCTGGTCGTCATGTTCTGTCTGCCGAGCGTGGAGACCGTCTACCAGTGGCGCCGCAAGCGCACCGGCCCGCCCGGCTTCCGCGTCGGCCGGCACCTGCGCTTCGACCCCGCCAAGGTGCACGCCTGGATCGAGTCGCTGAGTGAGGAGGTGGCCTGATGGCCGGGCACGTCCAGGACCGCTGGTACAAGACCGAGCCCGGCCCCGACAGCAAGCCCGTCAAGGTCAAGACCGACCGCCACGGCACCGGGATGCGCTACCGCGCCCGGTACGTCGGTCCCGACGGCACCGAACGCAGCCAGTCCTTCCCCGACCGGCATAAGCGCCAGGCGGAGGCATGGCTCACTCAGGTCGAGGCCGACATGGCAAGGGGGCAGTACGCCGATCCCCGTGCCGGACGCATCACAGTGAAGCAGTACGCCGAGCGCTGGTTGGGCTCGCTCACCATGGACCCGGGTACCTATGTCAGCACCGAGCAGCGCATCCGCCTGCACGTGCTGCCGCACCTCGGCTCGCGCCCCCTGGGGTCACTCAAGCCGTTGCACGTCCGTGAGTGGCTCCGGCAGCTCCAGGACCAGCGGTTGGCGCCCGCCTATCAGCGCGTCATCTTCGCCAACCTGTGCACGATGCTTAACGCGGCCGTGGACGACCGCGTCATCCCGCACAACCCGTGCCGTTCGTCTTCGGTCCGTGCCCCTCGCCTGGATGCCCGACGAGTGGTCCCATGGCGAGGCAAGCAAGTCCTGGCCGTGCGGGCTGCTCTGCCTGAGAGGTACCGGCCGATCGTGGATCTGGCCGGCGGTTGCGGCATGCGACAGGGGGAGGTCCTGGGCTTGGCTGTCGAGGACCTCGACTCGATCGAGGGCCTGGTGCACGTGACGCGACAGGTCAAGCTCATCCGGAACCGTCCGGTGTTCGCCCCGCCGAAGAGTGGCAAAGCTCGTACGGTGCCGCTGCCCGAGTCCATCGCCCGGTCCCTGGAGCAGCACATCACCAGCCATCCGCCGCTCAGCGTCACTCTGCCGTGGCGCACTGTGGACGGTCCGCCCGTCACGGCGGCGCTGCTCTTCACAGACCGTGGGCTGGCAGTGAACAGGAACGCCTTCAACCGGTCGGTGTGGCGTCCCGCACTGACCGCGGCCGACGTACCTCATGGACGTGAGAACGGCATGCATGCCCTTCGCCACTTCTATGCGTCGGTCCTGCTGGACGCGGGGGAGAGCATCAAGGCTCTCAGCGAGTACCTGGGGCACCATGATCCTGGCTTCACGCTCCGGACCTACACCCACCTCATGCCGAGCAGTGAGAAGCGAACCCGAGAGGCTGTCGACAGGGCCTTCGGGAATGGCCCCGTATCGGGTGACGGCCCCACGACGGCCCAGGGCGGGTGAGCGCACCACAAACACACAGCTCATGCGCCATGCTGGCTGGCTAGCCCGTCTACTGATCAGCCGGCTCGCCGAACCGCGCCGGCCAACTGGGTGTCCTCCTGTCGACGCCCATGTCGTCGGACGTTGTCATGGCCGGCCGGTCCTGACCGACGTTCCACGGTTCGGAGACGGCCCCGGGCCTTCCCTGCCCGGGGCCGTCCCGCCTCTGCGCCGCGAATGGCTCCGGGGGGCCTTGCGAGCGCCGCTCCCCAGGTTGCCCGAGGCCTCCCGCCCCCTCCCGTACCGGACTGTGCCTCGCGGTCAGGCGGTGCCGCTCGCGCACTCCTCCGCCCACGTGCGGAAGAGCATGAGCGCCTCCGTGAGGTTCCGCGGCCCGCACGCCGCGTGGAAGGCACCTCTGGCCGACCATGCCTCCACCCAGTCGTCGTCGCTGCGGTCGATCTCCCGACGGGGGTACGCGCGCCCTTCGAGGGGTGTTCCCCGGAGGTCGACGGAGACCGTCCAGCCGGGGTTGTCCAGGGTGTCGATCTGGACACCCCGCTCGTGCTCCCACCGTCCGTCGCAGTGCGAGAGGTACCAGCCCTGCAGCCAGTCGAGCACGTGCTCCGCTTCGTCGTTCACGGAAGGACACGCTAGAGGGCAGCCTCCGCATGGGTGCGCCGGAGGATCCTACCGATACCCGTCCGATCCTCCGGACAGCGCCGCTCCGGGCGTCAGGCGGATGCCGCCCGGCCCGTCGGCGGTCCCGGGCCTGGATAATCGCTCCGGTGAACTCCGCAGCACCCCTCGCCGCCCCGGGCGGCCGCCCGGACCCCGCCGGCGACGGCCCGCCTCCCGACGGCCAGGTGCCGGCAGGTACCCCGTCGGACACCACCGCCACTGCTGCCCCCGACCGCCCGGTCCCCGGTGCCGCGCCGCCGTCCCGCGGCCGGGCCGCGCGGGCGGCCGTCCGCCGCGCCGCGCCCGCTCTGCTGGCGTACGCCGCGGTGCGGCTGCTCGGCCTCGACGTCCTCGCCGCGTGGGCCGGTGCGGAGGGCAGGAGCGCCCACAAGCTCCTCTCGGGCCGCTGGGACTCGATCTGGTACGCCCGCATCGCCGGGCACGGCTACGGCTTCACGCTCCACCTGCCCGGCGGCCGGATCCACTCCGACCTGGCCTTCTTCCCCCTGCTGCCCTGGCTGGAGCGCGCGCTCTCCGCCGTGACGCCACTCGGCCCGCCCGACGCGGGGCTCGCCGTGAGCGCCCTCGCCGCGCTCGCCGCCGCCTGGGGGCTCTTCGCCGTCGGCGACCGCCTCCACGGCCGCCGCACGGGCGTCCTGCTCGCCGTGCTCTGGGGGGTGCTGCCGACCGCCGCCGTGCAGTCGATGGCGTACACCGAGTCGCTCTTCACCGCGCTGGCCGCCTGGTCCCTGTACGCCCTGCTCGCCCGCCGGTGGGCCGCTGCGGGGGTCCTGGCCGCCCTCGCCGGGCTGACCCGGCCGGTCGGCGTCGCGCTGGTCGCCGCGGTGTGGGCGACGGCCGCCCTCGACCTGTACCGCGCCCGGACCGGCCGCCCCGGTCCGCCCGGAGGCACCGCCGCCGGGGGCCCCGCCGCCGGCCGCCCCGCCGCGCCCCGCACGGCGGCGGGCGTGGCGGCGGGCCTGGCGGCGGCCCCGCTCGGCTGGCTCGGGTACGTCGCCTGGGTCGGGTTCCGCACCGGCAGCCCCACTGGCTACCTCGACGTCCAGGGCGGCTGGGGCAACGGCTTCGACGGCGGCGCGGCCTTCGCCCGCTTCGTCCTCCGCCAGCTCACCGCGCCCCCGTACGCCGGCGGCCTCGGGCTGCTGGCCGGCGTCGCCCTGCTCGCCTGGCTGTACGCCCGCTGCGTACGGCAGCGCCAGCCGCTGCCGCTGCTGGTGTACACGGGCGTCGTCCTCGCGCTGGCCCTCACCGGTGCGGGCTACTTCGGCTCCAGGCCCCGCCTGCTCATGCCCGCCTTCCCCCTGCTGCTCCCCGTGTCCCTCGCGCTGGCCCGGCTGCGCCCCCGCCGTGCGGCCGCCGTCCTGGGCGCCGCCGCGCTGGTCTCGGCCGCCTACGGCGCGTTCTGGCTGCTCGGCCCCGGCCCGCCCTGAGCCCGCCGCGACCGGGGGGAGCCTCCTGCCCGGACGGGGCCCGGAGGGGGCCCGGCCTGCCGGTCGAGGCGGGGAGGCCCGGGCGGGAACCGATCCTGTCCTTCCCCGGTCCGTGCGGGTGAGGCGGTCCGTCCGCCGCAGGGGGGCGCCGGCCCGGCCGGCCCCTCCGCGGCGAGGTCGTCCGGGGAGGCACGGGAATGCACGGCACGAGGGCGGAAGGCAGGCCGCCCGCTCCTGCCCAGGGGTGCGGCTGGTACCTGCTGGCTCCCGTCGTCGCCGCCTTCGGCGTGTACGGCGGCACGGTGTGGACCGTCCGGTCGTGGGCGGGCTGCCCGCTCGGGAACGACGCCGGCGGCACCGTCGGCCTGCAGATGACGATGTCCGCCGTGTGGCTCTGCACGACCCTGGTGCTGCTGCTGTTCCAGCTCGCGCTGCGGCGGTGGCCCCCTCGGGGCGGGCGGGCGGTCCTGTGGCTCGCGCCGGTCGCGGCGGGCGTCGGTCTGGCCCTGCTGTACCGGTGGGGGATGGGCTGGCCGTACCAGCCGCCCGGAGGGCCGTGCACGGAGGGCTATCCCCTCTTCCCGTTCACGGGCACGACGGGCCCGCACTCCGCCGGGTAGGCACCGGCCTGCCGACCGCGGCGGGCCGGTGCCGGCCGGTGGGAACGGCCGCAGCCGCCCCCCGCACGGCGTCGGGTGGGCGCCCCGCCCCGCCCCGCCCTGTGCCCGCACCGGCGACCCGGGCACGGGCCGGTCCCACGGCCGGCCGGACCGTTCCTAGAGGGCCTTCTTGCGCTGCAGGTAGGCGAAGCAGCCCCAGCCGGGCAGGACGGGCAGCCAGAAGGTCAGCAGCCGGAAGAGCAGCACCGCGGAGAACGCCGTGGGGGAGGCGACCCCCGCCGCGGTGAGGCCGCCGGTGAGCGCGGCCTCGATGGCGCCGATGCCGCCCGGGGTGGGGATGGCGGACCCGACGGCGTTGCCCGCCAGGAACACCACGGCCGTGGCGGCGAAGCTGAGCTCCCCGCCGAAGGCCCGCAGCGACAGGTTCAGGCAGGTGACGAAGGCGATGGTCAGCAGGATGGTCCCGCCGAAGCCGGTGACCAGCCGCGAGGGCCGCTGCACCAGGTCGAGCATGCGCGGGATCACACCGGTGAGGAGCGGCCGCAGCCGGGCCATCAGCCAGCGGCGCATCGGCGGGATCGCGGCGACCACCAGGATCAGCACCGCGACGGTCAGCAGGCCGGCGATCACGGTGCGGGAGGGCGTCAGGTCCTGGGTCTGCTCGTTGCCGGCGACGTACCCGAAGGCCAGCAGGAGCAGGATGTGGCAGCCCAGGCCGGCGAGCTGGGAGGCGCCCACGCTGGCCGCCGCCTGGACGGGGCGCACCCCCGCGCGCTGCAGGAAGCGCGCGTTGAGCGCGACGCCGCCGACCGCGGCGGGCGCCACCAGCTTGACGAACGAGCCCGCCACCTGGGCCAGCACGGCCTTCCCGAACGACAGCCGCTCGGGGACGAACCCGGTGAGGCTCATCGCCGCGGCGACGTAGCTGAGCGCGGAGGCGCCCACCGCGCCCAACGCCCAGCCCCAGTCGGCCTCCCCGAGCAGCTCGGCCGGGCGGACGTGGCCCAGGCTGGAGAAGAGCAGGTAGACCGCCATGGCCCCGGCCACGATGCTGATCAGCGTCCTGGGCCGCAGCCGTTGCAGCCGCACCGGGGCGATCGGGGCCTCCGGCACCATCTCCAGCACCTGCTCGCGGATGCGGGCCAGCAGGTCGTAGCGGGTGCCGTCCGCCAGCTCCTCGTCGGCCTCCGCCTGCGTGATCTCCTCGGCGGCGACCCGGGCGTCGGCGGCGGCGCGGGCGGCCGCCCGGCGCGCCCGGTTGGACTGCCGCAGCTCCAGCCGGGTGGACCGGCTCAGCCCCACCGGCTGCAGCAGCGGCAGCGAGGCCGCCACCCGCCGCGGCCCGAGCACCCCGGCGGCCGCGGCGACCGCCCGCTCGGGCCCGGTGCGCAGGGCGAAGGTGGTGAGCAGCTGCGCGACGTCCATCCGCAGGGCCAGGTCGCCGGCGGCGATGTCGCCCCCGGAGAGGTTGACCAGGCGGCCCGACCCGTCGTCCGTCCGCAGCAGCGACTCGCCGGTGAGCCTCCGGTGGGCGATCCGGCGGTCGTGCAGCGCCTTGACGGACTCCCACAGGTCGGTCATCAGCCCGTCGGTGGCCTCCTCGTCGGGGAGCTGGTCGAGGGTGCGGCCCTCGGTGTGCTCGTAGACGAGGATGGCGGCGTCCGGGCCCAGCTCGGAGGTGGCGACCAGGTGCGGTGCCCGCGCCCCGGAGGCGGTGGCCGCGTAGGCGATCAGGGCCTCCTGCTCCAGGGCTCCGCGCAGCGACTGCGGGCTGCGCCGCACCGAGACCGACCGCAGCTGCAGCTGCCGCCACAGGCGGTAGAAGAACCCGGAGGCCTGCTGCTCGCGGTCGATGACGTGCACGTCGAGCGGGACGCCGTCGCCCTGGACCACGTAGTACCGGCGGGCGCCGCCCGGCGCGTCCGGGGCGCGGTGGGCGCTGACCGGGGCGAAGCCGACCTTGCGCAGGCCGGCGAGCAGGGTGTGCCCGGTGGGGCGGACGTTCGGGGAGCCGATCGCGTACAGGGTGCCGTAGGCGACGGTCCAGCCGAGGAGGACGGTGAGCACCAGGGACAGGGGGGTGGTGTAGCCGCTGAGGAGCTCGGTGCCGCCGCTGAGGACGACCACCGCCCACAGGGCGACGCGCCAGCGGGGCCGGCTCGCCATGCCCACCGCGGTCATGTACGCGATGACGGGGGCGAGGTAGCCGTGCACGGGGTCGGTGAGGCCGCCGCCGGGCTGTGCGATCCGGGTGAGGGCGCTGCGGATGTTGTCGGACGCGGCCTCGGCGACCCACAGGTCGATGCCCAGGGACAGGCCGTGGGCCAGCACCGCGGCGAGCACGCCGTCCGCGACCCGCAGGCCGTCGCGCTTGATCAGCCGCTCGACGGCGAAGGCGACCGGGACCACCAGGACCGCCACGCTGGAGACGAGCCCCACGACGGTGGTGAGGAAGCCCGGGACCTTGGTGGCGCCGACGGTGATGTCGTTCTCGATGCCGGTGGTGGTGTTCTGGGCGATGTTCGCGAGGACGAACACCGCGATCACGCCGAGCAGCCCGGCGAGGAAGCGGATCAGGTCCGAGGGGCGGTGCACCCGGGCGGCCAGCAGGGGCTCGTCCACGGAGACGTGGGAGCCGGCGGCCGGCACCTCCGGGTGCGGGGCGGCGGGCTCCGCGGGGGCGGGACGGTCCGTCCTGACCAGGGAGACCCGCTCCGGGGCCGCCTCCTCCCCGGGGCCCTCAACGGTGCTCCGCGCCGGGGGAGCCCCCTCCGGGCCGGGGTGTGCGGGCACGGCGGTGTCGGGGCCGGCCGCCCCCCGGCCGGCCTCCTCGCCGGTCTTCCCCGTCATCTGCTCGTGTCCTCGTATCACCATTCACCGCCCCGAAGATGGTGGCATGCCCGGGCGGTGCGTGCAGGGCAGGGGGCGGCACGGGGCCTGTGACGTGCCTCGCGTCACAGGCCCCGGCGCGCCGGGTGCGGCAGAATCCCGGGGATGGAGCAGCGGGAGACGCGGCAGCAGGGGACAGGGCGGCGGGCGACGGAACCGACGGCGGCCGACGGGCCCGGGGACGGCGGTCTCGGGGACGGCGGTCTCGGGGACGGCGGCCCGGGGGCCGACGGGGCGCTCCCGCCGTTCGCCGAGCGGGTGCTCGACCTCGCCGAGCGCATCCCGCCCGGCACCGTGATGACGTACGGGGACGTCGCGGAGTTCCTGGAGCAGGGCGGCCCCCGCCAGGTCGGCCGGGTGATGGCGCTCTACGGCGGCGCGGTCCCGTGGTGGCGGGTGGTCCGGGCGGACGGGGCGTTCCTGCCCGGCCACGAGCGGCGCGCGCTCGCCCGCTACCGGGAGGAGGGCACGCCGCTGCGCACCTCCCGGACCGGTGCCCCGCAGCGCGTGGACATGGCCCGCGCCCGGTGGGACGGGGCCTGAGCCTCCCTCCGCGCCGGAGCGTCCGCCGCCCGCGCACACCTGCCGCACTCGAACGGGTGGGTGTTTCCGGGAAGCCCGGACGCGGACGGGACCGTCGGGAGAACATCGTAAGCTCGACGGCTGCGGACCCCACGGGGGTCGGACGCGGCACGGGAGGCGCAGCCCTCCCCGTCCGCCGCACCCGGCCCGGCGGGGTCCGCACCACGCCCGCAGCCCCCAGGAACCGCCCGTGACCTCGCCCGCCTCCCCCTTCCGCCTGGTGCGCGGCCCCCTGCCGCCGTCGGCGCCGCCCGAGCTGGACGCGTACCAGCGGGCCGTCGCCGACCACGCGGGCGGGCCGCTGCTGGTCCTCGCCGGACCCGGCACGGGCAAGACCACCACGCTGGTGGAGGCGGTGGCGGCCCGGATCGCCCGGGGGGCCGACCCCGAGCGCCTGCTGGTGCTCACCTTCAGCCGCAGGGCCGCCGCGGAGCTGCGCGACCGGATGGCCGCCCGGCTCGGCTCCGGCGCGGGGGCCGGGACCGGGGCCGGGGCCGGGTTCGGGGCCGTGCCGCAGGCCACCACCTTCCACTCCTTCTGCTACGCCCTGGTCCGCGCCCACCAGGACCCCGACCTCTTCGCCGAGCCGGTCCGCCTGCTCTCCGGACCCGAGCAGGACGTCATGGTCCGCGAGCTGCTGGCCGGCGACGCGGAGGACGCCCGGCGCGGCGAGGGGCGCATCGCCTGGCCCGACGACCTCCGGGCCTGCCTGACCACCCGCGGCTTCGCCGACGAGGTGCGCGCGGTGCTGGCCCGCAGCCGCGAGCTGGCGCTGGACCCGGCCGAGCTGCGCCGCTTCGCCGCCCGCGACGGCCGCCCCGACTGGGCGGCGGCGGCCCACTTCTACGCCGAGTACCTGGACGTCCTCGACCTGCAGGGCGTGCTCGACTACGCGGAGCTGGTCCACCGCGCCGTGCTGCTGGCGGAGCGGCCGGAGGTCTCCGCGGCGCTGCGCGCCCGCTACGAGGCGGTCTTCGTCGACGAGTACCAGGACACCGACCCCTCGCAGGTGCGGCTGCTGCGGGCCCTCGCCGGCGACGGCCGGGACCTGGTCGCGGTGGGCGACCCCGACCAGTCGATCTACGCCTTCCGCGGCGCCGACGTCAACGGCATCCTCGACTTCCCCACGGCCTTCCCGCGGCGGGACGGCCGCCCGGCCGACGTCCGGGTGCTGCGGGTGTCCCGGCGCTCCGGGTCCGTCCTGCTGGCCGCCTCCCGCGAGGTGGCCCGGCGCATCCCGGTGGGGCGGCTGCCCGCCGCGGCGCTCGCCGCCCACCGCTCGCCCGAGCCGGTCCGCGACGGCGGGCGGGTCGAGGTGCTCACCTACCCGACGCCCGGTGCGGAGCTGGACGGCGTCGCCGACCTGCTGCGCCGCGCCCACCTGGAGGACGGCGTGCCGTGGGGCTCGATGGCCGTGCTGGTCAGGGCGGGCGGGCGCACCATACCGGGCGTCCGCCGGGCGCTGACCGCGGCCGGGGTCCCGGTGGAGACCGACGGCGACGACATCCCGCTGCGGGCCGAGCCCGCCGTCGCGCCGCTGCTGCTCGCCCTGCGGACCGCCGCCGTCGGCGCCGCGCGCGACAACCGCCTCGCGTCGGCACCGGCCGAGGACGCCCCGGACGGGCCCGGCGACGGGCCGGCCGGCGCCGCGGCGGACCCCCTCGCCGGCCCCGACCCCCTCGCCGGCCCCGACCCCCTCGCCGGCCCCGACCCCCTGACGGCCGAGGTCGCCCACACCCTGCTCACCGGCCCCCTCTGCGGGATGGACGGCTCCGACCTGCGCCGCCTGGGCCGGGCCCTGCGCGAGGAGGAGCGGGCCGCACTGCGGGAGCAGGGGTCCGCAGCCGCCGTCCGCCCGGCCGACGAGCTGGTCCGCGAGGCCCTGGCCGAGCCCGAGCGCCTGGTGGCGCTCGACCCGGCGTACGCCCGCCGCCCCCGCGAGCTGGGCGTGCTGCTGCGCAAGGTCCGGGAGCTGCTGGCCGGCGGCGCCACGGCGGAGGAGGCGCTCTGGGCGCTGTGGGACGGCAGCGTCCGCTGGCGGGACCGGCTGGAGCGGGCCGCGCTGCGCGGCGGCCCGGCGGGCCGCAACGCCGACCGCGACCTGGACGCCCTGTGCGCCCTGTTCGAGACCGCGGCCCGTGCCGAGGAGCGCGTCGGGCACCGGGGGGCGCTCAACTTCCTCGAGGAGCTCGACGCCCAGGACATCGCCGCCGACACCCTCACGGTGCGGGCGGTCCGCCCCGACGCGGTGCGGCTGATGACCGCGCACCGCTCCAAGGGCCTGGAGTGGCCGCTCGTGGTCGTCGCGGGCGTCCAGGAGGGCCTCTGGCCGGACCTGCGCCGCCGCGGCTCGCTCCTGGAGGCCGACCGCATCGGCCGGGACGGCCTCTCCGCCCCCATGCCCCCCGGCGCCCTCCTCGCCGAGGAGCGGCGGCTCTTCTACGTCGCCGTCACCCGGGCCCGGGAGCGGCTGGTGGTGACCGCGGTCAAGGCGCAGTCCGAGGACGGCGACGAGCCGTCCCGCTTCCTGCGCGAGCTCTACCGCGAGGAGACGGACCGGCACGGCCGTGTGCTGCGGCGGGTCCCCTCCGTCCGGGTCGAGGACGTCGCCCACCGCCCCCGGCGCCCGCTCTCGACGGCCGCGCTCGTCGCCGAGCTGCGCGCCGTCAGCGTGGACGCCGCCGCCTCCCCGGGGCTGCGCCTGGCCGCGGCCGAGCGGCTGGCCCGGCTCGCCGCGGCGACGGGGGAGGACGGCGTGCCGCTGGTGCCCGCCGCCCACCCCGACCGCTGGTGGGGCCTGGAGGAGCCGACCGCCGCCGAGACGCCGCTCCGCGACCCGGCGCGCCCGGTGCAGCTCTCCGGCAGCTCGGTGGAGCAGCTGGACGCCTGCTCGCTGCAGTGGTTCCTGGACCGGGAGGTGCGCGCCCGCACCGCCTCCTCGGGAGCCCAGGGCTTCGGCAACGTGCTGCACGTCCTCGCCGACGAGGTGGGCTCGGGCCGCACCCCGGCCGACCTCGACGTCCTGATGGAGCGTCTGGACCGGGTGTGGGACGCCCTCGCCTTCGACGCCCCCTGGAAGTCGGAGCAGGAGCGCCGCGAGGCCCGGGCGGCCCTGGAGCGGTTCCTGCACTGGCACACCCTGGAGCGGGGCCGGGTGCCGGTGGCCACCGAGCACGGCTTCGAGGTCACGCTGGAGGCCGGCGGCCGGGCGGTGGAGATCCGCGGCAGCATGGACCGCGTCGAGCGGGACGCCGCGGGCCTCGCCTACGTCGTGGACTTCAAGACCGGGAAGTCGGTGCCCACCGCCGCCGAGGTGGCCGGCCACCCCCAGCTCGCCGTCTACCAGCTGGCCGTGCGCGAGGGCGCCCTCGACGGACTGCCCGGCCTCGACGGCGCCGGCCTGCGGCCCGGCGGCGCCGAACTCGTCCAGCTGCGCACCCCGGTCAAGGACACCGACCTGCCGAAGGTGCAGGCCCAGGAGGCGCTGCCCGCCGAGCCGTGGGTCGAGGGGCTGCTCGCCGAGGCCGCCGGCCGGGTGCTGGACGAGCGGTTCACCCCGTCCCCCGGCGCGGGCTGCGACCGCTGCTCCTTCGCGCGCAGCTGCTCGGCCCGGCCCGAGGGACGCCACGTGGTGGAGTGACGGACGCGCGTCGAATATGCGGGGGGTCTGTGAGGGATCCGTGGGGCCGCCGTGCGGTGACGGAAGCGTGACAGGAAATCAACCCGGCTGGTCCGTGACGGCTGATAGCGTCTCGCGGCACTCACCCTCCCTTGCACCGGCACCCGCCGCAGAATTGAGATTCGTATGCGCATCACCCGTCCCGCCGCCGTCGTCCTGGCCTGCTCCGCGGCCATAGCCGGGCTCTCCGCCTGCGGCAGCGACGGGGGATCCTCCTCCTCGACCGCGGCCGCCCCCTCCGGCGGCGCCGGTGCCGCGGCGAGCCCCTCCCCGTCCCCCGCGACCTCCGGCATCGAGGCGCTCCCGGCGGCCCAGATCGCGGAGAAGGCCAAGCAGGCGCTCATGTCGGCGCCCTCGCTCACCATGACTCTGGACATCAAGGTCGACGGCAAGACGACGGGCGGCAAGGTCTCGCTGGACCGGCAGGGCCACTGCGCGGGGAACATGACCGTCCCGGGGATGGGGTCCTTCGAGGTCCTCAAGTCCGGCGCCAGCATGTGGATCAAGCCCGACGCCGCCTTCCTGAAGGTCTTCGGCGGCGGCGGCGAGGCCGCGAAGCTGATGGCCGGCAAGTACCTCAAGGCCGACGGGCAGATGAAGGACATGGGGTCCTTCTGCGACCTGAAGCAGTTCGCCGACGAGATCGCCAAGGAGAAGGACACCGGGACGAAGTACACCAAGGAGGGCACCGTCACCGAGGGCGGGGTCACCATGGTCGTCGTCGGCGCGGTCGACCCGAAGGACGGCAAGAGCCTGCTCTACGTCCCGGTCACGGGCACCCCGTACCCGGTCAAGATCTCGCACCCGTCGGGCAAGGAGACCGGCAGGGTCACCTTCGGCGGCTTCGGCGAGCCGGTCGTCGTGCAGACCCCTCCGGCCGACCAGGTCATCGACCCCTCCAAGCTGGGACGCTGACCCCCCGCGGAGCCGCGCCGCCCACCGCTCGTCCGGCCGTTCGTCCGGCCGCTCGTCCGGGCGACCGTCCCGCCGCCCGGCCGGGCGGCGGGCGGCGCTGTCGGCGGCGCCGGTTACCGTAGTGCGGGTGTCCGCCGCCATCACCAGCCCCGAGCAGCTCAAGGAGCTCCTCGGCATCCCCTTCACCGACCAGCAGGTGGCGGCGATCACCGCCCCCACCGCCCCGGCCGTGGTCGTGGCCGGGGCGGGGTCGGGCAAGACGACGGTGATGGCGGCCCGGGTGGTCTGGCTGGTGGGCCGGGGCCTGGTGCGGCCCGAGCAGGTGCTGGGCCTCACCTTCACCAACAAGGCCGCGGGCGAGCTGTCCGAGCGCGTGCGGACGGCCCTGGCCCGCGCCGGGGTCTCCACCCCCGAGCCCGCCGACGAGGGGGACGCCCCCGGCGACCCCGAGATCTCCACCTACCACGCCTTCGCGGGCCGTCTCCTCAAGGAGCACGGCCTGCGGATCGGCATCGAGCCCGACGTGCGGCTCCTCGCCGACGCCACCCGCTTCCAGCTCGCCGCCCGGGTGCTGGGATCGGCCCGCGGCCCCTACCGGGCGCTCACCGGCACCGTCTCCTCCCTCGTCGCCGAGCTCCTCGCGCTCGACGGCGAGCTGGCCGAGCACCTCGTCACGCCCGAACGGCTCCGTGACCACGACCGGGACCTGCTCGACGCCCTGGCCGCGGCGAGGCTCACCAACGAGGAGCTGCGCAGGGTCCCGGAGGCGGCCCGCGGCCGGCTGGAGCTGCTGGGGCTGGTGGAGGAGTACCGGCGCCGCAAGCAGGCCGCCGGGCTGATGGACTTCGGCGACCAGATCGCCGCCGCGGCGACCCTCGCCCAGACCCGCCCCGAGGTCGGGCGGCTGCTGCGCGACCAGTACCGGGTGGTGCTGCTGGACGAGTACCAGGACACCTCCGTCGCCCAGCGGCTGCTGCTGGCCGGCCTCTTCGGCCGCGGCCCGGAACACCCGGGCGGGCACCCGGTCACCGCCGTCGGCGACCCCTGCCAGGCCATCTACGGCTGGCGCGGCGCCTCGGTGGCGAACCTGGACGAGTTCCCCGAGCACTTCCCGCACGCCGACGGGCGGCCCGCCGCCCGGTACTCGCTCAGCGAGAACCGCCGCAGCGGCGGCCGCCTGCTGGACTTCGCCAACCGCCTCGCCGAGCCGCTGCGCGCCATGCACGAGGGCGTGGAGGCGCTCCGCCCGGCGCCCGGCGCCGAGCACGACGGCTTCGTGCGGTGCGCGCTGCTGCCCACCCACGCCGAGGAGGTGGAGTGGCTCGCCGACTCCATCGCCCACCTGGTCCGCACCGGCACCGCGCCCGGCCGGATCGCGGTGCTCTGCCGCGGCGGCGCCGCCTTCCCCGACGTCCACGCGGCGCTGACGGCCCGTGACGTGCCCGTGGAGGTCGTGGGCCTCTCCGGGCTGCTGCACCTGCCCGAGGTCGCCGACCTGGTGGCGACCTGCGAGGTGCTGCAGGACCCCACGGCCAACGCCGCCCTGGTGCGGCTGCTGGTCGGCCCGCGCTGGCGGATCGGCCCGCGCGACCTGGCGCTCCTCGGCCGCCGCGCCCGCGACCTGGTCCGGGTGGACCGCGGCGGCGACCCCGCCGACCGGCTGGCGGACGCGGTCGCCGAGGCCGACCCCACCGAGGTGGTCTCGCTCGCCGACGCCCTGGAGACCTTCCTGCACCCGGGCGGCGTCGACGGGGAGGACGAGCTGCCGTTCTCGCCGGAGGCGCGGGTGCGCTTCGCGCGCCTCGCCCGCGAGATCCGCGACCTGCGCCGCTCCCTCGCCGAGCCGCTGATGGACGTGCTGCACCGGGTGCTCGCCGCGACCGGCCTCGACGTGGAGCTGGCCGCCTCCCCGCACGCCCTGGCGGCCCGCCGTCGGGAGACCCTGCACGCCTTCCTCGACGTCGCGGCCTCCTTCGCCGACCTCGACGGGGACCCCTCCCTCGGCGCGTTCCTCGCCTTCCTGCGGGCGGCGCAGGAGTACGACCGGGGCCTGGACGGCACCCTGCCCGGCGGCGACGACACGGTGAAGGTGCTCACCGCCCACAAGGCCAAGGGCCTGGAGTGGGACGTGGTGGCCGTCCCGGGCCTGGTGCAGGGCGCGTTCCCCAGCACGAAGGCGCGCGAGCGCTGGACCGCCCGCCGCCACGTGCTCCCGCACGCCCTGCGCGGCGACGCGGACACCCTGCCGCCCGCGCCGGAGTGGACCGCCCGCGGCATGAAGGGGTTCGCCGCCCTGATGAAGGAGCAGGCCGCGACGGAGGAGCTGCGCCTGGGCTACGTGGCGTTCACCCGCCCCCGCGGCCTGCTCCTCGCCTCCGGCCACTGGTGGGGGGCGTCCCGCCGCCGGCCCGCCGGCCCCTCGGACTTCCTGCTGCAGCTGCGCGACCACTGCGAGCGGCCCGGCGGCCTCGGCGAGGTCGAGGCCTGGGCCGAGCCGCCCGGCGAGGACGAGGAGAACCCCGCGCTGGGGGCCGCGGAGCAGACCCCCTGGCCGCTGCCGCTCGACCCGGCGGCGATGCACGCGCGCCGGCTGGCCGCCCGCACGGTGCTGGCGCGGCTGGACGGGCACCCGCCCGCGGTGCCGCCCGCCCCGCCCACCCCGGAGGAGCGGCGCCTGGTGGAGTCCTGGGACCGCGACCTGGCGGCCCTCCTCGGCGAGCTGGAGCGGTCCCGGCGCGCGGTGCGGGACGTCCCCGTGCCGCCGTCGCTCTCCGCCTCCCAGCTGATGCGGCTGGCCGCCGACCCGGACGGCTTCGCCCGCGACCTGGCCCGTCCGATGCCGCGGCCGCCGCAGCCCGCGGCCCGCCGCGGCACCCGCTTCCACGCCTGGGTGGAGTCGCGCTTCGAGCCGCTGATGCTGGTGGGGCCGGACGAGCTCCCCGGCGAGGACGACGACGGCATCGAGGACGAGCGCGACCTGGCCCGCCTCAAGGAGGCCTTCCTGCGCACCCCGTACGCCCACCGCACCCCGCACCGGGTGGAGGCGCCGTTCCAGCTGGTGCTGGCGGGGCGGGTGGTGCGCGGCCGGATCGACGCGGTGTACCGGTGCGAGGGCGGCGACGGAACGTCACCGGGCGCCCCCCGCTTCGAGGTGGTGGACTGGAAGACCGGCCGGCGGGAGGACGCCGACCCGCTCCAGCTGGCGGTGTACCGGCTCGCCTGGGCCGAGCAGCAGGGCCTGCCGCCGGAGCAGGTCACGGCCGCCTTCCTGTACGTGCGCAGCGGCCGGGTCGAATACCTGTCAGATCTCCCCGATCGAACAGCATTGGAACGCATCCTGACCGGGAACAGTGAGGAATGGGTCACGGAGAGCACCCAAGTCGTCACGGGTACGTGAAAAACCTGTGCGGCTTGCACTTTTCGCGCCTATTGTGGGGTCGGTAACCGGTCACCCCGTTCCCCGGCCGCCTGCCAGGCCCTGCGCTTAACCCTCAGTCACCGCCACAAGGGCGCTTCCCGCTGGAGAATCCGACGTTGAGCGTGACCGGGCGGCTCCGCCGCCTCAAGCAGCTGCTCGCCGGGGGCTGGTCCCGCACAGCCCTGGCGCTGCCCTTCCTCGCCCTGGTGATGATCGTCGCCCTCGACCTGACCAGCAAGTCCGAGGTCACCGTCGAGCCCGCCCTCACCTCCGCCCCGGCGCTGGCCGCCGTGGTCTGCCGCCGCACCTGGTACCCCCTGCTCGTCGGCGGCGTCACCGTGGTGTGCGCCTTCGGCATGGCCGCCTACAACGGCGTGCTCACCGAGTCCGTCCACACCGCCAGCGTCCTCGCGGTCGTCCTGGTCACCGTGATCGGCTGGATCAGCGCCGTGCTGCGCATGCGCCAGGAGCGGGCCCTCGCCGACGCCCGGCTGGTCGCCGAGATCGCCCAGCGGGTGCTGCTGCGCTCCATCCCCGACCGGGTCGGCAGCGTGCGGGCCGCCGTCCACTACGCGGCCGCGGCCGCCCACGCCCGCATCGGCGGCGACCTCTACGAGGTGGTCAACACCCGGCACGGCGTGCGGGCCGTCGTCGGCGACGTGCGCGGCAAGGGGCTGGGCGCGGTGGAGACCGCCGCCGCCGTGCTCGGGGCCTTCCGCGAGGCCGCCCACCAGGAGCAGGCCCTGGACCGGGTGGCCGGGTGGCTGGCCGACAGCCTCGACCGCTCGCTGCGGGAGAACGGCCACGACCGGCTGGGGGAGGAGTTCGTGACGCTCGTGATGATCGGGGTCCGCCCCGACGGGATCGCCGAGATCGTCAACTGCGGCCACCCCGCGCCGGTGCTGCTCCGCGCCGGCGAGCCGGTCCGGCTGCTGGAGCCGCTCTCCCCGGTGCCGCCGCTCGGCGTGCTGCCGCCGGAGTCGGTGCGGCCGCCGGTGCGGTGCACCGCGTTCCTGCCGGGCGACCGGGTGCTGCTCTACACCGACGGCGTGATCGAGGCGCGCGACGGCAGGGGCCGCTTCTACCCGCTGCTGGACCGCCTGCCCGGCTGCGCCCGGACCGGCGGGCCCGGCGAGGTCCTGGACCGGGTGCACGAGGACGTGGTCCGCCACGTCGGCCGCCAGCTCGGCGACGACGCGGCGATGCTGCTGCTGCAGTACGAGCCGGTGGTCGTCCCGGAGCAGCTCCCCCGGCCCAACGGGCACGTGCCGCAGCGCGGCTGACCCGGCGGCCCGGCCCCGGTCCGCCCGGCCCCGGTCCGCCCGGCCCCGGGCGGTCGGCTCCCGGGCGGTCGGGGCGGCTGCGGCCGGTGCCGGCCGGACGGCCCCCTTCGGCCGGGCCCGGCCGGTCCCGGTCGGCCCCGGCCGGCCCGGGAAGAGGGCCCGGCCCGCGCCCCGGCTCAGAGGTCGACCTCGACCACCAGCGGCCGGTGGTCGGAGATCGGGGTGCGGGGGCTCTCCGCCGCGCCCACGGAGGCCGGGAGGACCCCCACCGCCAGCACGTGGTCGAACTGCACGGCCGGCCGGTGCGAGGGGTAGGTCGGCGTCCGGGCCAGGTCGCGCCACCCCTGCAGCCGCTCCCGGGCCCGGCTGCGCGCCGCCCGGCGGCGGCGGAACCGTTCGCGGGACACCCGCCGCAGTCCGGCCCGGCGGGCCTCCCGCGGGCCGCCCGGACCCCCCTGCACCGGCACGCCGCCCTGCGCGGGCAGCCCGCGCAGGGCGGCCGGGACGCCCTCCAGGACTGCCCCCGGACCGCCGCCCGCGGGGCGCGCCCCGGCCGCGTCCGGCGTCCCGTGCGGGCCGTGCGCGCCCCGCGGTTCGCCCGCGGCCCCTCCGCGCGGCGCGCGCTGCCCGTACAGGACCCGCAGGCGGCGCAGGCCCCGCTGACCCTCCGGGCCCCCCGCCCCGCGCAGCCGGGCCGTCCGCGGGGAGGCGGCTCCCGGCGCGGGCACCGGCACGGGCACGGGCAGGGGCGCCGGCACGGGTGCGGGTGCGGGTGCGGTCGTCGGTCCGGGGGCCCCGGCGGACCGCCGTGCCGCCGGGGCCTGCGCCCCGGCCGGCGCCGGCCGCCGCCTGCGCAGGCGCGGCGCGGCCACGGCCACGCCGTCCACCACGGCCGCCCCGCCCAGGACCGTCCGCGGCACCGCCCCGACCAGGTTGAAGTCCCCCAGCAGCAGGTAGGGCGCCGGCAGGTCGGAGATCCAGCGGCGGATGCCCGCGAGCTGGGCGACGTTCCAGCCGGGGACGAACGACAGGTGCGCGGCCACGACGGTGAACGGCCCCCGCCGCCCCTCCAGGACCGCCGCCAGCGCCGCCCGCGGCTCGTCGGGCACCCGGGTCAGCCCGCGGCGCCCGGCCACCCGCAGCGGCAGCCCGAACGGTGCGGGCGGGAAGCGCCGGGCCCGCCAGTGGTGCACGGGGAGCCGGGTCAGCAGCGCCGTCCCGTACGACGGGAGGTCGCCGCCGCTGCCGGCCTGCCCGGGCCCGTACACCCGGAAGCCCGTCGCCGAGGGGTCCCGCACCCAGCCGGAGACCGGTGCCGGCCGGCCGTGCAGGGCGGCCGCGAACCGCCAGTCGGCGGCGCCCATCGCCTCCGCCGCGACGGCCGCCTGGTCGACGAGTCCGGACCGGGGCTGGTGGCGGTCGACCTCCTGCAGGGCGAGGACGTCGGCGTCCAGCGAGGCCACCGCCTCGGCCAGCCCCGCGGCGGCCGCCGCCGGGTCGGCCGGGTCCGGGGGGAAGGGCAGCGGGGCCCCGTCCCGGGCCAGGGGCTGCCCGTGCAGCAGGTTGAAGGTCGCGATGCGCAGCCGGTCCACCCCGCGACGGTACCGCGCCGCCGGCGTGCCCCGGCCGGGTCCCGGCCGGGTCCCGCGCGGACCGCGGTTGAACGCGCCCTGCATACCGGGTATACATACTCGGTATGTCAATCCGTCACGGGCTGCTCGCCCTCCTGGACCAGGGGCCGCGCTACGGCTACCAGCTGCGCAGCGAGTTCGAGGCCCGCACCGGGGCGACCTGGCCGCTGAACGTCGGCCAGGTCTACACCACCCTCGGCCGGCTGGAGCGCGACGGACTCGTCGAGCCCTCCGGGGAGGACGACGAGGGCCACGTCTTCTACGCCGTCACCGAGAAGGGACGCGCCGAACTGCGCTCCTGGTTCGGCTCCCCCGTGAGCCGGGACGACCCGCCCCGCGACGAACTGGCCATCAAGCTCGCCATGGCCGTCACCGTCCCCGGCGTGGACGTCCGCGAGGTGGTGCAGGCCCAGCGCCGGCACAGCATCCGCGCCCTGCAGGACTGCACCCGGCTCAAGGCCCGGGCCATGGCCGAGGGCGCGGCCGACTCCGACGGGGACCTCGCCTGGCTGCTGGTCCTCGACCAGATGATCTTCCGCACGGAGGCGGAGGTGCGCTGGCTCGACCACTGCGAGAGCCGGCTCGCCCGCCACCGGCCCGCCGCCGCTGCCGCGCCCGCCGCGACCGGCCCGCGGGCGGAGCCCGGGCCGGAGCCCGAACCGGAGCCCCACGGCTCCTTCCGACGGCGGGGGACCAGGCCCCGACGGGCCTGACGCCGTCGCACCCGATTCCGCGAACGACCCCCAGGGGGGAACATGACAGGCAACACCGGGTCCGGCGCCGCAGCGCCGGTCCTCAGGCTGGAGGACGTCTCGCGCGTCCACGGACGCGGCGCCGCCGAGGTCCACGCCCTGCGCGGCGTGGACCTGGAGGTGCATCCGGGCGAACTGGTGGCCGTGATGGGCCCGTCCGGATCCGGCAAGTCCACCCTGCTCACCCTCGCCGGCGGCCTGGACACGCCCACCTCGGGCCGGGTCCTCGTCGAGGGGCGGCCCCTCGGCGACCTCTCCCGCAAGCGCCTGGCGGCGGTGCGCCGCCGCGCCGTCGGCTACGTCTTCCAGGACTACAACCTGATACCGGCGCTCACGGCGGCGGAGAACATCTCCCTGCCCCGTGAGCTCGACGGCGCCTCCGCCCGCGCCGCGCGCCGCGAGGCGCTGGCCGCCCTCGAGGAGCTCGGCCTGGCCGACCTGGCCGACCGCTTCCCCGACGAGATGTCCGGCGGCCAGCAGCAGCGCGTGGCCATCGCCCGCGCCCTCATCGGCGACCGCCGCCTCGTCCTCGCCGACGAGCCCACCGGCGCCCTCGACTCCACCACCGGCGAGGCGGTGCTCGCCGTGCTGCGGGCCCGCTGCGACGCCGGCGCCGCCGCGATGATGGTGACCCACGAGGCCCGCCACGCCGCCTGGGCGGACCGGGTCGTCTTCCTGCGCGACGGCAGCGTGGTGGACGAGGCCGGCGCGGCCCCGGCCGAGTCCCTGCTCGCGGGTGCGGCCCGCGACGGCAGCGGCCCGGTGGGCCGGTGAGGCCCGCCGCCTGGCGGGTCGCCCTGCGCATCGCCCGCCGCGACGCCCTCCGTGCCAAGGGCCGCAGCGCCCTGGTCGCCGCCATGATCGCCCTGCCCGTGCTGGGCGTCGCCGGCGCCGACATCGTCTACCAGAGCGGTCGCCTCGACCCGGCGGAGCGGATCACCCGTCAGATGGGCTCCGCCGACGCCGAGATCATCCTCTGGCAGCAGGGCCAGGCGATGGTGCAGCTGCCCGACCCGCAGGACGGCACCTACCCCGTGGGCCTCGACGCGAAGGAGCACCGGCTCACCCCGGAGGAGCGGACGTCCGCCGCCACCGACCCCGCCGTGCTGGTCCGGCGGCTGGTCCCGGCCGGCAGCACCCTCGTCCCGAAGCTCGGCGGCCCCCAGGCCGTCGCCTCCACCGCCCACGGCCTGGCCCGCGTCGGCACCGCCGAGATGGACCTGGCGGACCCGGTCTGGCACGGCATCGTGAACGTGGTCGGCGGCCGCGTCCCCGCCGCCCCCGGGGAGGTCGCCGCCACCCGCAGGTTCCTGGACGACTCCGGACTGCACCTGGGCGACACCACCACCGTCCGCGGCCTCCCCCGCCCCCTGACGATCACCGCCGCCGTGGAGTACCCCGGCGCGCTCGGTGACTCCGAGCTGATCGGCCGTCCCGGCGCCCTGGCCGCCCCGCTCGCCCGGGCCGACGGCGGCCCGCAGGGGGGCGCCCTGTCCGACGCGGGCAGCTGGCTGGTCAAGGTCCCCGGCGGCGCCGGGTTCCCCTGGGAGAAGGTCGTGGAGGCCAACCGGTACGGCTTCCAGGTCACCTCCCGGCAGGCCGTCCTGAACCCGCCGCCGCGCTCCGCGGTGCCCTACCACCGCCTGGTGCGGCAGCACGAGGAGGGGACCGACCCCGTCACGCTGGCCTCCGCCGTCACCGTCGCCGGCATGGCCCTGCTGGAGGTCGTCCTGCTCGCCGGGCCCGCCTTCGCCGTCGGCGCCCGCCGCTCCCGCCGCCAGCTCGGCCTGCTGGCCGCGGGCGGCGGCGACCGCTCCCACGTCCGCGGCGTCGTCCTCGGCGGCGGCGTGGTGCTGGGCGCCGCGGGCGCGGTCGCGGGCACGGCCCTGGCCGTCGCGGCCGTGGCCGCCGCCCGCCCCTGGCTGGAGGAGACCGCCGGGCAGCGCTTCGGCCACGTCGACCTGCACCCGCTCGACCTCCTCGCCGTCGCCGCCCTCGGCCTGGCCACCGGCGTGCTCGCGGCGGTCGTCCCCGCCGTCCAGGCGTCCCGGCAGGACGTCGTCGCGGCGCTCACCGGACGCGGCACCGTCAAGCCCCCGTCCCGGCGGCTCGCGGCCGTGGGGCTCCTCGCCGTGGCCGGCGGCTCCGCCCTCGCCGTCCTCGGCGCCGCCGCGGGACGGGGCGCCCCCGCCGTGGTCGGCGGCTCCGCCCTGGCCGAACTGGGCATGGTCGCCTGCACCCCCTTCCTCGTCGGCCTCTTCGGCAGGCTGGGCCGCCACCTGCCGCTCACGCCCCGCCTCGCCCTGCGCGACGCGGTCCGCCACCGCGGACGCACCGCCCCCGCCGTCGCCGCGGTGATGGCCGCCGTGGCCGGCTCCGTCGCGGTCGGCGTCTACACCACCAGCCAGGACGCGGACGCCCGCCGCCACTACGAGGCCTCCGCCCCGGCCGGGGCGCTCACCCTCACCGGCATCCCCGCCCGTGCCGACCACGGGGCGGCCCTGCACCGGGCCCGCGCCGCCGTGGAGCGGGCCGTCGCCGGCCTCGGACCGCGCGCCGACGTGTACGGCGCCTTCCCCGCGGACTGCCCGCCCACGGGTGGCTGCATCGCCCCCTCCCTCGCCCTGCCGCCCGAGCGCGAGTGCCCGCTGCACGGGCCGGGGCGGTTCTCGGAGGCCGAGTCCGCCCGCCTCCAGCGCGACGACCCGCGCTGCCGGCCGGACCGCTCCTCCTGGGCCAGCCGCTTCGAGGGCGTCCCCGTCGGGGACGCGGCGGTGCTCCGCACCCTCTTCGGCGTCCACGACCCCGCCGCGGAGCGGGCGCTCGCCGCCGGCAGCGCCGTCGTCTTCGACGCCCGCTACGTCAAGGACGGCCACGTCACCCTCCACATCACCACCGAGTCCGCCCCGGCCCCGGCCGACGGGCAGGAGGCGCCGCCCAAGGAGCGCGACGTGCGGCTCCCGGCGATCGTGCGGACCCCGTCCGCGTACACGGCCGAGGCCATGCTCCCGCCCGCCGCCGCACGCCGGGCCGGTCTGCGCCTCACCGAGGCGGGCTCCGTGTGGCAGCCTGCCGCCGCCCCCTCGGAGGCGGACGTGCAGCGGGCCTACGCCGCGGTGGCGCCGATCACGCCCGACGCCTCGCTCGACGTCGAGCGGGGGTACCGCTCCAGCGGCACCCTCACCACCCTCGGCCTGACGCTCTTCGCGGCGCTGGTCGCCCTGGGCGCCGCCGGCATCGCCACCGGCCTCGCCGCGGCCGACTCCCAGCAGGACCTGGCGACCCTGGCCGCCGTCGGCGCCGCCCCCCGCATCCGCCGGAGCCTCTCCGGCCTCCAGTGCGGGGTGGTCGCCGCGATGGGCGCGCTGCTGGGGACGGTCTGCGGCGTGGTGCCCGCCGTGGCGCTGCGCGAGGTGGAGCAGGCGACGATGGGCTCCCTGGACACGGTCTCGATCGTCTTCCCCTGGTGGCAGCTGGCCGCCACGGTGGCCGTCCTGCCCGCCGTCGCGGCCCTGCTCGCCGCGCTGCTCTCCCGCTCCCGGATCGCCCTGGTCAGGCGCGCCGGCTGAGCACCGCCGCACCGCCGCCGGCCCCGGGCGTGACGCATCACACGTCCGGGGCCGGCCCCCGCGGGCCGGCGGCCGGCGGCACGCCCCGCCCCGGGCGAACTAAAGTCGTCTCCATGACGAAAACCCCGGACAGCGCCGTCCGCGCCCACATCGACCAGCACCGCGCCGCCTTCCTCGACGACCTCGCCGCCTGGCTGCGCATCCCCTCGGTCTCCGCCGACCCCGCCCGGGCCGGCGAGGTGCGCCGGTCCGCCGAGTGGCTGGCGGAGCGGCTGCGCGCGACCGGCTTCCCGGTCGCGGAGGTCTGGGAGACCGGCGCCGGGGCCGAGGAGCCGGGCGCCGCGGGCGGGGGCCTGCCGGCGGTGTACGCGGAGTGGCCCTCCGGGGACCCGGACGCCCCGACCGTGCTGGTCTACGGCCACCACGACGTCCAGCCCGCCGCCCGCGAGGACGGCTGGGCCACCGACCCGTTCGAGCCGGTCGTCGCCGACGGCCGGATGTACGCCCGCGGCGCCGCCGACGACAAGGGCCAGGTCTTCTTCCACACCCTGGGCGTGCGCGCCCACCTGGCCGCGACCGGCCGCACCGCCCCCGCGGTCAACCTCAAGCTGCTGATCGAGGGCGAGGAGGAGTCCGGCTCCCCGAACTTCGCCGACCTGGTGCGCTGCCGCGCCGACCGGCTGGCCTGCGACGCGGTGATCGTCTCCGACACCGGGATGTGGGCCGAGGACACCCCCACCGTCTGCACCGGCATGCGCGGCCTCGCGGACTGCCAGGTCGACCTGTACGGGCCGGACCAGGACATCCACTCCGGGTCCTTCGGCGGCGCCGTGCCCAACCCGGCCACCGAGGCCGCCCGGCTGGCCGCCGCCCTGCACGACGCCGACCGGCGGGTGGCCGTCCCCGGCTTCTACGACGGCGTGGTGGAGCTGACCGACCGGGAGCGCGAGCTCTTCGCCGAGCTGCCCTTCGACGAGGAGCGGTGGCTGGGCACGGCCCGCTCCCACGGCGTGCTCGGCGAGGCCGGGTACACCACCCTGGAGCGCATCTGGGCCCGGCCGACGGCCGAGGTCAACGGCATCTGGGGCGGGTACACCGGCCCCGGCGGCAAGACCATCGTCCCGTCCTCCGCGCACCTCAAGCTCTCCTTCCGGCTGGTGGCCGGGCAGGAGGTGGAGAAGGTCCGCGAGGCGGTCCGCGCCTGGGCCGCCGCGCAGCTGCCCGACGGCATCCGGCACGAGATCACCTTCCCCGGCGCGACCCGCCCCTGCCTCACCCCGCTGGACCACCCCGCCCTGCAGTCCGTGGTGCGGTCGATGGGCCGGTCCTTCGGCAAGGAGGTCAGGTTCACCCGCGAGGGCGGCTCCGGACCCGCCGCCGACCTGCAGGACGTCCTCGGCGCCCCCGTCCTCTTCCTCGGCATCTCGGTGCCGTCCGACGGCTGGCACTCGGTGAACGAGAAGGTCGAGCTGGACCTGCTCCTCAAGGGCGTGGAGACCTCCGCCTACCTCTGGGGCGACCTGGCCGAGACCTGGACCCCGGGGGAGGACGCCCGATGAGCACCGCGGCGCCCGGCCCCGGGGAGCAGGCGGTACCGGCCCCCCTCGCGCTCGCCCTCTCCCGGGCCGGCGTGGACCGGGCCGCGCACCGCCGCTTCGACGAGCCCTGGCTCGCCGCCGCCTGGAGCCACCCCAGCACCCGGGTGCTGCCGATCTCGGGCGGCGAGGCGTTCGTCGTCGACACCGAGCGCGGCACCGAACTGGTCCTGGTCCCCTCCTTCGAGGCGCCGGACGAGGGCGACCGCTACTTCCTCGGCACCGACGAGGACGGGGTCTCGTACTTCTCCCTGGCGGGCGAGTCGCTGCCCGGCCGGCTGGACGGCGACGCCCGGCCGGCGGGCCTGCGCGAGGTGGGCGGCCTGCTCTCCGACCGCGACGCGGGGCTGCTGGTCCACGCGGTGGCGCTGGAGAACTGGCACCGGCTGCACTCCTTCTGCTCGCGGTGCGGGCACCCGACCCGCAAGGCGGGCGCGGGGCACGTCCGCCGCTGCACCTCCTGCGCGGCCGAGCACTACCCGCGCACCGACCCCGCGGTGATCATGCTGGTCACCGACGACCAGGACCGCTGCCTGCTGGGGCGCCAGACGCTCTGGCCCGAGGGGCGCTGGTCGACGCTGGCCGGCTTCGTCGAGCCGGGGGAGTCGCTGGAGCAGGCCGTGGTGCGGGAGGTCGCCGAGGAGGCGGGCGTGCGGGTGGCGGAGGTCGAGTACGTCGCCAGCCAGCCGTGGCCGTTCCCGTCCAGCCTGATGCTCGGCTTCACCGCCCGGGCGCACCCCGACGGCACCGCGATCACCGTGGACGGCGAGGAGCTCTCCGAGGCCCGGTGGGTCAGCCGGGAGGAGCTGCGGGCGGGGTGGGAGTCCGGCGAGATGCTGCCGCCGTCCGGTATCTCGATCGCACGGCACCTGATCGAGCGCTGGTACGGCGAGCCGATCCCGGCGGCGGCGCGCTGGTAGCGGTGCGCTGGTAGCGGTGCTCCGGGCACCGGCGGACCGGCGCGCGGCGCCCGGGACGCCGGTGTCCCGGGCACCGGGGCCGGCGGCCGTCCCGCGCCGGCCCGTCCCGCACTGGCCCGTCCCGCACTCGGCACGCTCCACGCCCCGCGTGCACCCCGGGCGCCGGTTCCGCGCCCCCGGCGCCGGGCGCACGCCCCCAGCGCCGGGTGCACCCGATCGGGTGCACCCGGCGTCCTGCGGGGCGGCCCGGTCCGGCCGCGTCCGCTCCCGCGGGCCCCGGACGGCTACGGCCGCCGGTGCCGTCCGGCCGGTCCGGGGCGCGGCTCGGCGGCGCGGTCGCCGCCGAGCCAGCAGGTGACGGTCTTGCCCGTCAGCCGGGAGGTCACCTGCCAGCCGTCGCAGAGGGTCTCCACGATCTGCAGGCCCCGGCCGCCCGGCTCGTCGGCACGGGCGTCCCTGGGCGCGGGCAGCGCCGGGCCGCCGTCCGACACCGAGATCTGCAGCGCCTCCGCGGTGAGGACCAGGGCCAGCGACACCGGGCCGCAGCCGTAGCGCACGGCGTTGGTGACCAGCTCGGAGACCACCATCTCGGCGCTGTCGGACAGCTGCTGCGCGCCCCAGGCGGCCAGGGCGGTCCTGGTCAGCAGCCTGCTGCGGGCGACGTTCCGTGGGTGGGGCGGGAAAGTGGCCGTCGTGGCCCATGCACCCCGATCGTTCATGGCTGCTCCAAGGCAGGCCCGTTGCCTTCCGGCTCCGTGCGCGTTGATGTGTACGGGCATGAATTCCGCCCCCGATGGCAAGTCATTGGAATCAATCTAATGGTTCCAGTCTTGACTTATGTTGGCTGATTTCCTGGAATGGGTGCAACCGGAATCGCTACATTCATCGGGTGAACATCTCCCGAGGCCCAGGACAAGCGCCCAAATACCAGCGCCTCGCCGCGGACCTGCGCCGCCGGATCGCCGCCGGCGAGTGGCAGGGCGGGGCGGCGCTGCCCGTCGAGGCCGATCTCGAGACGCAGTACGGAGTCGCCCGCAACACCGTCCGGCTGGCCGTGGACGTGCTGGTCAACGAGGGTCTGCTCATCCGCGTGCAGGGCAAGGGCACATTCCTGAAGGACCACTCGGTCCTGGACCACCACGCATACCGCTCCCCGTCCGAACCGCAGCCCCGTGACATCCTGGCGGCGCCCTCCGAGGTGTACACGGAAGAGGCGCGGGCCGCGGGCCGCATGTTGACGGCGGACTTCGAGATGCTGATCGTACGGGCCCGCACCGACATCGCCGACCGGCTCGGGCTGCGGCCCGGCGAGGCCGTCGTCCTCCGCCGCGTGCTCCGCTTCATGGACAGCGAGCCGTGGTCCATCGAGGAGAGCCACTTCCCGGCCGGGCTCGCCGCGGGCACCCCGCTGATGGACCCCGACCCGGTCGACGGCGGGGACGAGAAGGTGCTCGCCGGCATCGGCCGCACCGAGATCGGCGCCGTGGACCACGTCACCGCCCGGATGCCGGGGCCGGAGGAGTCGCAGTGGTTCCAGGCCGGGCCGGGCGTGCCGCTCATGGTGCAGACCCGGGCGACCTACGACGTGCGCGGACCGGTGCGGGTGATCGAGACCCGCTACTCGGCCGACCGCAGCCGGCTGCGGTACGGCCTCGGCGACCTCGCCGCCCGGGACGCCCGTCCGGTCCGGGCCTCCGCGCAGCGCTGAGGGCCGCCCGCCGCGGGGGTGCGCCCGTCGGCCGGTCCGGTCCGGTCCGGGTGCGCCCGTGGGCGTGCGGGCGTGTGCGGCCGTGCGAAAGCCGCCGGCCCGCGACCGGTGGACGGTCGCGGGCCGGCGGCCCGGGCGTGCGGGGTCAGACGCCCAGCTTGGCCTTCACCTGGGCCAGCGAGGGGTTGGTCAGCGCGGTGCCGTCCGCGAAGAGCACGGTCGGCACGGTCTGGTTGCCGTTGTTGACGGACTCCACGAACTGGGCCGACGCCGGGTCCTGCTCGATGTTGACCTCGGTGTACGCGATGCCCTCGCGGTCCATCTGGCCCTTGAGTCGGCGGCAGTAGCCGCACCAGGTGGTGCTGTACATGGTGACGGACATCGCGGTGGACTCCTTCGCTCGTGGGGTGTGCGCGGCGCACTCGGGAGCGCGCTGCCGGCGGGTGCAACGACCCGCCCGCCCGGAACATTCCGCCCGCCCCGCGGGCGCCCCCCTCCGGTCGCCCCCGCACCCGCCGCCCGCCGCCCGCCGCACGGGTTCCGGTCGTACGAACACACCGCGCCTGTGGACAACCCGGAGCGGGCTGTCCGCCGGACTTGAGAGGATGGGGCCATGCAGGCACAGCTCCCGGTCCCGGACGACTCCCGCGCACCGCACGGCGCCGCCCCCGGCGCCCCGGCCGACGCCGACGCGGTCCTCGCCGGCCTCGACCCCGAGCAGCGCGCGGTCGCCACGGCGCTGCACGGGCCCGTCTGCGTGCTCGCGGGCGCGGGCACCGGCAAGACCCGCGCCATCACCCACCGCATCGCCTACGGCGTGCGCAGCGGCGTCTACCGGCCGCAGCAGGTGCTCGCCGTCACCTTCACCGCCCGCGCCGCCGGCGAGATGCGCGGCCGCCTGCGCCAGCTGGGCGCCGACGGCGTGCAGGCCCGCACCTTCCACTCCGCGGCGCTGCGCCAGCTCCAGTACTTCTGGCCGCGCGCCGTGGGCGGCGAGGTGCCCCGGCTCATGGAGCGCAAGGTCCAGCTCGTCGCCGAGGCCGCCGGCCGCTGCGGGCTGCGGGTGCAGCGCACCGAGCTGCGCGACCTCACCGGCGAGATCGAGTGGTGCAAGGTCACCCAGATCGTCCCGGAGGACTACGCGGCCGCCGTCGCCAAGGCGGGCCGCGACGCGCCCCGCGACCCGGCCGAGGTCTCCCGGGTGTACGGCCTCTACGAGCAGCTCAAGCGCGACCGCGGCGTCATCGACTTCGAGGACGTGCTGCTGCTCACCGCCGCCGTCCTGGAGGACCGGCCGGAGATCGCCGAGCAGGTCAGGGCCCAGTACCAGCACTTCACCGTGGACGAGTACCAGGACGTCTCCCCGCTCCAGCAGCGGCTGCTCGACCAGTGGGTCGGCCCCGGCTCCAGCCTCTGCGTGGTCGGCGACGCCAGCCAGACCATCTACTCCTTCACCGGCGCCACCCCCGACTACCTCCTGGGCTTCCGCACCCGGCACCCGGACGCCACCGTGGTGAAGCTGGTGCGCGACTACCGGTCCACCCCCCAGGTCGTCCACCTCGCCAACGGCCTCCTCGCCCAGGCCCGCGGCGAGGCGGCCCGCCACCGGCTGGAGCTCGTGTCCCAGCGCGACGCCGGGCCCGAGCCGGTCTACGCCGAGTACGCCGACGAGCCCGCGGAGGCCGAGGGCACCGCGCACCGCATCCGGGAGCTGCTGGCGCGCGGCGTGCGGGCCAGCGAGATCGCGGTGCTCTTCCGCACCAACGGCCAGTCGGAGGTCTACGAGCAGGCGCTGGCCGACCTCGGCCTGCCCTACCAGCTCAAGGGGGCCGAGCGGTTCTTCGAGCGGCCCGAGATCCGCGAGGCGGGCATGCTGCTGCGCGGCGCCGCCCGGGCCGGTGCCGACACCCTCGCGGTGGACGGGCCGGACCTCGCCGCCCAGGTGCGCGCGGTCCTGGCCACCCGCGGGTTCACCCCCGAGCCGCCGGGCGGCTCGGGCGCGGTCCGCGAGCGCTGGGAGTCGCTGGCCGCCCTGGTGCGGCTGGCGGAGGAGTTCGAGGCGGCGCAGCGCGGCGCGGGGCTGCCCGCGGACCTGGGCGCGTACGTCGCGGAGCTCGACGCCCGGGCCAACGCCCAGCACGCGCCCGCCGTGGAGGGCGTCACCCTCGCCTCGCTGCACGCCGCCAAGGGCCTGGAGTGGGACGCCGTCTTCCTCGTCGGCCTCACCGAGGGCATGATGCCGATCACCTACGCCAAGACCGACGAGCAGATCGAGGAGGAGCGGCGGCTCCTCTACGTCGGCGTCACCCGGGCCCGCGAACACCTCTCCCTCTCCTGGGCCCTCGCCCGCTCCCCGGGCGGCCGGGCCGGCCGCATCCCCACCCGCTTCCTGGACGGCCTGCGGCCCGGGTCCGGTTCCCGCGCCGGCGGGCGCGGCGGCCGGGGCGGCCCGGGGGGCGCGGAGGCCGGCGAGCGCGCCGCGCGCCGCAACCGCGGGCCGGTGAAGTGCCGGGTCTGCGGCCGGACGCTGACCGAGGCGGTGGAGCGCAAGCTGCGCCGCTGCGAGGACTGCCCCTCCTCGATGGACGAGGCGCTCTTCGAGCGGCTGCGGGAGTGGCGCAGCGTGCAGGCCCGCAGCCAGGGGGTCCCCGCCTACGTGGTCTTCACCGACGCCACCCTGACGGCCATCGCGGAGGACCCCCCGGGCAGCGAGCGCGCGCTCGCCGGGATCCCGGGGGTGGGCCCCTCCAAGCTGGAGAAGTACGGCGCCGACGTGCTGGCGCTCTGCGCGGGGGAGGAGCCGGGCGGCGCCCCGGACGGACGGCTGCCGGACGACCCCCCGGAGGCCCCGGGGGACGGCGCCGGCGACCTTCCCGAGGACTCGCCCGAAAAATAGTTTGCGCGTCCCGACCCGGGCGCAATAGCCTGCCGAGGCAGCCGGGGGGCGTAGCCGCACACCATGCGGAACCCGCCTCTCACGCCTGCACACGCACAACGCGCACCACACGCACGACCGACCATGCCAGCCAGTCGGGAGCCGGGGGACCGGAGCCCGTGAGACGCCGAGAGGAGGCGGAGACCGTGGAGACCACGAAGACGATCACGACGATCAAACTGACGGGCGAGACCGTCCTCGCCGCCAAGGGCGTCTCCGCCGCCGCGCGTCTGCGCGGCTGCGTCGTCCTGGCTGCAGGCGTTCCCGCTCTCGGCGGGACCGGACTGTCCGGCACCGGCATGTACGGCACCGGTCTGTCCGGTGCGGGCATGCCTGCCGCCACCGGTCTCACCCGTGGCTGGACCCCCGTCGTCGTGGAGCGCAGCGAGCGACCGGTCCAGGCACCGAAGGCAGTGGCAGCGGCCGACCTGTACGGCCACGTCCACACCCTCGGTGCCGACAACCAGCAGGACTACCGGATCCACCAGGCAGCGGCCGATTTTGCGGCCGATGCCGCCCGTTCGGCGAAGGCCTTCCGCGGCCGAGCACCCTGGAGAGAGCGAACCTGATCCAGCATCAGGTCGGCGCCTCCAGGGCCGCGGAACCCGTCACCGGGATCCGCGGCCCTTCTGTTTGTCCGGTACCACCGCCCCACCGGCCCACAAGGCCGGCACGACAACACCAGACGAGGAAGACGCACACGTGTCCACGGTCACCACACCGCACCCCCCGTCCGTACCGACGACAGAGCCGATCACCCCGGCCGACAAGGCCGGCCCCCCGGAGGTTTCCCTGATGCAGATCACCGCCCTCGCCGAGGCCGACGCCCTCGGTGAGACGATCCCCTGCCGCTCCTACGACCCCGAGGTCTTCTTCGCCGAGACCCCGGCGGACGTGGAGTACGCGAAGACCCTCTGCGCCACCTGCCCGGTGAAGGCGGCCTGCCTCCAGGGCGCGCTGGAGCGCCGTGAGCCCTGGGGCGTCTGGGGCGGGGAGCTCTTCGTCCAGGGTGTGGTCGTGGCCCGCAAGCGGCCGCGGGGCCGTCCGCGCAAGACCGAGGTCGCCGCGTGACCGCCACCGCCGTCCGCCCGGCCGACGTCAGCCCCGCCGACGTCCTGCGGATCTCCGTCCGCATCGCCGCCGCCAAGGCCGATCCCCAACTCCCCGACTCCCCGTACCGCGAGCAGGACCCCACGATGACCCCGATCGCCGACCCCGCCGTCCGCCCCGAGCAGACCTCCGAACTGACACTCCAGAACAGGACCCGAGACATGCATCTCATGCACGAAGCCATGGCCCGTGCCCATATGCAACACATGCACCGGGAGGCGGAGCACGAACGCCTCGTCCGGCAGTTCGTCGACGCCCGCCGGATGAAGCGGCGTGCCGAGCGCGCCGGCCTGCGCGCCCGCCGGGCCCTCGCCGTCGCCCTCATGCAGTAGGAGGCCGAGGGGGCGCATCCGGCGGACCGCACGATCGACGTGCACCGCACCGCGCCACCGCACCGCACTCCACCGCACTGCACCGCACGACCGACATGCACCGCACCGCACCACGGCCCGCCAGGCACCCCAGCCGCCTGGCGGGCCGCACGGCGTCCGGGCTCAGCCCAGGCCCTCGTCCCCGGCGAAACCGGGCAGCCACTCCATCAGCTCCTCCCGGAACGGAGCCTCCGCACCCAGCTGGCACAGGACGCCGACCGTGGACAGCGTCACCCGGTGGATCAGCAGGTACGACGGCGGCAGGTTGAGCTGCTTGCCGAGGTCGTACGCCGGCGAGCGCGGGTCCGCGATCCGCGCCGCCTGGGTCCGCATCCAGCTCCGGGTGAAGGTGAAGCGGTCCGTGGCGGCCGGCTCGATCATCGGCCGCAGGTAGTCCAGCACGGCCTCCGGGTCGAGCTCGATCGTCGGCCGGACGAAGCCCTCCCGGCGCAGCATCTCCAGCACCGCGCCCGCCTCGTCGGCCAGCGCCAGCCGCAGCGCCGTGCCGATGGGCAGGGGCAGCCCGTCGGGCAGCCGGTCCACCGTGCCGAAGTCCATGACGCCCAGCCGCCAGGTCCCGGCCGGGCCGTCGCCCTTCACCAGCCGGAAGTTGCCGGGGTGGGTGTCGGCGTGCAGGAGCCCGGTGCGGGCCGGCCCGGCGAACAGGAACCGCACCAGCAGCTCCCCTGCCCGGTCGCGCTCCTCCTGGCTGCCGCGGGCGATGACCTCCGCCAGCGGCACGCCGTCCATCCACTCCGTCACCAGCACCTGGTCCGCCTGGGAGACCACGTCCGGCACCAGTATGTCCGGGTCGTCGGCGAACTCCCGCGCGTGCGCCCGCTGCGCCTCCGCCTCCAAGGCGTAGTCCAGCTCCTCCGCCACCCGCTCGCGCAGCGCCGTGATCAGGGGCTTGATGTCCAGCCCCGGGACCAGCGGTCCGACCAGCCGCGCCACCCGGGCCAGCTGGTTGAGGTCGGCGAGCAGCGCCTCCCCGGCCCCCGGGTACTGCACCTTCACGGCCACCTGCCGGCCGTCCCGCCACACGCCCCGGTGCACCTGGCCGATCGATGCGGCCGCCGCGGGGCGGTCGTCGAACTCCAGGAAGTCGTCGCGCCAGCCCGGTCCCAGCCGCTCCGCCAGCACCGCGTGCACGGTGGCCGAGGGCATCGGCGGGGCCGCGTCCTGCAGTCTGGTCAGCGCCGCCCGGTAGGGGCCCGCCACCTCCTCCGGCAGGGCCGCCTCGAACACCGACAGCACCTGCCCGAACTTCATCGCGCCGCCCTTGAGCTCGCCCAGCACCTTGAAGAGTTGCTCGGCGGTGCGCTGCTGGAGCTCGGCAGCGACGACGTCGGCGGGCCGGCCGCCGATCCGCTTCCCCAGGCCTAGCGTGGCGCGACCCGCTATCCCCAGCGGCAGTGCCGCGAGCTTCGCGGTCCGGGTCACTGCCTTGCGTGGAAGATCGCTCACACTGGCCTCCCTGGCACACGTCCGCCCTGCTCCCACGCGGTCGCGGGGGGCGGTCCCCCCGCCATTGTGCCCGCTGCCCCCCGGGTCCCCGCCCGACCCCGCCCGCCGCGCCGTCCTCCCCGGCCCGCCGCGCAGCCCGCCCCCGCCCGCCGCTAACCGCCGTACCACGAGCACCCGCACGCGGGATGGAGGTCCGTCCGCAGGCGCCGCGCCATGCCGTCCGCCGCCGACAGCTCCATCACCCCGTCCACGCTGGGCGGCCGCAGTCCGTCCAGCAGCATCAGCACGTGCAGCGCCGCGAGCCCGGCGACGGCGGCCGCCAGGGCGGTGTCGCAGGCCGGCGTGCGGGCCCGGGCGGGACCGTCCGAGCAGAGCTGGGCCACCAGCCGGGCCCAGGCGGGGTCCCGGTCGCCCCGGTGCAGGGCGGCGCACCCGGCGCACGCGGACGCCCCCGGCAGCACCAGCGGCCCCACCAGGCCCAGGTGCTCCGTCACGCCCGTCCACAGGTGGGGGACCCCCGCCCGCATCAGCTCACGGCCCTGCACCGGGTCCGTCGCGAGTCCGGCGGCGCAGTCGCGGGGCGCCAGCACCACCAGGTCCGGCCGCGAGCCGTCCGAGGGCGCCGCCCGGACGCCCCGCCCCACCGCGCGGTGCAGCGCCTCCCGGGCCGCGGTGGTGCGCAGCCGGCCGACGTCCTCCGGCGGCACCCCCGCAGGAGAGCAGTCGCCGGCGGACACCCGCCCGCCGTCCACCACGTCGACCCTGCCGACGCCCGCGGCCGCCAGCAGCGCCGCCGCGGCGGCGCCCACCCGGCCCGCGCCCCGCACCTGCACGAAGGCCCGGCTCCGGGCGGCCAGCAGCGCGGGCGCCGCCCCGGGCTCCGGGTGCACCAGGGAGAGGGAGGCCATGTCCGGGGCGAGCCGGCCGCGCTGCGCGGCGGGCAGCGGGGTGAGGGGCTGCTGCGCCCCCGCGTCGTCCAGCAGGCCCGCGCCGGCCAGCGACGCCAGGAACTCCCGGGCCGGCCCCGCGCCGACGCCCAGCCGCTCGCCCTCCGCAGCCAGCTCCTCGGTCCCCCTGCTGCCGTCGACCAGGTCCAGGAAGGCGCTCACGGCCGGCCCGACGCCGTCGAGCACGACCGCCCGCTCGGCCACGGCTCCGAACTGCAGTACGTCGCGGTCCCGCCAGACGCGGGGCAGCGCCCCCTTGAGCGCGGGCCTGGCCGCGGGCTCGGCCGCGCGTCCGGCCACGGGCTCGGCCGCGCGTCCGGCCAGGGGCCCGGCCGCAGGTCCGGCGGCGGGCTCTGCCGCAGGTCCGGCTGCGGGTCCGGCCGCGGTCACGGGCCTGCGCACGCGCTCGGTCAGGGTCTCGGTCACGGGTCGGGACATCCGCCCCTCCTTTCGGCCACCCCCGCAGCATGCTGCGGGGGCGGTCCGGAGCGGAAGCCGGTCGTCCACAGGCCCCGGAGATCATCCGATCGTCTTCGCGCAGCCGGGGGACACCCTGTGGACAACCTCCGCCCGCCTCCGGCACGGAATCCGGCCGGGGCGGGGGACTTCTGTCATACCCACCGGGTAACGTCGTCGCCGTGGCAGCCGAAAGGGACCTCTCTTCCGCGGTGCCGCGTCGGCCTGCCCCCGACGGACCGGCGCGGCCCTCCGACCCCGGCGCGCAGGGCACGGCCCGGCGCGAGGCCGACGGGCGGGACGTCGAGGTGCGCCGCAGCGCCCGCCGCCGTCGCACCGTCTCCGCCTACCGCGAGGGCGACCGGACGGTCGTGCTCATCCCGGCCCGGATGTCCGCGGCCGAGGAGAAGCGCTGGGTCGCCCTGATGCTGGACAAGCTCGCCGCCCAGGAGAGCCGCCGCACCCTCGGCGACGAGGCCCTGGCCGCCCGCGCCCGCGAGCTGTCCGACCGGTACCTCGGCGGGCGGGCCGTGCCCGCCCGGGTCCGCTGGGTCACCAACCAGAACACCCGCTGGGGGTCGTGCACCCCGGCCGAGCGGTCCATCCGGCTCTCCCACCGGCTGCAGGGCATGCCCGAGTACGTCGTCGACTACGTCCTGCTGCACGAGCTGGCCCACCTGCTGGTGTCCGACCACGGCCCCCGCTTCTGGGCCCTGCTGGAGGCGTACCCGCGCACCGAGCGGGCCCGCGGCTACCTGGAGGGGGTGGTCGCCGCCGCACGGCTCCCGCACCCGCCGGGAGGCGGCGCCGGGACCGGTCCCGCCGCCCCCGGCGCGGGGGAGCCGGCCGCCGTCCCGCACGAGGAGTGCGTCTGACCGGACCGGGCCGCAGCCTCACACCGCCCGACGGGGCGGTGCTAGGGTCGCCGGATCCGTGCCGGACCGCAGGGAGGGGAAGCACCGCCAGCCATGACCAGGGAACTCGTCAAGGCAGCCAGGGTCCGCATCGGCGACCTCACCCCGGGCACCGACCTCTACATCGGCGTGCAGATCTCCGCCCCCGGACTGAGCTTCGACATCAGCTGCTTCGGCCTCGACGCCGCCGAGCGGCTGAGCGACGACCGCTACTTCGTCTTCTTCAACCAGCCCGCCTCGCCCGAGGGGTCGGTCCGGCTCCTCGGAGCCCAGTCCGGTGACACCGAGTCGTTCCGCCTGCTGCTGGACCAGGTGCCGGAGGCGGTCCACAAGCTGAGCCTCACCGCGACCGTCGACGGCGACGGGCGGATGTCCCAGGTCTCCGCCGGCTGCGTGCGCATCGTCGCCGGCGGCGAGGAGGTCGGCCGGTACTCCTTCACCGGGGCCGAGTTCAGCACCGAGCGCGCCGTGATGCTCGCCGACGTCTACCGCAAGGGCGGCGAGTGGCGGTTCGCCGCGGTCGGGCAGGGCTTCGACGGCGGGCTCCGCGCCCTGCTGGAGAACTTCGGCGGCGAGGTGCTGGAGGACGACGCGCCCCAGGCCCCCGCCCCGACCGTTCCCGCCCCGACCGTTCCCGCCCAGGCCGACCCTGCGGGGCCCGCCCGGGCCTCCGTGCCCGCGCCGGCCCCCGCACCCGCTCCGGCGGGCACGCCGGCCGGCGTCCCGGCGGGGTCCCCCGTGCCGCCGCACGCCCCCGCCCCAGCCCCCGCGCAGCAGCCGGGCGTCAAGGTGTCGCTGGTCAAGTACGCCGAGGTCCCCGAGCAGTCCGGCTGGGTGCAGCAGAACCCGAACCTGGTCCGGGTGACCGTCACCCAGGGCCGGGACGTCCTCGCCCTGCACGGCAGCATGGTCGCCTACCAGGGCAAGGCGGACTTCGCCCACGAGAGCTCCGGCATGCTGCGCAGGCTCACCGCCAACCTCACCGGCCAGCAGCTCAGGCTCATGCGGGTCAGCGGCGAGGGCCAGGTCTTCCTCGCCGACGAGGCGTCCCAGCTGCACGTGGTGCGGCTGGAGGGCGACGCGCTCTGCGTCAGTGCCGACCGGGTGCTGGCCTTCGACGCCGGCATCGAGCACGAGGTGCGCCGGATCGAGGGCGAGGGACTGCCGAACGGCGGCCTCCACACCCTGATGTTCGGCGGCCACGGCACCGTCGTCATCAAGACGAACGGCACCCCCGTGGTGCTGCCCGTCACCCCGGCGCCCGAGACCCACGCCGACGCCCACGCCCTGGTCGCCTGGACCAGGGGCGCCCAGGTGATCACCACCGCCCCGGTCCGCATCCGCCGCTCCGCGTACGCCGGCCACGCCGCCGAGTCGTACAGCCTGCAGTTCCGCGGCGCACCGGGGAACTTCATCGTCGTCCAGCCCTTCGAGGTCTGAGAGGCCGCCGCCCATGGACACGCAGCCGCTGCCCGGCCAGGGCATCGGGCACTTCGCCCCCGCCCCCACCGGCGCCCGGATGGCCAACCACGGGGCGGCCATGTGCCGGGTCGCCGTCACGGCGGGCCGCGACGTCTACGCCAAGCCCGGCGCCATGGTCGCCTACGAGGGCTTCCTGCAGTACGAGCCGCTCTCCCAGTCGTTCCGCAGCGCGCTGGGGGAGTGGGCGTCGGGGGAGCGCACCCCGCTGATGTCCTGGTCGGGCGACGGCACCCTCTACCTCGCCGATTACGGCGCCGACGTGCTGGTCCTCCAGCTCGACGACGAGTCCCTGTCGGTGAACGGCTCGCACCTCCTCGCGCTCGACGCCGGACTCGCCTGCCGGGTGGAGAAGGTCAAGGGGCCCGCCCTGCTGGCCGGCACCGGCCTGTACAACGTGACCGTCTCGGGCAGCGGCTGGATCGCCGTCACCTCCCGGGGCGTGCCGGTGGTGCTGGACTGCGCCGAGGCGGAGACCTTCGTCGACCCGGACGCGCTGGTCGCCTGGACCACCGGGCTGAAGGTCAAGGCCCGCTCCACGCTGAAGGTCGGCGCCCTGATCGGCCGGGGCAGCGGCGAGGCGGTGCAGCTGGGCTTCGGCGGCTCCGGCTTCGTCGTGGTGCAGCCCAGCGAGGACACCTCCGACCGACTCAAGATCCGCGGCTGAGCCAGGAGACCGTCACCGTGCAGAGCCCCCTCTTCGGCCACACCGAGAACCGGACCGACGACCGCTACGCCCTGCAGAACCCGCAGATGCTGCGGGTCCGGCTGGACGGGCGCTCCGACGTGCTGGCCCGCAGCGGCGCCATGGTCGCCCACACCGGCCGGGTCGCCTTCACCGGCTGGACCCCGCCCGGCCAGGGCCGCCGCAGCGGCAACCCGCTGGTCCTGGAGCTGATGCGCTGCAGCGGCGAGGGGACGGTCTACCTGGCCAACCTCGCCCAGCACCTGCACATCCTCGACCTGCAGCGCGAGAAGCTGACCGTCACCAGCCCCTACGTCCTCGCGCTGGACTCCGCCGTCCGCTGGCAGGTCGTCAACATCCAGGGCGGCGAGCACATCGCGGGCGTCGGCGCGTACAGCCTGGAGCTGTCGGGCAGCGGCCGGGTGGTGCTGATGACCTCCGGGCAGCCGCTGGTGATGCGCGTCGAGCCCGGCGCGTACTGCTACGCGGACGCCGACGCCGTGGTCGCCTGGTCCTCGCAGCTGGACGTCCAGCTCCAGGCCCAGAGCCGCAACACCGAGGTGTGGCGGCGCCGCGGGACCGCCACCGAGGGCTGGGAGATGGCGTTCTCCGGTTCGGGCTACGTCGTCGTCCAGCCCAGCGAGCTGCTGCCCCCGCAGCGCGTCCCGCTGCGCGTGCCGGCGGCCCGGCCCGGCCCCCGCTGACGGGGGGCCGGGGCCGGGCGCGGCCTTCTCCGCGGCGGCGGCGTCAGCCGGTGAGCAGGCGGGCCCGCTCCACCAGTGCGCGCACCGAGCGGTCCGCGAGCTCGGGCAGCGCGCCGTAGTCGAACCAGCGCAGGTCCAGGGACTCCTCGCTGATCGCGGCCTCCGCCCCGGCCGGGGCGACGGCGACGTACTGGACGTCCAGGTGGACGTTCTCCGGCCGGTCGCGCCCGGCGCAGCGCACCCGGTGCCGGTCCAGCCGCACCGGGGCGACGCCGTCGCCGGCGTCCAGCAGCACCAGGCCCGGGATGCCGGACTCCTCCGTCGCCTCCCGCAGGGCGGCGCCGGCCAGCGTGGCGTCCTCCGGCTCGCAGTGGCCGCCCATCTGCAGCCAGCGGCCCACCTTGGGGTGCAGCGTGAGGAGCACCCGACCGTGACCGGGGTCCACGACCACGGCGCTGGCGGTGACGTGCGCGGGGGTGCAGGACCGCCAGAGGCCGTCCCGGTGGGACGCGAGGTGCTCGATGTAGTCCAGCCGCAGCTGCTCCTGGCCGCCCTCGGGCGTGTCCGGTGCGGTCCAGTCCTTCAGTGCCCGGAGGGCGTCGTCGTGCAGCGTCATGCGGTGGGGTCGTCCTTCCCGTCGCCGGTCCCGCCGTCCGGGTCCTCCCCCGGGGGGGTCGGGCCGGTGCCCTTCTCCGGGCCGGGGCCATTCTCCCGCCCGGAGCCGCCCTCCTGCGCCTGCCCCGCGGTGCCGGGCTTCTCCAGGTCGGAGAAGTCGAAGCCGCTCAGGTCCAGCTCCTCACGGTGGACGAAGCCGTCCGGGTCGTCCAGGTCGTCCGCCGTGGGCAGCATGTCGGGGTGCCCCCAGAGGGCGTCGCGGCCCTCCAGGCCCCGCGCGTCGGCCAGCGACGCCCACAGCCGGGAGGCGTCCCGCAGCCGCCGCGGCCGCAGCTCCAGGCCGACCAGGGTGGCGAAGGTCTGCTCGGCGGGGCCGCCCGTCGCCCGGCGCCGCCGCAGCGTCTCGCGCAGTCCGGCGGCGTGCGGCAGGTGCGGGGACGCCGCGGCGTGGACCACCGCGTCGACCCAGCCCTCGACGAGCGCCAGCGCGGTCTCCAGCCGGGCCAGCGCCGCCTTCTGCTCCGGGGTGTCCTCCGGCTGGAAGACGCCGCCCTGCAGCGCCTCCTGCAGCGCCTCGGGGTTGGACGGGTCCAGCTCCCCGACCATGTCCTCCAGTCGCGCGGTGTCGACCCTGATGCCGCGGGCGTAGGCCTCCACGGCGCCGAACAGGTGCTGCCGCAGCCACGGCACGTGGGCGAAGAGCCGCTGGTGGGCGGCCTCGCGCAGGGCGAGGTACAGCCGGACCTCCTCGGCGGGGATGTCCAGCCCCTCCCCGAGCTTCTCGATGTTCTGCGGCAGCAGCGCCGCCTGGCGGGGCGGGCCCAGCGGCAGGCCGACGTCGGCCGAGCCGACCACCTCGCCCGCCAGGGCGCCCAGCGCCTGTCCGATCTGGGTGCCGAACATGGCGCCGCCCATGCTGCGCATCACGCCCAGCAGCGGGCCGGCCATGGCCTGCATCTCCTCGGGGACCACGCCGCCCATGGCGCCGGCCACCTGCTCGGCGACCGGGTCGACGAGGTCCTTCCACACCGGGATGGTGGCCTCGATCCACTCCGCCCGGCTCCAGGCGACGGCGGTGCCGGCGCCGGAGGGGAAGTCGGTCACCGAGTCCAGCCACAGGTCGGCGAGGCGCACGGCCTCGGCGACCGCGGCCCGCTCCGCGTCGCGCACCGAGCGGTCCTTGCCGCCGCCCTCGGCGTCGCCGGCGACCACGGTCTGCCGGGCGATGCCGGTGGCCAGGTCCCAGTTGACCGGGCCGCCCTCGAAGGAGAGCATCTGGCCGAGCTGCTGGAAGGCCGCCCCCAGGTCCGCCGGGTTGAAGGCGCCGCCCATCATGGCCGCGAACGGGTTGTCCGCCGGGCCGCCGGAGCCCGGGGCGCCGCCCATGCCGAACATCCCGGCGAGCGGGTTGCCGCCGAAGCCGAAGGGGTTCGGCGTGCCGCCGGGGCCCTGCCCCGGTCCGCCCTTCCCGCCGCCGGGACCCTCGCCGCCCGCGTTCTGGCCGCCGCCGGAGTTCTGGCCGGAGCCGGACCCCTCACCGCCCCTGCCGGGCTTTCCGTCCTCGGGCTCCTCAGGGGGGACACCGAATCCGAAGGGGATGTCGCTCACGAGTTCCTCGATCTCGTCGGCCGTCACTGCATGCTGTGGCGGGTATGGCCCGTCCGAGGTTCCGTGCGGCTCCGCCGCGGCGCGGGCGGCCTTGTCGGCGGCCTGCCCGTGCCGGGTGCACCGCCATGCCCTCGCCTCGGGCAGGATGGTCGGTACGTGACACACGTACGTACGCAACAAAACTAACCGTGGAGGATGGCCGGTGAGTTCCCCGCCTTCGGACGTTCGCTCTGGGCTGACCGGGGATGCCGGGCCGACCGGGGACGGCGGCCCGGCGGAGGGCGCGGGCCCGGCCGGCGACGGCGGTCCGGTCGGCGACGGTCCCGCAGGCCGCGGGGCCGGGGAGCACGCGGACGCCTCGCCCGGCGCCGCCGCCCGCCCGGCCGCCGCCCCCGTGCCGTACGACGGCAGGCCCCTGGTGGTCGCCGTCACCGGCGCGGCCTCCGGCCTCGGCCGGCTGCTGGCCGCCCGCCTGGTCGAGTCGCCCGGCGTGCGCCGGGTCCTCGGCGTCGACGAGCGCCGCGGCGACGTCCCCGGCGTGCACTGGCGCGTGCTGGACGTCCGGGACCCCGCCGTCGCCGAGCGGCTGCGGGGCGCCGACGTCGTGGTCCACCTCGCCCTGGACCTCGGCATGGAGTCCGACCCCAAGGTCCGCTCCGCCTACAACGTGCGCGGCACCCAGACCGTGCTCACCGCCGCCGCGGCCGCCGGGGTGCACCGGGTGGTCCTCTGCACCTCCGCCATGGTCTACGGCGCGCTGCCCGACAACGAGGTGCCGCTCGCGGAGGACGCCGAACTGCGCGCCACGGAGGAGGCATCCCTCGTCGGCGACCTGCTGGAGGTCGAGCGGCTCGGCCGGCGCGCCCCCCGCGCCCACCCCGGGCTCAACGTCACCGTGCTGCGCCCGGCCGTGGTGGTCGGGCCCGGCGTCGACACCGTCCTCACCCGGCACTTCGAGGCGCCCCGGCTGCTGGTGGTTGCCGGCTCCCGGCCGTGCTGGCAGTTCTGCCACGTCGACGACCTGGCCTCCGCCCTGGAGTACGCCGTGCTCGGCCGCGTCGAGGGCGAGGTCACGGTGGGCTGCGACGGCTGGCTGGAGCAGGAGGAGGTGGAGCAGCTCTCCGGCATCCGGCGGATGGAGCTGCCCGCCTCGCTGGCGCTCGGCACCGCGGCCCGGCTCCACCGGCTGGGCCTCACCCCGGCCCCCGCCGGGGACCTGGCGTACACCATGTACCCGTGGGTGGTCTCCGGCAGCCGGCTCCACGAGGCCGGCTGGCGCCCGGTCCACACCAACGAGGAGGTGCTGGCCGAGCTGCTCGCCCAGGTGGAGGGCAACCACGCGGTGGCCGGGCGCCGCCTCGGCGGCAAGGACGCCGCCACCACGCTGGGCGCGGCGGGCGCCACGGTGGCGCTGGTGGGCACGGCCGCGCTGGTCCGCCGGGCGCGCCGCCGCCGCCGCGCCTGACCGGCGCCCGCAGCGCCGGGCCCGCCCGTGCGCGGCCGCGCTCCGGCCCCGCCCCCGGTCCCGCCCGGTACCGGCCCCGCCCCCACGCCCCGCGCCCTGTCCGGCGCCGCTCCCGCGCCCTCTCCGGCCCCGGCCCCGCGCCCTGTCCGGCCCCCGTCCGGCCGTGCGCATGGCCCGACCCGGTGACATCCCTGGCCCGACCCGGTGACGCGCCGGACCCGACGGGGTTGATCTTGCGGGGGCTGTCGGGGGGAGGCCGTATCGTAGGGGCCATGCCGGAGATCCCCGACCCCGTCCGCCTGCTCGCGCTGCGCGACACGCCGCTCTCCCTCGACGAGGTGTACGCGGCCGTCGGCGACACCGCGGCCGGCGGCACCGCCGTCTTCGTGGGCACCGTCCGCGACCACGACGGCGGCCGGCCGGTGACCTCCCTGGCGTACAGCGCCCACCCCACCGCCGAGCGCGAGCTGCGCCGGGTCGCGGAGAAGGTCGCGGCGGACTTCCCGGTCCGCGCGCTCGCCGCCGTGCACCGGGTGGGCGACCTGGAGGTGACGGACACCGCGGTGATCGTCGCCGTCTCCTGCCCGCACCGGGCGGAGGCGTTCGAGGCGTGCCGCCGCCTGATCGACGACCTCAAGCACGAGGTCCCGATCTGGAAGCACCAGGTGTTCGCGGACGGCGGGGAGGAGTGGGTCGGCGCCTGCTGACCCCGGCCCGCCGCCGTCTCCGGCCCCGCCCGGGGCCGTCACCCGTCCGGGCGAATACGGGGCCGGGGCGCCGTCTGCGTCCCCCGGTCCGGTGGATAATCTGCTCATAGGCATCTGAGCTGGGAGTACGGGTATGGGCGCGCTCGCCTGGTTGGTCATTCCGGTCGTCGCGGTGGTCGCCGCCGCGCTGTGGGCCGCCTGGGCCGCCAGGCCGCCGAAGGCGACCGGCGACGGCGCCTCGCTGGCCGACTACGAGCGCTTCCGGGCCGCCATGGAGCGCAGCACCGCCGCGCCAGTACCCGCCGAGCGGGGCTGATCCCTGCCGGGTGCGAGGGCCGGGACGCGCAGGCCCGTTCCCGTCCCGTACTGTCGTGGCATGCCACGCCGCTCTGCGACGATGCTCGCCGCGACCCTGCTGCTCATAGCGATGCTGTGCGCCTCCGTGCTGCCGGCCATGAAGGTCCCGTACTCGGAGATGAGCCCGGGCCCCACCTACAACACGCTGGGGCAGCAGAACGGCAAGCCGGTGATCAGCATCACCGGGCAGCGGACCTACCCGACCAGCGGGCACCTCAACATGACCACGGTCCAGGTCACCAGCGCCGACTACCAGCCGAGCCTGGTCTCCGCCGTCATCGGCTGGCTGCGCAACGACGTCGCCGTCGTCCCGCACGACAACCTCTACCCGGACCACCAGACCGAGCAGGAGGCCGAGCAGCAGAACGCGGAGGAGTTCGCCTCCTCGCAGGACAGTGCCAAGGCCGCCGCCCTCCGCGAGCTCGGCTACAAGGTGGGGACCGACGTGATCGTCGGCTCGGTCGTCGCCGGCTCGCCCTCCCAGGGCCGGCTGCACGCGGGCGACACCGTCAAGGCCGTGGACGGCACCGCCGTCACCGCGCCGGAGCAGGTCGCCAAGCTCGTCACCCGCCACCGCCCCGGCCAGCCGGTCGTCTTCACCGTGGTCCCGAACGGGAAGGCCGCCTCCGCGGCCCGCAAGGTGACCGTCACCACCGTCAAGGCCCCCGACGGCGACCGCGCCATGGTGGGCATCCAGCCCGGCACCAAGCACACCTTCCCGTTCAGCATCGACATCGGCCTGCAGGACGTCGGGGGGCCGAGCGCGGGGCTGATGTTCTCCCTCGGCATCGTCGACAAGCTGAAGCCGTCCGACATCACCGGCGGGAAGTTCGTCGCCGGCACGGGCACCATCACCGACGCGGGCAGGGTCGGCCCGATCGGCGGCATCTCCATGAAGACCATCGCCGCCCGCAACGCGGGGGCGCAGTACTTCCTCACCCCGGCCGAGAACTGCGCCGAGGCCGCCAGGGACACCCCGGCGGGACTCACCCTGGTGAAGGTGGAGACCCTGCACGGCGCGCTCGAGGCGCTGGACGCCATCCGCACCGGCGACACCGCCGCGCTGCCGTCCTGCTCCCGCTGACGGCGGCCCGCTCCCGCCGGTGCCCGGAGGCCCGCTGACGGCCCGGCGCCCGCCGGGCCGTCCGGAGGGTGCGCCGGCCGCGCAGGATCAGGCGAAGGTCGCCAGCAGCGCCTCGGAGAGGCCCGGGACCAGGCTCTCGCCGGTCAGCACCTCGCGGGCCGAGTCCTTCGACCGCAGCCGCAGCGCCGTCTCCCGGGAGCCGTCGCGCAGCACCGCCGCCGTGATCCGCACCTCCTGGCGCTCGGGGTGCTCGGCCACCCACGCGGCGAGCTGCTGCTCGTCCGCCCCCTCGGGCAGCTTCGCCTCGGCGTCCGGCGGCAGCATCAGCCGCTCCACCACCAGCGCGCAGCCGGACACCACGTCCGGCCAGGCGATGGTGCCGAGGAAGTCGTCGAGCGCCGCGCCCTCGGGCAGCTCGTCCTGTTCCACGGGCGTCAGGCCGCCGGGCTCGGCGCCCTCCAGCCCCAGCTGCTCGGCCAGGGCGGGCTCGCTGCTCAGCAGGCGGCCGGTGTCCACCAGGGCGAAGAGCCGCGCGGGCAGGTCCCAGCCCAGGGTGGCCGCGTAGCCGTCGATCTCCAGCACGGCGCGGGTCAGCGGGGTCGCGGCGGGGGGCAGGGCCGCGTCGGGGGTCTCGGGGTGCTCGGACATGGCCCTATCCTCACACGCCCGGCGGCCCCCGCCCCCCTCCAGGAGGCCCCCGGTCCGCGCCCCGCCCGGCCCGCCCCCGCGCCCCGCCCGGCCCGCCCCCGCGCCCCGCCCGCCCCGTCCCCGCGCCCCGCTCCCGCCGGGCGCCGCGGAGTCCGGGGGCCGGTAATCCGGGAGCCCCGGGAACTCGGCCGAATGCCGGGTAAGTTGCCTATCTGACGCTGACCGACCCACCGACCCACCGACCCACCGACCCACCGACCCACTGACGACAGAGGTGTGCACCTTGGTATTCCAGATGCCGGACCGCGGAGGGGCGGGGCCCTCCGGACCCCGGTTCAGAGTCGGCGCGTCCTCCCGGCGCTCCCGCGCCCTGCTGCTGACCGCCGGCGTGCTCGCGGTGCTGGCACTCCTCTTCGCCGTCTTCGCCGGGTTCTGGACCGACTGGCTCTGGTACCGCTCGCTGCACTACTCCTCGGTGTTCACCACCCGGCTGTGGACCAAGACCGGGCTCTTCGCGGTTTTCGGCCTGCTGATGGCCCTGACCGTCGGGCTGAACATCTGGCTCGCCCACCGCCTGCGCCCGCCGCTGAGCGCGATGTCCCCGGAGCAGCAGGGCCTCGACCGCTACCGCATGGGCGTCGCCCCCTACCGCCGCTGGGTGCTGCTGGGCGCCTCCGTGGTCACCGGCCTCATCGCCGGCGCCGCGGCGACCGGCCGCTGGCGTACCTGGCTCCAGTGGGTCAACGGCACCTCCTTCGGCACCCGGGACCCCCAGTTCCACAAGGACGTCTCCTTCTACGCCTTCGACCTGCCCTGGTACCGCTTCCTGCTCGACTTCGGCTTCAGCGCCGTGGTCGTCGCGCTGCTCGCCGCCGTGCTGGTGCACTACCTGTACGGGGGGCTGCGGCTGCAGGGCCCGGGGCGGCGGGTCTCCACCGCCGCGCAGGGCCACCTCGCGGTGCTGCTGGGCGTCTTCGTGGCGCTCAAGGCGGTCGCGTACTGGCTGGACCGGTACGGGCTGGCGCTCAAGTCCGGCGCCATCCGCGGCACCGACAGCTGGACCGGCCTGCGCTACGTCGACGCCAACGCCTACCTGCCGGCCAAGACCATCCTCTGCTGCGTCGCCGTCATCTGCGCGCTGCTCTTCCTCGTCACGCCGCTGCGCCGCACCTGGACGCTCCCGCTGGTCGGCTTCGGCCTGATGGTGCTCTCCGCGCTGCTGATCGGCGGGCTGTACCCGGCGATCGTGCAGCAGTTCCAGGTCAAGCCCAACGAGGCGAGCAAGGAGGCGCCGTACATCCGGAAGAACATCGACGCCACCAGGGCCGCCTACGGCATCGACGGGACGAGGGTCCAGCAGTACAGGGCCGCCGTCGACCCGGACCGCGCGGCGCTCGACAAGGACACCGCCACGCTCGGGAACATCCGCGTGCTGGACCCCAACATCGTGTCGCCCACCTTCACCCAGCGCGAGCAGCAGCGGTCCTACTACTCCTTCGCCTCGCCGCTGGACATCGACCGCTACGGCTCCGGCGCCGGCGTCCAGGACACCGTGATCGGCCTGCGCGAGCTCAACCTCGCTGGCGTCCCCAGCCGCAACTGGGTCAACGACCACTTCAAGTACACCCACGGCTACGCGGCCGTGACCGCCAAGGGCAACACCGTCGGCCCGGACGGCGACCCGGTCTTCACCGAGTCCGGCCTGCCGCCCCGGGGGCAGTTCCCCGCGGACACCAGGTGGCGCGTCTACTTCGGCGAGCGGACCACCGCGTACTCCGTCGTCGGCGGCTCCAACAAGGAGCTCGACTACTACGACCGTGACGCGGGCAAGGAGGTCACCTACACCTACGACGGCGGCGGCGGCGTCTCCCTGGACAACCCGCTCACCCGGGCCGCCTACGCGGTGAAGTTCTCCGAGCCGCAGCTGCTGTACTCCGGGGCGATCACCCCCGGCGCCAGGATCCTGTACGACCGCACCCCCAAGGAGCGCGTCGAGGCCGTGGCCCCCTGGCTGTCCATCGACGGCGACCCGTACCCCGTCGTGGTCGGCGGCAAGGTGAAGTGGGTGGTGGACGGCTACACCACCAGCAACGGCTACCCCTACGCCTCCCGCACCACCCTGGGCGACGTCACCGCCGACTCCCTCACCGCCGACGGGCGGCAGGTCCTGGCCCAGGCCGACCGGGTCAACTACATCCGCAACTCGGTCAAGGCCACCGTCGACGCCTTCACCGGCGAGGTCACCCTCTACCAGTGGGACGAGCGCGACCCGGTGCTGAGGACCTGGATGAAGTCCTTCCCCGGCACGGTGAAGCCCCGGTCCGCCATCGACCCGGCCCTGATGCAGCACCTGCGCTACCCGCAGGACCTCTTCAAGGTGCAGCGCGACCTGCTGACCCGCTACCACGTCACCGACCCGGCCGCGTTCTACGCCGGCAGCGACGTGTGGAAGGTGCCGACCGACCCGACCCGCGAGAACCGCGCCGACCAGCCCCCGTACTACCTGACGGTGCGGATGCCGGGCGAGCAGGCGGCGTTCTCGCTCACCACCAGCTTCGTGCCGTCCAGCAGGCAGAACCTGGCGGCCTTCATGGCGGTGAACGCCAACCCCGGGCCGGACTACGGCAGGATGCACATCCTGACCATGCCGGAGCGCAGCGGGGACCAGGCGGTCCGCGGTCCGCAGCAGGTGCAGGCGAAGTTCAACTCCGACCCGCGCATCGCCTACGACATCAACCTGCTCAAGCAGGGCGACTCCTCGCTGGAGTACGGCAACCTGCTGACCCTCCCGGTCGGCGACGGCCTGCTCTACGTGGAGCCGGTCTACGTGCGCGGCAAGAACATCAACTACCCGCAGCTGAAGAAGGTGCTCGCCGTCTACGGCGGCAGCGACAACGTCGCCTACGCGGACACCCTCAAGGAGGCGCTGCAGCAGGTGCTCAAGGTGGACGCCGGCACCGTGCCGGAGCCCGGCGGCACCGCGCCGCCGTCCGGCGGGACGCCGACCGCGCCGGGTTCGCCCACCGGCCCGGCGGGCCCCGCGAACCCCGCGGTGCAGAAGGCGCTGGACGACGCGCAGGCGGCCTTCCAGGCCGGCCAGGAGGCGCTCCGGAAGGGCGACTGGGCCGCGTACGGCGAGCAGCAGAAGAAGCTCCGGGACGCGCTCGACGCGGCGGTGAAGGCCCAGCGGCCGTCCGGTTCGCCGTCCCCCGCGCCGTCCGGTTCGCCGTCCCCCGCGCCCTCGGGGGCGCCCTCGCCCGCACCGAGCCCCACGCCGTGACGGCGGGGCGGGGGGCGTCCGGCGTGACGCCCCCCGCCCGGGACGTGCTACGGTTGAGACACAACGACGCGGGGTGGAGCAGCTCGGTAGCTCGCTGGGCTCATAACCCAGAGGTCGCAGGTTCAAATCCTGTCCCCGCTACTCCGTCGGAAGGCCCGGTGCGCCAGCACCGGGCCTTCCGCTTTTCCCGGTTGCGGTTGCGGTCCGGGCTGCGGTTCCGGCTCCTGCCTCCTTTCCCGGCGGCCCGGGCCTTCCCCTCCCCGGATCCCCGGCCGCCGCCGCGGCGGCTTTCCGCGGCCCCTTCCCGCCGGTTCCCCGGAACTCCGGCAGTCCGCGCGAAGGGGGTGCGGAGCGGTGCGGCGGAAAGCGATTCGTGATCACGGCGGAACGCGTGCTACGGTTGGGACACAACGACGCGGGGTGGAGCAGCTCGGTAGCTCGCTGGGCTCATAACCCAGAGGTCGCAGGTTCAAATCCTGTCCCCGCTACTCCGTCGGAAGGCCCGGTGCGCCAGCACCGGGCCTTCCGCTTTGCCCGGCCCCTGCGCGATCCCGGACCGCCGCCCCGGCGGCTTTCCGCGGTCTTCCCGGGGATTGCGGCCCGTGACGGTTCGTGTCCGGACGGGAACGCGTCCACGGGGGTTCGCCGTCCCGGATGCGGGCAGCAGAACGACGGGTCGGAAAGCGATTCGTGGTCGCGGCGGAACGCGTGCTACGGTTGGGACACAACGACGCGGGGTGGAGCAGCTCGGTAGCTCGCTGGGCTCATAACCCAGAGGTCGCAGGTTCAAATCCTGTCCCCGCTACTGCGTCAGAAGGGCCCGCAGCCGATCAGGCTGCGGGCCCTTCTGCTTTCCGCCGGAGGCGTCCCCCCGTCTCCGGGCCGCGCCCCGGTGCTCCGCCGACGGGGCGCCGACGCGGCGCCGGCGGGGCCCGCGCGGGCCGCCCCGTCGGACCCGGCGACACGCCGACGGGGTTTGTGGAGTTGATCTGTCGGGAAGTCGATAAAACGCTGAAGTAACATCAGGTCCTGCGGTATACCAGGTGTACGCGGCTTCCGGGTGGTGCGACGATGAGCGGCATGGGGGAGGGTGCAGAGGTTTTGAAGGGTCAGGTGCGTACGCCTGCAGGCGGATCGGGCTCACTGCTCCACCGCCTCGCGGACACGCTCGCCGCCGTCTTCGCCGACCACGCCGACGACAGCCCCTCGGGGGCGCTGCCCGCCCAGCGCTCCGGCGTGCACTCCCTGGTCGACCTCCAGGTCCCGCAGGCCGTCGCCCTCCTGGCCCCGCCCCGCAGCCCCCTGTCCGGCCGCGCCGCCGCCCTCCCGGCGGCGGACCCCGCTGGCGCGGACCTCCCGGCGGACCGCGCCGCAGGCCCGGCCGCCGACCCCGCAGACCTTCCGGACGGCCCCGCGGAGGACGACGGCGGCCCGCTGCCGGGGCCCGGCACCGCCGACCGGTCCGCGTCCGCCGCCGGCTTCGAGGCCGCCCTCGCCGCCCGGGAGGAGGCGGCCCTGGAGGCCCGCTACCGCGGTGCCGCGGCGGCGGGCGACCCCGGCGCCGCCAGCCTGCTCGGCGCCCTGCTGCTGCGCCGCGGCGACCTGGAGGAGGCCGAGCCCCACCTGAGGCGCGCCGCCGCCGCGGGCCTGCGGCCCGCCGCCAACAACCTCGGCGTCCTGCTCCACCGGCGCGGCCTGCGCGAGGAGGCCGCCCAGTGGTGGCGGCAGGCGGCCGTCGCCGGGAGCGCGCCCGCCGCGCACGCCCTCGGCCTGCACCTGCGCGACCACGGCGACGAGTCGGGCGCCGAGTACTGGCTGCACTCCGCCGCCGACCAGGGGCACCCGCTGGGCGCCTACGCGCTCGCCGACCTGCTGGAGCACCGCCGCGACGTCCGCGCCGAGCGCTGGTTCCGCGCCGCCGCCGAGGCGGGGCACCGCGAGGCGTCGTACCGGCTCGCCCGGATGCGGGAGGCGGCGGGGGACAAGGAGACCGCCGGGACCTGGTACCGCACCGCCGCCGCCCGCGGCCACGCCCGCGCCGCCCTGCGGCTGGGTGTGCTGCTGGAGGAGCGTGGCGAGCGGGACGAGGCGGCCCGCTGGTACCGGCAGTCGGCCGGCGGCGGCGAGCCCCGGGCCGCCTGCGCCCTCGGCTTCCTGCTGCGCGACTCCGGCGACACCGCCGCCGCGGCCGACTGGTGGCGGCAGGCGGCCGAGGGCGGGGACGGCAACGCCGCCAACGCGCTCGGGGCCCTGCACGCCGAACGGGGTGAGACGGCCCTCGCCGAGCGCTGGTACCGCGCCGCACTGGACGCGGGCGACCACAACGGCGCCTTCAACCTCGGCCTGCTGTGCGCCGCGGCCGGCCGCGGGGCGCAGGCCGAGCAGTGGTACCGGCGGGCGGCCTACGCCGGCCACCGTGAGGCGTGCAACGCCCTCGCCGTGCTGCTCCTCCAGCGCGACGACCCCTCCGGCGCCCTGCCCTGGTTCTCCAAGGCCGCCGAGGCGGGCAGCGTCGACGCGGCCTTCAACCTGGGCATCCTGCACGCCGCCCGCGGCGACCAGCACGAGGCCCAGGAGTGGTACGCCCGGGCGGCGGCCGAGGGCCACGGCGAGGCCGCCCTGCAGCTCGCCGTCGCCAGGGAGCGGCGCGGCGACCTGGACGCCGCGGAGCACCGCTACCGGCAGGCCGCCGGGGCGGGCTCGGCCGAGGCGGCCTTCCGGCTGGCCTCGCTGCTGGAGCGGCAGGGCGGCGACGACGACGAGGCGGCCCGCTGGTACGAGGCCGCCGCCGAGGGCGGCCACAGCCGCGCGCAGGTGCGGATGGGCGTGCGGGCGGCGGCGCAGGGCGACGTGGACGCCGCGGAGGGCTGGTACCGGAGGGCGGCGGAGGCCGGGAGCCGCAGCGCGGCGTTCAACCTCGGCCTGCTGCTCGCCCGCGAGGGCGCGGAGGCGGCGGCGGCGCTCTGGTACACCCGGGCCGCCGACGCGGGCCACGGCCGGGCCGCACTGCGGCTGGCGCTGGCGGCCGTGCGGCGCGGGGACCTCGCGCAGGCCCGGAACTGGTGCCGGAGGGCGGCGGAGGCCGGGCCGGCCGAGGTGGCGGAGCGGGCTGGGCGCCTGCTGGAGGCGCTGGACGCCGAGCTGACCGCCTGACCCGCGGACGGGCACGGGCCCTCCGGGTCCCGCCCCGGGAGGGGTGGGCGTCCGGCCCCGGTGGGCCGGCGGACCGGTGCCGTCCCGGCGGTCTCCCGGGCCGTGCTCAGGCGGCGGTGGCGCTGCAGTCGGGGCAGGTGCCCCGGTAGGTCACCTCGACGTCGGAGACGGTGAAGCCGAACCGCTCGCCGGCCGGCAGGGCGGCCAGCGGGTCGCCGACCGGGTGCACGTCGCGGATCGTCCCGCAGTGCGAGCAGACCAGGTGCTGGTGTGCGTGGTGGGCGTTGGGGTCGTAGCGCCGGGCCCGGCCGTCGGTGCTGACCTCCAGCACCTCGCCCAGGGTCACCAGCTCGCCGAGGGTGTTGTAGACGGTGGCCCGGCTGATCTCCGGCAGCAGCCGCGCGGCCCGCGCGTGGACCTCGTCCGCGGTCAGGTGGACGTGGTCGCCGTCGAGCACCTCGGCGACGACCCTCCGCTGGGCGGTGAGCCGCCAGCCGCGGGTGCGCAGTCGTTCCAGGAGGTCGCTCATTCCGTCAGGATACCAGGGGATGTCCGAACCCGTAATATGTCGTGAATTGGTCATGATAGTGAATTGGACTTTGTCCATGTCGTGGTCCGGGGGCCCGATCGCGATGGTGATCGGGATCGCGCGCCGTGGCGGCCCGACCCCGCGGAACCGCTCCGGTGGCGGCCCGGGACGGACCCGGGCCGCCCTCGCCGCCGGGGCGGACGCTTCCGCCGCGCACGGCCGGAACCCCGGGCGGCGGGTCCGGCTCGGAGGGTTCGGGCCGGCGGCGGGTTCGGGCCGGACGCCGATCGCGCGGGACGGGGATCGGGCCGGCGGGGGATCGGGCCGGCGGGGGATCGGGCCGGAGGGGTTCAGGCCGGGACGGCTGCGGCGGACCCGGGGGCCGCCGTGCGGCCCGCCCCGACCCAGCAGCGCAGGACGTCCCGCACCGAGATGATGCCGGCGACCCCTCCGCCGTCGAGCACCACCAGGTGGCGGAAGCCGCCCCGCACCATGGCGGCGGCGGCTTGGTCGAGGGTCCACTCGGGGCCGGCGAAGACGACGTCGGTGGTCACGTGGGCGTGGGCGGTCTCCAGGTCGGGGTCCTGGCCGCGGCCGAGGGCGTTGAGGACGTCCCGCTCGGTGAGGATGCCGATCCCGCAGGTGTCGGGGTCGAGGACGACGGCGGCGCCGATGCGGCGCCCCGACATCAGGCGTGCGGCGTGGCGGAGGGTGTGGGCGGGGCCGATGGTGAGCACCACCGGACTCATGGCGTCGCGGACGAGCACGTGCGGACCACCTCCTGGGCAGGGGGGCGGGCGAGCTCGGGAATCCCTTCACACATTCACAAGCTCCGGGATTCCCATGTTCACATGCCCGTACCGCCCTGACCAGAGGGCCGGACGGAACCGGGGGAATCCGGCACCCCGGACGGTGCGCGGTGCCGTCCGCGGTCCGCCCGGCGGCGTCCGTGCCCGGCGTGCGCGCCGGCCGCGCCCGCACGGACGAGCCGTCACGCGCCGGTGTTCACGCGCCCGTGCCCGTGCGCCCGTTTCCGCGCGCCCGTTTCCGCGCGCCCGCCGTCAGACGCTCAGCCGGGACAGCAGCTCCCCGTGCAGGATCCCGTTGGAGGCCGCCGCGTCCGCGCCCCCGGGCCCGTCCACCCCGTCCAGGCCGGTGAAGCGGCCGCCCGCCTCCTGCACCACGATGCAGGGCGCCGCCATGTCCCACAGCGACAGCTCCGGCTCCGCCGCGATGTCCACCGCCCCCTCGGCCACCATCATGTAGGACCAGAAGTCGCCGTAGGCGCGGGTCCGCCAGCAGGACCGGGTGAGGTCGAGGAAGGGCTCCAGCCGTCCGCGCTCCTCCCAGCCCGACAGCGAGGAGTACGAGAACGAGGCGTCCTCCAGCCGCGACACCCCGGAGACGTGGATCCGGCTCGCCCGGGTCAGGTCCCGCCCGGTGTAGGCGCCCGCCCCCCGGGCCGCCCACCAGCGGCGGCCCAGCGCCGGTGCGGAGACGATGCCGACCACCGGCTGCTCGCCGTCCGGCCCCAGCTCCAGCAGGGCGATCAGGGTGGCCCAGACCGGCACGCCGCGCACGTAGTTCTTGGTGCCGTCGATCGGGTCGATCACCCAGCGGCGGGGCCCGGTGCCCCGCCGCCCGAACTCCTCGCCCATCACGGCGTCGCGCGGCCGGGCGCGCTGCAGGACGCCGGCCACCAGTTCCTCGGCCGCCTTGTCGGCGTCGCTGACCGGCGTGAGGTCCGGCTTGGTCTCCACCTCCAGGTCGAGGGCCCGGAAGCGCTCCAGGGTGACGGAGTCGGCCGAGTCGGCGAGGACGTGGGCGAGGCGGAGGTCGTCGTGGTAGTCCGGCATGGCCTCACCGTAGCCACCCGCGCGCCCGCGGGTCACCTCGGCTCGCGCGCGGTGCGCCCCGGCTCGTGCGCCCGGCGGATGCGGACCCGTCCGATCGGGGGGTCCGGACGGGGCCCCGCATGGCTACTGTGGCCCCATGGGACAGCGGGCAGCGGGACCGGCCGCCGGCGGCGCGGCCGCCACGGACATCTCCGACCACGAGCTGGTGACCCTCTACGGGCTGCTGCTGGAGGGGTGCGTCCGCACCGAGCGCCGGGTGCGCGTCGAGCGGGTGGCGGGGGTGGACCTGCCCGGTCCCTGGTTCGAGGTGCTGGTCAGACTGCTGCGCACCCCCGGCCGCCGGCTGCCGATGACGCGGCTGGCCCACGACGTCTCCCTCACCAGCGGCGGCTTCACCAAGCTTGCCGACCGGATGGCTGCGGCGGGCCTGATCGACCGTCAGCCCTGCCCCGGCGACCGCCGGGTCACCTACACGGTGCTCACCCCGCGCGGCGCGCGGCTCGCCGAGGAGGGGCACCGCCGCCACGCGGCCCTGCTGCGGCGGCACTTCCTGGCCCCGCTGGGGGCGGACCGCGCCGACCAGCTGGCCGCGCTCATGCAGGTGCTGAGGGACGCCAACAGCGACCCCGGCGAGGAGTGAGCCGCCCGGCCGGTCCGCCGGACCCGCGGCGCCGGCCCGCCGGGCCGGTCCGCCCGGTGCCCCGGCCCTCTCCGCGCCCCGGCCCTCTCCGCCCCCCGGCCCTCTCCGTGCCCCGGCCCCCTCCGCGCCCCGGCCCCCTCCGCGCTCCCGCCCGCTCAGTGCGCGGTGCCGCTGAGCTGCAGGCCGACCGCCCCGGCCACGACCAGGGCGATCGAGACCAGCTTCAGCGTGTTCGTGCTCTCGCCGAGCCAGATCATGCCGTACGTGGCGCTGCCCGCCGCGCCGATCCCGGTCCAGACCGCGTACGCGGGACCGACCGGCAGGTGCTTGAGGGAGAGCGTGAGCAGGCCGAAGCTCGCCAGCGCGAAGCAGCAGAAGGCGACGGTGGGCCAGAGGCGGGAGAACCCGTCGCTGAGCTTGAGGCAGACCGCGAAGCCCGTCTCGAACAGGCCCGCGCAGACCACCAGCAGCCATGCCATGGACACATCCCCCAAGGTTCGGTTCCGGCCGACGTGCCGACGTGCGCGCCGCCGCACCCGCGGTTCCCATCCGTCCGGTGGCCGGTCTCCCCGCGGGCGCGGCGGCGGCCGACCGCCCGGAGGCGGCCGGCCGCGCGTCCGCTTACGGAGAGTATGCACGCCGGGGCGCCCCCGCGGCCGCCCGGCGTACGCGGCTCGTCCGCGGCCGGCCCGGCGGTGCCCGGCCGCGCGGGGGGAGGGGCGGGTCAGTCGTCCTCGCGGGTGTCGCGGGTGGCCAGCAGCCGCCGCAGCGAGTACAGCCGCGCCGGGTCGGCCTTGCCGGCCTCCACCCAGGCGTCCAGCGCGCAGTCCGGCTCGTCGTGGCTGCAGGCGCGCGGGCAGTCCGCGGTCCCCGGGTCCAGGTCGGGGAAGGCGTGGATCACCCGGGAGGGGTCCACGTGGGAGAGGCCGAAGGACCGGAAGCCGGGGGTGTCGATGACCCAGCCCGGCGCCAGGGCCCGCTTCGAGCCGGGCTTCGCCCCCGGCGGCGCGGGGAGCCGCAGCGCGAGCGCCGAGGTGGTGGTGTGCCGGCCGCGGCCGGTGACGGCGTTGACCTGCCCGGTGGCCCGCTGCCGGTCCGGGACCAGGCCGTTGACCAGGGTCGTCTTGCCGACGCCGGAGTGGCCGACGAAGACGGTGGCGCGGTCGCGCAGCAGCTCCCGGACCGTCTCGGCGTTCTCCTCGTCCAGGTCGTCGCGGCGGGTCACGACGTGGCGGATCCCCAGCGGCGCGTACACCTCCAGCAGCGGGTCGGCGGGCGCCAGGTCGGACTTGGTGAGGATGAGCAGCGGTTCCATCCCCGCGTCGTACGCCGCCACCAGGCAGCGGTCGATCAGCCGGGGCCGCGGCTCGGGGTCGGCGAGGGCGGTGACGATGGCGAGCTGGTCGGCGTTGGCCACCACCACCCGCTCGTACGGGTCGTCGTCGTCCGCGGTGCGCCGCAGCACCGACGTGCGGTCCTCGACCCGGACGATCCGGGCCAGGCTGTCGGGCTCGCCCGACAGGTCCCCGACGAGGGCCACCCGGTCGCCGACCACCACGCCCTTGCGGCCCAGCTCGCGGGCCTTCATCGCGGTGACCGACCGCTCCTGCCGGGTCCCGGCGTCCACCAGGCAGGTGAGCCGGCCCCGGTCCACGGTGAGGACCATCGCCTCGGCGGCGTCCTCGTGCTTGGGGCGGGTGCGGGTGCGGGGGCGCGAGCCCCGCCGTGCGGGGCGGGCCCGGATGTCGTCCTCGTCGGAGTCCTTGCCGTAGCGGCGCATGCGGGGTGTCAGGCCTTCGGGTCGTGCGGGTTCGGGCGGTTCGTCACGGGGGGTCCTCTGCCGGTGGGCGGGCGGTCAGGCGGTGGCCGGCGCGGCGGAACCGGCCAGCATGGCGGTCCACAGGCCGGGGAAGTCGGGGAGGGTCTTGCCGGTGGTGGCGACGTCCTCCACCTGCACGCCGGGCACGGCCAGGCCGAGCACGGCGGCGGCGGTGGCCAGCCGGTGGTCCTCGTAGGTGCGGAAGACGCCGCCGTGCAGCGGGCGGGGGCGGATCCGCAGGCCGTCCGCGGTCTCGGTGACGTCGCCGCCCAGCCCGTTCAGCTCCTTGGCGAGCGCCGCCAGGCGGTCGGTCTCGTGCAGCCGCAGGTGGGCGATGCCGTACAGGTGGGACTCGGAGTCGGCCAGCGCCGCCACCGCCGCGACCACGGGGGTGAGCTCGCCGACCTCGTGCAGGTCGGCCTCGATGCCGAGGATCCGGCCGCCGCCGGTCATGGTCAGGCCCTCGTCGCCGATCCCGCAGGAGCCGCCCATGGCGGTGAGGATCTCCCGCAGGCGGTCGCCGGGCTGCGTGGTGCGCCGCGGCCAGTCGCGGACGGTGACCCGGCCGCCGGTGACCAGCGCCGCGGCCAGGAACGGCGCCGCGTTGGACAGATCGGGCTCGACGACCAGGTCGCAGCCGAGCAGGGCGCCGGGGGTGACCCGCCAGACGTCGGCCTCGCCGCCGTCCTCGGGCGCGTCCACCTGCGCGCCGGCCGCCCGCAGCATCTCCACCGTCATCCGGATGTGCGGCAGGGACGGCAGCGGCCCGCCGACGTGCCGCACCTCCAGGCCCTGGTTGTACCGGGCGCCGGAGAGCAGCAGCGCGCTGACGAACTGCGACGAGGAGGAGGCGTCCACGGTGACCGTGCCGCCGTCCAGGGCACCGGTGCCGTGCACGGTGAGCGGCAGGGCGCCGCGGCCCTCGTCGTCGATCCGCGCACCGAGGGCGCGCAGCGCGTCGATCACGCCGTGCAGCGGCCGCTCGTGGGAGCGGGGGTCCCCGTCGAAGTGGACCGGGCCGTCGGCCAGCACGGCGACCGGCGGCAGGAACCGCATCACGGTGCCCGCGTTGCCCACGTCCACCGAGGCCGGGCCGCGCAGGCCGGCCGGGATGACCCGCCAGGCGTCGCCGCCGCCGGTGCCGCCGGTGGCGTTGTTGACGGTGTCCTCGATGCCCACGCCCAGCGACCGCAGCGCGGACGCCATCAGCAGGGTGTCCCGGCTGCGCAGCGGGCGCCGGATCCAGCCGGGCTCCGAGGCGAGGGCGGCCAGCACCAGCGCGCGGTTGGTGACCGACTTGGAGCCGGGCACGGTGACGGTGGCGTCCACGGCGGAGGACGCGGTCGGGGCGGGCCAGAGGTCATCGGTCATGCCGCAAGCGTAGAGGGTCCGGGCCCCGCGGCCCCCGAGCCGTCCGTCCGCCGGACGGCGGGTCCGCGTCCCGGCGCCGCCCCTCAGCGGGCGGTCAGCCAGCCGGCCCCCGCGAGCAGGCCGGCCAGCGCGGTGACCAGGAAGAGCCCCACCCAGAGCACCGGGGCCACCCCGGTCAGCCGGCCGAGCTGGTCGGCGTCCGAGTCGGGCGCCCCGCCGTGCCGCCGCTTGCGCTGCAGCTCCACCACCGGGCGCACCCCCGACAGCAGCAGGAACCACACGCCCAGGTAGGCGAAGGCGGCCTGCACCCGGTCGCCCGCGTACCAGGAGACCAGCAGGAAGGCCGCGCCGGTGGCCACGACCGTCAGCACCCCGAAGGCGTTGCGGACCATCACCAGCAGCCCGGCCAGCAGCGCCGTCGCCGTCCACAGCAGGGCCGTGACGTGCCCCGAGGCCAGCAGCGCCGCCCCGCCCAGGCCGAGCAGCGGCGGGGCGAGGTAGCCGGCCGCGGCGGTCAGCACCATGCCCGCGCCGGTGGGCCGGCCCGAGGAGACGGTGAGGCCGGAGGTGTCCGAGTGGAGCCGGATGCCGGAGAGGCGGCGCCCGGTGAGCAGGGCCGTCAGGCCGTGGCCGCCCTCGTGGGCGATGGTGACGACGGCGCGGCTCACCCGCCACAGCGGCGGTGCGAGCACGGCGGCGAGCGCGACCGCGCCGGTGGCGAGCACCAGCCAGGCGGGCGGGTCTGGCTGGGTGCCGGTGACGCGGCTCCAGGCGTCGCCGATGCCGCGCCCGACCGTCGCAGCCGTCCCCGCCGCCGTCTCCACCACCGCGTCCTCCGTATCGCCGACCTCCCGGGGCACCGGCCCGGGGCGCCCGTCCGGGGCGCCCTGCCGGGGGGTCCGCCCCGGACGCGGCTCCGGGACGCCCGTCCGGACGCCCCTGCGGCGCGCCCGTCCCCGACGTCCCTCCGGTGCCCGGCCGCCCGAGGGGAACGGGCAGCTTCGCACGGGAGGACGAGCGGAGGCCAGTCCCCGGTTCGCCCCGGGTCCGCCCCGCGGTGGGGCCCGCGCGTGGCAGGGTGGACGCATGTGCGGTCGCTATGCGTCGGGCCGGAGGCCCGAGGACCTGGTCGAGCTGTTCGGGGTGGAGCGGTGGGACCCCACCGAGACCATCGCGCCGGACTGGAACGTGGCCCCCACCAAACCCGTGTGGGCGGTCATGGACCGGCCGCCGAAGGACGCCCCTCCCGAGGGCGCCCCGCCGGAGGGGGCGGACCGGCCGGTCCGCCAGCTCCACGTGCTGCGCTGGGGCCTGGTCCCCTCCTGGTCGAAGACGCCCGAGGCGGGCGTCAAGATGATCAACGCCCGTGCGGAGACCGTCCACGAGAAGCCCGCCTACCGCCGCGCCTTCGCCTCCCGCCGCTGCCTGCTGCCCGCCGACGGCTACTACGAGTGGCACACCCCGGAGACCGCCCCGGACGGGCCGAAGGGGCGCGCCCGCAAGCAGCCGTACTACATCACCCCCGCCGACGGCTCGGTCATGGCGATGGCCGGCCTGTACGAGTGGTGGCGCGACCGCTCCCGCCCCGCCGACGACCCGGGGGCGTGGCTGTGCACCTGCACCGTGCTCACCACCGACGCCGAGGACGCCCTCGGCCGCATCCACCCCCGGATGCCGCTGCTGGTGGAGCCCGGCGGGTACGACGCCTGGCTCGACCCGGACCGCAGCGACCCCGACGAGCTGCGCTCGCTCCTGGTGCCCCCGGCCGCCGGGAGGCTCGCCGCGCGCCCGGTCTCCCCGGCGGTGAACAATGTGCGCAACAACGGCCCGCAGCTGACCGAGCCGATCCCCGCCGACCAGGTGCTGGGCGACGCCACGCTGTTCTGACGCCCCGGACCGCCCCCGGGCCCGGCCGTGGCCGCCGCAGCAGGAGGAGCAGCACGTGGAGCGCAGGACCGTCGCCACCCCGGCCGGGGACGCCCGGGTGTCGCTGGCCCGGGCCGAGGGGCGCCCCCGGGCGCTGCTGGCGCTCGGGCACGGCGCCGGCGGCGGCGTGGAGGCCCGCGACCTGCAGGCGGTCGCCGCCGCCCTGCCGCCCCTCGGCGTCACGGTCGCCCTGGTCGAGCAGCCCTGGCGGGTCGCGGGCCGGAGGGTCGCCCCCGCCCCGGCGGCGCTGGACACCGGCTGGCTGCCCGTCGCGGAGGCGCTGGCCGCCGATGCGGACGGGGTCCCGCTGCTCGTCGGCGGCCGCAGCGCGGGCGCCCGCGTCGCCTGCCGCACCGCGCTGCGCAGCGGCGCCGCGGGGGTCGTGGCGCTGGCGTTCCCGCTCCACCCGCCGGGGAGGCCGGAGCGCAGCCGGGCCGGGGAGCTGACCGGGGCCGGCGTGCCGGTCCTGGTGGTGCAGGGCCTGCGGGACCCCTTCGGACGGCCCGGGGAGTTCCCGGCGCCGCCGCCCGGCGGCGCCCTGGTCGCGGTGCCCGGCGCGGACCACGGCTTCGCCGTGCCGAGGCGCGGCGCGCCGACGCAGGAGGAGGCGCTCGCCGCGGTCGCCGGGGCCGTGGCCGACTGGGTGCTGCGCCTCGCCGGGTGACGCCTCGCGCGGCCGCACGGACCCCTCGCGGGGCCCGTTCCCGGCCGGTGCCCGCCTCCCGGGAATGTCCGGGACGCCGCCGCGGTTGAGCACCGGTGTAGGTACACACGTCGGTGGAAAGGCAGTGCCCATGGGCTCGATCGCTTGCCCCGAGCGCCGCGGGGAGAAGGCGGGCAACCCCGCCGTCCTCTGGTCGGAGTGGCTTGTCGCGGGCGAGAAGACCCCCGGCCCGATATCCTCCCTTTCTAGCCGGACCATCACGGGCCGGCCACGCGTCACCGAGGAGGTGGGTCCGGTCGCCGGGACCGAGGACGACACCGGGGCTGCGGAGAACGCAGGCCGGGAGCTCAGCGGGGAGGAGCTGGCCGACGCCATCGGCGAGGACACCTTCCGCGTCCCCGCCGGGGAGTCGGAGGACTCGCGCCGCGAGCGGTTCGAGCGCGACGCCCTGGGTTATCTGGACCAGATGTACTCCGCCGCGCTGCGCATGACGCGCAACCCCGCGGACGCCGAGGACCTGCTCCAGGAGACCTTCGCCAAGGCGTACGCCTCCTTCCACCAGTTCCGCGAGGGCACCAACCTCAAGGCCTGGCTGTACCGGATCCTCACCAACACCTTCATCAACTCCTACCGCAAGAAGCAGCGGGAGCCCCAGCGCACCGGGGCCGAGGAGATCGAGGACTGGCAGCTGGCCCGCGCCGAGTCGCACATGTCGACCGGCCTGCGCTCCGCCGAGGCCCAGGCGCTGGACCACCTCCCGGACAGCGACGTGAAGGAGGCCCTCCAGGCGATCCCGGAGGAGTTCCGCATCGCGGTCTACCTCGCGGACGTCGAGGGCTTTGCCTACAAGGAGATCGCCGACATCATGGGTACCCCCATCGGTACCGTGATGTCCCGTCTCCACCGGGGGCGCCGTCAGCTGCGCGGGCTGCTCGAGGACTACGCCAGGGACCGGGGGCTGGTCCCGGCCGGCAGTGGGGCGGGTGCGGGGGACGAGGCGAAGGGCTCGGGCACATGAGCTGCGGTAACCCGCACGAGACGGACTGCGGAGAGGTGCTCGACCACCTCTACGAGTACCTCGACAACGAGATGGACGAGGGCGACTGCGCCAAGCTCCGCCAGCACTTCGAGGAGTGCTCCCCCTGCCTGGAGAAGTACGGGCTGGAGCAGGCCATCAAGGCGCTGATCAAGCGGTCCTGCGGCTGCGACACGGCCCCCAGCGACCTGCGCAGCAAGGTGCTGGCGCGGATCGACTCCATCCGGACGGCCCAGCGCGCCGACACCGCCTACGCCGCGGCGGAGGCCCTCCCGCAGGAGTGAGCGGCGCGGCCGGTCCGCACGCCGGCCCGGCCCGCCGCCCCGGGGTGTGACGGGACCGGGCCGGCCGTGCGGACCGGCCGCACCCGCACCCCTCGGCGGCCGCGCCGGGTCCCGTCCCGGCACCAGGCGAGCCGCCGCCCGCGCCCGGTGTCACCCGAACGTGGGAATCAGGCTCCGCCGACCCGGCCAATCCGGCGAGCGGCCCGTCCGAGGCCCGTCCGCGGCCTATCCTCCGTGGCGGGCGGTCCGCACCACCGGGGCCGCCGTACCCGACCGGTACGGAGGCCGTCATCGCTGCCGATCCCGCGGAGCCCGGCCCGGGCGCCGCGCTCCCTCCCGCCGCCCGGATCTGCCTGACCGCGGCCGCCGCAGCCGCCTTGCCCTGCCTGCTGCCGCTGCTCCCGCCCCTCCGGGAGGCCCTGCCGGCGGCCCGCTGGGCGGGCGAGCCCGTGCCCTGGTCCCGGCTCGCCGTCCTCACCCTCCTGTACGCCGGCTGCGACCTGGTCGCCCGCGGCCTCCCCGCCCGTCCCGGCCCGCGGGACCGCACCGGCCCGCGGGACCGCGCCGACCTGCCGTGCGACGCCCTGCCGCCCCTCCCGTCCCGGGCGGAGGCCGCCGCCAGCGGGGCCTTCCTCCCCGTGCTGCTCGCGGGCGCGCTGATGCTGCCGCCCTCGGCCGCCGCCCTCGCCGCCCTCCCCGCCGCCCTGCTCGGCCGGGTGCCGCCGCCCCGCGCGGCCCGCCGGCTGTGGAACGCCTCCCAGCTCGCCCTCTCCGCCTTCGCCGCCGCCGCCGCCTTCCGGCTGCTGCACGGCCCGGCGCTGCTGCTCGGCGCCCGGTTCCCCGGCGCACTGCTCCCCGCCGCGGCGGCCGCCGCCGTGTTCTGCCTGGTCAACGGCGTCCTGCTGGGCCTGGTCACCGGCCTCGCCGACCCGTCGTCCCGCCGTCCCGCCCCCCGGGGTGGCATCCTGCTGCGCAGCGCCGTCCCCTGCCTCGTCCACGGCATGGCCGCCCTGGTGATGGCCGCCCTGTGGCAGGGCCCCTACGGCGCCTTCGCCGCCGTCGTCGCCCTGCTGCCGCTCTCCGTCTCCTGCTGGGTGTACGCCCAGTACCACCGTGAGCAGGCCGCGCACCGCGCGACCGTGCGGGCCCTGGTGCAGGCCGTCGAGATCAAGGACGAGTACACCCGGGGCCACAGTGAGCGCGTCGGGCGGGCCGCGGTGCTCATCGCCCGCCAGATCGGCATGGCCGAGGAGCGCCTCCACTCGCTGCGGTTCGCCGGGATCCTGCACGACGTGGGCAAGCTCGGCGTGCCCACCCCGCTGCTCCGCAAGAACGGCCCGCTCACCCCGGAGGAGCGGCGCGCCGTGGAGCTGCACCCCGAGTACGGGCACGAGATGGTCCGCGGCATCGGCTTCCTCCGCGAGGCGCGGGCCGGGATCCTGCACCACCACGAACGCGTCGACGGCCGCGGCTACCCCTACGGCCTCGCGGGGGAGGAGATCCCCGAGTTCGCCCGGGTGATCGCGGTGGCCGACGCCTTCGACTCCATGACCTCCACCCGCTCCTACCGCCGCGGCAGGCCCGTCCACGAGGCCGTGGAGGAGCTGCACCGCTGCTCGGGCACCCAGTTCGACCCGCGGATGGTCCGGGCCCTGGTCACCGCCGTCGAACTCCACGGCTGGCGGCCCGCCGCACCCCCGCCCGGCGGCTACGCGGGCGAGGTCCCGGACATCCCCCTGGGCCTGCCCGACCCCGTCCCCGGGCCCGCGCACGCCTCGGCCCCCGGGCAGGTGCCCGCAGCCGCGCCGGGCCCCCGCCCGGCCCGGCGGACCGCCGCACCCGCCGCCCCCGCACCCGCCTCCGCCCCCGCACCCGCCTCCGCCCCCGCACCCGCCTCCGCCCCCGCACCCGCCTCCGCCCCCGCACCCGCCTCCGCCCCCGCGCCCGCCGCCGACGCCGGCGTCGAGGACACCGCCCGGCCGGGCCGCCGGTGAGCGCGCCCCCGGCCGCCCGCCGGCCGCTGGACCGGGCGGCGCCCCGCCCCCCGCGGCCCGTCCCGCGCCCTCCCGCCGCGCCGGTGCCCCTGGCCGCGGTCGCCGCCGTGCACGCCGCCGCCGTCGCCCTCGTCCTCGCCGCCGCCGCGGCCGTCCTGGCCGGCGGCCTCGCCGACGTCCGCGCCGCCCTGGCCTTCGGCGCCCTGATCGCGGCCGGCGAGGCCGTCCGCATCACCCTCCCCGGCGACCGCGAGCTGGCCCCCGTCGGAGCCGCCGGGGCGCTCGCCTACGCCCTGCTGGGACCCCTGCGCGGGCTGCCCACCGGCCACGGCGTGCTCCAGACCGTCGCCGTGACCGCCGCCGCCGGACTGCTCGGCACCCTCCCGTACACGCTGCGCGGCCGCCCCCCGCAGCCCGACCGGACCGCCCGCCGCCTCCTCACCACCGCCTTCGCCGCCGCCCTCTTCCAGCCGCTCTACAACTCCGGCGCCCTCGACCGGGTCGCCACCCGCGGCGCCCAGTACGGGCTCGTCCTCGCCGCCGCCGCCGTCCTCGCCGCGCTCTTCGACGTCGTCCTCGCCGCACTGCTGCGCAGCGCCCGCGCCCGGATCCGCTTCGGCCCCGCCCTCGTCGCCGAGCTGCACGCCCTGCCCGGCATCGGCTCGGCGATCGCTGCCACCGGCCTGGTCATCAGCCTCGGCGCGGGCGAGGTCGGCCTCTGGGCGCTGCCCGTCTTCTCCGTCCCGCTGCTGCTCACCCAGCTCTCCTTCCGCCGGTACGGGGCGACCGCCGCCACCCGGCGGCAGAGCGTCGCCGCGCTGGCCCGCGCCACCGAGGTCGCCGGCTACACGCTGCCCGGCCACGCCCGCCGCGTCGCGGCGCTCTCCCGCGCCGTCGGGAGCCGGCTGGGCCTGCCCGGACGGGACCTGGAGCTGCTGGAGTGCGCCGCGCTCATGCACGACATCGGCCAGCTCTCACTGGTGGAGCCGGTGCCCGGCGGCGCCACCGCCCTGCTGCCGCCCGAGGAGCAGCGGCGGATCGCCCGGCTCGGCAGCGAGGTGATCCGGCACACCGGCGTCCCGCCCGAGGTGGCGGTCTTCGTCGAGCTGCAGGCACGCCCGTACCGCACGGCCGACGGCCGCCGCGACCCCGCCGTGCCCACCGCCTCGCGCATCATCCGGGCTGCCAACGCCTACGACGACCTGGTCTGCGACGACCCCCGGCTGGCCCGCCGCCTGGAGGTCCTGGAGCAGCTCCGCCTGGAGACCGGCCGCGCGTACGACCCCCGGGTGGTGGAGGCGCTGACCGCGGTCTGCACCGGGGCCGGCCCCGCGGGACCGGCGGACGACCGGCGCCGGGGGCGTCCCGCATGGTTGGATGCGGCGGCGGAGTGGGAGGAGCAGGGCGGGGCCGTGTCCGTCCGGGCACCGCACCGCGCATCGTGGACGAGGAACGGGGCAGGGGGCCGTCATGAGTGAGCGGACCGGGGCAGGGCCGGCGTCCGCCGGCGGGGAGGTCCGGGCCTCCGGGGGCGGCCTGCCGGCGGCCATCGCGTAGCGCTCCGGCTCCGCCCGCCGTACTGTGCGGGCGTGGACCGGACCGGCCCGCGCGACGGCACCCCGTCCGCCGCGGCGGCGCCGCCCGCCGCGCGAGCCGGAGGAACGACCGACCAGAGGACGACCAGAGGACAACGGCAGGGACGACGTGAGGATCTTCCACCGGGCGAGGCACCGGCCGTCCGCCACCTGGCGGCAGACGACCGACCGGGCCTTCACGCTCATCGGCAACGGGCGCTACGAGGACGCGGGCGCCCTGCTCGTCATGGCCGCCGACCTGGAGCCCTGGCTCTCCGACTCCTGGTACAACCTCGCGCTGCTGCACAAGTTCCGCCGGGACTGGGAGCAGGCGCGCGCCGCCGGGCTGCGCGCCGTCGCCCTGCTCGACCGCGCCCACGGCGCCCCCGACTGGTGGAACCTCGGCATAGCCGCCACCGCGCTCCAGGACTGGCCGCTCGCCCGCCGCGCCTGGCAGGCGTACGGCCTGCGGGTGCCCGCGGGCGAGGGGCCGGTGCGCCTCGACTTCGGCACCACCCCGGTCCGGCTCTCCCCGGAGGGCGAGTCCGAGGTCGTCTGGGGCCGCCGCCTGGACCCGGCCCGGGTCGAGGTGCTGTCCATCCCGCTGCCGTCCTCCGGCCGCCGCTGGGGCGAGGTGGTGCTGCACGACGGCGCCCCGCACGGCGAGCGCGTCGCCGACGGCGTGGCCTACCCCGTCTTCGACGAGATCGAGCTGTGGGCCCCCTCGCCGGTCCCCACCCACGTGGTGCTGCTCCAGGCCGCCACCGAGCCCGACCGCGACGCCCTGGAGCGGCTGGTCGCCGACGCGGGCTACGCCGCCGAGGACTGGACCTCCTCGGTGCGGCTGCTCTGCCGGACCTGCTCCGAGAGCCGCATGGACACCGACGACGGCAGCGCCGACCACCACGACCCGCACGACGACGGCGACGCCGCCCACCCCGGGCACCTCAGCCACCTCAGCCACCGCGGGGAGGGCCTGTCGTGGATCGCGGAGCGCGAGTGCGGCATCGCCGCCCCCGCCGACCGGGTCGGTCCGCTGCTGGACGAGTGGGTCGCCGCGGCCCCCGGCACGCGCGCCTACCGGGACCTGGAGGAGGTCTGCTGAACCGCGGCAGGTAAGGGGCGCGGACCGGCCCCGGACCCGTACGCTGGGATCCGCACAGCCCGGGCACCCCGCAGGCGGACCTGCGGGCGCCCTCCAGGCCCCTCCAGGAAGACGAAGCGGAACAGCGATGGCGGAGCAGCACGAGCACGACACCCCCACCACCCGTGAGGGCGGCACCGACGAGGCGGCGGCGCCCGGGTCCCCCGAGGCGCCCGTGAAGGTGGTCGGGGAGGAGCCGGACACCTCCCGCGGCACCGTCCGGCCGGTCACCGTCGTCGGCAACCCCGTCCTGCACCGCCCCTGCCGGACCGTCACCGACTTCGACGCCGCCCTCGCGTCCCTCATCGACGACATGTTCGTCTCCATGTACGCCGCCGACGGCGTGGGCCTGGCGGCCAACCAGATCGGCGTCGACGCCCGCGTTTTCGTCTACGACTGCCCCGACGACGAGGGCGTCCGCCACGTCGGGTACGTCGTCAACCCGGTCCTGGAGGACCTGGACGCCTCCCGCCGCCTCCTCGACGAGTCCCCCGAGGGCTGCCTCTCCGTGCCGGGCGCCTACGCCGAGCTGGCCCGGCCCGACTACGCGGCAGTCACCGGGCAGGACCGGGACGGCAACGGGATCCGGGTGGAGGGCACCGGCTTCTTCGCCCGCTGCCTCCAGCACGAGACCGACCACCTCAACGGCTACCTCTACATCGACCGCCTCTCCAGGCGCGACCGCAAGGACGCGCTGCGGCAGATGGCCGAGTCCACCCCCAAGTACGCCACCGTGCCCAACGACTGAGCGGCACCGCCGTGCGCGGGACCGGCCCCCGGCCGGCCCCGCGCACGCCCGCGGGGGCGGCCGGCGGCCGCTCAGAAGTCGTCGTCGAAGGAGACCGAGCCCTCCACCGCCACCTGGTAGGCGGAGACGCGGCGCTCGAAGAAGTTGGTCAGCTCCTGGACGTTCTGCAGCTCCATGAACCCGAAGGGGTTCGCCGAGCCGTAGCGCGGCGGCAGGCCGAGGCGGGCGAGGCGCTGGTCGGCGACGCACTCCAGGTACTGCCGCATCGAGTCGGTGTTCATGCCCGGCAGCCCGTCGCCGCACAGGTCCCGCGCGAACTGCAGCTCCGCCTCGACGGCCTCCTCCAGCATCGCCGTGACCTGCCGGCCCATCTCCTCGTCGAAGAGGTCCGGCTCCTCCTCGCGCACGGTGTCCACCACCTGGAAGGCGAAGTCCATGTGCATGGACTCGTCGCGGAACACCCAGTTGGTGCCGGTCGCCAGCCCGTGCAGCAGGCCGCGGCTGCGGAACCAGTAGACGTAGGCGAAGGCGCCGTAGAAGAACAGGCCCTCGATGCAGGCCGCGAAGCAGACCAGGTTGAGCAGGAACCGGCGGCGGTCCTCCCTCGTCTCCAGCCGCTCGACCCGCTCCACCCCCCCGCCCCCCTCCAGGGAGGCCATCCAGCGGAAGCAGAACTGCGCCTTCTCCCGGATGGAGGGGATGTTCTCCACGGCGGCGAAGGCGGCCGCGCGGTCGTCCGGGTCGGGCAGGTAGGTGTCCAGCAGGGTCAGGTAGAACTGGACGTGGACGGCCTCCTCGAAGAGCTGCCGGGAGAGGTAGAGCCGCGCCTCGGGCGAGTTGATGTGCCGGTACAGGGTCAGCACCAGGTTGTTCGCCACGATGGAGTCGCCCGTGGCGAAGAAGGCGACCAGCCGCCCCAGCAGGTGGCGCTCGCCCGGGCCCAGCTTCGCCAGGTCGGCGACGTCGGAGTGCAGGTCCACCTCCTCCACGGTCCAGGTGTTGCGGATGGCGTCCCGGTACCGGTCGTAGAAGGCCGGGTAGCGCATGGGCCGCAGGGTCAGCTCGAAGCCCGGGTCGAGGAGGTTCTTCTCACGGTCCGTCACTGGCAGGCCTCGCAGGACTCGGGGTTCTCCAGGGAGCAGGCGGCTGCCTGCTGCTCCGGGGTGGGCGTGGGGGCGGAGGAGGGCGCCGCCGTGCCGGCGGCGGCGCGGGCGATGCGGGTCGCGGGCCGGGACCGCAGGTAGTAGGTGGTCTTCAGGCCCGACCGCCACGCGTGGGCGTACATCGAGCTGAGCCTGCCGATGGTGGGCGCGGCCATGAAGAGGTTGAGCGACTGGCTCTGGTCCAGGTACGGCATGCGGGCCGCGGCCAGGTCGATCAGGGCGCGCTGCGGCAGCTCCCAGGCGGTGCGGTACAGCGTCCGCAGCCCCTCCGGCAGGCCGGGGACGTCCTGGACCGAGCCCTCGCCCGCCCGCAGGGCCTCACGGGTGGCGGGGGTCCACAGCCCGAGGGCCTTGAGGTCGGCCACCAGGTAGGGGTTGACCTGCAGGAACTCGCCGGAGAGGGTCTCGCGCTTGAAGAGGTTGGAGACCTGCGGCTCGATGCACTCGTAGACGCCCGCGATGGAGGCGATGGTCGCGGTGGGGGCGATCGCCAGCAGCAGCGCGTTGCGCAGGCCGCCGGCGGCGACCCGGGCCCGCAGGGCGTCCCAGCGGTCCGTCCAGTGCGGGGCGGCGTCGGGGAAGTGGTCGACGTGCAGCTGCCCGCGGGCGGCCCGGGTCTCCTCCCAGGCCGGGTGCCGGCCCAGCCGCCCGGCCAGGTCGCAGGAGGTCTCGTACGCGGCCAGCATGATCCGCTCGGCGACGAGGGTGGACAGCCGCCGCGCCCCCGCGGAGTCGAAGGGCAGCCGCAGCCGGAAGAGGACGTCCTGCAGGCCCATCACGCCGAGGCCGACGGGGCGCCAGCGGGCGTTGGAGGCGGCGGCCTCGGGGGTCGGGTAGTAGTTGGTGTCCACCACCCGGTCGAGGAAGGTCACGGCGGTGCGGACGGTGGCGTCCAGCCGCTCCCAGTCGAAGGCGGCCAGGGGGTCCGCGCCGTCGAGCGGCCCCTCGGCCATGTGGGCGGCGAGGTTGACCGAGCCGAGGTTGCAGACGGCCGTCTCGGAGTCGTCCGTCACCTCCAGGATCTCGGTGCACAGGTTCGAGGAGTGGACGGTGCGGCCGGGCAGGGCCGTCTGGTTGGCGGTCCGGTTGGAGGCGTCCTTGAAGGTCATCCAGCCGTTGCCGGTCTGCGCGAGGGTCCGCATCATCCGGGCGTACAGGGTGCGCGCGGGGACGGTCCGCACGGCCTTCCCGGCCCGCTCGGCCGCCTCGTACGCGGCGTCGAACGCCCCGCCCCACAGGTCGGTCAGCTCCGGCACGTCGGCGGGGGAGAAGAGCGACCAGTCGGCGTCGGCCTCGACGCGCCGCATGAACAGGTCGGGGATCCAGTGCGCCAGGTTGAGGTTGTGGGTGCGCCGCGCCTCCTCGCCGGTGCTGTCGCGCAGCTCCAGGAACTCCTCGACGTCGGCGTGCCAGGTCTCCAGGTAGACGCAGGCCGCGCCCTTGCGGCGGCCGCCCTGGTTGACGGCGGCGACGGAGGCGTCGAGGGTGCGCAGGAACGGCACGATGCCGTTGGAGGTGCCGTTGGTGCCGCGGATCAGCGAGCCGCGGGAGCGGACCCGGGTGAAGGGGATGCCGATGCCGCCGGCGTGCTTGGAGAGCCGGGCGACCTGCGCGTAGCGGCTGTAGATCGAGTCCAGCTCGTCCAGCGGCGAGTCCAGCAGGTAGCAGGAGGACATCTGCGGGTGCCGGGTGCCGGAGTTGAAGAGCGTGGGGGAGGACGGCAGGTACTCAAGGCGGCTCATCAGCCGGTACAGCTCCGCGACCTCGGCCACGGACCGCGCCGAGTCGCCCACGGCCAGCCCGCACGCGACCCGGAGCAGGAAGTGCTGCGGGGTCTCCAGCACGCGCCGGGTGACGGGGTGCCGCAGCAGGTAGCGGGAGTGCACGGTGCGCAGGCCGAAGTACTCGAAGCGGTCGTCGCCGCCGGGGTCGACCAGGGCGTCGAGGGCGTCCGCGTGCCGGGCGACGAAGGCGGCGGTGGTGTCGCCGATCAGGCCCTCGCGGTGTCCGGCGGCGACGGAGGCGGCGAAGCAGACCGCGCCCTCGCCGACGGCCTCGTCGGCGATCTCCCGGGCCAGCAGCCGGGCGGCGAGCCGGGAGTAGCCGGGGTCCTCGGCGGTCAGCGCGGCGGCGGCCTCGACGGCGAGGGAGCGCAGCTCCGCGAAGCCGGACCCGGCGCTGCGGCCGCGCAGGGCGGCGGCGGCGACCCGGCCGGGGTCGACCGCGGGCAGGTCGGCGGTGCAGTCGGTGAGGACCCGCAGCAGCGCGGCGCCGGGGTCGGCGTGCTCCGGGTCGCCGTGCTCCGCGCCGGTGTGCTCCGGGCCGGTGTGCCCGGGGCTCCCGGGCCGGGGGGCGCCGGGCCCGTCCTGCGACGGTTCTGCTGACAGGCCCGCTGGGGCGGCAGTGGTCAACGCGCTCTCTCCTCGCGGCGTGGTGGCCACCGGGCCGCCGGGGGAGGGCAGGGGTGCGCGCCGACGCGGGCGCGCCGGGGCGTCCCCGGCCCACCCGCGAGGCCCGGACGTACGGCGCCCGGCGGCGCAGGGGCGCACCGGACGCACCGTCGGCAGGCACTCGGACTCGCGGGCCCGGAGGCCCGCACACCGCTGCGGGGCAGTCCCGGACTCGCACCGGGTTCCCCTGCATCGACAGCGAGGAGAGCATACATCTGGGGGGTGGGGGCGGCGACCACCCCCACATCTTGTGTGCCGCCCGGGACGGAGCGGGTGACACCGGGTCAGCCGCCGGTGCCGCCCCGGCGCGGGTCCCGGCCGCCGTCAGAGCCCGGCCGCGTAGACCCACAGGTCCACGCCCGGCACGGGCGACCAGTCCCGCTCCGGGGCCCGCCGGAAGCCCAGCCGCTCGTACAGCCGGTGGGCGGCGTGCATGCCCTGCTGCGTGGAGAAGGCCATCCGGGACAGCCCGTGTGCCCGCGCCCGCTCCATCGAGGCCCGGACCAGCGCCTCCCCGGCGCCGCGGCCGCGCGCCGCGCGCGCGACCGCCAGCATCCGGATCTCCCCCTCGTCCTCCCGGGCGATGTCCGCCCACGGGCCGCCCGGGAGGGCGAAGGTCACGCAGCCGACGACCGCTCCGCCGGCGGCGGGGTCGGCGGCGACGAGGAGCTCCGCCTCAGCGGCACGGGTGCGGGCGTCGCGGAGGAGGCGGACGTAGTCCCCGTCGGCGGAGGTGTGGCCGTCCCCGACGAAGGCGTCCGCGGTGATGCGGCCGGCCTGCTCCAGGTCCTCGGGGCGCGCGGTGCGTACGACGATGTCCATGCGTCCAGTCTCCCGGAGCGCGGTGTCCGCGGGCCCGGCCTCCACGAGCCCGGCCTCCACGAGCCCGGCGTCCACGAGCCCGCCGGCCACGAGCCCAGGGTGAGGGAGGGCCGCTCGGGCCCGTGGGGGTCCGCGGGGTAGCCGCCGGGGCGGTGGCCGCCGACGGCGCGGTGGTGCCTGGCGTCCAGGCCGACGAGGAGGCCGAGGAGGCCGAAGCCGCCCACGACCGCGAGGAGTGCGAGTGCGGTGTCCATGGCTCCACCCTGGCACTTGCATGCACGTGCAACGAGTGGCAGTGATGCCACTCTTGCGCGAAAAGCTGCCACCCGGCAGGCTGGGGGCATGCTGAAGGACGTCGTCGCCGTGGTGCTGGAGGAGGTCCACCCCTTCGAACTCGGCGTGGCCTGCGAGGTCTTCGGTCTGGACCGCAGCGACCAGGGCCTGCCGGTGTACGACTTCGCCGTCGCCTCCCACCGGCCCGGCCCGATGCGCACCCACGCCGGGTTCTCCGTCGACGTGCCGCACGGGCCGGAGCGGCTGGCCACCGCCGACCTGGTGATCTCCGTGGCCGCCGACATCCGCGGCAGCTACCCGCCGGAGCTGCTGGACGCCCTGCGCGCCGCCGTCGACCGGGGCGCCCGGGTGCTCTCCATCTGCTCCGGGACCTTCCTGCTCGGCGCCGCCGGCCTGCTGGACGGCCGCCGCTGCACCACCCACTGGCGGTACCTCGACCTGCTGGCCGCCCGCCACCCGCTGGCCACCCTGGAGCCCGACGTGCTCTACGTCGACGAGGGCCAGGTCGTCACCTCGGCCGGGACCGCCGCCGGCATCGACGCCTGCCTGCACATCGTCCGCCAGGAGCAGGGCAGCGAGGTGGCCCGCGCCATCGCCCGGCGCATGGTGGTCGCGCCCCACCGGGACGGCGGCCAGGCCCAGTTCGTGGAGCGGCCGCTGCCGGAGTCCGAGGGCGACTCGCTCTCCGGGCTGCTGGACTGGATGCGCGCCAACCTCGACCGCGAGTCCACCGTGCAGCAGCTCGCCGCCCGCGCCCACATGTCGCCGCGCACCTTCGCCCGCCGCTTCCAGCAGGAGACCGGCACCACCCCCCACCGCTGGCTGGTCGGCCAGCGGGTGCTCCAGGCGCAGCGGATGCTGGAGGGCACCGACGAGACGGTGGAGGCCGTCGCCGCCGCCACCGGCTTCGGCAACGCCGCGACGCTGCGGCACCACTTCGGCCGGTGGCTCGGCACCACGCCGCAGGCCTACCGGCGGACCTTCCGCGGACCGGCCGCCGCCCCCGTCCCCGCCGCCGCACCCGTCCCGGCGCCCGCCCCCGCCCCGGCGCCCGCCCCCGGGGCCGTGCTCACCGCGGCAGCCCTGCCAGGTGTCCGGTCTCGTTGAAGCAGACCGGCTGCATCCGGCCCGCCTCCCGCCGCCAGGCGGAGACCGAGGCGTTGCCCACCGGTCCGGCGGCGTGCACCGCCAGCAGCGCGGCCTCGTCCAGGCCCTCCAGGACGTGGCGCAGCATCAGCACCACGTTGTCGTGGCAGACCAGCAGCACCGGCCGCCCGTCGCCCGGCCGCCCGTCGCCCGTCCCCGCGCCGTCCGGCCCGGCGTGGTCGGCCCGGTCTGCCCCGTCGGCCCGGCCTGCCCGGTCTGCCCCGTCGGCCCGGTCGGCCCGGTCGGCCCGGTCTGCCCCGTCGGCCCGGTCGGCGCGGCCGGTCGGGCCGTCGTGCCCGGCCAGGTCGGCGAGGAGGCTGCGCACCCGCAGCGCCACGTCGGCCCAGGACTCGCCCCCCGGCGGCCGGTAGTACAGCGGCCCCAGCCGGCGGCGCCGGGCCGCCTCCTCCGGGTGCCGGACCTCGATCGCCGCGGCGGTCAGCATCTCCAGCACCCCCAGCTCCCGGTCGCGCAGCCGCTCGTCGTACCGCACCGGCAGCCCGGCGCCGAACCCGGCGAGCGCGTGCTCCGCCGTCTGCCGCGCGCGGACGTACGGGGAGCACCAGACGGCCTGCGGCCGCAGCGCGCCGGGGAGCGCCGCCAGGCGGCGTCCCAGGGCGTCGGCCTGGCGGCGGCCGAGCGCGGTGAGCGGGATGTCGGCGTCCCGGCAGTCGATGGGCACCTCCAGGGCGCCCGCGGCCTCGGCCACCGCGAAGAGCGCGTTGGCGGTCGACTCGCCGTGCCGCACGGCGACGATCGCGGGCGGCAGCCCCGCCCCCCGCACCGGTGGTCCCCCCATCGCCGCGCCCCTTCCGCCGTCCCGGCCCCGGGCGGCCGCACGCCGCGGGCCGCCGCCCCCAGTCTCCCGGAGGCGGCGGCCTGTGCGCGGCGGAAACCGCGCGGTGCGGCGTGCGGCGAGGCGTGCCCGCTGCTCAGCCCGCCGGTGCCACCAGGGTCTTCTCCTCGACCACCCCGGGGTCGCCCGCCTCGGCGGTGTAGTCGCCCGATGCGGTCTCGTCCACGCCCTCCGGCGCCTTCGCGGCCCGCAGCACCAGGGTGAGCACGAAGGCGACGGCGAGGTTGAGGACGAAGGCGGTGAGGCCGATGTACCCGATCTCGCCGATCACGGGGATCGCGGTGGAGCTGCCGCCGAAGTGCTTCGTGGTGGGCGAGGCGACGCCGTACGCCTTCCAGGTGCCGTACGCCATGCCCGCGGCCCAGCCCGCGAGCAGCGCCCAGCGGTGGAACCAGCGGGTGAACAGCCCGGCCACGATGGAGACGAACGTCTGGAGGATCCAGATGCCGCCCAGCAGCTGCAGGTTGATCGCGAACTGCTTGTCCATGCCGAGGACGAAGGCCAGCGCGCCGACCTTCACCAGCAGCGACACCGCCTTGGAGACCTGGGTCTCCTGCGCCGGGGTGGCGTCCGGCTTCAGGAACTCCTTGTAGACGTTGCGGGTGAAGAGGTTGGCCGCGGCGATCGACATGATCGCGGCGGGGACCAGGGCGCCGATGCCGATCGCCGCGAAGGCGACCCCGGCGAACCAGCTCGGGAACATGTCCTCGAAGAGCTGCGGCACCGCCAGCTGGGCGTTGTAGCCCTTGACGCCGGAGCCCACGCCCGCCTTGATCGCCATGAAGCCGAGCAGGGCCAGGAAGCCCAGCATCAGCGAGTAGGCGGGCATGATGGCGGTGTTGCGGCGCACGGTGTCCCGCGACCTGGACGCCAGCACGCCGGTGACCGAGTGCGGGTACATGAAGAGGGCCATGGCCGAGCCGAGCGCCAGCGTGGCGTACCCCCACTGCGCCTGGGGTCCGCTGACCAGCGACCCGACCGGTTTGCCGGTGGCCGGGTTGACCGCGGAGAACTTGTGCGCGGCCGCGTCGAAGATCTGTCCGTACCCGCCCAGCCTCATCGGGATGTAGACCACCGCGACGATGATCACCAGGTACACCAGGGTGTCCTTGACGAAGGCGATCAGCGCCGGGGCCCGCAGGCCCGAGGAGTAGGTGTAGGCGGCCAGCACCGCGAAGGCGACGAAGAGCGGCAGGTCCTTGACGAACCAGTTGGCCGACGCGCCGCCGCCCACCCCCAGCACGTCCAGCACCGCCTGGATGCCGACCAGCTGGAGCGCGATGTACGGCATGGTGGCGAGGATGCCGGTGAGCGCCACCGCCAGCGACAGCCCGCGCGAGCCGTAGCGGCCGCGCACGAAGTCGGCGGGGGTGACGTAGCCGTGCCGGTGGGAGACCGACCACAGCCGCGGCAGGAAGAGGAAGACCAGCGGGTAGGCGATGATCGTGTACGGCACCGCGAAGAACCCGGCGGCCCCCGCGCCGTAGATCACCGCGGGCACCGCGACGAAGGTGTACGCCGTGTACAGGTCGCCGCCCAGCAGGAACCAGGTGACCCAGGTGCCGAAGGACCGGCCGCCGAGCCCCCACTCGTCCAGGTGGAGCGCGTTGTCGGCCCGCCGCCAGCGGGCGGCCAGGAAGCCCATCACGGTCACGGCCGCGAAGAACAGCACGAAGACCGTGAGCGCGACGGTGTTGACGCCGTCCTTCACCGTGCGTCACCCCCGCCCCGGACCCGGCGCTGCCGCTCCTCGCGGCGCACCAGCAGGTAGGCGGAGACGGTGAGCAGCGCGGAGAGCGGCACCCACAGCAGCTGGTACCAGTAGAAGAACGGCACCCCGCCGAGGTCCGGCGAGGTGTCGGCGTACGAGGACACCCACAGGGTGGCGACGAAGGGCGCGACCAGGCAGAGCCCGGCCAGCACGCGGACGGGGGTGACGACGGGCGGTCGGCCGGGGGGCGCCTGGGCCTCCGGCGTCTCGGTCGGTGTGTCGGTCATGAGCGGCTCCGGCATCGGGAGCACCGCGGCGCCGCAGCGCGCGGGCGGGCCCGCGCGCCCGCCGAGCGGCGCCGCCGGTGGTCGTCAGGTGGGACGGCCGGAATCTAGGTCATCGCAGTGGCCATGTCACCGGTTCGCGCACGGAATCGCCTGTACGGGCAGGACGAACCGGGGCACAAGCCGCACGCGCGCCGCCCGGTGCGCCTCCGCGCCGTCCCCGGCCCGCCCGGGCTCACTCCTCGGGGCGCTTCAGCCGGGCCACGAACTTGTACCGGTCGCCCCGGTACAGCGACCGGACCCACTCCACGGGCTCCCCGTCCGCGGCGTAGGAGTGCCGGGAGAGCAGCAGCATCGGCAGCCCCACGTCCGAGCCGAGCAGCTCGGCCTCGCGCGGGGTCGCCAGGGAGGTCTCGATGGTCTCCTCGGCCTCGGCGACGGTGACGCCGTACACCTCGCGCAGGGCGGTGTAGAGCGAGTCGTGCTTCACCAGGTTGCGGCGCAGGGCGGGGAACCGCCTGGCGGACAGGTGGGCGGCCTCGATCGCCATCGGGTCGCCGTTGGCCAGCCGCAGCCGCTCGATGCGCAGCACGCGGCTGCCGGGCCGGATGTCGAGCAGCTCCGCGAGCCGGTCGTCGGCGGTGACGTAGCCGACGTCCAGCAGCCGGGAGGCGGGCTCCAGGCCCTGGGCGCGCATGTCCTCGGTGTACGAGGTGAGCTGGAGGGCCTGGGCCACCTTGGGCTTGGCGACGAAGGTGCCCTTGCCCTGGATGCGCTCCAGCCGGCCCTCGACCACCAGCTCCTGGAGCGCCTGCCGCACGGTGGTCCGGGAGGTGTCGAACTCGGCGGCGAGGGTGCGCTCCGGGGGGACCGGGGTGCCGGACGGCAGCCGGTCCGTCATCTCCAGCAGGTGCTTCTTCAGGCGGTAGTACTTCGGCACCCGTGCGGCGGGGCGGTCCGCGCCGCCGGGGCCGCCGGGCTCCCGCCCGCCCTCCGGGGCCGCCGGCCCCGGTGCCGTCGCCAGGGGCCGCGCCGTCCCCCCGTCGGTGGTCATCGCCGTCCTCATCCCCGTTCCGCCGTCGCCGGCCCGTCGGTACCGCCTGGGTGCCCATCGTTGCACGCCGCCGGGGCCCCCGGCCTCCCCCTCCGCCCCGGGCCGCGGGGGCGGGTGTCGGCTTGGTAACGGCTGCTTCCCATTCGCGGCCGGAGCGTTGACACTCGCATTGGTCTAGGCCAAGCTCCCGGTACTGGTCTAAACCACTGAGGACCAGCACCACAATCCCCGGCCCATCCACGGAGTGTCTGCGATGGGGGGAGTTCGGGCATCCCGAGGAGGACGGCGTGAAGCGTCAGCTCATTGCGGCGGTCGGTGTCGCAGCCATGGTGGTCGGCGTCGCGGCCTGCGGCTCCGACGCCAAGGGCGGCAAGACGGGCGACAGCGCGGGCAAGTCGCCCAAGTCCATCACGGTGTGGCTCACCGTCGACGCCCAGAACAACTGGCCGGAGCTGGTGAAGGCCGCCGACGACGCCCTCGTGGCCAAGCACCCGGGCCTGACGGTCAAGCACGAGTACTACGCCTGGACCGACAAGAACACCAAGCTCGACGCCGTGCTCGCCACCGACAAGGCCCCCGACGTGGTCGAGATGGGCAACACCGAGATGCTGCCCTACATGATCAAGGGCGCCTTCGCGGAGCTCGACGCCTCGAAGTTCGAGAACAGCGGCGCCTGGCTGGACGGCCTCAAGCTCTCGGCGACCTACCAGGACAAGACCTACGGCGTCCCGTACTACGCGGGCTCCCGCGTCGCCACCTGGCGCAAGGACGTCGCCGCGGCCGCCGGCGTCAAGGACGTGCCGAAGACCTACGCCGACCTGACCGCCGACCTCGACAGGATCCAGAAGAAGAACGGCGACAAGTTCTCCGCCTGGTACCAGCCCTCCCGCGACTGGTACACCGCGATGTCCTTCGTCGCCGACGCCGGCGGCGCCATCGCCAAGCCCGGCTCCGACGGCAAGTGGAAGTCCTCCCTCTCCGAGCCGGCCGCCGTCCAGGGCCTGAAGGCGTGGAAGGACGCCCTCGGGAAGTACATGCACGGCGACCTCACCAAGGACGAGGCCGACCGCTACATCGTCTACGGCCAGGGCAAGTCCGCCATGATCTACGGCGCGTCCTGGGAGGGCGGCGCGGCCGCCGACCCGAAGCAGGACAAGACCGGCGGCAAGCTCAAGGACAACCTGGTCTCCTTCGTGATGCCCGGCCCGTCCGGCAAGGCCCTGCCGACCTTCCTCGGCGGCTCCGACCTGGCCGTCCCGGTCAAGTCGCAGGCCAAGGACCTCGCCTCCGAGTGGATCGCGGCCTTCACCGGCACCAAGAGCGAGGAGGGGCTGATCGGCAAGGGCAACCTGCCGAACAACAAGACCCAGCTCGCCCCGCTCAAGGCCGACCCGAAGACCGAGGCCACCGCCACCGCCGCCGAGATCAGCTGGTTCGTGCCGACCGCGCCGGGCTGGCTGCAGGTCGAGAAGCAGCAGGTCCTGCAGAACGCCCTCCAGGACATCGCGACCGGCAAGAAGTCGGTGGAGGACGCGGCCAAGGCCGCCGACACCGCGATCGACCAGGTCATCAACAACGCCTGACCCTCCCGGAAGGGGCCCGCCGCGCGGCGGGCCCCTTCCGGCCGGTCCCGCCGGCCCCACCCCTCCCGCCGGACGCGCCCCGCAGGCGCGGCCGCGTGAGGCACAGCTGAGGAGCACGTGATGAGTGCCGCCCAGACCACCCCCGAGCAGTCGACCCCCGGGCAGACGGCCACCGGGCGGACGGCCCCGGAGCACACGGCCGCCGCCGCGGCCCCGCCGCCGCGGACCGCGAAGGCGTCCCCGGCCGGCCGGGCGCCGGGCTCCGGCCTGCGCCGGCGCCTCACCGGCGCCGCGCTCCCGTGGACGCTGCTGGCCCCGACCCTGCTGGTCCTGCTCCTGGTGCTGGGCTACCCGCTGACCCGGCTGGTGGTCCTGTCCTTCCAGAGGTTCGGGCAGTCCCAGCTGTGGGGCTTCCAGCCCGCGGAGTGGGTCGGGTTCGACAACTTCGCGGCCGTCCTCGGCGACGGCGTGTTCTGGTCCGTCGTCCTGCGGACGGTGCTCTTCACCACGGGTGCGGTCGTCCTCACCATGGTGCTCGGCATGCTGGTCGCGCTGCTCCTGGTGCGGGTCTCGACCTGGGTGAAGACGCTGGTCAACATCGCCCTGGTGGCGAGCTGGTCGATGCCGATCGTGGTCGCCGTCACCGTCTTCAAGTGGATGTTCGACAGCGACTACGGCGTCGCGAACTGGCTCCTCAGCCGGATCCCCGGCGTCGACCTCACGGGCCACAACTGGTTCACGAACAGCACCCAGGGCTTCCTCGTCATCACCGCCCTGGTGGTCTGGGGCGCCGTGCCCTTCGTCGCCATCACCCTGCACGCGGGCCTCACGCAGGTCCCCCGGGAGCTGGAGGAGGCCGCCCGCATGGACGGCGCGGGCGCCGCGGGCGTCTTCCGGCACGTCACCCTGCCGATCCTCAAGCCCGTCGTCGTCATGCTCACCACGCTCTCCGTCATCTGGGACATGGGCGTCTTCCCCCAGGTCTTCCTGATGCGCGGCGGCCACCCCGAGCCGGAGTACCAGCTCCTGACGACCTACTCCTACGACCGGGCGTTCGTCGCCAACGACTACGCCACCGGCTCCGCCATCGCCCTGGTCACCGTCCTGCTGCTGCTCGGCGTCGTCGCCGTCTACATGCGCCAGATGCTCACGATCGGAGAGGTGGAGTGACGATGACGCCGACGGCCCCCGCCGCCGAGGCGGCCCCGCCCGCCGCCGCCCGCCCCGCCCCGGCCCGGCGCCGCCGCCCCCGCGGCCGCGCCCTGTACAACGCCCTGGGCGTGCTCGTCGCCCTGGTCGCCGGCTTCCCGGTGTACTGGATGGTCAACACGGCCTTCAAGCCGGCCAAGGACGCCATCGACCCGGACCCGAAGTTCCTGCCCTGGCCGATGACGCTGGACAACGTCCGCCGGGCCTTCCAGATCTCCGACTTCTGGGGCCCGATCGGCCGCAGCCTGGTCATCGCGGCGAGCACGGTCGGCATCGGCCTGGTGGTCGGGCTGCTCGCCGCCCTCGCGATCTCGCGCTTCGCCTTCCGCGGCCGCAGGGCGGTCATCGTCGGCATCCTCACGGTCCAGATGGTCCCGCTGATCGCGATGATCATCCCGGTCTTCCTGATGCTCAACGACATCGGCCAGTACGACAAACTGACCGGGATCATCCTCACGTACCTGACCTTCATCCTCCCCTTCACGGTGTGGACGCTGCGCGGCTTCATCGTCAACATCCCCCGGGAGCTGGAGGAGTCGGCCATGGTCGACGGCTGCAGCCGCACCGGCGCCTTCGTCCGCGTCGTCTTCCCGCTGCTCGCCCCCGGCCTCGTGGCCACCGCCGTCTACGGCTTCATCCAGGCGTGGAACGAGTACCTCTACGCCCTGATGCTGCTCAGCAAGGAGCACCAGACCGCCCCCGTGTGGCTCGGCAACTTCACCACCCAGCACGGCACCGAGTACGCGCCCATGATGGCCGGCGCCACGCTGATGGCCGTCCCCGTCGTGGTCTTCTTCCTCCTCGTCCAGCGCAGGATCGCCTCCGGTCTGACCGCCGGCGCCGTGAAGGGCTGAAACCCCGTGAGCATCCTCGTCCCCACCGCCCCGCACGCGGACACCCTCCACCGCGACGCCCTGACGGTCCTCCAGCCCGGCTTCGTCGGCACCGCCCCGCCCGACTGGCTCCGCCGCCACCTGGCCGCCGGCCTCGGCTCCGTCGCCCTCTTCGCCCGCAACGTCACCGACCCGGGGCAGCTCGCCGCGCTCACCGCCGCCCTGCGCGAGGAGAACCCCGACGTCCTCGTCGCCATCGACGAGGAGGGCGGCGACGTCACCCGGCTGGAGGCCGGCTCCGGCTCCTCCTGGCCCGGCAACCTCGCCCTCGGCGCCGTCGACGACCCCGCCCTCACCCGCGACGTCGCCCGCGAGCTCGGCCGCGCCCTGGCCGCCTGCGGCGTCAACTACAACTGGGCGCCCTCCGCCGACGTCAACTCCAACCCCGGCAACCCCGTCATCGGGGTGCGCTCCTTCGGCGCCGACCCGGGCCTGTGCGCCCGGCACACCGCCGCCTGGGTCGAGGGCCTGCAGTCCGCCGGCGTCGCCGCCTGCGCCAAGCACTTCCCCGGCCACGGCGACACCGCCGTCGACTCCCACCACGGCCTGCCCGTCGTCGACGTCGACGTCGACCGGCTGCACTCCCGCGACCTGCTGCCCTTCAAGGCCGCGATCCGGGCCGGCGCCAAGGCCGTGATGACCGCCCACATCGTCGTCCCGGCCCTGGACACCGACCACCCCGCCACCCTCAGCCGCGCCGTCCTCCACGACCTGCTGCGCGCCGCCCCCGAGGACGGCGGCCTCGGCTACGACGGCCTCATCGTCACCGACGGCATCGAGATGGGCGCCATCGCCGACACCTACGGCACGGCCGAGGGGACCGTCCTCGCCCTCGCCGCCGGGGCCGACGCGATCTGCGTCGGCGGCGGCCTGGCCGACGAGGAGACCGTCCTGCACCTGCGGGACGCCGTCGTCGCCGCCGTCCGCGCCGGACGCATCCCCGAGCAGCGCCTCGCCGAGGCCGCCGACCGGGTCCGCCGGCTCGGCGCCTGGGCCCGCGCCCGCGCCGCCGCCGCCGTCCCCGTCGAACCCGACCTCGCCGTCGGCCTGCGCGCCGCCCGCCGCGCCCTGCGGGTCGTCCGCGCCCCCGGCCGGTCCTGGACGCCGGTCACCGAGCGCCCGTACGTGGCCTCCTTCTCCCCGGCGGCCAACATCGCCGTCGGCGACGCGACCCCCTGGGGCGTCGCCGGGATGCTCGCCGCCCGCCTCCCCGGCACCCGCACGCGGGGCATCGGCCCGGCCGACGCCGCCCCGGACCGGCGGGCGGCCCTCGTGGGGGAGGTGCTCGCCGAGGCGCAGGACCGTAGGATCGTCCTCGTCGTACGCGACGTGCACCGGCACGCCTGGATGGCTGCCGCTGTGGAGGACCTGCTCGCCGCCCGCCCCGACGCAGCCGTCGTCGAGATGGGCGTCCCGCAGGCCCCTCCCGTCGGGGCACTGCACGTCGCCACGCATGGAGCGGCCCGTGTGTGCGGACTGGCCGCCGTAGAGGTCCTCACCGGGCAGCCGCCCGCGCTGGGGTAGAACCACCTTCTCCGGAGGTCCACCAGATGTCCGACACGCACGCTGTCGCCCCCGTCCCCGGACGCGTCATGGCGGGGGAGATGGCCGAGCAGCCGGCTGTCCTGCAGCGCGTCCTCGACGAGGGCGCACCCCGCATCCGCGCGATCGCCGCCGAGATCGCGGCCCGCGGTCCCCGCTTCGTGCTCCTCACCGGCCGCGGCACCTCGGACAACGCCGCGCTGTACGCCAAGTACCTGGTCGAGATCCTGCTCGGCAGGCCCGCCGGGCTCACCTCGATGTCCACCACCACCGCCTACGGGGCCCGGCAGGACCTGCGGGACTGCCTGGTCGTCACCGTCAGCCAGTCCGGCGGCTCGCCCGACCTGGTCGCCTCCACCCGGGCCGCCCGCGAGGCGGGGGCGGTCACCCTGGCCGTCACCAACAACGCGGCCTCCCCGCTGGCCGAGGTCTCCGAGTACCACGTCGACGTGCTGGCCGGGCCGGAGAAGGCGCTGCCCGCGACCAAGACCTACACCGCCGAGCTGCTCGCCCTCTACCTCCTCGTCGAGGGCCTGCGCGGCGGCGACGGCGCCGCCGCCAAGGCGCTCCCCGAGCTGGCCGCGGGCGTGCTGGCCCGCCAGGACGAGGTGCGCGCGCTCGCCGAGCGGTACCGCTTCGCCCAGCGGCTCGTCCTCACCTCGCGTGGCTACGGCTACCCGACCGCCCGCGAGGCCGCGCTCAAGCTCATGGAGACCACCTACATCCCGGCCACCCCGTTCTCCGGCGCGGACCTGCTGCACGGCCCGCTGGCCATGGTGGACAACGTCTCGCCGGTGATCGCGGTCGTCCCCGACGGCAAGGGCGGCGAGGCCCTGCAGCCCGTGCTGGACCGGCTGCGCGGCCGGGGCGCCGACCTCGTCGTCGTCGGCCCGCAGGCGCAGGTCGACGCGGCCTCCGCGGGCTTCGCCCTCCCGGCGGGCGTCCCCGAGGAGCTCCAGCCGGTCCTGGAGATCCTGCCGCTCCAGCGGCTCGCGTACGAGGTCACGATCGCGCGCGGCCAGGACCCGGACGCGCCCCGCGCCCTCGCGAAGGTCACCGAGACCCACTGAGGGCGGCCGGCGCCCGCCGGGCCCGGGCCCCCGTCCGACGGGGGCCCGGGCCCGGCCCGCGGCGGCACGCCCCCGGCCGCCCCTGCGGCCGCCCCTTGCGGTCCGCCGGGAGGCCGTTAGCCTGGCCGCGTGACCGAGATGATCAGCAGTCAGCCCGACGTCCCCGGCCGCCGCGGCCCCTCCGCCACGGTCGAGGTCGAGCCCCTCGCCGTCGGCCCGGTGCGCACCGCGTACGCCCCCGACCACGACGGCGACCCGGACCCCGGCGAGATCGTGTGGACCTGGGTCCCCTACGAGGAGAACGACGGCCGCGGCAAGGACCGGCCCGTCCTGGTGGTGGCCCGCGAGGCGGGCGGGACCCTGCTGGCCGTGATGCTCTCCAGCAAGGAGCACGACGGGCAGCGCGACTGGGTGCCCATCGGCTCCGGCCCCTGGGACCGCACCGGCCGGGACTCCTGGGTGGCCCTCGACCGGGTCATGCGGGTCCACCCGGACGGCATGCGCCGCGAGGCCTGCGCGCTGGACCGGGCCCGCTTCAACCTGGTCGTGGACCACCTGCGGCTGCGCTACCGCTGGCGCTGAGCCCCCGCGGCGGCCGTCCGTCCCGGGGCGGCCGCCGGCCCGGCCGGGAGCAGGTCCGTCCGCTGGGGCCGCTGGGGCCGCTGAGGCCGCCGTGGACGCGGCGGCACGGGTCCGGAGGCCCGCCCGGCGCCCGGCCCGTCCGCGAGCCCGTCCGCGAGCCGCCCGCCCGGCAGCCGCCCGGCAGCCGCCCGGCGCGGGGCGGGGCGGGGCCGGTCAGGCGCAGGCGGCGGCCGACACGGTCGCCCAGACGGACTTCCCGTCCCGGGTCGGGGGGGTCCAGCCCCAGGCGCGGCTCAGCGCGCCGATCAGGTGCAGTCCGCGCCCCGACTCGGCGAAGCCGTCGGCCTGCCGGACGACCGGCACGTCGGTGCTGGGGTCGGAGACCGCGCAGAGGACCGTCCGGCCGCGGCGCAGCAGCCCCAGGCCGACCAGGTTGGGCGTGCCGGCCCCGCCGCGCGTGCCGCCCAGCCCGTGGCGGATCGCGTTGCTCAGCATCTCGGACACGATCACCTCGACGTCGTCGACGAGGTCGGGCATGTCCCAGCCCTGGAGGGTCGATCTGGTGAAGTGCCGGGCGACGCCCGCCGCCTGAAGGTCCCCGCTGAGCGCACAGGTCGCGAAGGTGCCGCTCTCTGCCGGTTCCTCGCCGCGCCCTCCGGGCAGCAGCGCGAGACCGGCCGGTCGAATCGCCGTATCCGCTGTCATCACGATCTCCGTGGCCCTTTCGGGCGTCTCGGGCGCGAACGGTGCCTGCGCGCTCCACTATCCACGCCCCACCCCTGTCGCTGCAAGCACATCTGCAATTACAGTCGTAAGCACACCGGTAAGAACATGCGCACGTGCAGATGCACGTGCAGACGATCGTGAGGACGAAGGAGCACCCCTCGTGGAGCAGATCCCCAACGGCGTGCAGGCCACCCGCATCCCGGGGGTGACCTGGAGGAAGAGCCGCCGCAGCAACCCCAACGGCAACTGCGTGGAGCTCGCCGCCCTCCCCGGGGGCGGCGCGGCCATCCGCAACTCCCGTGACCCCGAGGGCCCGGCGCTCGTCTACACACCCGAGGAGATCGCGGCCTTCATCGGCGGTGTGAAGGACGGCGACTTCGACGCGCTGGTCTGACCGGCCGCTGTACCTGACCCGTCGGCAGTGCAAGACTGAGCGCCTGCGCGCAGTCACCCAGGGGAGTCGGAATGACCGCCACGCGGCCGGGCGGCGAGCCGTCCATAAGGCGCTACCTCGAGCACCCTCGGGGCGGCCCGACGGTGCTCCGCATCGTGCTCGGCACCCAGCTCCGCAGGTTGCGCGAGCGCTCCGGCATCACCCGCGAGGCCGCCGGGGACGCGATCCGCGGCTCCCACGCGAAGATCAGCCGGCTGGAGCTGGGCCGGACGGGCTTCAAGGAGCGGGACGTCTCCGACCTGCTCACCCTCTACGGGGTGACCGACGAGGCGGAGCGGGCCGACTTCCTGGCGCTCGCCCGGCAGGCCAGTACGCCCGGCTGGTGGAACCGGTACAGCGACGTGCTGCCCAGCTGGTTCGAGACCCACATCGGCCTGGAGGAGGCCGCCTCGGTCATCCGGACCTACGAGGTCCAGTTCATCCCCGGCCTCCTGCAGACCGAGGAGTACGCCCGCGCCGTCGTCCGGCTCGGCCACCCCCGGTCCCCCGTGCCCGAGGTGGAGCGGCGCGTCCAGCTCCGGATGGAGCGCCAGAAGCTGCTGCGGGCCGAGGGCGCGCCCCGCCTGTGGGCGGTCATGGACGAGGCCTCGCTGCGGCGCCCGCTGGGCGGCCCGGCGATGATGCGCGCCCAGTTCGAGAGGCTGCTGGAGGCCGCGCGGCTCCCGAACGTCACGCTCCAGGTCGCGCCGTTCGAGGTCGGCGGCCTCGCCGCGGCCGGCGGGCCCATCACCATCCTGCGGTTCCAGGAGCCGGACCTGCCGGACATCGTCTACCTGGAGCAGCTGACCAGCGCCCTCTACCTGGACAAGCCGGACGACGTCGACAACTACCTGGCCGTGCTGGACCGCCTCTCCGCGGAGGCGTGCACGCCCCGGCAGACCGAGGAGTTCCTCCAGGGGCTGATCGACGCCGGCAGGGGCTGAGCCGGCGCCCCGGGCGTCCCGCCGGAGGCGGCGGCGCCCGGGGCGGGGACGCCGCCGCCCGCGCGGCGGGTCCGGGCGCCGGTCACGGCCTGCGGGCCACGCCCCCGAACTCGATCCACTCCCGGGTGAGCTGCTTCGGGCCGAGATCGGAGTCGGGCCGCCAGGTGGAGACCTCCACCAGGCCGGGCTCCAGGATCTCCAGCCCGTCGAAGAACCGCTCCACCTCGTGGGCCTGCCGGACCCGCCCCCACCGGCCCCCGGTGGACCGGTCCATGAAGTCGGTGACGAAGTCGCGGGTGGCCCTGTCCTCGCTGACCAGCTGGCAGACGACCAGGAAGCTGCCCGGGGCGAGCCGCTCGGCCACCCGCCGCACCAGGCCCGCCGGGTCGCTCTCGTCCGGGATGCAGTGCATCACCGACACGAAGAGGGCGGCGACCGGCTGGGAGAGGTCGATCAGCCGCCGCGCCTCGGGGTGGCCGAGGATCCCGTCGGTGTCCCGCATGTCCGCCTGGATGACGGCGGTGTTCTCGTTCTCCTCCAGCAGGGCGCGCCCGTGGGCCAGCACGATCGGGTCGCTGTCCACGTACAGCACGCGGGACGACGGGTCGACGCGCTGGGCGACCTGGTGGACGTTGTCCTGGGTGGGCAGGCCGGAGCCGTGGTCGACGAACTGCCGGATGCCGTACTCCTCCGCCAGCCGGCGCACCACCCGCTGCAGGAACCGCCGGTTGTTGACGGCCAGCACCTTGGTGCTGGGCACCACCTTGAGCAGTTCCTCGGACGCCTCGCGGTCGACGGCGTAGTTGTCCTTGCCGCCGAGGTAGTAGTCGTACATCCGGGCCACGCTGGGGACGGAGACGTCGACTCCGACGGGGGGTGCTTCCCGGTCCATGCGCGCTCCTCGCAGTCTCTCCGGCGCCGCCGGTGCTGGGTGCTGACGATCCGCCACATGGTAGGCGGAGCCGCCGCACGGCGAGGACCGGTCGGACGGATCTCCCCGATCCGCACACAAGCCGGAACGCGGACCGGAGGGCGGGCCGGAAGACGGTCCGGGAAACAGGGCGGGAAACAGGGCGGGAAACGGGGCGGGAAACGGTCCGGACAGCGGGCCGCAGGACGGTCCGGGACCCGACCTCGGCCGGGCGGCGGGGGCGCACGCCCGGACCGCGGCGCCGGGACGGGACCCTCGGCCCGCCCGGCACCGCGGTCCGCCGGTGCGGCCGGCCGCGCTGCCGGGGCGGGCTGTGCGGGGCCCGGTCCAGGCTGCGGCCGACCGGAGGGGCCGCGCGGTCAGGGCGGACGCGCGACGGACTCCTCCTCGGTGCACGCCCATAGTGGACTAGACCACTTGCGGCTGTCCAGGGGCCCCCGGGGAACAGGCCGGCAACACGCGGGGGACCGGCCGCGAACAGGCGGGGAGCCGGCCGGGGACCGCCCCGCGGACGGCTCCGGTGGGCACCCCTGCCGCACCGGCGGTTACGCTCGCAGCGTGCCCTCGCTCAACGAACTGGTCCGCCAGCACACCACCCTCACCGGCTCCGACGTGGAATGGCTCCACCTGCTGGTCTCGGAGTGGCAGCTCCTCTCCGACCTCTCCTTCGCCGACCTGGTGCTGTGGATCCCCACCCACGACGGCACCCGGTACGTCTCGGTCGCCCAGATGCGCCCGAACACCGGCCCCACCTCCCACCAGGACGACATGGTCGGCCACCTGGTGCCGCGCGGCCGCCGCCCGCTGCTGGACGCCGCCTACGACGAGGGCCGCATCGTGCGCGAGGGCGACCCGGAGTGGCGCGAGGAGGTGCCCGTCCGCGTCGAGTCCATCCCGGTCCGCCGTGAGGGGCGCGTCCTCGGCGTGATCGCCCGCAACACCAACCTGCTCACCGTCCGCACCCCCAGCCGGCTGGAGCTCACCTACCTGCAGAGCGCCTCCGACCTGGCCCAGATGATCGCCGCCGGCACCTTCCCCTTCCCCGGCGAGCAGGTCGACATGGACGCCGCCCCCCGGGCCGGCGACGGACTGATCCGGCTCGACGCCGACGGCATCGTCACCTACGCCAGCCCCAACGCGCTCTCCGCCTACCACCGCCTCGGCCTCACCGCCGACCTGGTCGGCTGCCACCTCGGCCGCACCACCGCCGAGCTGGTCCCGCCGTCCCGCGGCCCGGTCGACGAGGCCCTGGTGAAACTGGCCAGCGGCTGGGCCCCCCGCCAGACCGAGGTCGAGGCCAACGGCGGCGTCGTCCAGCTGCGCGCCATCCCGCTCAAGCCCAAGGGCGTCCACGTCGGCTCGCTGGTGCTGCTCCGGGACGTCACCGAACTCCGGCGCCGCGAGCGGGAACTGATGACCAAGGACGCCACCATCCGGGAGATCCACCACCGGGTGAAGAACAACCTGCAGACGGTGGCGGCGCTGCTGCGCCTGCAGTCCCGCCGGATGGACTCCGACCCGGCCCGGCTCGCGCTGGACGAGGCGGTGCGCCGGGTCGGCTCCATCGCCATCGTCCACGAGACGCTGTCGCAGACCCTGGACGAGCAGGTCGCCTTCGACGAGATCGCCGACCGGGTGCTGGCCATGGTGATGGAGCTCTCGCAGGACGGCCGGGTGGCCACCCGGCGCACCGGCTCCTTCGGGATCCTCTCGGCCGAGGTGGCGACGCCGCTGGCCATGGTCCTCACCGAGCTGCTGCAGAACGCGCTGGAGCACGCCTTCGGCACCAGGGCCTCGGGCAGCCTGGAGGTCTCCGCGCTGCGGGGCCGGGCGCCGTCGGCCGGGCCCGCCGGGCCGGAGGCCGGCCCGGCCGCCCGGGCCGCGGGCGGCCGGCTGCAGGAGTACCTGCTGATCACCGTGCAGGACGACGGCCGGGGGATGCCCGAGGGGTTCGACCCGCAGAGCGGCGGCAACCTCGGGCTGCAGATCGTCCGCACGCTCGCCGCGGGCGAGCTGGGCGGCACCTTCGACATGGTCGCCGCCCCGGGCGGCGGCACGAGGGTGGTGCTGGAGATCCCCGTCGGGTGAGGCCCGCGGGCCGGGGCCCCGGCCGGTGCGCCCAGTGCCGTGTGCTGCGCCCGGCGCCCGGCGCCCGGCTCCCGGCTCCCGGGGCGCTGTGCGTCCCGTGTCCGGCGCGGCGCGGCGTGTCCCGCCCGGCCGCCGGCCCCCGGGCCCGGTCCCCGGACACGAAACGAGGCCCTGCCGACCGGGGGGGGATGGGTCGGCAGGGCCTCTCGTCCTGCTCCGGCCGTCGGGGGGAGTCGGCCGGAACAGGGGCTCCTGGTCCGCGGCGCTGCCGCGGAGTGCGGGCCTGGCCCGTTGGGCGCCGCACGCGGCGGGCCCTCGTCAACGACGGTACCAAATGTCGCGACCGAACGGCGCCGCAGGGGTGCGGTGCGGTGGAAGGCGTCGGCCCCTCGGGGCCGTGCCTCTGATCAGGTGCTGATCACGTCCCCCCGGGTCGGGGGTGTCTCAGGCGGTGCGGGCGCGGTTGCGGGCGGCGCGGCGCTTCATGGCGCGACGCTCGTCCTCGCTCATGCCGCCCCACACGCCGGCGTCCTGACCGGTCTCCAGGGCCCACTGCAGGCACTGCTCCATGACCGGGCAGCGGCGGCACACGGCCTTGGCCTCCTCGATCTGCAGCAGCGCCGGACCGGTGTTACCGATCGGGAAGAACAGCTCGGGGTCCTCTTCCCGGCAGACAGCGCGGTGGCGCCAGTCCATGGTGGTCCAACTCCTCCTGTCGGCAGACGGTGATCCGCCGACACCTGTGGTTGCTTGTGAATGTGAACGCTTTCACGAATCCCGAGACGGCCAAAGGGGTCGACAGACACGTCGGCCCGTGAGGCTTGAGCTTTGGAGCAGGGGATTCGGGCGACTCCGGCGGATGTCCCGTTGCGGTCCGTCCCGATCGCCAAGTAGAGGTTCGCAAACCTGGGGCCCGGATACAACCCCCTTCGAGGAGGAATTTTTGATTCTTTGGTGTCGCCTCCATCACACCCTGTACTTCGATGGAGTGAAGGCGGGTTGCACGTTCGACTGCAAGGCCGAACGGCCTACCTGATCACACAATCACACGCAGTGCCCGGCGAACACCTGTGAAACTCACGTCCGTCCGCTCTCCAAGGTGGTCCCCGTCCACCTGGAACGGCACCGGTTCCTGCGAAACCAAGGTGAAGTGCCGCAGATCGTGGTAGGAGACCACGTGCCGGCCCCGCGGGCCGGCGCCGTCCCCGCGCAGCAGGCCGCGCGCGGTCCGGACCGTGCCCGCCACCGTCATCCGGTCCAGTGCGAACAGATCGAGCCCGGTGTCGAACGACGCCCTCGGCGACGGGTGCACCGGGCGGTTGCCCAGGAACGTCCAGGGCGAGGTGTTCGAGACTATGGAGAACACTAGCCCCGGGACGGGCTCCCCGCCGGGCACCCGCAGGGTGATCGGACCGGTCCTCCGCCGCTCACGCTCCGTGACGAAGTGCCGCAGCGCCTCGTTGACGTACAGGGCGTGGGTCGACCGGCGGCCCGCCCGGCGGCGTTCCTCCACCCGGCCCACCACGCCGGCGTCGAAACCCAGCCCCGCGCAGAAGGTGAACCAGCGGTCCGGCAGCCCCGGCGTCAACGCCTTGCCCAGGCCGATCACCCGCTCGCGGCCCGCCTCCAGCGCGTCCAGCAGCGCCCCGGTGGCCTCCACCGGGTCGTTGGGCAGGCCCAGGGTGCGGGCGAAGACGTTCGTGCTGCCGCCGGGCACCACGGCCAGGCGCGGCACCCGCTCCGAGGGGCCGTGGGCGAGGAGGCCGTTCACCACCTCGTTGACGGTGCCGTCGCCGCCGAGCGCGACGACCAGGTCCACCGCCCCGTCCGCGGCCGCCTGCTGCGCCAGCTCCCGGGCGTGGCCCCGGTGCGCGGTCGCCGCCACCTCCAGCTTGAGGTCGCTGGCGAGCGCGTGGGCCAGCACGTCCCTGGTCCGCGCACTGGTGGTGGTCGCCTTGGGGTTCACGACCAGGAGGGCACGCATGCCCCTCAGCGTACCTACCCGTCGGTACACGCCGGGCCGGTGTCCGGTATGCGGGCACCGGGCGGATACCCTGCAGAGGTGACGACCGACAGCCCGCGCGCGAAGAACGCACCCGCCGCGACCCGGCCCGCCCCGCTGGTCGCGGGGGCCGTGATCGCCCTCGTCCAGGGCGCCGCCCTGGCCGCCTGGGGCCTGTACGACATCGTCGCCGGGCTTGTCGGCGCCCCGCACAACCGCGGCCTCGCGGAGCTGGGCGGCGTGGTGATCCTGCTGCTGGGGCTGCTGCCCCTCCTCGCCGGGCGCGGCCTGCTGCGGCTCAGCCGCTGGGGCCGCACCCCGGCGCTGCTCACCGACTCCATCTGCCTGCCGGTCGCCTACTACATGTGGCAGAGCGGCGGCGTGATGGCCGTCCTGGCGGTGCTGGTCGCCCTGCTGGGGCTGGCGGGGATCGCCGCCCTGCTGCACCCGAGGGTGACCGCCGTCCTGGAGGCCCCGCGCGGCTGACCCGCCCGGCGCCCGCACACGGACGCCGACGCGCCGGAGGGCCGCACCCGGTCACGGGTGCGGCCCTCCGGCGCGTGCGGGGCCTACTCCTCCACCAGCAGCTTCTCGCGCAGCTGGGCGAGGGTGCGGGCGAGCAGCCGGGAGACGTGCATCTGCGAGATGCCCACCTCGGCCGCGATCTGCGACTGCGTCATGTTGCGGAAGAACCGCAGCACCAGGATCTTCTGCTCGCGCGGCGGCAGCTGCGCCAGCAGCGGCTTGAGCGACTCCCGGTACTCCACGCCCTCCAGCGCGTCGTCCTCGGCGCCCAGGGTGTCCGCCACGGCCGGCGACTCGTCGTCGGTGTCCGGCACGTCCAGCGAGAGCGTGGAGTAGGCGTTGGCCGACTCCAGGCCCTCCAGCACGTCCTCCTCGGAGATGCCGAGGTGCTCCGCCAGCTCGTGCACCGTCGGGGAGCGGCCGTGCCGCTGGGAGAGCTCGCCGGTCGCCGTGGTCAGCGACAGCCGCAGCTCCTGCAGGCGGCGCGGCACCCGCACCGCCCAGCCCTTGTCGCGGAAGTGCCGCTTGATCTCGCCGACGATGGTCGGCGTCGCGTACGTGGAGAACTCCACGCCGCGCTCGTGGTCGAAGCGGTCGACCGACTTGATCAGGCCGATGGTCGCGACCTGGGTCAGGTCGTCCAGCGGCTCCCCGCGGTTGCGGAACCGCCGGGCCAGGTGCTCCACCAGCGGGATGTGCATCCGCACCAGCTGGTTGCGGAGCTCGACCCGCTCCGGCGAGCCCTCGGGCAGCGCCGCCAGCCGGGCGAAGAGGGCCTTGGCCGCCGCCCGGTCGGGGGCGTGCGGGGTGGACGCGTGCAGCAGCTCGGCCTCCACCGGCTCCGGCACGTCCACCGCGTCCGGCACCGGCCCTGCCGTCGGCCCGGGTGCCGGTGCCGGTGCCGGCGTCGGTGCCGGCGTCGGTTCGGACGGGTGCGGCTCGCTCATGCGGGAGGCGTCCTTCGGGTGCGCGGCGTCATGGTCGGTGCCCGCCGGCCGGTCGGCGCCGCGCACGGCGGCGGCCGGCTCCGGCGTCCCCGCCTGGGCGGGCACGGTGGGGGCGCGGTCGACACCGGGCCCCGCACCGCCTGTGCGGTCCAGATCACTCACGGCGATCCCCCGTTCCGTTCCGGGAGCACCGGTGCCGCAGCCGCGGCGCCGGGGTCAACAGTTGGTTGTACCGCCGCGGCGCCCCGGACGGGCCGGGACACGCGGCTGAGGGAGGTCCGCGCCGCACGCGCGGCGGCGGGGCCGCCGCGCGTGCGGGCCGCCTCACGGCTGACCGGGGCCGGCACCGCGCTTCTTGTGCAGGCTGATGCTCACGGTCCGGTCCTCGGCGACGGTCGACTCGACCTCGCCGGCCAGTGCGGAGAGCACCGTCCAGGCGAAGGTGTCGCGCTCCGGCGCACGGCCGTCGGTCGTGGGTGCGGAGACCGTCACCCGCAGCGAGTCGCCGACCAGGCGGAACTCGCAGGCCAGCACCGAGCCGGGCACCGCCTGCTGGAGCAGGATGGCGCACGCCTCGTCGACCGCGATCCGCAGGTCCTCGATCTCGTCCAGGGTGAAGTCCAGACGGGCCGCGAGGCCGGCGGTCGCCGTCCGCAGAACCGAGAGGTACGCCCCTGCCGCGGGCAGGCGGACTTCCACGAAGTCCTTCGCCCCGGGCTCGCCGTCGATCTGGGACACCCTCACCTCCTGGGTGACGCGCCGTGCAGCCGGCCCCTGCGGGCCGCGGCCTCGGCTGCTTGCCTTGGAACTGCTTCCGCCCCGGGGGCGGGGCGGGATGCGCGGCACCCCGGTCCCGTCCTGTGCGGACGGCCCGGACAACGCGCCTCGCCTGCGACGCTACCGCGATCCGTGGCCCGGTGTCGCCGCCCCCGCGGGCCGTCACGTGAACGGGCGACTGCGCGGGCCACTCATGGTAGGCCCTCGGGCACTCCCCGTGGCAGTGCCCGTCGCCGCCGGCGGCGGTCCGGGTCCGCCGGCAGGGGTCCTGACCCGCCGTCGGGGGCCGGGGGCGCGCACGCCGGGGCCGGGGACCCCCGCGGGTCAGGACCCGGCGGCGAGGCGGGCCAGCGGCTCGCCGGTGAGCCGGAAGACCGTCCACTCGTCCATCGCCTCGGCGCCGAGGGACCGGTAGAAGCCGATGGACGGCTTGTTCCAGTCCAGCACCCACCACTCCAGGCGCGCGTAGCCGCGCTCGGTGCAGATCCGGGCCAGCTCGCGCAGCAGCGCCTTGCCGTGGCCGCCGCCGCGGGCGTGCGGGCGGACGTACAGGTCCTCCAGGTACACCCCGTGGGTGCCGCGCCAGGTGGAGAAGTTCCGGAACCACAGCGCGAAGCCGACCGGCTCGCCCCCGGGGTCCTCCCCCTCGACGGCGACGTGGGCGAAGACGGCGGGCTGCGGCCCGAAGAGCGCCTCGCGCAGCTGCTCCTCGGTGGCCACCGCCTCGTGCAGGGCCTTCTCGTACTCCGCGAGCTCGCGGATCATGGCATGGATCGCGGGGACGTCTTCGACGGAAGCGGGACGGATCATGCCGCGAGGGTACCGGCCGGCGGCCGGCGGGCCCGCGGGCCCGGTGCGGCCCGCCCTCACACGATGCGGCGGTCCACGTAGCACCAGCGCCACGACTCGCCCGGCTCGTGGGACCGCATCACCGCGTGCCCCGTGGCGAGGAAGTGGGCGGTGGCGTGCCGGGACGGGGAGGAGTCGCAGCAGGAGACGAGCCCGCACACCAGGCACTTGCGCAGCTGCACCGGGTGCTGCCCGGCCTCGTCGCAGCCGCGGCAGCCCTCCCCGGACGCGGGGGGCTCGGGATCCGGCAGGTGCGCGGTGTGGGCGCAGCCCGGCGCCGCGGACGCACCCGCCGGGACGCCGGAGCCGGCCGCGGGCTGATCCGCGCGCCGTGCGTCCTCCGCCGCCCCGCCGTGCTTGCGTGTGCTGCGGTACCTATCGAACAACGGTCCCCCTCGGAGCCCTCGACCTGCGGACCGGCGCGGCCATGACCCGACGACGACCAAGGACCGGCGACCATGACCAGCATGACCCATTCCGGCTCCAGCACCGACCTGCTGCTCCTCGTCGCGGGCGCCGCCGCCGTCGCGGGCGTCGCGCGGAAGCTGCGCACCTCCGCGCCGCTGCTCCTGGTGGCCGTCGGACTGGCCGCCTCCTACCTGCCCGGCGTGCCCGCGTACACGCTGGACCCGCACCTGGTGCTGCCGCTGGTCCTGCCGCCGCTGCTCTACACCTCCGCCCTGGACAGCTCGTTCCTCGGCCTGCGGGCGCAGGTCCGGCCGGTGGCGCTGCTCGCCGTCGGGTACGTGCTCTTCTGCACCGTGCTGGTCGGCCTGGCGGCGTACGTCCTGGTGCCGGGCCTGCCGCTGGCGGCGGCCTTCGTCCTGGGCGCGGTCGTCGCGCCGCCCGACGCCGTCGCCGCCACGGCGATCGCCCGCCGGGTGGGGCTGCCGCGCACGATCGTGACCATCCTGCAGGGGGAGAGCCTGGCCAACGACGCCACCGCGATCACCGCCTACCGGGTGGCGCTGGCCGCGGCCGTGGGGGAGGGGTTCTCCTGGGGGACGGCCGCCGGCGACTTCCTGCTCGCCGCGCTCGGCGGCACCGCCGTGGGCCTGGTGCTGATGGTGCCGCTGCAGTGGGTCCGGGTCCGGCTCGCCGACCCGCTGCTGCTCAACACCTTCTCGCTGCTCGTCCCCTTCGCGGCCTACGCCGTCGCCGAGGCGTTCGGGGCCTCCGGCGTGATCGCCGTGGTCGTGGTGGGCCTCTACCTCGGCCACGAGGCCCACGCCGTGGACTTCGCCACCCGGCTGCAGGAGGAGGCGGTGTGGCGGATGGTGTCCTTCGTGCTGGAGTCCACCGTCTTCGCCCTCATCGGGCTCCAGCTGAGGCTCATCCTCGACGACCTGGGCGCCTACCGGGCCGGGCAGCTCGCGCTGTGGGCCACGGCGGTGCTGGCGGTCGTCGTCGTGGGCCGGTTCGTCTGGACGTACGCCACCACCTACCTGCCGCCGCTGCTCGGCCGGGGGCTGCGCCGCTCCCGGCCGGCCGCCCCCCTGCCGCCCTGGAACGCCACCTTCGTCATCGCCTGGGCCGGCATGCGCGGCGTGGTCTCGCTCGCGGTGGCGTTCTCGATCCCGGCCACCGTCGAGGGCGGCGGCCCCTTCCCCGGCCGGGAGCTGATCCTCTTCCTCACCTTCGCCGTCGTGGTCGGCACCCTGCTGCTGCAGGGCCTCACCCTGCCGGCGCTGGTCCGGGTGCTCCGCCTGCCCCGGCCCGACCGGCAGCGGCTCGTCCTCACCGAGGCGCAGGCGCAGAGCGACGCCTCGCACGCCGCGCTGGACCGTCTGGACGTCCTGCTGCAGGACGAGCGCAACCGGCTGCCGCAGGCGCTGGAGACCCGGCTGCGGCGGGTGCTGGACCGGCGGCAGAACGCCGTCTGGGAGCGCCTGGGCGCCGTCCACGAGGAGACGGGGGAGTCCGCCGACGCCACCTACCGGCGGCTCAGCCGGGAGCTCGTCGAGGCCGAGCGGCAGGCCTTCGTCCGGCTGCGCGACCAGGGGCGGATCGACGACGAGCTGCTGCGGACCCTGGTGCGGCGCCTGGACCTGGAGGAGGCGATGGTCGACCACGACGAGGAGTAGGGCCCGGCGGCGGGGGCGTGCGGGGCGTGCGGCGCAGGGCCGGGCGCGGGGAGCGCGCGGGGCGGGGGGTGTCCGTGCGGGGGCGCGGCCCCGGCGGACGCGCCGGGGCCGGGGGCGGCGGTGCCACGCCCCCGGCCCCGGAGTGCGGCCCCGCTCAGCGCAGGGTGTCGTTCACGGTGAGGACGCCGCTCGGGACGGTCGTGGCGGTACGGTCGGCGCCGCCCTCCCAGGTGACGGTGCCGTCCGCGTTCTTCGTGAAGTACTTGTACCGGACCGCGGTGTTCGGGGGCAGCTGCACCCCGCCGGACCACACCGGGTAGGTGCCGGTGCCGGTGGTGAGCGGGACGGCCCTCGCCGGGTTCCACGCCCCGAGCTCGGCCAGGTCGCCGGTCACGTACACGTTCTGGCCGTAGGAGGTGTGCGCGGTCACCTGGAAGACGGCCGTCACCGGGCTGCCGCCGGCGACGTTCCACCGGTCGCGCAGCGCGGTCTCGCCCGTGGGGGAGATGAAGACGGACCGGTTGGGGACGGTCTCCCAGACCAGCGATCCGGCGGCGGTGCGCCGGATGTACTTGTACTGGACCTCGGGGCCGGGCGGCAGCGACACGTTCGCCGACCACACCGGGTAGGTGCCGGGGCCGGTCGTGAGCGGGACGGCCTTCGCCGGGTCCCAGGAGCCGAGCTCCGGGGAGCTGCCGGAGAGCAGGACGGTGTCGCCGTAGTCGGTGGTGGCGGTGACCTGTAAGGGCACGACCACGCTGGGCGGGTACTCGCGGGCCGCCGCTGCGGGCGACGCGGTGGTGAACAGGCCGGCGGCGACCGCCAGCAGGAGCAGGAGCGGCTGCCAGCGCGCCCTGGTGCGGAGGTGGCGTATGCGGACCATGCTCGTCCTTCCGTCGGGGTCCGGTGGCGGACCGTCAGCGAGGAGGCGACCGGGTGCGGTTCCGGATCTCGCGTACGAATCCCAACACGGGGCGAGGGGTCTGCGGGCGGAATGTGTTCAAGCAGTTTCGCCGTACAGCCGCATCCGGCCGTTGTCGGACACGAACGGCGGGACGATCCTTCACCTCTTGAAGGTGAAGCGGTGGGAGCGGGTGGCGCACCGCCCCCCTTCTGACATGCTCATTCTCAAAAAGGCGCGCCCCGGGACGCCGCGCCGGCCCGGGCGGCCCGCCGCCGCGGCCGCCTGAAAGTTCTTGCGCAAGACGGCGCAAAATCTTCCATCGCCGTCCGCCCCCGGTTCCCCCGCACCCGTGCCCCTCCCGCGCCCTGCGCACCTCCGCACACGACCGCGCCCGGCACGCCGTCCCCGGGAAGGGGCGGTGCGCCGGGCGCGGTGCGGCCGGGCAGGTCCGGGATCAGGCCTTCTTGGTCTCCCAGAAGATCTTGTCGATCTCGGCGATCAGGTCCAGCAGCGCCTGGCCGGTGGCCGGGTCGGTGGAGGCCTTGGCGGCGCTGGCGGCCTTCAGCGCGTCGTTGAAGAGCTGGTGCAGCTGCGGGTACTTCTCGAAGTGCGGGGCCTTGAAGTAGTCGCTCCAGAGCACCGAGAGGTGGTGCTTGGCCAGCTCGGCCCGCTGCTCCTTGATGACGACGGCGCGGGCGCGGAAGTGCGCGTCCTCGTTGGCCTGGTACTTCTCCTGCACGGCCTTCACGGACTCGGCCTCGATACGGGCCTGGGCCGGGTCGTACACGCCGCACGGCAGGTCGCAGTGGGCGTGGACGGTGGCGCGCGGTGCGAACAGACGAGAGAGCATGGGGGTCCTTCCTCCGTGATCGTCTTCCCGGGTGCGAGATTACCCCGCAACCCGCCCCGTTTCGCGCCTGCCCCCGGGGTCCTAGGGCAAAAGTCCGACAGGCGGACGCCGCCGCGCCGCGCCCCGGACGGGAGGCGGCCGCGGCCCGGGCGTCCCGGTGCGGGATGCTGGGTCTGGACGAGACGTCGGGTACCGGGTAGGTGTGGGGCATGGCGCTGAAGCGGCGGCAGGACGGCGGCCCGTACGGAACGGCGGGCCCCGGCGTCCTGGCGGAGGAGGAGCCCGGCGGCGGCCCCGGCGCGGCGCCGCTCGGACTGGTGGACGTCGAGGGCCCCTCGATGCTGCCGACGCTCCGCCAGGGCGACCGGCTGCTGGTGCGCTACGGCGCCCGCCTGCGGCCCGGGGCCGTGGTCGTGGCCCGGCACCCGCTGCGGCAGGACCTGCTCGTGGTCAAGCGGGCCGCCGAGCGGCGGCCCGGCGGCTGGTGGCTGCTGTCCGACAACTCCTTCGCCGAGGGCGACAGCCGCGACTTCGGCACCGTCCCCGACGAGCTGGTGCTCGGCCGGGTGCTGCTGCGCCTGAGCCCGTCCCCCGCCTGGCTGGCGCCCTCCCCGCGGCTGGAGCGCCTGCTGCGCCGCCTGCCGCCGGGGGCGGGGCCGCGCCTGGCGGCCAGGCTCGGCGTCCTCACCCGGGTCAGCCCCGAGATGTGACCTCTGCGGAGGCGGGGGCGGCCGGGGCCGCGCCGCCGCCCGCCGCCGGGGCCTCCTGGCGCTTGCGGGCCCGGTAGGCGGCGACGTTCGCCCGGGTCGCGCAGCGGTCCGAGCAGTAGCGGCGCGAGCGGTTGGTGGAGGTGTCCAGGTACGCGTTGCGGCAGGGCGCGGCCTGGCAGATGCCGAGCCGGTCGACGCCGAGCTCCGTGAGGTGGATGGCCAGGCCCATGGCGGCCGGGGCCGCGTAGGCGGCGGTCGCGGTGGCGGCGCTGTCCGCGAGGTGCAGGTGCCAGCGGGGGCGGCCCTCCTCGTCCAGGTGGTCGTGGCCGGAGACGACGGGGCTGACCGGGTACTCCACCAGCAGGCCGTTGAGCAGGTCCACCGCCCGCACCTGGTCGCCCTCGGCGGCCGACTCGAAGACGCCGCGCAGCCGGCCGCGGACGGCCCGCAGCCGCGGCACGTCGGCCTCCTCGGCCAGCGACGCGGCACGCGTTCCGGCGCCGAGGAGCCGCCGCAGCTCGTCGAGCGAGGTGAGCGCGTCGGTGCCGCGGCCGGGTTCCTCGCTGTTCACCAGCCGCACCGCGTACTCCGCGTAAGAGCCCAGCTCCACCTGCGATCCCCACTCTGCGCTGTCCGGCACCGGTAACGGCCTGCTCGGATCCCAGGGTATTACCAACGGCCCTCTCCCGGGCAACCGCCGGCCACTCGAAGCCCGGTCCCGTACGCGCGCCGGCGCCGTCGTGCACCTGCGGGGTGGCCGCGGCAACTGCAACGTCGTCGTGCGGCGAATCCTGACGGGCTGGACAGGACTGTGGGGTGTAACGGCAGAGCAGGGAGGCGGCCCTGCAGGTGCCGGAGCCGGACGCAGCAATCAGGAAGCCGTGTCATTCGAAGCCGGTGAGAGCCTGCCGTACGGCGGGGGTGACCCCCCTCGAATGGGGGTGTTGTGCAGGAATCTCGGCATGGGACCATTCCTGGCCTCAATGTCCTTCGCTGATTCCGGCGACCGGAGCATGGATGGAGTTTCGTGAGGCAGAAATTCAGAGCGCGGGGGAAGCGCCTCGCAGGGGTGGCATCGGCGGCGGTTCTGGCAGTCCCGCTTCTGGTGCTTGCACCAGCCGCAGCGGCCTCCGCCGACCCCGGATTCTGTGGTGTCCGTGCGGATGGGCCGACCCCGATCGACGGTGGGGACGTCCCGTACTTCGCCTACCAGGTGCACAACAAGTGCTCACGTGCCCATGCGTTCAAGGTCTATTTTCCGCAGCTCGGCCGCAGCACACTTTGTCGAAGTGTCGATCCGTACGGCAATCACACCTATGCGTACGCCATCGACACCGACTGGTGGGAGGTCCGCTCATGCTGAACAACAGCCGTAGGGCTGTGGTCCTCGGTCTGGGCCTCCCGATGCTGGCCCTCTCGCTGACGGTGGCTGTTCCGGCTGCCACTGCTTCGGCTGACCCGGGATTCTGTGGAGTCCGTGCCGATGTGAGCGATGGCGGCGGTCCCACGGGAATCGTCTACACCGTTTACAACCGATGCAAGTACAAGCACAGCTTCAAGGTGTACCTGCCGAGTGCCGGCCGGACGAGCAAGTGCGAGAGTGCGCCTCCGGGTGGATATGCCTACTTCCTCTTCCAGTTCGCCGACGAGGATTGGCAGGTGCGAGCCTGCTCGTGAGCTGCAGGCACCTGAGCCCCTGCCGGCCCGCATCGCGGGACGAGGGAAGTGTGCCGACGGCTGCGGAGGTTCCGACGGGTGGCCCGAAGGGGGATCCCCCCTCGGGCCACCCGGCTGTCAGAGCACCTTGGAGAGGAACGCCTTGGTGCGCTCGTGCTGCGGGTCGGTGAGGACGTCGCGCGGGTGGCCGGACTCGACCACGACACCACCGTCCATGAAGACCAGCGCGTCGCCGACCTCGCGGGCGAAGCCCATCTCGTGGGTGACCACGACCATGGTCATGCCCTCCTCGGCGAGCTGCCGCATGACGTCCAGGACGTCGCCGACCAGCTCGGGGTCGAGGGCGGAGGTCGGCTCGTCGAAGAGCATGAGCTTGGGCTCCATGGCCAGGGCGCGGGCGATGGCTACCCGCTGCTGCTGGCCGCCGGAGAGCTGCGACGGGTAGCTGCCCGCCTTGTCGCCCAGGCCCACCCGCTCCAGCAGCTGCTGGGCCCGCTCGCGGGCCTCCGCCTTGCCCTGCCCCTTGACCCGCACCGGGGCCTCCATGACGTTCTCGACGGCCGTCATGTGGGGGAAGAGGTTGAACCGCTGGAAGACCATGCCGATGTCGCGGCGCTGGACGGCGATCTCGCTGTCCTTCATCTCGTACAGCTTGTCGCCCTTCTGGCGGTAGCCGACGAGCTCGCCGTCCACCCACAGGCGGCCCGCGTTGATCTTCTCCAGGTGGTTGATGCACCGCAGGAAGGTGGACTTGCCGGAGCCGGACGGGCCGATCAGGCAGAAGACCTCACGCGGCCTGACCTCCAGGTCGATGCCCTTGAGCACCTGGAGGTGGCCGAAGGACTTGTGCACGTCCTCGGCCTTGACCATGGGGGCGCCCGGGTTCTTGCTCAGGTTGCCGGCCATCAGAGTGCGCCTCCCGGGGTGCGCAGGGAGAACATGTTGGCCTTGATCTTCTGCAACGGGGTGGGCGGCAGGTTGCGGCTCGACCCGCGGGCGTAGCGGCGCTCCAGGTAGAACTGGCCGATGCTGAAGACCGTGGTGAGCACCAGGTACCAGAAGCACGCGACGAAGAGCAGTTCCATCACGGCGAGGTTGTTGGTGTAGACGTCCTGCACCTTGAGCATCACCTCGGGGTAGGTCACCACGAAGGCCAGCGACGAAGTCTTGAGCATGTTGATGAACTCGTTGCCGGTCGGCGGCACGATCACCCGCATCGCCTGGGGCAGCACGATGCGCCGCATGGTCTGGCCCTTGGACATGCCCAGTGCGTGGGACGCCTCGGTCTGGCCCTCGTCGACGGACTGGATGCCCGCGCGGACGATCTCGGCCATGTAGGCGCCCTCGTTGATGCCGAGGCCCAGGAGAGCGGCCACGAGCGGCGTGATCACCTTGTTGGTGTCCTGGCCGAACATGGTCGGGAAGACCAGGGCGAGGTTCCACCAGATCAGCAGCTGCACGATGACCGGGGTGCCGCGGAAGATCCAGATGTAGAGCCACGCGACGCCGGACATCACCGGGTTGCCCGACATGCGCATCACGGCGGCGGTGACGCCGAGCACGAGGCCCAGCACCATGGAGGCCACGCTGATGAAGAGCGTGTTCCCCGCGCCGGCCATGATGTCGGCGTTGAAGAGGAACTCGCGGGTGGTGCTCCAGGTGATCTTGCCGCCGGCGAAGGCGGCCCCCAGGGCCGCCAGGACGCCGACCACGACGACGGCGGAGACCCAGCGGCCGTAGTGGCGGACGGGGACCGCCCTGATGGGGTGGTGCGGGGAGGCGGTGCCGGAGGGCCCCGGGCCCTCCGGCACCTTGTCGACGGATGTGGTCACGGAAGGTGCCTCTCGGACGTGCGGGAGCGGGCGGGGCCGTCCGGCCCGGCCGCCGTGCGGGGCGGCCGGGCCGGACCGGGGGTCACGAGCCGCCGTTGACCTGCGCCGAGGAGACGGCGCCCTGCTTGACCTGCCACTTGTCCAGGATCTTGGCGTACTCGCCGTTGGCGATCAGCGCGTCCAGGGCCGCCTTGACCGCGTCCCGCAGCTGGGTGTTCTCCTTGGAGACCGCGATGCCGTAGAGGCCGGCCTGGATCTGGTCGCCGACGACCTCGAAGTCGTTGCCCCCACCGGAAGTCTGCGCGTTGTAGGCCGCGACGGGGAAGTCGTTGAGGTCGGCGACCGCGCCGCCGCCCTTGATCTTCAGCAGCGCCTCACCGTCGTGGGCGTACGCCTGGATGGTGAGCTTGCCCTTGCCGTCGGCGTCGCACTTCTTCGCCTGCTCCTTGGCGATGTCCTCGTTGGTGGTGGCCTTCTGCAGGGCCACGGTCTTCCCGCAGAGGTCGTCCAGGGTCTGGATCTTCTCCGGGTTGCCCTTCTTCACCAGGATCGAGGTGCCGGCGCTGAAGTAGTCGACGAAGTCGACGCCCTTGCCCTGGCGCTCCTTGTTGTCGGTGATGGCCGACATCGCCAGGTCGAAGCGCTTGGAGTCCAGGCCGGTGATCAGGGTGTCGAAGCCGGTGTTCTGGATCTGGAAGGTCACCCCGAGCTGCTTGCCCAGGGCCTCGGCCAGGTCGGGGTCGATGCCGACCGGCTTGCCGCTCTGCATGAACTCGACGGGCGCGTAGGCCACCTCGGAGCCGACCTTCACCACACCGGCCTTCTGGACGGCCGCGGGCAGCTTGTCGAAGAGGGGGGCCTTGGAGGCGGCCGCGCTCGGCTGCGTGGTCGTGGCCTTGGTGCCGCCCTGGCTGCCGCAGGCGGTGAGGGCCAGGGTGCCGGCCGCGAGCACCGCACCGGTCGCGAGGAGGCGGTGGCGGGTGGAGCGTGCAGTCATGGGGTGGATCCTCCTGATGGGAGAGGTCTTCTCAGCCGATGCGCCGTAGCGCGGCGCGCGGGTGCGCGCCGGGTCGTGCGGTGGTGCTGGGGAATGCACGCCGTCGTGCGAGCCGTGCCGCGACCAGTGATGGCCGCATCTTGCCACTCCGCACCGCTCAGCGGACCCTCGGACAGATCAAAATCGAATAACGGGACGGCCGTCCACCCTCCGTCCGGCACGCGGACGGCGGGTGGACGGCGGGCGGACGGCCGCTCCTCGCCTCGGCCTCCGTGCCTCGGCCTCCGTGCCTCAGCCCCCGTTGACGACCGCGTTCTGCGCCGCTCCCGCGCTCAGGTTCCAGTCGGCCAGGATCTTGTCGTACTCGCCGCTGATGATGATCGCGTCCACCGCCTGCACCACCGCGTCGCGCAGCGCCGTGTTCTCCTTGTTCACCGCGATCCCGTACGGCGCGGGCTGCATCTGCGGCCCGACCACCTCCAGGGCGGACCCGCCGGCGACCTTCTTCGCGTTGTAGACGGCCACGGGGAAGTCGTTCATGTCGGCGACGGCGTTGCCGGCCCGCAGCTGGGCCAGCGCCGCGTCGTCGGTGCCGAGGCGCATGACCTTCAGCGGCTTGCCCGCGGCCCGGCACGGGTCCTGCTGCCGGGTGGCGATGGTGTCCTGCGTGGTGCCCTTCTGCAGGGCGACGGTCGTGCCGCAGAGGTCGTTGAGGCCGGTGATGCCGTGCGGGTTGCCCTTGGCCGCCAGGATCGAGGTGCCCGCGATGAAGTAGTCGATGAAGTCGACGCCCGGGTTCAGCCGGTTGCCGAGCTCGTCGACGCCCTCGCGGCGCTCCTTGGTGTCCGTCATCGCGGACATCACCAGGTCGATCTGCCCGGCCTGCAGCTCGGGGATCAGCTTGTCGAAGGCGACGTTCTGGAACTCCACCCTGACCCCGAGCTTGCGGCCGACCGCCGCCGCCAGGTCGGGGTCCAGGCCGACGGCCCTGCCGTCGGCGCCCCGGGACTCCACGGGGGCGTAGCTGAGGTCCGAGCCGATCCGCAGGACGCCCGCCTTCCGGACGCCGTCGGGCAGCTGGTCGTGCAGCGAGAGGCTCTGCTTCCCGCCGGAGCCGGACGCGCAGCCTGTCAGCAGCAGCGGGACGGCGGCGAGGACGGCGCCGGCCGCGGCGGTGCGGCGGCGTATCGGACGAGCGGTCATGCAGGGCCTCCAGCGGTAGCGTGGTCGCCACGGTTGCGCCCGGTCGCGGCAGGGTCGGGCCGCGGACACGGAGGAGGGCCGTCGGGCCGCACGCCGTCGTGCGGGCTGTGCGCAACCGGTGACGAAAGTGGAGTCTCCCATCCCGCTCTGCCCGACCGGTCACCCGGTGTGTCAAAATCGGGTAACGGGTGACCCCCGTAGCAGCGAGCAGGCCGCCGGACCGGGACCGGTCCGGGGTGCGCAGGACCGGAAGTCGACGACGCAGACTCCGGATCCGAGGCACCGCATCCCTCCGCGCCCGCACGCCCGCACTGCCCCGCGGCGCCCCCTCACCGCGCCCCGCGCGCGCCGCCGCAGTGCTCCGCTTCCCCGTCCGGCAGCCCTTCCGCGCCGGCGGCCCGCCGCAGGGCACGGACCGCCGGCGGGGTGGGGACCGCGCCAGGAGGGCGAAAAGGCACAGGTGCGGTGCTTTCGTCCCCTTCGGAGCAGGGAACGGTACCGACCGGAAGCACCCCTCAAGATCACTCACACCCTCACCCCGAGGGCGCCGCCCGGCGGCCGCGCCCCCGTCCCCGGAACGCAGTGCCGCACCGGGGCACGGCGCGACCCCGCCGGACCGCGCCCTCGACGACGAAGACGAAGAGGTCATCGTGGCAGCGGAGATCATCCACCCCCACCCGGCGGAGGCCGGCGACCCCATCGACCCGGCCTTCGCGCTCCACCGCGGCGGCAAGATGGAGGTCCGCGCGACGGTGCCGGTGCGCGACGCGGACGACCTGTCCCTCGCCTACACCCCGGGCGTCGCCCGGGTCTGCACCGCCATCGCCGAGCAGCCGGAGCTGGTGCACGACTACACCTGGAAGTCCTCCACGGTGGCCGTGGTCACCGACGGCACCGCCGTCCTGGGCCTGGGCGACATCGGCCCGGAGGCCTCGCTGCCCGTGATGGAGGGCAAGGCGATCCTGTTCAAGCAGTTCGGCGGCGTGGACGCCGTCCCGCTCGCGCTGGCCTGCACCGACGTGGACGAGCTGGTGGAGACCGTCGCCCGCCTCGCCCCGTCCTTCGGCGGGATCAACCTGGAGGACATCTCCGCGCCCCGCTGCTTCGAGGTCGAGCGGCGGCTGCAGGAGCGCCTGGACATCCCCGTCTTCCACGACGACCAGCACGGCACCGCCATCGTCACCCTGGCCGCGCTGTGGAACGCCGCGAAGGTCACCGGCCGGGAGATCGGGGAGCTGCGGGCGGTGATCAGCGGCGCGGGCGCGGCCGGCGTCGCCATCGCCAAGATCCTGCTGGAGGCCGGCATCGGCGACGTCGCGGTCTGCGACCGCCGGGGCGTCGTGCACGAGGGCCGCGACGACCTCACGCCGGTCAAGCGGATGGTCGCCGAGCTGACCAACAAGGCGCGCCTCACGGGTTCGCTGGCCGAGGCGCTGGACGGCGCCGACGTCTTCGTCGGCGTCTCCGGCGGCACGGTCCCGGAGGAGGCGGTGGCGGCCATGGCGAAGGACTGCCTGGTCTTCGCCATGGCCAACCCGACCCCGGAGGTCCACCCGGAGGTGGCCCGCCGGCACGCCGCGGTGGTCGCCACCGGCCGCTCGGACTTCCCCAACCAGATCAACAACGTGCTGGCCTTCCCCGGCGTCTTCGCCGGCGCCCTCCAGGTGCGGGCCTCCCGGATCACCGAGGGCATGAAGCTGGCGGCGGCCAGGGCGCTGGCGGCCGTGGTCGAGGACGAGCTGTCCGCCGACCGGGTGATCCCCAGCCCGTTCGACGAGCGGGTGGCCCCTGCGGTCACCCGGGCCGTGGCCGAGGCCGCGCGGCGCGAGGGCGTCGCCCGCCGCTGACGGCCGCGGGGCGGGCGGCTGCGGGCCGCCGCGGGCCGACGCGGGCCGTGCGGGCCGTGCGGGCGGTCCCCGCGGCAGGCGCGGACGCGGCGTCCGGCGGTCCGGACGGCCGGGGCGGGGGACCCGCGCGGTGGAACTCACACCGCGGCGTTGTTCCCCGCCCCCGCCGCCGCCGCTAGGGTCCGACCATGTTCGCTGCCTATGCCGCACGTATCAGTCCTGACGACCCGTTGAGCGGTCTGGAGCTGGGGGAGCGCCCGGAGCCCGAGGCCCGGCCCGGCTGGAGCACGGTCACGGTCAAGGCCGCCACGCTCAACCACCACGACCTCTGGTCGCTGCGCGGGGTGGGGCTCCCCGAGGAGCGGCTGCCGATGATCCTGGGCTGCGACGCGGCCGGTGTGGACGAGCACGGCAACGAGGTCGTCCTGCACTCGGTGATCGGGCAGACCGGGCACGGCGTCGGCCCGGACGAGCGGATCTCCATCCTCACCGAGCGCTACCAGGGCACCTTCGCCGAGAAGGTCTCGGTGCCCACCTGGAACCTGCTCCCCAAGCCGGCCGGGCTCTCCTTCGAGGAGGCCGCCTGCCTGCCCACCGCCTGGCTCACGGCCTACCGGATGCTCTTCACCAAGGCCGGGGTGAAGCCCGGCGACACCGTCCTGGTCCAGGGCGCCGGGGGCGGGGTGGCGACCGCCCTGATCGTGCTCGGCAAGGCGGCCGGCCTGCGGGTCTGGGCCACCAGCCGGGACGAGGCCAAACGGGCGCGGGCGGTGGAGCTCGGCGCCGACGACGCCTTCCCCGCCGGTGCCCGGCTGCCGGAGCGCGTGGACGCGGTCATGGAGACGGTCGGCGCCGCGACCTGGTCCCACTCGGTGAAGTCGCTGCGCCCCGGCGGCACCATCGTCATCTCCGGGGCCACCTCGGGCCCCAACCCGCCGAGCGCCGAGCTCACCCGCATCTTCTTCCTGGAGCTGCGGGTCGTCGGCTCCACCATGGGCACCAAGGAGGAGCTCGCCGGCCTGCTGTCGCTCTGCGCCAACGCGGGGGTGCGGCCGGTGGTCGACACCGTCCTGCCGCTGGCCGAGGCCCGGGAGGGCTTCGCCCGGCTGGCGAAGGGCGACGTCTTCGGCAAGATCGTGCTCACCCCCTGACCCTCCGGACCCCCCTGATCCCCCGGACCGCCTGACCCCCCGGACCGCCGTGCCCCGGCCTCCGGACGCGCCGCGGCGGGGGCGGCCGCCGCCGCCCCCGCCGCTCCCCCGCCGGTCGCGGCCCTCAGGGCCGCAGCAGCCGCTCCGCGGCCTCCGCCAGCACCGCGCCGGACCGCGCCAGCTGCTCCGCCCCCACCCCGCGGTCCCGCGCGGCGTCCCGGACCACGTCGCGGAACCGGTCCAGCAGCCGCTCCAGTTCCCGCACCGGGTCGCCGGCGGGATCCGTACGGGCCCAGTCGGGCAGCCCGGCGGCCGCCTCGGGGGCGTCCCCGGCCGCCGTCGCCGTCCCCGCCGGTCCCGTGGCCGGGTCCGCCTCGGACGCCTCCGGCCGCGGCGCCCGGGCCGGACCGGACCGCCACCCGCCCCACCGCCCCGGGTCGGCCAGGTCGGCCAGCCCCTTGGTGAGCTCGGCCAGGCCCTCGCCGAGGCCGGTCGGCCAGTCGCCGCGGGCGGCGTGCTCCCGCACCTGCTGCTCCACCCGCTGCTGCAGCCGCCGCGCCTCGGCCCGCGCGGCCGCCCCGGCCGCCTGGGCGTTCTCGCGGGCCCGCCGGACCTCCTCCTGGGCCTGCCGCAGCTGCTCCTTCGCCTGCCTGGCCTGCTCCTTGGCCTGGCGTGCCTGCTCCTTGGTCTGCTTCGCCTGCTCCCTGGCCTGGACGCGGTACCGGGCGTACTCCTCCCCGCCGCGCCGGACCCCCGTGAGGCCCTCCCCGCCTGCGCCGCCGCGCCGCGCCTCCTGCGCCGCCCGGCGCACCTCCTCGCGCAGGTCCTCCGCGGAGTCCCGGACGTCCTCCCGGATCGCCTCGGCGAGCTGGGCGACCGAGTCGCGGATCTCCACCTCCAGCTCGGCCAGCTCGTCCTGGCGGGACGCCAGCTCGGCACGGCCCGCGTCCGTGATCCGGTAGACCTTGCGGCCGCCCTCGGTGCTGTGGGTGACCAGGCCCTCCTTCTCCAGCTTGGCCAGGCGGGGGTAGACGGTGCCCGCGGAGGGCGCGTACAGGCCGTGGAAGCGCTCCTCCAGCAGCCGGATCACCTCGTAGCCGTGGCGCGGCGCCTCCTCCAGCAGCTTCAGCAGGTAGAGCCGCAGGCGCCCGTGGGCGAAGACCGGGGTCACGCGGCGCCCCCGTCCCGGTCGGAGAGCCGCTTGGAGAGGTCGGGCCGCCCTGCCGGGCCGGGTGCGCCGTCCTCCCCGGGGCCGGGCGCCGGCGGCCGCCGCAGCAGCGCCACCGACCCGGAGACCGTGGTCACCTGCAGCCTGCCGGTGCCGGCGCCGAGCCGGCCGGAGAGGCGCCGGGCGCCCCAGGTGCCGCCCATCCGCAGCTCGTCGAAGGCGCTGGACATCTCGCCGCTGGTGGACCCGGCGTCCACGCGCGTGTCCGCAGGGTGCGGCATCCGGACGGCCACCTCGCCGGAGACGGTGTTGAGGCGCACGTCGGCCGGCCCGCGGCCGTCCAGGTCGACGGTCATGGAGCCGCTCACCGAGTGGGCGTGCAGCCGCGGGCCCGAGGCCTCGACCACGGTGAGCTCCCCGGAGACGGTCTGCACCTTCAGGTCGCCGGAGACGGCCTGGGCCTCGACGCTGCCGGAGACCGACTGGGCCTCCACCGGCCCGGACACCCGCACCAGCGTGGTGTCGCCACCGGCGCCGCGGACGGCGACCGGTCCGGCGATGCCGGAGACGACCACGTCGGCGCCGACGCTGACCAGCTCCACCCGGGCCGCGGCCGGGACGGCCAGCGAGACCACGGCGTGCCGCCTGCGGCGCCAGGAGTCGACGAGGGAGGCGATGCCCTTGAGGGAGAAGTGCTGCGAGGAGAACTCCCACCGGGTGAGCTCCTCGTAGGCGACGGTGAGCGTCCCGCCCTCGTGGGTCACCACGAGCGGTGGCCCGTCGAGCTCGGACACCTCCAGGCGGGCGGGCCCGTCGCCGGCCACCACGTGGACGGCGCCCGAGACGGTGCGCACCCGCAGGACGTCCACCGGTTCGTCGAAGGTGATCCGCTCCGGCCCGTTCACGGTCCACTGCGGCATGGCTGTCCCTCCCGTTCGGATGTGCGACATATCGCGTCGCCCGTCAACAACACGATATATCGCGTCCTGTGGAAGTCAAGGGCCGGTCCGCACCGGCACCGAACCCGGGCCGCCGCGGGCGGCGTATCCCGGGCACGGGACGACGGCCACGTCGCAGGGAGAAGGACCCATGAGCCACGCCAAGCAGCGCAACACCCGGAGGATCGGCGTCCTCGCGACCGTCGGCGGCCTGGTCGCCGCCGGGGTCGCCGTGTCGGCCTTCGCCGACGAGGGCACCGGCGCACCCCCGGCGGGCGCCCCCGCGGCGGCCGTCGGCGCCCCCGCGCAGGACCCGGCCTCCCTGGCCCGCACCCTCGTCGCGCAGCTGGGCCGCGCCCGCAGCGCCGGGGCCTGGATCGGCGCCGACGGCAGGCCGGTCGTCGCGGTCACCGGACCCGGGGCGGCCGACGCCGTGCGCGCCGCCGGGGCCGTCCCGAGGACGGTGGCCCGCAGCGGCGACCAGCTCGACGCGGCCGTCTCCGCGCTGCGCTCCGCGCCCCGGGTGCCCGGTACCGCGTGGTCGGTGGACCCGGTCTCCAACCAGGTCGTGGTCCTGGCCGACCGGACCGTCTCCGCCGCCGACTGGCAGCGGCTCTCCGGCACGGCGGGGCGGCTCGGCGGAGCCGTGCGGATGCGGCGCACCCGGGGCGCCCTCACCACCCGGCTCGCCGGGGGCGACCCGGTCTTCACGGGCAACGCCCGCTGCTCGGCCGGGTTCAACGTGACCGACGGGCGGCAGGGCTTCGTCCTCACCGCCGGCCACTGCGGGCCGGTCGGCACGCCCTGGGCCGCCGACGCGGCCGGGACCCGGCCGATCGGCGCCACCGTGAAGGACACCTTCCCGGGGAACGGGGACTTCTCGCTCATCCAGGTCCAGGGCGGGGGAGTGGACCAGCCCGGTGCCGTCGACCTCGGCAACGGCTCCCTGCAGCCCGTCACCCGGGCCGCCGAGGCCGTGGTCGGCGAGCAGGTCACCCGCAGCGGCTCCACCACCGGCGTGCACAGCGGCCGTGTCACGGCGCTGGACGCCACCGTCAACTACCCCGAGGGCACGGTCACGGGCCTGATCCAGACCGACGTCTGCGCCGAGCCCGGCGACAGCGGCGGCCCGCTCTTCGACCAGGACGCGGCGGTCGGGCTCACCTCGGGCGGCGACGGCGACTGCACGGCCGGCGGCACCACCTTCTTCCAGCCGGTGACCACCGCGCTCCAGGCCCTGGGCGTGCAGATACCCGTCGGCGGGGCCGCCGCGCAGGGGCAGGGCGCCCGGGGCGAGGCAGTCCCCGGCCAGGACGTGCAGGGGCAGGACGTGCAGGGGCAGGGCGGCCAGGCCGACGGGGGGCAGGCCCAGGACGGTCTCCAGCAGGACGGTCTCCAGCAGGGCGGGGCCCCGCAGGGGCAGGGCGCCCGGGACCAAGGGAACCAGGGCCAGGGGAACCAGGGCCAGGCGGGCCAGGGCCGGTCAGGTCAGGACGGCGGGCACGGGAAGGACGGGCGCAACGTCAACGTGAGCGTCAACGTCATCGGCGGACTGCTGGGCGGCCTCCTGGGCGGCGGCCACCGCTGACCCGCCGGCCCCCGCCGGGGGCGCCGCCGGAACGCCGGCCGCCCGCGGCCCGGGCCCCTCGGGGCCGGTCCGCGGGCGGCCGCGCCGGTGTCAGTCCTCGTCCTCGTCGTCCAGCCGGGCCAGCCAGGTGGCCAGCCGCTCGACGGGGACCTCGAACTCCGGGTTGAGGTCGACGAACTCGCGCAGGCGCTCGGAGAGCCACTCGAAGGTGACCTCCTCGTCGCCGCGCCGGCTCTCCAGCTCCTCGATCCCGCGGTCGGTGAAGTACACGCTCTGCTCCGGACGGACGGTCGTTGTGCGCTCTGGACTCCGGCCAGGATAGTCCGGCCGCGGAGAAGCCCCGGGCCCGGCCGCCGCACCGCTGCGTTGGCCGGGCCCGGGGCTGCTGTCCGCCGTGCGGCCGGGGTCCCGTGGCGCCGGGCCCCGCGGTGCCGCGGCCTTCCGGCCGGCGGCGGGCGGGGGCCCGGCGTGCGGGGTCAGAGGGAGAAGACCTCCTCCACGAGCTGCTGCTGCTCCTGCTGGTGCCGCTTGGCCGAGCCCACCGCCGGGGCGGAGGAGGCCGGGCGGGCGACGCGGCGCAGGCGGGCGCCGCCCGCGTTGCGGCCGACCACCACGTCGAGGTGGTCGACCAGGTTGAGCGCGATGAACGGCCAGGCGCCCTGGTTGGCCGGCTCCTCCTGCGCCCAGACGAACTGGACGTTCTCGCCGTACCGGCCCAGCTCCTCCTGGAGCTCGGCCACCGGCAGCGGGTAGAGCCGCTCGACGCGGACGATGGCGGTGTCGGTGACGCCGCGCTCGGCGCGGGCCGCCGCCAGGTCGTAGTAGAACTTGCCGGAGGTGATCACGACCTTGCGCACGTCGGCCGGGGCCACGCTGTCGTCGCCGATCACCGGGCGGAAGCCGCCGCCGAGGAACTCCTCCGTCCGCGACGCCGCGGCCTTGAGCCGGAGCATCGACTTCGGGGTGAAGACGACCAGCGGCTTGTGGTGCGGGTTGTGGACCTGCCAGCGCAGCAGGTGGAAGTAGTTCGACGGGAGCGTCGGCATGGCGACCGTCATGTTGTTCTGCGCGCAGAGCTGCAGGAACCGCTCGGGGCGGGCCGAGGAGTGGTCCGGGCCCTGGCCCTCGTAGCCGTGCGGCAGCAGCAGGGTGACGCCGGAGGTCTGGCCCCACTTCTGCTCGGCGGAGGAGATGAACTCGTCCACCACCGTGGAGGCGCCGTTGACGAAGTCGCCGAACTGGGCCTCCCACATCACCAGCGCGTTCGGCCGGGCGAGGGAGTAGCCGTACTCGAAGCCCATCGCCGCGTACTCGCTGAGCAGCGAGTCGTAGACGGTGTAGCGGGCCTGATCCTCCGTCAGGTAGAGCAGCGGGGTGTAGTCCTCGCCGGTCTTCCTGTCCACCAGCACCGCGTGGCGCTGGCCGAAGGTGCCGCGGCGGCTGTCCTGGCCGGCCAGGCGGACCGGGTGGCCCTCCATCAGCAGCGAGCCGATGGCGAGGGTCTCGCCCATCGCCCAGTCGATGCTGTTCTCCTCGACCATCGCGGCGCGGCGCTGCAGCTGCGGCAGCAGGCGCGGGTGGACGGTCAGCCAGTCAGGCAGGTTGACCTGCGAGGAGGCGATCCGCTTGACGGTCTCCTCGGAGATGGCGGTCGTGACCGACACCGGGAAGTCCGGCAGCGGGGCGGCGGCCGGGGCGGCCTGCGGCACCGCGTCGCGGACCTCGGCGAAGACCTTCTCCAGCTGGCCCTGGAAGTCCTGGAGCGCCTGCTCCGCCTCCTCCAGGGTGATGTCGCCGCGCCCGATCAGGCCCTCGGTGTAGAGCTTGCGCACCGAGCGCTTCTTGTCGATCAGGTCGTACATCAGCGGCTGGGTGAACGACGGGTTGTCGGCCTCGTTGTGACCGCGGCGGCGGTAGCAGATGAGGTCGATCACGACGTCCTTGTTGAACGCCTGGCGGAACTCGAAGGCGAGCCGCGCGACGCGGACCACGGCCTCCGGGTCGTCGCCGTTCACGTGGAAGATCGGCGCCTCGATCATGCGGGCCACGTCGGTGGAGTACATCGACGAGCGGGAGGCGGCCGGGGCGGCGGTGAATCCGACCTGGTTGTTGACCACCACGTGCACGGTGCCGCCGGTGCGGTAGCCGCGCAGCTGGGACATGTTGAGCGTCTCCGCGACGACGCCCTGGCCGGCGAAGGCCGCGTCGCCGTGGATCTGGATCGGCAGCACGTCGAAGGCGGTGCCGGCCTTGTCCAGGATGTCCTGCTTGGCGCGGGCGATGCCCTCGACGACCGGGTCCACGGCCTCCAGGTGGGAGGGGTTGGCGGCCAGCGAGACCTTGATGGTCTCCCCGTCCAGGCCGGTGAAGGTGCCCTCGGCGCCCAGGTGGTACTTCACGTCGCCGGAGCCGTGCATCGACTTCGGGTCGAGGTTGCCCTCGAACTCGCCGAAGACCTTGGCGTACGGCTTGCCGACGATGTTGGTCAGCACGTTGAGGCGGCCGCGGTGGGCCATGCCGATGACGGCCTCGTCCAGGCGGTGCTCGGCGGCGGCGTCCAGGACGGCGTCGAGCAGCGGGATCAGCGACTCGCCGCCCTCCAGCGAGAACCGCTTCTGGCCGACGTACTTGGTCTGCAGGAACGTCTCGAACGCCTCGGCGGAGTTCAGGCGGCGCAGGATGCGCAGCTGCTCCTCGCGCTCCGGCTTGGCGTAGTGGTTCTCCACCCGCTCCTGGATCCAGCGGCGCTGCTTCGGGTCCTGGATGTGCATGTACTCGATGCCGACGGTGCGGCAGTACGAGTCGCGCAGCACGCCCAGGATGTCGCGCAGCTTCATCATCCGCTTGCCGGCGAAGCCGCCGACGGCGAACTCGCGCTCCAGGTCCCACAGGGTGAGGCCGTGCTCCACGACGTCCAGGTCGGGGTGCTTGCGCTGCTTGTACTCCAGCGGGTCGGTGTCGGCCATGAGGTGGCCGCGGACCCGGTAGGAGTGGATGAGCTCCATGACGCGGGCGGTCTTGTTGACCTCGTCGTCGTGGGTGGCGGCCACGTCGGTCGCCCAGCGCACCGGCTCGTAGGGGATGCGCAGCGACTCGAAGATCTCGTCGTAGAAGTCGCTGCCGCCCAGCAGGAGCTGGTGGATCTGGCGCAGGAACTCGCCGGACGCCGCGCCCTGGATGACCCGGTGGTCGTAGGTCGAGGTCAGCGTCATCACCTTGGAGACGCCGAGGCGGGAGAGGGTCTCGGGAGAGGAGCCCTGGAACTCGGCCGGGTACTCCATGGCGCCGACGCCGAGGATGGTGCCCTGGCCGGGCATCAGGCGCGGCACGGAGTGCACGGTGCCGATGCCGCCGGGGTTGGTCAGGGAGACCGTGACGCCGGTGAAGTCCTCCATGGTCAGCTTGTTGGCGCGGGCCCGGCGGACGATGTCCTCGTAGGCCTGCCAGAAGCCGAAGAAGTCGAGGGTCTCGGCCTTCTTGATCGCCGCCACCACGAGCTGCCGGTCGCCGTTGGGCTTCACCAGGTCGATGGCCAGGCCCAGGTTCACGTGCTCGGGCTTGACCAGGAAGGACTTGCCGTCCTTCACGGTGTAGCTGTGGTTCATGCCCGGCATGGCCTTCAGCGCCTGCACCATGGCGTAACCGATGATGTGCGTGAAGGAGACCTTGCCGCCGCGCGCCCGCTTGAGGTGGTTGTTGATGACGATGCGGTTGTCGATCAGCAGCTTGGCCGGGACGGCGCGCACCGAGGTCGCGGTGGGGATCTCCAGCGAGGCGTCCATGTTGGTCGCCACGGCCTTCGCGGGGCCGCGCAGCGGCACCAGCTCCGGGCCGGCGGCCTTCTCCGCCGGCGCGGCCTGCGCCGCGGCGGCCGGCCTCGCGGCGGCCGGGGCCGCCTGGGGCGCCGCCGCGGGCTGCGCGGGAGCGGCCGGCTGCGCGGGCGCCTGGGCGGCGGCCGGAGCCGGCCGCGCCGGGGCCTGGGCGGCCGGGGCGGGCGCGGGGGCTGCGGCAGGGGCCTGCTGCGCGGGTGCGGGAGCGGGGGCCGGGGTCGCGGCCTGGGTCACTGAAGTCACCTCGGTACCGGGCTTGTAGTCGGCGAAGAAGTCCCACCAGGCGCGGTCGACGGAACCCGGGTCCTGGAGGTACTGCTGGTAGATCTCGTCGACAAGCCATTCGTTGGGGCCGAAGCCCGCTGAGCTGCTGGTCGAGCTGTTGGAGGTATTCGGGGACTGTGGCGACACGGCGCTAACCGCCCTCTTCCGCTTCCTTTTGGGATGGTGGACAGCGGAGAACAAGGCTACGCCCCTGACATGTGATCGCGCAGTTCCCGGGGGGTGGTCGTCGCCCAGATCACAGCCTGCGGGGCCGGAATGGCGTGAAAGATGCGTTAGAACGCGTCAGCCCGGGGGAAGCGCATGATGCCTCGGGGGCTCGAAAATCTCACCAAAGCGGACAAATGCGCCGGTCGGGGCGATGCTCCGGAGGCGGTCCGCCCGGTCCGGTGGTCCGATTGTCCCTGTTCTGTGTCAATCCTGCGCGGGCACGCCGCCCGGAAGGGTGACCACGATCCGGCAACCCCGCTCGGCCTCCGCCACCCTGATCTCCCCGCCGTGCAGGTCCACGGCCCACCGGGCGATGGCCAGGCCCAGGCCGGTCCCGCCGTCGCTGCCCGGTCCGGCGGCGGTCGAGGAGGTTCCCCGGCCGAACCGCTCGAAGACCCGCGCCCGGTCCTCCTCCGGGATGCCCGGCCCCTCGTCCAGCACCTCCAGCACCAGGCTCGTCGGCGCCCGTCCGGCCCCCGCCCGCACGGTCACGGTGCCGCCGGGCGGGCTGTGCTTGCTGGCGTTGTCCACCAGGTTGGCCACCACCTGGTGCAGCCGCTCCGGGTCCGCGACCGCGGTCAGGTCCTCCGGCCCGACCTGCAGGTCGAGCGTCAGGTCGCCCCGGCGCTTGGTGGCCCCGCCGGAGGTGGAGCCGTCGACGGTGATCCCGCGCAGCACCCCGGCGAGGTACGGCCGGACGGCGAACTCGCGGGCGTCCAGCGGGACGACCCCGTCGTCGATCTTCGACAGGTCCAGCAGGTGGGCGACCAGCCGCCCCAGCCGCTCGGTCTGCTCCAGGGCGGCCGACATGGTGGCCGGATCCGGCCGTACGACGCCGTCCACCACGTTCTCCAGCACCGCGCGCAGCGCCGCGATCGGCGTGCGCAGCTCGTGCGAGACGTTGGCGACCAGCTCGCGCCGGTGGCGGTCGGCGGCCTCCAGGTCGGCCGCCATCCGGTTGAAGGTGGCCGCCAGCTCGCCCACCTCGTCGCGCGAGGTGGCCCGCACCCGGCGGCTGTAGTCGCCCGCGGCCATCGCCCGGGCGGCGGCCGTCATGTCGCGCAGCGGCGCCGTCAGGCCGTGCGCCATCAGCTGCATGAAGAGCAGCGAGGCGATCATGGAGAAGATCATGATCACCCGGATGCGGGTGTCGGACTGGACCGCTATCACGACCATGCCGCTGGCGACCACCACCGAGACCATCACCAGCACCGCCAGCTTGGCCTTGATGGAGCGCATCGGGTCCAGGGGGCGGACGTCGCTCCACACGCGCCGGGCGGCCCGGGCGGCCAGGCCCGGCTCCCGGTCGGCGCGGCCGCCGCCCCGGCGCAGCTCCTCGGTGTAGGTCATCGCGTCCCCCTCGCCCCTCGCGGTCCCCGGCCGTCCGCGGCCGCCCTCGGCCGGCTGCGGTGCCCGGCCCTCTGCTGCACCGGCCCTCTGCTGCACCGGCCCTCCGCCGCGCCCGGCAGCCGTGCACGTCCGGCAGCCCGGCGTGCCCGGCCGCCCGCGCCGCGGGCGGCCCCCGGCCCCGCTCAGGGGGTCGGGGCCTCCAGGGCGTAGCCGACGCCGTGCACCGTGCGGATCCAGTTCGCGCCGATCTTCCGGCGCAGCGCCTTCACGTGGCTGTCGACGGTGCGGGTGCCGGAGGCGTCCGTCCAGTCCCACACCTCCGCCAGCAGCTGCTCGCGGGTGAGCACCGCCCGCGGCTGCTGCGCCAGGCAGGCCAGCAGGTCGAACTCGGTCGGCGTCAGGTGCACGTCGGAGCCGGCGACCCGGACCCGGCGCTGCACGTTGTCGATCTCCAGCTCGCCGAGCCGGATCGAGCCGCCGACCGGGGTGCGGGCGGCCAGCTGGGCGCGCTCGACGCGGCGCAGCAGCACGTTGACCCGGGCCGCGAGCTCCCGCATGGAGAACGGCTTGGTCATGTAGTCGTCCGCGCCCACGCCGAGGCCGACGAGCATGTCGGTCTCGTCGTCGCGCGCGGTGAGCATGAGCACGGGGACGGGCCGCTGCGCCTGGATGCGGCGGCACACCTCCAGCCCGTCGAAGCCCGGCAGCATCACGTCGAGGACCACCAGGTCCGGCTGCCAGGACTGGAAGGAGTCCACGGCCGCCGGGCCGTCGTGGGCGACGGCGACCTTGAAGCCCTCCGCGCCCAGCCGGGCCGCGATGGACTCGGCGATCGTGGGCTCGTCCTCCACGACCAGCACCCGTCGCTGTGCGCTCGGGTTGCCGCTCTCCTGCTGCTGCATGTCTGTCACGGTCACGCCACCGCCCCCAGGGCCTGCGGACCGGCACCCCCTCGCGGGGAGGGCGCCGCTGCCGCTCGTCGTCTCGTTCCGTCAGCTCCAAGCCACGGTGCCGCGCCCGCCGCCGCGCGCGGCCCGCACGGTCCGGAGTGTGGTGCTCCGGGCCCCGCGGTGACCGCGAGTGCATCGCGGGCCACCGTGCGCAGCGTGTGTACCGGGCATCTCTCCCGGAGGGGGCGGCGGCATCCGGGCCGCGTGCCCCGCCGGGACGGCACAGCCCGACACCTTACCCAGCGATCATTCCACTTGTGATGCCAGGTACACGACATCGGGTGCACCCCGGCGCACCTCCACGTCGAGGCGGCGCACCCTGGCGAAGCGCGCCCGCAGCCGCTCCTCGAAGACCGGGGCGGGCGCCGCGCTCCACACGGCGAGCACGCCGAGGGGTGCCAGCACGCGCTGCAGCACCGTGAGCCCGGCGAAGCCGTAGAGGCCGCCGTTGGCGTCGGTGACGGTCCAGTCCGGGCCGTTGTCGATGTCCAGGCAGAGGACGTCCCAGCGGTCCGCGGTCGCCCGCAGGTGGTCGAGCAGGTCGGCGGTGACGACCTCGGTGCGGGGGTCGTCCAGCGACCCGGCCGAGAAGCGGCCCAGCGGCCCCGCATGCCACTCCACCACGGCCTTCTCGCGTTCCAGCACGGTGATCCGGGACACCGCCGGGTCCGCCGCGGCCTCCGCGAGCGAGAAGCCCGCGCCCAGGCCGCCGACCAGGACCGAGGGGTGCGGGACGGCCGCCGCGTCCAGCGCGGCGCGCACCAGCAGCCGCTCCGACCTGCCGTCGGAGGTGTCCATGAGGAAGCAGCCGTTGGCGATGATCTCGAAGACCTCGTCGGCCCCCTCGCCGCGCCGCCGCAGCACCACCTCCCCGTACGGGCCGTCCCGGCGGTCGAGCACTTCGGCGGTGGGGTGTGCCGTCCGGACGGCGAGCGCTGCGGCGGTCGGCGGGGTGGCGGAAGTCACAGGGGGAACCCTTCGTGGGCGCACTGGCGGGTCGCGACACGCCCATCCTGGGGGGTCGGCGAGGCGCCGGTCCACCCCTTTCGTCCGCGTCCGGACGACCTACCGTGGACTCGGGAGCGCGGGATCGTCCCGGGCGCCCCGGCGGGTGCGCCGAGCGCCCCGCCGGACGGCGGAGCCGAGGAGGCGCCATGGCGGACGACGCCTGCCGGGCCCCCCGCCTCCGGCCGCTCGGCACCGCCGGGCCCCTGCGGCGCGCGCACCGTGCGGTGCGCCGATGGTGCGAACGGGCGTCGCGCGGGCAGGCGCCGCCCATGCGGATGCAGCCCACGCGGACACGGACGGAGCGCTCCCGGCCCGGCGGCACGGCCGCCGAGGACGCGGCCGGAGGGGTGCGGGACGGCGGGGCGCGGCCCCGGGGGGTGCACGTCCGGGAGGTGCGGCCCGCCGGGGCCGGAGCCGGCCGGACCCGGCTGGTCCCGGTCCGGGGCCGCCCGGCCCGGCCGCCCCTCGCCGGGGCCCTCGCGGACGCGCTGTCCCCCGTACGGCCGTACCTGTCCCGACCGGCCCTGCTCCTGCCGGGGCCCCGGCGCACCCCCTTCACCTTCTGGTACCTGGTCGTGCTGCTGGCCACCACCCTGTACGCCCGGTTCGGCGACCCCGCGGCCGTGCGCGCGGCCGTGGACGCCTCCAGCAGCGACGGGTGGCACCTGCTGCACACCCCCGTCCGCGCCATGCTCCTCAGCGGGGTCTGGGCGGCCGGGCCGCTCTGGTCGCCCTACCTGCTGGCCTTCACCCTCGTCCTGGCGCCGCTGGAGCGCCGGGTCGGCGCGCTCCGCGCCGCGCTGGTCTTCGCCGCCGGGCACGTCCTCGCCACCCTCGTCTCCGAGCTGCCGATAGCGCTGCTGGTGCTCACCGGCGGGCTCGGGCCGGCGGCGCTGCACCGGATCGACGTGGGCGTCAGCTACGGCGTGATGGCCTGCCTGGGGGCGCTCTCCGGCCTGCTGCCGCGGCCCGTGCGCTACGGGGTGCCGGCGGGGGCGGCGGCGCTGCTGCTCCAGCGCGCGTTCGACGGGGACGACCCGGTGACCGGCGTGGGCCACCCCTCCGCCCTGCTGGTCGGCCTGCTCTGCTGGCCGCTGGTGCGGCGGTGGGCCGGTCGGACCGGAGCCGCGCCGCGGGAGGGGGGCGCGCTGCCGCAGGGCGGGGGCTCGTAGGGGGCGAGGGGCCGGTGGGCCGAGCGGCCGGGGGCGGGCCGGGGGCTCGCGTTCGCCCACGGTGAACGGAGGAACACCCTGCGCCTCCCGCGCCTTAAGTCAGTCCGACTCAAGTTGACTGACTGGGGAGAGATCATGGCTTCGACGCCCTCGCCGCTCACCCTTCCCGTGCTGCCCCTCGACGACGAGGTCGTGCTGCCCGGCACGGCCGTACCGCTGGACCTGTCCGGCCCCGAGGTCCGCGCCGCCGTCGACGCCGCCCGGGCCGCCGCCCGCGGCGCCGAGGAGCGCGCGCACGCCCCCGGCATCCGCACCCCCGGCTCCCGCAAACCCCAGGTGCTGCTCGTCCCGCGGATCGACGGCGTGTACGCCGCCACCGGCACCCTCGCGACCGTGGAGCAGGTCGGCCGGCTCGCCGGCGGCGACCCCGCCGCCCTCGTCCGCGGCGTCCGCCGGATGCGCATCGGCGCCGGCACCACCGGTCCCGGCGCCGCCCTGTGGGTGGAGGCCGTCCCGGTCGACGAGTCCCCGGCCGGCGAGCCGCCCGGCGGCGGGTCCCCCGCCGCGGACGGGGCCCCCGGCCGCACCGCCGAGCTGGTGCGCGCCTACCGGGCGGCCTCCGCCCGCTGGCTCGGCAAGCGCGGCGCCTGGCAGGCCGTGGACCGCATCGAGCGGACCGAGGACCCCTCCGAGCTGGCCGACAGCATCGGGTACGCCTCCTTCCCCACCGCCGCCCAGAAGCTGCGGCTGCTGGAGACCGGCGACCCGGTCGAGCGCCTCGCGTACGCCCTGGAGCTGCTGGAGGCGCACCTGGCGGAGGAGGAGGTCAACGACACCATCCGCAAGGACGTCCAGGAGGGCGTGGAGCGGCAGCAGAAGGAGTTCCTGCTCCGCCGCCAGCTGGAGGCCGTCCGCAAGGAGCTCGCCGAGCTCGACGGCGGCACCGCCCCGGAGGAGGACGACTACCGCGCCCGCGTGGAGGCCGCCGACCTGCCGGAGAAGGTCCGCGAGGCGGCGCTCAAGGAGGTCGGCCGCCTGGAGCGGTCCTCCGACGCCTCGCCCGAGGGCGGCTGGATCCGCACCTGGCTGGACACCGTCCTGGAGCTGCCCTGGAACGAGCGGACCGAGGACGCCTACGACATCCCCGGCGCCCGCGCCGTGCTCGACGCCGACCACGCCGGGCTCGACGACGTCAAGGACCGCATCGTCGAGTACCTGGCCGTGCGCAGGCGCCGCGCCGCCCGCGGCCCGGCCCCGGCCGGCCCCTCCGGCGGAGCCGCCGGGCGGCGGACCGGCGGCGCCGTGCTCGCCCTGGTCGGGCCGCCCGGCGTCGGCAAGACCTCGCTCGGCGAGTCCGTCGCCCGCGCCATGGGCCGCCGCTTCGTCCGGGTCGCCCTCGGCGGCGTCCGCGACGAGGCCGAGATCCGCGGCCACCGCCGCACCTACGTCGGCGCCCTGCCCGGCCGGATCGTCCGGGCGATCCGGGAGGCCGGGTCGATGAACCCCGTCGTCCTGCTCGACGAGGTCGACAAGGTCGGCGCCGACTACCGCGGCGACCCCGCCGCCGCCCTGCTGGAGGTCCTCGACCCGGCGCAGAACCACACCTTCCGCGACCACTACCTGGAGGTCGAGCTCGACCTCTCCGACGTGGTCTTCCTCGCCACCGCCAACGTGCTGGAGGCCGTCCCCGAGCCGCTGCTCGACCGGATGGAGCTCGTCCGGCTCGACGGCTACACCGAGGACGAGAAGGTCGCCATCGCCCGCGACCACCTGCTGCCCCGCCAGCTGGAGAAGGCCGGCCTGGGCGCCGACGAGGTCCGGGTCGAGGAGGCCGCGCTGCGCCGCCTCGCCGGCGAGTACACCCGCGAGGCCGGGGTGCGGAACCTGGAGCGCGCCCTCGCCCGCGTCCTGCGCAAGGTCGCGGCCCGGCACGAGCTCGGCGGGCTCGCGCTGCCGGCCGAGGTGACCGCCGACGGCCTGCGGGACCTCCTCGGGCGGCCGCACCACACCCCCGAGTCGGCGATCGAGCCCGCCGGGCGGCGCACCGCCGTCCCCGGCGTGGCGACCGGCCTGGCCGTCACCGGCGCCGGCGGCGACGTCCTCCACGTGGAGGCCTCGCTCGCCGACCCGGAGACCGGGGCCACCGGCCTCTCCCTCACCGGCCAGCTGGGCGACGTCATGAAGGAGTCCGCGCACATCGCCCTCTCCTTCCTGCGCTCCCACGGGGCCGAGCTGGAGCTGCCGGTCACCGACCTGCGGGACCGCGGCGTCCACCTGCACGTGCCGGCCGGGGCCGTGCCCAAGGACGGGCCCAGCGCGGGCGTCACCATGACCACCGCCCTGGCCTCGCTGCTCTCGGGCCGCCGGGTCCGCGCCGACGTGGCGATGACCGGCGAGGTGTCGCTCACCGGCCGGGTGCTGCCGGTCGGCGGGATCAAGCAGAAGGTCCTCGCCGCCGACCGGGCCGGCCTCACCACGGTGGTCGTCCCGCAGCGCAACGGGCCCGACCTGGACGACGTGCCCGAGGAGGTGCTGCGGCGGCTCACCGTGCACCGGGTCTCCGACGTGCGGGAGGTGCTGGAGCTGGCGCTGGAGCCCGCGGCGGCCGCGGAGCCCGCCGTGCCCGCCGTGCCCGCGGCGGCCTGAGCGGGCCGGCGGCCGCGCGCCGGGGCCGGTGTGTGCGGGATCACCGCCGCCGGTGGCTGACAGGGCGCGGTCCGGACCGGTTGCCTGCCCCTTGCAGGCGCCGGTCCGGCCCCTGCCCGCGGCACCGGTCGGCGCACCGGCCCGGCCGCCGCACGGCGCCGCACGCGAGAGGAGCAAGGGTGGAGCAGCTGCTGCTGGAGGGCCGCACCGAGCAGCCGGCCGGGGCGGAGTCCCTGCGGGCCTGGACCGGGCCGGACGGCGTCGCCGTCCTGCTGGTCGACCGACCGGAGCGCCGCAACGCCCTCACCCTCGCCATGTGGCGCGCGCTGCCCGGCGTCCTGGACCGCCTCGCCGCCGACCCCGCCGTGCGGGTGCTGCTGCTGGCCGGCGCCGGGGGCACCTTCAGCGCCGGGGCCGACATCGCGGAGCTGCTGGAGGTGTACGCCGACCCGAGGCGCGCCGACGCCTACCACCGCGACAACGTCGCCGCCGAGGAGGCGCTCGCGGCCTTCCCCCGCCCCACCCTCGCCGTGGTCCGGGGTGCGGCGGTCGGCGGCGGGTGCCAGCTCGCCGTCGCCTGCGACCTGCGGTTCGCCGCCGCGGACGCCCGCCTCGGCATCACCCCCGCCAAGCTCGGCGTGGTCTACCCGGCGGTCCCCACCGCCCGGCTGGCCCGCCTGGTCGGCCCGGCCCGCGCCAAGTACCTGCTGTACTCCGCCGACCTGGTCACCGGTGCCCGCGCCGAACTGCTCGGCCTGGTCGACGAGGCGCTGCCGGGGCCGGACCTGGAGGCCCGCGCGCTGGAGTACGCCCGCACGGTGGCCGGGCGCTCCCCGCAGACCCTGGGCGCGGCCAAGGACGTGGTGGCGGCCGCCGTCGAGGGCCGCGACCCGCAGGCCGCCGCCGAGCCGTGGGAGCGCCGGTCCCGCAGCGCGCCCGACGTCCGCGAGGGGCTGGCCGCCTTCCTGGAGCGCCGCCCGCCGCGGTTCTGAGGCCGGTCCGGGGCCGGGCCGGGGCCGAGCCGTGGCGGGGGATCCCCCGGACCGGCCGCCCCGGCGGCCCCGGCGCGGGGCCGGGCGGATCGCAGCGCGCGGGTGAGACCGCTCCCCGCACGGCCCACAGGTCAGGCGGAACGGGCATATCGGACCCTAGGCTCGGTGCATGCGCCTACTCCGGACGGCACGGTTCGCCGCGGCCTGTGCAGTGACGTGTGCGGCGGCCCTGGGCCTGACCGCCCTCGCGGGCTGCGCGGCCCCGGACGCCGCCCTGCGGCACCCGGCCACCACCCCGGCCGCGGGCGTGTCCGGCGCCTCGTACGCGGTGCCGCTGACCTCCGCCCCCACCGCCGGCCCGAGCGCCGCGCCGCGCCGCACCCGGCCCTTCTCGATGGTCGGCGCGGTCTGGAACGACGCCCGCGCGCCGCTGGACGCCACGGTCCGGATCCGCACCCGCCGCAGCGCCGACGGGCGGTGGAGCCCCTGGACGGTGCTGCAGGCCGAGGACCGGGTGGACCCCGACCCCGGCCGGAAGCAGGCCCGCGGCTACACCAGCCCCCTCTGGGTCGGCCCCTCCGACGGCGTGCAGGTCGCCGTCGGGCGCCCCGTCGGCGGTGTCCTGCCCGCCGGCCTGCACCTGGCCCTGGTCGACCCGGGCGGTCCCGGCGACCCGGCGCGCCAGCCGCCCGTGGCCGGCGGCCCGCCCGGCTGGCTGCTGCTGCCCACGGCGGCCGCCCCTCACCCCCGTCGGACCTTCACCGCCCCCCGGCCCGCGATCGTCACCCGGGCCGGCTGGAGGGCCGACGAGTCGCTGCGGCACCGGACGTCGCTCGTCTACGCGGGCGCGGTGCACATGGTCTTCATCCACCACACCGACAACCCCAACGGGTACTCCTGCTCCCAGGTGCCCGACATGATCCGGGCCATGTACCAGTACCACGTCGCCGAGCTGGCCTGGGACGACATCGGCTACAACTTCCTGGTGGACCGCTGCGGCACGATCTACGAGGGCCGGGCCGGCGGGGTGGACCGGCCGGTGGTCGGCGGCCACACCATGGGGTTCAACATCGGCTCCATGGGCATCGCCGCGATCGGCGACTTCCGCGCGGGGCACCCCGTGCCGAAGCCGATGGCCGACTCCATCGCCCGGCTCGCCGCCTGGAAGCTCTCCCTGGCCGGGGTGGACCCCGCCGGCCGGGCGACGATGGTCTCCCAGGACAGCGCCACCCGCTACGCCAAGGGCACCGCCGTCCGGCTGGCGGCCATCTCCGGCCACCGCGACGCGGTGTGGACCGAGTGCCCCGGCGACTCCCTCTACGCGGCGCTGCCGGGCATCCGGGCCGCCGCCGCCCGGATCGTGGCGGCGGCCCGCGCCCGCGCCCTGGCGCACCCGCACTGAGGCCGGCCCCGGACGCGGGGCGGCCGGGAGCCGCCGGGCCGGCCGCCGCCGGTGCCGGGGCGGCCCCTTCCGGGGGCGGTGAGGGCTGCGGCGGCGGTCCTGCACGCGCGGATCCGGGGGCGCGCCGCCCACGCCACGGCGGTGCCCCCGCCTCGTCGGCACGGCTCCTTCCGAGCCGCCTCCGAGTCAGCGGCGCACGGTGCCCCGGCCGTCCGGGACCGTCCCCGGGGCCGCCCCGAAACGGCCCTGACGGACCGTCGGGGCCACCCCGGGGGGTGCGGCCCGGCGCGCCCTGCCCGGCGTCCCCTGCCCGGTGTCAGTGCAGCAGCTGCACGGGGTGCCGCAGGGCGTCCTCGATGTCGCCGGACGCCTGGGCGAGCATCCTGCGGGCCAGGGCGTTCAGCGCCCTGGCCGCCGCCAGCTCCTCGCCGATCCGCGTCTCCGGGCGGTCGGCGTCGCTGCAGCGGGCGGCGCCGTGCGCCACCACGCCCGGCGCCCGCTCGCCCACCAGCCGGGCCTCGCACTCGGTGCTCCGGCCGTCCTCGTCGAAGAACAGCCGGACGTCCCACTCGTGGCGCATGGCGTCCCCTTCCCTCGGTCTCCCCGGGACCCGCGATGCTCCTCGCCCCCCGGGGCAGGCCCCGGCCGCCCCCGTCCCAGCGTGCGCCGCGGACGGCGGCCGGGCAAGGCGGGGACCGGGGGCGGGCGGTCGGGCCTGGCGGGACGGCCGTCCGCCGGGAACGCCGCTGCCGTCAGACGCGGTGCCCCTGGCCCCGCAGCCAGCGGTGCAGCGCCTCCTTCTCGCCGACGGTGACGCGGGGGCCCGGCCGCTCCGGCCCCTCGTCCCCGGTGAAGCCGGTGTCGGTGACCCGGGCGGTGGCCCAGTCCGCCAGCTCCTGCGCGGTCTCGGGCAGGAACCGGCCGCCGTCCTCCCAGGCCCGGCGGGCCACCTCGGCGGCCTGCGGGTCCTCCCCGGCGGCCTCCTCCAGCCAGAGCGGGACCAGCCGGGCGGCGGCGCGGGCGTCGGAGGAGGAGTCGGTCGCGGTGTGTGCGGAGTCGTCCGTGGAGTCCATGCAGGGGAGCGTGACCGGTCCGGGCGGATTCATGCCCTGTGGACCGGGCGGACGGACGGGGCGGACGGACCGGACGGACGGCGGGCCGGACGGACGGCGGGCCGGACGGCGCCGTCGCCGCGGGCCCGGCGGGCGGTGCACGGCGGGCCGGCCCGGCTCCCGGGCGGCGTCGGCGGACCGCTGCCGGACCGCTGCCGGCCCGCCGTCCCGGTACGCCGCGGTCCCCGCCCGCATCGCCGGTACCCTGCACGGGGCCGGACGGCTGTTCTGGGAGCCGGTCCGCCGACCGGACGAGTGGAGGACACGTGCGCGAGCCGACCGCGAGCGGCAGGCCGGCGGCCCGGCCCGCCCCCGCGTCGCAGCAGACCATGCGCCGGCAGAACCTCGGCCTGGTGCTGCAGCAGGTCGCGGCGGGCGCCGCGGACGGCGCGCCGCCCTCCCGCGCCGAGGTCGCCGCCGCCAGCGGACTCACCCGCGCCGCCGTCTCCTCCCTGGTGGAGGAGCTGATCGGCGCCGGACTGCTCGCCGAACTGCCCCCCGCCCCCAGCGGCCGCGTCGGACGGCCCGGCACCGCCCTCACCCTCGACCCCCGGGGGCCGGCCGGGCTCGGCGCCGAGATCGGGGTCGAGCACCTGGCCGCCTGCCTGGTCGACCTGCGCGGCGAGGCCCGGGTGTGGCGGCGGGTCCCCGCCGACAACCGCGGCCGGCCCCCCGGCGCGGTCCTCGCCGACCTCGCCGCCCTGCTGCGCGCCATCGCCGCCGAGGCGCCCGGACTGCGCCCCGCCGGCCTCGGCGTCGCGGTGCCCGGCCTGGTCGGGGCCGAGTCCGGACTGGTCCGCCGGGCCGCCAACCTCGGCTGGTCCGACGTGCCGGTCGTGGCCGGACTGCGCTCGGCGCTGCGCCGGGCGGGGGCCCCGGAGCTGGCGGCGCTGCCGGCCGAGGCGGACAACGAGGCCAACCTGGGCGGCCTCGCCGAGCTGTGGCTGGGCGGGCACGGCGGCGCGGGCGACTTCGTGCACATCTCGGCGGAGTCCGGTGTCGGCGCCGCCCTCATCGTCTCCGGGCGGCTCTTCCGCGGCGCCCGCGGCTTCGCCGGGGAGCTGGGGCACGTGCCGGTGGAGCCGGACGGCCCGCCGTGCGCCTGCGGGGCGCGGGGCTGCCTGGAGCAGTACGCCGGGGAGCGGGCGGTCCTGGCGGCGGCCGGCGCCGGCGCCCGGCGCGGGGAGGGGGGCCTGTCCGGGGGAGCGGGTGCGGGGACGGGCGGGCGGGGGGACTGGATCGCCCTGCTCGCCGACCGGGCCGCCGACGGCGACCCTGCGGTGCGCGCCGCCCTGGACCGGGCCGGCACCGCGCTGGGCACCGCCGTCGCCGGGGCGGTCAACCTCATCGACCCGGCCGCGGTGATCCTCGGCGGCGGCTACGCCGAGCTGGGGGAGTGGCTGCTGCCGGCGATGCGCCGCGAGCTCGCGGCACGGGTCACCGTCCGCCCCTGGTCGGACGACTGGCTGGCGGCCTCCTCCCTCGGCCGCCGCGGCCCGCTGCTGGGCGCCGCCGTCGGCGTCGTCCGGGCGATCGTGGAGGACCCGGGGCGGTTCACCGGCTGAGCCGGCCCGTCGCCGCCCGGCCCCGTCCCGCCCGGTCGCCCCCGCCCGGTCGCCCCCGCCCGCTCGCCCCCGTCCGTCCCGCCCGCTCGCCCCCGTCCGTCCCGCCCGCCCCTCCCGCCCGTCGCCCCGGGCCGGCCGCCCCCGTGGTGCGGCCCGGCGGCCCCGGCGGTGGATACTTGGGCCGACGGAACCGCCCAGGAAAACCGGAGGACAGGGCAGCGTGGACGTGCGGGACGCGGCACCGGAGGACGCCTACCGCTCGGTCGAGCAGGAGCTCGCCCTGCTGTTCCGGCGCGCCAGGGCCCGGGCGACGGAGATGGCCCGGGAGGTGCACCCGGAGCTGGAGGGCAGCGCCTACCCGCTGCTCGCCTACATCGGGGGCTCGGGCCGGGTCCGGCTCACCGACATCGGCCTGCACTTCGGCGTCGGCAAGGGCACCGTGAGCCGGCAGATCAAGACGCTGGAGTCGCTGGGGCTGGTCAGCCGGGAGTCCGACCCGCTGGACGGCAGGGTCTACCTGGTCTCGCTCACCGAGGAGGGCGACCGCCGCTACACCCGCGCCCGGGAGGCGCGGATGGGGTCCATCCGCAGCCTGCTCGGCGCCTGGGAGCCCGCGGACGTCTCCGCCTTCGCCGGGCTGCTGCACCGCTTCAACGAGCTGATGGAGAGCGGCTGAGGAGGCCGCCCCGGCCGGTCCGGCGGGACGCCCGGCGGGTGCGGCCGGTACGCCCGGCCCGGTACGACGACGGCGGAGGGCCGGTGGGAATCCCACCGGCCCTCCGCCGTCGTCGTACCGCGGCCGTGCCGTGTCAGCGCGCGGCGATCAGGTAGATCCCGTAGCCGACCGCCGCCGCGCAGGCGGCGAAGCAGACCGCCGCCGCCGCGGCCAGGACGCCGCCCCCGGCCCCCTGGCCCGGGCCGCCGGCCGCGGCCGCCTCGCGGGCCGCGTCACGGCGGGCGAGGGCGAGACTGCCCAGGGCGAAGACCGCGACCACCGCGACCGTGATGCCGAAGCTGACGCCGGCCGTGCCGGCGAGCGCACCCCACTTGATCTCCATGGGGACTCCTCCTTCTGTCCTGCGGACCGGTGTCAGGCGGCGATGCCGGCGGGCGGCGGCGTCGCGGCGGCGGCGGGCAGGGGCTCGGGCTCCTCGTCGACGACGTTGCCGGAGTGGACCGGGCGGCGGCGGGAGGCGAACCAGACGGCGGCGGAACCCGCCACCAGCAGCACGCCCACCACGGCGACGCCGGCGTTGCCGAGCCCGGCGATCCAGGCGGCCGCGCCGCCCACGGCGCCGGCCGCGGGGAGGGTCATGAGCCACGCGTAGACCATGCGGCGGGCGACGCTCCAGCGGACCTGGCCGCCGGGGGCGCCGAGGCCGGCGCCCATCACGCCGCCGGTGCAGACGTGCGTGGTGGAGAGGCCGAAGCCCATGTGGGAGGAGGCCAGGATCACCGAGGTGGCGGCGCTCTCCGAGGAGAAGCCCTGCCGGGGCTCGATGTCGGTGAGGCCCTTGCCCATGGTGCGGATGATCCGCCAGCCGCCCATGTAGGTGCCCAGGGCGATGGCCAGGCCGGCGCTGAGGATGACCCACAGCGGCGGGCTGGCACCGGCGCCCAGGGAGCCGGCGGAGATCAGGGTGAGGGTGATCACGCCCATGGTCTTCTGCGCGTCGTTGGTGCCGTGCGCGAGCGAGATCAGCGACGAGGAGGCGATCTGTCCCAGGCGGAAGCTCCGGCCGGCGGACTGCTCGGAGGAGCCGCGGGTGATCAGGTAGGCGAGCCTCGTCGCCCCCCAGGAGGCCAGGCCCGCGACGAAGGGGGCCGCCACCGCGGGGATGAGGATCTTGGTGACGACCGTGTCGAAGTGCACCCCGTGGGTCCCCACGCCGACCAGGGTGGCGCCGATGAGGCCGCCGTACAGGGCGTGCGAGGAACTGGAGGGCAGGCCGAGGAGCCAGGTCGCCAGGTTCCAGAGGATCGCGCCGGTCAGCGCCGCGAAGATGACCTCGGGGTGGACCCCGGCGCTCTCGTCGATGATCCCGCCGGAGATCGTCTTGGCGACCTCCACCGAGAGGAAGGCGCCGGCGAGGTTGAGGACGGCCGAGATGGCGACCGCGACCCTGGGTCGCAGGGCGCCGGTGGCAATCGAGGTCGACATGGCGTTGGCCGTGTCGTGGAAGCCGTTGGTGAAGTCGAAGGCGAGAGCCGTGATGATCACGACGGCCACCAGGAACGTGATGTGTTCCATACCCAAACAATCGTCTTAGTCGTTGTCGTCCGGCGGCGACCGTACGGACACATGGTGAACGGCAGGTTAACGGGCAACGACTTCGGGGTGGTGTGTTGCGCGCCGCACTTTGACATGCTCAGGATGGAATGGCATCGTCCCCGGTGGCGCGGGCCGCTTACATGATCTGCACACCATGTGCGCCGTTTTGATCTTGTTACGGCAGGCTGTTGTGCGATTCACTCATTCGGGTGTCTGTGTCGGTATCAGGTGGTAGTGGGCCCCGGTGCCGGATGGGATGGCTGATGCCGCAGGACACCCGAGTTCACCGAACAGGATTGCGAGATCTCGTGCGGACGAGACGAGTGGGGCCGCGGCGTCCCGACGCCGGGCCGACCGCTGCCGACGGGTCCCGGGGCACGCCCGGGGACACGTCCGGGGAGCTGCCCGGCCACGGTGGTGAGGAGCGGGCTCCCCTGCGGCGCCCGGCCCGCCCGGCGGCCTGGACCGCGACCGGCGTACCGGCCGCCCTCCTCGCCACGGGGTGCGGGGCGATGCCCGCGGGCGGCTCCACGGCGGTCGTCGGCACCGCCACCGCCGCCGCGGCGGTCGCCGCCGCCTGGGGCCTGGTCGCCGCCGTCCGCCGCACGATGGTCCGGCCCCTGGTCCGCGACCGCGCCCGGCTCTCCGCCGAGCGCGACCGGCTGACGGTCCAGCGCGACGCCCTCCTCGCCGAGCGCGAGCAGCTGGTGCAGGACCGCGAGGCCCGCCTGGCCCAGCTCCAGTCCCACACCGCGCAGCTGCAGAGCCTCACCGCCGAGCGGGGGGCGCTCGCCGCCGAGCGCGACGAGCTCGAGGCCGAGCGGGACGAGCTCCAGGGCAGCGTCGACGCCACCTTCGTCAACCTGGCGATGCGGACCCTCCGGCTGGTCGAGCGGCAGCTCGTCCTCATCGAGACCCTGGAGGGGCGCGAGGCCGACCCGGACCAGCTGGACAACCTCTACCGGCTGGACCACCTCGCCACCCGGATGCGGCGCAACAGCGAGAACATGCTGCTGCTCGCGGGCCTGGAGAACAGCCGCCGCGCCGGCCGCAACGTCCCCCTGCTGGACGTGCTGCGCGCGGCCGTCTCCGAGATCGAGCGCTACGAGCGGGTCCGCATCCGGTTCCTGCCGCCGGTGCGGCTCGTCGGCGGCACCGCCGACGACACCAGCCACCTGGTCGCCGAGCTGCTGGAGAACGCCACCGCCTTCTCCCCGCCGCAGGACCTGGTCGAGGTCGGCGGCTGGCTGCTCGACAACGGCGAGCTGATGATCTCCGTGACCGACCACGGCATCGGCATCCCCGCCGACCGGCTGCGGGAGCTCAACGAGCAGCTGGAGAACCCGGACGCCGGCCGGGCCGAGCAGCTCTCCGGCAGGGCGCCGTGGCGCGAGCAGACCGCCTCCGCCCGCAGCATGGGCCTCTTCGTCGTCTCCCGGCTGGCGCGCCGGCACGGCGTGCGGGTCCAGCTGCGGGAGACCGCGGCGGGCGGCGGCGTCACCGCCATCGTGGTGGTGCCCCGCGAGGCCGTGGTGGACGCCGACCTCACGGCGGCGGACGTCGACGAGCAGCGCGAGGCGGAGCGCACGGCGCAGGCCGCCGTCGCCGGGGCGGACCCGGCGGAGGCGCAGCCGGCCGCCCCGGCCCCCGCGGCCGGCCGGACCGCCGCCCCGCAGCCCGCCGCCCCGCAGCCGGACGCCCCGCGGTCCGACGACGGGCAGGGCGGGCCGCCGCCGCTGCCGCGCCGCACCCCGGTCCTGCCGGCGGCCCGCGCCTCGGCCGAGGACGACCAGCACGGCCGGACCGGCGAGGGCGCGGCCGACCCGGAGGCGGAGAGCCGCCCGCGCGGCGGGACCGCCGCCGCGTCGCCCGCCCCGGTTCCGCCGGAGGCCGCGGCCGGACCCCGGACCGTGACGGAGCCGGAGCCGGATGCACAGGCGGAGCCCGGGCCCGAGCCGCGGTCCGAGTCCGAGTCGCGGTCCGCGCCCGAGCCGCGGTCCGCGCCGCCGTCGGAGTCCCGGACCGGGTCCCCCCGGCCGGCCGCCCCCGGCGGGGGCGGCGCCGGCCCGGAGGGCGCCCCGGAGGCCGGCGGCACGGACGGCGCCGGCGCGCCGGTCACCAGGCTCGGCCTGCCCCGCAGGGTGCCGCGGGGCGGCGGCCTGCCGGGCACCGGCGAGGGCCCGGGGTCCGGACTGCGCCGGGAGGCGGGGCAGCCCGCCGCCTCCGGCGAGCGCACCGGGTCGACCTCGGCGGCGGAGCTGCGGCGGCGCCTCGGGGGCTTCCAGAGCGGGCTCCGCCAGGCGGCACGCGAGGCCGCCGCCCCGGCGGAGGGCCGGCCCGCGGGGGAGGCGGGCGCCGCGGGGGAGGCGCAGGCGGGGGGCGGATCTCGGGGGGTCGGCGGTTCCTCTAGTGAGGAGGCAGGCAGATGACGGTAGGCGGCGCGGCCGGAGCGCCCGCGGTGGCACCTGGCGGCCCCGGCGGAAGCGGGGTCAGCCAGGGGGCCCACAAGGTGAGGTGGCTCCTCTCCGACTTCGCGTCGGGGGTGCGCGGCCTCACGGACGTGGTGGTCGTCTCCTCGGACGGGCTGCTGCTCGCGGCGTCCGACGGGGCGCGCCGGGCGGAGGACCTGGCGGCGGTGGTCTCCGGGCTGGTCAGCCTGGGCGCCGGCGCCTCCCGGGTGCTCGGCAACGGAGCGGTGAAGCAGACCATCGTGACCATGGAGGGCGGCCACCTGTTCCTCATGGCGATCAGCGACGGCTCGTGCCTCGGTGTGCACGCCTCGCTCGACTGTGACCTCGGCGTGGTCGCGTACCAGATGGCCCTGCTCGTGGAGCGGGCCGGGCACGCGCTCACCCCGGAGGTCCGCGGCGAACTGCACCGGGCGATGGCCGCCCGGTGACCTCGGCGAAAGGTGGGTCCGTGCCCGGCAGCGACCACAGCACGGGAGGGGTGCGGCGCTCCGGCGCGGGGCGTGCGTCCCGCGTCCGCCCGTACGCGATCACCGGCGGACGGACCCGGTTCGGGCACGTGCTGCTGGTGGAGACGCTGGTCTCCGCACTGAACCGGCCCGCGCCCGCGGGCGGCGGCCTGCCGGAGATGGACGCGATCTGCGAGCTGTGCCGCGGCCACATGCGCTCCGTGGCGGAGATCGCCGCGCTGCTGCGCATCCCGCTGGGCGTGGTCCGCGTCCTGCTCGGCGACCTGGCCGACCAGGGGCGGATCCGGGTGCACGGCACGCCCGGCGAGGACGGCGACGGGGACGGGACCCCCGGTTCGACGGCGAACCGGGAGCTGCTGGAGAGGGTGCTGGGTGGACTTCGCAAGCTCTGAGGCCGTGGTGGCGGATCCGGCGGGAGGCCCCTCGGCCGCCCCGGCTCCTGCCCCCGGCCCGACGCCGGGCGTCCCGCTCGGCCCCACCGGCAGCGCCACCTCGACCAAGATCGTGGTGGCGGGCGGCTTCGGTGTCGGCAAGACCACCTTCGTGGCCTCGGTCTCCGAGATCGTCCCGCTGACCACCGAGGCGGTGATGACGCAGGCGAGCGAGGGCGTCGACGACGCCTCCGGCACGCCGGACAAGACCACCACCACGGTCGCCATGGACTTCGGGCGGATCAGCCTGGAGCACGACCTCGTCCTGTACCTCTTCGGCACCCCGGGCCAGCAGCGGTTCTGGTTCATGTGGGACGACCTGGTGCGCGGCGCGATCGGCGCCGTCGTGCTGGCGGACACCCGGAGGCTGGCGGACAGCTTCCCGGCGATCGACTACTTCGAGGGCTGCGGGCTGCCCTTCGTCGTGGCGGTCAACCAGTTCGACGGCGCCCCGCGCTACTCGCCCGACGACGTCCGGGACTCCCTGGCCGTGCCGCCGGAGATCCCCGTGCTGCTCTGCGACGCCCGGGAGCGCGGCTCGGTGGCGGACGTGCTGACCTCACTGGTCGTGCACGCACTGGCGGTGCAAGGATGAGCAACCGTGCCTGACCCGGAAGAAGTTGAAACCGCGTCAGCGCGGGTTCCCGAACGAGCCGAGGAGCACACCACCGCATGCGCAAGATCCTGATCGTCGGCGCCGGGCAGTCCGGCCTGCAGCTCGCCCTGGGGCTGCAGGCGCACGGCTACGACGTCACCGTCATGACCAACCGCACCGCCGACGAGATACGCGACGGCCGGGTGATGTCCACCCAGTGCATGTTCGACACCGCCCTGCAGCACGAGCGCGACCTCGGCCTGAACCTCTGGGAGGACCGGGCCCCCCGCATCGAGGGCCTCGGCGTCTCCGTGGCGGGTCCCGACGGCGCCCGCGTCGTCGACTGGGTGGGCCGCCTCGACGGGTACGCCCAGTCCGTCGACCAGCGCGTGAAGATGGCCGGCTGGCTGGAGGCCTTCGCCGCCCGCGGCGGCAAGGTCGTGGTGCACGGCGTCACCGTCTCCGACCTCGACTACTTCTCCCGCACCTTCGACCTGGTGCTGGTCGCCGCCGGCAAGGGCGAGCTGGTGTCGATGTTCGGCCGCGACGCCTCCCGCTCCCCGTACGACGCGCCGCAGCGCGCCCTGGCCGTCTCCTACGTCCACGGCCTCGGCCCGCGCCCCGAGCACGACTTCGAGGCCGTGCGGTGCAACCTGGTCCCCGGCGTCGGCGAGCTGTTCGTCATGCCGTGCCTGACCGTCTCCGGCCGCTGCGACATCCTCTTCTGGGAGGGCGTCCCCGGCGGGCCGCTCGACGTCTTCGACGGCGTCAAGGACCCGGGCGAGCACCTGCGGCTCACCCTGGAGCTCATGCGGGCCTTCACGCCCTGGGAGTACGAGCGCGCGGCCGGCGGCGTCGAGCTGACCGACGCCGGCGCCACCCTCGCCGGCCGGTACGCCCCCGTGGTGCGCCGCCCCGTCGCCGAACTGCCCGGCGGCGGACTGGTGCTGGGCGTCGCCGACGTGGTCGTGGCCAACGACCCCATCACCGGCCAGGGCTCCAACAACGCCGCCAAGTGCGCCGCCGCGTACCTGGACGCGATCGTCGGCCACGGCGGCAAGCCCTTCGACCGCGACTTCATGCAGGCGGCCTTCGACCGCTACTGGGACGGCGCGCAGCACGTGACGAAGTGGACCAACGCCATGCTGGCGCCGCCGCCGGAGCACGTGCTGAACCTGATCGGCGCCGCCGGGCAGCTCCAGCCCGTCGCCGACCGCTTCGCCAACGGCTTCGACGACCCGGCCGACTTCGAGCACTGGTTCTTCGAGCCGGAGAAGGCCTCCGCCTACCTCGCCTCGGTCGCCCCGCAGGCCTGACGGCACCTCACCCCCGGTCCGGGTACAACCCCGGGCCGGGGGTGTGCGTCCTCCCTTCCGGCGGCGGGACGCCGACGGGGTTTCACACGGCCCCCGGGGGACGCCCCCTGCCGCAGGCGGGGTGCCCCGTGGCAGGATCGTCCGCGACCGGCGGGGATCCGTACGGGAGCGGCGGTCGACCGATCGTGTCCGGGAGGGACCAGTTCCATGGCGGTGGCTCAGCAGACGGCCGACGGCGGCACGACGGGGTCCGTGCGGCCCTGGGTGAGGGCGGCGCTCCGGTGCGGCGCGGTGCTCGCCGCCGCGGCCCTGGCGGTACCGGCCGCGGCCTCCGCCGCCTGGGCCGCCCCCGGCCCGTCCGGCCCGGCCCCCGCCGACCCGCTCGCGCAGGCGCGGGCCACGCTCGGCCCCCTCCTCGACCAGCTGCACGAGCTGTACCGGACCGCCGAGGAGGCGACCGAGAAGTACAACGACGCCTCCGAGCAGCTCGAGAGGCACCGGGCCGAGGTCGCCGACCTCGACCGGCGGATCGGGGAGAAGCAGGCCCAGCTCGACGCCGGCACCGACATCGCCGCCGAGCTCGCCCGCGCCCAGTACCGCAACGGCTCCCTCTCCGCCTACGCCGAGATGCTGCTCGCCGACAGCCCCTACGAGGCCCTGGACCGCGGCCACGCCCTCCAGCAGGCCGGCGACGCCCAGACCGCGCTCCTCGACGCCCTCCGGGCCGACCAGGCCGCCCTCGCGGCCCTGCGCACCCGGGCCGACGCCTCGCTGCGCCTGGTCCAGCAGCTCGCGGACCGGCAGCGGCACGCCCGCGACGACGTGCGCCGCCGACTCGACGAGGTCGAACGGACCGTCACCTCCCTCACCGGCGCCCAGCGGGCCGACCTGGAGCGGCTGGAGAAGCGCGAGGCCGACGAGGCGCAGCTGTCCCTCCTCGCCTCCGGCACGCTCGGCAAGAGCCGCCGGTCCCCCTCCGAGGACGGGCGCAGGGCGGTCCGGTACGCCTTCGAGCAGCTCGGCAAGCCCTACGTGTGGGGCGGCTCCGGGCCGGACGTCTTCGACTGCTCCGGCCTCACCTCGCAGGCGTGGCTCCACGCCGGCCTGCCCATCCCGCGCACCAGCCAGCAGCAGTGGGCGCAGCTGCGGCACGTCCCGCTGGACCAGCTGCGCCCGGGCGACCTGGTCGTCTACTTCCCCGGGGCCACCCACGTCGCGATGTACATAGGCGCCGGCCTGATCATCCAGGCCCCGCGGCCGGGGGCGTTCGTCAAGGTCTCCCCGATGGCCGCCATGCCGATCCTCGGCGCCGTGCGGCCGGACCCCTCCGCCGCGGACGACGGCGACGGCTGGAAGGTCCCGCACGTCCCGGGCGGCACCGACACGACCACCCCGATCCTGGGGTCGGACATCCACGACGGCGGCAAGCCGAAGCCGCACCGGCCCGCCCCGGCGCCGTCCGAGCCGCGGCCGCCCGTCCTCCCCCCGGTCCCGCACCGGCCGTCCTCGCCGTCCTCGCCGCCGCCGAAGCCCAGTGCGCCGTCGTCCCCGAGGCCCAGCGGGACGTCGTCCCCCAAGCCCACCGCGACGCCGTCCGGCGGCACCGGCTCCGGTTCGCCCTCGCCCTCCGCCACGGCGGCCCCGGGCTCCCCCTCGGCGCCCGGCTCCCCGGCCCCGGCCTCCTCCGCCCCCGCCTCCTCGGACCCGGCGGCCGCCTCGCCCGGGCCGTCCGGCTCCTCGCTGTCGGCCGTCCTCGGCCTCGACCTCGGCCCGCTGTCCGGCTGACGCCCCGTCGGGCCGCCCGGGAGGACCCGGGCGGCCCGGCGGGGCGCGGCCCCGCCGTCCCCCGCCCCGTCAGGCGCCGCTGTCCGGCTCGAAGCGGACGACGACCGACTTGGACGTGGGCGTGTTGCTGATGTCCGCGGTGGAGTCCAGCGGGACCAGCACGTTCGCCTCCGGGAAGTACGCCGCCGCGCAGCCGCGCGCCGTGGGGTAGTGCACCACCCGGAAGTGCGGCGCGCGCCGTTCCACCCCGTCCGCCCACTCGCCGACCAGGTCCGTGTACGCCCCGTCGGCCAGGCCCAGCTCCCGGGCGTCCCCGGGGTTGACCAGCACCACCCGGCGGCCGCCCTCGATGCCGCGGTAGCGGTCGTCCAGGCCGTAGACGGTGGTGTTGTACTGGTCGTGGGAGCGCAGCGTCTGCAGCAGCAGCCGGCCCGGCGGCACCTCGGGCGCGGTGAGCGGGTTGACCGTGAAGTTCGCCCGCCCCGTCGCGGTGGGGAAGGTGCGGCTGTCGCGCGGGGCGTGCGGCAGGGCGAACCCGCCGGGGGCGCGCACCCGTGCGTTGAAGTCGTCGAACCCGGGCACCACCCGGGATATCCGGTCGCGGACCAGGTCGTAGGAGACGGCGAACTCCTCCCACGGCACCTCGTCCTGCGGGCCCAGGACGCGCCGGGCCAGCCGGCACACCAGGGCGGGCTCGGAGAGCAGCTCCGGGGACGGCGGGCGCAGCGCGCCGCGCGACGCGTGCACCATGCCCATGGAGTCCTCGACGGTGACGAACTGCCGCCCCGCCGCGGTGGCGTCCAGGTCGGTGCGGCCCAGCACGGGCAGGATCAGCGCCCGCGCCCCGGTGACGGCGTGCGAGCGGTTGAGCTTGGTGGAGACGTGCACCGTCAGCCGGCAGCGGCGGACCGCCGCCTCGGTGGCGAGGGTGTCCGGCGCGGCCCCGACGAAGTTGCCGCCCATCGCGAAGAGGACCCGCACCCGGCCGTCCCGCATCGCCCGGACGGCGTCCACCGTGTCGAGGCCGTGGTGCCGCGGCGGCTCGAAGCCGAACTCCCGGCCCAGCGCGTCCAGGAAGGCCGGGGCGGGCTTCTCCACGATGCCCATCGTGCGGTCGCCCTGGACGTTGCTGTGCCCGCGCACCGGGCACACCCCGGCGCCGGGGCGTCCCACGTTGCCGCGCAGCAGCAGGAAGTCCACCACCTCGCGGATGGTGGGCACTGCGTGCTTGTGCTGGGTGAGGCCCATCGCCCAGCAGACGACGATCCGGCGGGACCCCAGCACCATCGCCGCCAGCTCCCGGATCTGCTCCTCGGGCAGGCCCGTGGCGGCCAGCACCGCGTCCCAGGAGGTGGTGCGGGCGTCGGCGGCCCACTCCTCGAAGCCGTGGCAGTGCTCCCGGATGAAGGCGTGGTCCAGGACGGTGCCCGGCGCCGCGTCCTCCGCCTCCAGCAGCAGCAGGTTCAGCGCCCGGAAGAGCGCCAGGTCGCCGCCGAGGCGGATCTGCAGGAACAGGTCGGTCAGCCGGGTGCCGCCGCCGGCCAGGCCGCGCGCCGTCTGCGGGTTCCGGAACCGCTCCAGCCCGGCCTCCGGCAGCGGGTTGACGCTGACGATGCGGGCCCCGGCCCGCTTGGCCCGCTCCAGGGCGGAGAGCATCCGCGGATGGTTGGTGCCCGGGTTCTGCCCCGCGACGACGACCAGGTCCGCCTGGTGGAGGTCCTTCAGGCGGACGCTGCCCTTGCCCACGCCCAGCGTCTCCACCAGGGCCGAGCCGGACGACTCGTGGCACAGGTTGGAGCAGTCGGGCAGGTTGTTCGTGCCGAACCGGCGGACGAACAGCTGGTACAGGAAGGCGGTCTCGTTGGCGGTCCGGCCCGAGGTGTAGAAGGCCGCGCCGTCGGGGGAGTCCAGGGCGGCGAGCTCCTCCGCCACCACGTCGAAGGCCCGCTCCCAGCTCACCGGGGCGTACCGGTCCGCGCCCTCCTCCAGCAGCATCGGCTCCGTGAGGCGCCCCTGCTGGCCCAGCCAGTAGCCCGAGCGGCCGGCGAGGTCCGCCACCGGGTGCGCGGCGAAGAACTCCCGCCCGATCCGGCGCTCGGTCGCCTCCTCGGCCACCGCCTTCGCGCCGTTCTCGCAGAACTCCGCCAGGTGCGGCCGGTCCGGCTCGGGCCAGGCGCAGCCGGGGCAGTCGAAGCCGCCGTGCTGGTTGACCCGGCGCAGGAGGGAGAGCGTCCGCCCCGCGCCCATCTGGGCACCCGCGGCCCGCAGGGTGTGGACGACCGCCGGGACCCCCGCCGCCGCGTGCTGCGGCGCACCCACCCGTGGCGCGTCCTGCGCCGGATCACTCCCGGGAGCTCGCCTGGCCATCCTCGCCACCTCCGCTCGACCGCCGGTGCGGTCCGCGGCGCCGCACCCGGCCGGGCCATCCTTCCACCCCCGGCCGCCCGCACCGCCGCGCGGGTGCACGCCCCGGCGGCCGCCGGACGGGGGCCGGCGGCACGGGCCGGACACGGGCGGCCGGACGGGGGCCGGGGACGCGGGCCGGACACGGGAGCGGGGCCGCGGGACCAGGTCCCGCGGCCCCGCCGCTCCTCCGTCCGGTCAGCGCTTGAAGGCGTCCTTCACGTGCTCCCCGGCCTGCTTCAGGTCGCTCTTGCCCTGCTCGGCGCGGCCCTCGGCCTCCAGGCCCGGATCGTCCGTCGCGCGGCCGGTCTGCTCCTTGGCCTTGCCCTTGACCTTCTCGGCGGCGTTCTCGGCCTTGTCGGCGATACCCATGGGGGACTCCTCCGGATGTCGGGCGGTGGATCCCGTTTCGCCGGGATCCCTGCACGGCTCCGCCTGCCCGGTGACCGCACCGGCATGCGCCCGGCTGCGGACGGATTCCGCGGACCGGGAGCAGCGCCGGTCCGCGTCCGGCGGCGGACGGGTGCGACCGCCGCGGCCGGACGCGCCCGCGGGCGGCCGTCGGACCGCGGCCGCCGCCGGGTCCGGCGACCCGTCCGGCAGCGCGCTGCGGGCCGCGCCCCGGAGGGGCAGGCCGCCCGCCCCCAGCACCCCCGCCAACCGGTCGGCCGGGCCGCCCGCGGACTCCCGCTCCAGCACCGCCGCCAGCGTCCGCGCCGCCTCGGCGTCGTGCAGCGCGGTCACCGCGAGCATCGCCGCGAACTGGTCGACCAGCCAGTCCCGCAGCTCCCCCTGCGGGATCAGCCGGCCCTCGTCGAGCCAGGTGAGCGCGGACGCCTCCACCACCGAGATCCACGACCGCACCAGCAGGGCGAGCCGCGGCCCCGGGCCGTCCACCTCCAGGTTCCCCATGACGTGCCGGAAGGCCGCCCGCCGCACGTCGTCGACGATCGCCGAGGTCCGCTCGGTCTCCACGACCGAACCGCCCCGCAGCAGCGCCCCGTAGCCGGCGGCGTGCCCCGCCACGAACCCGAAGTAGCGGTCCAGCCCCTGCGCCAGCCGCTCCGTCGGCGTGCCGTCGACGGGCTCGACGAACCGCCGGACGAGCTCCTGCGCCGCGCTGCGCAGCGCCGCCTCGTACAGCTGCTGCTTGCCGCCCGCGAAGTACCGGTAGACGAGCGGCCGGGAGGCGCCGGCGGCCTCCGCCACCTCGTCCAGCGAGACCTCCTCCGGAGGGCGGGTGCTGAACAGCTCCAGGGCGACCGCGATGAGCTGCTCGCGCCGCTGCTCCACCGGGAGCCGGCGGTAGCCGCCCCGGCGGGGCCGCCCGGCGCCCTGCCCGGTGTCGTGCCCGGCCGCCCCGGCGTGCCCGGGGCCGGCTGCTGGTCCGGCGTCGGCGTGCATGGCGGCCAGCCTAACGGCCTGCCGCCCCCGGGCCGGGCAACTCGGGGGACCCGGGCGGGACCGCCCGGCGGCGGTCCCGCCCGGGGCTCAGGCGAGCAGTCCCGAGCGCCGCCAGGCGCGCACCCCGGGGCCGGCCAGGACGCCGATCTCGTCCAGGAAGGAGGTGAGCCGCTGGGCGGCCCACTGCATCGTGGCCCGCCGGTGCGCGCTCTCCCGCACCTGCCGCAGCGCCTCCTTCGGGTCGAGCCCGACCTCGGCGTAGACCCGGGGGCTGATCAGCGACCGGGCGACGACCACGGCCGCCTCGCCGGAGGCGAGCCTGGTCCAGTGCCGCTCCCAGGCGGGGCAGTCCGCCATCTGGCGGCGCAGCTCCTCGCGGGCGTAGCGGACGTGCCGCGCCTCCTCCACCACGTGGATCCGGGTCACCCCGCGGACCAGCGGCTGCACCGACTCGTCGGGGAAGGTCACCCGCTGCATCTGGTCCAGGATCTCCTCGACCAGCAGCGTCGCGGTGAACGCGCCGGGGGTGGTGGACACCGTCTTCATGACCCGCCCCAGGAAGTGGGCGAGGCCGGAGGGCCGGTAGACGGGCGTGCCGAGCTTCCGGATCATCCGGGCGAACATCATGGAGTGCCGGCACTCGTCGGCCATCTCGGTCAGCGCGTAGCGCACGTGCCGGCTGGTGGGGTCGAGGTCGTAGATGTGCCGGGTGAGCAGCTGCATCAGGATGACCTCGAACCAGATGCCGGCGCCGGCCATGCTGGCGGCCTCGTGGCGGGAGAGGTCGATGCGCTGCCGCTCGTCCATCCGCTCCCACAGCGGCGTCCCGTGGAGGGAGACCAGGTGCTGGGGCAGGAACCACTTCCCCTCCTCCAGCGGGGCGTCCCAGTCGAGGTCGGAGTCCGGGTCGAAGGAGTGGCGCCCGGACGCGGCCAGCAGCCGCTCCGCCACCTGCTCGCGGTCCGTCAGCGTCCCCAGCGCGTCGCGCATCGCGGTCGCCGCCTCCACCGCCCGGTCCGCGTCCGGGCTCTCCAGGGCCCTCATGCCCATGGTCCGATCCCCTCACCTGTGCCACCGCCGCCGGTGCGGCGGCTCTCCCGCCTTATGAGACTCCCTGTCAGTAGAGGAGTCAAGACCCCGGGAACCGGGCCGCCCCCGGATCCGGCCGTACCGGCGCGGCGCCGCACCCCGTACGCTGCCGCGCGTGACCACCGCTGCCCACCGACCCGTCCGCTGGGGCATCCTCGCCACCGGCGGCATCGCCGACGCCTTCGCCCAGGACCTGCGGCTGCTCGGCGACGAGGCCGAACTCGTCGCCGTCGGCTCCCGCACCGCAGAGTCCGCCCGCCGCTTCGCCGACCGCCACGGGATCCCCCGTGCCCACGGCACCTGGCAGGACCTCGCCGACGACCCCGACGTCGACGTCGTCTACGTCGCCACCCCGCACTCCGCCCACCACGCCGCCGCCTCCCTCTGCCTGGAGGCGGGCCGGGCCGTCCTCTGCGAGAAGCCCTTCACCCTCAACCTCGCCCAGGCCCAGGACCTGGTGACGCTCGCCCGGCGACGCGAGCTCTTCCTCATGGAGGCCATGTGGATGTACGTGAACCCCACCGTGCGCCGCATCCGCGACCTCGTCGCCGACGGGGCGGTCGGCGAGGTGCGCTCGGTCCACGCCGACTTCGGCATCGCCGTCCCCTACGCGGCGGCCCACCGGCTGCACGACCCCGCCCAGGGCGGCGGGGCCCTCCTCGACCTCGGCGTCTACCCGGTGGCCTTCGCCCAGCTCCTCCTGGGCGCCCCCGACGACGTCTCCGCCCGGGCCCACCTGAACCCGCAGGGCGTCGACGAGAACACCGGCATCCTGCTCGGCTACGACAGCGGGGCGGTGGCGAACCTCTCCTGCTCGCTGACCACCGCCACCTCCCAGTACGCGGCCGTCAACGGCACCCGGGGCCGGATCGTCGTCGCCCGGGACTTCTTCCACCCGGACGGCTTCGTGCTCCACCGGGACGGCCACGACCCGGAGGAGGTCCGGTTGCCGGCCGACCCGGGCAACGGCTACACCCACGAGGCCCGCGAGGTCGTGCGGTGCCTGCGGGCCGGCGCCACCGAGTCGGAGCTGGTCCCGCTCGACGGCACGCTGTCGCTGATGGCCACCCTGGACAACGTCCGCGACCGGATCGGGGTCCACTACCCCGGCGAGTGACCCCGGCGGGTGATCCCGGCGGGTGATCCCGGCGGGTGGTCCCGGCGGGTGACCCCGGCGGGTGGTCCCGGCGGGTGACCCCGGCGGACGGCCCGGACGGACGGCCCGTGCGGACGACCCGGACGGGTGACCCCGGGTCGCCGCCCGGCCCGTCACCCGGACGGGCGGTCCCGGCGCCGGGACCGCCGCTGCCGCCGGGGCCCGCCGCCCCGCCGCGGCCTCAGCGCACCGGTGCCAGCGGCTCGTCCAGGGCCGCCGCCCGCAGCGCCGCCGCCACCGGGGGCGGCAGCGGACCGGCCCCCGCCAGCCCCGCCGCCGTCGCCGCCGTCACCGCGTGCCAGTCGCCGGCGCGGCGCAGCATCGCGTGGTCGCTCCCGGCCACCACCAGCCGGCAGGCACGGGCGCCGGCCCGGCGGGCGCGCTCGGCGAACGCCCGCGAGCCCGCCGGGTCGGTGATCCGGTCGCGGTCCGAGTGCAGCAGCACCACGTCCCGTCCGGCGAGCTGCTCCGCCGGCTCGCCCGGCGGGCACCAGGGGGCCAGTCCGACCACGGCCGCCACCCGGGGGTGGCCCCCGGCCCGCAGCGCGGCCCGGCCGCCCATCGAGTGCCCCACCAGGACCACCGGGACCGGGCCCAGCAGCTCCTCCAGCTCCTCCAGCGCGTCCAGGGTGTCCCGCAGCGGGTCGGCCCGGTCGCCGTTCCACCCCCGGTACCGGTACCGGACCTCGCCGACCGCGATCCCGGCACCCGCCACCGCCCGGCGGATGCCGCGCACGAACGGCCGCATGCGCAGTGCGGCCGCGTTCCAGGGCTCGACCGGGTCGAGCGAGGAGTCCCGGCCCCCGTGCAGCACCAGGACCGCGCCGCGCGCCTCCTCCGGCCGCAGCCTCGTCCGCAGCGGCCGGTGCGCCGCCGTCGTCTCCGCCATCCGTCTCTCCCGCCTCGCGCCCGTCGCAGCCCCGAGCGGCACCGGCCCCGCGCGCCGCCGGCACGGCACCGCCGCGACCGGCGGGCGCCCGGCCGCCGCCGGCGCCGGGCCTCCTCCGCTCCCCGCCCTCCTCCCCCTTCTTCGTCGCCGCAGCGCCCGCGGACTGGTCCGGACCGGTCCGGGCCGGTCCCCGCCGCCGGTGCCGGGCGCCGGTACCGGTCCCGGCCGGTCCGCGCGGACCGGCCGCCCCGCGGCGGCAAAAGGCAGCACAGGCGTTCCCCGCTGCGCCAGGATGGCGGGATGTCCGACGAACCGATCACCACCACCGAGCAGGCGACCGCGCCGGCCACCCCGCGCCGCATCGCCGACGCCCACGTCCGCGCCGTCGCCGACCTCGACCCGCTGACCGCGACCTACCTGGGACTCGCCCCCGGCGACGACCGGCTCCCCGACCTCTCCCCGAACGGCCTGGAGGCCGTCGCCGACCAGGCCCGCCGCACCCTCGCGGCCCTCGACGACGCGGAGCGGGACGGCGCCGCCGAGGACCCGGCCGAGCGCCGCTGCGCCCGGCTGCTGCGCGAGCGGCTGACCGCCGAGCTCGCCGTCCACGACGCGGGGGAGGAGCTGCGCGCCGTCCGCAACCTCGGCTCCCCGCTGCACGGCGTCCGCGACATCTTCACCCTGATGCCGACCGCGACCGACGATGACTGGGCGGTGGTCGCCCGCCGCATGGCGCGCGTCCCGCAGGCCCTGGAGGGGTACCGCGCCACCCTCGCCGAGGGCGTGCGGCGCGGCCTGCTCTCCGGACCGCGGCAGGTGGAGACCGTCGTCGGGCAGCTCGCCGAGTGGCTGGGCGACGGGCCGGGCGGCGGCTGGTTCGCCGACTTCGCCGCCGGCGGCCCCGAGTCCCTGCGCGGCGAGCTGGACGCGGCCGCCGCCGCGGCCGGTGCCGCGCTCGCGGGGCTGCGCGACTGGCTGCGGGACGAGTACGCCCCGGCCGCCGCCTCCGAGCCGGACACCGTCGGCCGCGAGCGGTACGGCCGCCTCGTCCGCTACTGGAACGGCTCCGACCCCGACCTCGACGAGGCGTACCGCTGGGCGTGGGGGGAGTTCCACCAGCTGGAGGCGGAGATGCGTGCCGAGGCGGCCAAGGTGCTGCCGGACGCCACCCCGCTGGAGGCCATGCGGTACCTGGAGCAGGAGGGTCCGGCCGTGGAGGGCGCCGAGGCGGCCCGGGAGTGGCTCCAGGGGCTCATGGACCAGGCGATCCGCGACCTGCAGGGCACCCACTTCGACCTCGCCGAGCGGGTGCGCCGGGTGGAGTCGATGATCGCCCCGCCCGGCAGCGCCGCCGCCCCCTACTACACCGCGCCGTCGCTGGACTTCTCCCGCCCCGGCCGCACCTGGCTGCCCACCCGGGGGCAGGACCGCTTCCCGGTCTGGGACCTGGTGTCCACCTGGTACCACGAGGGCGTCCCGGGCCACCACCTCCAGCTCGCGCAGTGGAACCACGTGGCGGACAGCCTCTCCACCTACCAGGTGAGCCTCGGCCAGGTCAGCGCCAACGCCGAGGGCTGGGCGCTCTACGCCGAGCGGCTCATGGACGAGCTGGGCTACCTGACCGACCCTGCGGCCCGCATGGGCTACCTCAACGCGCAGATGATGCGGGCGCTGCGGGTGATCGTCGACATCGGCATGCACGTCGGCCTGGACTTCCCCGCCGACTCCCCGTACCGGCCGGGCGAGCGGATGACCCCCGAGGCCGCCCGTGAGTTCTTCGGGCTGTACTGCGGACTGGCCCCCGACTTCCTGGACAGCGAGCTGGTCCGCTACCTGGGGATGCCCGGCCAGGCGATCGGCTACAAGCTGGGGGAGCGGGCCTGGCTGCAGGGCCGGGCCGCCGCCAGGGCGGCGCACGGCGAGGCGTTCGACCTCAAGGCCTGGCACATGGCCGCGCTCTCCCAGGGCTCGCTGGGGCTGGACGACCTGGTGGCGGAGCTGTCCGCGCTCTGACCGCCGCTCCGGCGGCCGGCCCCTCCGGTCTGCGGTCGGCGGCGGTGGCCGTGCTCCGGCAATCCCTTGCGGAAAGATTCTGCAAGGGATTGCCGGAGCGGCCGGACCCTGCTTGACTCGGCGTCCTCAAAGGAGAGGAGGGCGGACCATGTCCCGGTACGACGTCCTGGTCGTCGGAGGTGCGGGTGTCGACACCATCGTCCGCGTCGACCGGCTGGAGATCCCCGCGGCGGACTCGCTCTTCGTCCCGCCCGTCCGCGACTACGTCGCCCACACGGGCAACGGTGTCGCCCTCGGCCTGCACGCCCTCGGCCGGTCGGTGAAGTTCCTCGACTTCCTCGGCGACGACCCGCAGGCGGCCCTCGTCCTGGCCGAGTACGCCCGGCGCGGCCTCGACTTCAGCCACGTGGTCTCCGCGACCGGCACACCCCGCGCGGTCAACCTCGTGGACGCCGCCGGGCGCCGCTTCTCCTTCTACGACGGCCGCCACCCGGCGGACCTGCGGCTGCCCCGCGACTTCTGGCTGCCCTTCCTGGAGCAGGCGGGCCACGTGCACCTCTCCATCACCGGCGTCAACCGGGACCTCTACCCGGACGTGCACCGCCTCGGCGTCACCAGCTCCACCGACCTGCACGACTGGGACGGGACCAACCCCCACCACCGCCACTACGCGCTCGAGTCCGACCTCGTCTTCCTCTCGACCGCGGGCGTCCGCGGCCGCCACGAGCAGGTGATGCGCGCGATCCTGGAGGACGGCCGGGCGCAGGTCGTCGTCGCCATGTCCGGCGCGGAGGGCAGCTTCCTGCTGGGCCGGGGCGACGCGGAGGTGCGGCACTTCCCGGTGGTCGTCCCCGAGCGGCCGGTGGTGGACACCAACGGGGCCGGGGACGCCTTCGTCACCGGCTTCCTGGACTTCTGGCTCGCGGGCCGGCCGGTGGAGGAGTGCATGCTGGCCGGGGCGGTCTCCGGCGCCGAGGCCTGCACCACCGCGGGCACTCACACCGACTTCGTCGGCGCCGACGCGCTGGCGTCCGGCGTCGCCCGGGCCTCGGCCGCGTCCCCCCGGTAGCCGGCGGCGCACCGCCCCCGGGCCGGCGGGGGCCGCCGCTATCCGGCCGCGCCGTCTCCGCAGACCAGCACCGGCGCGCCGTCGACCAGCTCGCGGCGGCCCTCGCCCCGGCGCATGGCCGCCAGGCACTCCCTGAGCCGGCGCATCTCCTGGCGCGTCAGCAGGGCCGCGGCGAGGTCCATGACCTCGACCCGGTCGGCGGCCGGCTCGTCCGGCAGCAGCACCACCACGGAGTCCGTGCCGGGCCGGCGGGCCACCGCCGCGGCGTGGCAGCCGCGCACGCCGCGCACCACGGTCAGCCGGGGCCGGGCCGGAGGCCTCTCCGTCTTCATGCGTCCCCCACCGCCCGGCGGGTCCGCGGCTCTCGCCGACCCCGGGGCGCAACGCGACGATAGGCAGCCCGGAGCGGCCAGGTCCCGGGCTCGTGGTGCTTTCCCCCAACGACGCCCCGGACTTCCTCAATTCTGAGGACTCGGCCCCCGCACGGAGGGGCCGGGCCGGGAGGGGCCGCCGCCGGGGGCGCGGCCCGCCGGCGTCACCCGCCGCGGCGCAGCAGCGACTCCACCAGGGCCGCCACGTGCTGGCGGTCCTGCGCCGAGAGCTGCTTCAGGCTGGCGATCAGCACGTCCACCTCGGGGTCGCGCACCTCGTCGGCGTACAGGTGGATCCCGCAGGCCTCGGCCGCCGCCCCCCGCACCGCCTCCAGCGGCAGCTCCAGGCCGCGCGCCAGGCCCTCCAGGGTCGCCGGCTGCGGCATGCGGCGGATCTCCTCGACGGAGGCGAGGTGGTGGACCGTGGAGCGGGGGATGCCGCCCCGCCGGGCCACCTCGCCGTACGACCAGCCCTGCCGGTCCAGTCGTTCCCGGATCAGCTCCTGCAACGCGTTGGCCACTGGTGGTCGCTTCCTGCTCGGGCTCGGGGCGGCCCCAGTCTAGGGCTCGGCCCGGCACGGCCGCCCGCCGCGCTCCCGTGCGCGCCGCCCCGGGCCGCCGGCCGCGGGCCGCCCGCGACGACCGGGCCGTCGCCCGCTGTTACAGGCCTGTTGCAGAGAGCTGCACGGATTCGGCTTGCGGCACCGCCGCCGGCCCGACTACTGTCCAATCTCGTCGGACAGGACGTCCGAACGGATCGGACAGGCTCGGGGGGGTTCCTGAGCACTTCCGAACGAAACCTGCCTATCCCTGAGGGGGAGAAGACCATGCTCGACCCGCGTGAGCTCGACGCCGAGTCCGCCGACCTGCTGCCCGGCCGCGAGGCCCTCACCAAGTTCAGCCTGAACTTCACCAAGGCGATCAACGTCACCAAGCACGTCGCCCACGTGGAGGCGGCCAACAGCTCGCAGGCCGTGAACCAGTGCTCGCCGGGCGCGGTGGCGCAGGCCTCCGCCGGCCAGTCGATCAGCATCAAGCAGTGACGCCGGGTCAGGCCGCCGCCTGACCGCTCACCGCGACCCGTACGGAACCACCCGCCGGCGGCGGCACGCCCGCCGGCGGGGCACGCAAGGAGAAGAGCACCATCATGAGCATGAACATGGACGAGCTGGCCGCCGAGTCCGCCGACCTGCTGCCCGGCCGCGAGGCCCTCACCAAGTTCAGCGGCTTCAGCTTCACCAAGACGCTGAACGTCACCAAGCACGTCGCCCACGTGAGCGCCTCCAACGAGTCGCTGGCGCTGAACGACCACTCGGTGGGTGCGGTCGCCCAGTCCGCGGCGAACCAGTCCATCTCCATCAGCCAGTAACAGGCACCACCCGCGGCGGTGGGGGCGAGGCACGAGTCGCCCCCGCCGCCGCGGCGCACATCGGCCCGCGGGGGAGCGGGCCGCCCAGGGGGAGGACAGCATGACCGCGCTCGGAGAGCCGGGCGGGGACCCGGGGCCGTACGGGCAGAGCCAGGGCGCCGGGCCGCCGCACTACGACTGGGACGTCTACTACGCCCAGTACCTGCAGGAGCAGCGCTCCGGCGACGGAGGGCCCCACCAGGCCGCCCAGGTGCCGTACGACCCGTACGGCACCTGGGCGGCCGGGGGCGGGGCCGGCCCCTACGACGACGCGACGGTCCAGGCGCCCACCGTCGTGCAGCAGCTCGACCCGTACGCCGCCGGCCACCACGCCGCGGACCCGTACGCCGCCGGCCCGGACGCGGCCGGGCCGGAGGCCGACGGCCCCGCGGACGAGGACGACGACGCCCTGCCGCCCCGGCTCAGCGCCGGCCTGAAGCTCCACGGCGAGTACCGCGGCTCCGGCTTCGCCGAGCCCCGCTACATCGCCCGGCGCGGCGACGGCCAGGTCGTGCAGCTCACCCGGCTGCTCTACCTGGTCGCGTGCGCCGTCGACGGCGAGCGGGACCGCGAGCGCATCGCCCACCGGGTGAGCGCCGAGTTCGGCCGCGAGGTCAGCGCGGACAACATCGCCTACCTGCTGGAGAACAAGCTCCAGCCGCTCGGCATCACCGTCCCGCCCGGCCAGGACGACGACGAGGTCGACGCCCCGCGCAGCGACCTGCTGCTCAGCCTCAAGGGCCACAAGGTGCTCTTCAACGAGCGCCGGGTCGCCCGCATCTCCCGGTCCCTCTCCTGGCTCCACCGCCCGGTCTCCGTCGCCGCCGTGCTGCTGACCGCGGTCGGCCTGGACGTCTGGTTCTTCGGCTGGTTCGGCGCCATGACGCCGGTGCTGCACACTCTGGAGCAGCCCGTGCTGCTGCTGGTGGTGCTGGGCCTCACCATCGCCTCGATGGTCTTCCACGAGTTCGGCCACGCCTCCGCGTGCCGCTACGGGGGGGCCCATCCCGGCTGCATCGGCTGCGGGCTGTACCTGATCTGGCCCGCCATGTACACCGACGTCACCGACGTCTACCGGCTCGGCCGGGGCGGCCGCATCCGCACCGACCTGGGCGGCATCTACTTCAACGTCGTCTTCATCCTCGGCCTCTTCGGTTGCTACTTCCTGACGGGCCAGCAGGTCTTCCTCGCCGCCGCCTACCTCGCCCACTTCGAGGTGCTGGAACAGCTGATGCCGGCCCTCCGGCTGGACGGCTACTACATCCTCGGCGACCTGGCCGGCGTCCCCGACCTGTTCGGCAAGATCAAGCCCATCCTCGTCGGCATGGTGCCGGGCAGGCCGGTCCCGCGGGACGTCGCCGACCTCAAGAAGTCCTCGCGGGTCATCGTCACCGCCTGGGTGCTGATGATGGTCCCCCTGGTCGTCGGCGAGCTGTCGTACGCCCTGTGGAACCTGCCCCGCATCCTCTCCACCGCGGAGCGCTCCCTCGTGGACCAGGTCGCCGGCACCGCCGCGGCCTTCCGGGAGGGCCAGGTCGCCGAGTCCGTCCTCGGCGTCGTCGGCTCGGTCCTGCTGATCCTCCCGACGTGCGGTATCGCGTACCTCGTCATCCGCGTCGGCCACCGGCTGATCGGCGCGGCCCGCAAGGGCACCGCCGGCCGGCCCGCCGCCCGGATCGGACTGCTCGTCGGGATCGGCTGCGTCGGCGCGGTCCTCGTCGGCGCCTGGACCCACGGCCTCACCCCGAAGCCGCTGCCGCCCCGGCCGCCGATCGTCCCCGCCCTGCAGCCCAACCTGCCGCCGCGGCCCACCCCGAGCGCCGGCCCGTCCACACCGGCGCCCAGCCGCCGCCCCGGCCGGTCCGCGGTCGAGCAGCCCACCGCGCCCGCCGCGCCGTCGCCGTCCGCGAGCGCCACGATCCCGGCGAGGAGGGGCTCCGCCTCCCCGAAGGCCTCACCGAGCGCCTCGGCCTCCCGGCCAGCGCCCTCGGCCTCCGGCAGCGCCTCCGCCCCGCCCCCGGGCCCGGGCCCGAGCACGCCGCCCCCGACGCCGGGGCCGTCCACGCCGGCCCCCACGCCCACGACGCCCGGCCCGTCCACGACGCCGCCCCCGTCGCCCGGCCCCACCACGACTCCCCCTGATTCCACTCCGCCGCCGTCCACCCCCGCCCCCGGACCGGCGACCAGCTGAACCACCGACCCACGCACACCGGAGACACACCGTGAAGCACAGCAACCACCGCAAGCCGCGCCAGCAGCGCGCCCAGCAGGTCCTGCGCCTGGGGCTGCTCGCCACCGCCGGGCTCGCCGCGGTCGCCACCGCCGCCCCGGCCCAGGCCGCCACCACCGCGGCGCCCCAGGGGGGATCCGGGCTCACCATGCCCGAGGTCCACGTCCACGCCGACACCGCGCTCAGCAACGCCAACCGGCTGCACACCCGCGACTTCCGCACGTCCTTCGCCATCCACGAGTACGGCGACACCGTCGGGGCCGGCATCGCCAACCGGGCCTACGCCTCCTCCGTCGGCTGCAACGGCTCCGACCACTGCCGCTCGGTCGCGCTCTCCTTCCAGATCGTGACCATGGGCGGCAGCCACACCCACCTGAACGCCAGCAACGTCAGCAAGGCCGTCAACAACCACTGCACGGGCTGCGAGACGATGGCCGGCGCCTACCAGTTCATCGTGGACACCCCGCAGGCGATGCACCTCACCAGCTCGGACCGCGCCAAGCTCACCGCGATCCAGCACGAGCTCGCCTCCCTGCGCGGCACCACGGACTCGCCCGCCGTGCTCAAGCAGAAGGCCGACGCCCTGGCGGGCCGGGTCGTCGCGGTCCTCAGGTCCGCCGCCGCGCGCACGCCGTCCAGGCCCGCGCCCACCCGGGCGGGCTTCTTCGCTTCGCCCACCTCGCCGAGGATCACCGTCCACTCCCTGATGGACGGCTGGCCGTCCTAGTCGGCCACCCGGGTCCGGCCGTCCGCCCTCCTTCCGCACGGGGGCGGACGGCCGGACCTCGCTTGATGACTCCGAGTGACTGTTCGACTCGCGAACGTGTGCGGGCGGATGCAGGCTGGTGCCGGGCCCGGCGAAGGACGCCGGCCCGTGCAAGGAGACGACGATGTCTGCGAAGACCACCAACCGCCAGGACCAGCACGACCGCAACCAGCAGGACCGCAACCAGCAGCGCGCCGGCCGCCAGGAGTGGCGCCGGAGCAGCCACAGCAACGGCAGCGGTGCCTGCGTCGAGGTCGCGCCCACGCCGGACGGCGGCGCCTCGATCCGCGACTCGCGGAACCCCCAGGGCGCGGTCCTGACCTTCCAGGCCAACGAGTGGCGCGCCTTCCTCGACGGCGCCCGCGACGGCGAGTTCCACCGCATGTCCTGAGCGGCCCCGCTCCACGGTCGGCCCCGCCCCTCCCGGGCGGGGCCGACCCGCGTCCGCCCGCCGCCGGACCCGTCCGCGCCCGTGGACCCGCGTCGCCGCCGGACCCGGCCGCGGACGCACGAAGACCCCGCACTCAGCATCTCTGCTGCTTGCGGGGTCTTCCGGCACTTCCTGCGAAGTGCCCCCGGCAGGATTCGAACCTGCGCACACGGCTCCGGAGGCCGTTGCTCTATCCCCTGAGCTACGGGGGCCCGTTCTTGCGACGGGAAGAACACTACCAGTTCGCAGGGGGTGGACGTGCACACCGTTCCGCGGCCCGGGGGGCAGCCGCGGACCGCGGGGCGGGACGGGCGGCGGCCGCCCCGCGGAGGCGTCGGCGGTCACCGGGCGTGGCGGGCCGGCGCCGGGGCGGCGGTGCGGGCGGCGGCGAAGTGGGCCAAAACCCCGGCGGGCCGCGGGCGGCGCGCCTACCCTCGGTGCTGTGCCGGGCTTGTCCGGCCGGGTCCTCGTCGTCGACGACAGCGAGGTGATCCGGCAGCTGATCAGGGTCAATCTCGAACTCGAGGGGTTCGAGGTGGTGACCGCCGCCGACGGTGCCGAGTGCCTGGAGGTCGTGGAGCAGGTCCGCCCCGACGTGGTCACCCTCGACGTGGTCATGCCCCGCCTCGACGGCCTGCGGACGGCGGCCCGCCTGCGCCGCGACCCCGGTACCAGCGGCCTGCGGATAGCGATCGTGAGCGCGTGCACCCCGGCCGACCTGGAGCGCGGGGAGTCGGCGGGGGTGGACGGCTACCTCGGCAAGCCGTTCGAGCCGGCCGACCTGGTGGACCTCGTGCGCGGCCTGATGGCCCTCCCGCCGCGCGGGGAGGGCGGCGGGGGCGCGGGGGCGCTCCGGCCCGGACCGGCGCATCCCGGCCTGACACGCCCCGCGCGCGGGTTCCGCTCTCGGCGAACCGACTAGGGCGGACACCCCGGGGCCGCGGGTGCAGAAGCGCCCGGACCATGGGGAAACGACGGAAAAGGCCGGAAGCCGGACAGGGGGACGGCCGCTCGGCCCGGCGCCGGGAGCGCCCCCGCACGTCTCACGCCGCAAACCCGATGGCGGTCCGCACCCCCCTCTCGCCTAGGCTTGCACCGTGACACCCGCAGAGCTTTCCCAGGCAGTGCTGTCCGCGGTCCGCGCCGTCGTCGAGGCGGGCGGGCTGACCGTCGCCGTGCCCGACGAGGTGACCGTCGAGCGGCCCAAGAACAAGGACCACGGCGACTACGCCACCAACGTGGCCCTCCAGCTCGCGAAGCCGGCCGGGAGGCCGCCGCGACAGGTGGCCGAGCTGGTCGCCGCCCGCCTGGCCGAGGTCCCGGGCGTCGCGAAGGTGGACATCGCCGGCCCCGGCTTCCTCAACATCACCCTGGACGCCGCCGCCCAGGGCGGCCTGGCCCGCACGGTCGTCGAGGCCGGCGCGGCGTACGGGCGCAACGACGCCTTCCGCGGCCTCAAGGTCAACCTGGAGTTCGTCTCCGCCAACCCCACCGGCCCGATCCACATCGGCGGCGTCCGCTGGGCGGCGGTCGGCGACTCCCTCGGCCGCATCCTGCGGGCCTGCGGCGCCGACGTCACGACCGAGTACTACATCAACGACGCCGGCGTGCAGATCTCCAAGTTCGGGGCCTCCCTGCTCGCGGCCGCCAACGGCCGGCCGGTCCCCGCGGACGGCTACGTCGGCGAGTACATCGGCGAGATCGCCAAGCGGATCGTCGACGCGCACCCCGGCGTGCTGGAGCTCCCCGAGCCCGAGCAGCTGGAGGTGTTCCGCGCCGAGGGACTGGAGCTGATGGTCGCCGAGATCCGGCGCTCCATGGAGGAGTTCGGCGCCCACTTCGACGTCTGGTTCTCCGAGAAGTCGCTGCACGAGTCCGGCGCCGTCGGGACGGCCATCGAGCGGCTGCGCGAGCAGGGCCACGTCTTCGACCGGGACGGCGCCGTCTGGCTGCGCACCACCGACTTCGGCGACGACAAGGACCGCGTCCTGATCAAGGCCGACGGCGACACCACCTACTTCGCCGCCGACGCCGCGTACTACCTCTCCAAGCGGGACCGCGGCAACGAGGTCAACGTCTACATGCTGGGCGCGGACCACCACGGCTACGTGGGCCGCCTCAAGGCGATCGCGGCCTGCGCCGGCGACGACCCCGAGCACAACATCGAGGTCCTCATCGGCCAGTTCGTGAAGATGCTCAAGGACGGCGAAGAGGTCCGCATGTCCAAGCGGGCCGGCAACATCATCACCATCGACGACGTGGTCGACTGGATCGGCGTGGACGCGGCCCGCTACTCCCTGGCCCGCTCCTCGACCGACTCCACGCTCACCCTCGACATCGACGTGCTCACCAGCCAGTCGAACGAGAACCCGGTCTACTACGTGCAGTACGCGCACGCCCGGATGAGCTCCGTCGCCCGCAACGCCGCCCAGCTCGGCATCGACAAGGGCGCCGCCGGCGACTTCAGGCCGGAGCTGCTCTCCACCCAGTGGGAGTCGGACCTGCTGGGCATGCTCGGCGAGTTCCCGCGCGTCGTCGCCTCCGCGGGCGAGCTGCGCGAGCCGCACCGGGTGGCCCGCTACCTGGAGCAGCTGGCCGGCACCTACCACCGGTTCTACGACAACTGCCGCATCCTGCCGCGGGGCGACGAGGAGGCCACCGACCTCACCCGCGCCCGCCTGTGGCTGGCCGAGGCGACCCGCACGGTGATCGCCAACGGCCTCGGCCTGCTCGGCGTCTCGGCCCCCGAGCGCATGTGACGGCCGTACCCGAACGCCCGCGATGACGGTGCGGGGGGCGGCGGCGGTGACCTCACCCCGCCGCCCCCGCGCACAGAGGGAGAGATCAGCACCATGAGCCGCTCCGCGCACCCCGCGGGCCCGCGCCACGGCGACGTCCTGCCCGAGGGCCACTACAGCGCCCCGCCCGCCGACCTCAACGCGCTCGACCCCAAGGTGTGGGCGCGCACCGTCTCCCGCGGGCCGTCCGGCGCCGCGACCGTCGGCGGCGTCGACGTGCGGACCCTCGCCGAGGAGTTCGGCACGCCCGCCTACATCCTCGACGAGGACGACTTCCGCGCCCGGGCCCGCGCCTGGCGGGAGGCGTTCGGCGAGGACGCCGACGTCTACTACGCGGGCAAGGCGTTCCTGTGCCGGGCGGTGGTCCGCTGGCTGCACGAGGAGGGCCTCAACCTCGACGTGTGCAGCGGCGGCGAGCTGGCCGTGGCGCTCTCCGCCGGGATGCCCGCCGCGCGCATCGCCTTCCACGGCAACAACAAGTCGGCGCACGAGCTGGAGCAGGCCGTCGCGGCCGGCGTCGGCCACGTCGTGGTGGACTCCTTCGAGGAGATCGCCCGCCTCGCCTTCGTCGCCGACGAGCAGGGCGTCCGGCAGAAGGTGCTGGTCCGCGTCACCGTCGGCGTCGAGGCGCACACCCACGAGTTCATCGCCACCGCCCACGAGGACCAGAAGTTCGGCCTCTCGCTGGCCGGCGGCGCCGCGGCCGAGGCCGTGCGGCGGGTGCTGAAGCTGGACAGCCTGGAGCTGGCCGGCATCCACTCCCACATCGGCTCGCAGATCTTCGACACCGCGGGCTTCGAGGTCGCCGCCCGCCGCGTGGTGGGCCTGCTGAGCGAGATCCGCGACGAGCACGGCGTGGAGCTGCCGGAGATCGACCTCGGCGGCGGCCTCGGCATCGCCTACACCAGCGACGACGACCCGGCCGAGCCCGCGGACATCGCCCGCTCGCTCGCCGCGATCGTGCGCCGCGAGTGCGAGGCGGCCGGGCTGCGGGTGCCGCGGCTGTCGGTGGAGCCGGGCCGCGCGATCGCCGGTCCGACGACCTTCACCCTGTACGAGGTGGGCACGGTCAAGCCGCTGGAGGGCCTGCGCACCTACGTCAGCGTGGACGGCGGCATGTCGGACAACATCCGCACCGCCCTGTACGACGCCGAGTACTCCGTGGCGCTGGTCTCCCGCACCTCGGACGCGGAGCCGATGCTGGCCCGCGTGGTGGGCAAGCACTGCGAGTCCGGCGACATCGTGGTCCGCGACGCCTTCCTCCCCGCCGACCTGGCCCCGGGCGACCTGATCGCGGTCCCGGCGACCGGCGCCTACTGCCGGTCCATGGCGAGCAACTACAACCACGCGCTGCGCCCGCCGGTGGTGGCGGTGCAGGCGGGGCACGCCCGCGCGGTCGTGCGCCGCGAGACGGAGGAGGATCTCCTGCGTCTCGATATCGGCTGACGAAATCCTGGTCTCAGATCGTGGAACGGGCGGAGATCCGTCCCGGAACTCCACGAAACTGGGGCGGAGGGCCCTGCGGGGGCCACTCGGCGACGGACGACGAGAGCGGAGTCGGATGATGCGTACGCGGCCGCTGAAGGTGGCGCTGCTGGGCTGTGGAGTGGTGGGCTCCGAGGTCGCCCGCATCATGACGACGCACGCCGCCGACCTCGCCGCACGCGTCGGCGCGCCGGTGGAGCTCGCCGGCGTCGCCGTGCGCCGGGCCGGCCGCCCGCGCCCCGGCGTGCCCGGGCACCTCGTCACCACCGACGCCGCCGAGCTGGTCAAACGCGACGACGTCGACGTCGTGGTCGAGGTCATCGGCGGCATCGAGCCCGCCCGCGGCCTCATCCTCTCCGCCTTCGAGCACGGCGCCTCCGTCGTCTCCGCCAACAAGGCGCTCCTCGCCCAGGACGGCGCGGCCCTGCACGCCGCCGCCTCCGCCGCCGGGGCCGACCTCTACTACGAGGCCGCGGTGGCCGGCGCCATCCCGCTGATCCGCCCGCTGCGCGAGTCGCTGGCCGGGGACAAGGTCAACCGGGTGCTCGGCATCGTCAACGGCACCACCAACTTCATCCTCGACAAGATGGACTCCACCGGCGCCGGCTACTCCGAGGCGCTGGAGGAGGCCACCGCGCTCGGCTACGCCGAGGCCGACCCCACCGCCGACGTGGAGGGCTTCGACGCCGCCGCCAAGGCCGCCATCCTGGCCGGCATCGCCTTCCACACCCGGGTCACCGCCGCCGACGTCTACCGCGAGGGCATCACCGAGGTCACCGCCGCCGACATCCGCAGCGCCCGGCAGATGGGCTGCGTCGTCAAGCTGCTCGCCATCTGCGAGCGCTCCCGCGACGGCCGCGCGGTCACGGCCCGCGTCCACCCCGCGATGATCCCGCTCAGCCACCCGCTGGCCTCGGTCCGCGAGGCGTACAACGCGGTCTTCGTCGAGGCCGAGGCGGCCGGCCGGCTGATGTTCTACGGCCCGGGCGCCGGCGGCTCCCCGACCGCCAGCGCCGTCCTGGGCGACCTGGTCGCCGTCTGCCGCAACAAGGTCGCCGAGGCCACCGGCCCGGGCGAGTCCGCGTACACGGAGCTGCCGGCCCGCCCGATGGACGACGTCGTCACCCGCTACCACGTCAGCCTGGACGTCGCCGACCGCGCGGGCGTGCTCGCCCAGGTCGCCACCGTCTTCGCCGAGCACGGCGTCTCCATCGACACCGTCCGCCAGCAGGGCCGCGACGGCGACGCCTCGCTCGTGGTGGTGACCCACCGCGCCACCGACGCCGCCCTGTCGGCGACGGTCGACAAGCTCCGCGCGCTGGACAGCGTGCGCGACGTGGCCAGCACCATGCGGGTCGAAGGGGAGTAGGAGAGCAGCATGAACGCCGTCGTCGACAGCCCCCGGCGCCACACCCACCAGTGGCGCGGCCTCATCGAGGAGTACCGCGACCGCCTGCCGGTCACGGACGCCACCCCGGTGGTCAGCCTCCTGGAGGGCGGCACCCCCCTCGTCCCGGCGCAGCTCCTCTCCGAGCGCACCGGCTGCGACGTGTACCTCAAGGTCGAGGGCGCCAACCCGACCGGCTCCTTCAAGGACCGGGGGATGACCATGGCGATCTCGCGGGCCAAGGAGGAGGGCGCGCAGGCCGTCATCTGCGCCTCCACCGGCAACACCTCCGCCTCCGCCGCCGCCTACGCGGTGCGGGCCGGCCTGGTCTGCGCGGTGCTCGTCCCGCAGGGCAAGATCGCGCTGGGCAAGATGGGCCAGGCGCTGGTGCACGGCGCCCGCATCCTGCAGGTGGACGGCAACTTCGACGACTGCCTCACCCTCGCCCGCGGCCTGTCGGACAGGTACCCGGTCGCCCTGGTGAACTCGGTGAACCCGGTCCGCATCGAGGGGCAGAAGACCGCCGCCTTCGAGATCGTCGACGCGCTCGGCGACGCCCCGGACGTGCACGTCCTCCCGGTCGGCAACGCGGGCAACATCACGGCCTACTGGAAGGGCTACACCGAGTACGCGGCGGACGGCATGGCCGCCCGCCGGCCGCGGATGTGGGGCTTCCAGGCCGCGGGCTCCGCGCCCATCGTCGACGGCGCCCCCGTGCTGAGGCCGCAGACCGTCGCCACCGCGATCCGGATCGGCAACCCGGCGTCCTGGGACTTCGCCCTGGCCGCCCGGGACGAGTCCGGCGGGCTCATCGACAAGGTGACCGACCGTCAGATCCTCGCCGCCTACCGGCTGCTGGCCTCCCGTGAGGGCGTCTTCGTGGAGCCGGCCTCCGCCGCCTCGGTGGCCGGCCTGCTGCAGGCCGCCGAGCGCGGCCTGGTCGACCCGGGCCAGCGGATCGTCTGCACCGTCACCGGCAACGGCCTCAAGGACCCCGACTGGGCCGTCATGGGCGCGCCGCAGCCCGTGGTCGTGCCCGTCGACGCCGACGCCGCCGCGCAGCGGCTGGGCCTGGCCGGCTGACCCCCGGCCGGGCCGCCCGCCCCGCACCGGGACGCGGGCGGCCCGGCCGGCCCGGCGCAACCGGCCGGTCCACCGGACCGGCCGGGCAACACGGCGGACCGGGGCGCCGCAGGGTGTACCGCACCGGAAGCCCTCTTCGCTACCCTGGGAAGCGCCGGTGGCACAGTCCGCCGGTCCATGCCGTCCGCGCCCCGGCACCGGCGCGTGCCGCCCCGTCCGGACGGCGCGCGGCGTCCGGGCCGGCGCCCGGCACCGTCCGGACCCGCGCAGTGCCGGGTCCCGACCGGGCCCGCGGACGCCGGGCCCGCCCCGCGCGAGCGGCAGCCGGCCCCCCGCGGGCAGTCCAGCACCCACCGAGCACCAGGAGAGTCCACCGCATGGCCGGTCCCGCGTTCCGAGCCGCAGCCGTCCGGGTGCGGGTCCCCGCGACCAGCGCCAACCTCGGCCCCGGCTTCGACGCCTTCGGACTCGCCCTGGGGCTGTACGACGACGTCGTGGTCCGGGTCGCCGACTCCGGCCTCCACGTGGACATAGCGGGCGAGGGCGCCGACACGCTCGCCCGGGACGAGCGCCACCTGGTGGTGCGCTCGCTGCGCGCGGCCTTCGACGTGCTCGGCGGCCAGCCCCGCGGCCTGGAGGTGGTCTGCGCCAACCGCATACCCCACGGCCGCGGCCTCGGCTCCTCCTCCGCCGCCATCTGCGCCGGCATCGTCGCCGCGCGCGCGGTGACCATCGGCGGCCCGTCGGTCCTCGACGACGCCGGCCTGCTGGCGCTCGCCTCCGAGCTGGAGGGGCACCCGGACAACGTCGCCGCCTGCCTCCTCGGCGGCTTCACCGTGGCCTGGACGGACGAGGACGCCGCCCGCGCGGTCCGGCTGGAGCCCTCGGCCGACGTGGTGCCGGTCGTCTTCGTCCCGGCGACGCCGCTGCTCACCGAGACGGCGCGCGGCCTGCTGCCGCGGACCGTCCCGCACGCCGACGCCGCCGTCAACGCCGGCCGTGCCGCGCTGCTCGTGGAGGCGCTCACCCGGCGTCCCGGACTGCTGCTGCCGGCCACCGAGGACCGCATCCACCAGGACTACCGCTCCTCCGCCATGCCGGAGAGCGCCGCGCTGGTCGCCGCCCTGCGGGCGGAGGGCGTCGCGGCGGTCGTCTCCGGCGCGGGGCCGACCGTGCTGGCGCTCACCGACGACGGTGCCGCCGACAAGCTGGTCCGCTCCGCCGGCCCGGAGTGGGCCGCGCACCGCCTGGAGCTCGACCGGGACGGCGCGGCGGTACTGCCGCTGGAGGTCTGACGGCCGCCCGCGGGGAGGGGGCGGCGATGTCGCGGGACACGATTGGCGCACACGGGGTAGGGGAATGTTTGTTGGGTCCAGTAGTGTTAATCTCATGCGTGCACCAGGACCCCTCCGGGGACCGGTGCCGAGCGTCCCGATCCCGGCCCCCCGTCACGACGGGGTACACCGGAAGCCCGGGACCACGATTCTCCGGGAGCCTGCCTCACCGCGTACGCAGCCTGCCTGCGCGTGTACGGCCGCGTCCCGAAGCCGTGACGGTGCCCGGCCCCACACGCTCTAGGGGACGCCCGCAGCCGCCGGCCTCCACCTGAGGCCGCGCCCGGGGGTGTCGGGGACACCGCCGCGCGACGGGGGCCCGGAATCCAGAGCGGCACGGCGGCGCGGGGCCGACGCGTCCGGCCGGACCGCGCTGGCGCACCGCAGCCACCACCACCTTCAACCGCCACCCGGCGGAACACCGCCCCGGACCTGCACACCACGCAGGACGGACAGCACAACCGGTCGCCGAGCCAGACAGGCCGACGTCCGCTCCAGGGAAGGACCCTTCGTGAGCGACACCACCGATCTGATGGGCGCGCGCCCGGACGCCGATGCGCCGGACGCGGCAGCTGCCGCCCCCGCGCCCAAGCGTCGCAGGACCACGGGCTCCGGCCTGAACGGCCTGGTCCTGGCCGAGCTCCAGCAGCTCGCCTCCGGCCTCGGCATCAGCGGCACCGGGCGCATGCGCAAGAGCCAGCTCATCGACGCCATCAAGGAGAAGAACGGCGGCGACCCGCTGCTCGCCGGCGGGGAGGCCCCGGCCGCCCCGGCCGCGAAGCGCTCCGCCGCCCAGGCCAAGGCCGCCGCCACCGCCGAGGCCCCCGCCGAGAAGCCGGCCCGGCGCACCCGCGCCCGCGCCGTCGAGGCGGAGCCCGCGCAGCAGATCGAGATCCCCGGCCAGGTCGCGGGCGAGACCGCCGCGGCCGAGACCGCGGCCCCGGCCCGTGCCGAGCGGCCGCGCCGCCGGGCGACCTCGGCCGCCGGCGCCCCCGGCGCGGATGCCGAGGCCGTGCAGGAGGCCGTCGCCGAGCGCGCCGAGCCGGCCGCCGCGGTGGCCACCGAGACCCGGGAGCGTCCCGCCGAGGACGGCCGCCAGGGCGGCGAGGGCCGCCGCGAGCGCCGCGACCGCCGCGACCGGGGCGACCGCCCCGAGCGCCAGGAGGCGGGCGACGGCCAGGGCGGCCCCGACGGCCAGGGCGACCGCGAGACCCGCCGCGACCGGCGCAACCGCCGGGACCGCGACCGGGACCGCCAGGAGACCCGCCAGGACGGCGGCCAGCAGGGCGGCCAGGGCCGTGACCAGCAGCGGGACCAGCAGCGGGACCAGGGCCGCGACCAGCAGCGGGACCAGGGCCGCGACCAGCGCCGCGACCAGCAGCGCGACCAGCAGGACGACGACGACTTCGAGGGCGGCCGCCGGGGCCGCCGCGGCCGCTACCGCGACCGCAACCGCCGGGGCGGCCGCCGCGACGGCTTCGAGGGCGCGAACGAGCCGCAGATCGGCGAGGACGACGTCCTGATCCCGGTCGCCGGCATCCTGGACATCCTGGACAACTACGCGTTCGTGCGGACCTCCGGCTACCTGCCCGGCCCGAACGACGTGTACGTCTCCCTGGCCCAGGTCCGCAAGAACGGCCTGCGCAAGGGCGACGCGATCACCGGTGCGGTCCGCCAGCCGCGTGACGGCGAGCGCCGCGAGAAGTTCAACGCGCTGGTGCGCCTGGACTCGGTGAACGGCATGGACCCGGAGGCCGGCCGCAGCCGCCCCGAGTTCGGCAAGCTCACCCCGCTGTACCCGCAGGAGCGGCTGCGCCTGGAGACCGACCCGGGCGTGCTGACCACCCGGATCATCGACCTGGTCGCCCCCATCGGCAAGGGCCAGCGCGGCCTGATCGTCGCCCCGCCGAAGACCGGCAAGACGATGATCATGCAGGCGATCGCCAACGCGATCACCCGCAACAACCCCGAGTGCCACCTGATGGTCGTCCTGGTCGACGAGCGTCCGGAGGAGGTCACCGACATGCAGCGGTCGGTGAAGGGCGAGGTCATCTCCTCGACCTTCGACCGGCCCGCCGAGGACCACACCGTCGTCGCCGAGCTCGCCATCGAGCGCGCCAAGCGCCTGGTGGAGCTGGGCCACGACGTGGTGATCCTGCTGGACTCCATCACCCGCCTGGGCCGCGCCTACAACCTGGCGGCGCCGGCCTCCGGCCGCATCCTGTCCGGCGGTGTCGACTCGACCGCGCTCTACCCGCCGAAGAAGTTCTTCGGCGCCGCGCGCAACATCGAGAACGGCGGCTCGCTGACCATCCTCGCCACCGCCCTGGTGGAGACCGGCTCCCGGGCCGACGAGGTGGTCTTCGAGGAGTTCAAGGGCACCGGCAACATGGAGCTCAAGCTCGACCGCAAGCTCTCGGACAAGCGGATCTTCCCGGCCGTGGACGTCGACGCGTCCTCGACCCGCAAGGAGGAGATCCTGCTGGGCAGCGAGGAGCTGGCCATCGTCTGGAAGCTGCGCCGGGTGCTCCACGCGCTGGACCAGCAGCAGGCCATCGAGCTGCTGCTGGACCGGATGAAGAAGACCGGCAGCAACGGCGAGTTCCTGATGCAGATCGCCAAGACGACGCCGGGCTCGTCCGACTGACGCCCGCCGCCGCCCCCCGGAGCCCCCGGACCGCACCCGCGGTCCGGGGGCTCCGGCGTGTGCGGGCCGCGCCCGGACGGGGTGCGGCCGACGGGGGCGCCGGACGCCGGACGGGCCGTGCCTGACCGGGGGCGTCGGACCGGCAGGCCGCCGGACCGGCCGGCCGTGCCGCGGGCCGGCCGTGCCGCGGGCCGGCCGTGCCGCAACCGGACGATCCGGTCGTAACCGTTCGCAACCGGTCGGCGAACGTCTTGGGTCTGTCACAACACCGACCCCATCGGTCACGGCAGGTTTGGATGCCACTAGCATCACCGCGTCGGAAGTGAGCGCCGCCCGCAGGGCCGCCCACCGGCACACGTCTTCTGGCGCCCCCTGCGACGGGCGCCTCTCTTCTGCACCGGGAGACCGAGTGAACCCTGCTCAGCGCGCGTCCGGGAAGCACCGGATACGCCGGCACAAGCTCCCCGCCATCGCCCTCGCCACGGTCCTGGCGGGCGGCGGCGCCTTCGCCGCGTCCCAGGCCTGGGCCGGTTCGGACGCCGCCACCGGGCGACCCGTCGCCCATGCGGCCGCGGCCCCCCAGCGCCCCGTGTCCTACCTCGGCGAGCGCGTCATGAAGGCCCTCCACCACGGGAAGGTCAAGGGCCTCCCCTCGCCGACCGCGAGCCCCTCCGGCTCCCCCTCGCCGGGGTCGACCGGTTTCAGCCCCCGCATCATCGGCGGCACCTCCACGACCATCACGACCGCCCCGTGGATGGTCCAGCTCTGGTACTACGACGCGTCCACCGGCGACGGCTGGTTCTGCGGCGGCACCCTGGTGGCGCCCACCAAGGTCCTCACCGCCGCCCACTGCGTCGACGGCCTCGACTGGCACGACAACGGCGTGGTCGTCGGCGGCACCGCCGCGCAGTGGAACGGCACCAACGGCAAGGCCGTGCGCGTCTGGAAGCAGTGGCAGCACCCGTCCTTCAGCATGGACACCCTGCAGAACGACATCGCCGTCCTCACCCTGGACACCCCGCTGCCGTACACGACCGCCAAGCTCGTCGACGCCGGCGACACCGCGTCCTACGCCACGACCAACACCGGCACCGTCTACGGCTGGGGCCAGACCACCTCGTCGTCGTCCGGGGGCATCTCGGCCGACCTGCGCAAGGCCGACCTGCCGCTCGTCGACGACAGCACCTGCAAGCCCGCGATGGACAAGATCACGGACGACCCGACCACGCCGGCCGTGGAGTCCTACCTCGTCCCGGGGAAGATGTTCTGCGCCGGAAAGCCGGGCACCGGCAGCGAGACCACCACGGTGGCGAGCTGCCACGGCGACTCCGGCGGCCCGCTGATGGTCAACGGCCGGATCGCGGGCATCGTCTCCTGGGGCTCGGGCGACTGCATCACCGCGGGCGGCTACGACGTGTACACCAAGGTGGCCACCTACGCGACGGACGCGCAGGCCCAGATCACCGCCGCCGACGCCCCGAAGCAGAACGACTGGAGCCGCGACGGCAAGGCCGACCTGCTGGTCCGCACCTCCTCGACGACCGGCCAGTCCTACGCCTACCTCGGCGCGACCATGAAGTACCGGTGGTCCGCCGGCACCGGCTGGCAGTACTACAACAAGGTCGTCCAGACCGATCTCGACCGGGACGGCGCCACCGACCTGGTCATGCGCAAGTCCAGCGACGGCAGCCTCTACTGGCGCCACTACGACCTGTACAGCTACGCGTGGGTCAACACCAAGCTCGCCTCCGGCTGGGGCACGGTGCGCCAGATCGTGGCGCCCGGCGACCTGACCGGTGACGGCAACCCCGACCTGCTGAGCGTGGACAGCGCGGGCGCGGTCTGGGTGTACCCGGGCAAGGGGACGGGCTCCTTCGGCTCCCGCTTCCAGGTCGGCTCCGGCCTGCAGGGCCTGAGCCAGCTGGTGGGCCACGGCGACTTCACCGGCGACGGCAGGCCCGACCTGGTGGGCCGCACCTCCGCCGGCGCGCTCTACCTGTACCCGGGCGCGGGCGGCGGCAAGTTCGGTGCCCGCAGGACCCTGAGCACCAGCGGCTTCGCCTCGGCCAACGCGCTGGCCGCGGTGGGCGACGTGAACGGCGACGGCAAGGCCGACCTGCTGATCCGCTTCACCACCGGCTCCCTCTACCTGTACCCGGGCAACGGCAACGGCACCTTCGGCGCCAAGGTCCAGATGGGCACTGGCAGCTTCGGCTCCGCCGCCATCCTCGGCTGACCCCGCCCCCGCGCGACCGCGCCCCCGCCCGGAACCACCGGGCGGGGGCGCGGTCGTGTGCTTTTGGGGGAGAAGGTTCCCGGAAAACTTCCGGATTCTGTCACAGTCCGCCCGCCTGTTGACCATGGTCCGTCCACGCACCACTAGCATCTGCCTGTCGGACGTGAGTGCCGTGATCGAACCTTCGATCGGCAGCCTGCCGACTGATCCGTGCGGACGCCCTCAGGGGGAGGGCGTCGCCTCTCTCCCACAGGAGAATCAGTGAATCCTGCTCAGCGCGGGTCCGGCATGCGCCGGACCCGCCGGAACAGACTCGCCACCGTCGCCCTCGCGACGACGCTGGCGACCGGCGGCGTTGCCGCCGTCAGCGACGCGTGGGCCGGGACCACCCTCCCGGCGGACGCGTCCACCACGGGGACCCTCGGAACCCCGGCCAAGGCCGGGCAGAGCCGCACCGACGGCTCCTCGCTCGCCGCGCGCCTCCGCGCCGCCGCCCGCAAGGGCGTCGTCGGCAGCGGCCGCCCCGGTGCCCCGAAGCTGCCGACGGGGGGCATCAGCCGCATCATCGGCGGCACCCCGATCTCCATCGGCAGCGCTCCCTCCATGGTGCAGCTGTGGTACCTGCTCGACGACGGCACCGCGATGTTCTGCGGCGGCACGCTCGTCGCGCCGGACAAGGTGCTCACCGCCGCCCACTGCGTCGCCGGCCTCGACTGGAAGTCGAACGGCCTCGTGTTCTACGGCACCTCCACCCTCGCCGACCCGAACGCCACCCCGGTGGGCGTGTGGCGGCAGTGGAGCCACCCGTCCTTCCACGGCAACACCCAGGACGACCTCGGCAACGACGTTGCGGTCCTCACCCTGGACCAGCCGGTCCGGATGCCGACCACCAAGCTGGTCGCCGCCGGCGACACCGCCTCGTACGCGCCCGGCACCACGGGCACCGTCTACGGCTGGGGTCTGACGACGGGCGCCGACGACCCCAACGCCGACCTGTCGCCGCAGCTGCGCCGGGCGACCCTGCCGGTCGTCTCCGACTCGGCCTGCGCCACCGCCATGAACAGCCTGCCGGACACCAAGGGCTACTTCGCGGCGGGCAAGATGTTCTGCGCGGGCAAGCCGGCCAGCGGCACCACCGCCGGCACGCTCAGCAGCTGCCACGGCGACTCCGGCGGTCCGCTGGTGGTCAACGGCCGCATCGCCGGCATCGTCTCCTGGGGCGCGCCGGACTGCGTGGAGAAGGGCGGGTACAGCGTCTTCACCAAGCTGAGCGCCTACACCGCCACCGCGCTGGAGCGCATCACCGACACCGACTTCACGGGCGACGGCAAGGCCGACCTGCTGGTGCGCACCTCCAGCGGCCAGGGCTACGTCTACGAGGGCGCCACGATGCGCTACCGGGCCTCCACGGGCACCGGCTGGAACAGCTTCAACAAGGTCCTGCAGACCGACCTCGACCGGGACGGCGTCAACGACCTGATCGAGCGCGGCACCAACGGCTCCCTGTACCGCGAGTACTGGACGGGCAGCGACTGGACCGTGGCCAGGCTCGCCACCGGCTGGGGCACGGTGCGCCAGATCGTCACGCCCGGCGACCTGACCGGCGACTACCTGCCGGACCTGCTCACCGTCGACAGCGCGGGCAAGGTCTGGGTGTACCCGGGCAAGGGCAACGGCTCCTTCGGCTCCCGCTTCCAGGTCGGCTCCGGCCTGCAGGGCCTGAGCCAGCTGGTGGGCCACGGCGACTTCACCGGCGACGGGAAGGCCGACCTGGTGGGCCGCACCTCCGCCGGCGCGCTCTACCTGTGGCCGGGTGCCGGCAACGGCAAGTTCGGCGCCCGCAGGACCCTGAGCAGCAGCGGCTTCAAGTCCGCCAACGCGCTGGCCGCGGTGGGCGACGTCAACAACGACGGCCACGCCGACCTGCTGATCCGCTTCACCAGCGGATACCTGTACCTGTACCCGGGCAAGGGCAACGGGTACTTCGGCGCCAAGATCCAGATGGGCACCGGCAGCTTCGGCTCCTACACCCTCCTCGGCTGATCCGGGCCCCGGCCGGTCCGGGACCCGCGGCACGGCCGCGACGGCTGCCGACACGACTGCTCCGGCAGCCGTGTCGGCGGCCGTTCCGCTGCCGCCCCCCTTATGCTCGATATCCACCCATCGGGTGCATTGCGGGCGAAAAGGGAACCGCGGAGGAGGCGCAGGACGTCCCACCCCCGAGCACTCCCGCGCACGTGCGGGCGGCGTACCGAGGACGGACCCAGCACCATGGCCGAGCAGCGGAAGGACCAGCCGCCGACCCCCTCCGGGAGACCCGGCCGCCGCGGCCTGCGGACGGCCGGCCTGGCGCTCGCCGCCGTGCTCCTGGCCGGCGCCGGATTCGGCGGCTTCGCGTACTGGAAGCTCAACCGCAACATCACCGGTGTCGACGTCGACTCCCTCCTCGGCAGGGCCAGGCCGCCCGCGTCCACCAACGGCGACTTCAACATCCTGCTGCTCGGCTCCGACTCGCGCGCCGGGGCCAACCACGCCAAGGCCGGCGGCTCCGACGACGGCACCGCCCGCTCGGACACGGCGATGGTCGTGCACGTCGAGCGCGACCACCGGCACGCCTCCGTGGTGTCCGTGCCCCGCGACGCCCTGGTCGACCGCCCCGCGTGCACCAGGCCCGACGGCACCGTCGTGCCGGCCGCCCCTCGCACCATGTTCAACAGCGCCTTCGAGGTCGGCGGCGCCGCCTGCGCGGTGAAGACGGTGGAGGACCTGTCCGGGCTGCGGATGGACCACTTCGTGGAGATCGACTTCGCCGGTTTCGCGGCCTTCGTCGACGCCATCGGAGGCGTCGACGTCACCACCACGGTCGACATCAGCGACCGGCAGAGCCACCTCACCCTGCCCCGCGGCACCCACCACCTGGGCGGCGACCAGGCCCTGGCCTTCGTCCGCACCCGGCACGGCGTCGGCGACGGCAGCGACCTGGGCCGGATGGAGCTCCAGCAGCAGATGGTGCGGTCGATCCTGGCCCGGGCGAGGAGCGCCGGCCTGCTCACCGACCCGGTCAGGCTCTACCGGGTCGCCGACACCCTCACCCGGTCCGTCACCGCCGACACCGACCTGGCGTCCGTCAACGCCCTGGTCGGGCTCTCCCAGACGCTCAGGCACCTCGGTCCCGGCGACCTCTCCCTCGCCACCATGCCGGTCCGCCGCGCGCCCGCCGACCCCAACCGGGTGGTGGCGGACGAGCCGCTGGCGGGGAGGCTCTGGGCGGCCCTCAAGGACGACCGGCCCATCCCGCCGGAGGTGCTGCGGCGGCAGCCCGCCAACCCGGCGACCTCCGTGCCGCGGCCCGCGTCCGCCGCCCCGTCGGCGCCCGGTGCGTCCTCGCACGCCTCCCCCGCGCACGTGCCCTCCGCGCACGTGCGGCCGTCCCCCGCGCACCCGTCGCCGGCCCGCACGGCCCCGGCCCGGGCCGCCGCCACGGCGCACCCCGGCGCCGGCCGCACCCACCGGCCCGCGCACCGCCCGGAGCCGGCCCGCGCCGCCCCCGACGCGCCCGGCGCACCCGGTCCGGCGGAGGCCGGTCCGCCCCCGTCCGGCCAGTCCGCCCCCGACCGGCCCTCCCTCGGCCGGCCCGCGGACGCCTCGCTCCCGTCCGACCCCCCGCCGGACGACCCCGCCCTGCCGGACCCCGTCGATCCGGCCGCCCTGCGGGCGTACCCGGACCGCTGACCCCCGCCGCGCCCCGGTGCGGCCCCCCGGGCCGGCGTCCCGTGGCGGCGCCCCGGGGCGGGGGCCGCGGCAGGAATACCGGGGGCCCCGCCCCGGTTTGGGAAGATGCAGCCGGTCCTGGCAGACTGGTACGTCGGTCCCGGTTCACGCACGGCACCAGCCGTACGACCCGGTGCCCTCCCGATCACTAGGAGAACCCTTGAAGCGCGACATCCACCCCGAGTACGTCGTCACGCAGGTGACCTGCACCTGCGGTGCCGAGTTCACCACGCGCAGCACCGCCAAGGACGGCGTCATCCGTGCCGACGTCTGCTCGCAGTGCCACCCCTTCTACACCGGCAAGCAGAAGATCCTCGACACCGGCGGCCGCGTCGCCCGCTTCGAGGCCCGCTTCGGCAAGCAGCACGCCGTCAAGAAGTAGCGACCTCTCGGCGCCGGCCGGGCGCCCCCGCAGCCTCGCGCTGCCGGGGCCTGCCCGACCGGCGCCGTTCGCGTCCCCCACGCCCCGCAGCACACCGCACCGCGCACCGCACCACCAGCGCACCGCACCCCAGCACACCGCACGGCGGAGACCGCACGGCGGACCACCCCCACCGCAGGACGCCGGCCCCCGGGAAGAAGGCCCCACCCATGTTCGAGGCAGTCGAGGAGCTCCTCACCGAGCACGCCGTCCTCGAGGAGAGGCTGGCCGACCCGTCGGTCCACGCCGACCAGGCCAACGCCCGGAAGCTGTCCAAGCGCTACGCCGAGCTCACCCCGATCACCCAGGTCTACCGCGCCTGGCGGCAGACCGGCGACGACATCGCCACCGCCCGCGAGCTCGCCGCCGACGACCCGGACTTCGCCGCCGAGGTCAAGGAGCTGGAGCACCAGCGCGAGGAGCTCACCGAGCGCCTGCGGCTGCTGCTGGTCCCGCGCGACCCCAGCGACGACAAGGACGTGATCCTGGAGGTCAAGGCCGGCGAGGGCGGCGAGGAGTCGGCCCTGTTCGCCGGCGACCTGCTGCGGATGTACCTGCGGTACGCCGAGCGGGTCGGCTGGAAGACCGAGATCATCGACGCCAACGCCTCCGACCTCGGCGGCTACAAGGACGTCCAGGTCGCCGTGAAGACGCGGGGCGCCACCGAGCCCGGCCAGGGCGTCTGGGCCCGGCTGAAGTACGAGGGCGGCGTCCACCGGGTGCAGCGGGTGCCCGCGACCGAGTCGCAGGGCCGCATCCACACCTCCGCCGCCGGCGTGCTGGTCACCCCGGAGGCGGAGGAGGTCGAGGTCGAGATCGGCCCCAACGACCTGCGGATCGACGTCTACCGCTCGTCCGGCCCCGGCGGCCAGTCGGTCAACACCACCGACTCCGCGGTGCGCATCACCCACCTGCCCAGCGGCATCGTGGTCTCCTGCCAGAACGAGAAGAGCCAGCTCCAGAACAAGGAGCAGGCCATGCGGATCCTGCGCTCCCGGCTGCTGGCCGCCGCCCAGGAGGAGGCCGAGCGCGAGGCGTCCGACGCCCGCCGCAGCCAGGTCCGCACGGTGGACCGCTCCGAGCGCATCCGCACCTACAACTTCCCGGAGAACCGCATCTCGGACCACCGGGTGGGCTACAAGGCGTACAACTTGGACCAGGTGCTCGACGGGGACCTGGACGCCGTGATCCAGTCCTGCGTGGACGCCGACGCCGCGGCCAAGCTCGCCGTGGCCCAGGAGAGCTGACCGCCGCAGCTCCGGGGCACCGGACGCCGCCCGCACACCGTGAAGCCGCAACACCCTGAAGGGGGCCGGATGAACCTGCTGCTCGCCGAGGTGGCCCAGGCCACCCAGCGGCTGGCCGCGGCCGGCGTGCCGTCGCCGCGGTTCGACGCCGAGGAGCTCGCCGCGCACATCCACGGCGTCAAGCGCGGCCGGCTGCACACCGTCCCCGACGCCGACTTCGACGCCCGGTACTGGGAGGCGGTGGCCCGGCGCGAGGCGCGCGAGCCGCTGCAGCACATCACCGGCCGCGCCTTCTTCCGCTACCTGGAGCTCCAGGTCGGGCCGGGCGTCTTCGTGCCCCGGCCGGAGACCGAGTCCGTCGTCGGCTGGGCGATAGACGCCGTCCGGGACATGGACGTCGCCGAACCGCTCGTGGTGGACCTGTGCACCGGCTCCGGCGCCATCGCCCTGGCGATCGCCCAGGAGGTGCCGCGCAGCACCGTCCACGCCTTCGAGCTGGACGAGGACGCCCTGGTGTGGACGCGCCGCAACGTCGACGCCAGCCCCGACCGGGCCCGGGTCACCCTGCACGCGGGCGACGCCACCCGCGCCTTCGAGGACGACCCCTCCTGGAGCGGCCGCTTCGACCTGGTCATCAGCAACCCGCCGTACATCCCGCTCACCGAGTGGGAGTACGTCGCCCCCGAGGCCCGCGACCACGACCCGCAGCTGGCGCTCTTCTCCGGCGAGGACGGCCTCACCGCCATCCGCGGCATCGAGCGGGTCGCCGCCCGGCTGCTGCGGCCCGGCGGCGTGGTCGTCGTCGAGCACGCCGACACCCAGGGCGGCCAGGTCCCGTGGATCTTCAGCGAGGACCGCGGCTGGACCGACGCCGCCGACCACCGCGACCTCAACAACCGCCCCCGCTTCACCACCGCCCGCAGAGCCGTGCCGTGACCGGCGGGCCGCGCGGGGCCGCCCGGGCCTGAGCCCGGCCCCCGCCGGCCACCGGCCCCGTGACCCCCGTGACCCCGGCAGGCCCGTGACCCGCCGCCTGCGCCCCCCAGCCCATGAACGCGACCAGCCCATGAACGCGACCAGCCCCGTACGGAAGGGAACCGCACCGATGAGCCGCCGCTACGACTGCGCAGATCCGAGCGACCGGGCGACCGGCCTGCGTGAGGCGGCCTCCGCCGTCCGCCGCGGTGAGCTGGTGGTGCTCCCCACCGACACGGTGTACGGCCTGGGCGCCGACGCGTTCTCGCCGGACGCCGTCCAGGACCTGCTGGCCGCCAAGGGCCGCGGCCGCGCCATGCCCTCGCCGGTCCTGGTCGGCTCCCCGACCACCCTCCACGGGCTGGTCACCGACTTCTCCGAGTCCGCCTGGGAGCTGGTGGACGCCTTCTGGCCCGGCGGCCTCACCCTCGTCGCCCGCCACCAGCCCTCGCTGCGCTGGGACCTCGGCGACACCCGCGGCACCGTCGCCGTGCGCATGCCGCTGCACCCGGTCGCCATCGAGCTGCTGAACACCACCGGTCCCATGGCCGTGAGCAGCGCGAACCTCACCGGCGGGCCGTCCCCCGCCACCTGCGACGAGGCCGAGGGCCAGCTCGGCGACTCGGTGTCGGTCTACCTCGACGGCGGCCGCGCGGAGCACGCCGTGCCCTCCTCCATCGTCGACGTCACCGGCAAGGTCCCGGTGCTGCTGCGCGCCGGCGCGGTCAGCGAGGCGCAGCTGCGGGAGGTCGTACCCGACCTGGAGGCCGGCAGTTGACGGCCCCCGACATCCGGACGGCCGACATCCGGACGGCCGACGTCCGGGCGACGGACATCCGGCTGCCCGGCGTCCGGGCCGCCGGCGGCCGCGTACCGGAGGCCCGGACGCCCGACGGCCGGACGCCCGGCCGCGCCGCCCTGCCCGCGCAGGGGCGCCCGCACGGCATACCCGTGCCCACCCCGCACGACCGCTTCCGGATCCTCTTCGTCTGCACCGGCAACATCTGCCGCTCCCCGATCGCCGAGCGCCTCACCCGCCACGGGATCGCCGCCCGCCTGGGCGGCCGCGGCGCCGGGCAGATCGTGGTGGAGAGCGCCGGCACCTGGGGCCACGAGGGCGCCCCGATGGAGGCCCACGCCGCGACCGTGCTCGGCGAGTACGGCGCCGACCCGGCCGGGTTCGCCGGCCGCGAGCTGCTGGACGAGCACGTCATCGACGCCGACCTGGTGCTCACGGCCACCCTCGACCACCGCGCCCAGGTGATCTCCATGGGCCACGCGGCCGGGCTGCGCACCTTCACCCTCAAGGAGTTCACCCGGCTGGTGCGGACGATAGACCCCGCCACCCTCCCCGACCCCCTCCAGGGGGCCGCGGTGGCCGCGCGGGCCCGCGCCCTGGTCCGCGCCGCCGCGGCGCTGCGCGGCTGGCTGCTCGCCTCCACCCCGGAGGCCGACGAGGTCGACGACCCGTACGGCGCGCCGATCAGCATGTTCCGCAACTGCGGCGAGGAGATCTACCACGCCATCGACCCCGTGGTCACCGCCCTGACCGGCGTCGCGCTGCCCTGAGCCGCCGCCTCCGGGCCCCCGCCGGCCCCCTGCGCGGCCCCGCCGGCCCCCTGCGCAGCCCCGCGTGCACCCCGGGCCCCCCGGCCCCGCGGGCCTCCGGGGCCCTCCGCGGCGCCCCTCCCGCCCCGCGCCGGTCCGGCCCCGGGGGAGGGCCCGGCCGGCCCCCGCGGCCCGCGACGGCGCGCCGTGCGCCCCCGGCCGTCCTACCCTGGGGGTGAACCACCTCCGCACCTACCGGAGTCCTGCCATGACGGTCACCGAGCCCCCGCACGCCCCCGCCCGCACGCCGCTCTGGGAGGCCCCGGAGGCCCTGCGCCGGACCGACCCGCAGATCGCCGACGTGCTCGCGGCCGAGGCCGAGCGGCGGCGCGACTGCCTCCAGCTCCTCGCGGGGGAGAACACCGCCTCCGAGGCCGTGCTGGCCGCCCTCGCCGGCCCGCTGGCCCACAAGTACGCCGAGGGCTACCCCGGCCGCCGCCACCACACCGGCTGCGCCGCCGCCGACGCCGCCGAGCTCCTCGCGGTCGAGCGCGCCCGGAACCTCTTCGGCGCCGACCACGCCAACGTGCAGCCCTACACCGGCACCACCGCCATGCTCGCGGCCTACGCGGCGCTGCTGCGCCCCGGCGACCGGGTGCTGGCCATGTCGCTCCAGCACGGCGGCCACCTCACCGTCGGCTCGCAGGCCAACTTCTCGGGCCGCTGGTTCCAGTTCACCGGCTACGGCGTGCGCCGGGACGACGGCCTGATCGACCTGGACCAGGTCCGGGACCTCGCCCGGCGGCACCGGCCCAAGGCGATCGTCGCGGGCTCCATCACCTACCCCCGGCACATCGACTGGGCGGCCTTCCGGGAGATCGCCGACGAGGTGGGCGCCTACCTGGTCGCCACCGCCGCCCAGACCCTCGGCCTGGCCGCCGGGGGAGCGGCGCCCTCACCGGTGCCGTACGCGGACGTCGTCGCCGCGGTCACCCACAAGATGCTGCGCGGCCCGCGCGGCGGTCTGCTGCTCTGCACCGCCGAGCTGGCCGAGCGCGTCGACCGCGCCGTCTCCCCGTTCATCCAGGGCGGGCCCTCCATGCACGAGGTCGCCGCGAAGGCGGTCGCCTTCGCCGAGGCCGCCACGCCCCGCTACCGCGACTACGTCCACGCCGCGGTCGACAACGCCCGCGCGCTGGCCGCCGGCCTCGCCGGGCAGGGCGTGCGCCCCCTCACCGGCGGCACTGACACCCACCTCGTCACCGCCGACGTCTCCGCGCTCGGCATCACCGGCCGGGAGGCCGAGCGCCGCTGCGCCGCCGCCGGCATCCTGCTCGGCAAGTGCGCCCTGCCGTACGACACGGCCCCGCCCGCCGAGACCTCCGGACTGCGCCTGGGCACCGGGTGCGTGACCACCGCCGGCCTGGGGGCGGCGGAGATGGCGGAGGCGGCCGTCCTGGCCGGACGGGCGCTGCGCACCGCCGACGGGGGCGGCGAACTGGCCGCACGGGTGCGCGAACTGGCACGCGGACCGGTACCGAAGCGGTGATACCGGACACCTCCGGGAGCCGCGGTGCACACGCGGGGCGTCCGTCTGAATAAGGTGTGGTGCCGTGGCGGCGGCACCGCCGTCGATGCGAGGTGGGAGGGCCCCCGGTGCGTGAGTACCTGCTGACGCTGTTCACCACCGCCGCGGTCACCTACCTGCTGACCGCGCCGGTGCGGAAGTTCGCCATCCTCGCGGGCGCGATGCCGGCGGTGCGCGCCCGCGACGTGCACCGCGAGCCGACGCCCCGCCTGGGCGGCATCGCCATGTTCGGCGGTCTCTGCGCGGGCCTGCTGACCGCCTCCCACCTCACCCACCTGACGTTCGTCTTCGACAACGGCAGCGACGTGAAGGCGCTGCTCTCCGGCGCCGGGATCATGTGGGTGCTGGGCGTGCTGGACGACAAGTGGGGCGTGGACGCCCTGGTGAAGATGGGCGGCCAGATGGTGGCCGCGGGCGTCATGGTCTGGCAGGGCCTCACCGTGATCTCCATCCCGGTCCCCGGTGTGGGCTCGGTGGCGGTCACGCCCATGCAGGGCACCCTGATCTCGGTGCTCCTGGTCGTCGTCATGGTCAACGCGGTGAACTTCATCGACGGCCTGGACGGCCTGGCTGCCGGCATGGTCTGCATCGCCGCGATGGCGTTCTTCCTGTACTCCTACCGCCTCTGGTACGGCTACGGCGTCGAGGACGCCGCGCCCGCCGCGCTGTTCAGCGCCGTGCTGATCGGCATGTGCCTGGGCTTCCTGCCGCACAACCTGCACCCGGCCCGGATCTTCATGGGCGACTCCGGGTCCATGCTGCTGGGCCTGATGCTGGCGGTGGCGTCCATCTCCATCACCGGCCGGGTCAACCCCGACGTGGTGATCGAGGAGGCCGGCTCGCAGCGCGAGGCGATCCACGCCCTGGTGCCGATCTACATCCCGCTGCTGCTGCCGCTCACCGTGATCGCGCTGCCGCTGGCCGACCTGCTGCTGGCCGTGGTCCGGCGCACCTGGGCGGGCAAGTCGCCGTTCGCCGCGGACAAGCAGCACCTGCACCACCGGCTGCTGGAGATCGGGCACTCGCACAGCCGCGCGGTGCTCATCATGTACTTCTGGGCGGCACTCTTCGCCTTCTCGACGGTCGCCTTCTCGGTGACCGACACCGGGCGCGTGGTGGTGCTGATCGGCGCCGGGCTCTGCCTGCTGGGCATCGTCGTGCTGCTCATGCCGCGCTTCCGGCCGCGGGCGCCGAAGGCGCTCCAGCCGATGGTGCCGCCGCGCTTCCGCGACGCGGAGGAGGAGGCCGCCCCCGCTCCCGGCGCCGCTCCCGCCGGGGCCGCCGGCCGCTTCTCCGCGGAGGACGAGGAGCTGCTGCACCGCCTCGGCTCCACCGCCGCCGGCTCGGCCGGCCCCGGCGGCGGTGCGGGCCGCACCGGCGGTACACAGGGGTGACCGCCGCTGCTCCGTGCGGCCTCACCCGATCGGCGGCACCGATGGGCCGACGGTGTGACAGGTAGCACACCAACATGGTAAAGCTCGCATCAAATAGTTTGTGATACCGTTCACGAGTACCGGGAGCCGGCCGAAAGACCTAGGAGAGGGTCGACAGGCCCGCTCGTCCCTTCCCCCCGGTCCGGATCGATGCCTTCACCACAGCCCGTCCCCCCGTACGTCCGACATGCCGCCGGAGCTGCCGACATGCCGTCCACCGACGCCCGGATCCTCCGTGGCGCCGCAATCCCCACTGCGGTCGCCGGAGTCATCGCCGTTGCGATCGCGACCGCCGTCGTGGGGACCAAGGGGCTGCTCGGCGCGCTCTTCGGGGTGCTTCTCGTGGTCGGCTTCTTCAGCTTCGGCCAGGTCGCCCTGGACCGCCTGACGCGGAACAACCCGCAGATCTTCATGGCGGCGGGCCTCATGGTCTACACGACCCAGATCCTGCTGGTCGGCATCGTGCTCGCCGTCTTCAAGGGGACGACCCTCTTCGACACCAAGGTGTTCGCCTTCACGCTGCTCGGCTGCGCGCTCATCTGGACCGCCGGCCAGGTGCGGGCCGCCATGAAGGCCAAGATGCTCTACGTGGTCCCCGAGGCGCCCTCCGAACGCGCCCGGGAGGCCGAGCCCGAACGCCGGTCATGACCTCCGCCTTCCCCCTCCCGAGGGAGGGGGGCGGCGCCCGGGCCCACCGGCCGGGCTGCTATCGTCCGGAACGACACCGGGCACGGGATGCGGCCAGGTCCCTCCGCTCAGCGGACGGATCGCCCCCCGAGCCCGACTCCGGGCCCTTGCTCGACCCGCGATTTCCCCATCTAGTCCCAGTGCCGCCCCGTGGCCGCAGGTCACGCCGACACACCGAGGTTGCCGTTCCCATGCGTCACGACGAAGGAGTCCGTGGTGAGTAGTGCACTCACGCAGCTCGCCTCTGAGGCCGACTGCCACCTGAACTCTGGCTGCGGCTTCCCGGCGCCGGGTCTGCACACCTTCACGTTCGAGCCGCTCTTCACGGTCGGCAGCGTCGAGGTCAACAAGCCGATGCTGCTGTCGGTGATCGCCATGCTCGCGGTGATCGGCTTCTTCGCCGCGGCCTTCGCGAAGCCGAAGCTGATCCCCGGCAAGATGCAGCTCGTGGGCGAGATCGGCTACGACTTCGTCAAGCGCGCCATCGTGCTGGACACCATCGGCAAGAAGGGACAGAAGTACGTCCCGATGATGGTGTCGCTGTTCTTCTTCGTCTGGATCATGAACGTGATGTCGATCATCCCGTTCGCCCAGTTCCCGGTGACGTCGAAGATCGCCTTCCCCGCGGCCCTCACCCTGGTCGTCTGGCTCACCTACATGGGCCTGACCTTCAAGAAGCACGGCTTCGTCGGCGGTCTGAAGAACCTGTGCTGGCCGTCGGGCGTCCCCGGCTGGGTCATGTTCCTGCTGGTGCCGATCGAGTTCTTCTCGAACATCTTCGTGCGGCCCTTCACGCTCGCGGTCCGGCTCTTCGCGAACATGTTCGCCGGCCACCTGCTGATCGTGATGTTCTCGCTGGCCTCCTGGTACCTGCTCACCCCGAGCCTGGGCGCGCTCTACGCCGGCACCTCCTTCGTGGTGACCATCGCCCTCACCGCGTTCGAGCTGCTGATCCAGTTCCTGCAGGCCTACATCTTCGTGATCCTGGCCAGCACCTACGTCTCCGGCGCGCTCGAAGAAGCGCACTGAGACCGCAGACCTTCCTTCCCACCCCGCAGTCGTCCGGTGGCCAACCACCACCGGCTCACTATCCGCAAAGGACAGCTGAAATGAGCATCCTCGCCGCAGGCGTTTACGGCTCCGTCGCCTCCATCGGTTACGGCCTGGCCGCCATCGGCCCCGGCATCGGCGTCGGCCTGATCTTCGGCAACGGTGTGCAGGCGATGGCCCGTCAGCCCGAGGCTGCCGGCCTGATCCGCTCCAACATGTTCATCGGCTTCGCCCTCACCGAGGCGCTCGCCCTCATCGGCATCGTGATGCCGTTCGTCTTCGGCGCCGGCCCCAAGTAATTCGGCGTCCGGTAGCCCCTTCCGACGAAAGGTCCAGATATGAACTTCCTGGCTGAAGCCGCGGAGGCGGAGAACCCTCTCCTCCCCGCGTGGCCGGAGCTCATCATCGGCCTGATCTGCTTCTTCATCGTCTTCGGGTTCCTCGGCAAGAAGCTCCTCCCCAGCATCGAGAAGGTGCTGTCGGAGCGCCGGGACGCGATCGAGGGCGGCCTCGAGCGGGCCGAGGAGGCGCAGGCCGAGGCCCAGCGCACCCTGGAGCAGTACCGCGCCGAGCTCGCCGAGGCGCGCCACGAGGCGGCTCGGATCACCGAGCACGCCCGTGAGCAGGGCGCCGCGCTGATCACGGAGATGCGTGAGGAGGGCCAGCGCCAGCGGGACGCCATCGTCACCGCCGGCCACGCCCAGATCGAGGCCGACCGCAAGCAGGCCACCGCCGTGCTCCGGCACGACGTGGGCGCGCTCGCGACCGAGCTGGCCTCCCGCATCGTCGGCGAGTCCCTCCAGGACTCCGCCCGGCAGAGCGGGATCATCGACCGCTTCCTCGACGAGCTCGAGGCCAAGGCCTCCGTCTCGGAAGGTGCGGCCAAGTGATCGGCGCCAGCCGTGGGGCCCTCGCCGCGGGGCGGGAGAACCTCGAGAGCCTGACCGACTCCACCGCGGTGGACGCCGTCAGGCTCGGTGAGGAGCTCTCCGCCGTCACCGCGCTGCTCGACCGCGAGGTGTCGCTGCGCCGGGTCCTCACCGACCCGGCGCGGTCCGGGCAGGACAAGGCCGGCCTGGTCGCCTCGCTGCTGGCCGGGCAGGTCTCCGGCGAGACCGTCGACCTGGTCTCCGGCCTGGTCCGCTCCCGCTGGTCCGGTTCGCGCGACCTGGTCGACGCCACCGAGCAGCTGGCGGCGTACGCCGAGGTCATCGCGGCCGACCGGGCCGGGGCGCTGGACGACGTCGAGGACGAGCTGTTCCGGTTCGGCCGCGTCGTCGCGGGCTCCCCGGAGCTGCGGTCCGCGCTGAGCGAGCCCAAGGCCGGCACCGCCGCCAAGGCGGAGCTGGTGCGCTCGCTGCTCGGCGGCCGCGCCAACCCGGCCACCGTGCGCCTGGTCGTCTCGCTCGTCTCGCACCCGCGTGGACGTAGCCTGGACCAGGGGCTGGAGTCCTACTCCAGGCTCGCCGCCTCCCGTCGCGGCCGTGTGGTGGCCCTGGTCACCACCGCGGTGCCGCTGTCGGACGGGCAGCGTCAGCGCCTCGCCGGCGCCCTGGGCCGGCTCTACGGCCGCCAGGTGCACCTGAACATCGACATCGACCCCGAGGTCCTCGGCGGTGTGAAGGTGCAGATCGGCGACGAGATCATCGACGGCACCGTGGCCAGCCGCCTGGAAGGCGCCCGGCAGGGCCTCGAGGGCTGACGCCCCGGGCCCGGAAGCAGCATCCGACCCTCGGTCGGGACAACGTACGGCCGGTTCCACGAACCACACCGGCCGAGGATCGAATACTTGCGGCCCTCCAAGGGCGGGCCGAGGATCGCAACCTAGGAGAGCAGGGAACCCAGATGGCGGAGCTCACGATCCGGCCGGAGGAGATCCGGGACGCGCTGGCGAACTTCGTCCAGTCGTACCAGCCGGACGCCGCCTCGCGCGAAGAGGTCGGCACGGTCAGCGAGGCGATGGACGGCATCGCCAAGGTCCAGGGCCTTCCCTCGGCCATGGCCAACGAGCTGCTGAAGTTCGAGGACGGCACCCTCGGCCTCGCGCTGAACCTCGAGGACCGCGAGATCGGCGTCGTCGTCCTCGGCGACTTCAGCGGCATCGAGGAGGGCCAGACGGTCCGCCGTACCGGCGAGGTGCTGTCGGTTCCCGTGGGCGAGGGCTACCTCGGCCGCGTGGTCGACCCGCTGGGCAACCCGATCGACGGCCTCGGCGCGATCGAGTCCACGGGCCGCCGCGCCCTGGAGCTGCAGGCCCCCGGCGTCATGGTCCGCAAGTCGGTCCACGAGCCGATGCAGACCGGCATCAAGGCCATCGACGCGATGACCCCGATCGGCCGCGGCCAGCGCCAGCTGATCATCGGCGACCGCCAGACCGGCAAGACCGCGGTGGCGATCGACACCATCATCAACCAGCGCGACAACTGGCGCTCGGGCGACCCGAAGAAGCAGGTCCGCTGCATCTACGTCGCCATCGGCCAGAAGGGCTCCACCATCGCGTCCGTGCGCGGCGCGCTGGAGGAGGCCGGCGCCCTGGAGTACACCACCATCGTCGCCGCCCCGGCGTCGGACCCGGCGGGCTTCAAGTACCTGGCCCCCTACACCGGCTCCGCCATCGGCCAGGAGTGGATGTACGACGGCAAGCACGTCCTGATCGTCTTCGACGACCTGTCGAAGCAGGCCGAGGCCTACCGCTCCGTCTCCCTGCTGCTCCGCCGCCCGCCGGGCCGCGAGGCCTACCCGGGTGACGTCTTCTACCTGCACTCCCGCCTGCTGGAGCGCTGCGCCAAGCTCTCCGACGAGCTGGGCGCGGGTTCGATGACCGGCCTGCCGATCATCGAGACCAAGGCCAACGACGTGTCGGCGTACATCCCGACCAACGTCATCTCCATCACCGACGGCCAGTGCTTCCTGGAGTCCGACCTGTTCAACGCCGGCATCCGCCCGGCCGTGAACGTCGGCATCTCGGTCTCGCGCGTCGGCGGCTCCGCCCAGATCAAGGCCATGAAGTCGGTCGCCGGCCGTCTGCGCCTGGACCTGGCCCAGTACCGCGAGCTCGAGGCGTTCGCCGCCTTCGGCTCCGACCTGGACCCGGCCTCCAAGGCCCAGCTGGAGCGCGGCGCCCGCATGGTCGAGCTGCTGAAGCAGGGCCAGTACGCGCCGTTCCCGGTCGAGGAGCAGGTCGTCTCCATCTGGGCCGGCACCACCGGCAAGCTGGACGACGTCCCGGTCGCCGACATCCGCCGCTTCGAGCGCGAGTTCCTCGACAACCTGCGGGTGGAGCACAAGCAGCTCCTCTCCGGCATCGTCGAGACCGGCAAGCTCGAGGACGGCACCATCGACGCGCTGACCGCCGCGATCGCTTCCTTCAAGCAGGGCTTCGAGACCTCCGAGGGCAAGCTGCTCGGCGAGTCGGCCTGAAGCCGGACGGAAAGGACGTAACGACCCATGGGAGCCCAGCTTCGGGTCTACAAGCGCCGGATCCGCTCCGTCTCCGCGACCAAGAAGATCACCAAGGCGATGGAGATGATCTCCGCGTCGCGCATCGTCAAGGCGCAGCGCGCGGTGGCCGCCTCCACCCCGTACGCGAGTGAGCTCACCCGCGCGGTGACCGCGGTCGCCACCCGGTCCAACGCCAAGCACCCGCTGACCACGGAGAACCCCGACGCCACCCGCGCCGCGGTCCTCCTGGTCACCGCGGACCGCGGCCTGGCCGGCGGCTACTCCTCCAACGCCATCAAGGCCGCGACGCTCCTCGGCGAGCGCCTCACGGCCGAGGGCAAGGAGGTCGTGACGTACATCGTCGGCCGCAAGGGCGTCGCCTTCTACAACTTCCGCAACCGCCCGGTCGCGGAGTCGTGGACCGGCTTCTCCGACAAGCCGACGTACGCGGACGCCAAGACGGTCGCGAGCACCCTCATCGAGGCGTTCGTCACCGACACGGCGGACGGCGGCGTGGACGAGCTCCACATCGTGTCGACCGAGTTCGTGTCCATGCTGACGCAGAACGCGGTGGACGCCCGGCTGCTGCCGCTGCACCTCGACGAGGTGGCGGAGGAGCGCGAGGAGTCCGCGAAGGCGGAGATCTTCCCGCTGTACGACTTCGAGCCGTCGGCGGAGGGCGTCCTCGACGCCCTGCTGCCGCGGTACGTCGAGAGCCGGATCTACAACGCGCTGCTCCAGTCGGCAGCTTCGGAGCACGCCGCCCGCCGGCGCGCGATGAAGTCGGCGACGGACAACGCCGAGGAGCTCATCAAGTCGCTCACGCGGCTTGCCAACTCGGCCCGCCAGGCCGAGATCACCCAGGAAATCAGCGAGATCGTCGGTGGCGCGAACGCCCTGGCCGACGCTAGCGCGGGGAGTGACTGACAACTATGACCGCCACTGTTGAGACGGCCACGGCGACGGGCCGCGTCGCGCGGGTCATCGGCCCGGTCGTCGACGTGGAGTTCCCCGTCGACGCGATGCCGGACATGTTCAACGCCCTGCACGTCGAGGTCGACGCGCCCGACGGCACCGGCAGGAAGACGCTGACCCTCGAGGTCGCCCAGCACCTGGGCGACGGCATGGTCCGCACCATCTCGATGCAGCCCACCGACGGCCTGGTCCGCGGCGCCGGTGTCACCGACACCGGTTCGGCGATCTCCGTCCCGGTCGGCGACATCACCAAGGGCAAGGTGTTCAACGCCCTGGGCGACGTGCTCAACGCCGACCCGGCGGAGTTCAACGCCCAGGTCACCACGCGCTGGCCGATCCACCGCAAGGCGCCCAACTTCGACCAGCTCGAGTCCAAGACCGAGATGTTCGAGACCGGCATCAAGGTCATCGACCTGCTGACCCCGTACGTCACGGGCGGCAAGATCGGCCTGTTCGGCGGCGCCGGCGTCGGCAAGACCGTCCTCATCCAGGAGATGATCTACCGCGTCGCCGAGAACTTCGGCGGTGTGTCGGTCTTCGCCGGTGTGGGCGAGCGCACCCGTGAGGGCAACGACCTCATCCACGAGATGGTGGACTCGGGCGTCCTCGACAAGACCGCCCTGGTCTTCGGCCAGATGGACGAGCCGCCGGGCACCCGTCTGCGCGTCGCGCTCTCGGCCCTCACCATGGCCGAGTACTTCCGCGACGTGCAGCAGCAGGACGTGCTGCTCTTCATCGACAACATCTTCCGGTTCACCCAGGCCGGCTCCGAGGTGTCGACCCTGCTCGGCCGCATGCCCTCCGCGGTGGGCTACCAGCCGAACCTGGCCGACGAGATGGGCCTCCTCCAGGAGCGCATCACCTCGACCCGCGGTCACTCGATCACCTCCATGCAGGCGATCTACGTCCCCGCGGACGACCTGACCGACCCGGCCCCGGCCACCACCTTCGCCCACCTCGACGCGACGACGGTGCTCTCCCGTCCGATCTCGGAGAAGGGCATCTACCCCGCGGTCGACCCGCTGGACTCCACGTCCCGCATCCTGGACCCGCGCTACATCGCGCAGGACCACTACGACACCGCGGTCCGCATCAAGGGGATCCTCCAGAAGTACAAGGACCTCCAGGACATCATCGCGATCCTCGGCATCGACGAGCTCGGCGAGGAGGACAAGCTCACCGTCCACCGCGCCCGCCGGATCGAGCGCTTCCTCTCGCAGAACACCTACGTGGCGAAGCAGTTCACCGGTGTCGAGGGCTCGACCGTGCCGCTGTCGGAGACCATCGAGGCCTTCAACGCGATCGCGGACGGCAAGTACGACCACGTCCCCGAGCAGGCCTTCTTCATGTGCGGCGGCATCGAGGACCTCGAGAAGAACGCCGCCGAGCTGCTGAAGAAGTAAGGCAGCAGGCAGGCAGGTCGTCGTGACGGAGAGGGGCGGGCCCCGGGGCACCGGGCCCGCCCCTCTCCGCGCACCGGCCCGCCGCCAGGCCGGGTTCCGGCCATCCCCGCCCCTCCCGGTTTCGGCCGGGCGGGACGGGGCCGTTATCCTTACCGGGACCGCCCGTCCATCCGGCGGTCCCACGATCCGAGGAGCCAACGTTGGCTGAGCTGCACGTCGAGCTGGTCGCGGCCGACCGCAAGGTGTGGTCCGGTGCGGCCACCATCGTCGTCGCCCGGACCGCGTCCGGTGACATCGGCATCCAGCCGGGCCACACCCCGGTGCTGAGCGTGCTGGAGTCCGGCCCGGTCACCATCCGCCAGGCGGACGGCGGCACCGTCGTCGCCGCCGTGCACGGCGGCTTCATCTCGTTCGCGGACAACAAGCTGTCGCTGCTCGCCGAGATCGCCGAGCTGGCGGACGAGATCGACGTCGCCCGCGCCGAGCGCGCCCTGGAGCGGGCCAAGTCGGACACCGACGCCCACGCCGAGCGCCGGGCCGAGGTCCGACTGGTCGCCGCGTCCCGCAAGGCCGCCTGAGGCCGCGACGGCGCACGCCGAGAGGCAGAGCTTCACCGGCGGTCCCGGGGCGCTTCGACAGTGACCCCGGGACCGCCGCACCGGTTGATAGGGGTGGCGGGTCCGCGGGGCACCCGCCCCGCCCAGCGGAAGTGCGAGCGCGAGGAGGTCGGTGGGCATGGTCCTCGCCCTTGTGGTGTGTGCGGCGGTCGTCGCGGTGGGCGTCGCCGGCCTGGCGGCCTTCGCGCTGCGCCGCCGGCTCATCCAGCGGGTGGGCGGCACCTTCGACTGCAGCCTGCGCCTGCGCATGCCCGCCCCCGCGTCCCCGGCCCCCGTGCCGGACCCCGCGCCCGACGGCGAGCCCGCCCCCGCCCCGCCCACCCCCGCCGACGGCAAGGGGTGGGTCTTCGGCATCGCCCGCTACAGCGGCGACTCCATCGAGTGGTTCCGCGTCTTCTCCTACGCCCCGCGGCCGCGCCGCGTGCTGCCCCGCTCCGAGATCGAGGTCCTGGGCCGCCGCTACCCGGCCGGCCAGGAGGAGCTCGCCCTCCTCTCCGGCTCCGTCGTGCTGCGCTGCCTGCACCGCGGCGCCCCCCTGGAGCTGGCCATGAGCGAGGACGCCCTGACCGGTTTCCTGGCCTGGCTCGAGGCCGCCCCGCCCGGACAGCGCGTCAACGTCGCCTGAGGCCCGTACCGGCCCGGTGGGCCCCCGCCGCGACCGGCCCCCCTTGCCTGCCCTCCCCGGCCCGCCCCCGGGCCCGGCCGGCCGGACACGGGCCTGACAGCCCGCCGTACCGCTGAGTAGGCTGCGCCCCATGGTCAACCTCACCCGGATCTACACCCGCACCGGCGACGACGGCACCACGGCGCTCGGCGACATGAGCCGCACCACCAAGACCGACCCCCGGCTGGCCGCCTACGCGGACGCCAACGAGGCCAACGCCGCCATCGGCGTCGCCCTGGCCGCCGGCAGCCTCCCCGAGGACGTCGCCGCCGTCCTGGTCCGGGTGCAGAACGACCTCTTCGACGTCGGCGCCGACCTCGCCACCCCCGTGGTCGAGAACCCGGAGTACCCGCCGCTGCGCGTCCTCCAGACCTACATCGACCGGCTGGAGGCCGACTGCGACACCTACCTGGAGCAGCTGGAGAAGCTGCGCAGCTTCATCCTCCCCGGCGGCACCCCCGGCGCCGCCCACCTCCACCTCGCCTGCACCGTCGTGCGCCGCGCCGAGCGCTCCACGTGGGCCGCGATCGAGGTCCACGGCGACAGCGTCAACCCGCTGACGGCCAAGTACCTCAACCGCCTCTCCGACCTGCTCTTCATCCTCGCCAGGATCGCCAACAAGGAGCGCGGCGACGTCCTGTGGATCCCCGGCGAGAACCGCTGAGGGACACTCCGCCCGGGGAGCCGCCCGGTGCCCCGGGCGGGTCCCGGCGGCGGGCTCCCCGGCCGTGCCGGGAGCCCGGCCGAGGCCTCAGCCGTCCGGCTCCGCCAGCACGCCCCGCGCCCGGTCGGCCTCCTGCGGCCACACCATCACCCGGGCGCCCTGGGTGGTGTGCACCACCGTGCTGCGGATGCCCGCGCCGTCCAGCCGCCGGGTCAGCCGCAGCGCCTCCGCCGCGTCGCGGGGCGCGGCGACGCTCACCAGCAGCCCGTACTCGCCGGGCCGCCCCGTCCGCGGCGGCCGCGCCACCAGCGACCTGCCGCCGCTGAAGGTCCAGCGCAGCAGCAGCACCATCACGCCCAGCACGCCCAGGGCCAGCAGCAGCGCCGGCAGGGGGTCGAGCCCTTCCACCTGAACCCACCTCCCGTCCGCACCGGCCGCCCCGTCCGGCGTCGGAACCGGACGGAGATCACACCCTCCATTGTCACCACAGCGCCGCGCCCGGCGTTAGAGTCCCGACCGGAGCGGCGCGGCTCGGGCGGTGACCCCTGCCCGTGGGCCGGACGCCGCACGGGACGTGGAGGAGCAGCGTGAGCAAGAGGATCGCCGTCGTCGGCGCCGGCCTGATGGGATCCGGCATCGCCCAGGTGTCCGCGCAGGCCGGGTACGAGGTGGTGCTGAGGGACGTCACCGAGGAGGCGCTGCGGCGCGGCGTGGGCGGCATCCGGGCCTCCTACGAGCGCTTCGTCGCCAAGGGGAAGCTCTCCGCCGAGGACGCCGAGGCGGCCCTGGGCCGCATCACCACCACCACCGACCTGGAGGCCGTCGCCGACGCCGACCTGGTCGTCGAGGCCGTCTTCGAGAAGCTGGAGGTCAAGCAGGAGGTCTTCCGCGAGCTGGACCGCATCGCCCGCGACGGCGCGGTGCTCGCCACCAACACCTCCGCCATCCCGATCACCCGCATCGCCGCCGTCACCGACCGGCCGGAGAGCGTGGTCGGCACCCACTTCTTCTCGCCGGTCCCGATGATGCAGCTGTGCGAGCTGGTGCGCGGCTACAAGACCGGCGACGAGGCCCTGGCGGCGGCCCGCGCCTTCGCCGAGGGCGTCGGCAAGACCGTCGTCGTGGTCAACCGCGACGTGGCGGGCTTCGTCACCACCCGGCTGATCACCGCCCTCGTGGTGGAGGCGACGAAGCTGTACGAGTCCGGCGTGGCCTCCGCCGAGGACATCGACACCGCCTGCCGGCTCGGCTTCGGGCACGCCATGGGCCCGCTCGCCACCGCCGACCTCACCGGTGTCGACATCCTGCTGAACGCGACGCGGAACATCTACACCGAGACCCAGGACGAGAAATTCGCGCCGCCGGAGATCATGGCCCGAATGGTCACCGCGGGCGACCTCGGCCGCAAGAGCGGACGCGGTTTCTACGGGTACGACGAGAAGTGACCCGCGGCGGCCGGGGCCCGGGACGGCCGGGCCCGGCCGCCCGTCGCGCCCGGGGTGAACTTGCTCACCTCTGCGCCGCCGCGGGGTGACGGCGGCACCGGATGGGCTGTAATCGGATGAGGGCCTGCGAAGGAACCGCCGGTATTCCCCCGGACGGGTGAATTCGTTTCAGATATCGCCCCCACCAGCAACCTGCACACCTGGTCCCGCGTCAGAGAAGAGAAGTGCCGGGACCGGCACCCGCGGCGTGGCGCCACGGCCGCGCGGGGACGTACGGGAGGAAGACGGAGGAGAAGGGGCATGCGCATCACGGGCGACCACGCCGAGCTGGCCGTCGAGGGGCGTCTCGACGTGCGTACCGCCGCGGACGCCCGAGCCGTGCTGCACGAGGCGGTGGACGGCGGGCGGGGCGACCTCGTCCTCGACCTCGGCCGCCTCGACTCCTGGGACGCCACCGGACTCGGCGTCATCATGGGCACCCACCGGCGGGCCGGGAGGCTCGGCCGGCGGCTGGTCCTGCGGGCCGTGCCGCTCCAGCTCCAGCGGCTGCTGGTCGCCACCCGGCTGCACCGCATCCTCGCCATCGAGGGCGCCGTCCGCGAGCCCGGCGGGGCCACCCTCCCCGGGTCCGGCGCCGACGCCGAGGCCCTCCCGGCGGCGGGCGCCGCGCTCCCCGGCGGCGGGTCCGCCCCGTGGCCCGCCCCCGCCCGCGCCTGACCGGCCCCTGCCGGCCGTACTCCCCGCGCGGCCCCGCCCTGCGACCGGCCCCGCCCTGCGACCGGCCCCGCCCTGCTCCCGGGCGCGGACCGCTTCCCGGCCGCCCCAAGTCCCGCCCAGGTCACCGGGCTTCCGCCCCGTCCGCGCCGGGGTCCGGGGTTGGTCGCAGGTGGGCGAGGGTCTAGGGTTCGCCATCGAGAGGCCCGGACACGCCCGGGCGGCCGACCGGTCCTTCGGCCACGGTCTACAGCGGCGGAGCGACGACGATGAACCCATCCCCCGGGGGCCCCGGGCCCGGCGAGCCCGGAGGCTCCGAGGAACGCCACCGCGACCTGCCCGCCCTTCCGAGGCGCCGCACCCCCGCCGCCGCGCAGGACGGGGCCGCAGCGCAGGACGGGGCCGCGCCGTCCCCCGGACGGCCCGCGCTGCCGACGCGCCCCGTGGGCGCCGGCCGCCCCGCGGGCTTCGACGGCCCCTCGGGGACCGGGAGGCCCGCACCGCCCGCGGACGACCGCCCCGCGCTGCCCAGGCGCCCCGTGGGGGCGGGCCGCCCCGCCGGGTTCGACGGGCCCCCGCCGCTGTCCGAGCGCCCCGGGGCACCGGCGCGTCCCGTCGGGTTCGGCAAGCCCGGGCCGTCCGCGGACCGCCCGGCCCTCCCGACGCGCCCCGCGCCGTCCGGCCGCCCGGCGGCGCCCGCCCCCGACCCGCAGTCACCCCGTGAGGCCCCCGCGGCGCCCCGGTCCGTGACCGACACCGCCCCCCTTCCCGTCCTCGCGGCCGCCGCCGAGGAGGAGGAGGCGCGGGTGCGCACCGGCGAGGTCGTCGCCGGCCGCTTCCTGGTCGCCGTCCGCGCGCCGGAGGGCTCCGAGGCCCGGCCCTGCCCCGCGGACCGCCTCCCCGAGCCCCGCCCCGTGGCGCGCACGGCCGGCGAGCGCCGCCCCGCCGGGCCCGTGGGCCCCGTCGGCCCGGTGGTGCTCGGCTCCGGGCCCGGCGGCGCCGCGCTCCTGGAGCGCGAGGCCGAGGTCGCGCGGCTCCGCGACCTCCTCTCCCGCGGCCGCTCCATACGGGTGACCGGGCCGTCCGGCTCCGGCCGCAGCGCCCTGCTGCGCGCGGTCGCCGACTCCTGCGCGGGCATCGCCCCCGACGGCGTCGTCCGGCTGAGCGGGTACCGCCGCACCCCGGCCGACCTGCTGCAGGACCTCTACGCCGCCACCCACCGTGCGCCCGGCCACCGCCCCGACCGCCGCGAACTGCCGGACCTGCTGGCCGGGGTGGGGGCCCTGGTGGTCGTCGACGACGTGGAGTTCGGCGGCGCCGCGCTCGACGAGTTCCTGGACGCCGCCCCCGAGTGCGCGTTCCTGGTCGCCACCGCCCCCGACACGGCCGCCCCCGACTCCGGCGCACGCCTGGAGGAGAGCGTCCTCGGCGGGCTCTCCCGCGACGCCTGCCTGGCGCTCCTCGCCTCGCTCGCCGGGCGCCCCCTGGACGCGGTCGAGCGGGCCTGGGCGGTGGACCTGTGGTTCGAGTCCGAGGGCCTGCCGCTGCGCTTCGTCCAGGCGGGTGCGCTGCTGCGGCACCGCGACGTCGCCGCCGACGCCCTGGCCGTCACCCGCGAGGAGCGGGCGTCCCTCTTCGGCGGCGGCGCCGACCCCCGTCCGGACGGCGACCCCGCCCTGCTGGACGAGGAGCTGCGGCAGGCCGTGCCGCTGCCCTCGGTCGCGGAGAGCGCGGCCCCCGCCGTGCGGATCGCCCGCGGGCTCTCCGACCAGGCGCGGGAGGTGCTCCGGCTCGCCGTGGGCCTCGGCGGCCAGTGCCCCACCGCGCCGCACCTGCCCGCGCTGATCGACGTCGGCCAGGGCGAGAGCGCCCTGCGCGAACTCGTCGACTGCGGGCTCGCCGTCTCCGCGGGGGAGCACCACCGGCTGACCGCGGGCGTCCGCTCCCTCCTGGCCATGGAGTGGCGGACCGGTGACGTCGCCCGCGGGGCGGCGCAGCACTTCGCCTGGTGGGTCGGCCACTCCTCGGTCGTGCCCGAGCAGGTCGCGGCCGAGGCGGAGGTGCTGGTCGCCGCCCTCTACGCGGACCGGGAGGCGGGCCGGCACGGCTCGGTGGTGCTGCTGGCGCGCGCAGCCGCGCCCGCGCTCGCGCTGAGCCTGCGCTGGGGTGCCTGGGAGCAGGTCCTCCGGCTGGGACTGGAGGCGGCGCGGACCTCCGGCGCGGTCTCCGACGAGGCGTGGTTCCACCACGAACTCGGGGTGCTGGCGCTGGTGACGGGCGCGGAGGACCGGGCCCGGACCGAACTGGAGGCGTCCGTCGCGCTGCGCGGCGCGCTCGGCGACACCTCGGCGGGTGCGGCCCGCCGGATGCTCGCCCTGCTCGCCGGTGCGGGCGGCGCCGCCGGTGCGGCCGGGGCGGTCGGCCGGCCCGTCCAGGGGCGCTCCATGGGCCACCTCCCCTGGCGGCGCGGCGGTGGCAGTGCGGCGGGCGGGCGCGCCCGGCGGCGCGGCGCCGCCGCGGGCGCCGGCGTCGTGCTGCTCGCGGCGCTGGGCGCGACCGCCGGCCTGGTCGCGGCCGGCAGCAGCGCGGGGACGCCGACGCCGCAGCGGACCGTGCCGGGCGTGCCGGCCGACGCGGGGGTCCCGGAGGACCCGGCGGACCTCGGCGCCTCCCCCTCGGCGGACGCCCCGTCCGCGCCGGCCTCCGGCACCGTCCGCGGCACCTCGCGCCCGCCCTCGGCCTCCTCCTCCGCGACGGCGGCCTCCGCCCCGCTGCCGGTGCCGGGCGGGTCCGGCGCCCCCTCGGGCTCCGCGGGTCCCGCGGCCCCGACGGCCGGCGCACCGAAGCCCTCCGCCCGGCCGACGGGCGGGGGCACGCCGTCCCGGCCGCCGAAGCCGTCCCCGTCCGGCACGTCGCCGAAGCCCTCGCCGAGCGGGACGTCGGCGTCGCCGACCGCCTCCCCGTCGGGCTCCGCCTCGCCGACCGCGACCCCGGTCGACCCCCCGCCGCCGCCCCCGGGCACGTCGCAGAGCGGGACCGGCCTGCCGTAGAGCGGCGCCGCCGCCTCCCGGGCGGTCCCGCCGGGGGTCCGGCGGTCCGGGGAGGCGGCGGCGCCGCGGTGCCGGGCCGCCGCGGGGTCGCGGCGGCCCGGCGGGTCAGAACAGCCTCAGCTTGTCGTCGTCGATCCCGCGCAGCCCGTCGTAGTCCAGGACGACGCAGCCGATGCCGCGGTCGGCGGCGAGCACCCGGGCCTGCGGCTTGATCTCCTGGGCGGCGAAGACGCCCCTGACGGGGGCGAGCAGCGGGTCGCGGTTGAGGAGCTCCAGGTACCGGGTGAGCTGCTCCACGCCGTCGATCTCGCCGCGCCGCTTGATCTCCACGGCGACGGTCGCCCCGGAGGCGTCCCGGCAGAGGATGTCCACCGGACCGATGGCGGTGGGGTACTCGCGGCGGACGAGGGACCAGCCCTCGCCGAGGACCTCCATCCGGTCGGCCAGCAGCTCCTGGAGGTGGGCCTCCACGCCGTCCTTGATCAGGCCGGGGTCCACCCCCAGTTCGTGGGAGGAGTCGTGGAGCACCTCCTCCAGGGTGATGATCAGCTTTTCGCCGGCCTTGTTCTCGACCGTCCAGACGCCCTCGGCCTCCTTGAGGACGCACGGCGGCGACATCCAGTTGAGCGGCTTGTAGGCCCGGTCGTCCGCGTGCACGGAGACCGAGCCGTCGGCCTTCAGCAGCAGCAGCCGGGTCGCGGAGGGAAGGTGGGCGGAGAGCCGTCCGGCGTAGTCGACGGAGCAGCGGGCAATGACGAGACGCACGGTCGACAACGCTAGCCCACCGGGGCCATTCGGTGCGATTCGCGGGAAGGGCGGCTCCCGGCGGCCCGCGGACCGCGACCCTGGAGGCGGGTGACCACCGGCCGCGGCCCGGCGTCCGACCGGATCTCGGGGCCGATCCCTGGTGGCCTGCGTGCCCGGTGGCTTACCGTGTGTCACGGAGCCGGGTGAGGGGGACTGCTTCTGACGGAATTTCATATGCTTTTGCGCCATCTTCTCCGTATGGCGTCAGGTTTCGGCGAGAGTCGCCGGATTACGGTGGCCCCGCCGACAACCGACTGAGAGCCTGCCGGGGCGTGTCGGCGCCGGCGTCCGTACCGGCCGACCGCTCGCCGGCAGCGGCTGAGCACGGCACGGCACCATCCCCCACACCGCACCGTCTCCGGGTCGGCCCGGAGCGGCGAGAGGAGAACCCATGTCGCTCGACGTCTCACCGGCCCTGCTCGAGAAGGCCGAGCGAGGCGAGGTCGACGAGAGGGAGTTCGTCGACTGCGTCCGTACCTCCCTGCCCTACGCCTGGGACATGATCAGCTCGCTGGCCGCCCGGCTCCGGGCGGACGGCACCGGCTTCGCCGACAACCAGGTGCCCCCGCCGGACGAGCAGGCCCGCGGCCAGCTCCTCCGCGCCCTGGCCAGCAACGCCATCCGGGGGGCCCTGGAGCGGCACTTCGGCGTCCGCCTGGCCTTCCAGAACTGCCACCGGGTCGCGGTGTTCGCCCCCGGGAAGGAGTCCGAGGAGCGCTACGAGCGGTTCACCTCGGTGCGCGGGCAGCTGCTCAACCAGTCGCCGGTCCTGCGCGACTGCTGATCCCGGGCCGCCCCCTGCGGCGGGGCGGCCCCGGCCCGTCCCGGGCGGCCGCACCCCGGCCGGAACACGGCCGGGGCCGCCCGGAACGCCCCCGGCCGCCCCGGGCGGCCCGTCACCGCAGCAGCGGCAGCACCTCCGAGCCGAGCCGGGCGACGTTGTGCAGCGTCGCCGCCCGGTCCCCGGAGCCCTCGACGAGCAGGGCGAACCGCCGGATGCCGGTGCGCTCCGCGGTGGCCAGCATGCGGTCGGCGCACAGCCGGGGGGTGCCGACCGCATGGAGGTCGCACAGCAGCCGCGTGTACTCGTGCGGGTCGCGCATCCTCCGCTCCCGGCCGTCCACGGTGCGGTGCGCGCCCAGCCCGTACCGGAACCACTCCGGCATGGCCGCCAGCAGGGTGCCGCGGGCCTCGGAGGCGCTGTCGCCGACCTGCGCCACCCCGGCGGCCACGTGCTCCCGCTCGACCCGGGCGATCTGCTCCGGCGTGCGCCCCGCGTCCGCCGCGGCGGCCCGGTAGGCGGCCACCATCTCCGCCTTGTCGTCGTCGCCGGAGTGCATGCCGAGCAGCATCGGCAGCCCGCGTTCGGCCGCCAGCCGGACCGAGCCCCGCGAGGTGCAGGCGACCACCACCGGGGGCCCGCCGGCGGCGTGCGCCGCCTGCACGGGCACGGTCTGCAGCGGGTGCGGGCGGCCCGCCGGCCCCGGGGCGGGGGAGCCGGTCCGGCGGCCGGAGCCCGACCGCTGCCGGGGAAGGGCCGCCCGGACGGCGGGGCCCGGCCGGTACCGGACGCCGGACGGCAGGCCGCCCCCGACGAGGGGGGTCTCCGAGGCGCGCGGCACCACGGCCACCTCGGGGAAGGAGAACGCCGGCCCGTCCGCACCCACCCGGGAGCCGCGCAGCCACCGCAGCAGGAGGTCGAGCCGCTCGGGGAACTGCGACTCGAAGGCGTCGGCCCCGGAGCCGAAGACGGCCAGGTCCACCCAGGGCCCGCCGCGGCCCACCCCGAGGGTGAAGCGGCCCCCGGAGGTCAGGTGCAGCAGGGCCGCCTGCTCGCCGAGGGCCACCGGGTGCGCCGTGGACAGGACGCTGACCGCGGTGCCCACCCCGATCCGGCGGGTCCTGCCGAGCAGCAGCGCGGCCAGCGTCGCGGCGTCCGGGCACACCCCGTACGGCACGAAGTGGTGCTCGGCCAGCCACACGCTGTCCAGTCCGGCGTGCTCGGCGGCCACGGCGGCGCCCACCGTGCGCTCCAGCGCCTCCGCGTGCCGCTGGCCGGGGAACTGTGCGGAGAGCAGGAACGCGCCGACGCGGAGGGTGTCGGTGTGCGGGCCGCCGGCGCGGGCGGTGTCGGCGGCGCCCGGGTGCGCGGCGTCGGCACGTCCGGCGTCCCCGGGCGCTTGGGCCGCGGCCCCGGCGCTGACGGCGGTCGCGGTCGTGGTGTCGGTCATCGGGTCTCCCTCGGTCGTGCAGGGTCCGCGGCCCCGCCTTGTCCCCTCGTGAGTAACCCATGTCATGTGCCAATGGCACGCCGATTGGCGGAACTGCCGGAAGAAGGGATGCATATCGCCGGATTCGCTGACATCCGGGCAGCTTGCCTGCTATAGGGCTGCCGCGACCCCCTACCCTTGAGGGCGAGGGCGCGCCGCCGTCCGTGCCTCCGCCCCAGCCCCCCCGCGGACAACAGGTCCGGGAGGGACCGCCCCAGGGAACCACGGAAGGGAACCGCCGTGTCGCCGCGCCGCAACCGCCCCCGATCCACCGACGACGGGTCCCGGGAGCCGGCGGCGCCCGCCGGGAGCTCGCTGCTCCAGCGCACCGAGCCCTACCGCGGCGAGGACTGGGTGGTGCGGACCGTCGCCGGGGCCGCGGACCGCCGCTACCGCTGCCCCGGCTGCGACCAGGAGATCCCGCCCCGCGTCGGGCACGTCGTCGCCTGGCCCCTGCACGGCGCCGGCGTCGAGGACCGGCGGCACTGGCACCGCGCGTGCTGGAACGCCCGCGAGCGGCGCACCACCGCCGTCCTGCGCGGCCGCGGGGCGCCCCGGTACTGACCGGGGTCCCGCCGGGCCGTGGACACCTGCCGGGCACGGCCGGACACCCGCCGGGCACTCCGCCGGACACCTGCCCGGCGCCCCGCCGCGCCCTCCGGTCAGACGTCCCGCCGGACGGCCGCCGCGTACGCGCCCGCCAGCAGCACCGCGGTGAGGCCCGCCAGCGTCGCCAGCAGCCGCCAGCAGCCGGTGTCCGGGTCGAGACCGCTGCCGAAGAGCGACGCCGAGGTCGCGACCGCCGAGTGCCTGAGCAGGTAGGGGCCCAGCCGCTCGCCCGCGAAGAGCCCCAGCACGACCGGCAGCAGCACGAAGCCGATCATCGCCGCGATCGCTCCCGCGCCGTGCCGCAGCAGGGTGCCCACCGCCAGCGACATCAGGGCGACCACCGTCAGGTACAGGCCGCCGCCCGCCACCGCGTCCAGCAGCCGCCCCGCCGGCTGGGGCCCGGCCCCGGGGCCGAGCACGAGGACCGCCAGCGCGGCGAAGAGCCCGACCGAGGCGGTGCCGGCCACGAGGACCAGGCCGGCGAGGACCGCGGCCTTGGCGGTGAGCACCCGGGTCCGCCGGGGGCAGACGACCAGCGTCGTGCGGATCATGCCGCTGCCGTACTCGGAGGTGACGGTGAGCACCCCGAGGACGATCACGGCGATCTGCCCGACGAGGAAGCCGCCCAGGCCCAGGCCCAGGATGTTGTCGCCCGGCCGGGTGCTCCCCCTCGACCAGGCGACCGCCGCCCCGCCGATGCCGACGACGGCGCCGACCGCGACGGCCAGCGTCCACACCGTCGACGGGACGCTGCGGATCTTCGTCCACTCCGAGGCCAGCGCGTGGCGCAGGCCGGGCTCCTGCACGGGGGACTCCGGCAGGGGGCGCCCGTACGGGCCGTCCCCGTGCGCGGCGTCCCCGGACGGGCCGTCCCCGTACGCGGCGTCCGCCCGGGGACCGCCGGCGGGGGAGGGGGTGGGGTGCGCCACGGCTCAGGCCTCGCTCTCGCGCCCGCCCGCGGCGGCCGCGGCGGTGTCGTACGGGTGGGGGACGGCGCCCGGGGCGTGCCCGGGGGCCGCGGGCGGCCAGGGGCCCGGCGCCGCGGGCCCGCCGGCCGCCGGCGCGGCCGAGCGGTACTCGACGGCCCCCTGGGTCAGGCGCATGTACGCCTCCTCCAGCGACGCGTGGTGCGGCGCCAGTTCGTGCAGCCGCACCCCGTGCCCGTGCGCCAGGTCGCTGATGCGCGCCGCCGTCAGCCCGGTCACCCGCAGCGCGCCGTCGGGCTCCGGCTCGGCGTGCGCACCCGCCCGGACGAGGACGCCGGCCAGCCTGGCGCGCTGCTCCCCGGCCCCGTCGGGCGTGCGGACCCGCACGAAGCCCGCGGAGTGGCGCTCGACGAACTCGCGCACGCTCGTGTCGGCGAGCAGCCGCCCCCGGCCGATGACGACCAGGTGGTCGGCGGTGAGGGCCATCTCGCTCATCAGGTGGGAGGAGACGAGGACGGTGCGGCCCTCGGCGGCCAGGCCCCTCATCAGGGTGCGCACCCAGTGGATGCCCTCCGGGTCCAGCCCGTTGACCGGTTCGTCGAGGAGCAGCACCTCCGGGTCGCCCAGCAGGGCGGCGGCGATGCCGAGGCGCTGGCCCATGCCGAGCGAGAAGCCGCCGCAGCGCCGGCCCGCGACCTCCGACAGGCCCACCAGCGCCAGCACCTCGTCCACCCGCCGTGCGCCGATGCCCGCCAGCTGCGCCAGGCACAGCAGGTGATTGCGGGCGCTCCGGCCGCCGTGGACGGCCCTGGCGTCCAGCAGGGCGCCCACCGTGCGGGCCGCGTTCGGCAGCTCCCGGTAGGGGACGCCGCCGACGGTGACCGTCCCCGACGTGGGCGCCTCCAGGCCGACGGCCATCCGCATGGTGGTCGACTTGCCCGAGCCGTTGGGGCCCAGGAAGCCGGTGACGACGCCGGGGCGCACCCGGAAGGTGAGCCCGTCGACGGCGGTCCTGGGACCGTAGCGCTTGGTGAGGCCGTGTGCCTCGATCATCCGGTGCGTCCTCGGTCGTCTCGGTGGGCGGGCGGCCCCGTCCGGCGCGGCGGCCCCGGCGGGTGCCGGACGGGCACAGCCCATCACACCGGCCGGGTCCCGCGCAGCCCGCCGGCCGGTTCCGTGTCCCGCCGTTGCACGGTCATGACCTGCCCCGGCCCGCCGTGCCCCCGGGCCTGCCGGCCCCGCCCGCGGCGGACCCGGCCGCTCCGCCGCTCAGGCGTCCCTGCGCCGCAGCACCAGCCAGCCGCCGAGCAGGGCCGCCGCCGTCCACAGCGCGCAGATCCCCAGCCCCGTCCACGGCCCGTAGGGGGCGTCCGGCTGCTGGAGCACCGAGGTGACGCGGGAGCCCGCCGTGTCGGGGAAGTACCGCGCCACCGTCTTCACCTTGGGCACGTTCGACAGGATCGGCGACACCAGGAAGAAGAACGGCATCAGCACGCCCAGCGCCAGCGTCTGGTTGCGCAGCATCGCCGTCACGCCCACCGAGAAGAGGCAGATCAGCGCCATGTAGAGCGCCGCGCCGACCACCGCCCGCAGCACGTGCGGCGCGTCCAGCGAGGTGCGGTGCGGGCCCAGCAGCGCCTGGCCGAGCAGGAACGAGCTGAAGCTCGTCAGCGCCGCCACCGCCAGCACCAGGGCCAGCACGACGGCGGTCTTCCCCGCCAGCAGCGCCCCCCGCCGCGGCACGGCCGCCAGCGACACCCGGATCATGCCGCTGCTGTACTCGTTGCCGACCGCCAGCACGCCGAAGACGATCACCGCCAGCTGGCCCAGGAACACCCCCGCGAAGCTGGTCGACGTCGGGTCGAAGACGGCGTTCCGGCCGTTGCGGGTGGCCTCGGTGAAGTTGGCGTTGGTCAGGGCGCAGACGACCGCGGAGAGGCCGACCGTCACCACGAAGGCGGCGGCCAGCGTCACGGTGGTGGACCGCACGGTGCGGATCTTGGTCCACTCGGAGAGCAGGACCGGTCCGGGTGCCGCCATGTCAGGACTCCTCCGTCTTCCGCCGGCCGCGCCGCCCGCCGCCGGACCGCTGCCCCCAGTCCGCGCCCCAGCCCGCGGACCCGCCGGCCGCGGACCCCTCGGCCGTGGACCCGCCGGGCGCCGGCGGCCCGGCCGCCGCGGTCCCGGACCCGCCGCCCGCCTGGTACTCCACCGACTCGGCGGTCATCCGCATGAACGCCTCCTCCAGCGACGCCCGCTGCGGGCTCAGCTCGTGCAGCACGACGCCCGCCGCCGCCGCCAGCTCGCCGATCTTCGCCGCGTCGCCGCCCGCCACCTCGTACGCGCCGTCCCCCACCGGCTCCGCCGTGACCGCCGCACCGGCGAGGGCGTCCAGCAGCGCCTCGGGCTGCGGCGTGCGGATCCGCACGGCGGAGCGCGAGTTGCGGTCGATGAACTCCGTCATCGGCAGGTCGGCCAGCAGCCGGCCCCGCCCGATGACGACCAGGTGGTCGGCGGTGAGCGCCATCTCGCTCATCAGGTGGGAGGAGACGAAGACGGTGCGGCCCTCGGCGGCCAGCCGCTTCATCAGGTTGCGGACCCAGAGGATCCCCTCCGGGTCCAGCCCGTTGACCGGCTCGTCGAACATGAGGATCCGCGGGTCGCCCAGCAGGGCGGCGGCGATGCCGAGACGCTGCCCCATGCCCAGCGAGAACCCGCCCGACCGCTTGTCCGCCACCTCCGACAGGCCCACCAGCGCCAGCACCTCGTCGACCCGGCGGACGGGGACGCGGTTGCTCTGCGCCAGCCACAGCAGGTGGTTGCGGGCGCTGCGCCCGGGGTGGAGCGCCTTCGCCTCCAGCAGCGCCCCGATGTACTTCACCGGCTCGCGCAGCTGCGCGTAGTGCCTGCCGTCGATGAGGACCCGGCCTGAGGTCGGCCGGTCCAGGTCGAGGATCATGCGCATCGTCGTGGACTTGCCCGCGCCGTTGGGGCCGAGGAAGCCCGTCACCACGCCGGGCGGGATGGCGAAGCTCAGCCGGTCCACCGCCAGCTTGTCCCCGTAGCGCTTGGTCAGCTCGTGCAGCTCGATCATCGGTGCTCGCTCCCTGACGGGCGTCGGCGGCCGTGGCACCCCACGCGCTGTCAGACTACGCCGCTACGGTGGGGGGATGAGCGAACCGCAGCACGTCCGCGAGTCCGGCACCGGCACCCCGCTCGTGCTGCTGCACGCCTTCCCCCTGTCGTCCCGGATGTGGGAGCGCCAGCTCGCCGTACTGCCCGGCCCGGACGGCACGGCGGCTCGGGTCCTCGCCCCCGACCTGCGCGGCTTCGGCGCCGCCCCGCAGGGCGGCGAGGAGCCCTCGCTGGACGTGCTCGCCGACGACGTCGCCCGGCTGCTGGACCGGTCCGGCGTCGGACGGGCGGTGGTCGGCGGCCTGTCCATGGGCGGGTACGTCGCCCTGGCCTTCGCCCGCCGCCACGGCGACCGGCTCGCCGGGCTGCTGCTCGCCGACACCAAGGCCGACCCCGACACCGGGGAGGCCCGGGCCAACCGGGAGCGGATCGCCCGCGCCGTCCTGGCCCGCGACAGCGTCCGGCTGCTGGTGGACGAGCAGCTCCCGCAGCCCCAGCTCTCCGCCACCACCGTCCGGGAGCGGCCGGAGGTCGTGGACCGGGTCCGCGCGCTGATGTCCGAGGCCGCGCCCGCGGCGGTCGCCTGGGCGCAGCGGGCGATGGCCGCCCGACCCGGCAGCCGCGACGTGCTGCCCGCGGTCTCCGTGCCGGCGCTGGTGGTGGTCGGCGAGGAGGACGCCATCACGCCCGTGGGCGACGCCCGGGCGATGGCCGGGGCCCTGCCCGACGCGGAGCTGCGGATCGTCCCCGGGGCGGGGCACCTCACCCCGCTGGAGGCCCCCGACGCCTTCGACGACGCCGTGCGCGCGCTGCTGGCCCGCGTCACCGCGGCGGACCGCCCGTAGACCCCGCAGACCCCCGTAGCCCTCCGCAGGCCGCGGCCCGTGGACCGCGCCCGTGGACCGCGCCCGTGGACCGCGCCCGCGGACCCGGCCTGCGGCCCCCCGCGCCCCCGGCAGCCCCCTTCAGGCCCCGCCCGCGGAGGCGCCGCCCGTCCGGACCGCTCCCGCCCCCGCTCCGCCCCGCATCCTCCCCGGACGCAGGTGATCCCCGGCCGCGTGGCGGCCGGGGATCACCTCAGGAACCGACCCCGGGTCAGCGGCTCTGCTGCGCCGGGACGCTGCGGCCCAGGTCGTCGTCGCTGCTGCCGGCCGCGGCCACCGCCGCACCGGTCAGCGTCGCCAGCATCTCGCGGACGTTGGTGAGCTGGGCGTTGATGGAGTCGCGGCGGTTGGTCAGCGCCGCCAGCTCACGCTCGGACTCGCTGCGGATGCGGTCGGCCTTGGCGTTGGCGTCCGCCACGATGTCCTCGGACTGCCGCTGCGCGGTCTCCACCGTCTGGCGGGCCCGGCGCTCGGCGTCGGTCCGCAGCTTCTCCGCCTCCAGGCGGAGCTGCTCGGCGCGGTGCTCGATCTCCGCCAGCCGCTTCTCCGCCTTGGCCTGGCGGGCCGCCAGGTCGCGCTCGGACTGCTCGCGCCGCTTCGCCAGGTTGGTCTCGAAGTCGGCCGCGGCCTGGGCGGCCTTGGCGCGGGTCTCCTCGAAGAGGGCGTCCGCCTCCTCGCGCTTGTTCTGCGCGTCCTTGGTGGCCTCGGCCCGCAGCTGGGCGGCGTCGGAGTCGGCCTTGTCGACGATGCGCCGGCCCTCCTCCTCGGCCTTCGCCTTGCGGTCCTTCGCGTAGGCCTCGGCCTCCGAGCGGACCTGCTGCGCCGCGGCCTCGGCCAGCTCGCGGTGCTGCTCGGCGGCCCGGTGCGCCTCGTCCCGCAGGTCCTTGGCCTCCTCCTCGGCCAGCCGCAGGATCTTCTCCACGCGCGCGCCGAGGCCGGCGTACGAGGGCTCGGCGTCGGTGACGGCCGCCTGCGCGTTCTGCGTCTCGAGGTGCAGCTCCTCGATGCGCTTCTCCAGGGCCGTGATGCGCGAGAGGGCACTGTCCCGGTCGCTGACCAGCTTGGTGATGCGCTCGTCGACCTGGGCGCGCTCGTACCCGCGGCGCACGACGTCGAAGCCGTGCGGAGAGTGAGTGTCGCTCATGGGGATGGGGTTCCTGTCGTAAGACCGGTGAGGTGATAGGGGGAATCCTGGCACGAATCCGGAGTGTCATCGAGCGGAAGCCGGGGGTTGGTGCACAATGTCCGCTCAATCGGGTGGTGGGCCGTCGGCCCGCTTTCCACCCGACCGTGCGGAGCCGACCCCGGCCCCTGCCCTGGCGCCCCCGTCGCGGCCTCCGGGACCGCCGCCCGTCCTGCCCGTACCGCTTCCCCCGTTGGTCCCCCCGCTGCGCTGACCGGCAGCTGGCGGGGCCTCGAAGGCCTCCAGCGCCGACAGCACGTCCTGGACGCGCGCGATCTCGGTGTTGATGTCCTTGCGGCGCCGCACCAGCTCGTCCAGCTCGCGCTTCCCCGCCTGCGTGGTGCGGTCGGCCTCCCCGCGGGCCTCCGCCACGATCCGCTCCGCCTCCTCGCGCGCGAGGCGCAGCTCCTCCTCGGCCTTCTCCCCGGCCTCCCGCAGCCGCTCCTCGACCTCGGCCGCCGCCTTCTCCAGCCGCTCCTCCGCCTCCTCCTGGGCGGCGGAGAGCCGCTCGTCGGCCTCGGTGCGGCGCCGCTCGGCCTCCGCCTCGGAGTCGGCGAGCTTCTGCTCGGCCTCCTTCAGCAGGGCCTCCGCCTTGCGCACGGCGGCGATGCGGACCTTGCTGGCCTCCGCGGACGCCTCGGAGTTCAGCTCCGACGCCCGCTCCTCCGCGGCGGCGACCAGCGCGGCGGCCCGCTCCTCGGCCTCCGCCACGGTCTCCACCGCCTGCTCCTCGGCCTCGGTGAGCTGCTCCTGAGCCGCCGTCACCAGCTTGTCGACCCGCTCGCCGGCCGACCGCAGCGCCTCCGCGGCCTCCTTGCGGGCCCGCTCGTGCAGCTCCTCGACCTCCGCGTGCGTCCGGTCGCGCAGCTCCTCGGCCCGCTCCCGGATCGCCGTGGAGTCCCGGCGGACCTCCGCGAGCAGCGCGTCGGCGTCCGCCCTGGCGCGCTCCACCGCGGTGCGGCCCTCGGCGGCGCCCTCGGCGACCAGCCGGTCGGCCTCCTTGCGGGCGGCCGCCACCATGGCGTCCGCCTGCTCCTCGGCGGCGGCGGTGGTCGCCAGCGCGGCCGTCTGGGCCTCCCCGGTCAGCGCCTCGGCCTCCGCCCGCGCCTGTGCGACCAGGGACGCCGCCCGCTCCTCCGCCTCGGCGAGGGTCCGGGCCGCCGCGGCCCGGGTGGCGACGGCGTACTCGTCGGCCTCGGACCGCGCGGCGGCCGCCAGCTCCTCGGCCTCGGCCAGCAGCCGCGTGGCGTCCGCGTCGGCCGCGGCCCGCTGGTCGCGGCCGTACGCCTCGGCGGACCGCCGGTCCGCGTCGGCCTCCGCCCGCACCCGGGCGGCGTAGCCGTCGGCCTCGGCGTGCAGCCGGGAGGCGGCCTCCGCGGCCTCCTCGCGGACCCGCTCCGCCTCGGCGCCGGCCCGCGACCGCAGCTCGGCGACCTCCCGGGCGGCGGTCTCCCGCAGCTCCGCGGTCTCCCGCCCGGCCGCGGTCCGCACCTCGGCGGACTCCCGCTCGGCGTCCGCCCGCAGCTGGGCCGTCTGCCGCTCCGCCGCCTCGTACAGGCCCGCCACCGACTGGCGCACCTGGGCGGCCTCGTCCTCGGCGGCGGCCACCAGCTCGGCGGCGCGCCGCTCGGCCTCGCCGAGGGCGCGGGCGGCCTCGCTCCGGGCCCCCTCCAGCCGCTCGGCGGCCTCGGCGGAGAGCCGCGCCGCCTCCTCGCGGGCCGCGATGCGCTCCTGCTCCGCCTCGGCGGCCAGCGCGGCGGCGCGCGCCTCGGCCTCCGCCATCAGCTCGGCGCCCAGCTGCTCCGCGGTCTCCTGCGCCTGGCGGGCCTCCTCGCGCAGCCGGGCGGTCTCCACCTCGGCGTCCGCCCGCAGCCGCTCGGACTCCTCCCGGGCACCGGCCCGCAGCTCCTCGGCCTCGGCCTGCGCGTCGGCCCGCAGCCGGACCGCCTCGCCCTCGGCGTCGGCCCGCGAGGCGGCCACCTCGGCGGCGACCCGGCCCCGCAGCTCCTCCGCCTCGGCGGCGGCCGCCGCCCGGACCTCCTCGGCCTCCCGGGCCGTCCGCTCCGCCAGCTCCGCCGCCGCCTGCTCCGCCTCGCGGGCGGCCTGCTCGGCGGCCGCCAGCAGCGCCGCGGTCTCGGCCTGCTCGCGCTGCAGCCCCTCCGAGGCGGCCTCCCGCTCCCGGGCGGCCTCCTCGCGCAGGGCCGCGGCGTAGGCCTCGGCCTCCTCGCGCTGCGTCCGCACCACGGAGTCCGTCTCGGCCCGCAGCGCCCGCGCCTCCGCGTCCGCCTCGGCGCGGACCCGGGCGGAGAACTCCTCGGCCTCCCGGCGCACCGCCTCCGCGTGCTCCGCGGCCTGCCGCGCCAGCCGCTCGGCCTCCTGCCCGGCGGCCTCCCGCTCCTGGTCGCGCAGCCGCTCGGCCTCGGCGGTGATCTTCTCGGCCTCGTCGCGGGCCCGCGCCAGCACCTGCTCGGCGCGGCCCTGGACCTCCGCCGCCCGCTCCTTGGCCTGCTCGCGCAGCCGCTCCACCTCGCCGGCGGCGCCGGCCCGCAGGTCGTCGGCGTCGGCCTTGGCCCGGGTCAGCAGCTCCTCGGCGCTGCGGGCGGACTCCTCGATCTGCACCACGGCCTGGCGCCGGGCCTCGCTGCGGGCCCGCTCGGCCTCCGCGGCGGCCTCGGCCCGCAGCTGCTCGGCCTCGGCGCGGAACCGGGCCGCCTCGTCCTGCATGTCCTGGATGCGGGCGCGGATGTCCGCGGTCTCGCCCAGGACGGCGCTCTGCGCCTGCTCGGCGGCGGCCTCCGCCTCGGCGCGGAGCCGCTCCACCTCCGCCTTGGCCTCGGCCCGGATCCGCTCCGCCTCGGCGGCGGCCTCCGCCCGGGTCTCCTCGGCCGCGGCGGTGGCACGGGCCACCACGTCCTCGGCGGTGCGGGCGGCCTTGGCCAGGTGCACCGTGGCGTCCTTGGCGCCCTCGCTGCGGCCCTGCTCCAGGGCCTCGGCCCGCAGCGCCTCCGCGGTGGCCTCGGCCTCGGCGCGGAGCCGCTCCGCCTCCGCCTCCGCGGCGGCCCTGGCCTCGGCGGCCTCGGCCTTGATGCGGTCCGCCTCCCTGGTGGCGTTGGCCACCATGCGGGCGATCTCCGCCTTCGCGGTCGCGGTCCGCTGCTCGCTGGCGGCCTCGGTGTCGGCCACCCGGCGCTCGGCGGCGGCCTCGGCGTCCGCCTGCAGCTGCTCGGCGGACCGCTCGGCCTCGGCGCGCAGCTCGGCGGCCTCGCGGCGGGCCCGCTCCGCCTCGGCGGCGGCCTCCGCCCGCAGCCGCTCCACCTCGGCCCGGGACCGGGCCAGGGCCTGCTCGGCGGCGGCCTCCGCCTCGGCGGCCTCGCGCTTGAGCCGCGCGATCTCGTCCTGGGCGGCGGCCAGGCGGCCCTCCGCCTCGCTGGCGGCGCTGCCGCGCAGCCGCTCGGCCTGCGAGGCGGCCTCCTGGGCCTGCTCGGCGGCGGCCTTCAGCAGCCGCTCGGCCTGCTCCTGGGCGCGCTGCAGGGCGCGCTCCGCCTCGGCGCGGGTCGACTCGACGTCGGCGGCGGTCTGGGCGCGGGCCTGGTCGGCGATGGCGGCCGCCTCGGCACGGGCGGCGGCCAGCAGCCGCTCCGCCTCCAGCCGGGACTCCTGGAGGAGCCGCTGGGACTCCTGCTCCGTGCCGGCGCGGGCCTGCTCGGCCCAGTTGACGTTCTCGCTGACGTGCCGTTCGGCGTTGCGCCGCAGCTCCGCCAGCTCCTCCTCCAGGCGCTGCCGGCGGGCACGGGCCTCGGCCTGCATCTCGGCGTCCAGCCGGGCGCTGCGCTCGGCGGCCTCGGCCATCAGGCGCTGGGTGGCCGCCTGGGACTCGCGCAGCTGCCGCTCGGCGTCCGCCCGCAGCTGCTGGGCCTGCATCTCCGCGGTGCGCAGCAGCTGCTCGGCCTGCCCGGTGACGGAGTCGAAGGCGCGCGGCTGGGCGAGCTGCCGACGGGACTCGTGCAGCTTGGCCCTGAGGACCTCCACCTGGTAGCCGAGGTCCTCGGCATGCTCGACGGCCTTGTCCCGCTCCGTCCGAAGCCGGTCCATCTCGGCCTCGAACTTGGAGAGGTGATCGTCAACCTCGTAGCGGTCGTAGCCCCGCACTCCGCGGTCCCATCCATCTCCTGGTCGCGTCCTCGACCCGCGCGGGACAACCGGATCCCCTGCCCTGACTGGGATCGGTCCCGACGGACCCTTGCACCCGCGGCCGGTGGACGGCACCCCGGGGACGAGGGCCCTCCGCCACGGACGGAGCCGTCCGGCCGGTGGGCGGCCGTCCTGCGCCGCTCCGCCGTCCGGGTGAACTCCTCGGCGAAACTGTTGCCTTACCGGAGCATGGTGACAGATTCCGGCGCGACCTTCACCGGCCCGCTGCCGCCGCCCCTCCGGTCCGGCCGTCCCGGCGGCTCCGCCGCCGGGCACCGTCCGCCGCCCGCACGCTGCTGCCCTGCTCGTCCCCTTCGTCCGCGTGCCTGCCGGCCTGCGTCCCAGCGGCCCGTCCTCCACGGGCTTGGGCGCACCCGGGCATTGTAGTCGTGTCACGGGGGCCCCCACCGGCCACCTCCGGCTTTTTCCCTGGTTACCGGCGGGTTCCGCACCTTCTGCGGTGTCCGGCCCGGCGGGTGGGGGCCTCCCGTGGAGGTCCGGCGAAGGATTCGTGGGGTCCGGCGCTCAGTGGCCGCCGGTCTCCCCCTGGGCCTTCGCCGAGGTCACCAGCTCGGTGAGGACGCCGCCGCAGTCCTTGGGGTGCAGGAAGGTGATGCGGGACCCCATGGAGCCCGTGCGCGGCTCGTCGTACAGCACCCGCACGCCCTTGGCGCGGACGTCCGCGGCGTCGGCGTCCACGTCCGCGGTGCCGAAGGCGATGTGGTGGACCCCCTCGCCGTTCTTCGCCAGCCACTTGGCGACGGTGGAGTCCTCGCGGGTGGGCTCCAGCAGCTGGAGGTAGGAGGCGCCGCCGTCGTCGGTGCCGTTGATGCGCAGCATCGCCTCGCGCACCCCCTGCTCCTCGTTGACCTCGCTGTGGAAGACCTCGAAGCCGTAGGTGGAGCGGTAGAACTCCACCGTCCGGTCGAGGTCGAAGCAGGCGATGCCGATGTGGTCGATGCGGGTGAGCAAGGCGGCCTCCTGAGGGTGGGGCCGGGGCCCGGGAAGCGGGCCGGCCGGGGCGGGTGCGGACCGGCGGGCCGGGACCGCACGGTCACCAGTCCAGCGCATCCGGCGGCGGGGCGGCCAGTAGGGCGCCCTGCGAGTCTGCTCACACCCCGTGCGGGACGGATCACCCCGGGTGCCCCCATAGCGGACGCGCCGCCGCGCCGGGACCCGGTCGGCCGGGCGGGCGAAACCGGCCCGCGACGTGCCCGTGATCACACCCCGGCTGCGGTGACGGCGGGGATACGGCTCAGTACATTGGGCGAAAACCCTCACCCGGGCCCCGCCCGCCCGGCCGCCGCGGCCGCCCGGCCCGCCGGGACGGCCGGTGCCCGCCGCGCCGGGGCCCGTGGCCATGACGTGCGAAGGGGCTCGTTCCATGACCGGATCCGCAGGCACCACCTCTGTCATCGTCGCAGGTGCGCGCACCCCGATGGGCCGTCTGCTCGGCTCCCTCAAGTCCTTCTCCGGTGCGGACCTCGGCGGCTTCGCCATCAAGGCGGCCCTGGAGCGGGCCGGCATCACCGGCGAGCAGGTCCAGTACGTGATCATGGGCCAGGTGCTCCAGGCCGGCGCCGGCCAGATCCCCGCGCGCCAGGCCGCCGTCAAGGCCGGCATCCCGATGAACGTGCCCGCCCTGACCGTCAACAAGGTCTGCCTCTCCGGTCTGGACGCCATCGCCCTGGCCGACCAGCTGATCCGGGCCGGCGAGTTCGACGTCGTCGTGGCCGGCGGCCAGGAGTCGATGACCAACGCCCCGCACCTGCTGCCGAAGTCCCGCGAGGGCTACAAGTACGGCGCCGTGCAGATGCTCGACGCGATGGCGCACGACGGCCTCACCGACGCCTTCGAGAACATCGCCATGGGCGAGTCCACCGAGAAGCACAACACCCGGCTGGGCATCGGCCGCGCCGAGCAGGACGAGATCGCCGCCCTCTCCCACCAGCGCGCCGCCGCCGCCCAGAAGAACGGCCTCTTCGACGCCGAGATCGCCCCCGTGGAGATCCCGCAGCGCAAGGGCGACCCGGTGCTCTTCTCCCAGGACGAGGGCATCCGCCCCGAGACCACCGCGGAGTCGCTGGGCCGGCTGCGCCCCGCCTTCAGCAAGGACGGCACCATCACCGCCGGCACCTCCTCGCAGATCTCCGACGGCGCCGCCGCGGTGGTCGTGATGAGCAGGGCGAAGGCCGAGGAGCTGGGCCTGTCCTGGATCGCCGAGATCGGCGCGCACGGCAACGTCGCCGGCCCCGACAACTCCCTCCAGTCGCAGCCGTCCAACGCGATCGCCCACGCGCTCGCCAAGGAGGGCCTGACCGTCGCCGACCTCGACCTGATCGAGATCAACGAGGCCTTCGCCGCGGTCGCCGTGCAGTCCATGAAGGACCTGGGCGTCACCCCCGAGAAGGTCAACGTCAACGGCGGCGCCATCGCGCTCGGCCACCCGATCGGCATGTCCGGCGCCCGCATCGTGCTGCACCTGGCGCTGGAGCTGCAGCGCCGCGGCGGCGGCGTCGGCGCGGCCGCCCTGTGCGGCGGCGGCGGCCAGGGCGACGCCCTGGTCATCCGGGTGCCGAGGGCCTGACCGCGCGGGCGGCGCCCCGGGACCGCCGGTCCCGGGGCGCCGCCCGCCCCAGGGGCCGGTCCACGGTCCGACGTACGGTCGGGGGTGCACGCGGGTACGGTCCCGCATGCGCCCCCTCGCCGCCGACTGCCAAGAGAGATGACCTTCATGATCGATGTGCCGACGCTGGTGGAGCAGGCGCGGCAGGGCCGCCCGCGGGCGGTGGCCCGGCTGATCTCCCTGGTGGAGAACGCCGCGCCGCAGCTGCGGGAGGCGATGGCGGCGCTCGCGCCGCACACCGGCCGCGCGTACACGGTGGGGCTGACCGGCTCCCCGGGCGTGGGCAAGTCCACCTCCACCTCCGCGCTGGTCGCCGCCTACCGCCGGCGCGGCAAGCGGGTCGGCGTGCTGGCGGTGGACCCGTCCTCGCCGTTCTCCGGCGGGGCGCTGCTCGGCGACCGGGTGCGCATGCAGGAGCACGCCACCGACCCCGAGGTCTACATCCGCTCCATGGCCACCCGCGGCCACCTCGGCGGCCTGTCCTGGGCCGCCCCGCAGGCGCTGCGGGTGCTGGACGCGGCCGGCTGCGACGTGGTCCTGGTGGAGACGGTCGGCGTCGGCCAGTCCGAGGTGGAGGTCGCCGCCCAGGCCGACACCACCGTGGTGCTGCTGGCGCCCGGCATGGGCGACGGCATCCAGGCCGCGAAGGCGGGCATCCTGGAGATCGGCGACGTCTTCGTGGTCAACAAGGCGGACCGGGACGGCGCCGACGCGACCGCCCGCGAGCTGAACCACATGCTGGGCCTGGGGGAGTCCCGCGCGCCCGGCGACTGGCGGCCGCCGATCGTCAAGACGGTCGCGGCGCGCGGCGAGGGCGTGGACGAGGTCGTCGAGGCGCTGGAGAAGCACCGCGCCTGGATGGAGGAGCACGGCGAGCTGGCGGCCCGCCGCCGGCGCCGGGCGGCCGACGAGGTCGAGGCGATCGCGGTGGCGGCGCTGCGCAGCCGGATGGGCGACCTGCACGGCGACCGGCGGCTGGACGCGCTGGCCGAGCGGGTCGCGGCGGGCACGCTGGACCCGTACGCGGCCGCCGACGGCCTGGTCGACGGCCTCACCGGGGCCTGACCCGCCCGGGCGCCCGCGTGCGGCGCGGCCCGGCGGCGGCGCGGGCTCCTGCGGGCCGGCGGAGTGCGGCGCGGGCGCCTGCGGGGTGCGGTGCGGGCGCCTGCGTGGTGCGGTGCGGCGGGCGGCTCAGCCGCGGCCGCGCAGCGACCTCAGGTGCTCGGCGACGGGGGCCAGCGCCTCGTAGAGGGCGGCGACCTGGTCCTCGTCGAACCGGTCGATGAAGTGGTGGCGGACGCTGCGGACGTGGTCCGGGGCCACCTTCTGCAGCGTCTCCCAGCCCTTGTCGGTCAGCACCGCGTACAGGCCGCGGCGGTCGCCCGGGCACCCCTCCCGGACGACCAGGCCGGCCTTCTCCATCCGGGTGACCTGGTGGGAGAGGCGGCTCTTGGACTGCAGGGTGGCGGTGGCCAGGTCGGTCATCCGCATCCGCCGCTTGGGCTCCTCCGAGAGCACCACGAGGATCTCGTAGTCGTTCATCGCCAGGCCGTGCGGCTGGAGCTCCCGGCCCAGCTGGTGCTCCAGCAGCCTGCTCACGTCGAGGTGGGCGCGCCACAGCTGCTGCTCCCGCACGGAGAGCCAGGGGGCCCTGCCCTCGGCGTCGGCGTCGGGGGCGGCGGGGTCCTGGGAGGCGGTGTCGGCGTCCATGGGGACATGATACCCAAGGTTGTTTAACTTTGTACGAAGAGTGGGGCCCGCCTGTGACGGACCCCACTCCCGGCCGTGTCGCAGGCCGGCCGTGTCACAGGCCGAAGCGGCGCCCCAGGTCCCCCAGGTTGCCCAGTCCCGGGATGTTCACGTTGGGCAGCTGCTGCCCGCCGTACTGCTGCGGGGTGTGGGAGGGCGCGCCCGCGCCCGGGATGCCCGCCTCGTTCGGCACGTGCCCGGTGTTGATCTCCGCCATCAGCTTCTCCGACGACTGCAGCAGCACCTGGCCCGCGCCGATGAACTCGAACTGGTGCTCCTCGCCGGAGACCCCGCCGAGCCCGGTCAGCTGCCGGATGCCGCCCAGCACGCCCCGCATGTAGCTGTGGTCGTAGTGGTGGCACGGCGACGGACAGTCCGCCCAGCCCACCAGGGCCTGCGGGTCCACCCGGACCGGCGGCTCCACGAAGTGCACCGGCCCGTTGGACGCCGCCACGAACTTGCCCGTGCCGATCAGGGTGAGGAACCCCGGGATGATCGACTGCTTCAGCGACAGGCTCGGGTCGAACGCCAGCAGGTTGCCCGAGCGGACGGTGAGGTTGCCGTCCTCCAGGTCGTAGGAGTTCAGGTCGAACGCCCGGTCGGCCAGGATCATCCTCCCCTGGCCCTCGGCCACCACCCAGTCCGCGGCGTGCAGCGGCGAGTGGAAGCTCCGCCCCACCAGCTGGTCCAGCGGGCCGTGCCCGATGCCGTGGAACTGGATGTTCCCGTAGTACGCGACCATCTTCCCCTTCTGCAGGAAGTACTGGCCGTTGAGGTCCACGGAGAAGGCGTACGGGTTGACGTTGTCGTTCGCCGGCAGGGTGTGCGCGTCGTGCACCACCGGGCCGCCGACCGCCGTCTGCGGCAGGGGCGCCTGCGGGCCGCCGTACTGCTGCGGCTGCGGGGGCGGGTAGCCCCCCTGGGGCGGCGGATACCCCTGCTGCGGCGGATACCCCTGCTGGGGCGGATAGCCCTGCTGCGGGGGGTAGCCCTGCTGCGGCGGGTAGCCCGGCTGCCCGTACGGCGGCGGCTGCGGCGGGTAGGACATCAGAGCTTCTCCTCACTGGCCTGCACGTACACCGCTCCGTGGCCGGACAGCTCCAGCTGGAACGCCTCGCCCGAGCCGCGCCCCACCATGTCGCGCCAGCCCAGCGCCGTGGACAGCTTGTTCTGCACCTGGCCCCGGTGCGCCACGTACGCCTGCGGGTCGACGTGGACCGGCTGCTGGGGCGTGATCGGCAGCTCGATGACGCCGCCGTGGGCCATCACCGCCACCGAGCCCTGGCCGCTCAGCTGGGTGGTGAACAGGCCCTGCCCGGTCACCTGGCCGCGCACCATGCCCATCACGCCGCCCTGCGAGCCCATGAACATCGTCGACTGCTGCAGCGTGCCGTCGAAGGCGAGCAGCCGGTCGGCCTCCACGTAGAGGGTGTCGCCGGCCAGGTCGATCACGTGGACGTTGTGGCCCCCGTGCCCGAACATCACCCGGCCCTGCCCCTCGACCGTCATGAGCGGGGTGTCCTCGTTGGCCACCCGGCGGCCGATCATCGACATCAGGCCGCCCTGGCCGCCCGCCATGTTGGGCGTGAAGGTGACCTGGCCGCTGTAGGCGAGCATCGCGCCGCGCTGGCTGAACACCTTCTGGCCGGGGAGGACCTGCGCCTCGACCATCTTGCCGTTGATCTTCGTGAACGGCATCAGACGTCACCGCCGACCGTCACGCGCTCCGACGGCTGCACGTACACCAGTCCGTCGCCGACGAACTCGATCTGCATCGCCTCGCCGCCCCCCTCGCCGAAGAAGGTGCTGAAGCCCGCACCCGACCTGAAGTTCCGGTTGAGGTTGCCGGTGTGCGCGATGTACGCCCCCGGGTCGACCCGCAGCGGCATCCCCTGCGAGACCCGCAGGATGATCGCCGGACCGTCCGACATCACCGCCGCCCAGCCGTGGCCCTCCACCTTGGTGGTGAACAGCCCGTTGCCGGAGGCCGCGCCGTGCAGTCCGGTGAACGACGTGCCGGTGTGCAGCGTCGCCTCGGTGCAGAGCAGGTTGTCGGCCTCGACGAAGAGCGCCTCCCCGTTCAGCCGCACCAGGTTCACCTCGGTGGCGCGCTCCGCGAAGTAGCAGGTCCCCTGCCCCTTGACCTCCATCACCACCATCTGCTCGCCGGTCAGGCGGCGCGCGACCATGCCGCGCAGTCCCTCACCGCCGCCGGAGAGCTTCTTGAAGTTCATCTGGCCGGTGTACGCGACCATGGACCCGTTCCGGGCCTTCACGGCGTCGCCCGTCATGTCGACGGCGAGCACCTTGGACCCCTGCAGTCGAAACTGTGCCACGGGCGACAAGGTAGCCCGCATCCGGCCGATCGGGCGAGGGGCGCGCGCCGCACCGGTACCGATCCGGGACATGTCCCGGACCGCCCGGGCACGGCGCGCGGCCGGCGGTCAGCCGGCCGCCGGGCCCCCCGACACGCCGGCGGGGTGCGTCCCGGCGGCCTCCTCGACCTCCAGCAGCGACGCCGAGTGCCGCTCGGCCTCGAACGCCGCCCGGCCGCCGCGCAGCCCGAACAGCCGCTTGGAGAGCGCGATCCACAGCACCGCCAGCACGTTGACGACGAGGGTGGCGATCTTCAGCCAGCTGACCCGCTCGGTGAGCTCGTAGACCTCCAGCGGCAGGAAGGCCGCGGTGGCCACCACCGTCAGGTACTCCGCCCAGCGCCTCGCCATCCACAGGCCGACGCCCTCGACGATCTCGACCAGGGCGTAGACGAGCAGCGCCCCCGCCACGACCAGCAGGGTGGAGTGCCTGTACTCGAAGGTCTTCCGGATGGTGTCCACGACGGGGGAGTGGTCGATGTCGTAGTGGAAGTGGTCCGCCACCGGGCGCAGGACGGTGAGGTCCTCGTCGAAGAGCCGGTGCACCGCGTCCCGGCTGTTGGAGAACCGCCACACCGCCCAGGCGGCCAGCACGATGAAGACGCCGCGCACCGCCCGCTCCACGGCCAGGAACCGCAGGATGAACAGGTCCCGCAGCGCCTTGCCGCGCGGCACCAGCGGCGCCTCCCCGGCCGGGCCCGAGCCGTGCGGCTCGCCCAGCGCGAAGTCGCCGCAGCGCAGGCAGCGCCAGGCGTCGCCGACGGCGGTCACCGCGTGCAGCCGCTCGCGCAGTTCCTGCTCGACCGGCGCGTAGGTGATGTGGCCGCGGCGTGCGCAGGTCCGCCGGTCCCAGTCCAGTGCCATCGTCGTCCGCTCCCCGTTCCGCTGCGGGCCGGGGGGTCGGCCCGCGCCGCACGGCCGAGGATAGGCGCCGTCGCGGACGCCGGACCAGGCGCTTCCCCCGGGCGGGGGGTTCTGCGGCGCGGCTGTGACGCGGCTGTGACGTCGCTCGCAGCGGACGCCCCGGGCGGGGCGGGCGGGCCGGACGCGGTGATAATGGGCGGGAGTTTGTGCGCCCGTTCACAAGCAGTGCCGTCCACCCTGTGAGGTCAGCCGCCGTGCCCACCCCCGCTGCCGCCCAGAACGCCCCCGACCGGAACGCCCCCGCCACCGCGGACGGCGCCCCCGCACCCGCCGGGAGCAGCGCCGTCCACCGCCTGCGCCTCGTCTCCGCCCCCGAGGCGGTCTCCTTCCTCGTCCTGCTGGTCTGCTCGGTGCTCAAGCGCACCACCGAGTTCAACGCGGTCCCGGTGATGGGCGGCGTCCACGGCCTGCTCTTCGTCCTCTACGTGCTCTTCCTCCTCGACGCCTGGAAGAAGCAGGGGTGGGGCCTGCGCCGCGCCGCCGTGATGTTCGTGCTCTCGGTGCTGCCGACCGGCGGCTTCTTCGCCGAGCGGATGCTGGCCCGCGAGGAGCGCGAGGGCCTCGCCCCGGCGGGTGCGGCCGGGGGCGCCGCGGAGAGGGCGGCGGCCTGATGATCGTCGCCTTCTCGGTCACCCCGCTGGGTGTGGGGGAGGACGTCGGCGCGTACGTCGCCGAGGCGGTCCGGGTCGTCCGCGAGTCCGGCCTGCCCAACCGCACCGACGCGATGTTCACCTCCGTCGAGGGGGAGTGGGACGAGGTGATGGCCGTGGTCAAGCAGGCCGTGGACGCCGTCGCCGCCCGCGCGCCCCGGGTCAGCGTGGTGCTCAAGGCGGACGTCCGCCCGGGGGTCGTCGACGGCCTCACCGCCAAGGTCGACACCGTCGAGCGGCATCTCGCGGAGTCGTGAGGACGGGTCCCGGCGGCAGGCCCCGATGGCGGGTCCTGAGGGCGGGGCCCGAGGGCGTGCTGCCACGGCGCGGCCGTGCAGGGGCCTGCCCCCCCCGCACGCCGGAGGGCCGGCCGGCTCCCGTGGTCGCGGGAGCCGGCCGGCCCTCATGGAGAAACGTTCCTCCTGGCGTCGTGTCAGTTGACGTTCACGGCCGTCCAGGTCGCGGCGACCGCGTTGTACTCCGCGCTGCCGCTGCCGTAGAGGTCCGCGGCGGCGCTCAGCGTGGCGGTGCGGGCCGCCTTGTAGTTGGTGGTCGAGGTCATGTAGACCGTCAGCGCCCGGTACCAGATCGCGGCGGCCTTGTCGCGGCCGATGCCCGCCAGGGTGGCGCCGTTGTAGGTCGGGCTGTTGTAGCTGACGCCGTTGACGGTCTTGGCGCCGCTGCCCTCGGACAGCAGGTAGAAGAAGTGGTTGGCGACGCCCGAGGAGTAGTGGACGTCCAGGCTGCCGACGCCGGAGGACCAGTAGTCCGCCGACGCGCCGTCCCTCGAGGGCTTGTCCATGTAGCGCAGCGGCGTGCCGTTGCCGTTGAGGTCGATCAGCTCGCCGATCAGGTAGTCCGGCTTGTCGGTGGTGAGGTTCGCGGAGAACTCCACCATGGTGCCGAAGATGTCGGAGGTGGCCTCGTTGAGGCCGCCCGACTCACCGGAGTAGGCGAGGTTGGCGGTGCGGCTGGTGACGCCGTGGCTCATCTCGTGGCCCGAGACGTCCAGCTCGGTCAGCGGGTGGGTGTTGCTCGACCCGTCGCCGTACGTCATGCAGAAGCAGGAGTCGCTCCAGAAGGCGTTGACGTAGTTGCGGCCGTAGTGGACGCGGCTGTAGGCGCCCTTGCCGTCGTTGGCTATGCCGTTCCGGCCGAAGGTGTTCTTGTAGTAGTCCCAGGTGGCGGCCGCGCCGAACTGGGCGTCCACGGCGGCGGACTGGCCGTTGGAGACGGTGCCGTCGCCCCACGCGTTGTCCGCGTCGGTGTAGAGGGTGCCGGCGCCGGAGGTCTTGTTGGACAGGTTCGTCGTGTACTGGTTGCCGCGGGTGGCGTCCTTGAGCTGGTACGTGGAGCCCGAGAGGGTCGTGTTCAGCGGCACCGAGCCCACGAAGACGCCCTTGCCGGTGCCGGCGACGGTCTGGACCGCCTCGTGCCGGGAGAGGACGGCGCCCGAGGCGGCGTCGGTGACGACGTGCTGCTCGCTGGGGGTGCCGTCGGCGCGGGTGCCGGTGACGACGGTCTCGTAGGCCAGGCGCGGGGTGCCGGAGGCGGCCCAGACGACCAGCTTCGGGGCGGCCGCGGCGCCGACCGACCTCAGCGGGGACGCGTCCTTGTCGGAGGTGTCGCCCACCAGCGACCTCACCGCGCTCGACGCCTCGCCCGCGGCCTTGGCCGGGGCGAGGGCCGGGGTGAGGCTCTTTAGTGCGATCCGCTTCGAGACGGCGCGGTCGACCGACTTCACGGCGCCGCCGGCGACCTGGTGGACGACCAGGTCGCCGCCGAGCACCGGCAGGCCGCCGTAGGTGCGGTCGTAGCGCACGTGGCGGGTGCCGTCGGCGTCCACCACGACGTCCTTGACGACCAGCTTCTCCTGGCTGCCGAGGGCCAGCGTCCGGGCCAGGGCGGGAGCCTGGGTGCGGGCCAGCTCCACCGCCGCGGCGCGCTGGGCGGAGGCGGCCGGCGCGGCGGACGCGCCGACGGCGGCGTTGGCCGTTCCGGTGCCCGCCTGGATGCCCACGACGAGCATGGTGGAGGCGGAGAGGAGGGCTCCGGCGGTCAGCTTTCGCTTCACTGTGTTCCCTTTCGGTACCACCGCGTGTGCGCGGTCGCGCGTCGCTCCGGGGGCGTCGGGTGTGCGCCTTCGAGGGCGGAGCGGGCGCGGACGTGCAGCTCCGTGCGGTTTCACGGCGCTCGCGGTGGGTGGACGCGGGCGCCGTACGGGGCTGACCGGAAGCATGACAATTGAATAAGTGAAATGACAGGGTCCGCTCAGTGGTTGGCGGACTTTCGCCACAACCCCGTCGCCCGCCGTTCGTCCTCCGGTCGCCCGCCGGGGCTCCGAACCGGACGAAGCGGGTGCGGACGGCCGGTTCCGCCTGCGATCGAGGGGCTGCAACCGGCCAATCCCCCGCGGAGTGCGGCCTGCCGTTGACACGCGGCGGCCCCGCGTGATCGTCGATCATGCTGGTCCGGACCAGTCCCGCCCGCGGCGGCGCCCCGCCACCGCCCGCCCTGTGGACAGGGCCTCGGCCGTCCGCCGGACCGCCGGTACGGTGGGGACGTGCCCAAGCAGCTCAGCCTCGACTTCGACCCGATCGCCCGCGCCGACGACCTGTGGACCCGGCGCTGGGGGGCCGTGCCCTCCATGGCCGCGATCACGTCGGTCATGCGCGCCCACCAGATCCTGCTCGGCCGGGTCGACGCGGTCGTCAAGCCGTACGGGCTGACCTTCGCCCGCTACGAGGCCCTGGTGCTGCTCACCTTCAGCCGCACCGGCGAGCTCTCCCTCTCCAAGATCGGCGAGCGGCTCATGGTGCACCCCACGAGCGTCACCAACACCGTCGACCGCCTGGAGCGCGCCGGCCTGGTCTCCCGCCGCCCCAACCCCCTCGACGGCCGCGGCGTCCTCGCCGCCATCACCGACCGCGGGCGCGCGGTGGTGGAGGACGCCACCCGCGACCTCATGGCCATGGACTTCGGCCTGGACGAGTACGACGCCGACCGGTGCCGCGAGATCTTCGACCTGCTGCGGCCGCTCCGCGTCGCCGCCGGCGACTTCACCGAGCCGGAGCCGGAGCCGGAACCGGAACCGGAACCCGAGCCCGAGCCCGCGTCCGGGAAGGCCGCCGCGGCGGCGAGCAGCGGCTGACCGCCCCCCGCGGACGCCCGCCGCACGCACGGGTGCAGGGGCCGGCGGCCGGCCCGGCCGGCCCGGCCGTACCGGCAGGGCGCGCCCCTCCCCGGCGGCCGCCTGCCGGGCGCTCTCGGCATGCGCGCTCCGGGCCGAGGACCGCAGAGGAGTGCGGACGGTGCGATCGACTGCTGTCCGCCCGGTCCGGGGGAGGCCGCCCGGCCGGCTCCGCGGGACCGGTGCGGGGAGAGGGCCGGCTCCCGTGTCCGGCTGTCGGCGAAGCCGCTCTGCGAAGGGTCCCGCCCCGGGGGCGTGCGCAGGGTCCGCAGGGGCCGGGGTTACCCTCGGGGAGGCGGTGCCGAGTCCGGACACACCGCCCCGAACCCCTGGCATGTGAGGCGAACGCGGTGAAGTCGAACCCCCTGCTGACCTGGTACCGGGTGCTGGCCTACGCCACCGGCTGCGCGCTGCTGCTGCTGTGCGGCTTCATGGTCGCCAAGTACGGCTTCGGCGCGGGCAGGGACGCCACCCTCTACGTGGCGCAGCTGCACGGCTACCTGTACATGGCCTACTTCGTGGTGGCCTTCCTGCTGGGCATGAAGCTCAAGTGGCCGCTCGGCAAGCTGGTGCTGGTCCTGGTCGCCGGCACCGTCCCGCTGGCCTCGTTCTTCGCCGAGCGCCGGGTCGTGCGGGACGCCGCGCCGCAGGAGCGGGAGCCGCAGCCGGTCCGCGCCTGACCCCTCCGCCTGCCGCGGGCGGTTCCTCCCTCCGGGGGAGGGACCGCCCGCGGCGCGTTTGGGCCGGAATGCGCCCGTCGACAATTACTAGGACGTCCGAGTAAATTGTGGGGACGTACTGGCAGTCGCACGGGAGCGGGGTTCACGGCATGGATGCCGAGGAGATCGAGGCCGGCCGGAGCCGCTGGCAGCAGCGGTACGACGCGGCGCGCAAGCGCGACGCCGACTTCACCACGCTGTCCGGGGACCCGGTCGAGCCCGTGTACGGGCCGCCGCCCGGGCAGCCCGTCGAGGGCTTCGAGCGGATCGGCTGGCCCGGCGAGTACCCCTTCACCCGCGGGCTGCACCCCACCGGGTACCGGGGCCGCTCCTGGACCATCCGGCAGTTCGCCGGCTTCGGCAACGCCCGGCAGACCAACGAGCGCTACCGGATGATCCTCGACGCGGGCGGCGGCGGCCTCTCCGTCGCCTTCGACATGCCGACCCTGATGGGCCGCGACTCCGACGACCCGCGCTCGCTCGGCGAGGTCGGCCACTGCGGCGTCGCCATCGACTCCGCCGCCGACATGGACGTCCTCTTCGAGGGCATCCCGCTCGGCGAGGTCACCACCTCGATGACCATCTCCGGCCCGGCCGTCCCGGTCTTCTGCATGTACCTGGTGGCCGCCGAGCGCCAGGGCGTCGACCCGGGCACCCTCAACGGGACCCTGCAGACCGACATCTTCAAGGAGTACATCGCCCAGAAGGAGTGGCTCTTCGCGCCCGAGCCGCACCTGCGCCTGATCGGCGACCTCATGGAGTACTGCGCGGCCGGCATCCCCGCCTACAAGCCGCTCTCGGTCTCCGGCTACCACATCCGCGAGGCCGGGGCCACGGCCGCGCAGGAGCTGGCCTTCACGCTCGCCGACGGCTTCGGCTACGTCGAGCTCGGCCTCTCCCGGGGCCTGGACGTCGACGCCTTCGCCCCCGGCCTCTCCTTCTTCTTCGACGCGCACCTCGACTTCTTCGAGGAGATCGCCAAGTTCCGCGCCGCCCGCCGCATCTGGGCCCGCTGGATGCGCGACGTGTACGGGGCGAGGACCGACAAGGCGCAGTGGCTGCGGTTCCACACCCAGACGGCCGGCGTCTCCCTCACCGCCCAGCAGCCGTACAACAACGTGGTCCGCACCGCCGTCGAGGCGCTCTCCGCGATCCTCGGCGGCACCAACTCCCTGCACACCAACGCCCTGGACGAGACCCTCGCCCTGCCCTCCGCCCAGGCCGCCGAGATCGCCCTGCGCACCCAGCAGGTGCTGATGGAGGAGACCGGCGTCGCCAACGTCGCCGACCCGCTGGGCGGCTCCTGGTACGTGGAGGCGCTGACCGACCGCATCGAGGCCGAGGCGGAGAAGATCTTCGAGCGGATCCGCCGCATGGGCGAGCGCGACGGCGGCGCCGAGCACCCGGTCGGGCCGATGACGGCGGGCATCCTGCGTGGCATCGAGGACGGCTGGTTCACCGGCGAGACCGCCGAGTCGGCCTTCCGGTACCAGCAGGCCGTTGAGAAGGGCGAGAAGCGGGTCGTCGGCGTCAACTGCCACACCTCCACCGTCACCTCCGACCTGGAGATCCTCCGGGTCAGCCACGAGGTCGAGACGGAGCAGGTGAAGCTGCTCGCCGAGCGGCGGGCGGGGCGCGACGAGGCGGCCGTGCGCGCGGGGATCGCCGCGATGCTGGACGCCGCCCGGTCCGGGGCCAACATGGTGCCGCCCATGCTGGAGGCGGTGCGGGCGGAGGCCACGCTGGGCGAGATCTGCGACGCGCTGCGCGAGGAGTGGGGCGTCTACACCGAGCCGCCCGGCTTCTGAGCCGCCGGTCCCGGGCCCTCCGGCCCCCTGACCCCGGGCCCCCGGGGTCCGGGTGCGACCCCCACGAGCCCGCAGGGGCGCCGCGGAGCCTGTCCCGCGGCGCCCCTGCGGCGTGCCGCGCCCCCGCGCCCCCGATGCCCGGCGCCTCCCGCGCCCCGCGTCCCCGGCCCCCGTCCGGGGCCCGGCCCCGTCAGGGCCGCTGCGCCGGGCGCCCCGCGGAGAGGCCGGAGAGCGGGGCGAGCAGCAGCGTGGTGAAGCGGTGGATCCACGCCTCGCCGACGGACTCGCCGCTGACCAGGATGCGGTGCTCCACGGTGCCCGCGATCGTGTCGAAGATGAGGTCCACCTCCTCGCGCGCGGCGGCCTCGTCCGCGTCCGGCGGCAGCTCGCCGCGCTCCTGGGCGCGGGCCCGCCCGCAGCGCACCAGCTCCTTCTGCGGGTCCACGATGGCCTCCCGGATGCGGCGCCGCAGCAGCGGGTCGCGGGTGCCCTCGGCGAACAGCGCCAGCAGCGCGGCCTGGGTCTCGGGGCGCGAGAGCAGCGCGGCGAACCGCTGCACCACGGCCTCGATGTCGGCCTGCAGGCTGCCGAGGTCGACGATCTCCAGGTCCTCGAAGAGGTCGGCGACGGCGTCGACCACCAGCTCGTTCCGGGAGGGCCAGCGCCGGTAGAGGGTGGTCTTGGCCACGCCCGCGCGCTCCGCGACGTGGCCCATGGTCAGGCCGCCCCAGCCGAGTTCGGCGAGGGCCGCGCGGGTGGCGTCGAGGATGGCGCGGTCGGCCGCGGCGCTGCGCGGCCGGCCCTTGGCCGGGGAGGGGGGTCCGGTGGGTGCGGCGGCCACGTGCGGTCTCCTGGGTGGGGAGGGGGACGTGTGGGGAGGGGGACGTGCGGGGAGCGGCGTGCGGGGCGGTGCCCCGGGGCGGTGCCCCGGGGCGGGGATCCGGCGGGCGCGGCCGGGTCGGAGCCGCCGGGTGAGCGTATCCGCAGGCAGGCGGTGCCGCGGTACCGGGAGGGCGCGGGGAGTGAGCCGTCTCACGCCGCCGGTTGCCCCCGCGCTGTGTCCACCGGGGGCGCCGGGCATATACGCTACGGCTCGTAGCGTAAAGAGCGGCAACCAGGGCGCGGGTGGGGACCCGCGCCGCATGCGGTGCATCAGGGGGCGGCGGCCCGGCTTCCGGGCGGCCGCGACACACGGGTGCGGCGGACGTCGGAGGAGATGGCGTCGGCACCCCTGCGGACGGGGGAGGATAGAGCCATGCAGCCACGGAACATGTCCATGCGCGGCGTGGTCGACCTCGCCGCGGTGAAGGCGGCCGGAGAAGCCGCCCAGAAGGCGGAGCAGGCCCGGGCCGAGCGCGCCCGCCGCGCCGACGCCGGGGAGGCCCCGCCGGCCGTCCAGGGGTCGCTCGTCGTCGACGTCACCGAGGAGACCTTCGAGGCGGAGGTCGTCCAGCGCTCGGCCGAGGCCCCGGTCGTGGTCGACTTCTGGGCCGAGTGGTGCGGGCCCTGCAAGCAGCTGAGCCCCATCCTGGAGCGGCTGGCCGAGGAGTACGCGGGCCGGTTCGTCCTCGCCAAGATCGACGTCGACGCCAACCAGATGCTGGCCGCCCAGTTCGGCATCCAGTCCATCCCCTCGGTGATGGCGGTGGTGGCGGGGCAGCTCGTGCCGCTCTTCCAGGGCGCGGTGAACGAGGCCCAGGCCCGCCAGTACCTCGACCAGCTCGTCCTGGTCGCCGAGCAGCGGTTCGGCATCACCGGCCTGGCCGGGGCGTCCGGCGCCGGCGAGCCCGGCGGGGCGGCCGCACCGGCCGTGCCGGAGGACCCGACGCTCGCGGCGGCGCACGACGCGCTCGACCGCGGCGACCTGGGCGGGGCGATCCAGGCGTACCGCAACGTCCTCTCCGACCGCCCGGGCAACGAGGAGGCGAAGCTGGGCCTGGCCCAGGCGGAGCTGCTGCAGCGGGTCCAGGACCTGGACCCGCAGGCGGTGCGCAAGGCCGCCGCCGAGGACCCGAAGGACGTCGGGGCGCAGCTCGACGCGGCCGACCTGGACCTGGTGGGCGGCCATGTGGAGGACGCCTTCGGCCGGCTCGTGGACACCGTGGGCCGCACGGCGGGCGAGGACCGGGACCGGGTCCGGGTGCACCTGCTGGGGCTCTTCGAGGTGATCGGGTCCGACGACCCGCGGGTCGGCAGGGCCCGGACGGCGCTGGCCAGGGTGCTCTTCTGAGGCACGCAGTGCAGCCGCCGGTGCCACGGTGATTTGGCGACATTCGGCCACCTTTACCAAATCTTGATAACACCCCGGGACGGTTGCGGCACGTGACCGTCCCGGGGTGTTTCGTCCTTGTTTCGCGGCTCTTCCGCCTCCTGTGCGTCCACGGATCGCTACGCAGGGTGTCCGGTGGTTGCGTGCTGTGATCATGTCACGCGGCTGTTGGATTACTCGTCAGTAATGGAGGCCTTGTGTTCAGCCGTGGTTTGGACCACGATCGGCCACGCTCGGTCCCTTGCTCCCCAGCCCGGCCGCCTGCCGGACGGGAGGCGCAGGGGGTCCCCACCGGGCAGGTTCCGGCCCCGGCCGGCACCTCGAGGACAGGGGGGTCTCCGTCCTACCCGGCGGAGCCTGTCCTCACCGGCCGCGTACCCTGCGCGGCCGCTGGTTGTCGCTCGGGGGTGATCGCCGATGACGTCGGTCGGACGCCGTGCCGACGGAGTCGACGGCGCTCTCCTTCCCGAGGACGTAGCTCTTCTCCCCATCTGAGGCCGTGACCCCGCGGGGCCCGGCCGGAGATGTACGTCCGAGAAGGAGGACATGCATGTCCCAGACTTACGGCAAGACCCGCTGGAAGCGGTTCGCCGTCGTGATGGTGCCGAGCATCGCGGCCACCGCCGCGATCGGCGTGAGCCTGGCCCAGGGCGCGCTCGCCGCGTCGTTCAACGTCTCCGGCCAGCAGTTCAAGGTCGGTGCGGGCCACCTCGAGGGCAACGGCTTCGCCCAGTACGGCTCGCTGGACGTCGAGAAGGCGGGCGTCCCGCACCCCGTCGCGGTCTCGTCGTTCCGCAGCGCGACCATCAACAACCTCTGCCAGTCGGTCGTGCTGGACGCGCCGCTCATCGGCAAGGTGTCGCTCAACATCAACGCGGGCGGCGACCCGAAGAACCCCGTCGAGGCGAAGAACCTCTTCATCGACCTCGACGACCTGAACGCCGACGCGACGTTCAGCAACATCAACATCGGCGTCGCCACCGGCTCCATCACCAAGGGCGACGTCAACGCGGCCGACCGGGCCGCCGCGCAGAAGCTGGGCTTCGGCGACAAGTTCGAGAACTCCTTCGCGCAGGAGGCCGACAAGGCCGTCCTCGACGGTGTCCAGCAGACCGCGTGGGCGACCTCGGCCGGCACCTTCAAGCTGAGCGGCCTGCACCTGGCCGTGAAGAAGGGCGTCTCCGAGTGCTTCTGATCCGCCTCCGCGCGGACCGGCACCACGCACCACCCCCCGAAGGCCCCGGGTCCGAAACCTTCCGGGCCTGACGGCTCCTGGCGGGGAGGGGCCCCTCCCGGCTCCTCCCCGCCCTGCACCACCAGCTGCTACTCCACAGGGAGCTGCAACGTGACCAGCGCGACCGCCCCCGCGCGGCCCGACGACACCAGCGCCTTCGACCGGAACCGCCGCAGGTTCCGGGACTGGCGCCACCGCCGACCCTTCTGGGGCGGACTGCTGGCGATCATCGCTGGACTGCCCATCCTGTACTTCCCGTACGCCCACCTGAGCCTCGGCGGCCTCACCTTCGCCATGGCGACCACCGGCGGCGCCGGGGCCCTGATCATCGGCATCCTGATGATCGTGCTCGGGATCAGCGCGTGGCTGCAGCCGATGTCCCGGGTCTTCGCCGGCGTGGCGACCATCCTGCTCTCCCTGGTCTCCATCCCGGTCTCGAACCTCGGCGGCTTCGGGTTCGGCCTGCTGCCCGGCCTCATCGGCGGCGGCCTGATGGTCGCCTGGGCGCCCCTCAGGGAGCAGACCGCCGTGGCGCCCAAGGCGCCCGCGGCGCCCGTGGCCGAACCGGTCGCACCCGCCCCCGTCGCGGAACCCGCGGGGGAGCCCGCGACCGCGCAGCTGCCCGCCCAGCGCGCCGAGGCGGCCGACACGGACGCCGACGCGGAGCCCGGCGGACCGGGAGCCGCCGGGGAGGCCCGGTGACGGGCGGCGACGGGACCGAGAGCCGGACCGCCGTGCCGAGCGGCCCGCGCCACGCCGCGCCGCGCCGCCAGCTGCGCTCGCGCATCCAGGTGCCCGCCGGCAAGGTGCTGGCCATGGCCGCCGTGCCCACGGCCCTGCTGATGGGCGCGGGCTACACGCCGACCCTGGCGATGGCCGACGACGCCGCGGCCAAGGACACGGCCAAGCCCTGCGCCACCGCCGCGGACACCCCGGTCCCGGACGCCACCCCGTCCGCCGCGGGCAGCGGCACCCCCGCTCCCGACACTTCCCCGACGTCCGGTCCCACGGGCCGGCCCGCCCCGGAGCAGTCGTCGCCCGCCCCGGCGCAGAGCGATCCCGCCACGGCCACCGCCACCCCGGCGCCGACCGCGTCGGACGCCGCCGCCCCGGCCGCCGCGCCGACGGCGGCCCGCAGCGCCGCCGGGCGGACGGTGGCCCCGGCCCCGTCCACCACGGCGCCCGCACCCACCGCCTCCCAGCACCAGGGCGTGCTCGGCGGCCTCCTGGGCGGGGTCCACGACGTGCTGACCGGCACCACGACCGGGGGAGGCACCACCTCCCCCTCGCCGTCGGCGACGCCGTCCTCCGACGCGCCGAAGCCCGCACCCTCGTCCTCGGCGCCCGCCCCGAGCCCGTCGCACGTCCCGGCGCACGTCCCGGCGGCGCCCTCGGCGGGCGGCACGGTCCGGACCACCCGGCCCGCTCCTCTCGCCACCGCCCCGGTCCGCAGGGCCGCCGGGACGGCGTCGGCCGCCGCCGCCAGGGCCGCCGCCAGGGCTGCCGCCGACGCCACCGCGACCCCCTCGCCCTCACCCTCCGCAAGCACCGGCGCCGACGCGCTGTGCGCCACCGACGCCTCGGGCCTCCGGGCGAGGGCCGAGTCCACCGCGGCCGGCGTCATCCCGGACCAGTCCTGGACGCTGAGGTCCAGCAGGCTGGCCCTGCACGGCGCGGTCTTCGGCGGCGTGGTCGAGGTGAAGACGCGGTCGGGCGCCACCAAGCGGGTGCTGAAGTTCACCGTCAGCAGCATCGACATCGGGGACCTCGACATGTCGACGATCGAGGACAACGGGAAGACCACGCACGTGAAGGGGCGCACCGGCTCCACCTCCACGCTGCGCGAGGGCCCGATCGTGATGTACACCGAGAAGCTGACCGGCCACCTCTCCAAGGTCGTCGGCATCCCGCTGCCCGACCTCGGCGCCGTCACCCTGACCCCCGACACCCTGCCGAAGTTCCTCTACGACCTCATCGGCGCGGTGCCGATCCCGCTGGACCTGGAGCTGACGGACGTCAAGGCCGTCCAGGCCGGGCAGTTCGGCGGCACCCTGAAGATCCCGGGCATGCACCTCTACACGGACGACGAGCCCTACGGCGGCTGAACCGGCCGCCCCGGGCACCCCGTACGACGGCGCGGGCCGCCTCCCCACCGGGAGGCGGCCCGCGCCGCGTCGCTGAGCAGCCGTCAGGCGTGCGAGTGCTCGCCCAGGTGGTGCACCCGGACCATGTTGGTGGTGCCGGGGACGCCGGGCGGGGAGCCGGCGGTGACGATCACGGTGTCGCCGCGCTGGAGCCGGCCCAGCTCCAGCAGCGCGTCGTCGACCTGGTCGACCATCGCGTCGGTGGTCTCCACCTGCGGGGAGACGAAGGTCTCCACGCCCCAGCTGAGGGCCAGCTGGTTGCGGGTGTGGGCGTCCGGGGTGAAGGCGATCACCGGGATCGGCGAGCGGTAGCGCGAGAGCCGGCGCGCGGTGTCGCCGGACTTGGTGAACGCCACCAGCGCCTCCGCGGAGAGGAAGTCGCCCAGCTCGCACGCGGCGCGGGCGATGGAGCCGCCCTGGGTGCGCGGCTTGCGGCCCGGGTTGAGCGGCTGCAGGCCGCGGGAGACCAGCTCCTCCTCGGCCGCCTCGATGATCCGGCCCATCGTCCGGACCGTCTCCACCGGGTACTTGCCGACGCTGCTCTCGGCGGAGAGCATCACCGCGTCGGTGCCGTCCAGGATGGCGTTGGCGACGTCCGAGGCCTCGGCGCGGGTCGGCCGGGAGGCGTGGATCATCGACTCCATCATCTGGGTCGCCACGATGACCGGCTTGGCGTTCTGGCGGCAGAGGGTGATCAGCTGCTTCTGGACCAGCGGCACCTTCTCCAGCGGGTACTCCACCGCCAGGTCGCCGCGGGCGACCATGACCGCGTCGAAGGCGAGGACGATCTCCCGCATGGCCTCGACGGCCTGCGGCTTCTCGATCTTGGCGATGACGGGGACCCGGCGGCCCTCCTCGTCCATCACCGCGTGGACCCGCTCGATGTCCGCGGCGTTGCGGACGAAGGAGAGAGCCACCATGTCGACGCCGAGGCGCAGCGCGAAGCGCAGGTCCTCGACGTCCTTCTCCGACAGGGCGGGGACGTTGACGGCCGCGCCCGGGAGGTTGATGCCCTTGTTGTTCGACAGGACGCCGCCCTCGACGACGACGGTCCGCACGCGGGGGCCGTCGACGCTGACGACCTCCAGCGCGACCGCGCCGTCGTTGATGAGGACGGGGTCGCCCTTCCGCACGTCACCCGGCAGGCCCTTGTAGGTGGTTCCGCAGATGTGCTGGTCGCCGGGGACGTCCTCGGTGGTGATGGTGAACTCGTCGCCGCTCTCCACGGTGACGGGGCCCTCGGCGAAGGTGGCGAGGCGGATCTTGGGGCCCTGGAGGTCGGCCAGCACGCCGATGGCGCGGCCGGTGTCCTCCGAGACCTGGCGGACCCTGCGGTACCGGCCCTCGTGCTCGGCGTGGGAGCCGTGGCTCATGTTGAGGCGGGCCACGTTCATGCCGGCCTCGGCGATGGCCTTCAGCTGTTCGTAGCTGTCCGTTGCCGGACCCAGGGTGCAGACAATTTTCGCTCGGCGCATATGGATCATTCTATCCGTTCGTGCTATAGGTGCATTCCGGTCGCTTTCGGCTGCGATCGCCTGCGAACCGTTCCGGAATGCGGGACGACTGGTGGGACGACTGGTGGGACGGCGGGCGGGACCACGGGTGGGGCCGCGGGCCGGACGGGCGGTCACCCGCCGGGCGGTGCGGAGGCCCGACCACCGCGCGGCGTGCGGGCGTGCGACGGCCCCGGACCTCCTCCCGCGCGCCTCCCCCCGGGGGCCGGGACGCCGCGAGGACCGGACCACCGGGAGGACCCGGGCCGCGGGACGCCCCGGCCGCCGCACGGCCTCCTCACCGCGGGGACCGGCCCACCAGGGCGAAGGCCTGCCGGGCGATCTCGAACTCCTCGTCCGTCGGCACCACCGCCACCGGGACCCGCGCGCCGGGCGGCGAGACCAGCCGGGCGCCCCCGCCCCGCCCGGCGTTCAGCTCCGGGTCCACCGTGATGCCCAGCCCCTCCAGGCCCGCCGTCGCGGCCGCCCGCACCGGGGCGGAGTTCTCGCCCACCCCCGCGGTGAAGACCAGGGCGTCCACCCGGCCCAGCACGGCCGTGTAGGCGCCGATGTACTTCCGCAGCCGGTGGACGTACACGTCGAAGGCGACCGCGGCCTCCCGGTCGCCCTCCTCCCGGCGGCGGACGATCTCCCGCATGTCGTTGTCCCCGCAGAGCCCCACCAGCCCGCTGCGGCGGTTGAGCAGGTCGTCGACCTCGTCCATCGTCAGCCCGCCGACCCGGCTCAGGTGGAACACCACCGCCGGGTCCAGGTCGCCCGAGCGGGTGCCCATGACCAGGCCCTCCAGCGGTGTCATGCCCATCGACGTCTCCACGCAGACGCCGCCCGCCACCGCCGACGCCGACGCGCCGTTGCCCAGGTGCAGCACGATCACGTTCACCTCGGACGGCTCCCGCCCCAGCAGCCCGGCCGCGGCCCGCGACACGTACTGGTGCGACGTGCCGTGGAAGCCGTACCGGCGCACCGAGAACCGGTCGGCCACCGCCCGGTCCACCGCGTAGCGGGCCGCGGCCTCCGGCAGGGTGGCGTGGAACGCGGTGTCGAAGACCGCCACCTGCGGCAGGTCGGGGCGCAGCGCGCGGGCGGTCTCGATGCCGGTGACGTTCGCCGGGTTGTGCAGCGGGGCCAGCGGGGTCAGGGCGCGGACCTCCTCCAGCACCTCGTCGGTGACCAGCGTCGGCTCGGTGAAGCGGGTGCCGCCGTGCACCACCCGGTGGCCCACCGCGGCCAGGCCGGGGGAGTCCAGGCCCAGGCCGTCGGCGCGCAGCTCCTCGCCGACCGCCCCCAGCGCCGCGGCGTGGTCCGGGAAGGGCAGGGTCCGCTCGCGCCGCCCCCCGTCGCCGGACGTGTGGACGATGCGTCCGCCGCCCCCGGACTCGCCGATCCGCTCGGCCAGGCCGCCGGCCAGCCGCCGGCCGTCCGCCATGTCCAGCAGCTGGTACTTGACCGACGACGAGCCGGAGTTCAGGACCAGCACCCGGGTGGCGGCGCCGTCCGGCCCGCGGACGCCCCCGGCGGACGCGTCCCCGTCCGCCCGCGGTGCTCCTGCCGGCCCGGGGGCGGCCGCGCGCGCCGCCGCGGGGGCCGCGGCGGAGGAGGTGACGGGGGCCGTGGCGGCCGTGCTCTCGGCGGCTCCGTCGGCGGGGACTGGACTCACTGGGTTCGCTCCTCGGCTGGTCGGGACGGCCGTGCCGCTGCCGGCCGGCCGCCGGTCAACGCCCGTCCCGGCCCTGGGCCTGGACGGCGGTGATGGCGACGGTGTTGACGATGTCCTGCACCAGGGCGCCGCGTGACAGGTCGTTGACCGGCTTGCGCAGCCCCTGCAGCACCGGGCCCACCGCGACGGCCCCGGCCGAGCGCTGCACGGCCTTGTAGGTGTTGTTGCCGGTGTTCAGGTCCGGGAAGACCAGGACGGTCGCCCGGCCCGCCACCTTCGACCCCGGCAGCTTGGTGGCGGCCACCCCCGGGTCCACGGCGGCGTCGTACTGGATCGGCCCCTCCACCAGCAGGTCCGGGCGCTGAGCGCGGACCAGCTCCGTCGCCTCGCGGACCTTGTCCACGTCCGCGCCCGAGCCGGAGGTGCCCGTGGAGTAGGAGAGCATCGCGATCCGCGGCTCCACCCCGAACTGGGCGGCGGTCCCCGCCGACTGGATCGCGATGTCGGCGAGCTGCCGGGCGTCCGGGTCCGGGTTGACCGCGCAGTCGCCGTAGACCAGCACCCGGTCGGCCAGGCACATGAAGAAGACCGACGAGACGATGGCGGCGCCCGGCGCCGTCTTGATGACCTCGAAGGCGGGCCGGATGGTGGCCGCGGTGGAGTGCACCGCGCCTGAGACCATGCCGTCGGCCAGGCCCTCCTGCACCATCAGGGTCCCGAAGTAGCTGACGTCGGCCACCACGTCGTAGGCCAGCTCCACGCTGACGCCCCGGTGCGCCCGCAGCTTCGCGTACACCTCGGCGAAGCGGTCCCGCAGCGGGGAGGACACCGGGTCCACGATGCGGGCGACCGCGCCGGAGGACTCCCGGTCCAGGCCCAGGTCCACGCCGAGGTCGGCGGCGCGGCGGCGCACCGCGTCCTCGTCGCCGAGCAGGGTGAGGTCGCAGATGTTGCGGCGCAGCAGCACCTCGGCGGCGCGCAGCACCCGCTCCTCGGTGCCCTCGGGCAGCACCACGTGGCGGCGGTCCCCGCGGGCCCGCTCCAGCAGCACGTGCTCGAACATCATCGGGGTGACCCGCTCCGAGCGGCTCAGCTCGATCCGGTCCAGCAGCTCGGCGGTGTCCACGTGCAGCTCGAAGAGGCCGAGGGCGGTCTCCGCCTTGCGGGGGCTCGCCGCGGTCAGGCGGCCCTCCAGGCCCGACAGCGAGGCCGCGGTCGGCCAGCTGCCCGCAGGCGCCACCAGCACCGGCGTGCCCGGGGCCAGCCGGCCGGCCAGCGCCATCACCGCCGCGTCGGGGCGGATGCCGAGGGTGAGCAGCACGCCGGAGATCGACGGGGCGCCGGCGGCGTGCGCGGCCAGGGTGCCGATCAGCAGGTCGGCGCGGTCCCCGGGGGTGACCACCAGGGCCCCCTCGGTGAGGGCGGCCAGGAAGGTCGGCAGCGTGGCCCCGCCGAAGACGAAGCCCCGCACGTCGCGGGCCAGGCCGGCCGGGTCGCCGAGCAGCACCTCCGCGCCGGTGGCCTGCACGACCTGGGTGACGGTGGGCGCGGCGAGCGCCTGGTCCTCCGGGAGGATGTAGGACGGCACGGACGGCCGCCCCGCCAGGCGGCGGGCGATCTGCTGCTTGTCCGCGGGCGTCACCCGGTTGGCGACCATCGCCAGGATGTTGCATCCCAGGTCGGAGTAGGCGCGGTAGGCGTTGCGGACCTCGGCGACCACGGCGTCGGGCCCCTCCCGCAGGCCGCCGACCACGGGCAGCACCCAGGCGCCGAACTCGTTCGCCAGCCGCGCGTTGAAGGACAGCTCGTCCGGGATGCTGGTGTCGGCGAAGTCGGTGCCGAGCACCAGCATCGCCTGGCACTTGCGCTCCAGTGTCCTGAACCTGTCCACCAGGACGGACACCAGCTCGTCCACCCCGCGCTCCGCCTGCAGCGCCGTGGCCTCCTCGTAGCTGAGGCCGTAGAGGTCCTCCAGGGGGAGGTCGATCCGGTACCGGCCGCGCAGCAGCTCCACCACGTGGTCGGAGCCCGGGCCGCCCGGGGCCGCGGCGTGGACCAGCGGACGGAACACCCCGACCCGGTCCACGTGGCGGGTCAGCAGCTCCATGACCCCCAGCTCGACCACCTGCCGGCCGTCCCCGCGGCCGATACCGGTCACGTACACGCTGCGCGCCACGCGTTCCACTCCGTTCCCTGGGCCTGCCGGGCCGGGCCCGCGCTGCGGTCCCGCGATCCCGCGGTGCCGCCGGGGACGTGCCGTCGGGCACGTTCCGGGACACCTGTCGACCATACCCGCGTACCCGAGCCGGACGCCGGGCACGGGTGGTCCCGGGCCCGGCGGGACGGTCGGCCCGGGACGCCGGGCCGACGGGGGCGGCCGTGGGCGGCCGGGACCGGCGGGCGTCGGGAGCGGACGGGAGCGACCGGGAGCGACCGGGAGCGCCCGTGCCGACGTCGACGTCCTGGGCCGAGGGCCCAGGGCCGGTCGGAGGGGTGGCCCCGGCCGCGGCGGGCCCGGCCCGCCCCTCCGACCGGCCCTGCAGGACCACACCCTTGCCGGACCACGCCCCTAACCACCGGCTCGTGCCGGGCGGCGCCGCACCGCCCCCGTCGGCACCCACCCCGCGCTGTCCCCGCCCGCGCCACACCCGTCCTGGTGTCCCTGCGTCCCGCCGCAACGCCGACGGCCGCCCGGAGTCTCCTCCGGGCGGCCGCCCACGTCTCGCCCCCTCGGTTCCCCCTCGGCGAGTCTCCCCCCTCGGAGTCCCTCTCCCCCCGGATCCCCCCGGCGGGACTCCTTCCCCCGCGCGGCCTCCCCTGCCGTGCGCGGGATCCTCGGTACCGGGTCCGGCGCCCGCCGGACGGTTCCCCAACCGCCCGCGGCCCCCCGGCCGTACGGCCGGACCCTGCACCAGGTCTGCTGCTGCCTCCGCCCCGCTACCCGGCCACCGTCGCGTCGGGTGCCTGGAGCTGGATCAGCGTGGCCGTCAGGCTGTAGGCCAGGGACTTGCCCTGGATGCTGTTGCCGGCCTGCTCGTCGATGCGCCCGGTGACCGTCACCCGCTGCTGGTCCCCCGGATCGAGCCTGAAGTACTCCGCGAACCCGGCGTAGTCGCCGTCGGTCCGCGTGTACGGCACGTCACCCGACTGCGGGCCGTTGGGCCCCAGGCTGTGGGCGAACGCGTCGTCGAGGTCGATGTCGAACTCCTTGTCGCCGAGGTCGCGGCCCGTGCTGCTGCGCCGCTCGATGGCGACGTGCAGGTGGAAGTACTTGAGGTCCGCGTCCCGGACCGCCTCCTCGCCGGACCCGACGCCGTCCCGGTGCAGGGCGAGGCGCACCTTGCCGCTCAGCGAGCCGCCGCCGCTGAACACCGCGCTGAGCGTCGGCAGCGGACTGCCCGGGACGAGGTCCGTCGCCGACGGCGCCGAGGTGGTGGACGCTGACCCGAGGGTGAGGGTGCCGGTCTGGACGGTGGTGGAGCCGGTGTTCTGGGTGTCGGTGAACCACGCGTAGGTCCCTCCGGTGACGGCCACGGCGGCGGCGGCCAGGGATACCGATCCGGCGAGCGCGGCGACCTTCCTGCTGCTCCTGAACACGCTCATCCCGTCCCGACCGTCCTCATGTCCGTCCACGTCCGCGCGGTGGTCCGCCGCTGCACGCCACGTGCGTTCCGCCCGCACCTCCCTGCCGGTGCGGCATCTGACGACAAGACTGCCGAGGGGCCGCCCCCGCCACATCACCAAAGCGCAGTAAGCGCCTATCCCCACTTTTGACGATGCGCCGGACCAGCCCCCGCGGAAGGATCGGAAGGGCGACTGGTGTCAGGGCCCCCGGTCGCGACGCACACGCCGCCGGCCGACCACGGGCCGCGCGGAAGGGGAAGGCACGGGCGGGAGATCAACTGTGGCGACCACGGCTCCCCGGGCGAGGGGATCGCACCGCCGTCCCGCGGCCGGCCCCCCGGTGCCGGGCAGGGCCTCCGGGGGGCGCCGGGGCCGCCGCGGGCGGGGCCGCGGCGGCCCCTCCCGCACCACCGGCTCGCCGCGCGGCCGGGGCAGGGCGCCGCGGGGCCCCGGGGGCGCCCTGCGCGTCGCGGCCCAGGTCCTGGTCCTGCTCGCCGCGGCGGGGGCCGTCGCCCTGGCCCTGGCGCTGACCGTGCTCCCGCTGGCCGTGCACGGCTCGGTGCTGACCGTCCTCACCGGGAGCATGGACCCGGCGATCCCGCCCGGGTCCGTGGTGGTGGACCGCCCGGTGCAGCCCGGATCCATCAGACGCGGCGACGTGGTCACCTTCCGGTCCGGCCGCTCCCCGTCCGGCGGGGAGCAGCTGGTCACCCACCGGGTGGTGGCGGTCCACAGCAGCCGCGTCGGGCTGTCGTTCACCACGAAGGGCGACGCCAACCGCGTCGACGACCCCGGCCGCCGTGACGCGTCCGACGTCCGGGGCCGGGTCTGGTTCCACCTGCCGCAGATCGGCCTCTGGCGGCAGCGGCTGCTCTCCGGGGCCGGCGCACTCGTCGTCGGCGGCCTCGCCCTCGGCGTCTGGGGGGCGCGGACGCTCGCCTGGGCGCTCCGCCCGGCGGAGGGGGGCGCCGGGGCGCCGCAGGAGGGGGGCGCAGGCCCGGAGCCCGGCCGCAGGCGCGGGCACGGCACGGTGGAGTGGGACGGCGGTGCCTGACCGCGGGCGCCACCGCAGGCGGCCCGCCCCCGCCGCCGCACCGAGCCCGCTGCTGCGCCGCCTCGCCGCCGCGGTCCTCTTCGGCGCGGCCGGGACCGCCGCCTCCACACCGCTCTGGGGCACCACCGGCGCCTGGCTCACCGACACCGCGGACTCCGGCACCGTCCGCGTCGACACGGCCCCCGACCCCGAGATCCCCGACCCCGAAACCCCCCACGCCGAAACCCCCCACGCCGAAACCCCCCGCTCCGAGGCGGCCGCGCCTGCGGCCGCCGCTCCCGGTGCGGCCGGCTCCCCGGACCGGTCCCCGGCCCCCGGCCCCGCCGCCCGGAGCGGCCCAGCCCCGCAGGGCGCGCACCCGGACGCCGCCGGACCGGCGGGGACCGGCCGGCCGGCGGACACCGGACAGGCCGGCGCCGGGCGGACAGGGGGCGGACGGACGACCGGCGGGAGCGGGGGCACCGGCAGGCACCGGGCCGTGCCCCCGGGCGGCCCTGCCCCGGGCAGTGCTGCCCCGGCGGATGGTGCCCCGGCCGGCGGTGCCGCGGACGGCGCCGGCCGGTCCGGTGCGCAGGGAGGCACCGGGGGGCGCGGACGATAGCGGGAGTTCCGGTCGGAGGGGGGAATACGCCGGTTCGGCGCCGTCTGTCAGCGGCCTGGACTACGATCCGTCACGCTGCGGTGCCGAACGGTTGCACCGCGTCGATCTGCCCGCCTGCGGGCCGCGCTCCTGCCTGCCACCTGCGCGTCCGGGCCGGGCCGGGGACCGCGTCGGCAGCTGGGGGATGCGTATGACAGCAGGACACCAGACCTCCGCCCGCCGGATCCACCGCGCCCCGCGGCGGTCCCGGCCCCGGCTCCGGGCCGTCCTGCGCCGCGGACCGGCCCGCTGGGGCGCGACCGGCGACACCGCGGCGGTGGCCGCCGCCACGGCCGCCGCCCTGCTGCTCGCCGCCGGTCCCGCCGACCGCCTGCTCCCGCTGCGGCAGACCCACCTCCTGCTCGTCCTCGCCGCCGCCGGCACCGGCGCGGCCGCGGTCGGCGTCGCCGCGCTGACCCCGCGGCTGGCCGGCGGGGGCGGCCGGCCGCACCCGGTCGTCGCGGCGGCGCTGCTCCTGCACAGCCTCGTCCTGATGCCCGCCTCGGTGGTCGACACCGGGTCCGACGAGGCGCTGCGCTGGCTGGCCGCCATCCGCTTCACCGCCTCGGTCTGCTTCGTCCTGCTGCTGGCCGCCGCGCTCCGCACCCGCCCGCTCCGCTGGGCCCGGGGCCTGCGCGGAGTCCTGGCCGCGGTGGCCGCGACCGCGGCCGGCGGCCTGCTCGGACCATCCCTCCTGCCGCCGCTGCAGTCCTCGTCCGGCGACCGGCCGCCCGCCCTGGCGCTGGCGGCGGCCTGGCTCGCCGTCTCGCTGGCGCACCTCGGCACCGGGCTCCGCCGCGGCGACCGGCTGCGCACCCGGCTCGGCCTCGGGCTCTCCGTGGCCGCGGCCGCCCAGCTGGGGAGGGTGCTGGCGGGCCACCCGGTCTGGGCGCCGGACCTGGTCTCCGCCGCGCTCCGGCTGCTGGGCCTGCTCGTCGTGCTGGCGGCGCTGACCGCCGACTTCCTCCACCAGGCCGACCGGGTCGAGGGGCGCCTGCGTGCCTCCGACCGCCGGGCCCGGCAGGCCGCCGAGCGCGACCACGAGATGCGCAACGTCCTGGCCGGCCTGTCCGGCGCCGCCTACCTGCTGCGGGCCGCGGGCGCCCGGCTGGGCCCCGGCGAGCAGGCCGAGCTGGGCGCCGCCGTCCAGGCCGAGCTGGAGCGCCTCCGGGAGCTGCTGGCCCGCGACGGCAGCCGCCCGTCCGACGACCCGGACGGCCACGAGGTGGAGCCGGTGCTGCGCCGGCTGGTGGTGCTGCGCCGCACGGTGGGCGCCGACGTCGAGCTGGCGGCCGAGCCGGGGCTGCGCACCACCGTTCCCGCCTCCGTCCTCGCCCAGGTGGCCAGCAACCTCCTGGCGAACTGCGAGCGCCACGCCCCCGGCGCCCGGGTGCGGGTGGCGGCCCGGAGGGAGGGCGGCGCGGTCCTGGTGGAGGTCGCCGACGACGGCCCGGGGCTGGCCCCGGGCGCCGAGCGGCGGGTGATGCGGCGCGGGGTGCGCGACACCGGTGCGGGCGGCAGCGGGCTCGGCCTGTACGTCAGCTCCCGGCTGCTCGCGGAGCACGGCGGCGCGGTCCGTCTCCTGCCCCGCGACCCGCTGCGGCCCGGCTGCACGGCGGTGGTGGAACTGCCCGCCGCCGGGGAGCCGGACGCCCGGGTGTCCGCCGCCTGACCTCCCCCCGGCCGGACGGATCCGTCCCGCCGCCGGTCCGCCACCCGCCGGTCCCACCCGCCGGTTCCACCCGCCGGGTCCGCCCCATGGACCCGGCCCCGGGGCCACCGGTCCGGGCGCCGTCCGCCCCGCGGCCCCGTCCCGCCCGCGCCGGCCCCTCCTCCCGCACGACGAACCGCCCCTCCGCCCTCTCCGGGGAAGACCGTGACCGTACTCGTCATCGACGACCACCGACTCGTCGGCACCAGCCTGGTCCTCGCCCTGCGCGGACACGGGCTGGACGCCTGCACCGCCGTCGGCCGCACCCTCGCCGCCCTGCTCGACGAGGCGGCCGGGCTGCCCCCGGGCCTCGCCCTCCTGGACCTCGACCTCGGGCGCGGCGACGACGGCACCGAACTGGACGGCGTCGAACTGGTGGCCCCGCTCTGCGCGGCGGGCTGGACGGTGCTGGTGGTCACCGGCACCACCGACCGCGCCCGGATCGCCGCCGCGGTCTGCCGCGGCGCGGTGGGCTGGGTCGCCAAGTCCGCCCCCTTCGAGGACCTGGTCCGCACCGCGCTCGACGCCGCGGCGGGCTTCCCGGTGCTCGCCCCCGCCGAGCGCGCCGAGCTGGTCGACCTGCACCGCCGCACCGTCGCCGACCGGCCCGCGGCGGGGGCCGCCGACCGGTCCCGCCTGCTGGAGCGCCTGACCCCGCGCGAGGCGGCGGTGCTGCGCGCCCTCGCGGAGGGCCGCCGGGCCCGGGCCATCGCCGAGGAGTCCTGGGTCGCGCTCTCCACCGTGCGCAGCCAGATCCGGTCGATCCTCGTCAAACTGGAGGTCAACTCCCAGCTGGAGGCGGCCGCCCTGGGCCGCGAGCTGTTCCCCCCGTCCCGGTCCTGACCCGTGCCGGCCGGACTGCCGGGGCGTCCCGGCCGCGGGGACCCCGCCCGGCGCACCCCCGGCGCATCCCCGGTGCACGTCCGGCCCGCCACCGGACGGACAGCGGGCCGGGCGGCTCCCCGCGCCGGGACCGGACGGACCGGTCCCGGCACAGGCGGCTCAGGCGGGCCGGAGCCAGATCGTCGCCAGCGGCGGCAGGACCAGCTCGGCGCTGACGTCGCGCCCGTGCCGGCTGTCGGCCTCGGCCTTGACCGGGTCCGGGTTGCCGACCCCGCTGCCGCCGTAGACGGCCGCGTCGGTGTTGAGCACCTCGGTCCACAGCCCGTGCGACCCGGCGGGGGCGTGCGGCAGCCCCACCCGGTAGCCCCGCCGGACGACGGGGGAGAGGTTGCTGACCATCACCAGCGGGTTCCCGGCGGTGTCGTGGCGGACGAAGGAGAAGACGTTGTCCTCGGCCGCGCCGCCGTCCAGCCAGGAGAAGCCCGCCGGGTCGGTGTCCCGCTCCCACAGGGCCGGGGTGTCCCGGTAGACCCGGTTGAGGGCGGCCACCAGCCGCTGCACGCCCCTGTGGTCCTCGGCGGCCGGCCACTTCTCGTCCAGCACCCACCACTGCGGCCCGGCGTCGTGGTCGAACTCGGAGCCCTGCGCGAACTCCTGCCCCATGAAGAGCAGCTGCTTGCCCGGGTGCGCCCACATGAAGGCGAGGTAGGCCCGCAGGTTGGCCCGCTGCTGCCACCAGTCGCCGGGCATCTTGGAGACGAGCGAGCCCTTGCCGTGCACCACCTCGTCGTGCGAGATCGGCAGGATGTAGTTCTCCGAGTAGGCGTACACCATCGAGAAGGTCATCTCGTTGTGGTGGTACCTGCGGTGCACCGGGTCCTTGGACATGTACTCCAGGGAGTCGTGCATCCAGCCCATGTTCCACTTCAGGCCGAAGCCGAGGCCGCCGGTGCCGCCCGGGCCGACGGCGTGGGTGGGCCGGGTGACGCCGTCCCAGGCGGTGGACTCCTCGGCGATGGTGACCGCGCCGGGGCAGCGCCGGTAGACGGTCGCGTTCATCTCCTGGAGGAAGGCGACGGCGTCCAGGTTCTCCCTGCCCCCGTACTGGTTGGGGGTCCACTGCCCGTGCTCGCGCGAGTAGTCGAGGTAGAGCATGGAGGCCACCGCGTCCACCCGCAGCCCGTCCACGTGGTACTCCTGGCACCAGAAGACGGCGTTGGCGACCAGGAAGTTGCGGACCTCGGTGCGGCCGTAGTCGAACTCCAGGGTCCCCCAGTCGGGGTGCTCGGCCCGCAGCGGGTCGGCGGGCTCGTACAGCGGCTCGCCGTCGTAGCGGGCCAGCGCGAAGTCGTCCTTGGGGAAGTGCGCCGGCACCCAGTCGACGATCACGCCGATGCCCGCCCGGTGCAGGGCGTCCACCAGGAACCTGAAGTCGTCGGGCCCGCCCATCCGGGCGGTCGGCGCGTAGTAGTAGGAGACCTGGTAGCCCCACGAGCCGCCGAAGGGGTGCTCCATCACCGGCAGGAACTCCACGTGGGTGAAGCCCAGCTCCTTCACGTACTCCGGCAGCGCCTCGGCGAGCTCCCGGTAGGAGAGCCCCGGCCGCCAGGACGGCAGGTGCACCTCGTAGACCGACATGGGCTCCCGGTGGTGCTGCCCGGCCTCCCGGGCGGCCATCCACTCCCCGTCGCCCCACGTGTACCGCGAGGTGTGCACGACCGACGCGGTGCCCGGCGGGCACTCGGCGGACTGCGCCAGCGGGTCGGCCTTCTGGATCAGCCGGCCGTCGCGGGTGCGGATCTCGTACTTGTACCGGGTGCCCTCGCCCATGCCGGGCACGAAGAGCTCCCACACGCCGGAGGCGCCCAGCGAGCGCATGGGGTGGCAGCAGCCGTTCCACCCGTTGAAGTCGCCGACGAGCCGCACGCCCACCGCGTTGGGCGCCCACACGGCGAAGGTCGTGCCGGTGACGGTGCCGAACGCGCTCTCGTAGCTGCGGACGTGCGAGCCGAGGGCCTCCCACAGCTGCTCGTGCCGGCCCTCGCGGATGAGGTGCAGGTCGATCTCGCCGAGGCTGGGCAGGAAGCGGTAGCCGTCCTCCTGGACGTGCTCGGTGCCGCCGTAGGTCACCCGCAGCCGGTAGTCCGGGACGAGGTCCACCGGCAGCATGCCGGTGAACAGGCCGTCCCGCTGGTGGACCAGTTCCGCGCGGCCGATGGTCGTCTCCACCACGACCCGCTCGGCCATGGGCCGCAGCGCCCGGACCGCCACCCCGCCCTGCACCGGGTGCGCCCCGAGGACGCCGTGGGGGTCGTGGTGGGCGCCGGAGACCAGCCGGTCGATCTCGCCGGGGGAGAGCGGCGCCTCCGGCAGCCGGATCGGCTCCGACTCCCGTCCGCCGCCGGCGGCGGACGGCCCGGCGGGCGCGTCCCCGGCGGGAGCGGACTCCGTATCGGGTCGGGGCGCCACCACGGACGGCTGCTGCCGCTGGAGCTGCGAAGTCGGGCGGGTCGGGTCGGACGCGGTCACGGCCGATGCCTCCTCGGGCGGGTCGGTGTCGCGGGGTTCGGGTCGCGCGGGTCGGTGTCGCGGGGTTCGGGTCGCGGGGGTTCGGGTCGCGCGGGTCGGTGTCGCGGGGGTTCGGGTCACGGGGCGCGGGCCGCCGGGGCGGCCCGCCGGTCGGGCGTGGGGTGTCGGGTCCGCGGGCGGGCCGGCTCCGGGGAACCGGCCCGCTGCCGTCACGCCGGGGCGGCGCCCGCGGCGAGGCGGCGGACGGCGGACATCGGGATGGGCAGCCAGTCGGGCCGGTGCCGGGCCTCGTACACGACCTCGTACACGGCCTTGTCGATCTCGAAGGCCCGCATCAGCGCCGGGTCGGTGCGCGGGTCCTCGCCGCCGCCCGCCGCGTACCCGGCGCAGAAGGCCGCCCGGTTGCGGACCGCCCAGGCGGTGGCCAGCCGCGCCAGGTGGTCGCGGTCGGCGGACTGGCGGCCGCCGCCGCGCGGGTCGGGCACGGTCGCGGGCTGCTCGGCGAGCAGGTGGGCGGCCGCGTAGTCGAAGGAGCGCAGCATCGCCGCCACGTCCTGCACGGCGGGCCGCAGCCGGCGCCGCTCGGCGAGGGTCTTGGCGGGCTCGCCCTCGAAGTCCAGCAGCACCCAGCCGTCGGCGGTCCGCATGGACTGGCCGAGGTGCAGGTCGCCGTGGATGCGCTGGATGCGCAGCGGGCGCCCGTCGCGGCCCGGGTCGGCCAGGGCCCGGAAGGCGTCCTGGAGGGCGGGCCGGTAGGGCAGCAGGTCGGGCACGGCCACGGTGGCCGCGTCCAGCCGCCGGGCCATGGCGGCGGCCAGCTGGTCGGTCTGCGCCCGGTCGAGGACGCCGACGGGCAGGGTGCGGGCGAGGGCCAGGTGGACCTCGGCGGTGGCCCGGCCCAGCAGGAACGCCTCGGCGGAGAAGTTGCCGCTGACGTGGTCGGCGGGCCGCCCGTCGCGGCCGCTGGACCACTCCGGCTCGGTGCACAGCCGCTGCACGTGCTCCAGGGCCAGCTCCCAGCCGTCGCGGGCGCCCGCCAGGAACTGCTGGAGCAGGCCCAGGGTGGCCGGGTCGGAGTCGCCGCTGCCGGCCAGCCGCGTCTCGAACCAGGCGGCCGGGCGGGGGATGCGGGTGGACCCGGCCCGGGCGAGGGCCAGCGACAGCTCCAGGTCGGGGTTGACGCCGGGGCTGACCCGCCGGAAGAGCTTGAGGATCAGGGCGTTGCCGTAGACCAGCGAGGTGTTGCTCTGCTCGGCGGTGACGGCCCGGCCGACGAGTCCGGCCGGGATCTGCGCGCCGGGCAGCCGCCGGAACGCCAGCGGGCCCACGTCGCCCGGCTCGGCGAACCGGGTGAGCAGCCAGCGGGTGAGGTCGGTGTCGTGGGCCCCGTCGTAGACGACGGTGCCGTCGTAGGGGCCTCCGGAGAGGCGGCCGATGACGGCGCCGCCGAGCCGCCCCGGCAGTTCGGCGCCGGCGGCCAGCAGCAGCTGGTAGACGTCCGCGGTGGACTGGTCGTCGCCGCCCGTGCGCTGTTCGACCCGCAGCAGCAGGTGGACGAGGGCGGGGTCGCCCTCCAGCAGGAGGGTGGCGCCGATCGGTGTGATCCCGGTGACCGGCCGCCCCTTGCCGGCGAACCAGCGCTGACCGGGCAGCCAGGACTGCAGCAGCGGCAGTGCTGCTTCGACCAGGGCGTCGGTTCCGGCACGGGTGCCTGGACGGGCCGCGGGGCCGCTGCGCGGTCCGCTGTTGACGGTGGCTCGAGACCGGGAGGTGTCCGACATGGCTCCCTTTCCCCGGATGAGACGGTATGCCCGGCTCGGGTGGGTTAGCCGGATTTGCCAGTCTTCCGGATTTCAGCGGCGCGGCGGCTCCGGCACGCGGTCCGGGACCGCATGTCACGCCTTGGGCGGGTGTGGTGGGTTCCTGGTATGTCTCCGTACGGTGGTGCGGTGGGCCCTCCCGGCACGGCCCGTCGCCGCGCCGGGAGGCCCCGCGGTCCGGGGTCCGCCGGGTCAGAGTGCGTCGGGCCGGCGCAGTCGGAACCAGTAGAACCCGTGCCCCGCCAGGGTCAGCAGGTACGGCAGCTCGCCGATCGCCGGGAAGCGCACGCCGCCGATCAGCTCCACGGGGTGCCGGCCCGCGTACTCGCGGAGGTCGAGCTCGGTCGGCTGCGCGAACCTGGAGAAGTTGTTCACGCACATGACCAGGTCGTCCCCGTACTCGCGCACGAAGGCCAGCACCGCCGGGTTGCTGGACGGCAGCTCGGCGTAGCTGCCCAGCCCGAAGGCCGGGTTGAGCTTGCGGATCTCGATCATCCGGCGGGTCCAGTGGAGCAGCGAGCTGGTGTTGCTCATCTGCGCCTCGACGTTGGTCACCTGGAAGCCGTAGACCGGATCCATGATGGTCGGCAGGTTGAGCCTGCCCGGGTCGCAGGACGAGAAACCGGCGTTTCGATCGGGTGTCCACTGCATCGGGGTGCGCACCCCGTCGCGGTCGCCCAGCCAGATGTTGTCGCCCATGCCGATCTCGTCGCCGTAGTAGAGGACGGGCGAGCCGGGGAGCGACATCAGCAGCGCGGTGAAGAGCTCGATCTGGTTGCGGTCGTTGTCCAGCAGCGGCGCGAGCCGGCGGCGGATGCCCACGTTGGCCCGCATCCGCGGGTCCTTCGCGTACTCCGCGTACATGTAGTCGCGCTCCTCGTCGGTGACCATCTCCAGGGTCAGCTCGTCGTGGTTGCGCAGGAAGATGCCCCACTGGCAGCCCGCGGGGATCTTCGGCGTCTTGGCCAGGATCTCCGAGACCGGGTAGCGCGACTCGCGGCGGACCGCCATGAAGATCCGCGGCATCACCGGGAAGTGGAACGCCATGTGGCACTCGTCGCCGCCGCCCTCGAAGTCGCCGAAGTAGTCGACGACGTCCTCCGGCCACTGGTTGGCCTCGGCCAGCAGCACCGTGTCGGGGTAGGCGGCGTCGATCTCCGCCCGCACCCGCCTGAGGAAGGAGTGCGTCTCGGGCAGGTTCTCGCAGTTGGTGCCCTCGCGGGCGTACAGGTACGGGACCGCGTCCAGCCGGAAGCCGTCGATGCCCAGGTCCAGCCAGAACTTCAGGGCCGCGATCATCTCCTCCTGGACCGCCGGGGAGTCGAAGTTCAGGTCCGGCTGGTGGGAGAAGAAGCGGTGCCAGAAGTACTGCTTGCGGACCGGGTCGTACGTCCAGTTCGACGTCTCGGTGTCGACGAAGATGATCCGCGCGTCCGGGAACTGCTTGTCGTCGTCGGCCCACATGTAGTAGTCGCCGTACGGCCCGTCCGGGTTCTTGCGGGACTCCTGGAACCACGGGTGCTGGTCGCTCGTGTGGTTCATGACGAAGTCGATGATCACCCGCATGCCCCGCTGGTGGGCGGCGTCCACGAACTCCACGAAGTCGGCCAGGTCGCCGAACTCGGGCAGCACCGCGGTGTAGTCCGAGACGTCGTACCCGCCGTCGCGCAGCGGCGAGGCGAAGAACGGCGGCAGCCAGAGGCAGTCCACGCCCAGCCACTGCAGGTAGTCCAGTTTCGCGGTGAGCCCCTTGAGGTCCCCGACGCCGTCTCCGTTGCTGTCCTGGAAGGAGCGGACGAGGACTTCGTAGAACACCGCCCGCTTGAACCAGTCCGGGTCGCGGTCCTTCTGGGGGGTGTCCTCGAACGTGTCGGGAACGGGCTCGTTGACGATCACTCTGCGGTCCTCCGAACCGTGAGGATGTGCGCCGGCTGCTGGGACGGGTCGAGCCGGACGTAGTTGTGCTGACCCCAGCGATACGTGGCACCGGTGAGCTCGTCGCGCACCGTCAGGTGGTCGTGCCACTCCAGCCCGAGTGCGGGCAGGTCCAGGGAGACGGTCGCCTCCTGCGCGTGGTGGGGGTCGAGGTTGACCACCACCAGCACGGCGTCGTCGTGGTCGGACGGGGCCCCGGCGCCGCCGACCCCGGCGCCCGTGGTGCGCTTGGAGAAGGCCAGCACGGAGTCGTTGTCCGCGTGGTGGAAGCGGATGTTGCGCAGCTCGCGCAGCGCCGGGTGGCGCCGGCGCAGCCGGTTGAGCGCGGTGATCAGCGGGGCCAGGGTGCGGCCCTCGGCCTCGGCGGCGGCCCAGTCGCGCGGCCGCAGCTGGTACTTCTCCGAGTCCAGGTACTCCTCCGACCCCGGCCGCACGGCGGTCCCCTCGTACAGCTCGTAGCCCGCGTACACCCCCCAGGAGGGCGAGAGGGCGGCGCCCAGCACCGCCCGCAGCGCGAAGGCCGCCGGGCCGCCGTGCTGCAGCACGGCGTGCAGGATGTCCGGGGTGTTCACGAAGAAGTTCGGCCGCATGTAGGAGGCCGCCTCCCCGCTCAGCTCGGTCAGGTACTCCGTCAGCTCCTGCTTGCCGTTGCGCCAGGTGAAGTAGGTGTACGACTGGTGGAAGCCGATCTTGCCCAGGGTGTGCATCATCGCGGGGCGGGTGAACGCCTCGGCGAGGAAGAGCACGTCCGGGTCGGTGCGGGCGATGTCGGCCAGCACCCGCTCCCAGAAGAGCACCGGCTTGGTGTGCGGGTTGTCCACGCGGAAGATGCGCACGCCGTGGTCCATCCAGAAGCGCAGCACCCGCAGCGTCTCGCGGACCAGGCCGTCGAAGTCCCGGTCGAAGTCGATCGGGTAGATGTCCTGGTACTTCTTCGGGGGGTTCTCCGCGTAGGCGATGGAGCCGTCGGCGCGGTGCCGGAACCACTCCGGGTGCTTCTCCACCCACGGGTGGTCCGGCGAGCACTGGAGCGCGAAGTCCAGCGCCACCTCCATGCCCAGCTCCCGGGCGCGGGCGGTGAAGGCGTCGAAGTCCTCGATCGTGCCCAGGTCCGGGTGGACCGCGTCGTGGCCGCCCTCGGGCGAGCCGATCGCCCATGGCGAGCCCACGTCGTGCGGGCCCGCGGTCAGCGTGTTGTTGGGGCCCTTGCGGAACGCCCGGCCGATCGGGTGGATCGGCGGCAGGTACACGACGTCGAAGCCCATCTCCGCGACGGCCGGCAGCCGCTCCGCGGCGGTGCGCAGCGTGCCGCTGCGCGGCGGCTCCAGCCCGGCCGGGTCGACGACCGCGCCCTCGGAGCGCGGGAAGAACTCGTACCAGGAGCCGAACAGCGCCCGCGGGCGGTCCACCTGCAGCGGCAGCGGCCGCGAGGAGGTCACCAGCTCCCGCAGCGGGTGGCGGACCAGGACGGCGGCGACCTCGGCGGAGACCGCCGCGGCCAGCCGGGTCATCGGGGGCAGCCCGGAGTCGCGCAGCGCGGTGACGGCGGCGAGCACCGCGGCCCGGCCGTCGTCCTCGGGCACGCCCGCGGCGGCCCGCTCCAGCAGCAGGGCGCCCTCCTCCAGCACCAGCTCGGTGTCCATCCCCACGGGGATCTTCACCTTGGCGTGGTGCCGCCAGGTCTCCACCGGGTCGCTCCACGCCTCCACCGCGTACGTCCACAGGCCCTCGCCGGTGGGCGTCACGTCGGCGCCCCACCGGTCGGTGCCGGGGGCGAGCTCGCGCATGGGCGTCCAGGGCCCGGCCTGGCCGTTGGGGCCGCGCAGCACCACGTTCGCGTTGACCGCGTCGTGGCCCTCGCGGAACACCGTGGCCGTCACGGGGAAGGTCTCGCCCGCCACCGCCTTGGCGGGGCGGCGGCCGCAGTCGACCAGCGGCCGCACGTCCAGGACGGGGATGCGCCCCACCATGGTGCCGCCGTCCGCTGTGCCGCCCGCCGGGGCCGCCGCCTGTGCCACCGCCGGGGCGGCGGGGCGCCGGGCGGGGGCCTTCTTCGCCGCGGGCCGCTTCGCCGGGGCCTTCTTCGCCGGGGCCTTCTCGGCCGTCTTCCTCACCGCCGTCTTCCTCACCGCCGCCTGCTTCGCGGCGGCCCTCCCCGCGGGGGCCTCCCCCGCAGAGGTCTTCTCGGAGGGGGTCTTCTTCGCAGCCGTCTTCTTCGCCACCGGTGTCTTCTCCGCAGCCGTCGCCGTCGCCGTCTTCCGCGTCCCGGCGGCGCCCACCGGGGCGCCCGCCGTCTCCGCGGCCTTCAGGGCCGGAACCGTCCCCCCGGACGGAGGCGCCTGCTGCGCCGGCACCGCGGGGGTCTGGTCGGCCTGCGGAACCCGTCCGGTGGTGCGGCCGGAGGTCTCCGGCGGGGTCGTGGGGACGGACGGTGTCCGCTTCTCGTCGTGCATGGCGAAGCTCCTGCCCGCGATCGGCGGCAGCTCCCACCGCGGGGCCCACCGCGTCCGGAACGGGGCGGCGGGGCCGGGAGGAGTACCGGGAGGACTGGTTTCGGGACGAAGGACCGGATGCGGTTGCGGTCCCGGAGAGCCTTCCCCCGCCTCTCCGTCCGGCAACCTGTCGGCGGCCGGGCCCCCGGCCGCGCGCCCCCGGCGGGGGCCGGACGCACTCCGGCGCACGCTCCGGTCGGGAGCGCCCCGACAGCCGTCCCGGAGGGTGGTCCGGACGGGCAGCCGTACCCGACTCGAGAACGAGCGCGCACGGAGCGAGGACACGCAGACATCAGCCACCGGTGATCATGTCGACGCGGAAGCGGATCCGGGCGGGAGCGAGGGGGAGGAACAGGGGAAACGGGAAACAGGGACATCCGGGCACGGAGCCCCGACGGAACCGGCGTCCGGCCGGACCTCCGCGGGGAGCCTTCGCCCCGCACGCATCCTCGCACCGGCGTCCGCCGCCACGCAGCAGTTTGGTCCTGTCTGCGGCGTGTCTCGGCCGCAGCCGGACGCTCCGGGCGGACCCCCGCGCGCCCGGCGCGCGGACGGAGCAGACCGCGCGCCCCCTGCGCCGCCGCGTGCGGCCCCGCGCCCGCAGTGATCTCCGACGCTGGGCCGAACGGCCCCCGGACGACGAGTTGACGCTGCCCGCGCGCCACCCCCGCGGCTAGGCTTCCGAGGGTGAAGGCAATCCGCAGATTCACAGTCCGCACCGTCCTGCCCGAGCAACTCCAGCCGCTGCACGACCTCGCTCTCAACCTGCGGTGGTCCTGGCACCCGGAGACCCGGGAACTCTTCCGCTCCGTGGACCCTGAGGTCTGGGAGGCCACCGGCGAGGACCCGGTCCGCCTCCTCGGCGAGGTCCCCGCGGCCAGGCTGGCGGCCCTCGCCGCCGACCGGCGCTTCCTGCGCCGCCTCCACGACACCGCCGACGAGCTCCACGACTACCTCACCGGCCCCCGCTGGTACCAGGGCGCCCCGCCCGGCACCGACGGCGAGCCGCTCCCCGCCGCCGTCGCCTACTTCTCCCCCGAGTACGGGATCGCCGCCGCCCTGCCGCAGTACTCCGGCGGCCTCGGCATCCTCGCCGGCGACCACCTCAAGGCCGCCAGCGACCTCGGCGTGCCCATCGTCGGCGTCGGCCTGTTCTACCGGCACGGGTACTTCCGCCAGTCCCTCTCCCGGGACGGCTGGCAGCAGGAGCGCTACCCGCTGCTCGACCCCAACGAACTCGCCGTCAGCCTCCTCCGCGAGCCCGACGGCAGCCCCTGCCGCGTCGTCCTCACCCTGCCCGGCGGCCGTCGGCTGCACGCCCACATCTGGAAGGCCCAGGTGGGACGCGTGCCGCTGCTGCTCCTCGACTCCGACATCGAGGAGAACTCCGCCGCCGAGCGCGACGTCACCGACCGCCTCTACGGCGGCGGCAGCGAGCACCGGCTGCTCCAGGAGATGCTGCTCGGCATCGGCGGCGTCCGCGCCGTCCGCACCTTCTGCCGCCTCACCGGCCACCCCGAGCCCGAGGTCTTCCACACCAACGAGGGCCACGCCGGCTTCCTCGGCGTGGAGCGCATCAGCGAACTCGCCCACGGCACCGGCCTCGACTTCGACGCCGCCCTGGAGGCGGTCCGCGCCGGCACCGTCTTCACCACCCACACGCCCGTCCCGGCGGGCATCGACCGGTTCGACCGCGACCTGGTCGCCCGCCACTTCGGCGGCGACGCGGCCCTGCCCGGCGTCCCCGCCGACCGGGTCCTCGCGCTCGGCGCCGAGTCCTGGGAGGGGGGCGACCCCCGCCTGTTCAACATGGCCGCGATGGGCCTGCGCCTGGCCCAGCGCGCCAACGGCGTCTCCACCCTCCACGGCGAGGTCAGCCGCCGGATGTTCAACGGCCTGTGGCCGGGCTTCGACGCCCCGGAGGTGCCCATCACCTCCATCACCAACGGCGTCCACGCCCCCACCTGGATCGACCCCGCCGTGGTCCGGCTGGGCGCCCGCGAGATCGGCGCCGCCCACGCCGAGAACGCCATGATCACCGGCGAGGCCAAGCGCTGGCACGGCGTCGAGGCCATCGCCGACGCCGACATCTGGGAGCTGCGCCGCGCCCTGCGCGCCCAGCTCGTCGACGAGGCCCGCCGCCGGCTGCGCACCTCCTGGCGGCAGCGCGGCGCCGGCGACGCCGAACTCGGCTGGACCGAGTCCGCGCTCGACCCCGACGTCCTCACCATCGGCTTCGCCCGCCGGGTGCCCTCCTACAAGCGGCTCACCCTGATGCTGCGCGACCCCGAGCGGCTGCGCCGCCTGCTGCTCCACCCCGAGCGGCCGGTGCAGATCGTCATCGCCGGCAAGGCCCACCCGGCCGACGACGGCGGCAAGCGGCTCATCCAGGAGATGGTCCGCTTCTCCGACGACCCCGCGGTGCGCCACCGCATCGTCTTCCTGCCCGACTACGACATGGCCATGGCGCAGCACCTCTACCCCGGCTGCGACGTCTGGCTCAACAACCCCCTCCGCCCGCTGGAGGCCTGCGGCACCTCCGGGATGAAGGCCGCCCTCAACGGCTGCCTCAACCTCTCGGTGCTCGACGGCTGGTGGGACGAGTGGTTCGACGGGTCCAACGGCTGGGCGATCCCCACCGCCGAGGGCACCGGCGTGGGCGGCAACGTCCACGGCGCCGGCATGACCGGCGGCCAGGGCATCGACGCCGACCGCCGGGACGACCTGGAGGCCTCGGCGCTGTACGACCTGATCGAGCACCAGGTCGCCGCCCGCTTCTACGACCGCGGGCCCGGCGGGCTGCCGCACCGCTGGATCGAGATGGTCCGCCACACCCTGGTCCACCTCGGCCCCAAGGTGCTCGCCGGGCGCATGGTCCGCGAGTACGTCGACCGGCTCTACGCCCCCGCCGCGGCCGCCCAGCGGCGCCTCGCCGGGACGGTCCCCGACGGGGAGGCGTACTCCGGCGCCCGCGAGCTCGCCGGCTGGAAGTCCCGCGTGCGGGAGGCCTGGTCGGCGGTCCGGGTGGAGCACGTGGAGGCCGGGGGACCCGCCGACGCCCCCGAACTCGGCTCCACCCTCGCGCTGCGGGTCCAGGTCGCGCTCGGCGCGCTGGAGCCGTCGGACGTGGACGTCCAGGTGGTCGCCGGCCGGGTCGACGACAGCGACCGCATCACCGACGCGGCCGTCGTCTCGCTCAAGCCCTCCGGCAGGCCCGGCCTCGACGGCCGCTGGCTCTACGAGGGACCGCTGGAACTCGCCCGCACCGGCCCCTTCGGGTACACCGTTCGGGTGCTTCCCTCGCACCCCCTGCTGGCCTCCACCGCCGAGCTCGGGCTCGTCGCCGTCCCGCCGGAGTCGGCGGGCATGGACGCCGGCCTGCTGCGCTGACGCACCCCCTCCCGAGCGCCCCCCGTCCCCACTCGGGCGGGGGGCGCCCGTGCGCCTGTGGTTAGGATGGCACGCGTTTTTCCCGGCCCGTCCACGGCGCCGGGCCTGCCGCCGACCACACCGAGGGGGAACGGGTGTCGGGATCGTTCAGCGTGGACGTCCAGCAGTTGGACGCGCTGGCCAGGGAGTTGAAGGAGAGCGTCGCGGCGATGACCGCCGCCCGGCACTCCATGGAGACCACCGGTCCGAGGACCACCGGCAGCAAGAACCTGGACCACGCCTGCGACGACTTCCAGGACACATGGGGCTACGGGCTCCAGCAGATCCGGGAGACCGCCGAGGCCGTCACCCAGGGCCTGGAGGCCACCGCCAAGGCCTACCGTGCGACGGAGGACGCCCTGAGCGGCATGTTCCGCAGCGCCCTCGACGGCGGCGCGGGGCCGGGGCCGCGGCCGGGGCCGGGCCGGATCGAGCACGGCGGCGGGCAGCACCTGCCGCCGGACCCGCGGTCGCTGGACGGCGGACCGGCGCTGCTCCCCGACCAGGGCCGGGGGCACGGCCAGGACCAGGGGCACGGCCAGGGCGCGGGCCCCGGGGACGTGCAGACCATGCCGTACCGGCTCCGGCCCGGCGACTGGCGGCCCCAGGGGCCGGACACGGTACCGATCGACCACGGCGACGGCTCCGCGGAGTTCGTCCGCCGCGACGACATCCGCACGGTCTGAGGGGGATCCGCAGATGACCGGCTTCACGCTCGACCCCGACTTCCCCGCACTCGGCTTCGACCCCGCACCGGGCAACCCCGGCAACGTCGACGCCCTGGTCATGCAGCTGACCTCGTCGGCCCGGCACCTGGAGGCCGCCCACCAGACCCTCCGCCGGGTCACCGGCGGCGGCACCGACTGGCAGGGCGACGCCGCCCGGGGCTTCAGCGCCCGCGTCGCGCCGCTGCCCGCCCAGCTCGACGCCGCCCGCCGGTCCTTCGAGGAGGCCGCCCGGCAGCTCGACGGCTGGCGCGCCGACCTCGACGGCATGCAGTCCAAGGCCCGCGCCTACGAGCACGAGGCCGAGCAGGCCCACGCGCGGATGAAGCGGGCGGAGGACAACCCCGACCTGGACCTGGCCGGCCACGTCTTCGACAACGACGCCGACCTCGCCGCCGCCCAGTCCCGGCTGGACGCCGCCAACCGCGAGCTGGAGGCCGCCTCCCAGGCGCTCGGCGAGATCCGGGCGCAGGCCATGGACCTCGCCGGCCAGCACAAGGACCTCGCCGACCGCTGCGCCGCCGCGATCCGTCGCGCCGCAGAGGGCGCCCCCGACGGCCCCGGCCTCTTCGACCGCCTCGCCGACGGCATCAAGGACCTCGTCACCCTCCAGCTGCGGATGGCCAGGTCCGTCGCCGACTTCGTCAAGAACCACGCCAACGCCATCGCGGCGGTGGGGGACATGCTTTCCACCGCCAGCACGCTGGTGGGCGTGGTCGGCACCGCGATCGACCTTGTCGGCTGTGCCTTCCCTCCTGTGGAGCCCGTCGGACTCATGCTCAATGCGACGTCAGGTGTGCTCGGCCTGGGCGCTCTGGGCTTCCATGCGGCGGCCAAGGCGGGTGGGGCGGACGTGTCCGGCAGCACTCTCGCCCAGGACACGTTCGGTGCCCTGTCCTTCGGGTTCGGCGACGGCATCGCGGTTGCGGGACGAGTCGGGATGGCGGCACCCCGGGTCGTCCGCGCAGCAGCCCAGGGGGAACTGGTCACAGGCGGAACGGGATTCCTCCTCAACACCATGTCCTTGAAGGACATGGTCGGAGACCCTCACACCCTCGGCTACTTCCAGCCGAAGGGCAAGCGCCAGCATGACGAGTACGCCGTCACCACGGTTCTCGGCTCCCCTCTCGCGGGAGGCCTCCTGGTCGGCTTCCAGAACGCCTGGCACGACGGCAGCAAGAAGGACGCCGCTGCTGCGGATCAGCGGGGGAAGTGATGAACCTCGACCGGATCGCCGCGCTCTTCGACGGCCGCCCCCGCGTGGACTCCTCGCAGTACACGATGGACGGCCCTGAGCTTCTGTGGATGTCCTACCTGTACGGCTACCGCTACGAAGGGCTGTCTCCCCTCAAGAACGGGGCGCTGTTCCACTTCGTCCGCGATGATTCAGCCTCTGCCCGGCGGAGGGCCGCCTGGATGCGCGCTCCGCACCTCGATCCGACGTTTCCCCCGCCGGTCTCCTGGTCCATGGGTGCACCGTGGGGCTGGACGCCGCCTGGCTGGCACCCTGGAGCGAAGGTCGCCCTGCCGACCCGGGAGGAGCGTGCCGACCTCCTCTCGCTCGTCATGGTCGACAGGGGAAACTCCCGCTACTTCTGGGGTGTCCTGGCGATGGTTGCGGGCGGTGGCGCCGTCGCCGCCTGGGGGCGCGGCCCCGGTTTCTGGCTGGTGTGGGCCGTCGTCGTTGCTGCTCTCTTCGTCTGCACCCTCATCGGCACGGTCTTCGTCCCGCGTCGTCATGCGGCCGGTGCTGCCAGGGCCAGAGCCAGGCTGGGCATCGGAGACGCATCCGTCGGGGCAGGCTCCCCACCTGGCCCGCCGCCCGCGACACTGCGCTGAACGCCGCAGAGAAAGGCCGGTGACGGCATGCCCGACTATCAGGTCGTTTTCGACCTTCCGCCGGACTTCCACGACCTGGCGATCGGTGCGGATCCCGACGAGGTCCGCACCGCACTCGTCCACCGCATCGGCGCCGAACGGGTCGAGGACATTCCGGCCTTCGTGCTCAAGGGACTGCTGACCGACTATGAGCAGTCCTCGCGGCTCATGAGGGAACTGGGAATCTTCCATGCCTCCACCGCGCTCGGCAGGGTCGGAGACCATCCCTCGGCCTCCTCTCTCTTCCTGGCCCATACGGAAGCGGACTGCACCGACCCGGAGGTCGCCGTCGAGGGTGTCCTTCGCATCCGGGGGGGCGGACCCGGGTCGGAGAACCGCAAGGTCCAGCGGTACGACCTGCCGTGCGGCCCGGCGGCGATCACCGTCGAGGCCGCACCCGGCATGGTGATCCCTGCGGAGTTGACCGAGTCCGGTGAGGACGAGCCGGTGACCGTGGCCACGCTGCAGGCGTGGATCCCGGTGCCGGCGGCGGCCGACCCGGCCCGGCGGAGCCTGCTGGTCGTCACCTTCACCACGCCCAGCGTGCAGGACTGGGAGGTCTACTGCCCGGTGGTCGTGGACCTGCTGCGCAGCCTGCGGTTCGTCACGGACGGGCACGGCGGCGGGGACGGCGGGGGCACAGGCGGGTACGGCGGCGGCCAGGGCGGGCCGGTCGTTCCGGTCCCGGCGGGTGACGGGGCGTCCCGGATCACCGCCGCGTTCGGCTGACCTGGCGTCAGGCAGCCTGCCGTGCCGGGGCCGGTGACCCGTCCGGTCGCCCCTCCCCGCGCCCTCCGGCCGGTACGCGCCCGTCCTCCGGCCGGTCCGGTCCTCCTGGACCGGACCGGCCGGACCCGGGCGGGTCAGACCAGGCTGTCCCGCCAGGCCTGGTGGAGGTCGGCGAAGCGGCCGGCGGAGCCGATCAGGTCGGCGGGGGTGCCGTCCTCGACGACGCGGCCCTGCTCCATGACCAGCACCCGGTCGGCGATCTCCACGGTGGAGAGCCGGTGGGCGATGATCACCGCCGTGCGGCCCGCCAGCACGGTGCGCATGGCCTCCTGGACGGCCCGCTCGCCGGGCACGTCCAGCGACGAGGTGGCCTCGTCGAGGATGAGGACGGCCGGGTCGGCGAGCAGCGCGCGGGCGAAGGCGACCAGCTGCCGCTGGCCCGCCGAGATCCGTCCGCCGCGCTTGCGCACGTCGGTGTCGAAGCCCTCCGGCAGCGCGGCGACGAAGTCGTACGCTCCGATGGCCCGGGCGGCCTCCTCCACCTCCTCGCGGGTGGCCCCGGGCCGGCCGACGGCGATGTTGTCGGCGACCGTCCCGGAGAAGAGGAAGGACTCCTGGGTCACCATCACCACGCCGCGGCGCAGGTCGGGGGTGGAGAGCCGGCGCAGGTCCACGCCGTCCAGGGTGATCCGGCCGTCCGTGGGGTCGTGGAAGCGGGCCAGCAGCTTGGCGAGCGTGGACTTGCCCGCGCCGGTCGCGCCGACCACGGCGACCGTCTGCCCGGCGGGCAGCACCAGGTCGAAGCGGGGCAGCACCTCCTTGCCGTTCCGGTAGGCGAAGGAGACGCCCTCGAAGGCCACCTCGAGCCCCTTGGCCGACGCCTCCGGCCGCTCCGGCAGCCGCTCGGGCTCGGCGGGCTCGGCGACGGTCGGCTCGTGGGCCAGCAGGCCGGCGATCTTCTCCAGGGCCGCGGACGCCGACTGGTAGCTGTTGAGGAACATGGCCAGGTGGTCGATGGGGTCGAACAGCCGTCGCAGGTACAGCACGAAGGCGGCCAGCACGCCCAGCCGCAGGCTCCCGTCGGCGACCAGGTACGCGCCCCACAGCACCACGGCCGTGATCCACGCGTTGGCGGTGGCGCGGGAGGAGGCGACGAAGCGGGCCATCGCGAGCAGTCCGTCCGCGTTGGCCGTCGCGTACTCGGCGTTGACGACGCCGAACGCCTCGTCGTTGGCCTGCTCCCGGCGGAACGCCTGCACCGGCCGGATGCCGTTCATGGTCTCGGTGAAGCGGACGATCACCGTCGCCACGGCGGTGCGGGAGCGCCGGTACACCGTGCGGGACCGGCGCCGGAAGGACCGGGTGAGCAGGTACACGGGCACGAAGGACGCCAGGGAGGCGAGGCCCAGGCGCCAGTCCATCACCAGCAGCAGCACCGAGATGTAGGTGACCGACAGGGCGACCGAGAGCAGCTCCTGCAGGCCCTCGTTGAGGAGCTCCCGCAGGGCGTCCACGTCGCTGGTGGCGCGGGAGATGATCCGGCCGGAGGTGTAGCGCTCGTGGAAGTCCAGGCTGAGCCGCTGGGCGTGCCGGAAGATGCGGCCGCGCAGGTCCAGCAGGACGTCCTGGTTGATGCGGCCGGAGAGCCGGATGAAGGCCCGCTGGAGCAGGGTGCCCAGCAGGGCGCAGCCCAGGTAGGCGGCGGTGACGGCCACCAGCGGGCCGGAGTCGCTGCGGCGCAGCGCGGGGATGGCCCGGTCGATGGCGACCGACACCAGCAGCGGCCCGGCCTGGAGGGCGGCCTGCTGGACCAGGATCAGCAGCATGGCGACGGCGATCCGCCGCCGGTGGGGGCCCATCAGGCTGCGCAGCAGCGCGCGGGGGGCGCCCGGCGGGACGGGGATGTCCTCGTCCTCCCCGTGCGGGGGCCCGGCGTCGTCGGCGGCGATGCCGTCGGGGGTGTCCTCGGAGGTGCCGTCGGCGTGGGCCGGGGCCGCGGTCCCGGTGCCCGCGGGCTCCGGGCCGGGGCCGTCCCGCAGGGCGTCCGGCTCCGTCTCGGTGGTCGAGGTCATCGGGCCGTGCTCCTTTCCCGGACGGTGTCCGTCCTGCCGGTGCGGTCCGCGGGCTCCGTGCCCACCGTGCTCTCCGTGCCGTCCGCCCCACCGGTGCCGTCCGCGGTGTGCTCCCGGCCGGCCGGTTCGCCGGACATCAGCTCCCGGTAGGCGGGACAGGACCCCAGCAGCTCCTGGTGCGTGCCGACCGCGGCGATCCGGCCGTCGGCCAGCAGCGCCACCCGGTCGGCGAGCAGCACGGTGCTCGGCCGGTGCGCCACCACCAGTGCCGTGGTGTCGGCGAGGACGTGGCGCAGGGCCTCCTCCACCAGGGCCTCGGTGTGCACGTCCAGCGCGGACAGCGGGTCGTCGAGCACCAGGAAGGCGGGTCGGCCGACGACGGCGCGGGCCAGGGCCAGCCGCTGGCGCTGGCCGCCGGAGAGGCTGAGGCCCTGCTCGCCGACCTGGGTGTCCAGCCCGTCGGGCAGCCGGCGGGTGAAGTGGGCCTGGGCGGTGTCCAGTGCCCGGTCCAGCGCCTCCTGCCCGGCGCCGGGGGCGCCCATCAGGACGTTCTCCCGCACCGAGGCGGAGAAGAGCGTGGGCTCCTCGAAGGCGGTGGCGACCCGTTCGCGCACCTGCCGCCGGGACAGGTCGCGGACGTCGGTGCCGTCCAGCGTGATCGATCCGGCGGTGGCGTCGTACAGGCGGGGGATCAGGGCGGTGAGGGTGGTCTTGCCGCTGCCGGTGGCGCCCACCAGGGCCATCGTCTCGCCGGGCCGGACGTGCAGGTCGACGCCGCGCAGCAGGTCGGGGGAGTCCGGCGGTGCGTCGGGGTAGCGGAACCGGACGCCGGTGAAGCGGATGCCGTCCGGCACGGCGCCGCCGGAGGCCCGGTCCGCCTGCGGCCGGTCCGCCCGGGCCCGGCCCGCGGCGGACGCGTCCTGCTCCTCGGCCTCGGGGGTGTCCATGACCTCGAAGAACCGGTCGGCCGCGGTCGCCGCCTCGTTGCTGTACGCCAGCAGCCAGCCCAGGGACTCCACCGGCCAGCGCAGCGCCAGCGCGGTGGAGAGGAAGGCGACCAGGGTCCCCGCGCTGAGGTGGCCGTGGGCGACCAGCACGCACCCCGTGCACAGGGCCGCGCCGAGCGCGACCTCGGGCAGGCCGACGACGACCGCCCACAGGTCGGCCAGCAGCCGCGCCTTGTGCAGCTCGGTGGAGCGCAGCTCGGACGCCTGCTCCCGGAAGCGCCGGGCCATGGTGCGGTGGCGGCCGAAGGCCTTGAGGATGCGGATCCCGAGGACCGACTCCTCGACGACCGTGGCGAGGTCGCCGATCTGGTCCTGGGCCCGGCGGGCGGCCCTGCTGTACCGGGCCTCGAAGTACGAGCAGAGCAGCACCAGCGGGGCGGCGGGCAGCACGAGGATCAGCCCGAGCCGCCAGTCCAGCGAGAACATGATGGCCACGCCGGTCAGGAAGGTCGCCGTGTTGACGATCAGGAAGACCAGCGGGAAGGCCAGGAAGAGCCGCAGCGTGAAGAGGTCCGAGGTGGCGCGCGACAGCAGCTGCCCTGAGGCCCAGCGGTCGTGGAAGGAGACGGGGAGGCGCTGGAGCCGGGCGTGCAGGTCGCCCCGCATGGCCCGCTCGACCCGCGCCAGCGGACGGGCGATCAGCCAGCGCCGGACGCCGAACAGCCCGGCCTCGGCCATGCCCAGCAGCAGGAGCAGGCCGGCGAGCGGCCAGAGCCCTGCGGTGTCGTGGTGGGCGATCGGGCCGTCCACGATCCGCCGCAGGACCAGCGGCACCAGGAGCGCCGCGCTGGAGGCGACCAGGGCGGCCGTGGTGGAGCCCGCCAGGAACCAGCGCACCGGCCGCACGTAGGGCCACAGGCGGAGCAGGGAGCGCACGGCGGAGCGCTTCGGCGCGGGTGCGGGCGCCGGAGCAGGGGACGGGGTGGCGGCTGCGGCCGGGTCTTCGGACATCGTTCGCGAGCGTACGACTCACCACCGACAAGCACACCCGGTTTTCCGGCCGCTCCGCCCGGGAGGGGGCCGCGGCGCGCCCGCGGCCCGGCGTGTCCCGGCACGGGAGGAGGGGTGCCGGACCCGCGGAGGACCGGCATGCGAAAGGCCGGGACGGCTCCGCCATCCCGGTGTGTCCCGTGCTGCGTGCTGCGTGCTGGGGGTGCTGGGCGTGCTGGGCGTGCCGCCTGCTGCGGCCTGCTGCGGCCTGCCGGCCGGGGACGGCTACCCGTCCCGCCGGGCCCCCTGGCCCTGTGTCAGCCGCACCAGCCGGTGCCCGGAGTCGGACACGATGTCGATGCTGCTGATGTCCTCCGGCCGGGCCGAGGTGGAGGCGGGCACGGAGGTGGTGTCGGCGTAGCCCGACCCCCAGGTGCCGCCGGTCTCGGTGCGCCCGTCCCGGGTGTGCACCACCATGGAGCAGCGGATGCCCTGCGGCAGCCCGTCGAGCCGCAGCTCCACCTGGGTGCCCCACGCCTTGCGGACCAGGCCCGCCGTGGCGCCGACCCGGCTGGCGGGGTCGGTCGCGTGCAGGGTGGCGGCCGCCGGCTGCGCGGCCGCGGTGTCGCCGCGCGTCACCCCGAGGTAGACGGCGGCGCCGGTGGCGCAGGCCGCCACCGCGACGGAGGCGGCGGTCAGCAGCCGCCTCGCCCTGTGGTCCCGGCGGTGCGAGACCGGCGCCGGCTCGTGGTGGGGGGCGGCGCGGTGCGACGGCGGTCCGCCGCGTGCCGAGGGGAGGAAGGTCCCGCCGCCGCCCGGCGACGGGGGCGCCGGCTCCGCGGGCGGCCCGGCCGTCCGGGGCACCGCCGCGAGCCGGTGGAACGCCTCCGCGTCCTCGGCGGTCTCCGCCATCTCCTCGAACGGCGTGCGCCGCAGCAGCCCCGGCAGCGGTGCGAGCTGGACCAGCTCGTCCCGGCAGCGCGGGCATCCGTCGAGGTGCCGTTCGAGCGCGGCGCGCTCCCGGCCGTCGAGCGCTCCGAGCATGTAGGCGCCCAGAGAGACGCTCTCCTGGCACGTCATGGTGCTGTCACCCCTCGTTCCTCCAGCACGTTCCGCAGTGCGCGCAGCGCGTAGTAGCAGCGCGACTTGACCGTCCCCGCGGGTATGCCCAGGTGCTGGGCGGCCTCCGCCACCGTACGCCGCAGGTAGTACACCTGGACCAGGACCGCCCGGTGGTCCGGCCGCAGCCCCCGCAGGGCCTCCGCCATCTGCCAGCTCTCCAGCATCCGGTCCAGCTCGTCCTCGCCGCGCCCGGGAGGCTCCTCCTCGCCGAGCGGGCTCTCCGGCGGACGCGCCTGCGTCCGGCGGAAGGCGGACACCACCAGGTTGTGGGCCACCGTGTGCAGCCACGGCCCGGCGCGCTCGGGGTCGAGGGTGGCCCGGTGCTGCCACGCCCGCAGGAACGTCTCCTGCACCAGGTCCTCCGCCCGCTGGTAGTCGCCGTGCAGCAGCCGCAGGACGTGTCCGAGGACAGAGCGTCCGTACCGCGCGTACAGGGCTCGCACCCACTCCGAGTCGCTGTGGGCCGTGATGGTCGTTGTTGCCGTGGCTGTCTGCTGCATGGGTCCAGTACGCCCGTTGCCGCAGAGTGGTTCAAGGCACCCTAGACTCCCTTAAGGATGACCTGAGGCTGAGGTTATGACGAGGGCTCATCCGCGCGCAGGAGCAGCAGCGACCGGCCCTCCAGCACGCGTTCCGCGCCCGCGGCGAGCACCTCGCCGGGGGCCTGCGCCTGCTCCTCCGCGGCGGTGTCCGCCACCGTGCGCCAGCCGCCGGCCCAGGGCCGGCCGGGCAGGGCGAAGGGCACGTCGCGGTGGGATGCGTTCAGCAGCAGCAGGAAGCTGTCGTCCCGCACCGGCCGCCCCGCCGGGTCGCGCTCGGCCATGTCGCTGCCGGACAGGAACATCCCCAGCGTCCCGGTGTGCTCGTACCAGTCCGCCTCGGTCATCTCCCGTCCGGCGGGCGTGAACCAGGCCAGGTCCCGCAGGCCGCCGGGGTGCCCGGGCCGCCCGGAGAAGAACGCCCGCTGCCGCAGCACCGGGTGCTCCCGGCGCAGCCGGACCAGCCGCCCGGCCAGGTCGGCGAGCGCCCGCCAGCCGGGGTCGTCCAGGAGCGACCAGTCGACCCAGCCGGTCTCGTTGTCCTGGCAGTAGGCGTTGTTGTTGCCGCCCTGGGTGCGGCCCATCTCGTCGCCGGCGACCAGCATCGGCACGCCGGCGGAGAGCAGCAGGGTGGCCAGCATGTTGCGCAGCTGGCGGCGGCGCAGCGCGGTCACCCCCGGGTCGGCGGTCTCCCCCTCGTGGCCGCAGTTCCACGACCGGTTGTCGTCGGTGCCGTCGCGGTTGTCCTCGCCGTTGGCCTCGTTGTGCTTGCGGTCGTAGGAGACCAGGTCGCGCAGGGTGAAGCCGTCGTGCGCGGTGACGAAGTTGACGGAGGCGTAGGGGCGGCGGCCGCCGCGCTGGTACAGGTCGGAGGAGCCGGAGAGCCGGTAGCCGAGCTGCCGCACGTCGGGGTGGGCGCCGCGCCAGAAGTCCCGCACGGTGTCCCGGTAGCGGTCGTTCCACTCGGCCCACAGCGGCGGGAAGCCGCCCACCTGGTAGCCGCCGGGGGCGACGTCCCACGGCTCGGCGATCAGCTTCACCCGGCTGAGCACCGGGTCCTGGGACACGGCGGCGAGGAACGGGGAGTCCATGTCCACGCCGTCGCTGCCGCGGGTCAGCGCCGCCGCCAGGTCGAAGCGGAAGCCGTCCACGCCCATCTCGGCGACCCAGTAGCGCAGCGAGTCGGTGATCAGCCGCACCACGTGCGGCCGGCGGGTGTCCAGGGTGTTGCCGCAGCCGGTGTAGTCGGCGTAGCCGCGCCGGTGCAGCGGCGGCAGCCGGTAGTAGGCGGCGTTGTCGATGCCGCGGAAGGACAGCGTGGGGCCGCCGGCCCCGCCCTCCGCGGTGTGGTTGTAGACCACGTCCAGGATCACCTCGATCCCGGCCGCGTGCAGCGCCCGCACCATCCGCTTGAACTCGCCGACCTGCTGCCCCCGGGTGCCCGAGGAGGAGTAGCCGCCGTGCGGGGCGAAGAAGGCGAGGGTGTTGTACCCCCAGTAGTTGCGCAGGCCGCGGCGCTGCAGATGGTCCTCGTCGGCGAACTGGTGCACCGGCAGCAGCTCCACCGCGGTCACCCCGAGCCGCACCAGGTGCTCCACGGCGGCGGGGTGCCCCAGCCCGGCGTAGGTGCCCCGCAGGTGCTCGGGCACGCCGGGGTGGCGCATGGTGAAGCCGCGCACGTGCACCTCGTAGAGGACCGTCTCCGCCCACGGCGTCTTCGGCCGCCGGTCGTCCTGCCAGTCGTCGTCGTCCTGCACCACCACGGCCTTGGGCACGTACGGGGCCGAGTCCCGGTTGTCGCGGACCGTGTCGGCCACGTCGGCCTCCGGCCAGTCGCGGACCGAGCCGCACTGGGCGTCGTGGGTGCGCGCGACGCCGTCGACGGCCCGGGCGTACGGGTCCAGCAGCAGCTTGGCCGGGTTCCAGCGGGCGCCGGTCCACGGGTCCCAGCGGCCGTGCACCCGGAAGCCGTACCGCTGCCCCGGGGCGACCCCCGGCAGGAAGCCGTGCCAGGTCTGGAAGGTCTGCTCGGCGAGCGGGTGGCGGGTCTCGGCGCCGTCGTCGTCGAAGAGGCACAGCTCCACGGCCTCGGCGCCCGCCGCCCACAGGGCGAAGTTGGTGCCCGGGGTGCCGTCGGCCGCCGTCCGGTACCGGGCGCCCAGCGGCTGCCAGCTGCCCGGCCACGCGGGCTCCGGCCCCGGGTCGGGCTCCGGCGGCGCCACGACCGGCCCGGTCGGGACGAGCCGCAGCTCGGTCCCCGGGCGTGGGTCGGAGCGGGCACGGCCCTCGTCCGGTCCGCCGCCGACCTGCTGCCATGCCGCCATGGCGCACCCTCCCACCGCGGGGCGTCCCGTGCCCCGTCACTCCTTGTTTCCCCAGATCGGGGGCGCCTGTCACGCACGGAATCCGTCAGCGACCCTCCGTGACCGCTCCACCGCTTTGGGTGATGCGGCCGTGTCCTTGCGGGCGCCGGATCGTTGGGACGGTTGGCCGGGCGCCGGGCCCGGCCCGGTCGGCACCTGCGGGATCGGCCGTCCGAGTGAGTCCAGGGAGGCGCCGGGATGCACCCGGGAAGCACCGCGCGGGGCGGGCGCACCGCCCTCGCCGCGGTCGGCGGGGTCCTGCTCGTGCTGGCCGCACTGGCGGGATGCCGACCCGCCGACCCCGTGCGCCCCTCCTCGGACGGCGCCGTCGCCGCCACCCCCGCGCCCCCGCGGGTCTCCCGCGCCGCCGTCACGGTCGTGCCGACCGACGGCGCCTCCGACGTCGCGCCGACCGGGTCCGTCCGCGTCACCGCCGAGCGGGGGCGGCTGACCTCGGTCCGGCTGGCGGACGACGGCGGGCACACCGTCCCCGGCCACCTGGAGCCGGGCGGCGCCGCCTGGCTGCCCGACGCGCCGCTGGCGCTCTCCACCCGCTACACGGTGGACGCGACCGCCCGGGACGCCGAGGGCCTGGAGGCCGCCCGGCACGCCGCCTTCACCACCCTCGTGCCGAAGCACACCGCCGTCGCGTTCTTCACGCCCGAGGCCGGCTCGACGGTCGGCGTCGGCATGCCCGTCTCGCTGCGGTTCACCCGGCCGATCGCCGACCGGGCCGCGGTGGAGCGGGCGGTGCGGGTCACCGCGGACCCGCCCGTCCCGGTGCGGCTGCACTGGTTCGACGGCACCCGCCTGGACTTCCGGCCCAAGTACTTCTGGAAGCCCGGCACCCGGGTGCTGCTGTCGCTGCGCCTGCGCGACCAGCGGGTCGCGCCGGGCGTGTACGGGGTGCAGCGCAAGGACGTGCGGTTCACCGTCGGCCGCTCGCAGGTCTCCACCGTCGACGTCAGGGCCCGCACCATGACGGTGCGCCGCGACGGCGGCGTGCTGCGCACCCTGCCGATCTCGGCGGGCAGCCCGCAGCACCCCACCTACAACGGGTACCTGGTGGTGTCCGAGAAGTTCGCGGTGACCCGGATGAACTCCCGGACCGTGGGCCTGGGCAGCGAGTACGACATCCCCGACGTGCCGCACGCCATGCGGCTGACCGGCTCCGGCACCTTCGTGCACGGCAACTACTGGGCCCCCCGCTCGGTCTTCGGTGCCGAGAACACCAGCCACGGCTGTGTGGGCCTCGCCGACACCAAGGGCGGCGGCGCCGACACCCCGGCCGGCTGGTTCTTCGCCCACTCGCTGATCGGCGACGTCGTCCGCGTGGAGGGCTCCGACGACCGCACGGTCGACCCGGCCAACGGGCTCAACGGCTGGAACCTCGCCTGGTCGCAGTGGAGCCCCCAGCCCCGCTGACCGCGCCCCCCTGCCGGGCCCCGCCCGCCCCGCGGCCGCCCGCGCCCTCGCTCCGGGGCCGCCGCTGCCTGCCGTTATCCTCGGATGTCCAGCCGCGTGCAGGATCACGGCCCGGTGCAACCGGCCCGCCCCCCTGTGCGTGTAGTGAGGTGAAACCGGGAGGGGAGCACACACGTGAAGCCGGAACAGGCGGCAGCCGCCGCGATACGCCCGAGCGCCGTACGAGGCAGGAACCGGGGCGCCGCGCGGGGTGCGCTCGCCCTGCTCCTCGGCCTCCTGCTGGCCCTCGTCACCGCCTGCAGCTCCGGCGGGTCGAAGTCCTCGGACGCGTCCGGGGGCAAGGGCGGCGCCGACAAGGGCGCCAGCCAGGCCGACAAGGCCGCCGCGCAGAAGACCTCCGACGCCGTGATCTCCATCACGCCCAAGGACGGCGCCTCCAACGTCCCGACCCGCGACGCCCTCAAGGTCACCGTCGCCAAGGGGAAGCTCACCTCGGTCAAGGTCACCTCGGAGTCCGGCGCGGCCGTCGCCGGCGCCCTCGCCGCCGACGGCAGCAGCTGGACGCCGGCCGACTCCCTGAACACCGGCGTCAAGTACCGGGTCGAGGCGCACGCCAAGGACGCCAAGAACCTGGAGGCGGTGGAGAACGCCACCTTCACCACGCTGACGCCCGCCAACACCTTCATCGGCTACTTCAACACCGAGCAGGGGCAGACCTACGGCGTCGGCATGATCGTCTCGCTGCGGTTCAACAAGCCGATCGCCAACCGCAAGGACGTCCTCGGCCACATCAAGGTGACCGCGAACCCCGCGGTCGACGTGGTCGGCCACTGGGTCGACGGCCAGCGGCTGGACTTCCGCCCCAAGGACTACTGGGCGCCCGGCACCCAGGTCACCCTGGGCCTGCGGCTCAACGGCGTCCAGGGCTCCCCGGGCGTCTACGGCGTGCAGTCCAAGGACGTGAAGTTCTCCATCGGCCGCTCGCAGGTCAGCCTGGTGGACGCCGAGAAGCACACCATGACGGTCCGCAAGAACGGCGCCGTGCTCCGGACCATCCCGATCTCCGCCGGGTCGCCGCAGAACACCACCTACAACGGCAGGATGGTGATCTCCGAGAAGTACACCGAGACCCGCATGAACGGCGACTCGGTCGGCTTCAAGGGCGAGTACGACATCAAGGACGTGCCGCACGCCATGCGGCTGACCACCTCCGGCACCTTCGTGCACGGCAACTACTGGGGCAGGCCGGACATCTTCGGCGCCGAGAACACCAGCCACGGCTGCGTGGGCCTGCGCGACGCCAAGGGGGCGAAGGACCCGGGGACCCCGGGCGCCTGGTTCTTCTCCCACTCGCTGATCGGCGACGTGGTCGAGGTGGTCCACTCGCACGACAGGACCGTCGACCCGTTCAACGGCATCAACGGCTGGAACATGGACTGGTCGCAGTGGACGGCCGGCAGCTGACCGGCCCGTAGCCGCCAGGCCGCCCGCCGAGGCCCGGCCCGGAGCACCGCGTGTGCCCGGGGCCGGGCCTCGGCCGTGTCCGGGCCGCCGTGCCCGGCCCTCCGTCCCGGCCCCCGGGCGGCCACGCGCTAGGGTCGGCCCGGGCGGTACCCCGCCCGCACCGGACCCGTTCCGCACCACCCACCCCGGAGGCCGCAATGACGCGTTCCGTCCACCTCGACGTCGAGGACGGCGTCGGCACCGTCCGCCTGGACCGCCCGCCGATGAACGCCCTCGACGCCGCCATGCAGGACCAGCTCCGCGAGGCCGCCGAGGAGGCGTCGCGCCGGTCCGACGTGCGCGCGGTCGTGCTCTGGGGCGGGGAGAAGGTCTTCGCGGCCGGCGCCGACATCAAGGAGATGCAGGCCATGTCGTACGCCGACATGGCCGAGCGCGGTGGCCCGCTCCAGGAGGCCTTCACGGCCGTGGCCCGCATCCCCAAGCCGGTGGTCGCCGCGGTCACCGGCTACGCGCTGGGCGGCGGCTGCGAACTCGCCCTGTGCGCCGACGTCCGCGTCGCGGCGGACAACGCCCGCCTCGGCCAGCCCGAGATCCTGCTCGGCCTGATCCCCGGTGCGGGCGGTACCCAGCGGCTGGCCCGGCTCGTCGGCCCCTCCCGGGCCAAGGACCTGATCTTCACCGGCCGGCACGTCAAGGCCGACGAGGCGCTCCGCATCGGCCTCGTCGACCGGGTGGTCCCCGCCGAGGAGGTGTACGCGACCGCGCACGCGTGGGCCGCGAAGCTCGCCGCCGGCCCGGCGCTCGCGCTGCGCGCCGCCAAGGAGGCCGTCGACCGCGGCCTGGAGACCGACCTGGACTCGGGGCTCGCGATCGAGCGGAGCCTCTTCGCGGGGCTCTTCGCCACCGAGGACCGCGAGATCGGGATGCGCAGCTTCGTCGAGGAGGGCCCGGGCAAGGCGAAGTTCCGCTGACGCGCCCGCGCCCCGTCCGCGCCGTGGCCGGGCGCCCGTGGGCGCCGCCCGTGACCGCTGCCCGCGCCGTGGCCGGACCCCGCCGCGGCGCGGGCGGCGCGATCGTACGACTGATGATCCTTTCCCGGTTGTGGCCACGTCCGGGGGCCGCAGCGGCCATGATGGGCGCATGTCGGGCCGGGGAGAAGCAGAGCGGACGCACCACCCGAGCCCGGGGTTCCCGGACGAGTTCGCCCCGGACCCGCTGGAGGCCGCCTTCTTCGACCGCCTCTCGCACCCCGCCGTCGACGAGGTGCGGCTGCCGGCGACGGCGGAGTCGGCCGGCGAGGCGCGGCGGCTGACCCTCTCCGTGCTGGAGCTCTGGGGTCTGGTGCAGCAGCGGGAGGCCGCCGAGCAGCTCGTGGGCGAGCTGGTCGCCAACGCCGTACGGCACACCGGCGGCCGCACGGTGGGCGTGCGGTTCGCCCGCCGGCCGGGCTGCCTGCGCGTCGAGGTGCGGGACCCGTCGCGGGCGCTGCCGTGCCTGATCCGGGTGGAGGCCGACGCGGACTCCGGGCGGGGGCTGCAGCTGGTGGAGGCGATGTCCGACCGCTGGGGCGCCGACCTGCTGTCGCGGGGCAAGAGCGTCTGGTTCGAGCTGCGGGTGCGCGAGCGCTGAGGGGCCGAGGGACCGCCCGGGAGGCAGGACCGCCGGGGGGGCGGGAGGCGCCCGGAACGCATGCGGGCCCCCGTGCGCCGTGATGAGGCGGTGCGGGGGCCCTGCAGCTCACCGCGCAGGCCAGAGGGGGTGCGTGCCGTGCGGTGCGTGACGGCCGTGCCGGGTCGTGCGGAGGCCGTGGTCAACGGGTACCAGTGTCCCACAGGGTGGGACAGTCGGGCAAACCGTACGCCTGGCATTCAAAGGTGTGCATATCGATTCACCTTGTGTTCGTGAGCCTGTCGGGCTGCAGGCCTTGTTTGCGCCGGATCTTTGGCTCCGGAGTGTGCGTCCGCCCCCCGGTGCGGCCCTGCCCGCACGGCGTACGCCCCTCCCGGCGCGGCGTCCGTGCAGGGCCCGTGCGGCGTCCGTGCAGTGTCCGCGGGGAGGGTCCGGGCAGTCTCCCGGGGAATCTGCTAAACCGGTTCGGTTCACACCGTTGTCATCGTTCGGGTGCGCCTTTACGCTGAGTCCCGCGCCGAATGCCGTCGACCATTCGGGCAGCCGGAAGGGCGCCCTGCGCCCCGGCCCCGGGCGACGATGTCGCCGGTCGACACGGTGTCGAAGCCCCAGGCCGGAACAGGGGCAGAGCCCGGTCGCCGTGCTGTGCCGCGACCCCCGAACGGAATCCGCGAGATTCCTCCCGACAGGGGAGTCGTCCCATGAGAAAACGCATTGCGGGTGCCCTGGCGGCGCTTTTCGCACTCGTCGTCCCGATGCTCGCCGCCGCCCAGCCCGCGCACGCCGCGACCGGCCTCCACGTGAGCAACGGCCGTCTGGTGGAGGCCGGCGGCAGCGACTTCGTCATGCGCGGCGTCAGCCACGCGCACACCTGGTACCCCACCCACCTCAACGCCCTCGACGACATCAAGGCGCTCGGCGCCAACACCGTCCGGGTGGTGCTCTCCAGCGGGGACCTCTACACGAAGAACGACACGGCCGACGTCGCCAACATCGTCTCCCGGTGCAAGGCCGACCGCCTGATCTGCGTCCTGGAGGTCCACGACACCACCGGCTACGGCGAGAGCAGCGGTGCCGTCTCCCTGAGCCGGGCCGCCGACTACTGGGCCGGTGTGAAGAGCGCGCTGGACGGCCAGGAGAGCTACGTCGTCATCAACATCGGCAACGAGCCCTACGGCAACGCCAACACCGGCGCCTGGACCAACGACACCGCCGACGCGATCCGGAAGATGCGCGCCGCCGGCTTCCACCACACCCTCATGGTCGACGCGCCGAACTGGGGCCAGGACTGGTCCTTCACCATGCGCGACAACGCCCGCACGGTCTTCTCGGCCGACCCCGAGGCCAACACGGTCTTCTCGGTGCACATGTACGGCGTCTTCAACACCGCCGCCAAGGTGAGCGACTACCTCAACCGCTTCGTCTCGGCGAAACTGCCCATCGTGGTCGGCGAGTTCGGCTGGAAGCACACCGACGGCGACCCCGACGAGGACGCCATCATGTCCACCGCGCAGTCGCTGGGGCTCGGCTACCTGGGCTGGTCGTGGAGCGGCAACGGCGGCGGGGTCGAGTACCTCGACATGGCGACGGGCTTCGACGCCTCCCGGCTGACCAGCTGGGGCCAGCGGGTCTTCAACGGCGCCAACGGCATCCGGTCCACCGCGAAGGAGGCGTCCGTCTACAGCGGCACCGGCGGGGGCGGCACCGACACCACGCCGCCCACCGCGCCCGGCGCACCGGTCGTCACCGCCACCACGAGCAGCAGCGTCTCGCTCTCCTGGGGGGCCGCCACCGACGACACCGGCGTCGCCGGCTACGACGTCTACCGCGGCGGCGCCAAGGTCGGCAGCACCGCCGGCACCTCCTACACGGACACCGGCCTGACCGCCTCCACCGCCTACGCCTACACCGTGAAGGCCCGTGACGCGGCCGGCAACACCTCGCCCGCGTCCGCCGCCGTCACCGCCACCACCCAGGCGGGGAGCACGGGCGGCGGCGACTCCGGCTGCACCGCGTCCTTCCGCGTGGACAACCAGTGGAGCGGCGGCTTCATCGGCATCGTCACCGTCAAGAACACCGGCAGCGCGCCGACGAAGGGCTGGAAGGTCACCTGGACCTTCGGCGGCGACCAGAAGATCGTCAACTCCTGGAACGCCACGGTCGTGCAGAGCGGCGCGTCCGTCTCCGCCGCCAACGTCGACTACAACGCGTCGGTGGCGCCCGGGGCCTCGACCGACCTGGGCTTCCAGGCGAACGTGACCGGCCCGCCCGGCACGCTCACCCCGGTCTGCACCGCGGGCTGACCGCCCCCGCGCACGGCGGCCCTGGTGTCGGAAGGAGCCATCACCGTGCCAACCGGCTGATTCCCGGGCCGGTTTGCGCTATGTATGGACGAGCCGCAGTGCGAGCGGGGACCTGGGGGCGAGCGGAGGCGCAGTGGAAGCGGCGGAGACGGACCGGCTGGTCGAGTACTTCTTCTGCGACCCCCAGACCGCCCTGGGGCGCTACGGCACACCCGCCGGACGGAACGTCGCCGAGTGCGGCCACGAGCTGATCTCCGGTGCGCTGCACCGGTACGACCTCACCGACGGCGGCCAGTTCCCGGTGACGCTCCAGCTCTACCAGGGACTCTCCAACGTCGCGGGCCACCTGTGGGAACAGGAGGTCCGCGTGCTGCTGCGCGCGGCGGCCCTGCGGCACCCGGCACTCCCGGAGATCGTCACCGGCGGCTACCGGGATGCCGAGGCGACCCGTTCCAAGGGCTTCGATGTCAACGGATTCGCGTACGTGGTCACCAAGGGCGCTGTCGACAGCCTTGCCGACGGCGGCCTCCTGGACGACCTCCGGGGACAGCACGCGGTGGCGGTCAGGCAGTTCTTCTTCCTTGCGGACGCACTGTCCGTACTGCACGGACAGAAGATCGTGCACCGGAACCTGTGGCCCGGCAGCATCGACGTCCACCAGGACACCTCCATGCCCGTCGGTCCCGAGCGCCTGCAGCTGCGACTCTCCCGCTTCGAGATGAGCGCCCTCATCGGCAACCTGCTGCGGGCGACCGAGATGGACACCGAGCACGCCGCCGAGCAGGTCACCCGCCTCCTGCTCGGGCAGGACACCGAGGCGTTGGCCTACTGCGCCCCGGAGAGGCTCGCCTACCTCTTCCCGGTCCAGGGGACCGAGCCCGCCGACCACGCCAGTTCCGACGTCTTCAGCCTGGGCGCCACCGTCGCCGAGTGGTTCCTCCCCGAGAGGCCCGGTCCGGCGGCTCCCTCCGCCCCGGGAAGCGACCACCTGCTCGCCTGGGCGCGCAACCGGCACACGGCGCTGCGGGAAGCCCTCGCCGGCCACCCCGACCTTCCCGGCCCCCTGCGGACGCTCCTCACCGACATGCTCGCCCACCACCACCGCGAACGGCCCACCAGCTACGAGGTCGTGGAGCGGATCAGCAGCAACTACGAGGAGATATCGGGCCACTGGGCCCAGGTCTCGGATGTCCAGCTGCCCTACCTGATGGCCTTCCTCCCCGCCGAGTCCCGCCACACGCTGTACCACTGGGGATGGCTGACCCATGACCCGGAGTCCGAGGAAGGGCACCGGGAGCTCGCCGAGCTCATCGAGCAGGACCTGTGCGGGGCGCGCCTGGTCCACGCGCCCCACGGGGCCGTGCCCTACGTCGTTCCGGGGGACAAGCAGACCAAGCGGGAGGCCCAGCTGCTCCTGATCGGGGCGCGGGCGGCCTGGTTCTGCCAGCGCTACCGGCCGTTCAGTGCGCTCGGCACCGCGCTGGGCCCGCCCCGCGAGGACACCCTGGTGATCAAGTACACGGTGTCCCTCGACAGCTCCGCAGGCCGTTCGATTCTGGACGACGTCGCCCGGACCCGCTTCCACCGCACCATCCCCTCGGTCGAGGCCGTCGCCTACAACATCCACCCGGCGGAGTTCGCCAGGGCGCAGGCCGGCCGGCCCAAGTGGACCCCGCTCGTCGATGCGATCGCGCGGGCGGTGGTCGACTCGCCGACCGACCTGGTCTACGAGCAGGCCTTCGACTGGCTGCTGAGCTACCAGGAGGTGGAACTCCAGGCCCGTGAGTACGCCTACGAGGTCGACAAGGAGGACAGCGGAGCCCGCTACCTGACGCTGCGGCTGGACGCGGCGCGCGACGACGCCCGCAGGCACCGCAACGCCATGCTGACCTACTACTGCGAGGACCCGGCGCTCCGGCCGCCCCTCGGCGACTTCTTCGCCTCCTTCGCCTCCGAGGAGGGGGGCGACATCGAGGTCCTGGACGACCGCAACGGTGCTCCCCGGCGCCATCGCGACCGCCGGGTCCTCGTCAGCCTCGACGACCAGCTGGGCGAGCAGGCCATCCGGGTCCGCCTGCACTCCGACAGCGGCAGGCCCCCGGACCGGGGCTGGATCCGTCCCGCGGGGGATCTCGGGAGCTGGGTCGCCTACCGCCGCCAGCTGCACGCGCGCTGGAAGCTCCTGGGAAACAAGGTGCTCCTCCAGCAGCTCCAGAGCCCGACGACGATCAAGGGGCTTCCGGAGCGCTGGAAGGACGCGGGCACCGGCCTGGTGGGGGGCGAGGTGGTGACCGACATGCTGGTGTCGCAGCCGTTCTTCGCCCTCCAGGGGCCCCCCGGCACCGGCAAGACCGAGATGACCGCGAGAGCGGTCATCGCCTACCTCCGGCAGGAGCCCGCTGCCCGGGTGATGGTCTCGGCCCAGTCCAACTGGGCCCTGGACAACCTGGCCGCCCGGATCCTGGAGCGGCTCGCCCCGGAGGACGAGCAGCAGGGGGAGGCCGGTGGGAAGGACGCGCCGGAGAACCGTCCGCTCGACGCGCTCACCGTGGGCGACATCATCGCGCTGCGTGTCACCACGAGTTCCTCCGCCGACCGCGTGGACGACCGCCTGCGCCCCTTCCGTCCCGCAGAGCTCGCCGAGGCGCGTTCCGAGGCCCTCCAGAAGTACGCCGTCAGGGCGCAGAAGGAGGCCGGCCGGGACAGCCGGGAGCTGCAGCTGCTCAAGGAGTGGGAGAAGGTGGCGAAGGGGGCCGTGCCCGAACTCACGGACCGCATCCGGCGCTCCGCCAACCTCGTCTTCGCGACCTGCTCGTCCGCCGACCCGGAGCACATGTCGGTCACCGGCAACGAGGAGCCGTTCGACTGGGTGCTGATCGAGGAGGCTGCCAAGGCGTGGCCCACCGAGATCGCCATCCCCCTCGCCCAGGGCCTGCGATGGACCCTGATCGGCGATCACCACCAGCTCCCGGCCCACCGCAGACAGGACGTCGAACGCTTCCTGCACGACTCCGCCGACCACCCCGACCCCGCTCTGGCCCTGCACGGTTCCCGCAGTGCCGAGTACCTGCGCGTCTTCAACATGTTCGGCAGCCTCTTCGACCGGCCGGCCGCCGGCACCGACCGGGCCGACGGCTCCCTGTCCCGGCCCGTACGCACGCTCAGCACGCAGTTCCGGATGAACCGGCCCATCGGGAACCTGATCAGCCGGGTCTTCTACCCTGATCCCGAGGACCCCGGGGGCGAGGGGCTCATCCGCACCGGGAAGGCCGACGAGCCGCACGGCTACGGTGCGCCGGAATGGCTGGGCGACGCGTCGCTCGTCTGGCTGGACACGCACGCCCTGACCGGCTGCGAGGACGAGCCCGCCTGGAAGAACCGCGGTGAGGTCGAGGTCGTGTCCGAGCTGGTGTCCCGGCTCAGCCCGCGTCCCCAGCCGCGTCGCGATGGCGGGGGCCACGACGCCCTGGCCGTGCTCGCCCCGTACCGGCAGCAGACCGATCTGCTGCGCGCCCGAAGCGATTTGGCCCCTTTCGTCCACACCGTCCACGCCTACCAGGGGCGGGAGGCCGAGGCGGTCGTCGTCTCCCTGGTCCGGGACCGCAACCGGAGCGAGGCGAAGGACCAGCCGTGGAAGAACCTGGGCCACCTGGTCCAGCCCGATCTGGTCAACGTGATGTGCTCGCGCGCTCGGCGACTTCTGGTCATGGTCGGCGACCTCGAGCATTTCGCGGGCAGCGGGGTGGAGTTCTGGGCGCAGGTCTGCGATGCGTTCCGGCAGTACGGCCTGGTCCTGCCGGCCGGGCGGGCGTTCGGTGACTGAGCGCCGCGGCACGGCAGGTCCGATCGGCGCACGGGGGACGGGGGAGGAGCACGGATGGGCAACCTGACGGTCAGTGTGCGGTGCGTGGTGGTGCCGGTCAGGGTCACGCTGGGCTACGGCCGGTTCGTCTCCCCGATCGAACAGATCGTCCTGAAGAAGCTCACGCTCCACGAGGCCGACGGCCTCGACGAGCCGGCCGTCTACGGAGCCGACGAACTGGCCCGCAGCCTCGGCCTCGGTCAGCGCCTCACCCTCGACATCATCTCCGACCTGTGGCACAAGAACTACATCACCCTGGACCTCGCCCGGGGCGTGGTACGGGCCGCGGACCACGTCCGGCGCCGCGCGGCGCAGGGGACGCTGCACGAACTGGAGGGCGCCGAGGTCCACAGCGTCGAGTACCCCCTGATGGTGGACTCCCTGACCGGCACCCTCATGCCGGTCAACGGCTCCCCCCGACCGCAGGAGGGCCACCACGTCGTCCCGGTGCTCGACCGCTGGGCCACGGACGACACGTTCACCCAGGCCGAGCTGGCCGACGCCCTCCACGAGCACCTGCGCCAGGAGCGCCGCCAGGAGCGCCGCCAGGGCGCACAGGGCCGGGAGCAGCGCGTGCTCACCGCCCAGCTCGTCCCCGCCGACCTCCGTCCGCCGCCGCAGAACCGCTGGCTGCCCCTGAGCATCACCGTGGGGTGGGACAACGACGCCCAGAAGATCCGCCTCTTCTCCGACGACCCGGCATTTCCCACCGAGAGCCGGCTGCGCGCCCTCAGCCGGATCGCCGAGCTGCTGGAGACCCTGCCGGAGAACGCCTTCGCCACCCAGGTACGCCGTGCCGCCAACAGCCAGTTCGTCGAGGCCCCGTCCCTGGAGACGGCCCTGGAGCGACTGGAGGAGGCGGCGGCCGGGGTCTCCGGATCCGCCCCCGGGACACAGCATGCCCGGCACAACGAACTCGCCAGGCAGAGCCGCCAGGTGACGGAACTGCTTCGGCTGCGGGTCGCCTCCGAGGTCCGCACCCGCGTCGTGGTCGACCCGGACGACCACCGCGAGACCGTCGTCGAGCTGATCGAACGCGCGCGCCGGCAGATCGTCCTCGCCTGCCCCTCCGTCGGCTACGAGCCCCTCTACGCCTTCTCCGAGCACCTGCGCCAGGCGCTGGCCAGGGGCGTCCACGTTGTCCTGCTGTGGGGGGAGAGGCACGGGGACGAGGTCTCGGAGAAGGTGCGCAACCTCCTCAACGACCTGCGGCGGGCGGGCCGCGGCAAGCTCGTATGGACCTACCGTCCCAGCCGGACCCATGCCTGCCTGGCGGTCTGCGACGACCGGGCCGCGCTGGTGACGGGCCACCGCTTCCTGAGCCCTCCACCGCCCCGGCACGGCAGGGAGGGCCGCGACCGGCAGAACCGCGCCCTGCAGGTCGGTGTGCGGGTCGAGGCCCCGACTTCCGGCCCCTGCGATCCCGTGGAAGGGCTCCTGCGCTGGGCCAGGACCGCAGTGCCCGACTACTCGGTCGGCCAGAAGGTCCACATCCGGCACAGCGACTTCACGGAGGCCGCGGGTACCGAAGGCGCGAGCACCGCGTCCGGTGGGGAGCCGCCCGGTGACGCAGCGAGGCAGGGGGAGGCCGAGGAGGAGCGGTCCTCCTCCTGGGAGCCCCTGCTTCCCGGGCTCCCCGCCGAACCCGCCGTGCCCGCCGACGGCGCGCCGCCCTCTGCGGCGGTGACGGCGGTGTGGGGCCAGGCATGGGTCGAGTATGCGGCCGCCCTGCGCCGACAGCTCGAGGCCCGCACACTGCCGTGGGCCATGGTCCAGGTGGACGGGGCGCACCGTGAGACCCTGTGGCAGGCACTGCGCCACAGCCGCTCCCGACTGCTGCTGTCGGGTGCCCGGGTCGGCCCGGACGCCTTCGACTTCCGCGCGTCCGCGGCCCTGGAGAAGCTGCTCCGGGCGGGTGTCCGGGTGACCGTCGCCCACGGCCGGCCCACCGAGTCGACCGGCGTCGCCGAAGGCCCCCGCCGCCTGCTGGCCGGCCTGAAGGCGGCCTTCGCCGACCGTGGTCTCCAGGTCGTCCAGCAGGCGACCAACGCCCGTCTGATGGTGAGCGACGACGAGGCGCTGGTCGGCAGCTTCGACCTGCTCTCCCTCGGCAGCCAGGCTCCCGGTCTCTCCCACAAGCGTCCCAGCGAGATCGGTCTCAGGCTGATCGACCGGCGCACAGCCGACCAGCTGGTCGATGCCGTGCACGGTGCCCCGCAGCGCGACGCGCCGGATTCGGTGGAGAGCAGCCCGCCCACGGCCGCCAAGGCCGAGGCGGCGGCACCGGACATGGCCGGCCGCGCCCAGCGCCTGCTCAACACCGTGGCGGAGGAGGCCCCGTCCGGAGACCCGGCCGCCGTTGCGGCACTGGCCCGTGACTGCGTCGAGCAGCTCGCAACCCAGGGGGGCGACGCCGTGTGGGCCCTGCTCGACACCCTGAGGCGGCACGACGCCTACCGCCCGGTGCTGCGTCCGGCGGCCGCGTACGCGAGCGGACGGTTCGCCGGGAGCCCCGAGGCCCGGACCTGGCGCCGCTGGCTGATGCGCGACTGCTGGGAGCGCGGCATGTTCGTCGAGGCCGTGGTGCTGCGTGCAGCCATCCCCGGGGACCACACCCGCCCCCGCCTGCCGCTGTCGCTGGTGGCGGCCGCTCGCGGCGGCGCCCACTTCGACGAAGCGGTGCTGGAGGCCGCCCTCGACGTCGAGGACAGCCTGAAGCGGTCCAGACCCTGGGCCGGTGCCGAGGCCGCCGCCCTGGTCTCGCTGTGTGTGGCGGAGATCCTGACCGCGGAACGGGGAGATGCCGCCGCGGAGGCCCTGGACCTGCTGGAGCAGTACCTCGCCGAACCCTGGAGGGCCCTCTCCCGGCTCGGCCGGGACCACTGGGGCGACAGCGCCCTCGGCCCGGTGCCCGTGGCCGAGATCCGGGCCCAGGCGGACCGCGCCCGGCACCGGACGGAGGTCGACCGGGCGTGGGAGGAACTGTCCCGGCGCCACGGCCGCGCGGCCCAGGTCACCTTCCGCTTCCAGTCCGGCACCCGCACCCATGCCCGGCTCTTCGGCCCCGACGGCGACTTCGGCTGCCTCAAGGGCCCGATCGACGCCAGGGACGGCGAAGCCGTACGGCAGTGGCTGGCCGCCCATCCGGCCTCCGACGTCGACCGGGTCCTGGACCGTGCCACCCGTTCGGTGGGGGCCACGCACGAGCTTCGGCTGATGGCCAACAACCAGCGTCTCAACTTCGTCGCCAGGCTCGTCGAGGTCGCCGAGGGCGCCGCCGACCTTGTGGCGCTCCTGAACGCGGACAGCCCGGCAGGCACCCGCAGGCTTGCCGGGCACGCTCCCGTGGCCCGCGCGCTGTCCTCGCTGCTGCCCCGGGTGGTTGCCGCGGCGGAGGACCTGGACGGCCCCGAGCCGCTGCTCGCCCGGGACGTGCTCGCCCGACTGTCCGACATCGCCGCCTGGGGGGGATCCATATGACCGCAGCGCAGGAGCAGCCCGAGGTCCCCGCCGTCCCCCGCGACCTGGTGGCCCACTGGGCCGGGCGATGGCGCTACCCGTCCTTGCTGGCCCTGCTCAGCCGCACGGGCGAGGATGCGGCGCTCGGAGCCGACGCGGCGGCGGACGCGGTCGCCGACGGACTTGCTCGCCCGATGGGGCTCCCCGAGCACGCGGCATCGGCGCTCATCGAGCGGGGCGAGTTCGCAGCGGCCCGGCAGGTGCCCGGCTGGGTTGACGCGGAGGGCGCCGTCGAGGCGGCCGTCGCCGAGGCCAGGGCCCGGCTCGGGCGCCGTCTCGACCGGTTGGCCCGCCGGGCGGTCCGCGCCGGCCTCGCCGACCGACCACCGGAGGGGCTGGAGCCGCTGCTGGAGGTCCGGTCGGCGGACGCCGACGCGGTCCTCGCCGACTGGCAGGGGCGCCTGGAGCAGGCCGAGAGGCGCCGGGTCGCCGAACTGGATGACCGGCTCTGCGCTGCGGTGGAGGAGGACGGCTGGACCTCGGGCGGGACCGACGCGCCCGGTCAGGCCTGCGCCGACTGGGAGCAGGCCGTACGGAACTGCCTGCGCCAGGGTGAACTCGCCGCCGCCGAAAGGCTGCTGGACGCAGGTCCCTCCCCGGATGCCGTCGGCGGACCGCTCACCGTGCCCGGCCAGCGGATCTGGCCGTGGGCGGACGTGCCCGTGCGCGAGGTTTTGGCGTGGTACGCCGGCTCGGTGGGCGCCCGCCCGGAGTTCGGCAGCCAGTGGCTGCCGGACGACGAGTCCGGCACCGCGCTGGTGGCGGCACTCGCAGAGCTGCACCTGAACGTGTCGGCCGAGACTGTGCGCGGCTTCGCCAACGCCCTCGACACCCATCTCGGAGCCGACGCCGCCCGGCACCAGGTGGAGGAGTACGGAGGCGGATTCGTCACCTGGCTCTCGGGTGTCGCCGACTACCAGCGCATCCCGCAACTCGCCCTGCCTCGCAAGCTCCGGCTGTACGTGGGCCCGGACGGCTGGTCGCCCGAGGTCCCGGAGAAGGACCGGCCGGCGGCCTGGCTGGTTCTGCGCATGCAGGCCACGGCCCGGCAGCGGGAGCTCGTCCCGCCGGGCGTGGCGGTTCTCGACGTCCGTACGGTGCTCCAGCTCGCCGCCCCGGACCGCCACGGCCGGGCCACCTCACGAGGCCACCGCACGGTCAACCTGCTGCGGTCCATGGGCCGGGGCCTGCGGGTCGTGGACATCGTCGGCCGGCAGCCGCTGCCGGACGACCGCTCCGGTCCCGCCGCCCATCCGCACGAGGAGCACGAGGACCTCGCCTGGTGGCTGGACCTGCTCGGCGTCCGTTCCACCGATGCCGCCGTCGACATGCTCCTGTACGACACCGACGGCCATCCTGTGGCGCTGCGGGCCGCGCTGGCAGGGCTGATACCGGACACCGACCGGCCCTACGAGCTGACGTCCGAGGCGCTGGAGGAGTGGCGCGCCGACCCCGACGCCCAGGCGGCCTTCCACGACACGGTGGTGGAGCAGTCGTTCCTCGGCTCCGACCGTGAGGCGGCCGCTGCACTGCGCTCGGTCCTGCTGCTCGTCCGCGGTGAGCCCGACCTGGCCCTGTCGCCCGAGGACGTCGCGGCGGTCCTCGGTCCGTCCGCGTCCACGGCGGGAAGCCTGCCGATGGAACTGGGTGCCGCCCTCTCCCGGGTCGCGGCCGCCGGCTTCCTGCGCCAGGACCCGGGGAGCGGCCGGTACCGCTGGAACGGGCCCGGTCTGGCGGCCCTCCTCACCGGCCCCGACCCGCGTCGTGTCGAGTCCCTCCTCGACCAGGACCTGCGGGAGCTCTACGACCGTCGGGACCGGAGCGAGGAGAGCGCGGTGCTCGGCCTGCTGGAGGTGCGCGAGTCGTACGCGCACACGAGGGTCAACCGGCTGGCCGGAGCGGCCGACGCCATCAGGCGCACGCTGGAGCGCGACGACCTCTCGGAGGGGGGGCGCGCCAACCTGCACGGTGCACTGCGGGCCGTGGAGGAGAGCCAGCTGGCGGAGGCGCGGGCCCGGGACCCCAAGCGCCTGTACGACGACCTGAACACCAAGGAGCCTCTGGACCTGCGGTCCGAACTCGAGAGCCACTGCCTGGGACTGCTGGCCGAGGCGCCGCCCGGCGTCGCCGTCGACTTCGTCCCGGGCACCGACCGGGAGGTGGTCGTCTGGGCCAGCCATCAGCTCCTCAAGATGGCTGTGGGCAACCTCCTCGACAACGCGCTCCGTGAGGTCGGGACCGACGGAAGGATCCGGGTCACCCTCGGCCTCCTGCCGCGCGGACGCGGGGGAGCCGGCAGCCCCGTCGCCCGGATCGACGTGGAGGACAGCGGGCCGGGGGTGGCCGAGTGCTGGCTGCCCTTCCTCAACGGGCTGGTGGGCGGCCCTCCGCCGACCGCGCCTAAGGGCAGCGGCCGGGGGGTCGCCTTCGCGCGGAACTTCATCGTGGACCACAACGGCACCCTCCGGTTCCTGGGGCGCTCGCACGAGCTCCGCGGAGCCCACGTGCGCATCGAACTGCCGGTCACCGGGGCCCCGGCCGGCTGAGATCAGCCCGGGCCCAGCATGCGGTCGACCGCCTCCCGGACGTGGAGGCTGTCGAAGGTGCCGTCCGTCCGGTCGGCCTTCGTGCAGATCCCGGACAGCCCGAAGCGCTCGGTGAGGTGCCGGTAGTTCTGCTCGACGTCGCCGCTCAGGAAGTACGCGGTGATGAGGATCCTCGGGATCCTGCGCTTCTGGAGGTCCATCAGGGCGTGGAAGCCGTGGTTGTCGTCGTTGCGCGGGGTCAGGTGGCGGTCGACCAGGGCACCGTGGAACTGGGGCGGATCGCCGGCCATGAGCCGGTGGTACTCGTCCAGGTTTCTGACCGTGGTGATGTCGCAGTCCCCGAACAGGGTCTCCAGCAGCCGGCACATCTGCTCGTCGTCCTCGACGATCAGCAGCCGCCGCCGTGCCCTGGCCCTCCGCCCCGGGTAAAGGGCGTCCGCGCGCCCCACGGCCGGGTCGTGTCCGAACCGGTCCGCGAACACGGCCCAGCCCTCCACCTCCACACCCTGCCGGAACAGCGCCGACACGGCGTCCACCAGCTGCCGCCGTGCCCTGACCGCCGCGTTCCAGTGCCTGTCCTCGACCAGGTGGTGCACCTGGAGCGGATCCCCGCGCCACATCGCGAGCAGGCGGGCCACCTCGCCGGTGTCCGGTGCTCCTCCCAGGGCCGCGACCCGGCCCGGGAATTCGAGCACGTCCAGGCGGAGGAGGTCCTTCGGCAGCCGGTAGCCGCTCGAAGCCGACCTGGGGATCTCGACCCCGTGCCTCCTGAGGACCGCGTTCACCTTGCCGACATGGGTGTACACCGCGCCGGAGGACCCCCGGCGCGGCAGCATGTCCCTGATGCTCTCGCAGGACACCAGTTGCCCCTGCATGAAGAGCAGCCGCAGCAGGATGGCCGCTCCCACCCCGACGAGCGGCGTCCGCCCCCCGGCGGAGCTCTCCACGACCAGTTCACCGAGCGCGCTGACGTACGGCCTGTCCTGCTCCGGAACCCCGTCCCCCATGGCCTCATGCTAGAGCGCGGTACGGCGGACCGGGCAGGGACGGGTGCATCCGAGGCGCCCGGCCCCTGCGCGGGAGCAAGGCTCCCGGACACCCGGGCGACGGGCGCGGGCCTGCCCGGTCCGGACCGGTTTACCGCTCGCCTCCGCGGGCACGTCCGGACCTTCCGCGCCACGGGGCGGCGAGCCCTGCTGCGGCGCACTCCCGGGGCATGTCCCGCTGGAGCGGGAGGGGCTGTCTGAACCGTACCTGAACCAAAGTCAGCAACCCTTCCTGCCGGACGGGTTCAAGTTCAGGGCGAAGCCCATGGGGCGGCTGAGGACTACCCGGTTCCCTGGGTTCCACGGGCACCCGGCCCGCAGGCCCAGGAAGGGCCGAGCCTCCCCGCAGGAGTGAGTTACATGCCCACCACGTCCGTAAAGACCTGTGCCGCCGTCGGCACCGGCTCCGTCACCGCCCACGTCGCCGGCCTTTCCCCGCTCCAGGCCCTCGCCGTCGGCATCGCCGTCCTGGCCGCCGCCGTGCTGCTCAAGCTGCTCGTCCTGGAGTGGTTCTCCCGGAAGGGCGAGGGAGTGCGCAGCGACGTGCTGAAGTTCGCCTCCATGCTGTTCCTCGGCCGGGAGGCCGCCTCCGCCCCCGACGTGCCGGCGTCCCGGAAGCGCAGAGCACGCAGGCGCCGCCCCAGGTGACCGGCCGGCACGGCCCCGGAGGGCGAGGACGCCTCCGGGGCTCCGTGGGGCGGGCGTGGTCCCGGCGCCGGTGGCGTCACGGTCGCGTGCGCCCCCGCCGGTGCTCCTCCTTCGCCCGGCCGGGGCGCCCCGGCCGGGCGAAGGAGGAGCACCGGCCGTGGCGGACCGGAACGCGCGGTCGGCACCCGCCCCGTCAGCACTCGATGACGTTGACCGCGAGGCCGCCGCGCGAGGTCTCCTTGTACTTGACCTTCATGTCGGCGCCGGTCTCCTTCATGGTCTTGATCGCCTTGTCGAGGGAGACGTGGTGGCGGCCGTCGCCGCGCAGCGCCATCCGGGCCGCCGTGACGGCCTTCACCGACGCCATGCCGTTGCGCTCGATGCACGGGATCTGGACCAGTCCGCCCACCGGGTCGCAGGTCAGCCCGAGGTTGTGCTCGATGCCGATCTCGGCCGCGTTCTCCACCTGCTCCGGGGTGCCGCCCAGCACCTCGGCCAGGCCGCCCGCCGCCATCGAGCAGGCCGAGCCGACCTCGCCCTGGCAGCCGACCTCGGCGCCGGAGATCGAGGCGTTCTCCTTGAAGAGCATGCCGATGGCGCCCGCCGCCAGCATGAAGCGGACCACGCCGTCCTCGTCCGCCCCCGGGACGAAGTTCATGTAGTAGTGCAGCACGGCCGGCACGATCCCGGCGGCGCCGTTGGTGGGCGCGGTGACGACCCGGCCGCCCGCCGCGTTCTCCTCGTTGACGGCCATCGCGTAGAGGGTGACCCACTCCATCGCGTTGGCCGGGCCGATCCCCTCGGCGCGCAGCGCGCGGGCGGCGGTGGCGGCCCGGCGGCGGACCTTCAGCCCGCCCGGCAGGATGCCCTCGCGGGTCATCCCGGCCCGCACGCACTCCTGCATCACGCCCCAGATCTCCAGCAGCCCGGCCCGGATCTCGGCCTCGCTGCGCCAGGCCCTCTCGTTCTCCAGCATCAGCGCGGAGATCGACAGCCCGGTGGTGCGGGTCAGGTGCAGCAGCTCCTCGCCGGTGCGGAACGGGTGGCGCAGCACGGTGTCGTCGGGCTTGACCCGGTCGGCGCCGATGGCGTCCTCGTCCACGACGAAGCCGCCGCCGACCGAGTAGTAGGTCTTCTCCAGCACCGGCACCCCGGCCTCGTCGTACGCGCACAGGGTCATGCCGTTGGCGTGGTACGGCAGTGAGCGGCGGCGGTGCAGGATCAGCTGGCGGTCCGGGTCGAAGGCGATCTCGTGGGCGCCCAGCAGGCTGAGGCGGCCGGTCGCCCGGATCCGCTCCACGCTCTGCCCGGCCGCCTCGACGTCCACGGTGCGCGGGGAGTGGCCCTCCAGGCCGAGCAGCACCGCCTTGGGCGTGCCGTGACCGTGGCCGGTGGCGCCGAGCGAGCCGAAGAGCTCGGCGCGCACGGAGGCGGTGCGGACCAGCAGCCCCTCGGACTTCAGCCGCCGGGCGAACATCCGGGCGGCGCGCATCGGGCCGACCGTGTGGGAACTGGACGGGCCGATGCCGATGGAGAAGAGGTCGAAGACGCTGATGGCCACGGTGGAACCGACTCCCGGGGGCCCCACGGCGGTGTGGGGCGGGTTCGGGTCCGCACGGTCCTCCCCGGGGGTGCCGGGGGAGGGGTCGCGCGGACGGGGGAAAGCGAACGGGGCGGGCGGACGGGTCGCGTCCGCCCGCCCCCAGTGTCACCCGGAGGGCCGGGCCCTCCAAAAGGCGGGTGCCCCGGAGGGGCGGCGGCCTCCGCGCGGGGCGGCGCGCGCCGCCCCGCGCGGAGACCGCCCGGGCCGGGGTCCCCGGCCCGGGCTGCGGGTCAGAGCCCCGGGTAGAGGGGGTGCTTCGCGGCCAGCGCGGCGACGCGGGCCTTCAGCTCCTCGGCCCGCGCCTCGTCGAAGCCCGGCTTGAGGGCCTCGGCGATGATGTCGGCGACCTCGCGGAAGTCCTCGGCGCCGAAGCCGCGGGTGGCCAGCGCCGGGGTGCCGATCCGCAGGCCGGAGGTGACCATCGGCGGGCGCGGGTCGAAGGGCACCGCGTTGCGGTTGACGGTGATGCCGACCTCGTGGAGCCGGTCCTCGGCCTGACGGCCGTCCAGCTCGCTGCTGCGCAGGTCCACGAGGACCAGGTGGACGTCGGTGCCGCCGGAGAGGACGGCCACGCCCGCCTCGGCGGCGTCGGCGCGGCCCAGGCGCTCGGCGAGGATCGCCGCGCCCTCCAGGGTGCGCTGCTGGCGCTCCTTGAACTCCTCCGAGGCCGCGACCTTGAAGGCGACCGCCTTGGCGGCGATCACGTGCTCCAGCGGGCCGCCCTGCTGGCCGGGGAAGACCGCGGAGTTGATCTTCTTGGCGAGTTCGGCCTTGGAGAGGATCACACCGCCGCGCGGGCCGCCCAGGGTCTTGTGGGTGGTGGTGGTCACCACGTCCGCGTAGGGCACCGGCGAGGGGTGCAGACCCGCGGCCACCAGGCCGGCGAAGTGGGCCATGTCCACCATCAGGTAGGCGCCGACCTCGTCCGCGATCCGGCGGAAGGCGGCGAAGTCCAGCTGCCGCGGGTACGCGGACCAGCCGGCCACGATCAGCTTCGGCCGGTGCTCCTTCGCCAGGCGCTCCACCTCGTCCATGTCGACCAGGCTGGTCTGCTCGTCGACGTGGTACGCCACCACGTTGTAGAGCTTGCCGGAGAAGTTGAGCCGCATGCCGTGGGTCAGGTGGCCGCCGTGCGCCAGGTCCAGGCCCAGGATGGTGTCGCCCGGCTGGAGCAGGGCGAACATCGCGGCGGCGTTGGCCTGCGCGCCGGAGTGCGGCTGCACGTTGGCGGCCTCGGCGCCGAACAGCTCCTTGATGCGGTCGATCGCGATCTGCTCGACCGTGTCGACGTGCTCGCAGCCGCCGTAGTAGCGGCGGCCGGGGTAGCCCTCGGCGTACTTGTTGGTGAGGACCGAGCCCTGCGCCTCCATGACCGCCACCGGGGCGAAGTTCTCGGAGGCGATCATCTCGAGGGTGGTCTGCTGGCGGGTGAGCTCGGCGTCGACCGCGGCGGCGACCTCGGGGTCGAGGGCGTGCAGGGACTGGTTGAGAACCGTCATCAGGGGTCTTCCGGTGAAAGGGCGGGCGGGGAGACCGGGGCGGCCGCAGCGCAGGGGTCCTGCCCGGCTGCGGCCGCTGCGGGGGTGGCCGGCGAGTGCTCAGCCGCCGGTGAAGGCGGTGTACTCGTCGGCGCTCAGCAGGCCCTCGGGGTCGCCGTCGAGCCGGACCTTGAACAGCCAGCCGTCCTCGAACGGGCCGGAGTTCACGAGCGCGGGGTCGTCCACCACGGCCTGGTTGACCTCGGTCACCTCGCCGCTGGCGGGGGAGTACAGGTCGCTGACCGACTTGGTGGACTCGAGCTCGCCGCACGGCTCGCCGGCGGTGACGGCCTGGCCGACCTCGGGAAGCTGGACGTAGACCACGTCGCCGAGCGCGTCGGCGGCGTGCGCGGTGATGCCGACGGTGGACACGCCGCCCTCCGGGGCGGTCAGCCACTCGTGCTCCTTGCTGAACTGCAGGTGCTGCGGGTTGCTCATGGCGGCAATTCTCCAGGATGGGATGCGGGTACGGCGAAACGGGCCGCATGTCGGCCGGGGCTCCGGCGAAGCGGCAGGTCAGCGGCGCGCCTGCGGGTGCGGCACCGCCCGGAGGGGGCGGGGTCCGCGCGGGCGGCGGCGGGGGGTGCGGGCCGCCGTCAGCGGGCGCGCTTGTAGAACGGCAGCGCCACGACCTCGACCGGCTCGCGGGTGCCGCGCACGTCGACGGCGACGGAGGAGCCCGGGGCGGCGTGGGCGGCGTCCACGTAGGCGATGGCGATCGGCTTCCCCAGGGTGGGGGAGGGGGCGCCGGAGGTGACCTCGCCGACCGGCGCGCCGTCCGCGTCCACCACGGCGTACCCGGCCCGCGGCACCCGGCGGCCCGCGGAGACCAGGCCGACCAGGCGGCGCGGCGGGGCGGCCTCGGCGTCGGCGGCGGCCTTCTCCAGGGCGGCGCGGCCGACGAAGTCCCCGCCGTTGGTCGTCTTGTCGAAGCGGACGACCCGGCCGAGGCCCGCGTCGAAGGGGGTGGTGGCGGCGGTCAGCTCGTGCCCGTACAGCGGCATGCCGGCCTCCAGCCGCAGCGTGTCGCGGCAGGACAGGCCGCACGGGACCAGCCCGTGCCCGGCACCGGCCTCGGTGAGGGCCTGCCACAGGTGCTCCGCGTCGGCGGGCGCGGCGAAGACCTCGAAGCCGTCCTCGCCCGTGTAGCCCGTGCGGGCGAGCAGGACCTCGCGGCCGGCCACGGTCGCGGGCAGGCAGGCGTAGTACTTCAGCCCCGCCAGGTCGGCGTCGGTGAGGGCGCCCAGGATCGCGGCGGCCTCCGGGCCCTGCACGGCGACGAGCGCGTACGCGTCGCGGTCGTCGCGGACGGCGGCGTCGAAGCCGGCGGCGCGGGCGGTGAGCGCGTCCAGGACGACCTGGGCGTTGGAGGCGTTCGCCACCACGAGGAACTCCTGCTCCCCGGTGCGGTAGACGATCAGGTCGTCCAGGATGCCGCCGTCCTCGGCGCAGATCATGGTGTACCGGGCGCGGTGCGGGCCGAGCGCGGAGACGAAGCCGACCAGGGCGTGGTCCAGCGCCTCGCCGGCCTGCGGGCCGCTGACGGTGATCTCGCCCATGTGGGAGAGGTCGAAGAGCCCGGCCCGGGTGCGGACGGCGTTGTGCTCGTCGCGCTCGCTGCCGTAGCGCAGCGGCATGTCCCAGCCCGCGAAGTCGGTCATGGTGGCGCCGAGGGCGCGGTGGACGGCGTCCAGGGCGGTGCGGCGGGGGCCGGCGGTCATGGGGGTGCTCCTCGGTGGGGCCGGGCTGTCGGGCGCGGCGGACGGGGGACGGGCACGGACCTGCCGGGCATGCACGGGGGCATGCGGCGGCCCGGGTCTCCCCATCTGTCGTCGCAACCTGAGAGCTTCACCGCGCCCGCCCGCGGTCGGGGCGTCGGCGGCTTGCACCGTGGGTGGGAGCACGGAGGGCCGTGTCCGCTTTCCAGATGTGCCTCGCCCGCGCGGTAGCTGTGCCTGAGAGATTCCGGGGAGGACTTGCTCCTTCGGCGCCGGTGCCGCCCGGCCCGGGGTGCGGGCGGTCGGGCGGCCGGACTCTCCCGCGCGGGTTCGAACGGCCGGTATGGAGTTGGGCGCGCCCATCATGACACGGCGGACCGGGCGGCGCGAGGGCGGCTCCGCGCCTGTTCGCTCCCCTTTGCCCCGCCCCGGCCTTTACTCTTTCTTGGTGTTCCCGGGCCCGTGCGACCCCGCACGGCCGGAGACGGGAGGGCCGGTGTGGACGAGGCACGCGCGACCGCGGGGGTGCTGCGGCCGCAGGGGGTCCAGGACCTGCGCGGCCGCGGGGCCGGCCGGGAGCTGCACTACCCGGCGGGGGACCTGCTCGTGGTCTCCGGCCTGCCCGGCAGCGGCAAGAGCACCCTGATCGGGCGGGCCGTCCCGCCCGGCGTCCGGCGGATCGACTCCCACGACGTGCGGGCGGACTTCGCCCGGCGGCTGCCGGACCGGCTCCCGTACGCGGTCTACCGGCCGCTGGTGCGGGCCGTCCACTACTGGCGGCTGCGCGGAGCGGTGCGCGACGGCGGTCCGGTGGTGGTGCACGACTGCGGGGAGCGCGGCTGGGTGCGGGGCTGGCTGGGCTGCCGGGCGCGGCGGCAGGGCCGGGGCCTGCACCTGCTCCTGCTGGACGTCGACCCGGAGCAGGCCTCGGGCGGCCAGCGGGCGCGCGGCCGGGCCGTGTCCGCCGCGGCCTTCGCCCGCCACCTGGCCGGGTGGCGGCGGCTGCTGGCGGAGGTGGAGCGGGCGGCCCCGGGGGGCCGCCTGCCGGGCGGGGCGGTGTCGGTGGTGCTGCTAGACCGGGCGGGGGCGGGACCGCCGTCGCTGGTCCGGTTCGGCGGGGAGCGGGCCGGGGGCGGGCTGCCCGCGGGGAGGCGGCCGGCGGAGGAGATGCCCGCGGGGAGGCGGCCGGCGGAGGACCTGCCCGAGGAGGACCGGTCCAGGGGCGGGCGGTCCGGGGCGGTGCGGGGGGCCCCGTGACCGGGTCCGCGGCCGGGACCCCGCGCCCTTCCGTCCTGCGGCACGGGTCCTGCGGTGAGGGGCGTCCTCCGCCGGGGGCCGGGCGGCTATCGTGCCCTGTACCGGCGCGGGCACGCCCCGGTACAGGCGAGGCGAGAACGGCGGTTCAGGGCAGATGGGCTTTCCGGCGGACGGCACCCCCCTCGGGTACACACCGGCCGAGCACACGCCGGCCGACCACACGGCGGCCGACCCCCTGACGGGCGGCTGGGCGCAGCCCGGGTACGCCCCGGTCGGGCACCCGGACCCGGCGGACCCGGCGTACGGCGGGTACGCCGGCGGCCAGGACGCGCAGGGGCAGTACCCCGGCGGCCAGTACGCCGAGGGCCAGTACGCCGAGGGCCAGTACGCCGAGGGCCGGTACTCCGACGGCCACCACGCCGAGGGCGGGTACGCGGACCCGCAGCAGGCCGCCGGGCACCCGCCCCGGGACCGGCAGTCCGGCTGGCCCGCCAACGAGCTGGAGCAGGTCCTCTCGGCGGCGATCGGCGACCCGGGGGCCACCCCCCGGCTGTTCGAGGTGCTGGCCCGCAGCCACGTCTGGGTGCCGCTGCCCTCCGGCGCCGCCCCCGCCGACGGCGTCGGACTGGACCTGCCGGCCGTCGAGCTGGCCGGCGCGCCCTACGTCCCGGTCTTCAGCTCCGAGGAGACCTTCCTCCGGACCGCCGGGAACCTGCCGTTCGCGGTCGCGCCGATGTGGGAGTTCGCCCGCGGCCTGCCGGTGGGGGTGGGCATCGCGGTCAACCCGGACGCGCCCGTGGGGGTCCCGGTGCCGCCCGAGGGCGTCCACGAGCTCTGCCGCGGCCCGCGCGACGACCGCTGGGCCGCCGAGCCCGCCCCGGGGTCGCGGGTGGCGCTGCGCGAGCCCGGCATGCACGAGGAGCCGGTGGACTTCCTCGCCGCTGCCGCCGCCGAGCTCGCCGCCGTGCCGGTGGTGCTGAGCGCCCGCCGGGCGCTCGCCTCGGTGGAGGGCTCCGACCCGGTGCTCTTCGTCGGCGTCGAGCTCACGGCCTGGGAGCCCGGGGACAAGGCGGCGGCCACCGAGGCGCTCGGCCGCGCCCTGGGCGTGGCGCCGCTGCCCTGGCAGGTCAGCATCGTGCTGCTCGACATCGCCCGGGACCCGGTCGGCGAGTGGATGGCGCAGCAGGTCGCCCCCTTCTTCGTCCGCGCCTGAGCCCGCCGGGACGCGTGCCCCGCACCCGCGCCCCGCACCCGGGCCCGCCGGGACGCGCACCCGTGCCCCGCGCCCCGCGCCCGTGTCCGGGACACGCCCCGGCCCCGGGCGGCATGACGCCCGGGTGCCGGGCGCCGTAGGGTGCTGCCGACGCATGCAGAAGGTGAGGGCGGAGTTGAGCGCGGGAGCGGCAGGCGGGGGCGCGCACGGGCAGTGGGCGGCCCCGGGGGCGGTCGAGCGGGCACTGCGCGAGGTGGCGCCGGGCCGCTACGACGCGTACGAGGCGCTGCTGCACGCGATCGCCGACGGGCAGGTGTGGATGCTGCTCTGGCAGGGCACGCCCGGCAGCCCGGACGCCCAGTACGGGAACATGGAGGTCGGCGGCCACCGCTACGTGCCGTGCGCGACCTCGCCCGAGCAGCTCGCGGCCAGCGGCTGGACCCGCGCCCACGAGCAGGTCTCCGGGCGCGAGGTCGCGGCCTCCCTGTACCGGGACCGCTGGGGCCTGTGGCTGGACCCGCACGCCCCGGGCGGCGGCGTCGGCGTGCCCTGGGCGGACCTGCGGCGCGTCGCGGCCGGGCTGGACCGGCTGCCGGCCGGCCCGCTGTCGCTGAGCGAGCCCCAGGTCCAGGCGCCGCACTACTACGCCCTGCTGACCCAGCAGGCGTACGCGACCCCGGTGGTCCGCACGCTGCGCCGCGCCTGGGTGCGGCCCGCGGTCGGCGAGCCGTACCTGGCGATCGGCCTGGACCTGTACGACACCGGCCCGCAGGCGGTCGACGCGGTGCGCGGCATGATGCAGCGCTCGATCGCGGTCGCCCCGGCGGGGCTCGCGGTGTCGACCGTGGCGATGGCGGACGAGTACGACCCGGTGGCGATGTGGATGGCCGCCTTCGCCCGGCCGTTCTTCGACCGCGAGCTGGCGGGCGCCGCCCCGCCGCAGCCGGCGCCGGGCTACGGCTACCCGCCGCAGGGGCAGCAGTACGGCTACCCGCACCAGCCGCAGCCGCAGCCGCAGCAGTGGCCCGGCCACCCGCCGCGCTGACCGCGGCCCCTCCGCGACGACCCGCCGGGGCGGCGCCCGGCCCGCCCCGGCGGCGCCCCGCGGTCAGGGCAGCCGCAGGGCCCCCGCCGGCAGCAGGCCCAGCGGCGGACTGCCCCGCTCCAGCAGCGCCGCGTGGAACCCCCGCAGGGTGAACCGCGCGCCCGCGGCGGACCGGGTGCGCTCCCGCAGCGCCCGGACCTCCAGCTTGCCCCAGGTGTACCGGCCGTAGCAGGGGTCGGCCGTCCCGCGCCGGGCCTCCGCCGCCGCCGCCGTCCGCGGCAGGTGGGCGTCGGCCGCGAAGCGCCGGACGGCCTCCCCGACGTCCATGGCCCCGGTGTGCAGCCCGATCGCGCAGGCCAGCCGGGTGGCCCGGACCAGCCCCTCCAGGGCGACCCCGGCGGCGAACCGGGCGTCGCCCGCCCGGAACCCCTCCTCCAGGCAGACCTCCTCGGCGTAGTGCGCCCACCCCTCGCAGAAGGCCGGCGAGAACAGGGTGCGGCGCACCGGCGTCGCGGCCCGCCGCAGCGACCGTGCGTGGGCGAAGTGCCCGGGCGCCACCTCGTGCGCCGTGACCGCGGGCAGCGTCGTGCGGGAGAGGACGGCGAGCCACTCCTCGGCCTCCGCCGCGGGCCAGGACGGGTCCGGCGGGGTGACGTGGTACCAGGACGGCGCGTCCGGCTCGCCGGGCGCCGCCCAGGTCATCATCGCCGTGGACCAGCGGCGCGACTCCGGCGCCGGGCCCACCCGGCAGACCCCGTCGGTGTGCGGGGCCAGGCCGCGCTCGCGGGTGAAGGCGAGCAGCTCCCCGGCGAGCCGGGCGGCCTCGGGGACCACCCCGTCCGCGCCGGGGTGGTCGGCCAGCAGCTCCGGGACGAGCTCCGCCGGGGTGCGCCGCGGGTCGAGCGCCCGGCAGGCCTCGGCGAGCAGCTCCCGCATCCGGTCCCGCTCGGCCTCGGCGCGCTCCGCGAGGCGTCCGAGGTCCACCCGGACGCCCTCCTGGCTGCCCATCAGCAGGGCCAGGGCGCCGCCGCCGAGGGCGAAGCCGGGGTCGCCCCCGCGGGCCGCCCGCGCCACGTGGGCCACCAGCCGGGCGTGGGCCGCCAGCGCGTCGGTCACCAGCGGGTCGGGCGCCGGCGGGTCGGCCGCCGGGGCGCCGGGCGCCGGCGCGCCGTCCGGCGCGTCCTCGTCCGGCGCGCCCCCGGGCGCCCCCGCACCCCGGCCGGAGCCCGGTCCGCGGCCCTGGCCGCTGCCGCGGCTGCGGCTGCGGCGGTTGCCGTGACCGGGGTGCAGGCCGGCGGCCAGGCCGCGCACCGCGCCCAGCAGGGCGGCCGCGACGGGGGCGGAGAGCCGGTCCAGGGAGGCGATGGCGGCGTCCACGGCGTCCGGCCAGGCGGCCAGGTGGCGGCGGCGGGCGATGGCCCGCTCCTCGGTCGGCGCGTACTCCCGCTCGTAGCAGGCGAGTTCGAGGTTGGCGAGGTGCAGCGAGGGGTCGCGGCGGTGCAGCTGGAGCGTGTCCAGCTGCACCTCCAGGGCGTCCTCGAAGACGGCGAGGTGCGCGTCGTCCAGGGAGCCGGGCACGACCGCGTCGCCGTCCTCCCCGCGGGCGTCCCCGGCCCGCCGCGCCCGCGGCCCGCGCCCGCCGCAGCGCCGCCAGCCCGGCCCGCACCCCGTCCGGTGAGAGGTCCTGCACCCGCCCGTCGTACTCGTGCCGCCCGGCCGCCTCGCGGACCGTCGGGACCGTCAGGTCGCACACCGCGCGCAGGCGCTGCTCCATGGCACCCGACGGTACCGACGCGGCGGCCCCCGGGGACCCCGCGGGACCGTCAGTGCAGCACCGTGCCGCCCCCGCGCCGCCCCGCCCGGGTCCGCCGTGCGCGAACCGCCGTGTCCGGTGTCCGTCACCCCGCGCCGGGAGCGGCGGACCGTCGCGCTATGCGGACTCAGATGTCCGTATTCCGGAACGCGGGAAGGTCTACTCGCGTCCGCCTGCGGCGCAAGCCCCTTGTTACAGCCGTGTGAAGGGATCCATTCGCTGGTTTCGGCTCTGCATGCAGGCAGATCACAGTTGCGCAAACATCGCCCCGGGGGTCTGGCGCACCGCTATTCGGACGCAGCAGAGTTGCGCCGCACGCGGTGAGCCGAGGTTGCCTCTCGCGCCAGTGCGTACCGAGGGCCCCACCGGGTCCAGTACGTCGAACCGGGGCCATCCGCCCCCGTGCCTCCGGGCACACCAGCACATCGCACCACCGCACCTGACGCACCATCTGTACTGCCGCAGCCGAACACCGCGCACCACGACCGGCATACGGCCCGCGCCCCACCCCGGGCGCGGACCGGCCGTCCGGGCACCGTGTGCCGGCCACCGCCGGCGAGGGGATCTGACAGGACAATGACTGCACCCATCGAGACCACCGGTTCCGTGGCCGAGGCGCCTCCCGAGGCCGTGCTCGCGGGCGCCTCCGCCAAGCAGATCGAGGGCCGCTCCCTCGGCCGGATCGCCTGGGAACGCCTCAAGCGGGACAAGGTCGCCCTCGGCGGCGGCATCGTGGTCGTCCTCCTGCTGCTGGTGGGCGCGCTCGCACCCGTCCTCTGCGCCCTGGTCGGCCAGGAGCCGGACATCTTCCACACCGACCTGCTCGACGCCTCGCTCGGCATCGGGACGCCCAAGGGCGCCTTCGGCGGCATGAGCTCCACCCACCTGCTGGGCATCGACCCCACCTACGGCCGCGACATCTTCAGCCGCATCGTCTACGGCGCGCAGATCTCGCTGATCGTCGCCTTCGGCGCCGCCGCCCTCGCCGTCGTGATCGGCGTGCTGCTGGGCATGGCGGCCGGCTTCCTCGGCGGCTGGGTGGACTCGTTCATCAGCCGCACGATGGACGTGCTCCTGGCCTTCCCGCAGCTGCTCTTCTCGATCGCCCTGGTGTCGGTCGTCCCGACCAAGCTGTTCGGGCTCTCGGGCAGCGGGCCGCGCATCCTCGTCCTGATCTTCGTGATCGGCTTCTTCGGGTGGCCCTACATCGGGCGCATCGTCCGCGGCCAGACCCTCTCCCTGCGGGAGCGCGAGTTCGTCGAGGCCGCCCGCAGCCTGGGCGCCGGCCGGGTGCACATCCTGCTCAAGGAGCTGCTGCCCAACCTGGTCGCTCCCATCCTGGTCTACACCACGCTGATGATCCCGACCAACATCCTGAACGAGGCGGCCCTCAGCTTCCTCGGCGTGGGTGTCCAGCCCCCCACGCCCTCGTGGGGCCAGATGCTGTCGGACTCGGTCCAGTACTACACGGTGGACCCGGCCTACATGGTGATCCCCGGTCTGGCGATCTTCATCACCGTGCTGTCCTTCAACCTCTTCGGCGACGGGCTGCGCGACGCCCTCGACCCGAAGGGGAACTGACCGGCCCGCGCTCCGGCGCGGCGCAGGACCCGATGGAGAGCAGGGACTCGTCCATCAGACGGCCAGGGCCCATCCCCGGGCACTGGGCACTCTCGGAGGTTGACATTACCGTGACTACTCGTAACAAGGCGCTCGCCGCCGCCGCCCTGGTCGGGGCGCTGGCCCTCACCACCTCCGCGTGCAGCGGCGGCTCCAAGAGCTCCGACGGCGGTTCGGGCAAGGGCGGCGGCTCGTCGACCTTCAACGCCGCCGCGACCAGCATCGTGAACCCTTCCACCAAGAAGGGCGGCACCCTCAAGCTCTGGAGCACCCAGGACGTCGACTCGCTCGACCCGGCGATCGGCTACTACGCCTTCGTCTGGGACCTGCAGCGCTTCTACACCCGCACCCTGGTCAACTACCCCTCGAAGCCGGGCAAGGACGGCCTCGCGCTCCAGCCCGACCTGGCCGAGGCCATGCCGACGATCACCGACGGCGGCAAGACCTACACCTTCAAGCTCAAGCAGGGCCTGAAGTTCGAGGACGGCACCCCGATCACGTCCAAGGACGTCAAGTACGGCATCGAGCGCGTCTTCGCGCAGGACGTGATCCCCAACGGCCCGATCTACCTGATCGGCGACCTCGACCAGGGCCAGAAGTACCCCGGCCCGTACAAGGACAAGGACAAGGACAAGCTGGGCCTGAAGTCCGTCCAGACCCCGGACGACAGCACCATCGTCTTCAAGCTCTCCCAGCCGAACTCCGACTTCCTGTACCACCTGGCCATGGGCGGCGGCGCCCCGGTGCCGCGTGCCAAGGACGACGGCGCCTCCTACGCCAAGCACCCGGTCTCCAGCGGCCCGTACAAGATCCAGGGCTACGTGGCCAACAAGGGCTTCGAGATGGTGCGCAACCCCAACTGGGACGCCTCCACCGACAAGCTGCGCCCGGCCCTGCCGGACAAGGTCACCTTCACCGTGACCTCCAACGCGGACGACCTGGACAGCCGCCTGCTGGCCGGCTCCGTCGACATCGACGCGGGCCAGCGCGGCGTGCAGACCGCCGCCCAGGGCAAGATCCTCCGGACCCCGAAGCTGAAGGCGAGCACGGTGGACGCCCCCGCGGCGACCATCCGCTACATCTCGCTGCAGACCAAGGTCAAGCCGTTCGACAACGTCAACTGCCGCAAGGCGGTCGAGTACGCGATCAACCCGACCGACCAGCAGACCGCCCGCGGCGGCCAGTGGGCCGGCAAGATCGCCACCAGCATGCTGCCGCCGTCCATCCCGGGCTCGGACAACTACGACCCGTACAACCTGGCCGCCGGCAAGCCGCAGATCGACAAGGCCAAGCAGGCGCTCGCCGCGTGCGGCAAGCCGAACGGCTTCTCCACCACGATCGCGGCCCGCAGCACCAGCCCGAAGGACGTCAAGCAGGCCGTGGCCGCCCAGGCCGCGCTGAAGGCCGTCGGCATCACCGCCAACGTCTTCCAGTACGACGGCTCGCAGTCGGCCTCCACCGTCGGCTCCCCCGCGTTCATGCACAGCCACAACATCGGCCTGAACGTGTTCGGCTGGGGCTCCGACTACCCGACCGGCTCGGGCTTCCTGAGCGTCCTGATCGACGGCCGCCTGATCTCGAAGTCCGGCAACAACAACTACTCCGAGATCAACGACCCGGAGATCAACGGCTGGATCGACGACGCCGCCAAGTCGACCGACCCGGCCGCGGCCGCGGCCGACTACACCAAGATCAACCACAAGGTCATGGACCTCGCGCTGTACGTCCCGGGCGTGGTGGAGCAGTCGCTCAACTACTACAACCCGCGGCTGACCAACGTGATGTTCTCCCAGCCCCTCGGGATGATCGACTTCTCGGCCCTCGGCCTGTCCGACGGCAAGTGACCCGCGCCGTCCTCACCTGTAAGCACAGCTAGACCGAAGGGCAGGTGAAGGCGGGCCGGGTCCGGCCGGCCGCCCCCACGAGGGGCGGCCGGCCCACCGCCGGCCAGCCGACCGCAGTGCTCCTGTACATCGTCCGACGACTCCTGAACGTGGTCGTCATGCTGCTGGTGGTCGCCACGATCACCTTCGGCATCTTCTTCCTGGTGCCGTGGCTGCAGCACACCGACCCGGTCCTGCGCTACGTCGGCAAGAACGCGAACCCGGTGGCCATCGAGGGCATCAAGGTCAAGCTGGGTCTGGACAAGCCGATCTACGAGCAGTTCTGGCTGTACCTCAAGGGCCTGGTCGCCGGCCGCTCGTACAACAACGGCCCGGACACCACCTGGTGCCCGGCCCCCTGCATGGGCATCTCCACCCAGACCCAGACCCCCGTCTGGGGCCAGCTGACGGGCGACTTCCCCGTCACCGCCTGGCTCGCCGCGGGCGCGGCCACCCTCTGGCTCGTCTTCGGCGTCGGCACCGGCGTGCTCTCCGCGCTGCGCAAGCGCTCGGTGCTGGACCGGGTGACCATGGTGACGGCCCTCGCCGGCGTCTCCCTGCCCGTGTACTTCACCGGCCTGGTCACCTCCGCCCTCTTCGTCTACAACCTGGGCTGGCTCCCGGAGTCCGACCCCGGTGTGACCCTGGCCGACGACCCGGTGGCGTGGTTCCAGAACATGCTGCTGCCCTGGATCACGCTGGCCTTCCTCTTCGCGGCGACCTACGCCCGCCTCACCCGCGCCACCATGCTCGACGTCCTGGGCGAGGACTACATCCGCACCGCCCGGGCCAAGGGCCTGCGCGAGGGCAAGGTCATCGGCAAGCACGCCATGCGCGCGACGATGACCCCGGTCCTCACCGTGTTCGGCATGGACCTGGGCGGACTGCTCGGCGGCGCGATCCTCACCGAGAACGTGTTCAACCTGCACGGCCTCGGCTACGACGCGCTCAACGGCATCACCAAGAACGACCTGCCCATGATCATGGGTGTCACCCTGTTTGCGGCCTTCTTCATCGTGATGGCCAACCTGATCGTCGACCTGCTCTACGCGGTCGTCGACCCCCGAGTGAGGCTCGCATGACCGACACCCCCTCCACCGAGCCCCTCGTCGACCTCGCGAAGGACGCGCCCTCCGAGTTCCTCGCGGTGCGCGACCTGCGGGTGCACTTCCCCACCGACGACGGCGTGGTCAAGTCCGTCGACGGCCTGAGCTTCACGCTGGAGCGCGGCAAGACCCTGGGCATCGTGGGCGAGTCCGGCTCCGGCAAGTCGGTCACCTCGCTCTCCGTCATGGGCCTGCACCGCAACGTCGGCAAGAAGTCCGGCCCGAGGATCAGCGGGGAGATCTGGCTCGACGGCAAGGAGCTGGTCGGCGCCTCCCCCGAGGAGGTGCGGCGCCTGCGCGGCCAGAAGATGGCGATGATCTTCCAGGACCCGCTGACCGCGATGCACCCCTTCTACTCGGTCGGCCACCAGATCATCGAGGGCTACCGCCAGCACCACCCGGACGCGAAGAAGCAGCAGGCCCGCGACCACGCGATCCAGCTGCTCGACCGGGTCGGCATCCCCCAGCCGGACAAGCGGGTGGACAGCTACCCGCACGAGTTCTCCGGCGGCATGCGCCAGCGCGCGATGATCGCGATGGCGCTGGCCAACGACCCCTCCCTGCTGATCGCGGACGAGCCCACCACCGCCCTGGACGTCACCGTCCAGGCGCAGATCCTGGACCTCATCCGCGACCTCCAGAAGGAGTTCGGCTCGTCGGTGATCATCATCACCCACGACCTCGGCGTGGTGGCCGAGCTGGCCGACGACATCCTGGTGATGTACGGCGGCAAGTGCGTCGAGAAGGGCCCGGCGGCCGACCTCTTCGACAAGCCCGAGCACCCCTACACCTGGGGCCTGCTCGGCTCGATGCCGCGCATCGACCGGGACCTCCAGGACCGGCTGATCCCCGTCAAGGGCAGCCCGCCCAGCCTGATCAACCTGCCGTCCGGCTGCGCCTTCAACCCGCGCTGCCCGTACGCCGAGCGGAACGAGGGGCGCTGCACCAGCGAGGTCCCCGAGCTGGTCGAGGCGGCGCCCGGGCACCGGGCGGCCTGCCACCTCCCCGCCGAGACCCGGCACCGCATCTTCGCCGAGGAGATCGCACCCCGGCTCTGACGGCCGGGTCCCGGCCTCGCCGGCCACGGGCCGGCGGGGCCGGCCAGCACCACACGCGGCACCACGTCGGACCGCACGGCCGGCCCGACTTCCGAGGAGACGAGAACAACCATGGCTGATGAGAGCGACACCGCTGCGGAGGCTGCGGCGGCGGTACCGGCGCCCGCACCCGCACCCGCCTCCGAGCGCGAGCCGCTGCTCAAGGTGACCGGGCTGACGAAGCACTTCCCCATCCACAAGGGGCTGCTGCGCCGCCAGACCGGGGCCGTGCAGGCGGTGGACGGGGTCGACTTCTCCGTCGCGCCCGGCGAGACCCTGGGCGTGGTGGGCGAGTCCGGCTGCGGCAAGTCGACCACCGGCCGGCTGGTCACCCGGCTGATGGAGCCGACCGCCGGGACGATCGAGTTCGAGGGCGTGGACATCACGCACCTGTCCACCGCGAAGATGCGGCCGCTGCGCCGCGACATCCAGATGATCTTCCAGGACCCGTACTCGTCGCTCAACCCGCGGCACACCATCGGCACCATCGTCGGCGCCCCCTTCCGGCTGCAGAAGGTGCAGACCGAGGCCGGCGTGAAGAAGGCCGTGCAGGAGCTGCTGGAGCTCTGCGGGCTCAGCCCGGAGCACTACAACCGCTACCCGCACGAGTTCTCCGGCGGCCAGCGGCAGCGCATCGGCATCGCCCGCGCCCTGGCGCTCAAGCCGAAGATGGTCGTGGCGGACGAGCCGGTCTCCGCGCTGGACGTCTCCATCCAGGCGCAGGTGGTCAACCTGCTGGACGACCTCCAGAAGGAGCTCGGCCTCACCTACATGATCATCGCGCACGACCTGTCGGTGGTCCGGCACGTCTCCGACCGCGTCGCCGTGATGTACCTCGGCAAGGTCGTGGAGCTGGCCGACCGGGACGCCCTGTACTCCCGGCCGATGCACCCGTACACCAACGCGCTGATGTCGGCCGTGCCGGTGCCCGACCCCCGGCGCAGGACCAAGCGGGAGCGCATCCTGCTCACCGGCGACGTGCCGTCGCCGATCAACCCGCCCAGCGGCTGCCGGTTCCGCACCCGCTGCTGGAAGGCGCAGGAGAAGTGCGCCTCCCAGGAGCCGCCGCTGGTCGCCCTGGCCTCGGGCCACCAGGTGGCCTGCCACTTCCCCGAGAACGCCCCCGGCAGCGAGGGCGGGGAGAAGAAGGCGGCCGCGGCCGCGGGGTGACCGCACGGACACCGGGCGGGATGCGCGCACGCGCCTCCCGCCCGGTCCGCCGTCCGCCCGGTCCCCTCCCGCCCGGTCCCCTCCCCGGCCGCTCCGGCGCACCGTGGACCATGGAGCGGTGACCTCGCAGCTCTTCACCCCCGACGTCCAGCACACCCTCGACATCGCCGGCATCTTCGTCTTCGCCCTCTCCGGCGGCCTGCTCGCCGTCCGCAAGAACCTCGACATCTTCGGCATCGCGATGCTCGCCGAGGTCACCGCCCTGGGCGGCGGCGTGCTCCGCGACCTGATCATCGGCGCGGTGCCGCCGGCGGCCTTCACCGACACCGGCTACTTCTTCACGCCGCTCGCCGCCGCGGTCGTCGTCTTCTTCCTCCACCCCGAGGTGGAGCGGATCACCTGGACCGTGCAGTCCCTGGACGCCCTCGGCCTCGGCCTCTTCGCGGTCACCGGCACCGCCAAGGCCCACGACTACGGGCTGGGCGCGGTCGCCTCGGTGGCGCTGGGCGTGGCGACCGCGGTGGGCGGCGGCGTGGTCCGCGACGTGCTGGCCAACGAGGTCCCCTCCCTGCTGCGCTGGGACCGCGAGATCTACGCGGTGCCCGCGATGGCGGCCGCCGTCCTCGTGGCGGTGCTCATCGCGGCCGACGCGCTCGGGCCGGTCACCGGCACCGCGGCCGCCCTGGTCGCCTTCGTGCTGCGGATGCTGGCGCTCCGGTACGGGTGGCGCGCACCGCGGGCCTGGCACCGCAACGGCGCCCGCACCGGCGAGGAGTGACCGGCGAGGAGTGACCGGTGGGGAGCGGCCCCTCGAGCGCCGGGTGAGGGCGGCCCGCGGCGGGCGGCGTGCGGGCCCTGCCGCCGCCGACCTGCGAGGACGGCGCCCGCCCGCCCGCCGGGCGGCGTACGGCGGTCACCCGCGGACCGGGCTGGCCCTACTATGGACGGGCCATGCCCTACCTCGATCACGCGGCGACCACCCCGATGCTCCCCGAGGCGATCAGCGCCGTGACGGCGCACCTCGGCAGCACCGGCAACGCGTCGTCCCTGCACGCGGCGGGACGGCGCGCCCGGCGCGTCGTCGAGGAGTCCCGGGAGGCGCTGGCGCGGGCCCTGGGCGCCAGGCCGAGCGAGGTCGTCCTCACCGGCGGCGGCACCGAGTCCGACAACCTCGCGGTCAAGGGCCTGTACTGGGCCCGCCGCGACGCCGACCCCGCCCGGACCAGGGTGCTCTGCAGCCCGGTCGAGCACCACGCCGTCCTGGACGCGGTCCACTGGCTCGGCGACCACGAGGGCGCGCAGGTCGAGTTCCTGCCGGTCGACCGGTACGGCCGGGTGCACCCCGAGGCGCTGCGCGCCGCGATCGAGGGCGGCACCGGCCCCGGGACGGTCGCGCTGGTCACCGTGATGTGGGCCAACAACGAGGTCGGCACCCTGCAGCCGGTCGCCGAGCTGGTCGAGACGGCCCACGCGTACGGGATCCCGGTGCACTCCGACGCCGTGCAGGCGCTCGGCCAGGTCCCGGTGTCCTTCGCCGACTCCGGCCTCGACGCGATGACCGTCACCGGCCACAAGATCGGCGGCCCGTACGGGATCGGCGCCCTCGTCCTCTCCCGGGCCTTCACCCCCGTCCCGCTGCTGCACGGCGGCGGGCAGGAGCGCGACGTCCGCTCCGGGACGCTCGACGTGCCGGGCGCCGCCGGCTTCGCCGCCGCCGCCCGGATCGCGGTGGAGCGGCAGGCCGTCCACGCCAAGGAGACCGCCGCGCTGCGGGACGCCCTGGTCGCGGCGGTCCGCGCGGCCGTCCCCGACGCCGTGCTCAACGGCGACCCCGACCCCGCCGGGCGGCTCCCCGCCAACGCCCACTTCTCCTTCCCCGGCTGCGAGGGCGACGCCCTGCTGATGCTGCTGGACGCCCGCGGCATCGAGTGCTCCACCGGATCCGCCTGCTCCGCCGGGGTGCCCCAGCCCAGCCACGTGCTGCTGGCCGCCGGCGCCGAGCCGGACCTGGCCCGGGCCTCGCTGCGCTTCTCGCTCGGCCACACCAGCACCGCGGCGGACGTCGAGGCGCTGGCCGAGGCCATCGGCCCGGTCGTCGAGCGCGCCCGGAACGCGGGCCTCGCCTCGGCACGGCGCTGAACCGGCCCGTACCCTGGTGGGCATCATGAGCGACTTTCCTGGTACGGGCAGCGGGCCCGGCGCGGCCCTGCCCGGAGCGGACGGGCCGGCCGGCCCCGGCGGCGGGCGCCGCCTGCGGGTCCTGGCGGCCATGTCCGGAGGGGTGGACTCCGCGGTCGCGGCCGCCCGCGCCGCCGAGGCCGGGCACGACGTGACCGGTGTCCACCTCGCCCTCTCCGCCAACCCGCAGTCCTTCCGCACCGGCGCCCGCGGCTGCTGCACGCTGGAGGACTCCCGCGACGCCCGCCGCGCCGCCGACGTGATCGGCATCCCCTTCTACGTCTGGGACATGGCCGAGCGCTTCCGCGAGGACGTCGTCGACGACTTCGTCGCCGAGTACGCCGCCGGGCGCACCCCCAACCCGTGCCTGCGCTGCAACGAGAAGATCAAGTTCGCGGCGCTGCTGGACAAGGCCCTCGCCCTCGGCTTCGACGCCGTCTGCACCGGCCACTACGCCCGCGTCGTGGACGGCCCCGCCGGCCGCGAGCTGCACCGGGCCGTCGACGCCGCCAAGGACCAGTCGTACGTGCTGGGCGTGCTCGACGCCGACCAGCTCGCCCGCGCCCTCTTCCCGCTCGGCGACACCCCCAAGGAGCTGATCCGCGAGGAGGCCGAGCGCCGGGACCTCGCCGTCGCCCGCAAGCCCGACAGCCACGACATCTGCTTCATCGCCGACGGCGACACCCAGGGCTTCCTCGCGCAGCGCCTGGGCACCTCCCCCGGCGACATCGTCGACACCGACGGGACCAAGGTCGGCGAGCACCAGGGCGCCTACGGCTTCACCGTCGGCCAGCGCAAGGGCCTGCGGATCGGCCGTCCCGCCGCCGACGGGAAGCCCCGCTACGTCCTGGACGTCTCCCCGGTCGACAACCGGGTCACGGTCGGCCCCGCCGAGGCCCTGGACGTCGTGGCGCTCACCGGCATCCGCCCCCGCTGGTGCGGCCCGGCCCCGGCCGGCCCGGGGGAGTACACCGCCCAGCTGCGCGCCCACGGCGGCGAGGTGCCGGTGACCGCGGAGCTCGTGGACGGCGAGCTGCGGGTGCGCCTCGCCGAGCCCGCCCGGGGGATCGCGCCGGGCCAGGCCGTGGTGCTCTACGAGGGGACGCGCGTGGTCGGCTCGGCCACCATCGCCGCCACCGAGCGGCGCAGCGCGGCCCGGGCCTGACCCCCGCCGGGCCTGACCCTCGCCGGGCCTGATCCTCGCCGGGCCGGGTCCGGAGCGGGCCGGGCGGCCCCGGCCGCCCCCCCCGGCCCCGCCGCCGCACCCCCGTGGCCCGGGGGCGGGGGCGCGTGATACGCATGGAGGCACCATGGACATCACCGTCTTCTGCTCCGCCGCCGACCTCGACGACCGCTACACCGCCCCGGCCCGGAAGTTCGCCGCCCTGCTCGGCGAGCGCGGCCACACCCTCGTCTGGGGCGGCTCCCAAGCCGGCCTGATGGGCGTCCTCGCCGACGGCGTCAAGGCCGCCGGGGGCCGCCTGGTCGGCATCTCCGTCGAGCTGCTGGCCCACAAGGCCTACCAGGGCGCCGACGAGCTCGTGACCACCCGCGACCTGGCCGAGCGCAAGGCCGCGCTGCTCGCCCGCGCCGACGCGGTCGTGGTGCTCGCCGGCGGCCTCGGCACGCTCGACGAGCTCACCGAGGTGCTGGAGCTGAAGAAGCACGGCCTGCACGCCAAGCCGGTCGTGGTCCTCGACAGCGAGGGCTTCTACGACGGCCTGCGCAGCCAGCTGCAGCGGATGGACGCCGAGGGCTTCCTGCCCCTGCCGCTGGACGAGCTGGCCCTCTTCGCCGAGGACCCCGCCACCGCCCTCGCCGACCTCGAGGCCGCCGCCGCCACGGCGGGCTGAGCCGTCCGCCCCCGGCCCGCCCCCTCCGCGCACCGGCGGGGAGCGGGCCGTGGTAGGAATCGGCCCATGGCAACGCATCTGATCACGGGGGCAGGGTCCGGCATCGGCGCGGCGGTCGCCCGGCGGCTGGCCGGGCGCGGCGACGAGCTGTGGCTGCTGGCGCGGGACGCCCGGCGCGCCAAGGAGCTGCGCGAGCGGTTCCCCGGCAGCCGCACGCTCGTCGGCGACCTCGCCGAGCCCGAACGGCTCTCCTGGGCCTTCGGCCACCAGGAGCTCCCGGTGGAGCTGGACTCCCTGGTCCACGTGGCGGGCGTCGTCGAGCTGGGACCGGTGGGGGAGCTGCCGCCCAAGGTCTGGCAGCAGACCCTCGCCGTGAACACGGTCGCCCCCGCCGAGGTCACCCGGCTCCTGCTGCCCTCGCTGCGGCAGGCCCGCGGCCGCGTCCTCTTCGTCAACTCCGGCGCCGGGCTGCGGGCCAACGCCCAGTGGAGCGCCTACGCGGCCAGCAAGTTCGCGCTGCGGGCGCTCGCCGACGCCCTGCGCGAGGAGGAGCACGGCAACGGCGTGCGGGTCACCAGCGTCTACCCGGGCCGCACCGCCACGCCGATGCAGGAGAAGGTCCACGCCCAGGAGGGCAGGGCCTACGACCCCGCGGCCTGGATCGACCCCGAGTCGGTGGCCGCGACCGTGCTCACCGCCCTCGACCTGCCGCGCGACGCGGAGATCACCGACGTGACGGTCCGCCCGGGCCGCTGACGGGCGCGCCTGCGGCCGGCGGCACCTCCGGGACGGGGCCGCGTCCCGGCGCCGTGCGGCCGCCCCCGCCGTCCGTGCCGCCCAGGCCCCCCGGGAGGGCCTGCCGGGAGGCCCCCGGGCCCCGGCCGCTGCGGGAACGGCACGCGGCCGCCCGGGCGGACGGCGGCGGGCCCCGCGTCTCGTACCCTTCCGACGTGACCACTGAGAGCGCTGAGCACCCCTTCCCCGAACTGGAGGCCGCCGCCACCGGTGTCGGCTCGATGCCCGGCACCGACGCGCGGGAGGCCGTGCGGACCGTCGTCGGCGAGCTGGAGGCGCTGCCGCACCTGCCCGAGCTGCCCGCCCGCGGGCCGGGCGCCGACATGGTCGGGCGCGGCGCCGGACTGCTGGTGGAGCTGTACGCGCAGGTGGAGCCGTCCGGCTGGCGGTTCGCCGACCGGCCCGGCCGCGACACCCGGCGCGCCCACTCCTGGCTGGTCGAGGACCTCGACGCCCTGGAGGAGTTCACCCAGGGCCGGTCCGGGCCGCTGAAGGTCCAGGCCGTGGGGCCGTGGACGCTCGCCGCCTCGATCGAGCTGAAGCACGGCGAGAAGGCGCTCGCCGACCCCGGCGCCTGCCGCGACGTGGCCGGCTCGCTCGCCGAGGGCCTGCGCCGCCACCTCGCCGACGTGCGGCGCCGCGTGCCCGGCGCCGAGGTGGTGCTCCAGCTCGACGAGCCCTCGCTGCCCGCCGTGCTGACCGGACAGGTGCCCACGGCCAGCGGCTTCCAGCGGCTGCGGGCGGTGGACCGGCAGGTCGCCGAGGACGTCCTGCGCCAGGTCGTCGGGGCCGTCGACGCCCCCGTCGCGGTGCACTGCTGCGCCCCCGGGGTGCCGATCGCCCTGCTGCGCCGGGCGGGCGCCGCCGCGGTCTCCCTCGACGCGTCCCTGCTGACCGAGCGTGACGACGACGCGGTCGGGGAGGCCGTCGAGGCCGGCACCGTGCTCCTCGCCGGGGTCCTGCCGGGCACCGACGCCCCGTTGTCGGACCCTGCCGGTAGTGTCGCTGTCGTCAGGAGGTTGTGGCGCAGGCTGGGGTTCGCCCCGGAGTCCCTGGCCCGCCGTGTCGTGGTGACGCCGAGCTGCGGGCTCGCGGGGGCCTCCCCCGCCTACGCCCGCCGCGCGCTGTCACGGAGCGTCATGGCGGCCCGGAGCCTGGCGGACACGCCCGAGTAGGCGCATCGAGGTGAGGGAGGCCCGCGTGGCGGGTGACGGCAGGGTCGCGGACCCGGCGGGGGCGCCGGCGGACGTCCGCGAGCGCCACGTCGTGCTGGCGCAGGAGATCGAGGAGCACCGCTTCCGCTACTACGTCAGGGACGCGCCCGTCGTCAGCGACGCCGAGTTCGACGCCCTGATGCGGGAGCTGGAGGGCATCGAGGAGCGCTACCCGGAGCTGCGCACGCCCGACTCGCCCACGCAGAAGGTCGGCGGCACGTACTCCAACGAGTTCGCCGAGGTCGCGCACCTGGAGCGGATGCTCAGCCTGGACAACGCCTTCACCGGGGAGGAGCTGGACGCCTGGGGCGACCGCGTCGCCCGCGAGCTCGGCGACCAGGAGTACCACTTCCTGTGCGAGCTCAAGGTCGACGGCACCGCCATCAGCCTGGTGTACGAGGACGGCCGGCTGGTGCGCGCCGCCACCCGCGGCGACGGCCGCACCGGCGAGGACGTCACGGCCAACGTCCGCACCATCGCCGAGATCCCGGACCGGCTGCGCGGCGACGCCGGGCACCCCGTGCCGGAGCTGGTGGAGGTCCGGGGCGAGATCTACTTCCCCACCGAGGAGTTCGAGCAGCTCAACGCCTCGCTGGTCGCGGCGGGGGACAAGCCCTTCGCCAACCCGCGCAACTCCGCCTCCGGGTCCCTGCGGCAGAAGGACCCCCGGATCACCGCGACCCGGCCGCTGCACATGGTGGTCCACGGCATCGGCGCCCGCCGGGGCCTCGCGATCGACCGCCAGTCGCACGCCTACGACATGCTGCGCGCGTGGGGCCTGCCCACGGCCCGCCACAACAAGGTCGTGCGCACCCTCGCCGAGGTCAAGGACTTCGTCGCCCACTTCGGCGAGCACCGGCACTCGGTGGAGCACGAGATCGACGGCGTGGTCGTCAAGGTCGACGAGGTGGCGCTGCAGGGCCGCCTCGGCGCCACCTCCCGGGCGCCCCGCTGGGCCATCGCCTGGAAGTACCCGCCGGAGGAGGTCAACACCCGGCTGCTGGACATCCGGGTCAACGTCGGCCGCACCGGCCGCTGCACCCCGTACGCGGTGATGGAGCCGGTCACGGTGGCCGGCTCGGAGGTCGAGTACGCCACCCTGCACAACCAGGACGTCGTCAAGGCCAAGGGCGTGCTGATCGGCGACACCGTGGTGCTCCGCAAGGCGGGCGACGTCATCCCCGAGGTGCTCGGCCCGGTGGTGGACCTGCGCGACGGCACCGAGCGGGAGTTCGTGATGCCGTCCGCGTGCCCCGAGTGCGGCACGCCGCTGCGGCCGATGTCCGAGGGCGACGTCGACCTGCGCTGCCCCAACGCCCGCTCCTGCCCGGCCCAGCTGCGCGAGCGGATCTTCTACCTGGCCAGCCGGAAGTGCCTCGACATCGAGGCGCTGGGCTACGTCGCGGCTACCGCCCTCACCCAGCCGCTGGAGCCCGCCGAGCCGCCGCTGCGGGACGAGGGCGACCTCTTCGACCTGACGGTCGAGCAGCTGCTGCCCATCAAGGCCGTGGTCCGCGACCCCGACACCGGCCTGCCCAAGCGGGACCCGAAGACCGGCGAGGAGAAGGTCGTCACCTTCTTCGCCAACCTCAAGGGCGAGCCGAAGAAGACCGCCACCGCCCTGCTGGAGAACCTGCAGGCCGTCAAGGAGCGGCCGCTCGCCCGGATCATCGCCGGCCTCTCCATCCGCCACGTGGGGCCGGTCGCCGCCCAGGCGCTGGCCCGCGAGTTCCGCGACCTCGACCGCATCGCGGCGGCGAGCGAGGAGGAGCTGGCCGCCACCGAGGGCGTCGGCCCGACCATCGCCGCCTCCATCACGCAGTGGTTCGCGGAGGACTGGCACCGGGAGATCATCGAGAAGTGGCGGCGCGTCGGCGTCCGCTTCACCGAGGACGCCGCCGGGAGCGAGGGGTCCGACCTGCTGGCCGGCCTCACCGTGGTGGTCACCGGCACCCTGGCCTCCCACACCCGCGACGGCGCCAAGGAGGCCCTGGTGTCGCGCGGGGCCAAGGTCACCGGGTCGGTGTCGAAGAAGACCGACTTCGTGGTCGTGGGCGACAACCCCGGCTCCAAGTACGACAAGGCCGTGGAGCTCGGCCTGCCCGTCCTGGACGACGACGGCTTCGCGGTCCTGCTGGAGCAGGGGTCCGACGCCGCCCGCATCCGGCTCGGCCTGCCCGTGGGGGAGGAGGCCGAGGCGGCGAAGGCGGCCCCGAGGAAGCGGGCCCCGAGGAAGAAGGAGCCCGTCGGGGCGGAGGCCGGGGCCGGGGGCGCCTCCGGCGACGCCGCCGCGCAGGGTTCCCCCGGAGACGGCGACTCCCGGGAGGCCGCCGCCGCACAGCACTCCGCCGCGCAGGACGCCGCGCAGGACTCCGCCGCACAGGACTCCGCCGCGCAGGACTCCGCGGCGGCCCCCTCGGTGGACCCCGTTCCGGAGGGGCAGCCGCAGGACTGACCGGACGTCACCCCTCCGGTGGCCGGATCCCGTTGGCATGGACCGGTCTCCGGGGGGTCTCCCGCACAACGGCGCGGGTTCGCATGTCCGAAACCCTGCCCCTCCTCCCGGCGTGGACTTACCCTGGGACGCAGCCTGCCCGCGCGAGCGGGGCCGCGGCGACGGCGCTGTCGCGCGCGGACCATCAGGCGAGGCACCCACCGCTCGCACCGCGGGGAGACCCTCGGACGTGCGCCGGTGCCGCCCGACAGGGCCGCGGCAGGGGAGACGTGCGGTCCCCGCACCGGGCGGCGGCCGGCGTCGGACGGCAGCGCGGGCACGGAGGGGCGGCCAGGCGGGGCGGGGACCGACGGAGGAAGCGCGCATGGAACTGCGCACGGAACGGCACCCCCGGGGGGACACCCCCCACCCCGCCCAGGGGCTGACGGGTGCGGCACTGCTGCTCGGCATCCTGCTCGCGGGCGCCGCGCCCCTCATACCGCTCGCCCTGCTGGTCGGCCGGTACGAGGCGGAGCTGCTGCCGCTCTTCGCGGTGCCGCTCGCGGTCCTCGTCGCCGCCTGGCGGATCGCCCGCGACCGCGCCCGCGACCAGCTCACCGACCCGCTCACCGGCCTGCCCAACCGCCAGGCGCTGCTGCTGGCCGCCCGGGCCGCCATCGCCGACGGCAGCACCGCCCCGCCCGCCGACCCCGCCGGCCGGGTGGGGCTGATCCTGCTCGACCTCGACCGCTTCCGGTCGCTCAACGACACCCTGGGCCACTCCGCCGGCGACCGGCTCCTCGTCCAGATCTCGCGCCGGCTGCACGCCGCCCTCAGCAGCGGCGGCCTGCTCCCCGCCGAGCCGCGGACCGGCCGCGGCCGCCGCCGCTCCGACGACCCCTTCTCGGTGCTCCCGCCCCCGGTGCAGGGCGTCAGCCGCGCCGTCGTCGCCCGCATGGGGGGAGACGAGTTCGCCGTCCTGCTCCCCGGCGTGGGGTGCGCGGTCACCCTGCAGCGCCTCGCCCGCGCCCTGATCGCCGAACTCGCCGCCCCCAGCCGGGTCGACGGCCTGCTCGTGGTGCTGGAGGCCAGCGCCGGCGTCTGCATCTTCCCCGACCACGCCCCCGACGCCGAGTCCCTGCTGCGCCGCGCGGACGTCGCCATGGGCCACGCCCAGCGCGGCCGCACCGGCGTGGAGGTGTACGACCAGGAGCGCGATGCCGACACGCCCGTCCGCGTGGGCCTGCTCGGCGACCTGCGGCGCGCCCTGGAGGCGGGCGAGGTCGAGCTGCACTACCAGCCGAAGGTCGCCTTCGACGGCCGTGTCGTCGGCCTGGAGGCGCTGCTGCGCTGGGAGCGCCCCGGCCGGGGCCGGATCAGCCCGGAGGAGTTCGTCGGGCTGGCCGAGTCCAGCGGCCTGATGCCCCGCCTCACCGACTACGTCCTGGACGCCGCCGTCCACCAGCTCGCCGAGTGGCGCTCCCAGGGACTGGAGGTGCAGGTCGCGGTCAACGTCTCGCCCCGCGACGTGCTCACCCCGGGCTTCGCGGCCGGCGTCGCCGACCGCCTCGCCCGCGCGGCCGTGCCGCCGCAGGCCCTCCAGCTGGAGATCACCGAGCGGATGCTGCTGGACGACTCGCACCGTGCCGCCGACACCCTGGACGAGCTGCGCCGCTACGGGGTCGGCATGTCCCTGGACGACTTCGGGACCGGCCACTCCTCCCTCGTGCGGCTGCGCAGCCTCCCCGTCGGCGAGCTCAAGATCGACCGGTCGTTCGTCTCCCGGATGGTCGCCGACGCCCACGACGCGGCGGTGGTCCGCTGCTCGGTCCAGCTGGCCCACTCGCTCGGCCTGACCGTGGTCGCCGAGGGCGTGGAGGACGACGAGACCTGGGAGCGGCTGCACGGCATGGGCGTCGACGCGGTGCAGGGCTGGCTGGTCTCCGCCGCCCTCCCCGCCGACCAGGCCTCCGCCTGGCTGCGGGTGCGGCGCACCGCCGCGCCGGCGCCGGAGCTGGTGGCCCCCGCCGCCCCGCCGCCGGTACCGGCCCTGCCCCAGGAGCCGCTGCTGCCGCCGGACCCCGCCGCCCAGGCCCCGCCCGCGTAGCCCCGTCCCGGTAGCCCCGTCCCTGCAGTCCCGTCCCTGCAGTCCTGCCTCTCGGTCCCGCGGCGTGCCCGCCACCGGGTGCCGGCCCCGCCCGGTCCGCGCCGGCACCCGCTGCTGCCGCCGCGCCTCGCGCGTCGCACATCACGCCCCCGTCGCCGCCGTCCCCGTGCCCACCGCCCCCCGTGCCCACCGCCCCCCGTGCCCGCCGCCGTCCCCGGGGCCGCGGGCGGAGCCGGCCCGCCGTGGCCCGCCCCGCCGCCGCCCGCGGCCCGCCTCCCCGGCCGTCCGCCGCCGCCCCGGCGGGGCGCCCCGCGGTACCCGCGGCCCGCGCACGGCGGCCCGCGTCCGCGTCCGCGCCCCGGCCGCCCGTCCGGTGTCCGCCCGCCCGACCCCCCGCGGGGCCATAGGATGGGGTCCACAGAGCAAGAGGACGGACAGGCCGCGCAGGCCGCCGTCCGGGCCGTTCCCCGCGACCGGCCTCACCAGAACTCACCCTTGAGGATCGCTGCATGCCTGGCATCACGCGCGAGGAGGTCGCCCACCTCGCCCGGCTGTCGCGTCTTGAGCTGAAGGACGAAGAGCTCGACCACTTCGCCGAGCAGCTCGACGTGATCATCGGCGCGGTCGCCCGCGTTTCCGAGGTCGCCGGACAGGACGTCCCGCCGACCTCCCACCCGCTGCCGCTGACCAACGTCATGCGCGCCGACGAGGTGCGGCCGTCGCTGACCCCCGCCGAGGCCCTGGCCGGCGCCCCGGCGTCGGAGGAGCAGCGCTTCCGCGTCCCGCAGATCCTCGGGGAGGACTGACCATGGCCGACCTGACCCGGTACACCGCCGCCGAGACCGCCGCGGCCGTCGCCTCCGGCGACGTCTCCGCCGTCGAGGTGGCCCAGGCGCACCTGGACCGCATCGCCGCCGTCGACGAGAAGGTCCACGCCTTCCTGCACGTCGACACCGAGGGCGCCCTCGCCGCCGCCCGCGCCGTGGACGACAGGCGCGCCCGGGGCGAGGAGCTGGGCCCGCTGGCCGGCGTCCCGCTCGCGCTCAAGGACGTCTTCACCACCAAGGGCGTCCCCACGACCTGCGGCTCGAAGATCCTCGAGGGCTGGGTGCCGCCGTACGACGCGACGCTCACCCGCCGCCTCAAGGAGGCCGGCGTCGTCATCCTCGGCAAGACCAACATGGACGAGTTCGCCATGGGGTCCTCCACCGAGAACAGCGCCTACGGCCCCACCGGCAACCCGTGGGACCTCTCCCGCATCCCCGGCGGCTCCGGCGGCGGCTCCTCCGCCGCGCTCGCCGCCTTCGAGGCGCCGCTGGCGATCGGCACCGACACCGGCGGCTCCATCCGCCAGCCCGGCGCCGTCACCGGCACCGTCGGCGTGAAGCCGACCTACGGCGCGGTCTCCCGCTACGGCCTGGTCGCCTTCTCCTCCTCCCTGGACCAGGGCGGCCCCTGCGCCCGCACCGTGCTGGACGCGGCGCTGCTGCACGAGGCCATCGCCGGCCACGACCCGCTGGACTCCACCTCCATCGACGCGCCGGTCCCGCCGGTGGTCGAGGCGGCGCGGATGCGCGACGTCCGCGGCATGCGCGTCGGCGTGGTCAAGGAGTTCGGCGGCGAGGGCTACCAGCCCGGCGTGATGCAGCGCTTCCACGAGGCCGTGGAGCTGCTCCGCGGGCTGGGCGCCGAGGTCGTCGAGGTCTCCTGCCCGTCGTTCACCCTGGCGCTGCCCGCCTACTACCTGATCGCGCCGAGCGAGGCCTCCTCCAACCTGGCCCGCTTCGACGCGATGCGCTACGGCCTGCGGGTCGGCGACGACGGCACCCGCTCCGCCGAGGACGTCACCGCCCTCACCCGCGAGGCGGGCTTCGGCCCCGAGGTCAAGCGCCGGATCATGCTGGGCACCTACGCCCTGTCCTCCGGCTACTACGACGCCTACTACGGCTCGGCGCAGAAGGTGCGGACGCTGATCTCCCGCGACTTCGACGCGGCCTTCGCCGGCGTGGACGTGCTGATCTCGCCGACCACCCCCACCACCGCCTTCCCGATCGGCGAGCGCGCCGACGACCCGATGGCGATGTACCTGGCGGACCTCTGCACCATCCCGTCGAACCTCGCCGGCAACGCGGCCATGTCCGTGCCGTGCGGTCTGGCCCCGGAGGACAATCTCCCGGTCGGCCTGCAGATCATCGCCCCCGCGATGGCGGACGACCGCCTCTACCGGGTGGGCGGCGCCGTCGAGGCCGCATTCACCGAGAAGTGGGGACACCCCCTGCTGGAGGAGGCACCGGCACTGTGAGCAGTTCCTCGAAGGGCGGCAAGGCCGCGCAGCTCAAGGGTTTCAAGCACTCCCGCCCCGGCCTGTACCTGGGCATCGGCAGCAGCGCCTTCGGCGCCCTCGGCATCCTCCGCGATGTCAAGAAGGCCCGGGGGGACAGCGACACCCTGAAGCTGGTCAACGCGGTGGTCGCCGCCGTCGCGCTGGTCACCAGCACCGCGCTGCTGATCCGCGAGCTGAAGCAGCTGGGCGACGACGACGTCCTGCTGGGCTGAGGCCCCGCCGGAGCCGGCCGGTGCCCCGGGGCACCGGCCGGCTCCCCCAGAACCTTTCCGTGAACGTGAAGAAGGGGACGCTGTGAGCGTCGTGAACCTGGTGTCGTTCGAGGACGCCCTGGCGTCGTACGACCCGGTGATGGGCCTGGAGGTCCACGTCGAGCTGGGCACCGCCACCAAGATGTTCTGCGGGTGCTCGACCGCCCTCGGCGCCGAGCCCAACTCCCAGGTCTGCCCGACCTGCCTCGGCATGCCCGGTGCGCTGCCGGTGGTCAACGCCGCCGCCGTGGAGTCCGCGGTCCGGATCGGCCTGGCGCTGAACTGCGAGATCGCCGAGTGGTGCCGGTTCGCCCGGAAGAACTACTTCTACCCGGACATGCCGAAGAACTTCCAGACCTCGCAGTACGACGAGCCGATCGCCTTCGACGGCCACCTGGACGTCGAGGTCGACGGCGAGGTCTTCCGGGTCGACATCGAGCGCGCCCACATGGAGGAGGACACCGGCAAGTCCTCCCACATCGGCGGCGCCACCGGCCGCATCCACGGCGCCGAGTACTCCCTGCTCGACTACAACCGGGCCGGCATCCCGCTGATCGAGATCGTCACCAAGCCGATCACCGGCGCGGGCGCGAAGGCCCCCGAGGTCGCCAAGGCGTACGTCGCCGAGCTGCGCGAGCTCATCCGGGCGCTGGGCGTCTCCGAGGCCCGCATGGAGATGGGCCAGATGCGCTGCGACGTCAACCTCTCGCTGCGCCCGATCGGCCAGGAGAAGTTCGGCACCCGCTCCGAGACGAAGAACGTCAACTCGCTGCGCTCGGTCGAGCGCGCCGCCCGCTTCGAGATCCAGCGGCACGCCGCCGTGCTCTCCGAGGGCGGTACCATCGTCCAGGAGACCCGCCACTTCCACGAGGACGAGGGCACGACCACCTCCGGCCGCGTCAAGGAGGAGGCGGAGGACTACCGCTACTTCCCCGAGCCGGACCTCGTGCCCGTCGCGCCGGCCCGGGACTGGGTCGAGGAGCTGCGCGCCTCCCTGCCCGAGCTGCCGCGGCTGCGCCGCCGCCGGCTCCAGCAGGAGTGGGGCCTGTCCGACAAGGACATGCAGTCCGTCCTCAACGCCGGCGCCATCGAGCCGATCCTGGAGACCGTCGCCGCCGGCGCCCCCGCCGACCAGGCCCGCAAGTGGTGGATGGGCGAGCTGGCCCGCCGCGCCAACGAGTCCGGCACCGACCTCACCGCCCAGCCCATCACCCCGGCCCAGGTGGCCCGGATCTGCGCGCTGGTCGCCGAGGGCTCCCTCAACGACAAGCTGGCCCGCCAGGTCATCGAGGGCGTCCTGAACGGCGAGGGCGGGCCCGACGAGGTCGTCGCCGCGCGCGGCCTGGCCGTCGTCTCCGACGACTCGGCGCTCGGCACCGCCGTCGACGAGGCCATCGCCGCCAACCCGGGCGTCGCCGACAAGGTCCGCTCCGGCAAGGTCGCCGCCGCCGGCGCCCTGGTCGGCGCGGTCATGAAGGCCACCCGGGGCCAGGCCGACGCCGCCCGCGTCAAGGAGCTCGTCCTGGAGCGGCTCGGCGTCGAGGGCTGAGCCCCGCACCGCGCCCCTCCCGCACCGCGCCCCGGACCCCGACGGTCCGAGGACCCCGGCCGGAGTCCCTGGGGCACTCCGGCCCCCACGGCGCCGCCGCCCCCCGCACCCGGGGGCGGCGGCGCCGTCGCACGTCCCCCTCCTGAGCCGTCCCGCCCCCGTCCTGAGCCGTCCCGCCTCCGTCCTGAGCCGTCCCGCCTCCGTCCTGAGCCGTCGTGCCCCCGTCCTGAGCCGTCCCGCCCCCGCCCTAAGGCGTCCGGGCCCGGGAGGATGCGGCAGCCTGCCGATGCGGCGCACCCCCCTGGGCGAGGAGTCTCGTACCAGGACGACAGCCCGGCCGGTCCGGCCGGGCCCGGGAACCCACGAGGGGGCAGACCGCCGTGATGGAGTACGAGTTCATGCACTACCGCGCCAGGGACCTGCAGCTCCAGGCCGCCCGCCGGCGGCTGGTCCTGGAGGCGCAGGCCGCCCGCCGCGAGCGGTCGGGGAACCGTCCCGGACTGCTGCGCCGCCTGGCCGGCTCCGTGCGGGCCGCCGCCGCGCCGGAGGCCGCGCCGCAGCGGCTGCGCGAGTGCTGACCAGCGGGCCGGCCGCGGGAGCGGCGGCTGCGGACACCGGGGGGAGGGACGCCGAGGGCGCCCTCCCCCCGGGCCTTCCCGCCCCGGCCGTCCCCGCACCGTCGCCGGCCCTGTCCGCCCCCGCCCCTGCTCCGCCCCGCCGCGGGCCCGTCGCCGCCCCGCCGCCGGCCGCCGCCCCGGTCGCCGCGGCAATCCCGGCGACGCCGTCCGACCCGTGTGGCATGCTCGGCGCCGTGGAGCACAGATCCGTCAGCCCCGTCTTCGTCGGCCGCGGCCGGGAGCTCGCCGCTCTCACCGAGGCCCTCGGGCGCGCCGGCGCGGGCCGGCCGCAGGCCCTGCTCGTCGGCGGCGAGGCCGGGGTCGGCAAGACCCGCCTGCTGGAGGAGTTCCTGGCGGCCGCCCGCGCCGCGGGCGCCGTCACCGCGCTCGGCGGCTGTCCGGAGGTCGGCGCCGAGGGGCTGCCGTACGCGCCGCTGGCCACCGCCCTGCGCCGGCTCCACCGGGAGCTCGGCGGCGAGCTGGAGCAGGCCGCCGACGGCCGCGAGGGCAGCCTCGCCCGGCTGCTGCCCGACTTCGGCGAGGCCGCGCCCGAGTCCAGCGACGAGTACGGCCGCGCCCGGCTCTTCGAGCACACCGCCCGGCTCTTCGAGCGCCTCGCCGCCGACCGCACCCTCGTCCTCGCCGTCGAGGACCTCCACTGGTCCGACCGCTCCACCCGCGAACTCCTCGCCTACCTCGTCCGCACCCTGCACAGCGCCCGGGTCGTGGTCGTCGCCACCTACCGCACCGACGACCTGCACCGCCGCCACCCCCTGCGGCCGTACCTCGCCGAACTGGAGCGGCTGCGCACCGTGCAGCGCCTGGAGCTGTCCCGCTTCGCCCGTGCCGAGGTCGAGCAGCAGCTCGCCGGCATCCTCGCCACCGACGCCCCGGACCGCGAGCTGGTCGCCCGCATCCACCGCCGCTCCGAGGGCAACCCCTTCTTCGTGGAGGAGCTGGCCTGCTGCGCCACCGAGGGCTGCGACGTCGGCCTCAGCGACTCCCTCCGCGACATCCTGCTGGTCCGCGTCGAGGCCCTGCCCGAGCGGGCGCAGGCCGTGGTCAGGACCGCCGCCGAGGGCGGCTCCGCCGTCGAGCACGGACTGCTCGCCGCGGTCCTCGCGATGCCCGAGGACGACCTGATCGAGGCGCTGCGCGCCGCCGTCGGCGCCAGCATCCTCGTCCCCGACCCGGAGACCGAGGGCTACCGCTTCCGCCACGCCCTGGTCCGCGAGGCCGTCGTGGACGACCTGCTGCCCGGCGAGCGCAGCCGCGTCAACCGCCGCTACGCCGAGGCCCTGGAGGCCGACCCCCACCTCGTCTCCTGCGACGCGCGGGCCGCCCGCCTCGCCAGCTACTGGTACCACGCCCGCGACGCCGCCCGCGCCCTGCCCGCCGCCCTGCACGCCGGCCGGGAGGCCCGCCGCCGCCACGCCTCCGCCGAGCAGCTGCGGATGCTGGAGCGCGCCCTGGAGCTCTGGGATGACGTGCCCGGGGAGGTGCTGGAGGGCCTGCGGCCCTACGACCACGCCGACGAGTCCTACCCGCCGTGCGGCTGCGACCCCGCCCCCCACGGTGAGGGCTGCGGGCGGCTGCGCTTCGCGGACGTCCTCGCCGAGGCCACCGTGGCGGCCCGCCGCGCCGGGGACCGCGACCGCGGCCTGCGGTTCGTCAAGACGGCGCTCCGCCAGGTCGACGAGGCCGCCGAGCCCGAGCGGGCCGCCTGGTTCTGGCTCCAGCGCGCCCGGGCCGTCCGCTCCTACAACGGCACCTTCGGCGCCGCCGAGCTGGAGCGCGCCCGTTCGCTCGTCGAGGGGCGCCCCCCGTCCGCCGTCCAGGCCGACGTGCTCGGCCGGATCGCCGCCAACGGCATGCTGGACCGGCCCGAACCCGCCCACGTCGGCATCGCGGAGCGCGCCGCCGCCATGGCCCGCGAGGTCGGCGCCCCCGCCGTGGAGCTGCACGCCCTGCTCACCCTGGGCAAGCTGCGCTGCGACTTCGGGGAGCCCGAGGCCGGCCTCGCCGGCCTGCGCGAGGTCCGCGTCCGCGCCGCCGGCCTCGGCGACCCGGACCTGCACTGCCGGGCCGTCAACAACCTCGCCTCCCTCCTGGAGCAGCTCGGCCGGTCCGAGGAGGCGGCCGAGGCCGCCCGCGAGGGCCTGGAGCTCTCCCGCCGGTACGGGATGGTCCGCTACAACGGCGCCCTGCTGGCGGGCAACCTCGCGGAGTCCCTGATCGCCTCGGGGCGCACGGAGGAGGCCGCCGCCCTGCTGGCCGCGTGGGAGGACGAGGTGGACGGCTCCGCCCACGACGACTTCCTGGAGCGCCTCGCGGGCGAGCTGGCCCTGCTGCGTGACGACCCGGCGGAGGCCGCCCGCCGCCTGGCCGCGGCCCGCGCCCGCATCGAGACCCCCCAGCCGCAGAAGCTGCTGCCCGGCGCCGACCTGGCGCTGCGGACCGCCGCCCGCACCGGCCGGTTCGACGACGTCCGGACCGAGCTGCTGGCCGCCGTCGACGGCGGGCTCCCCGCCGGGTGCGACCACTACGCCTGGCCCCTGCTCACCCACGCCGCCGCGGCCGAGGCCGACTCCCGGGGGCTGCCCGCCGCCGACCCGGGCCGGGCCGGGATGCTGGACCGCATCCGGGCGGCCGCCGCGCCGCTGTCGCGCGCGGTGCCCCTGTACGAGGGCTGGGCCCTGCTCCTCGACGCCGAACTCGCCCGTGCCGAGGGCCGAGACACCCCCGCGGCGTGGCTCCCCGCCGTGGAGGCGCTGCGCGGCACCGGCAGGCCCTACCCGCTGGCCCTCGCGCTGCTGCGGGCCGCCGAGGCGCACGCCGCGGCGGGGGACCGCGACCGGGCCGGCGGCCTGCTCCGCGACGCCGCCCACGAGGCCCGCCGCCGCGGCGACGCGTTCCTGCTGCGGGAGGCCGCGTCGCTCGCGGACCGGGCCCGCCTGCCCCTGGACGGCGGGGCCGCCGCCGCGGCGCCCGCCCCCGCCGCACCCGCGGACCCCGTCGCCGCCCTGGGCCTCACCGCCCGCGAACGGGACGTCCTGCGGCTGCTGGCCCTGGGCCGCACCAACCGTCAGATCGCCGAGGAGCTCTACATCTCGCCGAAGACGGCCAGCGTGCACGTGTCCAACATCCTCGGCAAGCTCGCCGTCGCCGGGCGCGGCGAGGCGGCGGCGCTGGCGCACCGGATGCGCCTCTTCCCGGAGGACGCGGGCGCGGCCGCGGCGGTCTGAGGACCGGCGCGGTCCCGTGCCCCGTGACGCACCGTCACGGAGCCGCCGGGGCGGGCCCGCCGCGGTCAGGGGGCGGTGAGCCGCAGCACCCGGTCGTCCTGCGGGGCGGGCTCCCCGCGGCCGTCGGTGTTGCCGGTCACCACCCACAGCGAGCCGTCGGGGGCCGCCGCCACCGTGCGCAGCCGCCCGTACACCCCCGTCAGCTCCGCCTGCGGGGTGCCGGCCGTGCCGTCGCCGCGCAGCGGGACCCGCCACAGCCGCCGGCCCCGCAGCGCCGCGACCCACAGCGCGCCGTGCCAGTACGCCAGTCCGCTGGGGGACGCCTCGGCGGGGCGCCACTGGACGACCGGGTCGGTGAAGCCGGCCCGGTGCGCCCGGCCCTCCACCACGGGCCACCCGTAGTTCCCGCCCGGCCGGACCAGGTTGAGCTCGTCCCAGGTGTCCTGGCCGAACTCGGTGGCCCACAGCCGCCCGCGGGAGTCCCAGGCCAGGCCCTGCACGTTGCGGTGGCCCAGGCTGTAGACGGGGGAGCCGGGGAAGGGGTTGCCGGGCGCCGGCCGCCCGTCGGCGGTGATCCGCAGGATCTTGCCGCCCAGGGAGGCCCGGTCCTGGGCGAGGGGGCGCCGTCCGGTCTCGCCGGTCCCCGCGTACAGGTACCCGTCGGGTCCGAAGGCGATCCGGCCGCCGTCGTGGAACGTCCCCCGCGGGATGCCGGCCAGCACGGTGCGCGGCGGGCCCAGCCGCCGTCCGTCCCAGCGCATCCGCACGATCCGGTTGTCGGCGGCGGTGGTGAGGTACGCGTACACCCACGGCCGCGCCCCGGCGTGCGGGGGCACCGCGAGGCCCAGCAGGCCGCCCTCGCCCTCGGCGGCCACCCCCGGCACCCGCCCGGCCGGCGACCGGCGGCCCCCGGCCGCCAGGCGCACGACCTCCCCGGTGCCCCGCTCCGCCACCAGCGCGGACCCGTCCGGCAGGAAGGCGACGCCCCAGGGCACCGGCAGCCGCTCGGCCACCGTGCCCGCCACCCGCACCGCGGCGGCCGCGGGCGGCCGCGTCCCGGAGGTCTGCCGCTGTGCGGCCGGGGGCGACCCGCCCGGTCCGCCCGCCGCCCCCGACGTGCAGCCCGCCGCGGGCAGCAGCCCGACCGCCACCGTCACCGCCACCGCCGCCGCCGTCCTCCGCAGTCCCCGCACGCGCCCGCCTCCGGTCCTCCGCCTCCCTCCACCCTGCCCCCGGAGCGGCCGCCGCAGCCACCGCTGCGGGGAACGGGCGGCGGGAGGCAGCGGGGGAGCCGCCCGCGGGAAGGAGCGGAGGGGGGCAGGCGGCGGGAGGGCATAGATTCGGACCCATGTCCGCACCCCGCGCCGCACTGATCCCCTACGCCCCCGGCGCCGTCGAGGGGCTGCCGCCGGACCTGGACGTCCACACGTGGGACGGCACGGAGCCGCCGCCCCCGCAGGACGTGCTGGACACGGTCGGCTTCCTCACCGTCCCCTACATGCGCACCGCCGCCGCCCTGCCGCTGATGCCCCGCCTGCCGGCGCTGGAGGTCGTGCAGACCCTCACCGCCGGCGTGGACGACGTGCTGCCCCACGTGCCGTCGGGTGCGGTGCTCTGCAACGCCCGGGGCGTGCACGACGCCTCCACCGCCGAACTGGCCCTCACCCTGGTCCTCGCCTCCCTGCGCGGCATCCCCCGCTTCGTGCGGGGCCAGGACGCCGAGCAGTGGCACGCCGGCTTCTACCCGGCCCTCGCCGACCGCACGGTGCTGCTCGTCGGGTACGGCTCGATCGGGGCCGCGGTCGAGGAGCGGCTGCGCCCGTTCGAGTGCCGGGTCCTGCGGGTGGCCCGCCGGGCCCGCACGGCCCCGCACGGTCCGGTGCGGCCGCTGTCCGACCTGCCGGACCTGCTGCCGCAGGCCGACGTGGTGGTGCTGACGGTGCCCCTGACCGAGGGGACGCGCGGCCTGGCGGGCCGGGACTTCCTCGCCCGGATGCGGGACGGGGCACTGCTGGTCAACGTCGCCCGGGGGCCGGTGGTGGACACCGCCGCACTGCTGGCCGAGCTGGAGTCCGGGCGGCTGCGCGCCGCGCTCGACGTCACCGACCCCGAGCCGCTGCCCGCGGGGCATCCGCTCTGGCACGCCCCCGGCGTCCTGATCAGCCCCCACGTGGGCGGCAGCAGCTCGGCGTTCCTCCCGCGGGCGCTGCGGCTGCTCGGCGCGCAGCTGCGCCGGTACGCGGCGGGCGAGCCCCCCGAGCACCGGGTCGCAGCCCCCGGGGCGGCAGTGCCCGGTGCGGCGGTGCCCGGGGCCGGGGAGCACCGGGGCTGACCGCTCTCCCGCCGGGACACGGCGGCCGTCGTGCGGCGGCCGGAGCGCGGCTGCCGGAGTGCGGCGGCCCGGCCGCGATGGCCGGCCCGCAACGGCCCGGCCGCAGCAGCAGGGGCGCGCCCGGTCCGGCCGCGCCCGGGCGGGGCGCACCGCGCCCGGGCGCGCGCGGTCCCGGCGCTCCGGCCCTCCGGGCCCCGCGCCCGCCCGGCCCGCCGCCCGCTCACCTGGACCAGAGGTCACCCGTCCGGGTGGCGGCGGCGGATGCGGTGATTCCCCGACGGTGCCGCTCCGTCGCGATCCGGGCATGCACCCGGCCACAGGGCGTTACTGTCAGTGGTGCATCTGTGCCACTGAGTGACCGGCGTGGTGTATCGTCCCGTCCGAAGGCGCGGGCGGGGCGCGGCGAAGCCGGCCCTTCACGCCCGGAGGGGGAGATATCGGTTGACTTCCACCGATGTTGTGCTGCCCAAGGCCGCCGGAACCCGGGGGACCGTCGGCGCCGTCCGCACCGGCCGCCTCCCCCGGCTGCTGCTCGCCGCGGCCTGCTGCGCCTACGCGGCGGGGGCGGCCACCGGGTGGGGATCGGCCCGGCTGGCCCCCGTCATGGGCGACTTCGGCCTGGCCGCGGCCGCCCTGGCCGCCGCGGTGTCCTGCCTGGTCCGGGGCTCCCGCACCGGCGGCCCGGCCCGCCCCGCGTGGCTGCTCTTCGGGTTCTCCTCCCTGATGGCCGCCCTCGGCAACGGTGCCTGGGGCTGGTACGAGGTGGTGCTGCACACCCCCGTGCCGTCGCCGTCGGTCGCGGACGGGGCCTTCCTCCTCTTCGCGCCGCCCGCCATCGCCGGCCTGCTGGTCCTCGGCCACCGGCCCCGCACCCCCGCCGCCTGGGTCTGCCTGCTGCTGGACGGCTGGCTGATCGCCGGCTCGCTGCTCACCCTGGGCTGGAGCCTCGCCCTGGCCCGCACCGCCCGGGGTGAGGAGGGCAGCCCGCTGCGGATGTCGCTGTCCCTGGCCTACCCGCTGCTGGACATCCTGCTGGCCAGCGTCGTCCTGGGCATGCGGTTCCGCGGCCGGGAGGGCAACCGGGCGGCCGTGAACACGGCCGTGCTGGCCCTGGCCGTCACCGTGGTCAGCGACGCCCTGTGGACCTCGCCCACCCTGCGCAGCGCCTACCACTCGGGCGAGTTCCTGGACGCGGGCTGGTTCGCGGGCAGCCTGCTCCTCGCCTGGGCGCCCTGGGCCGGCGACCGCTCCCGGCCGGACGCCGACCCGGCTCCGCCGCACCCCCCGGCGGCCGGCCGCCGCACCGCCGCGACCTGGCTCAGCGCCCTCACCCCCTACCTCGCCGCGGCGGTGTGCACCGCCGCCCTCCTCACCAACGCCCTCGGCAGCCGCCCCATGGACCGGGTGGTGCTGGTCGCCGGCTGCACGGTGGTGCTGGCGCTGATCGTGCGCCAGGGCATCATGCTGCTGGACAACATCTCCCTCACCCAGGAGCTCGCGCGGCAGGAGGCCCACTTCCGGTCCCTGGTCCAGGGCTCCAGCGACGTCATCATGATCGTCGGCCCGGGCGGGGTGCTCTCGTACGTCAGCCCGGCCGCCCTCGGCGTCTACGGGCGCGATCCGGCCGAACTGGCGGGCGGCCCGCTGGTCGACGTGGTCCACCCCGACGACCGCGGCCGCGTCCGCTGGGAGATCCGGCGCCTCCTCGCCGGGGGGCCCGGCACCGGGCCCGCCCGCGTGGAGTGCCGGATCCGCTCCGGGGCGGGGGAGTGGCTCCACGTCGAGTCCGCCGTCAGCCACTGCCCCGACGGACTGATCCTCAACAGCCGGGACGTCACCGAGCGCGTGCGCCTCCAGGCGCAGCTCCAGCACCACGCCTTCCACGACTCGCTCACCGACCTGCCGAACCGGGCGCTCTTCACCGACCGGGTGCGGGCCGCGCTCTCCGGCGTGCGGGGCGAGGGCCGGACGGTCGCCGTGCTCTACCTCGACCTCGACGGCTTCAAGGCGGTCAACGACACCGCCGGCCACCAGGTCGGCGACGAGCTCCTCGTCCAGGCCGCGCACCGCCTGCGGGAGGCCGTCCGGGCCGAGGACACGGTGGCCAGGCTCGGCGGCGACGAGTTCGCGGCCCTGGTGGCCGGCCGGCTGCGCGAGGCGCACGTCCGCGACATCGCCGAGCGGCTGCGCGCCGCCCTCTCCCGGCCCTACCGGATCGGCGGCGCCGAACTCGCCGTGGCGGCCAGCATCGGCATCGCCTTCGCGGCCCCCGGCAGCCTCCCCGCCGAGCTGATGCGCAACGCCGACCTGGCGATGTACCGGGCCAAGTCGGCGGGCAAGGGCCGGGTCGTCGTCTACTCCCCGCGGTTCCGCGCCGACCTCGTCCGCCGCCGGGAGCAGGAGCGGCGCCTGCACGGCGGCGTCCGCGGCGCCCGGCCGGTCCTGCTCCACCAGCCGGTCGTCGACCTGCTGAGCGGGGAGGTCGCCGCGGTCGAGGCCCAGGCCCGCTGGCAGGCCGGGCCGGAGCCCGCCGTCCCGGAGGACCCGTCCGCCGGGGAGGCCGCCGGGTCCGGCGCCCTCCCGCCCGGCCTGCTCCCGCCCGGCCGCCTCCCGTCCCGTGCCGGCCGGTCCGGACCCGGGCCCCGCGCCGCCCGTGCCGACGCCGACCCCGGCACCGTCGACGGCCACGCCGCCCACGCCGCCCACGCCGTCCGCACCGCGGAGGCGGACGGGGACGCCGGCGAGCGCGCCGCCAGCCTCGCCCGCTGGCTGGTCCAGCAGTCCGTCGCCGCGGCCGCCTCCCGCTGGCGCGGCGCCCCGGAGCGGGGCGCCGCGGTGCCGGTGGCGGTCCGGCTGTCCGTGCGGCGGCCGGACGCCCCTGGCGCGTCCGGCCTGCTCGACGCCCCCGGCCTGCTCGACACGGTCGAACGTGCCCTGCGGGAGAGCGGCCTGCCGCCCGGCCGGCTGATCCTGGGCGTGGGCGGCGGCCCCGGGGAGCCGCCCGAGGAGCTGGACGACCTGGTGCGCCGCCTGGCCGCGCTGCGCCGGCTCGGCGTCCGGCTGGCGCTGGAGGGCTTCGGCACCGGCCCCGCCCCGCTGACCTGGCTGCGCCGCCTCCCCGTGGACATCCTCAAGCTGGACCGCGCCCTCGTCCACGGGGCGGCGGAGTCCGCCGTCACCCGCGCCCTCGCCGGCCACGTGCTCCGGCTGGCCCGCGACCTGGGCCTGACGACGGTGGCCGAGGGGGTGGACACGCACCGGCAGGCGGCCGTCCTGCGCGAGCTGGGCTGCCGGCACGCGCAGGGGCTGCTCTTCTCGGGGCCGCTCGACGACCGGCGGCTGCACCGGGTGCTGCTCCGCCGCCGCCTCCCGCTGCCCGGCCCCGCCGTGCCCGCGCCCCCTGCCGCGCCCGCCGCCGGGACCTCCGCCGGGCCCGTGGCCGCGCTCCGTCCCGTACCGCTGCAGCAGCCCGCATCGTCCACCCGTCCGGAGGGGCGCGCGCACCTCCGCCGCGAGCCCTCCCCGCCGGTACGGAACCCCTCCGACCTGCCCGGACGCCCCTCCGGAAGGAGTCCGCATGATGAGACCTGCGTCCCACCTACTTGACACCGCCCTCGGCTCGGGGGGAAGGTCGACACCATGCGCACCCGAATCCTTGTACTTGGCGGGCGCGTCGGCTGACCCGGACAGCAGCACCGGATCGCAGAAGCCGACGCGCTACCCCTCGCATGCCCTGGGCACGAGGGGTTTTTTGCTGCACAGAACCCGTTCCACCACCGCCCGGTACCCCCTCCCGGGGCCTCCGGGGCAGCGATGAGCAGTCCACCGCAGACGCCGCGCGCCATGGGTCGCACCATGGGAGTACAGCCGCCGCGCGACGCCCAGCGACCGCCGCGGGCACCCTCCACCGCGGCGCAACCGGAGAAGAGACAGGCAGATGACCGAGCAGGCCGCCCCGCACCGCGGGGACAACCCGGCAGCCCACTCCGCTACCGGCACCCACGCCGCCCAGACGATGACCGGCGCCCAGTCGCTCATCCGCTCCCTGGAGGCCGTGGGGGCCGACACCGTCTTCGGCATCCCGGGCGGCGCCATCCTCCCCGCGTACGACCCCCTGATGGACTCCGCCAAGGTCCGCCACGTCCTCGTCCGCCACGAGCAGGGCGCCGGCCACGCCGCCGAGGGCTACGCCCAGGCCACCGGCCGGGTCGGCGTCTGCATGGCGACCTCCGGCCCGGGCGCGACCAACCTGGTCACCCCGATCGCCGACGCGTACATGGACTCCGTCCCCATGGTCGCCATCACCGGCCAGGTCGCCAGCGCCTCGATCGGCACGGACGCCTTCCAGGAGGCGGACATCTGCGGCATCACCATGCCGATCACCAAGCACAACTACCTGGTCACCGACCCCGCCGACATCCCCCGGGTGATCGCCGAGGCCTTCCACATCGCCTCCACCGGCCGCCCCGGCCCGGTCCTGGTCGACATCGCCAAGGACGCCCTGCAGGCGCAGACCGTCTTCCGCTGGCCGGTGGAGACCTCGCTCCCCGGCTACCGGCCCGTGACCCGGCCGCACGCCAAGCAGATCCGCGAGGCCGCCCGGATGCTGGTGAACGCCAAGCGGCCGGTGCTCTACGTCGGCGGCGGCGTCCTGAAGGCCCGCGCCACCGCGGAGCTGCGCATCCTCGCCGAGCTGACCGGCGCCCCGGTCACCACCACCCTGATGGCGCTCGGCGCCTTCCCCGACAGCCACCCGCAGCACCTGGGCATGCCGGGCATGCACGGCACCGTCCCGGCCGTCACCGCGCTGCAGAAGGCCGACGTCATCCTGGCGCTCGGCGCCCGCTTCGACGACCGCGTCACCGGGAAGCTGGACAGCTTCGCCCCGCACGCGAAGATCGTCCACGCCGACATCGACCCCGCCGAGATCGGCAAGAACCGCGCCGCGGACGTCCCGATCGTCGGCGACGCCCGCGAGGTGCTGGCCGACCTGATCGTCGCCGTCCAGGCCGAGCACGAGGCCGGCCGCCGCGGCGACTACACCGCCTGGTGGGAGCGGCTGAACGCCTGGAAGACCACCTACCCGCTGGGCTACGCCCCCGCCCCCGAGGGCGAGCTCTCCCCGCAGCAGGTCATCGAGCGGATCGGGCAGCTGGTCGGCCCGGACGCCATCTACGCCGCGGGCGTGGGCCAGCACCAGATGTGGGCCTCCCAGTTCATCGGCTTCGAGAAGCCCGCCACCTGGCTGAACTCCGGCGGCGCCGGGACGATGGGCTACGCGGTCCCCGCCGCGATGGGCGCCAAGGCCGGCTGCCCCGAGACCCAGGTCTGGGCGATCGACGGCGACGGCTGCTTCCAGATGACCAACCAGGAGCTGGTCACCTGCGCCCTCAACAACATCCCCATCAAGGTCGCGGTCATCAACAACGGCTCGCTGGGCATGGTCCGCCAGTGGCAGACCCTCTTCTACAACCAGCGGTACTCCAACACCGTGCTCCACAGCGGCCCCGGCCACGACGGCGTCGCCCCGCCGCCGGCCGGCACCCGCGTCCCCGACTTCGTGAAGCTCGCCGAGGCGATGGGCTGCCGCGGCCTGCGCTGCGAGACGCCGGACCAGCTGGACGCGGTCATCAAGGAGGCGATGGCGATCGACGACGCCCCCGTCGTCATCGACTTCATCGTCCACCAGGACGCCATGGTCTGGCCGATGGTCGCCGCCGGCACCAGCAACGACGAGATCATGGCCGCCCGCGACGTCCGCCCCGACTTCGGCGACGAGCTCGACTGAGACCCCCGTCAGGACGTCAGGACGTCAGGAACCGAGGAAGCCGACCCATGTCCAAGCACACGCTCTCCGTCCTGGTCGAGAACAAGCCCGGCGTGCTCGCCCGCATCGCCGCGCTCTTCTCCCGCCGGGGCTTCAACATCGACTCGCTCGCCGTCGGGCCCACCGAGCACCCCGACGTCTCCCGGATGACGATCGTCGTCCAGGTGGAGGACCTGCCGCTCGAGCAGGTCACCAAGCAGCTCAACAAGCTGGTCAACGTGATCAAGATCGTCGAGCTGGACCCCGACGCCTCCGTGCGGCGCGAACTGGTCCTGGTGAAGGTCCGCGCCGACTCCGAGACCCGCTCGCAGGTCGTCGAGATCGTCCAGCTCTTCCGGGCCAAGACGGTCGACGTCTCGCCCGACGCGGTCACGATCGAGGCCACCGGCAGCTCCGACAAGCTGGAGGCGATGCTGCGGATGCTGGAGCCGTACGGGGTCAAGGAGCTGGTCCAGTCCGGCATGGTCGCCATCGGACGCGGCGCCCGCTCCATCACCGACCGCTCGCTGCGCGCCCTCGACCGCTCCGCCTGAGCCCCCGGCGGGCCCGGCCGGAACCCCGAGGTCAGCCGTCCGGACCCGTCTCACCCACCGACTACACCCCGCACCACGGCACCCGGTTGCGTACCGTGAGGACACGACCGGTGCCACCACCACCACGCAAGGAGATGTGCCCCCGTGGCCGAGCTGTTCTATGACGACGACGCCGACCTGTCCATCATCCAGGGCCGCAAGGTCGCGGTCCTCGGCTACGGCAGCCAGGGCCACGCCCACGCCCTGTCGCTCCGCGACTCCGGCGTCGACGTGCGGGTGGGCCTGCACGAGGGCTCGAAGTCCAGGGCCAGGGCTGAGGAGCAGGGCCTGCGCGTGGTGACGCCGGCCCAGGCCGCCGAGGAGGCCGACGTCATCATGATCCTGGTGCCGGACCCGATCCAGGCCGACGTCTACAAGGAGTCCGTCGAGCCCCACCTCAAGGACGGCGACGCCCTCTTCTTCGGCCACGGCTTCAACATCCGCTTCGGCTTCATCAAGCCCCCGGCGGGCGTCGACGTCTGCATGGTCGCCCCCAAGGGCCCGGGCCACCTGGTCCGCCGCCAGTACGAGGAGGGCCGCGGCGTCCCCTGCATCGCGGCCGTGGAGCAGGACGCCACCGGCAAGGCCTTCGACCTGGCGCTCTCCTACGCCAAGGGCATCGGCGGCACCCGCGCCGGCGTCATCAGGACCACCTTCACCGAGGAGACCGAGACCGACCTCTTCGGCGAGCAGGCCGTCCTGTGCGGCGGCGCCTCGGCGCTGGTCAAGGCGGGCTTCGAGACCCTGGTCGAGGCCGGCTACCAGCCGGAGATCGCCTACTTCGAGTGCCTCCACGAGCTGAAGCTCATCGTCGACCTCATGTACGAGGGCGGCCTGGAGAAGATGCGCTGGTCCGTCTCCGAGACCGCCGAGTGGGGCGACTACGTCACCGGCCCGCGCATCGTCACCGACGCGACCAAGGCCGAGATGAAGAAGGTCCTCGGCGAGATCCAGGACGGCACCTTCGCCAACACCTGGATGGCCGAGTACAAGGGCGGCCTGAAGAAGTACAACGAGTACAAGAAGGCCGACAGCGAGCACCTGCTGGAGACCACCGGCAAGAAGCTGCGCTCCCTGATGAGCTGGGTCGACGAGGAGGCGTGAGCCCCCGCGGCGGCCGCCCCCCGTCCGGGGCGGCCGCCGCGCCGCACCACCCCCGCACCGCCGTCCGCACCGCCTTTCGTCAAGCCCCGGTTTTTGTCCGGCCTGTAGATTCCCGTGCGGGTGATTCCGCCGCGGGGGCAGGGGCCGGTGCACCGTACGTCGATACACTTCCGAGTGCGCGTCAGGCCCACAGCGTCGTGCGTCTTCAACGCGGCATGCCACCGTTCCCCATGCCGCTGTTCCCGCCGCCGGGACAGCCCCGCGAGACACGCCACCCACGGTCCGCGGCCGGGGGAGAACCGGACAGTAAGGACAACTGTCGTGAGCGCTGCAACACACCAGAAGCCTGTCGTTCTCATCGCCGAAGAGCTCTCGCCCGCCACGGTCGACGCGCTGGGCCCGGACTTCGAGATCCGCCACTGCAACGGCGCCGACCGCGCCGAGCTGCTGCCCGCCATCGCCGACGTCGACGCGGTCCTGATCCGCAGCGCCACCAAGGTGGACGCCGAGGCGATCGCCGCCGCCCGCCGCCTCAAGGTCGTCGCCCGCGCCGGCGTCGGCCTGGACAACGTGGACGTCTCCGCCGCCACCAAGGCCGGCGTGATGGTGGTCAACGCGCCCACCTCCAACATCGTCACCGCCGCCGAGCTCGCCTGCGGCCTGCTGATCTCGGTCGCCCGCAACATCCCGCCGGCCAGCACCGCCCTGAAGAACGGCGAGTGGAAGCGGTCGAAGTACACCGGCGTCGAGCTCGCCGAGAAGACCCTGGGCGTCGTCGGCCTCGGCCGCATCGGCGTGCTGGTGGCCCAGCGGATGTCCGCGTTCGGCATGAGGATCGTCGCCTACGACCCCTACATCCAGGCCGCCCGCGCCGCCCAGATGGGCGTCAAGCTGCTCTCCCTCGACGAGCTGCTGGAGGTCGCGGACTTCATCACCGTGCACCTCCCCAAGACCCCGGAGACGGTCGGCCTCATCGGCGACGAGGCGCTGCACAAGGTCAAGCCGACCGTGCGCATCGTCAACGCCGCCCGCGGCGGCATCGTGGACGAGGCCGCCCTGGTCAGTGCCCTGAAGGAGGGCCGGGTCGCCGGCGCCGGCCTGGACGTCTTCGCCAAGGAGCCGTGCACCGACTCCCCGCTCTTCGAGTTCGACAACGTGGTGGCCACCCCGCACCTGGGCGCCTCCACCGACGAGGCCCAGGAGAAGGCCGGCATCGCCGTCGCCCGCTCGGTGCGCCTCGCCCTCGCCGGCGAGCTGGTCCCCGACGCCGTCAACGTCCAGGGCGGCGTGATCGCCGAGGACGTGCGCCCCGGCCTGCCGCTCGCCGAGAAGCTCGGCCGGATCTTCACCGCGCTGGCCGGCGAGGTCGCCGTCCGCCTCGACGTCGAGGTCCGCGGCGAGATCACCCAGCACGACGTCAAGGTGCTGGAGCTCTCCGCCCTCAAGGGCGTCTTCGAGGACGTCGTCGACGAGACCGTCTCGTACGTCAACGCGCCGCTCTTCGCCCAGGAGCGCGGCGTCGAGGTGCGGCTGACCACCAGCAGCGAGTCGGCCGAGCACCGCAACGTCATCACGGTGCGCGGCACCCTCGCCGACGGCGGGGAGGTGTCGGTCTCCGGCACCCTCACCGGCCCCAAGCGGACCCAGAAGATCGTCGGCGTCGACTCCTTCGACGTGGACGTGGTCCTCACCGACCACATGGCCTTCTTCCAGTACGAGGACCGGCCCGGCGTGGTCGGCACCCTCGGCCGCATCCTCGGCGACGCGGGCATCAACATCGCCGGCATGCAGGTCGCCCGCGACGAGGCCGGCGGCGACGCCCTGGTCTCGCTCACCGTGGACAGCGAGATCCCGCAGCAGGTCCTGGCCGAGATCGCCACCGAGATCGGCGCCCGGTTCGCCCGCTCCGTGGACCTCGGGGACTGACCGCCCCTCCGGGGCGCCGCCGCCCCGGGTGCCCCGCCCCCGTGTGCCCCGCCGCGTCCGCGCGGCGGGGCACACGCGCGTCCCGGGCCCCGCGCGGACGGCGCCCGGGACGCCCGCCGCGGGCGGGGGGTCCCACGCCTGGGGCGTGACGAGCCTCCTGGCCGGCGCCCGTGCCCGCACCTCCCTCCCGGCCGCCGACGTGCGTCCCCTGCCGGGAGAGGCGGGCTGTGCCGCCGGGTCCGGGAGGGCGCGGCGGGTCGCCGTCTCAGATAGTAGGAAGTCCGAGTAACGGGCGGACATCCGCCGCCGGCCCGGCGTACCGTGAGAGTGCCACGCGGCCCGCGGCCCCTTGCGACCGGCCACCCTCCCGGTCTGCCGCCCGTGTGCGCCGTACGCGAATGCGCAGGCCACCCCTGCGGCGTACCGCAGCCCTCGGCGACGCCGAGGCCAGACACCCACCCCCATGCGCCCCCCCGCATGCCACGGAACGGAGTCCCGGTATGCCCACCACCGCCCCCGACACCACCGCCAAGCGCGACGACACCGCCCGGCGCAACGCCGCGGCCGCCCTCCAGCGGGCCCTGGACCGGCGCGACAACGGCGGCGCCACCGGTCACTGACCCGCCCCGCCGCACGCCGGTCCCACCGGTTCCCCGCGGCCTCCCACCGGACGGGTGAGCCGCGGTCACCCGTGGGAGTGCACCGCTCCCGACCCGGGGTCGGGGCGCCCGGCGGCCTTCCGGACTGATCGTAATTTGATCCCTCCGGGAGGGTGATCGCCGTCCGCACGGTGCGCACGGCCAGCCGACCCTTCCGGGGGAGGCCGACCTTGCGCACGCCCCGACCCGAGGACACCGACCGGCCCGGACCGGGCCCGATCCGGTCCGGACCGGCCCGGTCCGGCTCGACCCGGTCCGGCCTGGGCCGATCCCGGACGGCCCGGGCCGTCCGGCCCCGGGCCGCCGTCCGGCGCGCCGCCGCCGGCGCGGCCCTGCTCGTCCTGGTCGCGGCACCCGGGCTGCTCGACCTGACCCGGGCGCCCGGCACCGCGCCGGTCTCCCGCGCGGAGTCCGCCGCGCCTGACGCCCCGGGCGACGCCGCCGCGCCGCCCGAGACCGCCCTGCTCGAACTCGACACCCCCGACAGCTGGCAGGCCTGGCGCGGGGCCCGGGACGAGGCCCGCCGCGCCCGCCGCTCCGCAGGGGACGTCCGCCGCGCCGCGGCCGGCGCCGGCGAACGGCAGCGGCGCGCGGTGGAGGCCGCCGCCGACCGCACCGCCCGCGCCCTGGAGGCCGCCGTGCCCGGGGCCCGGGTGCTCTACCGCACCGCCTCCGTGGTCTCCGGCCTCGCCGTCCGCGTGCCCGCCGACCGGCTGGGCGCGCTGCGCGGCCTGCCCGGCGTCCGCGCCGTCCACCCGATCAGCCGCAAGTACCGGGCCAACACCCACTCCGTCCCGCTCACCGGCTCGCCCGCCGTCTGGGCGGGCTCCGACGCCGTACCCGGGAACACCGGCAGGGGCGTCACCATCGGCGTCGTCGACAGCGGCATCGACTACACGCACGCCGACTTCGGCGGCCCCGGCACCCCCGAGGCGTACCGCGCCGTCGACGGATCCCGGCCCGCGCCCGCCGGCCTCTTCCCGAACGTCAAGGTCGTCGGCGGCCGGGACCTGGTGGGCGACGACTACAACACCGACCCCGCCGAGCCGCCCTACCAGCCCGACCCCCACCCCGACGCCAACCCCCTGGACTGCACGGCCAACGGCCACGGCACCCACGTGGCCGGCACCGCCGCCGGGTACGGCGTCACCCGCGACGGCCGCACCTACACCGGCCCCTACCGGCCGGGCCTCGACCCCGCCGGCTTCCGGGTCGGCCCCGGCGTCGCGCCCGGCGCCTCCCTCTACGCCCTGCGGGTCTTCGGCTGCCACGGCTCCACCGACGAGATCGCCCACGCCCTCGACCTCGCCGCCGACCCGAACCAGGACGGCGACTTCTCCGACCGGCTCGACGTGGTCAACCTCTCCCTCGGCGGCTCCTTCGGCGACCCCGGGGACGGCGACGCGGTGGCCGCCGACCGGCTCGCCGCCGCCGGGACCGTGGTCGTCGCCTCGGCGGGCAACGACGGCGACGTCTACGGCATCGGCTCCAGCCCGGCCGTCGCCTCCCGGGCGATCGCCGTCGCCGCCTCGGTCGACGGCCACACCGACGCGGACGGCATCCGTGTCCTGCCGCCCCGGGCCGCCCCGGAGGGGTCCGGGCCCGTCCCCGGACCGGCCGTCCCCGGACCGGCCGTCCCCGGACCGGCCGTCCCGGCAGGGCCCGCACCCGTCCCCGCCGCCGGATCCGCACCCGCGCCCGTCCCCCCGGGTCCCACCCCCGCCCCCCGCGCCGCGGGGGCCGGGCCCGCGCCCGCACCTCCGGGCCCCACCCCCGCCGCTCCGGGCTCCACCCCCGCCGCTCCCGCCCCGGCCGTCGCGCCCGGCGAACCCGACCCCACCGCCGCCGGGACGGTCGTCCCCGCCCACTGGAGCAGCAAGTACCCCGACTGGGAGACCCGCGACGTCACCGGGGAACTCGCCCTCCCGGCCGACGACGCCGACGGCTGCGCCCCCTTCGGCCCGGCCGACGCCGCCCGCCTGCGCGGCCGGGTCGCGGTGCTCGCCTGGACGGTCCGCGACGCCGACCGGGCCTGCGGCTCCACCGCCCGGGCCGACCACGCCGCGGACGCCGGGGCGGTCGGGGTGGTCCTCGCCGCCGACGGCGACCAGACCGGCGAGATCTCCGGCGACACCCGCATCCCCGCTGTGATCGTCGCCCGGGCCGACGGCGAGCGGCTCCGCGCCGCCGCGGCCTCAGGCGACCCCGTCCGGGTGCGGCTCGCCGCGCCCGGCAACACCCTGCGCGGCTCGGTGGCGCAGGACCGTCCGGAGCGCGCCGACACGCTGGCCGGCTTCTCCTCCCGGGGCAACGGCCTGCCGGGGCTGGTCAAGCCCGACGTCACCGCGCCCGGCGAGACGATCCTCTCCGCGCAGGCCGGCTCCGGCTCCGGGGGCGTGCGCAAGGACGGCACCTCGATGTCCGCGCCGCACGTCGCCGGGGCCGCCGCCCTGGTGCGCGCCGCCCGCCCGTCCTGGACGCCCGAGCAGGTCAAGGCGGCCCTGATGGACACCGCGGGCGCCGACCTGACCACCGGCGAGGGCGGCACGGGCGCGGTCTACGGCCCGGAGCGCGTGGGCGCCGGGCGGATCCGGGCGGACCTGGCCGTCCGCACCCTCGTGGTCGCCGCGGCCTCCGGCGCCGGGGTGCCGCCGGGCGCGGTCGGCGTCTCCTTCGGCGAGGTGGCGGCCACCGCGCCGGTGTCCCTCACCCGCGAGGTGGAGGTGCGCAATCTCGGCGACCGGCCCGTCGCCTACCGCACGGGCTACCGGGCCGCCACCGCGGTGCCGGGCGCGTCCTACGCGGTGGAGCCCGCAGCGGTGTCCGTACCGGCGGGCGGCACGGCCGTGGTCCGGGTGACCCTGCGGATCCCCGACCCCGCCGCGCTGGAGGCGCGGCCGGACCCCACCCTGGACCCGGAGCAGGCCGGGCACGCCCGCGTCTACCGGCCGGAGGCGTCCGGGAGGCTGGTCCTGACGCCGGAGGGCGGCGACGGGCTGCCGGAGCTGCGGGTGCCGGTCCTCGCCGCCCCGCACGCCGCGTCCCGCCTCACCGCCGCCCTGGTCTCGCGGCTCCCCGCGGACGGCTCGGGCCGGCCGGGCCTGCTGGTGCGGATCGACGACGACCCCCGTGCCGCAGGCCGGACCGCCGGCACGGCCGCCGCGGATGCGCCGTCCCTGCTCGGCGCGTTCGCCCTGGGCGCGGAGGGGGCCCGCTGGCCGGACTGCGGCCCCCGCCCGCCGGCGGGCGGCGCGGACTGCGCCGCGTACCCCGCCGACCGGGCCGCCGACCTGCACTGGGCCGGCGCCGCCAGCGACGCCCCCGCCGTGGCGGCCCGGGGCGGCGACCCCCTGGAGGACGGCACCCTCTACCTGGCCGCCGTCTCCTGGGCCGCCGCCCCCACCCCGGTCGGCAGGACCGCGGTGCGGGCCTCCCTGGACACCGACGGGGACGGCCGCACCGACGCCGTGGTCGAGGCCGACCGCCTGCCCGGCAGCGACGTGCTGGTGGCCCGCACCCTCGACGCGGCCACCGGCACGGAGCTGGACGTCCAGCCGCTCGGCGCCCGGTGGGGCGCCGCCCCCGGACTGCTGGACAGCGGCACGGTCGTGCTGCCGGTGCGGCTGGCCGCGCTGCCGGGCCTGCGCCAGAGCACCGCGCTGATCCGCTACGCCCTGTGGACGGGCCCGGCCGGGGGCGACGGCGTCCCCGACGTCCGCCGTGCCTACGACGCGCTCGGACTGTCCGGGGGGCGTCCGGCGCTGACGCTGGACGTGCTCCACCCGGCGCTGGACGTCCGGGCCGGCACCGGCGGGCCCCCCGCGGTGGCCGTGCCGGAGGGGCCCGGGATGCTGCTGGAGGTGCGCCGCGACCCGTGGGCGTACGACCCGTGGGCGTACGGCCTGGGCACGGGCGGTCTCGGGACGGGCGGTCTCGGGACGGGCGGCCTGGGCGGGGGCGGCCTCGGGGCCGGGGGTGCGCTGCTGGTGGTCCACCAGGGCAACACCGACGACAGGCGCGCCCAGGTGGTGCCGCTGCCCCTCTGGTGAGAGCCGCCCCCCTGGCGGCGCGGGCGTCCCGGCCCGCCCGCCCGGATCGTTCGTCCACATGGCGGACGGTCCGTGTCATCACCTGGGACGGGCGAGTAGGGTGCCGACATGTCTCGCAGCATCCGCCTCGCAGTGATCCCCGGTGACGGTATCGGCCAGGAAGTCGTGGCCGAGGGCCTCAAGGTGCTCGGCGCGGTGCTCCCCGCCGGCACCAAGGCCGAGACCACCGAGTACGACCTGGGCGCCCGCCGCTGGCACGCCACCGGGGAGACCCTCCCCGACTCCGTGCTGGAGGAGCTGAAGGGCCACGACGCGATCCTGCTGGGCGCGGTCGGCGACCCGTCGGTGCCGTCCGGCGTGCTGGAGCGCGGCCTGCTGCTGAAGCTCCGGTTCGCCTTCGACCACCACGTCAACCTGCGCCCCGCCCGGCTCTTCCCGGGCGTGGCCTCGCCGCTCGCGGGCTCGCCCGGGATCGACTTCGTGGTGGTCCGCGAGGGCACCGAGGGCCCCTACGCGGGCAACGGCGGCACCCTGCGCGCCGGCACCCCCCACGAGGTCGCCACCGAGGTCAGCCTCAACACGGCCTTCGGCATCGAGCGCGTCGTCCGCGACGCCTACCGCCGCGCCGCCGCCCGCCCGCGCCGCAGGCTCACCCTGGTCCACAAGAACAACGTGCTGGTGCACGCCGGCCACCTGTGGAGCAGCATCTTCGAGCGGGTCGGCCGCGAGTTCCCCGACGTCGCCACCGACTACCTGCACGTGGACGCGGCGACGATCTTCATGGTGACCCGGCCCGAGCGGTTCGACGTCGTCGTCACCGACAACCTCTTCGGCGACATCCTCACCGACCTGGCCGCGGCCGTCACCGGCGGCATCGGCCTGGCCGCCAGCGGCAACATCAACCCGGCGGGCGACTTCCCGTCGATGTTCGAGCCCGTCCACGGCTCCGCGCCGGACATCGCCGGCCAGGGCAAGGCCGACCCGACGGCCACCGTCCTCTCCGTCGCCATGCTCCTGGAGCACCTCGGCCTCACGGAGGAGGCGGCCCGCGTCGAGGCGGCCGTCGCGGCCGACCTCGCGGGGCGCGTCGGCGCCCCCGCCCGCACCACCGCGCAGACCGGCGACGCGCTCGCCGCCCGAGTAGCCGGCTGAACCGCCGGTCCACTCGCCCGCGCCCTTCACCCACGAGGCGGCCCGGACGCCCTGCCGACCCGGCGGTTCAGCACCCCTGACCCCCGGCACCCGGTACGCATCCCGGGCCGCCCGTCGTGTCCCGCGGACCGGCGTGCGCCCCGGCGGCCCGCCCTCCGCCGCCCCGCCGTCCCGCCGCCCCGCGCGGCCGGCCGATGGCGGAGAGCCGCCGCCCGCACCGCCGGACACCCCACGGCTGTCCGACCGGGCCCCGGGAATGCGACCATCGAACCTGGGCACCGGTCGCGCCCGGCCCTGCGCCGGGCCGCCCGGCGGCCCGCCACGACGAGACGGTGAAGGACTCACGCAGCCATGACCACGGCACCCCTGGCCCAGGCCCCCATCACGATCGAGCTCAAGCCCTCCGCGCACCCGCTGCCCGCGGCGGAGCGCGAGGCCCGGCTGGCCTCCCCCGGCTTCGGCCGCGTGTTCACCGACCACATGGTGACCATCCGCTGGACCGAGGGCCGCGGCTGGCACGACGCCCAGCTGGTGCCGTACGGGCCGCTGGAGATCGACCCGGCCAACATGACCCTGCACTACGGGCAGTCGATCTTCGAGGGCCTCAAGGCCTACCGGCGGCAGGACGGCACCATCGCCACCTTCCGCCCCACCGCCAACGCCGAGCGCTTCCAGGCGTCCGCCCGCCGCCTGGCGATGCCGGAGCTGCCGGTCGAGACCTTCGTCGAGGCCGTCGAGCTGCTGGTCCGCCAGGACCGCGACTGGGTGCCGGCCGAGCCCGAGCAGAGCCTCTACCTGCGCCCCTTCATGTTCGCCACCGAGGTCGGCCTCGGCGTCCGCCCGGCGAACGAGTACCTCTTCATGCTGATCGCCTCCCCGGCCGGCGCCTACTTCCCCGGCGGCGTCAAGCCCGTCTCGGTCTGGCTCTCCGAGGAGTACGTCCGCGCCGCGCCCGGCGGCACCGGCGCCGCCAAGTGCGCCGGCAACTACGCCGCCTCGCTGGTCGCCCAGGCCCAGGCCGCCGAGAAGGGCTGCGACCAGGTCGTCTGGCTGGACGCCGTCGAGCGCCGCTGGATCGAGGAGATGGGCGGCATGAACCTGTACTTCGTGTACGGGGAGGGTGACGACGCCCGCATCGTCACCCCCGAGCTCTCCGGCTCCCTGCTGCCCGGCATCACCCGTGACTCGCTGCTGCGCCTCGCCGCCGACCTCGGCTACGGGACCGCCGAGACCCGCATCTCCACCGACGACTGGAAGGACGGCAACGCCGACGGCACCCTCACCGAGGTCTTCGCCTGCGGCACCGCCGCCGTCATCACCCCCGTGGGCTCGGTGAAGTCCACCCGCGCCGACTGGACGGTCGGCACCGGCGAGCCCGGCCCGGTCACCATGCGGCTGCGCGAGGCGCTGCTCGCCGTCCAGACCGGCCGGACCCCCGACACCCACGGCTGGATGCACACCATCTGCTGACGCGCCCCCGCCGTGCGCCGCGCCCCGGCGCACGGCCCCTCCCGCACGGCGCCCCGGCCCGGGGCGCCGTGCGACGATGGTGTCCTCCCCAGCCCGCTGCTCGTTGGACCGGCTGACGCCGGGAGGAGGAGAGCATGACCGCGGCCCCGCACCACGTCACCGCAGGACACGGCGGCGACGGCGACGACCTGCTGGCGGCCTTCCTGGCGCTGGACACGCCTGAGGGATTCCGCGCGGAGCTCGTCGAAGGGGAGATCGTCGTGACCCCGCCACCGGACGGCGACCACGAGACGGTGATCGGCCGGATCGTCCGCCAGGTCTACCGTTCCTCTCCCGAGGACATCGACTTCGCCCCCAACAAGGGACTGTCCCTCCCGGCCGGCCGCTTCATCCCCGACGGCACCTTCGCCCGGCGCGGCGCCTTCGCCGGCCGCCCCTCCTGGGCCGAGCCCGACGGCGTCCTCCTGGTCCTGGAGGTCACCTCCACCCGCCCCGAGCGGGACCGCGACGCCAAGCGCCGCGGATACGCCGCCGCCGGCATCCCGCTCTACCTCCTCGTGGACCGGGAGCGGTCCCGCGCCGTGCTCCACAGCGAGCCCCGCGGTGGCGACTACCACCGCTGCGCCTGGGTCCCGCTCGGCGACGTCCTGGAGCTCCCGGCCCCCTTCTCCCTCCCCCTCGACACCGGTGACCTGGACTGACCCCCGATGATCTCGAAACGGCGTCCGCATGCCGAGACGCACTGGGGCGCCCCGTCCGTCCTGTGCGAGACTGCGGCCATGCCCCCGCTCGTCGTGATTAACGGCAGCAGGCGCGCCGGTCCGCAGTAGACCGCTCCGACGACCAGAACCGGAGCGGCCACCGTGTCCCAGACCCGCGCGCAGACCTCTCGCACCCGCGAGGGGTCTTTTGTTTTGGACCGGCCGCGCGGGACCTCCCACAAGGAGGCCCCGCAGGCCGGCCGGCGCCCGCGGCGAGGAGGACGGCGGCGCCGGAGAGACCCGGCAGCAGCATCCACCCGGACAGGAGACCCACGGCCATGACCGAGGCCAGCAGCCACCCGGACGACACCTTCCACGTCTTCGACACCACGCTGCGCGACGGCGCCCAGCGCGAGGGCATCAACCTCACCGTCGCGGACAAGCTCGCCGTCGCCCGGTACCTGGACGAGTTCGGCGTCGGCTTCATCGAGGGCGGCTGGCCCGGCGCCAACCCCCGCGACACCGAGTTCTTCGCCCGCGCCCGCGACGAGCTCCACCTGCGGCACGCCCAGCTCGTCGCCTTCGGCGCCACCCGCCGGGCGGGCGGCACCGCCGCCGAGGACCCGCAGCTCGCCGCCCTGGTCGCCTCCGGCGCCCCCGTCGTCACCCTCGTGGCCAAGGCGCACGACCGCCACGTCGAGCTCGCCCTGCGCACCACCCCGGACGAGAACCTGGAGATGGTCCGCGACAGCGTCCGCCACCTGCGCGCCCAGGGCCGCCGCGTCTTCGTCGACTGCGAGCACTTCTTCGACGGCCACCGCGGCAACCGGGAGTACGCCCTCGCCGTCGTCCGGGCCGCGCACGAGGCCGGCGCCGACGTGGTGGTCCTCTGCGACACCAACGGCGGCACCCTGCCGAGCCGGGTGCACGAGGTCGTCGCCGACGTCCTCGCCGAGACCGGCGCCCGCCTCGGCATCCACGCCCAGGACGACGCCGGCTGCGCCGTCGCCAACACCCTCGCCGCCGTCGAGGCCGGCGCCACCCACGTCCAGTGCACCGCCAACGGCTACGGCGAGCGGGTCGGCAACGCCAACCTCTTCCCCGTGGTCGCCGCGCTGGAGCTCAAGATGGGCCGCCGGGTCCTGCCCCCCGGCCGGCTCGCCGAGACGACCCGCATCTCGCACGCCGTCGCCGAGGTCGTCAACCTCACCCCCTCCACCCACCAGCCGTACGTGGGCGTCTCCGCCTTCGCCCACAAGGCGGGCCTCCACGCCTCCGCCATCAAGGTCGACCCCGACCTGTACCAGCACATCGACCCCGGGCTGGTCGGCAACACCATGCGGATGCTGGTCTCCGACATGGCCGGCCGGGCCTCGGTGGAGCTCAAGGCGAAGGAGCTCGGCCACGACCTCTCCGCCGACCGCGACCTGGTCGGCCGGATCGTCGCCCGGATCAAGGAGCAGGAGAACGCCGGCTACACCTACGAGGCCGCCGACGCCTCCTTCGAGCTGCTGCTCCGCGACGAGGCCGCGGGCCGCCGCGAGCGCTTCTTCACCGTGGAGTCCTGGCGGGCCATCGTCGAGCAGACCCCGGGCGGCGGCGCCGTCAACGAGGCGACCGTGAAGCTGTGGGCCAAGGGCGAGCGGATCGTCGCCACCGGCGAGGGCAACGGGCCGGTGGACGCCCTGGACAGGGCGCTGCGCACCGGGCTGGAGCGGATCTACCCGCAGCTGGCCAAACTGGAGCTGGTGGACTACAAGGTCCGCATCCTGGAGGGCCGGCACGGCACCGGCTCGGAGACCCGGGTGCTCGTCGAGACCTCCGACGGCTCCGCCGAGTGGTCCACGGTGGGCGTGGCGGCCAACGTCATCGCCGCCTCCTGGCAGGCGCTGGACGACGCCTACACCTACGGCCTGCTGCGGGCCGGCGTGCAGCCCGGGCCCCAGGACCGGCCCGCACGGGGCTGAACCGCACGGGAGCGGCCCCCGGAGGCCTGAACCGCACGGGAGCGGGCAGGCGCCCGTACACGGCCGGGAGCCGGCGGCCTGAGGCCGCCGGCTCCCGTGGGGTCCGCCCCCGTGCCCGTCCCCGGGTCCGGCTCAGCGCAGCCGGGCGAGGAGGGCGTGCTCGACGAGGGTGATCAGCGCGGACTTGGCGCTGTCGCGGCGTCGGGCGTCGGTGGTGATGATCGGCGTGTCCGGGCCGAGCTGCAGGGCCTCGCGGACCTCGTCG
>NZ_JAJLRA010000070.1 GCF_020991365.1 Streptacidiphilus sp. ASG 303
TCGAGCTGAGCACCGACGACATCCAGCGCATCGTGGAGCGCGTGCCCGGCGGGGCCGCGAACATCGCGGACCTCTACCCGCTCGCCCCCCTGCAGGAGGGCATCTTCTTCCACCACCTCCTGGAGGCAGGCCAGCAGGACGTCTACGTCCAGCCCACCGTGCTGCGCTTCGACTCCCGGGAGAGGCTGGAGACCTTCACCGAGGCACTGCAGCACGTGGTGGACCGGCACGACATCCTGCGCACCGCCATCGTCTGGCAGGACCTCCCCGAACCCGTCCAGGTCGTCCTCCGCGAAGCCCCCATCCCGGTCGGCAGTGTGGTTCTGCGCCCGCAGACCGGAATGGACACGGCCGAACATCTGCTGGCGGCCTGCCCGGCGAGCATGGACATCGGCCGGGCCCCGCTGATCCGCATGTACACCGCGCAGGAGCCGGGCACCGGGGTCTGGCACGCGCTGCTCCAGGTCCACCACCTGGTTCTCGACCGCACCAGCTTCAGCATCCTGATGGGGGAGATCCGGGCGTTCCTGACCGGGCGGGAGGCGGCCCTGCCCGCGCCGCTGCCGTTCCGCGACTTCACCGCCCAGGCCCGGCTCGGCGTTCCGGCCGAGGAGCACCGGCGGTTCTTCGCCGCGCTGCTGGGCGACGTCACCGAGGCCACCGCGCCGTACGACCTGGTCGACGTCCGCGGCGACGGCACCGGCATCAACGAGCACAGGCTCACCCTCGACGCCGACCTCGCCGCACGCCTGCGCGCCCGCGCCCGCGACGCGGGCGTGAGCCCGGCCACCGTCTTCCACCTCGCCTGGGCACGCGTCCTGACCGTCCTCACCGGACGCGACGACGTCGTCTTCGGCACCGTCCTCCTCGGCCGCATGAACGCCGGCGCCGGCGCGGACCGCGTCCCCGGCCTGTTCATGAACACCCTGCCCGTCCGCGCACGCCTGGAGCGCGCCACCGTCGGCGGCGCACTGCGCTCGATGCACCGCGACCTCGCCGACCTCCTCGCCCACGAGCACGCCCCCCTGTCCGCAGCGCAGCAGGCCAGCGGACTGAACGGCACGCCCCTGTTCACCACCCTCCTCAACTACCGCTACACCCAGGAGACCGGGAACAGCGGTGAAACCGGGGGCGAGGTGCTCCCGGGCGTGGAAAGCATCCACAACCAGGAGCGGACCAACTACCCGCTGTCCGTGCACGTCGACGACACCTTCGACGGATTCCGCCTCACCGTCCAGACCGCGCCCTCCGTCGACCCGGCAACTCTCGCCGAGCGGCTGAAGACGGTGGTCGAGGGCATAGTCGACGCACTTGGGACCGTGGCGGACGCCCCGCTGCACACGCTCACCGCCCTCGACCCGGCCGAACGCCACCAGGTCCTGACCGACTGGAACGACACCGCGCACGAGGTCCCCGCCGGCACGGTGGTGGAGCTGTTCGAGGCGCAGGCCGCCCGCACCCCCGACGCCATCGCGGTGATCGACCCCGAGGGTGTCGAGGTGTCGTACGCCGAGTTGAACCGGCGGGTGAACCGTCTGACGCGGATGCTGGCCGAGTACGGTGCAAGTCCCGAGGACCGGGTGGGCGTGCTCATGCGGCGCTCGGCCGGGATGGTCGTCGCCCTGCTCGCCGTGCTGAAGAGCGGCGCCGCCTACGTGCCCCTCGACCCGGAACTGCCCGCCGAGCGCATCGCCTACATGCTCGACGACGCCCGACCCGCGATCCTGCTCACCAGCGGGGACATCGAGGGGCCGGAGTCCGCCGCCGTGGCGCGGACGGTTGTTGTGGACGCCGAGGCGACCGTCGGACGGCTGGCCGAACTGTCCCCCGACAACCCGGCCGCCGAAACCCGCCCGGCACCCTCGCACCCGGCTTACGTGATCTACACCTCCGGCTCCACCGGCCGCCCCAAGGGCGTCGCCGTCCCGCACGCGGGCCTGGTGAACCGTCTCGCGTGGATGCAGGGCGAGTACGGGCTGGGCCCGGGTGACCGGGTGCTGCAGAAGACCCCCTTCGGCTTCGACGTGTCGGTGTGGGAGTTCTTCTGGCCCG
>NZ_JAJLRA010000071.1 GCF_020991365.1 Streptacidiphilus sp. ASG 303
ACCCCCTGTTCCAGGTCATGCTGACCCTCCAGAACACCGCCCAGGCCGTCCTCGAACTCGACGGCGTGGACATCGAACTCGCCGCCACCGGCGACACTCCGGCCAAGTTCGACCTCGCCCTCGACCTCACCGAAGCCCTCGACACCGACGGAACCCCGGCCGGGGTGAACGGCGCACTCACCTACGCCGCCGACCTCTTCCAGCAGACGACCGCTGCGGCGCTCGGTGCCCGCTTCGTGCGGGTACTGCAGACGGTCGTCGCCGACCCGGACGTACGCGTGCACCACGTCGACGTCATGGACACCACCGAACGCCACCGGGTGCTGGTCGACTGGAACGACACCGCGCACGAGGTGCCCGCCGGCACGATGGTGGACCTCTTCGAGGCGCAGGTCGCCCGGACCCCCGACGCCATCGCGGTGATCGACGCCGAGGGCGCCGAGGTGTCGTACGCCGAACTCAACAAGCGGACCAACCGCCTGGCGCGGCTGCTGACCGAGCACGGTGCCGGGCCCGAGGACCGCGTCGGCGTGCTGATGCCCCGCTCCACCGGGATGGTCGTCGCCCTGCTGGCGGTTCTGAAGAGCGGCGCCGCCTACGTACCGGTCGACCCGCAGTACCCGGCGGAGCGCATCGCGTACATGCTGGACGACGCCCGGCCGACGGTCCTCCTGACCACCACCGGGCTCGTCGGGCAGGTCCAGGAACAGGAGCAGCGCTTCGGGCTGGTCGTCGTGGACGACGACAGTGCGGCCGACCGCTTGTCTGCTCTGAACCCGGGCGATGTCGAAGACGCGCACCGGACATCGCCGCTGACCACCGACCATCCGGCGTATGTGATCTACACGTCCGGCTCGACGGGCCGGCCGAAGGGCGTGGTGATCCCCCACGGCGCGCTGGTCAACTACGTCGCACGCGCCCAGGAGGCGTACCCGTCGCTGGCGGAGGACACGCTGATCCACGCCTCGGTGTCCTTCGACGCCGGTGTCACCTCCCTGTACGGCGCGCTCGCCTGCGGCGGATGCCTGTACCTGGCGCCCGAGGACACCCGGCTGCCCGTCGCTCCGTCGGACAGGCGTGTGGCGTTCCTCAAGGCCACGCCGAGTCACCTTGCCTTCCTGGAGGCGCCGGGCGAGGTTGCGAACGTACCCACGCGCCAGCTCATGCTGGGGGGCGAGTCCCTGCACGCGCCCATGCTGGAGCGACTGCGCCGCGAGCATCCGCACCTGGCCGTGGTGAACCACTACGGCCCGACCGAGGCGACGGTCGGCGCGGTCGACCACCACATCGCCCCGGGCGAGGCACTCGGGCACGGCCCGGTGCCGATCGGCCGGCCGATGTGGAACATGCAGGCCTACGTGCTCGACGCCGGTCTCAAGCCCTGCCCGCCCGGCGTGCCCGGCGAGTTGTACCTCGCCGGCGCCCAGCTGGCCCGCGGCTACCTTGGTCGCCCGGCCCTGAGCGCCGAACGCTTCGTCGCCAACCCCTACGGCGGCCCCGGCGCACGCATGTACCGCACCGGCGACCTCGCCCGCTGGACCACGCGCGGCCTTCTCGAACACCTCGGCCGCACCGACGACCAGGTCAAACTCCGCGGCTTCCGCATCGAACTCGGCGAAGTCCAGAACGCGCTCACCGGACACGTGGCGGTCGAGCAGGCGGTGGTCCTGGTCCATGAGGACCGGACGGGTGACAAGCGTCTGGTCGGCTACGTCACTGTCGCGTCCGGCGCCGAGACCCAGGACCCGACGCGGCTCGCGGCCGACATCCGGGCCCATACCGTCGCCGTCCTGCCGGAGTACATGGTGCCGTCGGCGGTCGTGGTGCTGGAGGCGTTCCCGCTGACGGTCAACGGCAAGCTGGACCGGAAGGCCCTGCCCGAGCCGGACCTGGCGGTGACGGCCGGCTCCGGCCGCAGGCCGGAGACCGAGCGGGAAGCACAGCTGTGCGCCGTCTTCGCCGAGGTCCTCGGCATCCCCGAGGTGGGTGTCGAGGACAACTTCTTCGAGCTCGGCGGGCACTCCCTGCTCGCCGT
>NZ_JAJLRA010000072.1 GCF_020991365.1 Streptacidiphilus sp. ASG 303
TGAGCGACTCTGTCGGGGATCTTCGATGGTCGGTTACTTGCCCTGCCGCCACCAGCATTCCCAGCGCAGCCCGTGGGAGTCGAGGTAGTGCTGGAAGGCCGTGGGGTAGCGGGGGCGGTGGGCGCGTAGAGGAGCGCGTGAGGCGAGGCGCTCGATATTGATCGCGATGCCGGTCAGCACGTGTTGGACGTGGGTCTTGCGGAGGCCGTGGTAGCGGCTGCGGCGGGCCTGGTGGCCGTTGACGAGTTCGCCGATGGTGCCCTCGACGCCGGACCGGGTGGCGTAGAGGCGTTTCCATTGCTGGTCTTGCTGGTCGGCGCGGTTGCGCGCCTGGAGCTCGTGCAGCCGGCGGGGGAGGAAGTTCACGGTGCGGGCTGAGCCGCCGCGTGTGCAGGCGGGCCGGTCGCGGCAGGGGCGGCACTGGCTGGGGTGGAACCGGGCGACCGTGTAGGGGGCCAGGGCCGGAGCTTCCAGCCAGGTGCGGCTGGTCTGGCCGTTGGGGCAGGTGACCTGGCGCCGGTCGAAGTCGATGGCGAAGTGGTCCCGGGTGAAACCGGTCTGCTCCCTGCTCTGCCAGTCCCCGCCGGCCTTGACGGGGCCGATGAGCTGGACCTGGTGGTCGCGCGCGGAGCAGTCCAGCAGGGCGACGGAGACGTAGCCGCCGTCGACCAGGTGCTGTTCGGGCAGCAGACGCCGGCGGCGAAGCCGGGTGTGGATGCCGGGCAGGGCCTGGGTGTCCCTGGTCGGGCCGGTGGTGGCGATGTCCGTGATCAGGTTGACCGCCGTGTCGGAGTCGCAGGTCTCGGTGACGTGGACCAGGTAGCCGCTCCAGCGGGTGTTGCCGCGGATGGCCCGGCGTGCTTCGCAGTCGTAGGGCGAGACGATCCGCAGGGCTCCTTTGGGCTGTCCGTCCTTCTCAGTGCGGGGGCGCAGAGCGCCGCGAGCATCGAAGAGGAAGTTCTGCACCATGATCCGGCGCAGGGCTTCCGCGTGGGGGCCGCGCCGGCGTGGCGGCAGGCGCTCGAGGAGCCGGTGGGCGTCGGTCCCTGCCTGCTTGAGGCGGGTGACGGGGTGGCTGGGCTGGGCCGGGAGGCGGACGGGCCGGCCGTAGCGGATGGCCCAGTCGGCGTCCACCAGATCGTCCAGGACCTCCGGGACACGGCTGGCGGCTTCTTCCAGGGCGGCGCGGACCGCCTCGAGGACCAGTTCCAGGCGGGTGAGCTCACGCGCCGCGGCGAGGACCTGGGTGGAGTCGGTCCGCTGCCTCCCGCGTGCCTTGACCATGCCGGCCTGCCGCATCCGGTCCAGGGCCAGGGAGAGGAGGTGGTCCGCGCGGTCGTCCTCGCCCAGCCGATCGCGGAAGTCCGTCAGCACACTGTGGTGGAACCCGGGATCGTCCAGTTCCATGGCCAGGGCGTACTTGAAGTCGATTCGGCACCGCACGGCCTCGGCCGCCTGCCGGTCGGAGAGGTTGAGCAGGAACTGCAGCACGCACACGGTGGCCAACTGGGCCGGCGAGAGGCCGGGACGGCCGTCGCGGGGGTACCAGGAGATGAAGTCCTCGTCGTCCCAGAGCCCGTCGAGGTGGTCACGGACCCACATGGCGGTTGTCCCACGCGGGTTGCTGGCCCGCGCCATCCGAGCCGTGAGCTCGGGCACTATCGCACCGGACCGGGAGCGAACGGACACTGATCACCTCAGGGAGACGGTTGCACCGAACCACCCGGAGTGTCCCGAACCGCCACCAGCCTTGTCCCTGGAACCTCAAGATCCCCGACAGAGTC
>NZ_JAJLRA010000073.1 GCF_020991365.1 Streptacidiphilus sp. ASG 303
CCGCCTAGTACTCCAGCAGGACTTCGACGTTTTGCCTGTTCAGAGGCCTGCGCGCGTGAGTGTAGTGGGCGAACGTCTCATCAGGGGCGGTCTTCATGGGACCGCCCCTCGATCGTGTGCAGCCGCCTTTGGTAGTGGCAGCGGCGGGCGACGGCCTGGCGTTGTCGGCGCCAGATGGACCAGTTCATGGCGTGATTACGGGCTGAGCGGCGCGGCAGAGTCGGTTGGTGGGGACGGCCAGCTGCCAGGAGTCGCCGGATCTCTGCCACGGTGAGGTCGACCAGGGTGCGGGAACCGTTTCTGCAGCCCCCTTTGCAGTGGCGGCGGCCATCGCGGCCAGGAAGGCGTGGGCGAGCATGGCCAGGGTGATGTGCCGCATCCAGCCGGTGTAGCGGCGGACCTCGTACTGGTCCAGGCCGCACTCGTTCTTCGCGGCCTGGAAGCACTCCTCGATCGCCCAGCGCATCCCGGCGATCCGCACCAGCTCCTCCACGGTCGTCTCGAGCGGCGCGTAGGCCAGGTAGTAGGCGATCTCGTCGGGCTTGCTGAGGCTGCGGCGCGCGAGCGCCCATCGCCGGCGCACGAGGGTCTCGTCCTGGTGGTCGTACTCGGTCACGGCGGGCAGTCGGATGGCCGCCCAGTCGTAGATGCGCGGTCCCTTGGCGCCGTTGCCGCACGAGATGCGTTCCCATGCCTCGGCCGGAGCCTGGGCAAACAGGTGCTCAATGCGGTTGCAGCCCACGCTGAACTGGGACCTGGGCACCGCCAGGACGTAGCCCAGGCCGGACTGTTCCAGCAGGCGGCGGAAGCGACCTTCCTGTCCGTAGGCCGAGTCCGCGGTGACCCAGGCGATGGGCAGGTCGGAGGCGAGTGCGCGCAGGACCAGGGCCTTGGCGAGTTCGCCCTTGGTACGGAAGTCCCGCTCGTCGGGGATCTTCGCTGTCCGGCAGCGGTCCCGGTCCTCGGTCCAGGACTTGGGCAGGTAGAGCTCGCGGTCGACCAGGGCGCGGCCGCGGGCGGAGGCGTAGGCCGCGAAGACCCCGATCTGGCAATTTTCGGTGCGGCCTGCAGTGCCGGAGTACTGGCGCTGCACGCCCGCGGAGGCGGTGCCCTTCTTGACGAAGCCGGTGTCGTCGATGATCAGGACGCCGCCGGCCTCGCCGAGGCGTTCGGCCACGTAGGCCTGGAGCTCGTCGCGGATCTCGTCCGCCTCCCAGCGGGAGCCGGCAAGCAGGTGCTGCAGGCCGTCAGGGGTGGCGTGGCCTGCGTATTCGGCCAGCTGCCAGCCGTTCTTACGGCCGACCGGGCCGAGCAGGCCACGGACGTAGTCACGCATCCGGCGGCGGGGCTCCACGCGGCTGAAGCGGTGACCGACACGGAGGAAGAGGTCTTCGAGTTCGCGGTCCCAGGTCCCGGCTGCTGGATCGTTGATCACGACCAAAGGCTGCCCCGCCACTGCGAGCACCAACGCTGGCTGCACACGATCGAGGGGCGGTCCCATGAAGACCGCCCCTGATGAGACGTTCGCCCACTACACTCACGCGCGCAGGCCTCTGAACAGGCAAAACGTCGAAGTCCTGCTGGAGTACTAG
>NZ_JAJLRA010000074.1 GCF_020991365.1 Streptacidiphilus sp. ASG 303
GCGCTCAAGGCCAACCTGGCGGACGTGCCGCGCGGCGCCGAGGTCATCGTCAACACCGACGAGTTCACCAGGCGCGCCCTGGCCAAGGTCGGCTACGCGGCCGACCCGCTGGAGGACGGCTCGCTGGCGGCGTGGAACGTCCACCGGGTGCCGCTCACCACGCTCACGGTGGAGGCCCTGAAGGACTCCGGGCTGGCCCGCAAGGACGCCGAGCGGGCGAAGAACATGTTCGCGCTCGGCCTGCTGTCGTGGATGTACCACCGGCCCACCGAGGGCACCGAGCGGTTCCTGCGGCAGAAGTTCGCCGGGCGCCCCGAGATCGCCGAGGCGAACGTCGCCGCCTTCCGGGCGGGGTGGAACTTCGGCGAGACCACCGAGGACTTCGCCGTCTCCTACGAGGTCGCCCCCGCCGCCCTGGCCCCGGGCCGGTACCGGAACATCTCCGGCAACCTCGCGCTCTCCTACGGCCTGGTCGCGGCCTCGCACCGCTCCGGCCTGCCGCTGTTCCTCGGCTCGTACCCGATCACCCCGGCCTCCGACATCCTGCACGAGCTGTCGAAGCACAAGAACTTCGGCGTGCGGACCTTCCAGGCGGAGGACGAGATCGCCGGCATCGGCGCGGCGCTGGGCGCCGCCTTCGGCGGCTCGCTCGCGGTGACGACCACCTCGGGGCCCGGGGTGGCGCTGAAGTCGGAGACGATCGGACTGGCGGTCTCGCTGGAGCTGCCGCTGCTGGTGGTGGACATCCAGCGCGGCGGCCCCTCCACCGGCCTGCCCACCAAGACCGAGCAGGCCGACCTGCTGCAGGCCATGTACGGGCGCAACGGTGAGGCCCCGGTGCCGGTCGTCGCCCCCGCCACCCCCGCCGACTGCTTCGACGCGGCCCTGGAGGCCGCCCGCATCGCGCTGACCTACCGCACGCCGGTCTTCCTGCTCTCCGACGGGTACCTGGCCAACGGCTCCGAGCCCTGGCGCATCCCCGACACCGACGCGCTGCCCGACCTGCGGGTGGAGTTCGCCACCGGTCCCAACCACACCGCCGAGGACGGCACCGAGGTCTTCCGGCCGTACAAGCGCGACCCCGAGACCCTGGCCCGCCCCTGGGCGGTGCCCGGCACCCCGGGGCTGGAGCACCGCATCGGCGGCATCGAGAAGCAGGACGGCACCGGCAACATCTCCTACGACCCGGCCAACCACGACTTCATGGTCCGCACCCGCCAGGCCAAGGTCGACGGGATCGCGGTGCCGGACCTGGCGGTGGACGACCCGGACGGCGACGCCCCGCTGCTGGTGCTGGGCTGGGGCTCCACCTACGGGCCGATCACGGCCGCGGTGCGCCGGGTGCGCGCCGCCGGCGGCCGCGTCGCCCAGGCCCACCTGCGCCACCTCAACCCGTTCCCCGCCAACCTCGGCGCGGTGCTGCGCTCCTACGACCGGGTGGTGGTGCCCGAGATGAACCTCGGCCAGCTCGCCCGGCTGATCCGCGCCGAGTACCTGGTCGACGCCCGCTCCCACACCCAGGTCAGCGGCATGCCGTTCAAGGCCGAGCAGCTCGCCGA
>NZ_JAJLRA010000075.1 GCF_020991365.1 Streptacidiphilus sp. ASG 303
GGCGGCCACTCCCTGCTCGCCACCCGCCTCATCAACCGCATCCGCACCGTCCTCGGCAGCGAGATCCCCCTGCGGACCGTCTTCGACGCCCCCTCCCCGGCGGGCATCGCGACCGTGCTGGCGGACACCGGACGCCCGGTCCGCCGCGCTCTGACCGCCGGTGTGCGCCCCGACGCACTGCCGCTGTCGTTCGCGCAGCGCCGCCTGTGGTTCCTCGGCGAGCTGGAGGGCCCCAGCGCCACCTACAACATCCCCCTCGCCATGCGCCTGCGGGGCGAACTGGACCGGACAGCGCTGGAGGAGGCCTTCCGTGACGTACTGGTCCGCCACGAGGTGCTGCGCACGGTCGTCGCGACCGTCGACGGTGTCCCGCAGCAGCGGATCACCGCACCGGAGGCCGTCTCCTTCACGCTGGGCACCGGCGAGGTCACGCAGGAGGACCTGTCGGACGCCGTTGCGGCCATCGCCGGTCGCCCGTTCGACCTGGCGGCGGATCTGCCGCTGCGCGCGGACCTGCTCACCGCCGGCCCCGATGACCACGTCCTGGTGGTCGTGGTGCACCACATCGCGGCGGACGGCTGGTCGCTGGCCCCGCTCGCCGACGACGTGTCCCACGCCTACACGGCCCGCACCGCGGGCCGGGCCCCGGCGTGGGAGCCGCTGCCGGTCCAGTACGCCGACTACACCCTGTGGCAGCACGACCTCCTCGGCGACGAGGAGGATCCGAGCAGCCTGCTCAACGAGCAGTTGGGCTACTGGCGCAAGGCCCTGGCCGGCCTGCCCGAGGAACTCACCCTGCCCACCGACCACCCCCGCCCCGCCACCGCCACCCACCACGGCGCGCAGATCCCCCTGCGCCTGGACACCGATCTGCACCAGCACCTGCTGGAACTGGCCCGCGAGCGGGGCGTCACCCTGCACATGGTCCTGCAGGCCGCCCTCGCGGTGACCCTGTCCCGGCACGGCGCCGGCCAGGACATCCCCATCGGCACGCCGGTCGCGGGCCGCCGGGACGACGCCCTCACCGGCCTGGTCGGCCTCTTCGTCAACACCCTGGTCCTGCGCACCGACCTCAGCGGCAACCCCACCTTCGGTGAACTGCTGACCCGGGTCCGCGACGCGGCCCTGGACGCGCACGAGCACCAGGACATCCCCTTCGAGCGCCTGGTCGAGGACCTGGCCCCCGCCCGCTCCCTGGCCCGCCACCCCCTCTTCCAGGTCATGCTGACCCTCCAGAACACCACCCAGGCCGTCCTCGACCTCGACGGCCTGGACATTCAGCCCGCCCCCACCGGCGACACCCCCGCCAAGTTCGACCTCGCCCTCGACCTCACCGAAACCCTCGACCCCGACGGCACCCCGACCGGCATCACCGGCACACTCACCTACGCCACCGACCTCTTCCAGGAGACGACCGCCACCTCACTGAGCCGCCGCCTCATCCGGGTCCTGGAGACCGTCGCCGCCGACCCGGCCGCACCCGTGCACCACATCCCGGTCATGGACACCACCGAACGCCACCAGGTCCTCACCACCTGGAACGACACC
>NZ_JAJLRA010000076.1 GCF_020991365.1 Streptacidiphilus sp. ASG 303
TGGTCCAGCGGGCGAGGTCGCCGGTGCGGTACATGCGTGCGCCGGGGCCGCCGTAGGGGTTGGCCACGAAGCGTTCGGCGGTCAGGGCCGGGCGACCGAGGTAGCCGCGGGCCAGCTGGGCGCCGGCCAGGTACAGCTCGCCGGGCACGCCGGGCGGGCACGGCTGCAGGGCCGCGTCCAGGACGTAGGCCTGCATGTTCCACATCGGCCGGCCGATCGGCACCGGGCCGTGCCCGAGTGCCTCGCCCGGGGCGATGTGGTGGTCGACCGCGCCGACCGTCGCCTCGGTCGGGCCGTAGTGGTTCACCACGGCCAGGTGCGGGTGTGTACGGCGCAGTCGTTCCAGCATGGGCGCGTGCAGGGACTCGCCGCCCAGCATGAGCTGCCGGGTAGGAACATTGCCGCCGACGCCATCCTGGTCCAGGAAGGCGAGGTGGCTGGGGGTGGCCTTGAGGAATGCTGTCCGTGCCTCCGTAGGTGCCACGGGCAGGTGCGTGTCGGCGGGCGCCAGGTGCAGGCATCCGCCGCTGACCAGTGAACCGTAGAAGGCCGTGACGCCCGCGTCGAAGGAGGCCGAGAAGTGAATGAGGGTGCTCTGCGCCAGTGACGGGTATGCCTCGCGGGCGCGTGCGACGTAGTTGACCAGTGCCCGGTGGGGGATCACGACGCCCTTGGGGCGGCCGGTGGAGCCGGAGGTGTAGATCACGTAGGCGGGGTGGCCGGTGGTCAGCGGCGATGTCCGGTGCGCGTCTTCGACATCGCCCGGGTCCAGGGCCGACAGCCGGTCGGTGACGCGCTGGTCGTCGACGACGACCAGCGGGACGCCCTGTCCCTGGGCCTGTTCGGCGAGTTCGTTGGTGGTCAGGAGGATGGCCGGGCGAGCATCGTCGAGCATGTAGGCGATGCGCTCGGCGGGGTACTGCGGGTCGACCGGTACATAGGCGGCGCCGCTCTTCAGGACCGCGAGCAGGGCTTCGACCATTCCGGTGGAGCGGGGCATGAGCACGCCGACGCGGTCCTCGGGTCCGGTGCCGTGCTCGGTCAGCAGCCGGGCCAGGCGGTTGGCACGCTTGTTGAGTTCGGCGTACGACACCTCGGTGCCGTCGTGGTCGATCACGGCGATGGCGTCGGGGGTGCGGGCGGCCTGCGCTTCGAACAGCTCCACCACCGTGCCCGCGGGGACCTCGTGCGCGGTGTCGTTCCAGGTGGTGAGGACCTGGTGGCGTTCGGTGGTGTCCATGACCGGGATGTGGTGCACGGGTGCGGCCGGGTCGGCGGCGACGGTCTCCAGGATCCGGATGAGGCGGCGGCTCAGTGAG
>NZ_JAJLRA010000077.1 GCF_020991365.1 Streptacidiphilus sp. ASG 303
ATGCCGAGGACCTCGGCGAAGACGGCGCACAGCTGTGCTTCCCGCTCGGTCTCCGGCCTGCGGCCGGCCCCGGCGGTCACCGCCAGGTCCGGCTCGGGCAGGGCCTTGCGGTCCAGCTTGCCGTTGACCGTCAGCGGGAACGCCTCCAGCACCACGACCGCCGACGGCACCATGTACTCCGGCAGGAGTCCGGTCAGGTGCGCGCGTACCTCCGCGGCAAGTTCGACGGTGTCGCGTTCGTGCGCCTCGGGCGCGGGCACCGCATAGCCGACCAGTCGCTTGTCTCCGGGGCGGTCCTCGCGGACGAGGACCGTGGCCTGGGCGACGGCCGGGTGGGCGGCGAGCGCGGCCTCGATCTCCCCGAGCTCGATACGGAAGCCCCGCAGCTTGACCTGGTCGTCGATACGGCCGAGGTAGTCGAGCTGGCCGTCCGTGGTCCAGCGCACGAGGTCGCCGGTGCGGTACATGCGCTCGCCGGGGCCGCCGTAGGGGTCGGCGACGAAGCGCTCGGCACTCAGGACCGGGCGGGCGTAGTAGCCGCGGGCAAGGTTTGCGCCCGCGACGTACATCTCGCCCGGGACGCCGGGCGGGCAGGGCTGCAGGGCGGCATCGAGGACATACATGCGCAGGCTGGGGATACCGCGTCCGATAAGGCTGGCGCCGCGGTTCGCGGTGGCCATCGCCTCTGTGATCGGCTCGTACGTGACGTAGACCGTGGTCTCGGTCGGTCCGTACATGTTGACCAGCTGCGGGGCGTCGTCGGCGTGGCGGCCGTACCAGTCGCCAAGGTGCGCCAGATCGAGTGCCTCACCCGCCAGGATGATGCGGCGCAGCCGGAGTTCGCGACTCAGCTCGGGGTTTCGGGCGTCGGCCTGGGCGAGCTGGTAGAACGCGGACGGGGTCTGGCTCAGCACCGTCACCCCCTCGCGGACGAGGAGGGCGAGGAAGTCGGCCGGAGAGCGGGAGACGTCGAAGGGCACGACGACCAGGCGCCCGCCGTGCAGCAGCGGGCCCCACATCTCCCACACCGAGACGTCGAACGCGAAGGAGTGGAACCAGGTGAACGCGTCGTCCGGGCCGAAGCCGAACCAGTCGCGGGTCGCGGCGAACAACCGCAGGACGTTGGCGTGCGGAACGGATACACCCTTGGGACGGCCCGTCGAGCCGGAGGTGTAGATCACATACGCGGGGTGGGCGGGCAGCAGTGGCGTCGTGCGCTCGGCGTCGGTGAGGTCGGTGTCCGGCAGCTGCGCCAGGCGTGCGGCGGTGT
>NZ_JAJLRA010000078.1 GCF_020991365.1 Streptacidiphilus sp. ASG 303
GCGGCCGGTCGGTCGGCAGGGCCAGTTCCTCCGGCAGCCCGGACAGGGCCTTGCGCCAGTAGGCCAGCTGCTCGTTGAGCAGGCTGCTCGGATCCTCCTCACCGCCGAGGAGGTCCTGCTGCCACAGGGTGTAGTCGGCGTACTGGACCGGCAGCGGTTCCCACATCGGAGCGCCACCCGCCACACGGGCGCGGTAGGCCTGCGACACGTCAGCGGCCAGCGGAACCAGGGACCAGCCGTCCGCGGCGATGTGATGCACCACGACCACGAGAACGTGGTCACGCGGGCCCACCGTCAGCAGGTCGGCGCGCAGCGGCAGGTCCGCTGCCAGGTCGAACGGGCTGTGGGCCAGGCGTGTCACGGCCGCGGCGAGGTCGTCCTCCGTGACCTTGTGGGTGCGCAGGTCGAATGCCATTTCCGACGACGGAAGGATCCGCTGTTGGGGGGCGCCGTCGACGGTGACGAGCGTTGTGCGCAGGATCTCGTGGCGGGTGAGGAGGTCGCGGAAGGCCTGCTCCAGGGCCGCAGGGTCGAGGTCACCGCGCAGGCGCATGGCGAGGGGGATGTTGTAGGTGGCGCTGGGGCCCTCGAGTTCGCCGAGGAACCACAGGCGGCGCTGCGCGAACGACAGCGGCAGCAACTGCGGGCGCACACCGGCGGTCAGAGCGCGGCGGACCGGGCGTCCGGTGTCCGCCAGCACGGCGGCGACACCCGCCGGGGTGGGGGCGTCGAAGACGGTCCGCAGGGGGATCTCGGCGCCCAGCACGGTACGTATCCGGCTCAGCAGCCGGGTCGCCATCAGGGAGTGGCCGCCGAGTTCGAAGAAGTTGTCGTCGACACCGACTTCCGGGACATCGAGGACTTCGGCGAACAGCGCGCACAGCACGGTCTCACGCTCGGTCGCGGGCTTGCGGCTTCCGGGGGCTCCGCGCAGTTCGGGGGCGGGAAGCGCACGGTGGTCGAGCTTGCCGTTCACCGTCACCGGCAGCGCGTCCAGGGCCATGAATGCCGACGGGACCATGTAGTCGGGCAGTGTGGCGGCCGTGTGGCTGCGCACCTCTGCGATCAGGTTCGTCATGTCGGTGCCCGCCGCCTTGTCGCGCGGGACGATGTAGGCGGTCAGGCGCTGGTCGCCGGGGCGGTCCTCGCGGACGAGGACCGCGGCCTGGGCCACGGCGGGGTGGGAGGCGAGTGCGGACTGCACTTCGCCGAGTTCGATGCGGAAGCCGC
>NZ_JAJLRA010000079.1 GCF_020991365.1 Streptacidiphilus sp. ASG 303
TGGTCCAGCGGGCGAGGTCGCCGGTGCGGTACATGCGTGCGCCGGGGCCGCCGTAGGGGTTGGCCACGAAGCGTTCGGCGGTCAGGGCCGGGCGACCGAGGTAGCCGCGGGCCAGCTGGGCGCCGGCGAGGTACAGCTCGCCGGGCACGCCGGGCGGGCACGGCTGCAGGGCCGCGTCCAGGACGTACACCCTGGTGTCGGCGATCGGCGTTCCGATCGGCGGCTTCTGTTCCGAGGGGACGAGGGGGACGCTCATCGTCGCGCAGACGGTGGCCTCGGTAGGGCCGTAGGCGTTGATCATGCGTCGTCCTGGTGCCCATTTCGCCACCAGTTCCGGCGGGCAGGCCTCACCGGCGACCACCAGCGTGCGCACCGATTCCAGGCTGTCATCGGACAGCGTGGCGAGAACCGAGGGCACCACCGTCGCGTGCGTGATGCCGAGGCGCTGGTCCGTCAGCGCAGAGATCGGGGAGTCGACCGGAGCGATAACCAGAGTCGCGCCGGACAGAAGTGCCGTGCAAAGTTCCGAGATGGAGGCGTCGAAGCTGGGCGAGGCGAACTGCAGCACCCTGCTGTTCTCGTCGATACGGAACCTTTCGACCTGTGCGTTGACCAGGCCGGCGATGCCCGCGTGGCTCACCATGACGCCCTTCGGACGGCCGGTCGAGCCGGAGGTGTAGATCACATAAGCGGTCTGGGCGCTCGCCACCGGGACGCCGGGATCCGACTCCGGTTCCTCGTGCGCGGCCTGGACGATGCCGAGTTCGTCGATCACCCGGACCGGCTGAGCGTCGGACAGCATGTAGGCGATCCTGTCGGCCGGATACTCCGGGTCCACCGGCAGGTACGCGGCGCCGGTCTTCAGCACACCGAGGCTCGCCACGACCAACTCCCTCGAGCGCGGCAGTACCAGCGCGACGATTTGCTCAGCGCCGACTCCCTGCCCGAGAAGGCGATGGGCGAACTGGTTCGCCTGCTTGTTGAGTTCGGCGTACGACACCTCGGTGCCGTCGGGGTCGATCACGGCGATGGCGTCGGGGGTGCGGGCGGCCTGCGCCTGGAAGAGGTCCACCACCGTGCCCGCGGTGACCTCGTGTGTGGTGTCGTTCCAGGTGGTGAGGACCTGGTGGCGTTCGGTGGTGTCCATGACCGGGATGTGGTGCACGGGTGCGGCCGGGTCGGCGGCGACGGTCTCCAGGACCCGGATGAGGCGGCGGCTCAGTGAG
>NZ_JAJLRA010000007.1 GCF_020991365.1 Streptacidiphilus sp. ASG 303
CCCGGTGGTCGCGGTGATCGGCGACGGCGCGCTGACCGGCGGCATGGCCTGGGAGGCGCTGAACAACATCGCCGACGCCGAGGACCGGCCCGTGGTCATCGTCGTCAACGACAACGAGCGCTCCTACTCGCCCACCATCGGCGGCCTCGCCAACCACCTCGCCACCCTGCGCACCACCCGGGGCTACGAGCGGTTCCTCTCCTGGGGCAAGGACGCCCTCCAGCGCACCCCCGTCGTGGGCCAGCCGATCTTCGAGACCCTGCACGGCGCCAAGAAGGGCCTGAAGGACTTCATCGCCCCGCAGGGCATGTTCGAGGACCTGGGCCTGAAGTACATCGGCCCGATCGACGGCCACGACATCGGCGCCCTGGAGTCCGCCCTGAAGCGGGCCCGCAACTTCGGCGGCCCGGTCATCGTGCACTGCCTGACCCAGAAGGGCCGCGGCTACCGGCCCGCCGAGCAGCACGACGAGGACCGCTTCCACGCCGTCAACGTCATCCACCCCGACACCGGCCTGCCGGTGAAGACCGCCGGCAGGGACTGGACGTCGGTCTTCGGCGAGGAGATGGTGGCGCTGGGCCGGGAGCGGCGGGACGTGGTGGCGATCACCGCGGCGATGCTGCACCCGGTGGGCCTGGCGCCGTTCGCGCGGGAGTTCCCCGAGCGGGTCTACGACGTGGGGATCGCCGAGCAGCACGCGGCGGTCTCGGCGGCGGGCCTGGCCACCGGGGGCCTGCACCCGGTCGTCGCGGTGTACGCGACGTTCCTCAACCGGGCCTTCGACCAGGTCCTGATGGACGTGGCCCTGCACCGCCTGGGCGTGACGTTCGTACTGGACCGGGCCGGGGTCACCGGCACCGACGGGGCCAGCCACAACGGCATGTGGGACATGTCGATCCTCCAGGTCGTCCCCGGGCTGCGGCTGGCCGCGCCCCGCGACGCCGACCAGCTCCGCGCCCAGCTCCGCGAGGCCGTCGACGTCGACGACGCCCCCACCGTCGTCCGCTACTCCAAGGGCACGGTCGGCGCCCCCGTCCCCTCCCTCGGCCGGATCGGCGGCATGGACGTGCTGCGCGGCAGCGCCGAGCCCGTTGCGGAGGCCGCGGGCGCCGCGTTCGGGGGCGACGCCCCCCGCGCCCGGCGCGCCGACGTGCTGCTCGTCTCGGTCGGCGCCATGGCCGCCACCTGCCTGGAGACCGCGGACCTGCTCGCCGCCCAGGGCATCACCGCCACCGTGGTCGACCCCCGCTGGGTCAAGCCCGTCGACCCCGCGCTGCCCGCCCTCGCCGCCGAGCACCGCGTCGTGGTCACCGTCGAGGACAACGGCCGCGCCGGCGGCGTCGGCTCCGCCGTCGCCCAGGCGCTGCGCGACGCCGACGTGGACGTGCCGCTCCGCGACTTCGGCATCCCGCAGGAGTTCCTCGACCACGCCTCCCGCGACCAGATCCTCGCCGAGATCGGCCTCAACGCCCCGGACATCGCCCGCCAGGTGACCGCCCTGGTGGCCAGGCTCGACGCGGAGCCCGTCGACGCCTGAGCCCGGCGGCGGCCGGCCCGTCCGGCCGCCGCCGGGACCGCCCGCGGGGGCCGGGAGCACACCGCTCCCGGCCCCCGCGGCGCGCCGGGGGTGAACAGCCGCCCTTCCCGCCATGGAACCGCCCGTTCCGGGTATCCGCTGGAGGCGGACTTTCCCCGGGAGGCGTTCCATGGCCACAGCGTCCAGTCCATCCGGCGGCACGGGAGGCGGGACCGCCCCGCCCGGCGGCCTGCTGCGCACCAAGCCCGTCGAGCAGTCCATCGCCGACACCGAGGAGCCGGAGCACGCCCTCCGCAAGTCGCTGTCGGCCCTGGACCTGGTCGTCTTCGGCGTCGGCGTGGTCATCGGCACCGGCATCTTCGTCCTCACCGGCACCGCCGCCAGGGACTACGCCGGCCCCGCCGTGGCGCTCTCCTTCGCCGGGGCCGGCATCGTCTGCGCCCTGGCCGCCCTCTGCTACGCCGAGTTCGCCTCGACCGTCCCGGTCGCGGGCTCCGCGTACACGTTCTCCTACGCCTCCATCGGCGAGTTCCCCGCCTGGATCATCGGCTGGGACCTCGTCCTGGAGCTGGCCCTGGGCGCCGCCGTGGTCGCGGTCGGCTGGTCCGGCTACGTGCAGTCGCTGCTCAGCAGCGCCGGCGTCACCCTCCCCGCGGCGATCGCCGGCGGCGGCTCCGGCGGCTCGTGGGGCTTCAACCTGCCCGCCTCCCTGCTGGTGCTGCTCCTCACGGCCGTCCTGGTGGCCGGGATGAAGCTCTCCGCCCGGGTCACCTCGGTCATCGTCGGCATCAAGGTCACCGTGGTGCTGCTGGTGATCATCGCCGGCGCGTTCTTCGTCAAGGGGGCGAACTTCCACCCCTTCCTCCCGCCGTCGCAGCACAACGGCGGCGCGTCCGGCGGGGCGACCCCGCTGGTGCAGGCGCTCTTCGGCTTCACGCCCTCCACCTTCGGCGTGATGGGCGTCTTCAGCGCCGCGGCCGTGGTCTTCTTCGCGTACATCGGCTTCGACATCGTCGCCACGGCCGCCGAGGAGACCCGCAACCCGCAGCGCGACCTGCCGCGCGGCATCCTCGGCTCGCTCGCCATCTGCACCCTGCTCTACATGCTGGTCTCCGTCGTGGTCACCGGCATGCAGAAGTACACCGAGCTCTCCACCGACGCCCCGCTCGCCGACGCCTTCAAGGCCGTGGACCAGCCCGTCTTCGCCGACCTGATCAGCGTCGGCGCGGTCGCCGGCCTCACCTCGGTCACCATGATCCTGCTGCTCGGCCAGAGCCGGGTCTTCTTCGCCATGAGCCGCGACGGGCTGCTGCCCCGGACCTTCGCCGAGGTCCACCCGCGGTTCGGCACCCCCTGGAAGAGCACCCTGCTCCTCGGCCTGGTGGTCGCCGCGGTGGCCGGCGTCATCCCGCTCAAGGAGCTCTCGGAGCTGGTGAACATCGGCACCCTTTTCGCCTTCGTCATCGTCTCCGTCGGCGTGGTCGTCCTGCGCCGCACCCGGCCCGACCTGCCCCGGGCCTTCCGCACTCCGGCCGTGCCGCTGGTGCCCGTCCTCGCGGTCCTCAGCTGCGTCTGGCTCATGGTCAACCTGCCGGTCGCGACCTGGTGGCGGTTCGGCATCTGGATGGTGCTCGGGCTCGTCGTCTACTTCGCCTACGGCCGCTCCCACAGCCGCCTCGGCCGTACCGAGGGGCCGCCCCGCGGAGCCGCCGGGGCCACGCCCGGCGCCGGCCGCAGCGGGACGTGACGCACGCCGCACCCCCGCCCCGGAGCCCGGCACCCGTGGTGCCGGGCTCCGCGGGTAGGTTGTCCTCCGTGCCCAGGGACCCGATCAGCCGACCGCTCGCCGCGCTCGCCGCACGCCTGCCGCAGCGCCTGCGCACCGGCTACTGGACCCGGCTCGTCCCGGCCCTCGCCGCCCTCGCCGCGCTGACCCACGCCCCCTCGTTCGTCCGCCCGGTGTGGAGCCCCGACGAGGGCTACCTCGCCACCCAGGCCCGCATGCTCGCCGACGGCGGGGTGCTCTACGACACGGTGGTGGACCGCAAGCCGCCGCTGCTGCCCTGGCTGTACGAGGCCGCCTTCTGGGTCTTCGGCTCGCTCTCCCTGTGGCCGCTGCGGGTCCTGGCCATCGTCGCGCACCTGGCCACCGCGCTGCTGCTCGCCTCCGTCGCCCGCGGCCGCTGGGGCGACCGGGCCGGGGCCGCCGCCGGGGCCCTGTACCTCCTGGTCTCCATCGGGCTCTCCCCGGAGGACACCCAGGCGGCGACCTTCGAGGTCTTCATGCTGCCGGCCATGGTCGCGGCCTTCCGCTACGCGGAGCGCCGCCGCTGGCTGGCGGCGGGCGTCGCCACCGCCGTCTGCGCCCTGACCAAGCAGACCGGCGGCGCCGTCCTGCTGCCCGTGCTGTGGATGCTCCTCCAGGACGCCCGCCACCGCGGGGTGCGCCGGCCCGCCGCCCTCGGCAGGGTCCTGGCCGGCTTCGCCATCCCGGTGGCGCTGGTGGCCGTGATCCTCACCAAGCCCGGGGGCTTCCTGTTCTGGGTGGTCACCGGCAGCGGCGACTACGCCTCGTTCGACGGCTCGGTGCTGCTGATGGCCGGCCGGGCCCTCGGCAACGCCGCCATCCTCGCCGCCGCCTTCCTCGGCCTCGCCGTCCCGCTGCTGCGGCGGCGCCGGGCGCTGCGGCGGGCGGCCCCCGGGGCGTCCGCGCCGCCGCGGCGCGGGGCCGCCGGCGGCTCGGTCTCCGACCTGTGGGTGTTCCTGGCCTCCGCCGTGGTCGCGGTCTGCACCGGCTTCCACTTCTTCGGCCACTACTACCTGCAGCTGATGCCCCCGCTGGTCCTCCTCGGGGTCGGCGCCGCCTCCGCGTCCGCCGTGCGCTGGCGGCCGGTCCTCGTGTACAGCGCGGTCGCCGCGACCGCCTTCTGGGGCCTCGCCCTGGCCTGGCCGGGCCACCGCCTGGACCGGTCGGCCAAGGTCGCCACGGCCGTCGCCGAGCAGACCGGGCCCGGGGACACCATGCTGGTCTGGGGCATGCACCCGGAGATGTACTGGCTCGCCGACCGCCGCCCCGCCACCCGCTACCTCACGGCGGGCTTCCTCACCAACTACAGCGGCGGCAAGGGCGACCGCCAGGTCGGCGAGGCCTACAGCGTGCAGGACGCGTGGAAGACCTTCGACCGGGAGCTCAGCCGCAACCTGCCGGAGATCGTGGTCGACGACTCCGGCACCTCGCCCTACTCCCCGGTCCGCATCCCCCGGATCGAACGCCTGCTGGACGCCCACTACCAGATGGTCGGCCTGACCGGCGACACGGTGATCTACCGCCTCGTGCGCCGCTGAGCCCACCCCGCCGGGCCCTCACCCGCCTGCCGGGGGCCGGCCGGTGAGCAGCAGCGCGATGTCGTCCAGCCGGTCCGGGGACTGCCGCGCCTCCCGGACCAGCCGCTCGGCCACGTCGGCCAGCGAGGGCGCCCTGGTGTGCGCCAGCGCCGAGCGCAGCCGGTCGATGCCCTGGCCGACGTCCGCGCCCGGCTGCTCCACCAGGCCGTCCGTGTACAGGGCCAGCACCGACCCCGGCGGCAGCAGCAGCTCCGCCACCGGGTAGCGGGCCTCCGGGTCGACCCCCAGCAGCACGCCGCCCGGGACGTCCAGCACCTCCGTGCGCCCGTCCGCGTGCCGCAGTAGCGGCGGCAGGTGCCCCGCCCGCACCGCCTGCGCCCTGCCGGTCGCCGGGTCCAGCTGGACGTAGCAGCAGGTGGCGAAGAGGCCGGCGTCCAGGTCGGCGAGGAGCCGGTTGGTGCAGGCCATCACCCCGTCCGGGGACTGGCCGCCGGTCGCGAAGGCCCGCACCGCGCTGCGCAGCTGCCCCATGACCGCCGCCGCGGCGACGCTGTGCCCCTCCACGTCGCCGATCACCACCGCGACCCCGTGCGCGGTCTCCACCACGTCGTACCAGTCGCCGCCGATGTCCATGCCCTGGGTGCCCGGCAGGTAGCACCCGGCGGTCTCCACCCCCGCCACGGCCGGCAGCCGGTGCGGCAGGAGGGCCTCCTGCAGTCCGCGGGCCACCGCCGACTCCGCGTCGTACAGCCGGGCCCGCTCCAGCGCCTGGGCGATCAGCCCGCCCAGGGCGGTGAGCACGCTGCGCTCCTCGGCGGTGAAGGTGCGCGGGCGGTCGAAGCCGAGGATGCACGAGCCGACCGGCCGGCCCGACGCGATGAGCGGCAGGAACGCCCAGGAGCGCATCAGGTCCACCGGGATGCCCGGGTAGGCGGAGGTCAGGTGCCGCTCGGACTCGAAGAAGATCGGGCTGCCGGACGTCAGCGCCTGCACGCCCGGCAGCCGGGCGTGCAGCGACACCCCCTCGAACGGTTCGAGGAACCCCTCCGGGTAGCCCCGCTGCCAGGCGAGGTGCATGTGCCGGTCGCGCACCGTGTACAGGGCCAGCTCCTGGCCCGCGAAGGCGGGCAGCAGCTGGTCGGTGACGACCTCGCAGACCTGGCGCACCGTCACGGCCTCGGTCAGCGCGCTGGCCATCTGCAGCACCCGGTACAGCGCCCCGGGGCGGGCGACGGCGGCGGGCGGCCCCCCGGCGGCGGGCCCCTCCTCCGCAGGCCCGGCCGGCCCGCCGGGACCCCGGTGCTCCCCGGGGCCGCCCCGCCCGCCGCGCCCGGCGCGGTCCGGGCGCCCCCCGGCGTCCCCGTGCTCCCCGGGAGGCGGCTCCACCGGCACCACGCGGCCCGTCAGGCCGTGCACGTCCGGGTAGAGCGTGAACGCCAGCCAGTGGCCCTCCGCGCGCCGCACCAGGAACGACGTCGGCTCCTGGGAGAGCATCGCCGCCCGGTACCGGTCCTCGTACGAGGGGTCGGAGAGCCACGGCAGGACGTCCCACGGGTGGCAGCCCACCAGCCCGGACCGGTCCGCCCCCAGCAGGGCCTCCGCGCGGTGGTTGGCGTAGGTCAGCCGCCCGTCCTGGTCGAGCGAGAAGAGGCCGTCGGGCAGCCGCTCCGCCGCCTCGGCGGCCGTGACGCCGCTCCCCAGGTCCACGAGCGCGCCGACCATGTACCGGCCCGGTCCCGGCCCGCCGGACTCCGGACCGGCCGGCCGTGCCCGCAGCTCCACCAGGCAGGGCCGGTCCTGCGGCCCCAGCACCCGCAGCCGGTGCACGGACACCGCTCCGCTCTCCACGGCCTCCCGGGCGGCGGCCCGCAGCGCGTAGAGGTCCTCGGGCACCACCCGGGCGGCGAGCGCCGCCACCGTCCCCCCGAACGACGCCCGGTCCTGCCCGAGGATGGCGCAGCACTCGTCGTCCGCGGCGAACACGCCCGTCTCCGGGTACCAGTCGAACTGGCCCACCCGCGCGGGGCGGGCGGCCGTGACGGGCAGCTGCACCGAGATCGGCTCGGCCTCCCAGCGGACGGACACCCCCTGCTCCCGCAGCCCGGCCAGGGCCGTGCCCAGCCGGTTCGCCGCGCCGCGCACCCGGCGGCGCGCGGGGCTCGCCAGTACCCGGCGCGGCACCGCCGCCCGCAGCACCACCAGGACGCCCACGGTCTCCCCGTCCGCCGTCACCGGCGTGTAGACCGAGGCGAACGGGTACGGGAGCGCGATCGCCAGCTGGGGGAAGCGGCGCATCGTCTCGTCCGCGTCGTCCAGGTGGATGCTGCGCCCCGAGCGGTAGGCCTCCGCGACGGGGAAGGGGCCCGCCACCGGTACCCGCCAGGTGGCCCGCAGCAGCGAGCGCGGCACCCCGGCGACGGCGGCCAGCACCAGCGAGCGCCCGCTGCGGGAGGACAGGTACACGCCGCCGCCGTAGCCGCCGGCGGCGGCGACGGCCCTGACGGTGCCCTCCGCCAGCACCCGCTCGAACTCGGCGGTGCGCGGCACGCCGCTCACCCGGCCACCCCCGGCGCCCGCCGCCCGGCCACCCCCGGCGCCCGCCGCCCGGCCACCCCCGGCGCCCGCCGCCCGGCCGTCGCCGGCCGGCCCCGCGCAGGGCGGCCCGGCGCCGCCGGGTCCGGACCCGTCCGGCCCCGCCGTGCGCGGCCGGACGGGTGCCCGGCCGTGCTGCAGCGACCGCGCCGCCCGGGCCCGCCGACCGGCCCGCCCGTCCCGCCGTCCGCGTCCACCGCGTCACCGCCCGGGTCCGGTGCCTGCACGCACCACCGCCAGTACCTCCAACCTGGTACGGCCCGTACGCCCCGGCAACCCGGACCGCCCCCGCGCCCGGATCCGCGCCCCGGCGCGCTCACCGGGGCCGCACCGCGCGCGGGCCGACCACCTCGGCGCCGAGCGCCGCCACCCGGGCCCGCAGCCCCCGGTCGGCGGTCGCCACCAGGCAGCGGCGCGGCGCCGCCCCGTCCCCGGCCCGTCCGGCGGCCACCAGCTCCACCACCAGGTCGTCCCCGCTGCCCGCCGCGGAGGCCACCCGCACCCCGGGGACCTCCGCCACCCCCCGGGCGGCCCCCTCGACCACCAGCACCACCTCCAGCGCGACGCCGCAGGCCCACCCCGGCGCACCGCTGCCCTCCGGCAGCCCGTGCGCCGCCACCCCGGCCAGCGCGTCGCGCAGCCGCTCGGCCGCCCCGCGCCGGTCCCGCCACCAGCCGTCGGGCACCGACCCGACGACGTTGGCGCCGTCGACCACGAGGACGGGGCGCGGCTCCCGCGGCGGCCCCTCCGGCTCTCCCATTCCGCCACCCTTCCCCGCGCCGCCCGCCACCGCACCTGCCGGGCCGGCCGTGCGGGCCCCCGGCGCCCCGGGCCGCCGCCCGTCCCGCCCGGCGCCCCTTGATCGGAGCAGTATGCCGCTCCGGGGGCCCGTGCGGAACGCAACGGCGCCACGGGCGGGACCGGCCCCGCCCGCCGGGTCCCGCGGGCGGGCGCCGGTCCCGTGACGCGCCGGTGCCCGGCACACCGCGGGGGTGTGCCGGGCACCGGCGTCGCTGTGCGGGACTCCGCCCGCGGGGTCCGGCGTCAGGCCGGGATGCTGGCGACGCCCCTCGCGAGGAACGGCTTGCCGTTGACCCGCTCGGAGACGCCCGCGCGGTCCAGGTACGGCGTGATGCCGCCCAGGTGGAAGGGCCAGCCGGCGCCCGTGATCAGGCAGAGGTCGACGTCCTGCGCCTCGGCGACGACGCCCTCCTCCAGCATGAGGTGGATCTCCTCGGCGATGGCGTCGAGCGCCTTGTCGCGCACCTGCTCCTCGGTGAGGACCGTGGAGCCGACCTGGAAGAGCGCGGCGACCTCGGGGTCGACCTCCTGCTTGCCCGACGCCCAGGTGTAGATGCCGCGCTTGCCGGCCTTCACGACGCGGCCCAGGTTCTCGGAGACGCCGAAGCGGTCCGGGTAGGCGGCGTGCAGCGTGCCCGCGACGTGGTGGGCGACGGCGGGGCCGACCAGCTCCAGCAGCACGATCGGGGACATCGGCAGGCCGAGGGGCTCCAGGGCCCGGTCGGCGACCTCGATCGGGGTGCCCTCGTCGATGGTGCCGAGGACGGTGCCGAGGAAGCGGGTGAGGACGCGGTTGACGACGAACGCCGGGGCGTCCTTCACCAGCACCGCGGTCTTCTTCAGCTTCTTCGCGGTGGCGAAGGCCGTGGCCAGCGAGGCGTCGTCGGTCCTCTCGCCGCGGACGATCTCCAGCAGCGGGAGGACGGCGACCGGGTTGAAGAAGTGGAAGCCGACGACCCGCTCGGGGTGCTGCAGCTTCGACGCCATCTCGGTGACCGACAGCGAGGAGGTGTTGGTGGCCAGGATCGCGGTCGGCGAGACCACGGCCTCCAGCTCGGCGAAGACGTCCTGCTTGACGCCCATCTCCTCGAACACGGCCTCGATGACGAAGTCCGCGTCGCCGAAGGCGGCGGCCTTGTCCAGCGAGCCGCTGACCAGCGCCTTGAGGCGGTTGGCCTTGTCCTTGCCGATGCGGCCCTTGTCCAGCAGCTTGTCGATCTCGCCGTGGACGTAGCCCACGCCCTTGTCGATCCGCTCCTGGTCGATGTCGGTGAGGACCACCGGCACCTCCAGGCGGCGCGCGAAGAGCAGCGCCAGCTGGGAGGCCATCAGGCCCGCGCCGACGACGCCGACCTTGGTGACCTTGCGGGCCAGCGACTTGTCCGGGGCGCCGGCCGGCCGCTTGGCGCGCTTCTGCACCAGGTTGAAGGCGTACAGGCCGGCCCGCAGCTCGCCGCTCATGATGAGGTCGGCGAGCGCCTCGTCCTCGGCGTCGAAGCCCTTCTGGAGGTCCCCGTCCTTGGCGGCGGCGATGATGTCCAGCGCCCGGTACGGGGCCGGGGCGGCGCCGTGGACCTTGGAGTCGGCGACGAGGCGGCCGTGGGCGACGGCCTGGTCCCAGGCCTCGCCGCGGTCGATCTCCGGGCGCTCGACGGCGGTCTCGCCGGTGAGGACCGAGGCCGCCCAGAGCAGCGACTGCTCCAGGAAGTCGGCGGGCTCGAAGATCGCGTCGGCGATGCCGAGCTCGAAGACCTGCCTTCCCTTGAGCTGCTTGTTCTGGCTCAGGGCGTTCTCGATGATCACCTGGACGGCCTTCTGCGGGCCGATCAGGTTGGGGAGGATCGTGCAGCCGCCCCAGCCCGGCACCAGGCCGAGGAAGCACTCCGGCAGCGAGAACGCCGGGACGCCCGAGGAGACGGTGCGGTAGGTGCAGTGCAGGCCGATCTCCACGCCGCCGCCCATGGCGGCGCCGTTGTAGAACGCGAAGCTCGGCACCGGCAGCGCGGCGATGCGCTTGAAGACGTCGTGGCCGCCCTTGCCGATGGCGACTGCGTCGCTGCGCTCCTTGAGCACCTCGACGCCCTTCAGGTCGGCGCCGACCGCGAAGATGAACGGCTTGCCGGTGACGGCGACGGCGACGATCTCCCCGGCGGCGGCCTCGCGCTCGACCTGGTCCAGCGCCTCGGAGAGCTTCGCGAGGGAGCCCGGGCCGAAGGTGGTCGGCTTGGTGTGGTCGAAGCCGTTGTCCAGGGTGACCAGCGCGAGGCGCCCGGCGCCCTTGGGCAGGTCGACGTGGCGGACGTGAGCCGTGGTCACGACCTCGTCCGGGAAGAGCTCGGCGGCGCGCTGCAGCAGCTCGGTGGTGGTCACTTGTCCCCCTCGAAGTGCGGGTTCTCCCAGATGACGGTCCCGCCCATGCCGAAGCCGATGCACATGGTGGTCAGGCCGTAGCGGACGTCCGGGCGCTCCTCGAAGCGGCGGGCCAGCTGGTTCATCAGGCGGACGCCGGAGGAGGCGAGCGGGTGGCCGAAGGCGATGGCGCCGCCGTACGGGTTGACGCGCTCGTCGTCGTCGGCGATGCCGTAGTGGTCCAGGAAGGCGAGCACCTGGACGGCGAAGGCCTCGTTGACCTCGAAGGCGCCGATGTCGGAGATCGACAGGCCGGCCTTGGCCAGGGCCTTCTCGGTCGCCGGGACCGGGCCGACGCCCATGACCTCGGGCTCCACGCCGGCGAAGGCGTAGGAGACCAGGCGCATCCTCACCGGCAGGCCCAGCTCGACCGCGACGTCCTCGGCGGCCAGCAGCGAGGCGGTGGCGCCGTCGTTGAGGCCCGCGGAGTTGCCGGCGGTGATCCGGCCGTGCGGGCGGAACGGGGTCTTGAGGCCCGCCAGGCTCTCCAGGGTGGTGCCCGGGCGCATCGGCTCGTCGCTGACGGCCAGGCCCCAGCCGGTCTCGCCGGCCTCGGGGTTGGTGCGGCGCACCGCGATCGGCACCAGGTCGGGCTGGATCTTGCCGTCGGCGTACGCCTTGGCGGCCTTCTCCTGCGAGGCGACGGCGTAGGCGTCGCAGCGCTCCTTGGTCAGGTGCGGGAACCGGTCGTGCAGGTTCTCCGCGGTCATGCCCATGAAGAGGGCCGACTCGTCGACCAGCTTCTCCGAGACGAAGCGCGGGTTGGGGTCGACGCCCTCGCCCATCGGGTGGCGGCCCATGTGCTCCACGCCGCCCGCGACGACCACGTCGTACGCGCCGAAGGCGATGCCGCCCGCGGTGGTGGTCACGGCGGTGAGCGCACCGGCGCACATGCGGTCGATGGCGTAGCCGGGAACCGACTTCGGCAGCCCGGCCAGCAGGGCGGCGGTGCGGCCGATGGTCAGGCCCTGGTCGCCGATCTGGGTGGTGGCCGCGACGGCGACCTCGTCGATCCGCTCGACGGGCAGGTTCGGGTTGCGGCGGACGAGCTCCCGGATGCACTTGACGACCAGGTCGTCGGCGCGGGTCTCGTGGTAGATGCCCTTCGGGCCCGCCTTGCCGAACGGGGTGCGGACGCCGTCGACGAAGACGACGTCCCTCGCGGTACGAGGCACGGTGGCTCTCCTCCCAGGTCCCAGAATCAGGAGCCCAACACGTCGGTGGTGCAGCGGCCGCGCACACGGAACCCGCCGCTTCGCGGTCATGCTACTCGTCGGTAACCAGGATGCACAGGGCGGCCGCCCCTTCGCGCGCCGGGTGTGGTGCGTGCCACTGCCGGTACGCCGCGGCCCGCCGCCCCGGACGGGGGCGGCGGGCCGCGGTGGCACGGAATCCGGGGCCTGCGGCCGCCGCGGGGAGCTCCGGACGGGGCCGCGTGCGTCGTCCGGTCGGCCGTCGTCCGGTCGGCCGTCGTCCGGTCGGCCCCGGACGGGTGCGCCGCGGACGGGCCGCCCACCGCGGGAAGGACGCCGGCGGGTGCCTCAGGCGTCCTTGCCGGCGGCGGCGAAGGCGGCCGCGAGCGCGGGCGCCACCAGCTCCACCTGCCAGCGCCGGGCGCCCCGGCCCCGCAGGGCGGCCGCCACCGCCTCGGCGTCCGCCTCGGCCGGCGGCTCCCAGCTGACCCGGCGGACCAGGTCGGGGGTGATGAGGTTCTCGGCCGGCAGGCCGTGCTCCTCGGCGAGCGCGCTCACGGCGGCCCTGGCCCCGGACAGCCGGGCGGCGGCCACCGGGTCCTTGTCGGCCCAGGCGCGCGGCGGCGGCGGGCCGTCGTGCGGCGCGGTGGCCGGCGGCAGCTCCGCCTCGGGGACGGCCCGCGCCCGCTCCACGGCGGCGAGCCACTGCTCCAGCTGCCGCCGGTGGACCCGGGGGCCGAAGCCCTGGACCGCCTGGAGCGCCTGGGCGGTGGCCGGCATGGCGAGGGCGGCCGCCACGATCGCGGCGTCGGAGAGGACCCGGCCCGGGGAGACGTCCCGCTCGCGGGCGACGCGGTCGCGCAGCTGCCACAGCTCGCGCACCGCGGCGAGCTGCCGGCGGCGGCGCACCTTGTGCAGTCCGGAGGTGCGGCGCCACGGGTCGACCCGGGGCGCGGGCGGCGGGGCGGCGGCGATCGCCGCGAACTCCTCCAGGGCCCAGTCCAGCTTGCCCTGGCTGTCCAGCTCCTGCTCGAGCGCGTCGCGCAGCTCGACCAGCACCTCGACATCCAGGGCCGCGTAGCGCAGCCAGGGCTCCGGCAGCGGGCGGGTGGACCAGTCGACCGCCGAGTGCTCCTTGGCCAGCGAGTAGCCGAGCACGTTCTCGGTCATCGGGCCGAGGCCGACCCGCGGGAAGCCGGCGATGCGGCCGGCGAGCTCGGTGTCGAAGAGCCGGGCGGGGCGCATGCCCACCTCGGCCAGGCAGGGCAGGTCCTGGGTGGCGGCGTGCACCACCCACTCGGCGTCGGCGAGCGCGGTCCCCAGGGCGGTGAGGTCGGGGCAGGCGATCGGGTCGATCAGGGCGGTCCCGGCCCCGGCGCGGCGCAGCTGGATGAGGTAGGCACGCTGCCCGTACCGGTAGCCGGAGGCGCGTTCGGCGTCCACCGCGACCGGACCGTCGCCCGAGGCGAAGGCGGCCACCGTCTCGGCGAGCGCCCCGGCGTCGGTCACGACCGGCGGGATGCCCTCCCGCGGCTCCAGCAGGGGGACCGGCCCCGGGTTCACGTCTACGGCGATGGCTTCTCGGGCGTCGGTCACCCCCCAAGGGTACGCCGGGGCGTGTGTCGGGGGTCGGACAAGCGTCGGGAGCGGGGGAGGGGGCCCGCGGGCGCCTCCGCCCGCGACCCCGGACGGGGCGCGGGCGGAGGCGGGTGGTGGCGGGCGGCGGAGTCGGGTCGGAAGGGCAGGGAAACGTTCCTCCGGCCGGGTGGTGGGCGGGTGGGGTCAGTGGATGATGCCGGTCCGCAGGGCCACTGCGACCATGCCGGCCCGGTCGCCGGTGCCCAGCTTGCGGGCGATCCGCGCCAGGTGGCTCTTCACGGTCAGTGCGGACAGGCCCATGGCGACGCCGATGGCCTTGTTGGACTGGCCCTCGGCGACCAGGCGCAGCACCTCCACCTCCCGGCCGGAGAGCTCCCGGTAGGTGGTGGGCTGCGCCCCGGGGGTCCCGGGTGCGGCGGGTGCGCCCGGGGTGCCGGGCATGCCCGGGCGGCGCATCCGGCCGGCCATCCCGGCGGCGCCCAGCGGCATGCCCGGGCGTCCCGGCATGCCGATGGACCCGCGGGTGCCGGTCACCACGTAGCCCTTGACGCCGCCGGCGAGGGCGCTGCGGACGGCGCCGATGTCGTCGGCGGCGGAGAGGGCGAGGCCGTTGGGCCAGCCCGCGGCCCTGGTCTCGGCCAGGATGGTCAGCCCGGAGCCGTCCGGGAGGTGGACGTCGGCCACGCAGATGTCGCGGGGAGTGCTGACCCGCGGCCTCGCCTCTGCGATGGAGGACGCCTCGATGACGTCGCGCACGCCCAGGGCCCACAGGTGCCGGGTGACGGTGTTGCGGACACGCGGGTCCGCCACGACCACCATGGCAGTGGGCTTCGTCGGACGGTAGGCGACCAGGTTTGCGGGGTGCTCGAGAAGGACCGACACCAGGCCTCCTGATAGGGGAGTGGCGGGACGGAACCCCGGTGGGGGCGCTGGGGTTCCGCTTGCGGAAAGGGTCACTCACTGCTTCGGCACCGACCCCGGGGGGCTTTAGCGGGCGATCACGATCGAGGGACACGCAATCCGGACAAATCGTGCACTAGATCGGTCGAGTTCGACCAGAGGGCGCTCAAGTTCGATCGACAACGGTCATTTTGTCGACACTCTGAGTCAAAAAAGGGGGCGCGCGGGCTACTCAGCGTGAGCGCGGACGCCGGCGGGCCGGCATCGGAACCACTCCGCCGAGCGACGGCGCGTCCGGGGGCGCGCCGTGCGCCGGTGCCGCCGGGGGCAGCCCGGCGCAGGCGCACAGCAGGTCGCCCCAGGCCGCCAGGTGCCGTTCGAACCGCCCGTCGGCGGGCGTCCACGACGCCCGCACCTCGATCTCGGTGGAGCTGTCGCGCTCCGCGAGGGCACCGAAGTACTGGGAGGCGCAGCGGGTCACCGTGCCCCCTGCCTCCGTGTACCGGGCGGCGTTCGCACCCAGCGCGTCGAGCAGCCACGCCCAGCCCACCTCGGACAGCAGCGGGTCGCCCGCCATCTCCGGCTCCAGCTCGGCCCGGGTCAGGGTCACCACCCGGAAGCTCCCCTGCCAGGCCTCGTGTCCGGCCGGGTCGTGCAGCAGCACCAGCCGCCCCTCGGCCAGCTCCTCGCCGTCGACCTCCACGGAGGCGGTCAGGGCGTGCGCGTACGGCGCGAGGCGGCGCGGCGCCGGCGCGGAGCCGAGCCGCACCTCCGGCCGCAGCCTGGCCGCGGACAGCGCCCCGACAGCGTCGCGGAACGCCGCGGGCCGGGCGTCCTCGCCCGTGCCGCCGCCGTGTGCGGGACCTCCGCTGACCGCTGCCATGAGCCGAAGCGTAGGGCGGGCGGCCCGCGGATCGGTGGAACGCGCCCGGCGCGGCGCGGCGGAGAGCGCTCCCGGCGGCCGGGGCGTGACCGGGGCGGGACCGGGGCGGTCCGCGCCCGCGCGCCGCGGGGGACCGGCGCTCCCGGGCAGCAGGGCGGGCAGGGCGGGCAGGGCGGGCAGGGCGGCAGGGCCGCCGGGCGGCACGGGCGCCGCGGGGCGCGTGCGAAGATTTCCCCCGTGAGCGATACCAGCGCAGCGACCCCCGTACCGACGCCCGGCACCAGCACCCGGCAGCCCGCCGCGGCACGCGGCGCCGCCCACGACTCGGCCTTCCTGCGCGCCTGCCGGCGCGAGGCCGTGCCGCACACCCCCGTGTGGTTCATGAGGCAGGCCGGCCGGTCGCTGCCCGAGTACCTCAAGGTGCGCGAAGGCGTGGCGATGCTCGACTCCTGCATGCGGCCCGACCTGGTCAAGGAGATCACCCTGCAGCCGGTGCGCCGGCACGGGGTGGACGCGGCCATCTACTTCAGCGACATCGTGGTGCCGCTCAAGGCCATCGGCCTGGACCTCGACATCAAGCCCGGCGTCGGCCCCGTCGTCGCCGACCCGATCCGCACCCGCGCCGACCTGGAGCGGCTGCGCCCGCTGGAGCCGGACGACGTCCGCTACATCACCGAGGCCGTCGGCCTGCTGGTGGACGAGCTCGGCGCCACCCCGCTGATCGGCTTCGCCGGCGCGCCCTTCACCCTCGCCAGCTACCTGGTCGAGGGCGGCCCGTCCAAGAACCACGAGCGCACCAAGGCGATGATGTACGGCGAGCCCGGGCTCTGGGCCGACCTGCTCGACCGCCTCGCCGACATCACCGCGGCCTTCCTGAAGGTGCAGATCGAGGCGGGCGCCTCCGCCGTGCAGCTCTTCGACTCCTGGGTCGGCGCCCTCGCCCCCCGGGACTACCGTGCCTCCGTGATGCCCGCCAGCCGCAAGGTCTTCGACGCCGTCGCCGGGTACGGCGTGCCCCGCATCCACTTCGGCGTGGGCACCGGCGAGCTGCTCGGACTGATGGGCGAGGCCGGCGCGGACGTCGTCGGCGTCGACTGGCGGGTGCCGCTGGACGAGGCGCACCGGCGGGTCGGCCCCGGCAAGGCCCTCCAGGGCAACCTCGACCCGGCGGTGCTCTTCGCCCCCGAGTCGGCGGTGCGGGCCAAGGCCGACGAGGTGCTCGCCGCCGCCGGGGCCCTCGGCGGCACCGGCCACGTCTTCAACCTCGGCCACGGCGTGCTGCCCACCACCGACCCCGACGCGCTGACCCGCCTGGTGGCGTACGTCCACGAGGCGACCGCCCGCTGACCGGTACCGCCCGCTGACCGGCACCGCTTCCCGACCGGTGCCGTCCGCCGATCCGGCATCGCCCGCCGGTCCGGCTGCCCGCCCCGCCGCCCTCCGGCCCGGGGCGGGCCGCCGCGCCGGGGCCGGGGGCGGCCCCTCCGGTCAGCTCCCCCCGGCCGGGGCCGCCGGCTCCACGGGCCCCGGCGGGGCGGCCGGTACGCGGCCCGCCGCCCGGCGGCGCCGCGCCAGCCGCACCGCCAGCCATCCGGCGGGCGCCAGGACCAGGGCGAAGGGCGCGACGGCCGCGAGGCACACCAGCAGCCCGCGCGCGGTCACGTACAGCGCGTGCCAGCCCGCCCCCAGTGCGTGTCCCGCCGACGCCCAGAACCCCCGGTGCCCGCCGCCCGGCGCCGCGGCCGGGTCCGGCGAGGGGGCGACGAGGTCGACCGTGAGGGTGGAGAGCGCCGTCCGGGAGGCCAGCTCCTGCTGCTGCCGCTCCAGCGACTCCAGGTCGGCCTCCCGCCGGCCCAGTTCGGCCTCCAGGGCCACCACGTCGGTGATGCCGGCCGCCCGGTCCATGAGCGCGCGGACGCGCGCCACGCTGGCGCGCTGCGTCCTCAGCCGACTCTCCACGTCGACCACCCGGTCGGTGACGTCCTCGGCCTCGCGGTGCCGCCGGAGCACCCGCCCCAGCCGTCCGGCGCCCGCCAGGGTCCGGTCGAAGGCGGCCGCCGGCACCTTGGCCACCAGCTGCGCCCCCTCCTGCGGATCCCCGCCGGGCGTGGCCGCACCCCCCTGGCCGGACGCCGTCTCGCTGCTCACGTAGCCGCCCGCGCCGGTGACCAGGCCGTGCAGGCGCTCCAGCGTGCCCGCCACGTCCGCGGCCTCCAGCTCCAGCTCGGCGGTGTACGCGATGGACCGCCCCGCGGTCGCCGCGGCGGACGGACTCCCCGCCGGGGTCCCCGCCCCCGTGGGGCCGGCGCCCGGCAGGGCCGCCGCGGCCCTGCCGCCGCCCTCCTTCGCCGCGCCGCCCGCCGCGGAGTCCTGCGCCCGGGCCGCGCCCGGCACCGCTTTGTCCGCCGCGCTCGGGCCGCTGCCGCTCCCGGCGCTGCACCCCGCGCCCAGCAGGGCCAGCGCCGCCAGCAGCGCACCCCCCGCGGCGGTGGCCGCTCTGCCGCTCATCCCCGTTCCCCCTCGTCCTGTCCCGCCGGCCCCTGCGGACCGCCCGCACCGTCCCGCCGCCGATCCGGCGGCGACGGGGATGGGACGCGGCCGGCCGTCCCGCGTTCCCGACCGTGCGTTGCGAAAGGGTCACGGTCCGGAACGCCCGCGATCGCGGGTCCTTTGCCCGCTCCACGCCGGGGTCCCGCCCGGCTCCGCTCCGGGTTCCGCCTGCTCCCCGCCGGGCCGGACGGCCCCCGCGGACGGGCCGCCCGTCCGTCCTGCCCGTCCGCCCCGGTCTGCGAGAGTGGGACCATGAACCCGAGCGCAGCCGCCGACCGACGCACCGATCCCGCAGCCGGCCCGGAGGGCGGGCCGCCGCACGTGGTCGTCGTCGGCGGCGGTATCGCCGGCCTGGCCGCAGCCGCGTTCCTCACCGGCGCCGCGGGCGGGGGCGGCCCGCGCGCCCGGGTGACCGTCCTGGAGGCCTCCGCCAGGTTCGGCGGCAAGCTCCGCCCCGGCGAGGTCGGCGGCGTCGCCGTGGACCTCGGCGCCGAGTCCATGCTGGCCCGCCGCCCCGAGGCGGTCGACCTCGCCCGCGACGTCGGCCTGGCCGACGCGATGGAGCCCCCGGCGACCGCCAGGGCCGCCGTCTGGACCCGCGGCGCGCTGCGCCCGCTGCCCACCGGCCACGTCATGGGCGTGCCCGGCGACCTGGAGGCGCTGGAGCGCAGCGGCGTGCTCTCCCCCGAGGGCCTGGAGCGCGTCCGGCAGGACCTCGTCCTGCCCCCCACCGAGGTCGGCGACGACGTCTCCATCGGCGACTGGGTCGCCGCCCGGGTCGGCAGGGAGGTCGTGGACCGCCTGGTCGAGCCGCTGCTCGGCGGCGTCTACGCCGGCCACGCCGACCGGATCTCGCTCCGGGCCGCCGTGCCCCAGCTGCTGCCCCTGGCCCGGAGCGGCGGCTCCCTCGTGGAGGGCGTCCGAGCCCTCCAGCAGCGCGCCGCCGCGGCCGCGCCGGCGGTGCCCCCGCCGGTCTTCCAGGGCATCGCCGGCGGTGTCGGCCGCCTCCCCGGCGCGGTCGCCGACGCGGCCCGCGCCGCCGGGGCCGAGCTGCGCCCCGGCACCGAGGTCCGCGCGCTGCGCCGCACCCCGCACGGCTGGCGGCTGGCCGTCCGTGACGCCGACGGCGAGCACGGCCTCGACGCCGACGCCGTCGTGCTGGCCGTCCCCGCTCCCGCCGCGGCCCGGCTCCTCGCCGCCGAGGAGCCCGCGGCCGCCGCCGAGCTCGCGGCGGTCGAGTACGCGGGCATGGCCCTGGTGACCCTGGCCTTCGACCGCGCGGCGATGCCCGCCGGGCTGACCGGCAGCGGCTTCCTGGTGCCGCCGGTGGACGGCCGCGCGATCAAGGCGTCCACCTTCTCCACCAACAAGTGGGGCTGGCTCGACCGCTCCGCGCCGGACCGCTTCCTGCTGCGGACCTCGGTCGGCCGGCACGGCGAGGACGCCGAGCTGGGCCTGCCCGACGAGGAGCTGGTCGCCCGCTCGCTGGCGGCCCTGCGGGAGGCCGTGGGGCTGGAGGCCGTCCCGTACGCGACCGAGGTGACCCGGTGGCAGGGCGGCCTGCCGCAGTACCCGGTGGGGCACCCCGACCGGGTGCGGCGGATCCGGGAGCGGGCCGCCCGCCACGGCACGCTCGCACTGTGCGGCGCCGCGTACGACGGCGTCGGCATCCCCGCCTGCGTCGCGAGCGCGCGGCAGGCCGCCGACGCGGTCGCCGGCGCCCTCGCCGCGGCGGCCGCCCGGTGAGACCGCCCGGGGGCGGCGCCCCGGCGAGCCGCCCGGGACCCGGTGGACCGGGGACCCCCGACGAGGAGGAGAATGAGGCCATGAGCGAGAGCACCCAGCCCGAGAAGAAGAAGGCCCGCGACCTCAACCAGGTCGTCCGCTACACCATGTGGTCGGTCTTCCGCCTCAAGGAGGCGCTGCCGGAGGACCGCTCCGCGTACGCCGCCGAGGTCGACGAGCTCTTCGCGCAGCTGAGGGAGAAGGACGTCGTGGTGCGCGGCACCTACGACGTCTCCGGGCTGCGCGCCGACGCCGACGTCCTGGTCTGGTGGCACGCGGAGACCTCCGACGCCCTGCAGGACGCCTACAACCGCTTCCGCCGCACCGGGCTGGGCCGCCACCTGGAGCCGGTCTGGTCGAACATGGCGCTGCACCGGCCCGCGGAGTTCAACAAGTCGCACATCCCGGCCTTCCTCGCCGACGAGGAGCCGCGCGGCTACGTCTGCGTGTACCCGTTCGTCCGCTCGTACGACTGGTACCTGCTCCCCGACGAGGACCGCCGCCGGATGCTCGCCGAGCACGGCATGATGGCGCGCGGCTACCCCGACGTGCGGGCCAACACCGTCGCCTCGTTCGCGCTGGGCGACTACGAGTGGCTGCTCGCCTTCGAGGCCGACGAGCTGCACCGCATCGTGGACCTGATGCGCCACCTGCGCGCCTCCAGCGCCCGGCTGCACGTCCGCGAGGAGGTGCCGTTCTACACCGGCCGCCGCAAGTCGGTCGCCGAGCTGCTGGCCGGCCTGGTCTGACGCCCCGTCGCCGCCGCCCCGTGCCGTCCCCCGGCGCGGGGCGGCGGCGCGTCAGGTGCTGCTGCCGCAGCTGGACGAGGACCCGCAGCTGGAGGGCGACCCGCAGCTGGAGGACGACCCGCAGCTGGACGAGGACCCGCAGCTCGACGACGAACCGCAGCTCGAGGACGAACCGCAGCTGGACGAGGACCCGCAGCTCGACGACGAGCCGCAGCTCGACGACGACCCGCAGCCCGACCCGCCGCCGTCCGATCCCCCCGGCGACGCCCCGCACCAGACCGCCGGCGACCAGTCCGCACCGGAGCCCGCGGACCCCGGGCCGCCCGCGCCGGTCCCGCCCGGCACCGGCGTCAGCGCCGACCGCAGCGCCGGGTCGGCGATCATCGCCGTGCCGCCCAGCGCCAGCGCGCCCAGCAGCGCCGGGTCCGGCGCCGTCATCGCGTCGTGCGGCCGCCACGGCCCGCCGCCGGCCCGCATCAGCTGCAGCTGGCGCCGTCCCGCCGGGCTGATCCGGCCGCGCCCCGGCGACGTCACCACCATCACCAGCAGCCCGTACACGAAGACCCCCAGGAAGGCGGGGAACGGCGGGAAGAGGCCGCCGTCCCCGGAGAGGCCCGACAGGGCGTCCACCCACCGGTAGGTCGCCACCGCCCCCAGCACCAGCGTCAGCGCCATCGCCCAGCCCAGCAGGTTCCGGGCGGTCCGGACGCGCCGGTGCGCGGCGGGCCGCCGCATCAGGCCGCGGTCGGCCAGCCGGTCGCCCACCGCCTGGACGGCGGGGCTGCGCATCAGCGCCGGCCGGAGCTCCGCCACGTGCCGCTGCCGGCCCGGTCCGGCGGCGGCGACCAGCGCGGCCTCCACCTCGTCCCACGGCTGCGGGTCGGTCACCGTGACCGTCCCGCCGCGGGAGACGACGGCCCGCCCCTGCTGCTGCATGCGCACCAGCGCGACCTCCGCCGCCCGCCTCGGCCCCCCGGCCAGGAACGCCGCCTCCAGCAGCGGCAGACCGCGCCCCGGCAGGCCGTGCGGCGCGGGTGCCCGGCGCATCCGGGCGCCCGCCCAGCCGGCGTCGACCGACGCGGCCAGCACCGCCGTGCTCGCCACCGCGAACTCCGTCCCCCACATCAGCGTCCCCCTCCCCGCCGCCCCGTGGGCCCCCGCCCCGCGGCTCCCCGTCCTGCGGCCCCCCGCCCCGCGGGCCGGCCCCCGGGGCGCGGCGACGGCCCCGCGAGCGAGCCCGGCAGCGAACCCAGCAGGGCCCGGACCGTGCGGCGCGGCGCCGGTCCGGCCCGGTCGGCGTACCACCTCTCCAGCGCGCGCCTCTGACGCTTCGTCATCCCGTCCGCGTGGTCCAGGGCCCAGCGGGCGAACGCGAGCGCGTCCGCCCGGTAGCCGCCCGACAGCGCGGAGCCCTCCGCGTACCGCCGGAAGGCCGGGGCGAACCCGCCGCCCAGCAGCACCGGCAGCTCCGGCGCCACCTTGGCCACCGTGTCCCGCCGCTTCGCGGCCAGGCCCGCCGCCTGCACCCGCACCTGCGCCGCGTCGAAGCCGTCCGGCAGGGGCCCGCCCGCCACCAGGGCCGCCAGCAGCTCCGCCTGGCGGTGCGCCAGCCGGGTGCGGGCGAGGACCGTGCCGGGCTCCCCGGCACCCCGGGCCACCAGGTACTCGTACTCCTCAGACACCTGCCGACACCCCCCTCCGCAGCACCCCGCGCACCGCGTCCAGCTCGGCGGCCAGCGCGGCGGGCGGCGGGAAGGCGTCGTCCCGCTCCAGCAGCACGCCGGGCGGGTCGGTGCGGGCGCACAGCTCGGCCAGCACCTCCAGCACCGGCCCGGTCACCGGGTGGGCGTGGGTGTCGTGCCACACCCCGTCGACCATCACCCCGCCGCCGACGTGCACGTAGGCGAGCGCGTCCAGGGGCAGGCGGTCCAGCTCGGCCGCCGGGTCCAGGCCGAGGTTGACCCGGTTGGTGTGCAGGTTGGCGACGTCCACCAGCAGCCCCACCCCGGTCCGCTCCACCAGTTCGGCGAGGAACTGCCCCTCCGTCAGCTCGTCGTCCGGCCAGGCCAGGTGCGCGGCGACGTTCTCCAGCGCCAGCGGCACCGGCAGCTCCTGCTGGGCGATGCGGACGTTCTCCGCCACCACCGCGAGGGCGTCGCGGGTGCGCGGCACGGGCAGCAGGTGGCCCGCCTCCATGCGGGGCAGGCCGGTGCCCGCCCCGCCCGCGCGGACGAAGGCCAGGTGCTCGGTGACCAGCGGCGCGTCCAGCGCCCGCGCCGTCGCGGCGAGCGAGGCCAGCCGGTCCGGGTCGGGCAGGTCCGCGCCGCCCAGGCCCAGCGAGACGCCGTGCGGGACGACGGTCGTGCCGCGCTCCCGCAGCAGCCGCAGCGACTCCGGCAGGTGGCCCGGGCAGACGTTCTCCGCGACCACCTCCACCCAGTCGACGCCGGGCATCCGCTCCACCACCGTGTCGATCTCCGCCCGCCAGCCGATGCCCACTCCGAGACGGGGGAGTGGTGTGCCGCGTCCCATGGGCGCCCCCTTCGTGAGGCGCGGTCCGGCCGGCCGGGCTCCGTCGCCCCTGCGTGCCGCCGCGCTGTGGTGATCCGCCCCCGGGGGCGGGCCGCTCCCCGAGGAGGGCGTGCCTCCCCGGGGGCGGTGCCGGGTCGAGACCCCCGTGCCCGACCCGGATGCCGATGATGTATCCCGCAGGCGCGTCCGCCAACCGGGGGAGGCCGTTCTCAGAGCTTCATTTGAGCTTCGCCGCCCCCGCCCGCCGCCGAGGGGCCCCCGAGGGCCGGAAAACCGCGCGCGGCCGGGCTTCCGCGGGGCGTACGGTGCCGGATCGTGACCACGACCGTGCGCGGGTACCGGCCCGCAGACGCGCCCGCCGCCGCCGAGGCGGTCCGCTCCGCCTACCCGCACCTGGTGACCACGCCGGAGACGGTGGCCTGGCAGGTCGGCCGGGCCCCCGCCGGGCAGTGCTTCCGCCTCCTGGTCGCCGAGTGCGGCGGCGAGGTGGCGGGCGTCGCCCACACCGGCCTGGTGGCCGACGCCGCCGAGCCCGGCCAGGGCTTCTGCAACCCGGCCGTGCACCCCGCCCACCGGGGCCGGGGGGCGGGCACCGCCCTGCTCGCGGCCGCCGAGGAGTACCTGCGCGGCCGGGGCGCCGTCCGGGTCCACGCCTGGACGGTGGACGACGGCGTCTCGCCGGGCTTCGCCGAGCGGCGCGGCTACCGGCGGGGCCGGCGTTCCCGCGCCCTGCGGCTCGACCTCGCCGGAACCCCGCTGCCGCCCGTCCCGCCCGTCCCGGAGGGGGTCCGCCTGTGCACGGCGGCGGACCTCGCCGCCGACCCCCGCCCGCTGTACGCGGCGGACGTCGAGGCGTCCCGGGACGAGCCGGGCGACGTCGCGGTCGGCACGATCGCGTACGAGGACTGGCTCGCCACCACCTGGGACCACCCCGCCCTCGACCGCTCCCTGAGCACCGTCGCCCTCGCGGACGGCGCCGTCGCCGCCTTCACCCTCGCCCACACCGACCGGCGCGGCCGGTACCTCTCCGGGATGACCGGCACCGTCCGGGCCCACCGGGGCCGGGGCCTGGCGCGGCTGGTCAAGGCGGACTCGCTGCACCGCGCCCGCGTCGCGGGCTGCACCGAGGCCCTCACCGGCAACGACGCGGGCAACGCGCCCATGCTCGCGGTCAACGCCCGGTTCGGCTACACCCCGTACCTCGCGGAGTGGCGCTGCGTGCGGGACCTCTGAGCGGCCGCCCGGGCCGGGCGCGCCGCCGCGCGGGGCGGGGCCCGGCCCCGCCGGCCCCGCCCTCGGGACCATCGGGCCCTTCTCCGGAGCGGCGGCCCGGAGCAGCGTGGAGGACGGGGCGCGAGGGAGAGGAGCCCGCCTTGGACGGCTCGATCGGCATCGGCCGCGTCTTCGGCATCCCGCTGAAGGTGCACTGGAGCGTCCCGCTGCTGCTGGTGGTGCTCGGCTACGGCCTGGGACGGCAGGTGCTGCCGGCGTGGGTGCCCGGGCGGACGGGCGCCGCCTACGCGGCCGCCGGGCTGGTCGGCGCCCTCGTGCTGCTGGGGAGCCTGGTGCTGCACGAGGGGGCGCACGCCGTGGTCGCCCGCCGGTCCGGGGTCAAGGTCGAGGACATGACGCTCTGGGCGCTGGGCGGGGTGACCCGGATGGGGCAGCCGCAGACCCCCGGCACGATGCTGGCCGTCTCCGGCAGCGGGCCGCTGACCAGCCTGGTCCTGGGCGGCGCCTTCCTGGGGGCGGGCCTGGGGCTGCGCGCGGGGCTGGGCTGGGGGATGGCGGCGGCGCTGCTGGCCTGGCTGGGCTCGGCCAACCTCCTCCTGGGCGTCTTCAACCTGCTGCCCGCCGCGCCGCTGGACGGCGGCCGCGTCCTCCAGGCGCTGCTGTGGCGGCGCTCCGGGGACCGGGCGCGGGCCGAGCAGGTGGCCGACCAGAGCGGCCAGGTCGTCGGGTACGTGCTGATCGGGCTGGGCGTGCTCTCGGTGCTCGGCGGCTCGTCCGGCGGGTTCTGGATCGCGCTGATCGGCTTCTTCGTGGCGGTCAGCGCGGGAGCCGAGCGGCGGCGCGCGGCGCTGGGCGGCGCGCTGCACGGACTGCGGGTGTCGGACGCCATGTCCGCGCCGGTGGAGACCGGCCCGGACTGGCTGACCGCGGCCCGCTTCGTCGACGAGGTGGTGGCCCGCGGCCACCACTCCGCGCTGCCCCTGGTGGACGTGGACGGGCGGCCCACCGGCCTGGTCACCCTCCGCCGGATCGCCGCCCTCCCGCCCGCGCAGCGCGCCACGACCCGGGTGCGGGACGTGGCCCTGCCGCTGGCCCGCTGCACCACGGCCGCGCCGGGCGAGCCGCTCACCGAGGCCCTGGAGCGGGCCGCCGAGCACGGCGGCTCCCGCCTGCTGGTGGTGGACGGCGGCCGGCTGGTGGGCATCGTCACCGGCCACGACATGGCCCGGATCGTCCAGCGGCGCGCCCTGGTCGGCCCGGCCGACCGTGCCGACCTGTCCGGCCGGGACAGCCGGGTCGACCCGGGAGACCAGGCGGGCCGGGCCGGGCAGGCCGCCTAGCGGCCCCGCCCGGCCCGGGTCCGTCCCGGGTGCGCCGTCAGCCCTCGGCGCCGTCGGTCTTCAGTACCCTCGGCCCCCGGTGCCGTCAGCCCTCGGCGCCGTCCGCGGGGCGCAGCCGCAGCGAGATGCTGTTGATGCAGTACCGCTGGTCGGTGGGCGTGTCGTACCCCTCGCCCTCGAAGACGTGCCCGAGGTGCGACCCGCAGGACGCGCAGCGCACCTCCACCCGGCGCATGCCGAGGGACGTGTCCTCGATGTACTCCACCCGGTCCTCGGCCAGCGGGGAGTAGAACGAGGGCCAGCCGCAGTGGCTGTCGAACTTGGTGCCGGAGGTGAACAGCTCCGCGCCGCACGCCCGGCAGGAGTACACGCCCACGGTCCTCGTGTCGGTGTACTCGCCGGTGTGCGGCCGCTCGGTGCCCGCCTCGCGGAGCACGTGGTACTCCGCGGGGGTGAGCTCCTCGCGCCACTCGGCGTCGCTCTTCTCGACCCTGTACTTCCCGGTCTGCGGTTCCACTGCCCGCTCCTTCCGTGTGCCTGCCGTCCCCGGCCCGGGCGCGCCGCCCGGTTCAGGCACTGGCCACAACACCGTCGAGGCGGCCCAGGATTTCCGGGCCGAGGGCGGTGACGTCGCCGGCGCCCATGGTGAGCACCAGGTCGCCCTCCCGCGCGAGCGCCGCGACGGCGTCCGGGACCTCGGCCATGGTGTGGACCGCGGTGGCGTCCAGGCCGTGGCTGCGGGCCGCCTCGATGATGACGTCGCTGGTCACGCCGGGGATGGGGTCCTCACGGGCCGGGTAGACGTCGAGCACCAGGGCCGCGTCCGCCAGCGCCAGCGCCTGCCCCATCTCGGCCCCCAGCTGCTGGGTGCGGCTGAACAGGTGCGGCTGGAAGACCACCAGGACCCGGCCGCCGTCGGCGTTCTCCCGGATGGCGTCCAGGTCGGCGGCGATCTCGGTGGGGTGGTGGGCGTAGGAGTCGATCACCTGCACCCCGCGGGCCGCACCCTTGAGCTGCAGCCTCCGGTTGACGCCCGTGTACCGGCCCAGCGCCTCGGCGAGGTCGGCGGCGGGCACGCCCAGGGCGGCGCCCGCGGCGAGGGCGGCGACGGCGTTGTGGGCGTAGTGGCGGCCCGGCACCGAGACGGTGAAGGCCAGCGGTGCGCCCTCCAGCTCCACGGTGACCTCGCTGGACATGCCCTTCGGCACCACGGAGAGGATGCGCAGCGACGCGTCGGGGGACTCGCCGACCGTGACGATCCGCAGGTCGGGGCGGCCCGAGACGCGGGCGGTCAGCTCGCGGGCGCCCGGGTGGTCGGCGGAGACGACCAGGGTCCCGCCGGGCGCGACGCGGCCGACGAAGGTCTCGAACGACTCGTGGATCTCGTCGATGGAGGCGTAGTTGGCGTGGTGGTCCAGCTCCACGTTGAGCACGATCGCCACCTCGGGCGCGTACTTGTGGAACGAGCGGTCGCTCTCGTCCGCCTCGGCGACGAAGATCTCGCCGCCGCCGTGGTGCGCGTTGCTGCCCGGCCCGTCCAGGTCGCCGCCGATCGCGTACGACGGGTCGAGGCCGAGGGCGCGGAGGCTGACCGCGAGCATGCTGGTGGTGGTGGTCTTGCCGTGGGTGCCGGCGACCGCGATGGCGCGCCGGTCCGCCATCAGCGCGGCGAGCGCGTCGGCGCGGTGGATCACCGGCAGGCCGCGCCGGGCGGCCTCGGCCAGCTCCGGGTTGTCCGGGCGGATGGCGCTGGAGACGACGACACAGCCGGCCCCCGCCGGGAGGTTCTCCGCGGCGTGCCCGACGGACACCCGCACGCCGTGGGCCCGCAGGGCCGCCACGGTCTCCGACTCCCGGGAGTCGCTGCCCGACACCTCGGCGCCGCGCAGGGCGAGGATCTTCGCCAGGCCGGACATGCCGGCCCCGCCGATGCCGATGAAGTGCGGGGCGCGCAGGTCGCTCGGGGCGTCGCTCACGAATGTCTCCGAGGGGTGGTGGGCTGAGGCTGCTCGGTCCGGCGGCGCGCGGCGCGGGGCGTCGCGGGCGCCGCGGACGCAAGGACGATTCTGCACCACCCGCCGCGCGGGCCGCCGCGCCCCGCGTCCGGACGGGGTGCGGCGGGCCGTCCCGCCCGGGCTCCCCGGCGGGGCCGTCCCGCGCCCGGGGCCGCGGCCGCGGACGCCCCGGGGCCCGGGGCTCCGGATGCGGGGTCCGGGCTCAGGAGTCGTGCGCGAAGAGCTTCAGGACGGGCACCCCGGCCCGGTGCCGGGCCCGCGAGGCCCAGTCGCGGTGGAAGAACTCCTCCACGAAGTGCGGCGCGGCCAGCACGATGACCTCGTCGGCCTTGGTGTCCTCCACCACGGTCCGCAGGATGCCGAGCGGGTTGTCCGCCACCACGTGCCCGACGGCCTGCGCCCCGGCGGCCCGCAGCCGGTCCAGGGTGTGCGCCAGCGCCTGGTCGGCGGGGGTGGCGCCCTCGTCCTCCCCGCGCTCGTGCATCGCCTGCTCCAGGTGCCCGAGCGCCACGTCGTCCAGCGCCCTCAGCAGCTCGTCCTGCCGCCCGCGCGGCTGCATCAGCACGACGAAGGAGACCTCCTCCTCGCCGTGGAGCGTGGTGACCGTCTCGATGTCGGCCTCGGAGAGCGCCTTCTCGATCATCAGTACGGTGGTGAACACGTGAGTCCCCTCTTCTGCCAGGCCCCCGGTCCCTGCCTGGTCCCATAGTGCCCTTCCCCGCATCCGCGCACGTGCGAACGGTGCGGGCGGCGGAGTCGCCGAGATCACACGGGGACGCTGGGCCGTCCGGGTGCGGGGCCGCCGGGACGTGCCGGACGGGGCGGCGGGAGCGGCCCGGCCCCGGGAGGGAGCGGCCCGCCCCCGGCCCGGCTACCGGCCGGCCCGCGCGTAGCGGGCGAAGAGGAAGCCGTCCTCCTCCAGCAGCGAGCGCAGCTCCATCCGCTGCGCCGCCGCGAGCTGCGGGCCGTGCATGATCCGGGGCGCGTCGCCCGCCACGACCAGCGGCGCCAGCGACAGGCACAGCTCGTCCAGCAGCCCGGCCGCCGCCAGCTGGCCCAGCAGCCGCGGGCCGCCCTCGGTGAGCAGCCTGGTCCAGCCGCGGTCGGCGAGCGCCCGCACCGCCGCCGCCATGTCCACCTGCTCCCCGCCCGCCACCACCACGTCGGCGACCTCCGCGGCGGCCCGGCGCGCCCCGGCGGGCGCCGCCTCGGCGGTGACCACCACCGTGCGCACCAGCGGCCCGGTGAAGAGCGGGGCCGAGAAGTCGAGGTCCAGGTTGCGGCTGACCACGGCGACCGCCGGCGCCGGGGCCTGGCCGCGCGCCGCCCGGGCCGCCGCGAAGGCCTCCCGGGCCCGCGCGGGCCGGTACCCCTCGCTGCGGACGGTCTCCGCGCCCACCAGCACCACGTCCGACAGGGCCCGCAGCACCCCGAAGACCCGCTTGTCGGCGGTGCCCGACAGGCCCTCGGAGTGGCCGTCCCAGCGGGCGGCGCCGTCCAGCGAGGCGACCATGTTGGCCCGCAGCCACGGGGTGCCGACACCCCGGTCCGCGGCGTCGGGGTAGGCGTAGACGGCGGCCAGCCCCTCCAGGGTCCCCGGATCGGCGGCGGGGCGGCGGGCGTCGGCGGCGCCGGCGGGATCGGTGAGGAGGCTGCGCATACCGGGCAGTCTTCCACGCCCCGTAGGCTGTACCACCGTGCCAGCCGTTCCCCACACCCGCCCCGCCGGCCTCTGCGAGCGCCACCCCGTCGTGCCCGCCGACCGCCTGGTGGCCGAGATGGTGCCGCCGCCGCGCTTCGGCGGCGTCAGCTTCTCCTCGTACATACCCGACGCCGGGCAGCCCAGCCAGGCCGAGGCGGTCCGGGTGCTGGAGGGGTTCGCCGCCGGCCTGGACGGCCGCGCGGGCGGCGGCGGCCGCCGCCGCTGGTTCCGCCGGGCCGCCCAGGAGCCGTCCGGCCCCGCCGGGGTCTACCTCGACGGCGGCTACGGCGTCGGCAAGACCCACCTGCTGGCCTCCCTGTGGCACGCCGTCCCCGGCCCCAAGGCGTTCGGCACCTTCGTCGAGCTGACCAACCTCGTCGGCGCCCTCGGCTTCCAGCAGGCCGTGCAGGCGCTCTCCGGGCACCGGCTGCTCTGCATCGACGAGTTCGAGCTGGACGACCCGGGCGACACCGTCCTCGTCTCGACCCTGCTCGGCAGGCTCGTGGAGAACGGCGTCCGGCTCGCCGCCACCTCCAACACCCTCCCCGACCGGCTCGGCGAGGGCCGCTTCGCCGCCGCCGACTTCCTGCGCGAGATCCAGGGCCTCGCCGCCCACTTCCGCCCGCTGCGCATCGACGGCGAGGACTACCGCCACCGCGGCCTGCCCGAGGCCCCGGCCCCGCACGCCGACGACGCCGTCACCGCCGCCGCCGCCCGCACCCCGGGCGCCTCGCTCGACGACTTCGGCGACCTGCTCGACCACCTCGCCACCGTCCACCCCAGCCGCTACGGCGCGCTGCTCGACGGCGTGGAGGCGGTCTTCCTGCGCGGCGTGCGGCCGGTCCCCGACCAGGCCACCGCGCTGCGCCTGGTGGTGCTCGCCGACCGCATGTACGACCGCGAGCTGCCGGTCGTCGCCTCCGGCACGCCCTTCGACGCGGTCTTCGGCGAGGAGATGCTGCGGGGCGGCTACCGCAAGAAGTACCTGCGGGCCGTCTCCCGGCTGGTCGCGCTCGCCCGCGACGGCGCCCGGACCGTCTCCTAGGCCCGCGCGCCCGCCCGTCGGCCCGCGCGCCCGCCGGCCGGCCGCCCGCCCGTCGGGCCGTCAGGCCGGTGCCGCGGGCCGGTGCGGCCCGCCGGGTCCGGCCGCGGCGGGATCCGGCCCCGGTTGTCGGCGGCGGGTCGTACGGTGGGTGTCGTGCGACCCATCACCGAGATCAAGCGGTCCGTGGCGCCCTTCGAGGTCGTCAGCCCCTACCAGCCCAACGGCGACCAGCCCGCCGCCATCAACGAGCTGGAGCGCCGCATCCGCGCGGGCGAGAAGGACGTGGTGCTCCTCGGCGCGACCGGCACCGGCAAGTCCGCCACCACCGCGTGGATGATCGAGCGCCTCCAGCGCCCGACCCTCGTGATGGCGCCCAACAAGACCCTCGCCGCCCAGCTCGCCAACGAGTTCCGCGAGCTGCTGCCCAACAACGCCGTCGAGTACTTCGTCTCGTACTACGACTACTACCAGCCCGAGGCGTACGTCCCGCAGACGGACACCTACATCGAGAAGGACTCCTCGATCAACGAGGAGGTCGAGCGGCTGCGCCACTCCGCGACCAACTCGCTGCTCACCCGCCGCGACGTGGTCGTGGTCGCCTCCGTCTCCTGCATCTACGGCCTGGGCACCCCGCAGGAGTACGTCGACCGCATGGTCCCGCTGAAGGTGGGCGAGGAGGTCGACCGCGACGCCCTGCTGCGCCGCTTCGTCGACATCCAGTACACCCGCAACGACCTCGCCTTCACCCGCGGCACCTTCCGGGTGCGCGGCGACACCGTCGAGATCTTCCCGGTGTACGAGGAGCTGGCCGTCCGGATCGAGATGTTCGGCGACGAGATCGAGGCGCTGTACACCCTGCACCCCCTCACCGGCGAGATCGTCTCCGAGGACAGCGAGCTCTACGTCTTCCCCGCCTCCCACTACGTGGCCGGGCCGGAGCGGATGGAGCGGGCCATCGGCGAGATCGAGAAGGAGCTCGCCGAGACCCTGGAGCGCATGGAGAGGCAGGGCAAGCTGCTGGAGGCCCAGCGGCTGCGGATGCGCACCACCTACGACATCGAGATGATGCGCCAGATCGGCACCTGCTCCGGCATCGAGAACTACTCCCGGTTCATCGACGGCCGCGCCCCCGGCACCGCGCCCAACACCCTCCTCGACTACTTCCCGGAGGACTTCCTCCTGGTCATCGACGAGTCGCACGTCACCGTGCCGCAGATCGGCGCCATGTACGAGGGCGACGCCTCCCGCAAGCGCACCCTGGTCGAGCACGGCTTCCGGCTGCCCTCGGCGATGGACAACCGGCCGCTGAAGTGGGAGGAGTTCCAGGAGCGGATCGGCCAGACCGTCTACCTCTCCGCCACCCCCGGCCCGTACGAGCTCTCCCGCGGCGACGGCCAGGTGGAGCAGATCATCCGCCCCACCGGCCTCGTCGACCCCGAGGTGATCGTCAAGCCCACCCAGGGGCAGATCGACGACCTCGTCCACGAGGTGCGCACCCGCACCGAGAAGGACGAGCGCGTCCTCATCACCACCCTCACCAAGAAGATGGCCGAGGACCTCACCGACTACATGCTGGAGCTGGGCATCCGCGTCCGGTACCTGCACAGCGACATCGACACCCTGCGCCGGGTGGAGCTGCTGCGCGAGCTGCGGGCCGGCGAGTACGACGTCCTGGTCGGCATCAACCTGCTCCGCGAAGGCCTGGACCTGCCCGAGGTGTCGCTCGTCGCCATCCTCGACGCCGACAAGGAGGGCTTCCTGCGCTCCGGCACCTCGCTGATCCAGACCATCGGCCGCGCGGCGCGCAACGTCTCCGGCCAGGTCCACATGTACGCCGACCGGATCACCCCGGCGATGGAGAAGGCCATCGAGGAGACCAACCGGCGCCGCGAGAAGCAGACGGCGTACAACCGGGAGCACGGCATCGACCCGCAGCCGCTGCGGAAGAAGATCGGCGACATCCTCGACACCATCGCCCGCGAGGACGTCGACACCGCCGAGCTGCTCTCCACCGGCTACCGCGGCGCGGGCAAGGGCAAGGCGCCCGTCCCCGCACTCGGCAAGGGCGGCACCGACGGGCGCGACGCGAAGTCCCTGCCCGCCGCCGAGCTGGCCGAGCTGATCCAGAGCCTCACCGACCAGATGCACACCGCCGCGGCCGAGCTGCAGTTCGAGGTCGCGGCGCGGCTGCGCGACGAGGTCGGGGAGCTGAAGAAGGAGCTCCGCCAGATGCGCGAGGCGGGCATGGTCTGAACCACCTCCCCCCGGCGGACGCCCTCCCCGGGCGTCCGCCGGGGGAATGTCTCAGCAGCGCCACAAAGGGGTAGGCCCTGCGTGGCGGCGGACCCGGTTGGCCATAGGGTGTGCACGGCGGGGGCTGATCCTGTTCCCGCGGCGCGCTCCCGCGACCGCGGTGCCGCGCCGGAACACGTGTGAGGGGGGCCTCGGCCGTCAGGGCATCGGGGCGATCCGGAGGAGAGGACGGCATCGTGACGGTGAACCTGGCGAAGGGCCAGAGTGTCAGCCTGCAGAAGTCCACGGGAGAGTCGCTGTCGGTCGTGCGGATGGGCCTCGGCTGGAAGGCCGCCCCCCGCCGCGGCCTGTTCGGCACCCGCACCCGCGAGATCGACCTCGACGCCTCGGCGGTGCTCTACGCCGACAAGACCCCGTCCGACGTGGTCTTCTTCCAGCACCTGGTGAGCAACGACGGCTCGATCCGCCACACCGGCGACAACCTCGTCGGCGGTGTCGGTGCGGGCGGCGACGACGAGTCGATCCTGGTGGACCTGCCCCGCGTGCCGGTCCACATCACCCAGATCGTCTTCACCGTCAGCTCCTACACCGGACAGAACTTCCAGCAGGTGGAGAACGCCCACTGCCGCCTGGTCGACGAGGCCACCGGCCAGGAGCTCGCCCGCTACGACCTGGCCGGCGGCGGCGCCCACACCGGCCAGATCATGGCCAAGGTCTACCGCGACGGGTCCGGCGGCTGGCAGATGGCCGCGATCGGCGCCCCGGCGCAGGCCCGCACCTTCCAGGACATGCTCCCCGCCATCGCGCCGTTCCTGTAGCAGGCGGCGGGGGAGGGGCGCAGGGGGAGGGGCACGGGCGGTGACCGCCGAACTGGTACCGGGGCAGAACCACCCGCTGCCCTCCGCACGACTGGAGGTCCGGGTCTCGGCCGCCCGGCCGGTGGCCGCCGCGGTGGTGCTCACCGACGGCTCCGGCCGCGCCCCCGGCCCCGGCCGTGTCGCCCACTGCGGCGCCGCGCCGCCCCCGGGCGTCGCCGCGCCGGGGCCGCCGGCGGCCGGCCACCACCTCGCCCTCGACCTCGGCGCTCTGCCCCCGGGGGTCGAGCGGCTGCACCTCGCCCTGGCACTGCCGCCCGGTGCGGGCGCCTTCGGTGCCACCGCGGCCCCGCACACCGACGTGGCCACCCCGGACGGCACCGGGGTGGCCTCCTTCACCCTCGCGGGGCTCACCGCGGAGACCGCCGTGGTCGCCCTGGAGTTCTACCTCCGGGCGGGGGCCTGGAAGGTGCGCGCCGTCGGCCAGGGCTACGCGGGCGGCATGGCGGCACTGCTGCACGACCACGGTGTGCCGGACGCCGCCGCGCTGGCGGCCGCCGTCACCGCCGGACCCGACCGCCCCGTGCACCCCGGCTCCGGGCTTCCCGGCCCCGGGCGTCCCCGTCCCACCCCGTCCGCCACCGCCCCCAACGCCACCGCCCCGACGCCTCCGCCCGCCACCGCCGGGCCGCCGGTGCCCGTCGCCGGCGACGCCCCGGGCCTGACCATGGACGAGCGCCTGTACAACCAGGTGTGGGGCGTCTTCGAGGACGCCGCCCGCTCCGCCGCCGCCTACCGCTCCGCCGCGGACTTCGCCGACAGCCGGCAGGAGGCCGAGCTCGAAGCCCTGCTCGCCGATCCCGCCGCCCGCTTCGGGCCCGCCGCCGAGTCCGCCCGCCGGGAGATCCGTGCCCGCCGCGACGACCTGGAGCGGCGGGCACGGGAGGTCCTGGAGCGCGACAGCGCCCAGCTGCTGGCCGAGATGCGGGCGGTGGAGGCCGCGATGCCCGCACCCATGGCCCGGTGGGACGCCCCCGTCTGGGCCGACTGGCGCGCCCCGCGGGAGGAGCCCCCGTACGCGGTGCGCCTCGGCGACCTCCACCTGCCCGACCACCCCGGGCTGCGCGTCCCCATGCTGGTCCGGATGCCGCTGCCGCGCGGCCTCTGGGTCGACGCCGGCGCCTCGCCCGACCACGGCGTCCCGGGCCCCGGTGTCCCCGGCCCGCCGCCTGGCCGCGGAGGGCTGCGCGGCACCGCGGCGGCGGTCGCCGCGGCCCTCGCCGCCCGCCTGCTGGCCTGCCGTCCGCCGGGCGGCATGCTGCTGCACGCCGTGGACCCCGACGGTGCGGCGGCCGCCGCACTGGCGCCCTTCGCCCGCGCGGGCCTCCTGGCCGGACCGCCCGCGACCGGCCTCCCCGCCGTGGCGGCACTGGTGGACTCGCTCGTGAAGCGCGTCGACCTGGTCCGGATGGCGCTGCGGGGCGGGGCGGACGACGCCCTCCCGCCGTCCGTGGACCGGGCCGCGCGGCTGCTGCTGGTGCACGACTTCCCGTACGGGTTCGACGACCGGACGGTGGGCGGGCTGCGCTACCTCGCCGAGGAGGGGCCGGCCGCGGGGGTCCACCTGCTGCTCGTCGCGGACCGGGCGGACGCCGCCGGGTACGGGCCGGCGCTGGACCCGTTCTGGCACGGCCTGACCAGGCTGTCCCCGGTTCCCCAGGACTGCCTGGCGGACCCGTGGGTGGAGCACGTGTGGACCTTCGAGCCGCTGGTCCCGGCACCCGGCAGCACCGTCGTCACCGACCTGCTGCACCGGCTCGCCTGACACCCCGCACCCCGGTGCTCTTTACCTTCGCAGGGTCTTTCTTTACCTTTCCTTGGTTCTTCGGGTAGAGTTCTTTGCATCGGAGGGGAGTACTCCCCCGCAGCGTCCTCGTCATCACGGCGCCGTCCGGCAGAGCCGGCGGCACCCGGGGGCGTTGGTCCGCCCAGCCGCGGACGGAAGAGACCTCCGGCAGCCGACGAATGTCCGCCGAATCTGCCGGAGGTGCAGTGGACGTCTCCCTGGCCATGTGGGCCTCGACCATCCTGGCGCTGTGCGCCCTCATCGCTGCCGACTTCTTCATCGGCGGCCGCAAGCCGCACGAGGTCTCCCTGCGGGAGGCCGGTGCCTGGACCGCCGTCTGGGTCGTGCTGGCGGTCCTCTTCGGCGGCTTCCTGTGGTGGCACTCCGGCGCGCAGCCGGCCGGCGAGTTCTTCGCCGGGTACATCACCGAGAAGTCGCTCAGCGTCGACAACCTCTTCGTCTTCATCCTGATCATGGCGAAGTTCGCCGTGCCGCGGGCCTACCAGCAGCGCGTGCTGATGGTGGGCGTGCTGATCGCCCTCGTGCTCCGCGCCGTCTTCATCGCGGCCGGCGCCGCCGTGATCGGCAGCTTCTCCTGGGTCTTCTTCCTCTTCGGCGCGTTCCTGATCTGGACCGCCTGGAAGCTCGTCCAGGACGCGCGCTCCGACGAGGAGGAGGACGAGTTCGAGGAGAACCGCCTGCTCAAGGCCGTGCAGAAGCGTTTCCCCGCCACCGACCGCTACCACGGTACGAAGCTGGTCGTCCGGGAGGGCGGCCGGCGCCTGATCACCCCGATGCTCGTCGTCATGGTGGCGATCGGCACCACCGACGTGCTCTTCGCCCTCGACTCCATCCCCGCGATCTTCGGGCTGACGCAGGACCCGTACATCGTCTTCACCGCCAACGCCTTCGCCCTCATGGGCCTGCGGCAGCTGTACTTCCTCATCGGCGGCCTGCTGACGAAGCTGGTCCACCTCTCCTACGGCCTGTCGATCATCCTGGGCTTCATCGGTGTGAAGCTGGTGCTGCACGCCCTGCACGAGGCGGGCGTGCACGTCCCCGAGATCGGCATCCCGCTCTCGCTGGGCGTCATCTGCACCGTGCTGGCCGTCACCACGGTGACCAGCCTCGTCGCCTCCCGCCGCAGGGCGGACGACGAGGCCGCGCGGGAGCGGGTCGACGCCTGACCGCTCCGCCCCTCCGGCCGCGCCCCCGCGCCGCCCGGCCGCGCCCCCTCCCGGGTCCCCCGGCAGGGGGCGCGGCCGTGCCGCCCCCTGGAGCGGGGGCGGTGCGCGGGAACCGGGACCGGCGCGCGTCCGGTACCCGGCCCCGGCCCGGGGCCCCCGCCCCAGGACCACCTATCCGAGCGAATACCGCCGCGAGCAGGGGCGACGCGCCCCGAACCCCTCATACGGTCATTCCAACGGCGCAGCCGCACCTGGGCGGCGCCAACGAACCATGGGGACACACATGCACGCACGCCGCATCGCCTCCACCCTCCTCGCCGCCGCCACGGCGGTCGTCCTCGGTGCCGGCGCGGCCCAGGCCGCCGACCACGACCACGGGCGCCACGGCCTCGAGCGCGACCCGCGCGCCTCGGTCGAGCTCGGCCGGGTCCATCACGACCGCGACGCCCGCCGTGAGTGGATCACCGTCGTGAACACCGGCCGCCACGGCGTGGACCTGGAGGGCTGGACCCTCTCGGACCGCGACCGCCACACCTACCGCTTCGGCCACCTCTACCTGCGCGGGCACGACGAGGTCCGGGTCTACACCGGGCGCGGCCGCGACCACCGCCACGAGGTGTTCCAGGGCCGCTGGCGGCCGCTGTGGGACCGCGAGGACACCGCCGTCCTGCGGGACGACCGGGGCCGCGTGATCGACCGCGAGACCTGGGGCGACCGCGACCGCGACCACGACGGCCGTGGCCGCGGCGACCACGACGGCCGTGACCACGACGGGCGGGGTCGCGGCGACCACGACGGCCGCGGCGACCACAACGACCCGGGCACCCCCGGCAACCCGAACCCGGGCACCCCGGGCACCACCACCCCGGTCGGCACCGGCGGCCAGGGCGGCTCCGGAAACCAGGGCGACCACGGCAACCAGGGCGACCACGGCCGCGGCCGCTGACCCCAGGACATGCCGCAGGGCCGCCCGCACCCCCGGTGCGGGCGGCCCTGCGGTGCGGGCGGCGGGCCCCGGCGGGGTCCGCCGCCCGCGGTGTCACCGGCCCCGTGTCACCAGCCCCGGGCGCGCCACTCCGCCAGGTGCGGCCGCTCCGCGCCGAGGGTGGTGTCGTCGCCGTGGCCGGGGTAGACCCAGGTCTCGTCGGGCAGGGTGAAGACCTTGGCCTCCAGCCCGTCCATCAGCGAGGTGAAGTCCTCGGGCCGCGTCGTCCTCCCCGGCCCGCCGGGGAAGAGGCAGTCCCCGGTGAACAGGTGCGGGTGGCCCTGCGGGTCGTCGTAGACCAGCACGACGGCTCCGGGCGTGTGGCCGACCAGGTGGTGGACGGTCAGCTCCACCTGCCCGACCCGGACCGTGCCGCCCTCGTCCAGGAGCAGGTCGGTGGGGACGGCGATGCCCTCCGCGTCGTGGCGGCCCGCGGCGGTGCGGGCCCCGGTGGCCGCGACCACGTCGGCCAGCGCGGACCAGTGGTCGCGGTGGCGGTGGGTGGTGACCACGGTGGCGAGCCGGTCGCCGACCGTCTCCAGCAGGGTCGGCGCGTCCGCCGCGGCGTCGACCAGCAGCTGCTCGTCGGTGGCCCGGCAGCGCAGCAGGTAGGCGTTGTTGTCCATCGGCCCCACCGCCACCTTGGTGATCATCAGGTGGGCCAGCTCGCGCACCTCCGCCGGCCCGCCGACCCTCACCGCTCCGTGGTACGGCATGCCGTCCTCCTCTTCCTCGTCCTCGCCGTCCGCACCGGCCTCCCGGCCATGATCGCGCACCCGGCCCCGGGCCTCATCCCGCCCCCGCCGTTCCCGGCGGGCCGTCACGCCATGGGCGGCAGCTCCGGCAGCGCGGTCCGCGGGTCGGCCAGCGGGTCGTCGCCGCGGTGGACCTGGAGGCCGTCGCCGTCCGAGCGGCCGGAGAGCCAGGCCACCAGCCCGCGGACCGGCCCCTCCACGGTCAGCTCCGGCTCCCCGTCCGCCGCGCCGATGCGCAGGTCGTGCTCCCCGCCCTCCGTGAGCAGCCGGACCGCCGGCACGCCCTCCTCGCCGCGGTACCGTGCGGCCAGCCGCTCCAGCTCGCGGGCGGCGAAGCCCGCCGTCCAGTGCGCGGGCGTGTAGCCGGCGCCGAGGTCCACGTGGTGGTACTCCAGCTCCTGGAGCCGCTTGGCGGGGATCTCCGAGGCCGGGAACAGGTACCCGCTGCGGTGGCGGACCCGGGAGGACCACGCCTCGTCCGGCAGGGACGCGGCCGCCGCCGCGAAGCGCTCCTGCGCGGCCGCGAGGTCGGCGAGCTGCTCGTCGAGCGGGCGCCCCGCCCCCTCCCGGATGCCCCGCTCGCGGGCGTCGCCGTCGGCGTACGCGGGGATGTCCCGCCCCTCGCGGGCGCCGGTGAGCAGGTTGACGAGCGAGTCGGCGTTCCGGGCGAGGTGGGCCAGCACGTGGCCGCGGGTCCAGCCGGGCAGCAGCGAGGGCCCGGCCAGGCCGTCGGGGTCCAGCTCCGCCGCGGTGCGCAGGACGCGCTCGGCGGCCTCGGCGACCTCCGCCAGGTCGTCGCGGACGGCGGCGGGCGCGCCGGGGGCCGGGGTGGCGGGCTCGGTCGCTGCGGACATGGGACCTCCTGCGGGTCGACGGCGTTTCCCTTGCGCGTCCCGGTCGTTGGTCCGGGGGAGGCGCACTGCGGACGCTACCCGCGATCCCCGTTCCCAACGGGGGTTTCCCCGGCCGGTGCGGCGCGCCGGGGCGGGAGCCGCGTCACCCGTTCGGGTGGTCCCGGCTGGACAGGCTCGATATTCGAACGCGTGAGCTATAGGCTGTCTTTCCGAACCTGGAAGAAACGCCCGACCCGCGTGGTTACGATCCCTGTGGGCCTGACGACGCGGCCCCGCAGCGCCGCGTCCGCTCGACCACGGGCCGAGAACGCCGGGCGGGGCCGACCAGCCCCGTCGCGCTCCGCCCGGCCCCCCGCCACGGGGGCCGCGGCACCGACCAGCCCCTGCCCCCTCCCCGGAGAAAGGCGCACAGCGTGGCAGACCGCCTCATCGTCCGCGGTGCTCGCGAGCACAACCTGAAGAACGTCTCGCTCGACCTGCCCCGCGACTCGCTCGTCGTCTTCACGGGGCTCTCGGGCTCCGGCAAGTCGTCGCTGGCCTTCGACACCATCTTCGCCGAGGGCCAGCGCCGCTACGTGGAGTCGCTCTCCTCGTACGCCCGGCAGTTCCTCGGGCAGATGGACAAGCCCGACGTCGACTTCATCGAGGGGCTCTCCCCGGCCGTCTCCATCGACCAGAAGTCGACCTCCCGCAACCCCCGCTCCACGGTCGGCACCATCACCGAGGTCTACGACTACCTGCGGCTCCTCTTCGCCCGCATCGGCCGGCCGCACTGCCCGCACTGCGGCCGGCCGATCGCCCGGCAGACCCCGCAGGCGATCGTCGACCGGGTGCTGGAACTGGCGGAGGGCACCCGCTTCCAGGTGCTCAGCCCGCTGGTGCGCGGCCGCAAGGGGGAGTACGTCGACCTCTTCGCCGACCTCCAGGCCAAGGGCTACGCCCGCGCCCGGGTGGACGGCGCCACGGTGCAGCTCACCGAGCCGCCGACGCTGAAGAAGCAGGAGAAGCACACCATCGAGGTGGTCGTCGACCGCCTCACGGTCAAGGAGTCCGCCAAGCGCCGGCTCACCGACTCCGTGGAGACCGCGCTCGGCCTCTCCGGCGGCATGGTGGTGCTCGACTTCGTCGACCTGCCCGAGGACGACCCGCAGCGCGAGCGGATGTTCTCCGAGCACCTCTACTGCCCGTACGACGACGTCTCCTTCGAGGAGCTGGAGCCGCGGTCGTTCTCCTTCAACTCGCCGTTCGGCGCCTGCCCGGAGTGCACCGGCATCGGCACCCGCATGGAGGTCGACCCCGAGCTGGTCGTCCCCGACGAGGAGAAGTCGCTCGACGAGGGCGCCATCCACCCCTGGTCGCTCGGCCACACCAAGGAGTACTTCCAGCGGCTGGTCGGCGCCCTCTCCAAGGAGCTGGGCTTCCGCACCGACATCCCCTTCGCCGGCCTGCCGGCCCGCGCCCGCAAGGCCCTGCTGTACGGCCACAAGACCCAGATCGAGGTGCGCTACCGCAACCGCTACGGGCGTGAGCGCTCCTACACCACCTCCTTCGAGGGCGCGGTGCCGTTCGTGCAGCGGCGCCACTCGGAGGCGGAGAGCGACTCCAGCCGCGAGCGCTTCGAGGGCTACATGCGCGAGGTGCCGTGCCCCGGCTGCCAGGGCACGCGGCTCAAGCCGGTGGTGCTGGCCGTCACCGTCCAGGACCGGTCCATCGCGGACGTCGCGGCGATGTCCATCAGCGACTGCGCCGACTTCCTGCAGGGCCTGACCCTGACCGACCGTGAGAAGACCATCGCCGAGCGGGTGCTGAAGGAGGTCAACGAGCGGCTGCGGTTCCTGGTCGACGTCGGCCTGGACTACCTCTCCCTCAACCGCGCCGCCGGCACCCTCTCCGGCGGTGAGGCGCAGCGCATCCGCCTGGCCACCCAGATCGGCTCCGGCCTGGTCGGCGTGCTCTACGTGCTGGACGAGCCGTCCATCGGCCTCCACCAGCGCGACAACCACCGGCTCATCGAGACCCTGGTGCGGCTGCGGGACCTCGGCAACACCCTGATCGTGGTGGAGCACGACGAGGACACCATCCGCACCTCCGACTGGGTCGTGGACATCGGCCCCGGCGCGGGCGAGCACGGCGGCAGGGTGGTCCACTCCGGGCCGCTGGCCGAGCTGCTGGCCAACGACGAGTCGATGACCGGGCAGTACCTGTCCGGCAAGCGCGCCATCCCCACGCCGGAGAAGCGGCGGCCGCGCGACCGCAAGCGGCAGATCGTCGTCCACGGCGCCCGCGAGCACAACCTCAAGGACGTCACCGTCGGCTTCCCGCTCGGCACGCTGACCGCCGTCACCGGCGTCTCCGGATCCGGCAAGTCCACCCTGGTCAACGACATCCTCTACACCCACCTCGCGCGGGAACTCAACGGCGCCCGCAGCGTGCCCGGCCGGCACACCCGGGTCACCGGCACCGACCTGGTGGACAAGGTCGTCCACGTCGACCAGTCGCCGATCGGGCGCACCCCGCGCTCCAACCCCGCGACCTACACCGGCGTCTTCGACCACATCCGCCGCCTCTTCGCCGAGACCACCGAGGCCAAGGTCCGCGGCTACCTGCCCGGCCGGTTCTCGTTCAACGTCAAGGGCGGCCGCTGCGAGAACTGCTCCGGCGACGGCACCATCAAGATCGAGATGAACTTCCTGCCGGACGTCTACGTCCCCTGCGAGGTCTGCCACGGCGCCCGCTACAACCGGGAGACGCTGGACGTCCACTACAAGGGCAAGTCCATCGCCGAGGTGCTGGACATGCCGATCGAGGAGGCGCTGCACTTCTTCGAGGCGGTGCCCGCCATCGCCCGCCACCTGCGCACCCTCAACGAGGTCGGCCTCGGCTACGTCCGCCTCGGGCAGTCCGCGCCCACCCTCTCCGGCGGTGAGGCGCAGCGCGTCAAGCTCTCCTCCGAGCTGCAGAAGCGCTCCACCGGGCGCACCGTCTACGTCCTGGACGAGCCCACCACCGGCCTCCACTTCGAGGACATCAGCAAGCTGATCAAGGTCCTCTCTGGCCTGGTGGAGAAGGGCAACACGGTCATCGTCATCGAGCACAACCTCGACGTGATCAAGACCGCCGACTGGGTCGTGGACATGGGGCCGGAAGGCGGCCACGGCGGCGGCGGGGTCGTCGCGGAGGGCACCCCGGAGGAGGTCGCGGCCGTGGGCGAGAGCCACACCGGCAAGTTCCTCCGGGACATCCTCGGCGACCGGGTCAGCGACGCCCCGCCGGTCGCGAAGCGGGCGCGGCGCAAGAGCGCCGTGTAGCGGTACGCGCCCCCGCCGACCGTGTGGTTCCGTCCCCGGGCGGAGCGCCGGTCGGCGGGCGGCGGGGGCGCGGTGCCCACCATGGGCGGTATGTCCGCACCGAGTGCCGCCGCAGAGGCCCCCGATCCGCTGGACCGCGCCGCCGCCCCGTCGGGTCAGGACGACCCGTCGGGTCAGGGCGTCCTGCCGGGCCCGGACGGCCCGGCGGGCCAGGACGGCTCCTCGGCCCGGGACGCGTCATCGGGCCACTCCGGCCCGCCGGTCCGGGACGCGCCGGTCCAGGACGGCCCGGCGGAGCAGTGCGGGCCGTCGCAGCCGCACACGCATCCCAGGCCCGCCGCAGCCCGGCCCCGCCGGTCCGCGGCCACGCTGCCGCTGCTGGTGGTCCTGGTGTTCGCCGCCCTCCAGACGGTCGCCCACCCCGTCTGGACCCTCTCCAACGACTCCTACCGCTACGCCCGGCAGAGCCTGGAGTTCCTGGGCGTGCCGCCCGCCGAGGCCCGCAGCCGCGCCGTCGCCGCCTACTGCGCGAGCGACGCCGCCCGCCTCGCGCGGATCCGCCGGCTGGACCCGGCGGCCTCCGGCCCGGCGGACGCCGCCCGCCGGGCCGACCTGCGCTCCTGCCTCCGGGCCAACGCCGCCGGCCTCTCCCCGACCGACCCCCGGTACGAGCGGATCTTCACCACCCGGCCCGGCTACCCGCTGCTGATCTCCCCGGCCGTGGCCCTCCTCGGCGTCGCCCGCGGCATGTGGCTGACCGGCCTGCTGCTCACGGCGGGCTCCTCCCTGCTCGTCGTCGCCCTGCTGCGCCAGGCGGGCGCCTCGCCGACCGCGGCCACCGCCGGGCAGCTGCTCTTCCTCTGCTGCCGCCTCGGCTGGTGGTCCACCCAGCCGCTCGCCGAGGGGGCGGTCACCACCGGGGTGCTCGCCGCGCTGCTCGGCGGCTGGTGGCTGCTGCACGGCCGCACCCGCGCGGGCGCGGCGCTCCTGCTCGGCGCCCTCGCCGCCACCACCGCGGTCAAGTACCCCACCGCCCTCATGCTGGCCTGCGCCCTGGCCGCCGCGGCCGTCTGCCGCCTGCTCGGCCGGGCCGCCCGCCCCCGGCCCGGCGCCGGCACCCGTACCGGCACCCGCACCGGCACGGACACCGCCGCCGACACCGCTGCCGGGACCCGCTCCGGGGCCGTCCTGCTGGCGGCGCTCGCCGGCTCCGCGGCGGCGCTGATCGCGGTCGGCACGACCGCGCTGCGCCTCCCGGACGCGGCCGAGACCCTCCAGGACACCTTCACCCGCAGCTTCCACCGCCCCCCGGTCGCCGACGTCTGGCAGCGGCTGCTCCGCCTGGACGCCCACTACGGGGAGCAGTGGCTGCGCGACCAGGCCGCCCAGCCCCTGCTCCCGGCGCTGCTCTGCCTCGCCGGCTGGGCCCTGGCCCGCCGCTGCCGCACCCTCGGCGTGCTGGCCGCGGCCGCCGCCGCGGTCGGCGCCGCCACGGCCGCCGCCCACCCCGTCGCCGCCCAGCAGGACCGGCTCTGGGCCCTCCTCTGGGTCCCGGCGGTGCTCGGCGCGCCGTTCGCGCTCGACCTGCTCCGCCCCGTACCGCGCGCGGAGCCCGCCTCCTCCGCCGCGGTACCCGCCGCCCCGCAGGGCTCCGGAGCCGTCGCGGCCTTCCGGCGGTAGAGTGCGACGACCAGGAGCCGGGACCCACGGAGCAGCGACCATGCACCACGCCGACAGCGGACGTTCCGACACCCCCACCGCCACCCCGGCCGGTACCGCCACCCCGGCCGGCGCCGGCCGTCCCGCCTGCACGGGCTGTGCCGCCGTCCCGGCGGACGCCCGGCCCGCGGCGTCGGCCCGGCCCGCGGCCGCCCCGCAGCCCGCAGCCCCTGCCGGCGCCCCCACGCGGCGCGCCGTCCTGCGCGGCGCCGCCGCAGCCGGCGCCGGAGCGCTCGGCCTCGCCGCCTGCTCCCCCTCCGGGGGCTCCTCGGCGCCCGCGTCCGCCGGTCCGGTCGACCTCGGCGACGCGGCGGCGGTCCCGGTCGGCGGCGGCGTCGTCCACCGCGACGACCGGATCGTCGTCACCCAGCCCGCCAAGGGCGAGTTCAAGGCGTTCAGCGCCCGCTGCACGCACGCCGGCTGCATCGTGGACAAGGTCGCCGACGGCCTCATCCAGTGCCCCTGCCACGGCAGCCGGTTCCGCATCGCCGACGGCTCGGTGGCCGACGGCCCGGCCCCCCGGCCCCTGCCCGCGGTCCCCGTCGCGGTCCGGGGCGGCCGCCTGGTCGCGGGCGGCTGACGCCCCGCCGTCCCGGCCGCCGCCGCGCCGGCCGCCGCCGCACCGCCGTCCCGCGCCCGGCCCGTCCGCCGGGCGCGTCCGCCGGGCGCGTCCGCCCGGTCCGTCCGCCGGGCCCGTCCGCGCCGCCCGGGATGTCCTCCCCAGTCGGTACGGTGGGGGCATGGCCGACCCGTCGACGTACCGCCCCGCGCCCGGGCAGATCCCGGACTCCCCGGGTGTCTACAAGTTCCGCGACGCCCACGGGCGGGTGATCTACGTCGGGAAGGCCAAGAGCCTGCGCTCCCGGCTCTCCTCGTACTTCCAGGACCTGGCGAACCTCCACCCCCGCACCGCCACCATGGTCACCACGGCCGCCGCCGTCGAGTGGACCGTGGTCGGCACCGAGGTGGAGGCCCTCCAGCTGGAGTACACCTGGATCAAGGAGTTCGACCCCCGGTTCAACGTCAAGTACCGCGACGACAAGAGCTATCCGTCGCTCGCGGTCACGCTGAACGAGGAGTTCCCCCGCGTCCAGGTGATGCGCGGGCCGCACCGCAGGGGCGTGCGCTACTTCGGCCCGTACGGCCACGCCTGGGCCATCCGCGAGACCGTCGACCTCCTGCTGCGGGTCTTCCCCGTGCGCACCTGCTCCGCGGGCGTCTTCAAGCGCGCCGGGCAGGTCGGCCGCCCCTGCCTGCTCGGCTACATCGGCAAGTGCTCCGCGCCCTGCGTCGGCCGGGTCACCCCCGAGGAGCACCGGGCGCTCGCCGAGGACTTCTGCGACTTCATGGCCGGCCGCACCGGCGCCTACGTGCGCCGGCTGGAGGATCAGATGAAGGAGGCCGCCGCGGCGATGGAGTACGAGCGCGCCGCCCGGCTGCGCGACGACATCGGCGCCCTGCGGAGGGCGATGGAGAAGCAGGCCGTCGTCCTCGCCGACGGCACCGACGCCGACGTCCTGGCCCTCGCCGAGGACGAGCTGGAGGCCGCCGTCCAGATCTTCCACGTCCGCGGCGGCCGCATCCGCGGCCAGCGCGGCTGGGTCACCGACCGGGTCGAGGACGTCGACACCCCGGGGCTGGTGGAGCACGCCCTCCAGCAGCTGTACGGCGGCGGCGACGAGGCGGTCCCGAAGGAGGTGCTGGTCCCCGCGCTGCCCGAGCCCGTCGAGCCGCTGGCCGACTGGCTCACGGACCTGCGCGGCGCCCGCGTCGACCTGCGGGTGCCACAGCGCGGCGACAAGAAGGACCTGATGGCCACGGTGCAGCGCAACGCGCAGCAGACCCTGGCCCTCCACAAGACCCGGCGTGCCTCGGACCTCACCACCCGCAGCGTGGCCCTCCAGGAGATCGCCGACGCACTCGGCCTGGACTCCGCCCCGCTGCGCATCGAGTGCTTCGACATCTCCCACCTGCAGGGCGAGGACGTGGTCGCCTCCATGGTGGTCTTCGAGGACGGCCTGGCCCGCAAGGGCGAGTACCGGCGCTTCGCCATCAAGGGTTTCGCCGGCCAGGACGACGTCCGCTCCATGCACGAGGTGCTCACCCGCCGCTTCCGCCGCTACCTCCAGGAGCGGCAGGAGACCGGCGAGTGGGAGGCCCCGGATCCCGGCGCCCCCGGGCACGGCGACCCGGGGGGCGGCGGTGCGCCAGGGGCCGACGGCGCGCCAGGGGTCGACGGCACGTCCGGGGCCGACGGCGGCGCACCCGCGTCCGGCCCGATCGACCCGGAGACCGGCCGGCCCCGCCGCTTCGCCTACCCGCCCCAGCTCGTCGTGGTCGACGGCGGGCAGCCCCAGGTCGCCGCCGCCAAGCGGGCCCTGGACGAGCTCGGCATCGACGGCGTGGCCCTGTGCGGCCTCGCCAAGCGGCTGGAGGAGGTCTGGCTGCCGGACGAGGACGACCCGGTGGTCCTGCCCCGCACCAGCGAGGGCCTGTACCTGCTCCAGCGGGTCCGCGACGAGGCCCACCGGTTCGCCATCTCCTACCAGCGCACCAAGCGCTCCAAGCGGCTCACGACGGGCGGCCTGGACGAGGTGCCGGGCCTCGGCGAGACCCGGCGGCAGGCGCTGCTGAAGCACTTCGGGTCGCTGAAGAGGCTGCGCGCCGCCACCGTGGAGGAGATCTGCGCGGTGCCGGGCGTCGGCCGGCGCACCGCGGAGGCCGTTGCCGCCGCGTTGGCGTCCCGTACACCCGCCGCTCCCGCCGTGAACACCTCCACGGGGGAGATCATCGAAGACCAGGAGGCGCGATGACGGCCGACGCCGCCCGTCCGCTCCACGGTGCCCCCGGGCGGTCCCGCGTCACCCTCCCGGGTGAGAGAGGGAAGCCCCGGGGCGTCCGGCGCGTTCTCCTCAGCAGAACCACCGAAAGCGGGGAAGAACAGTGACTGTGTCCGGTGCGGGGGAGAACGTCCCCGAGCTGGTGATCATCTCCGGCATGTCCGGGGCGGGCCGCAGCACGGCGGCGAAGTGCCTGGAGGACCTGGGCTGGTTCGTCGTCGACAACCTGCCGCCGTCCCTGATACCGACCATGGTCGATCTCGGCGCCCGCTCCCAGGGGGCGGTCGCGCGCATAGGCGTGGTGGTGGACGTCCGCGGCCGCCGCTTCTTCGACGACCTGCTGACCTCGCTGGAGGAGCTTGAGCGGCGCGGCGTGCGCCTGCGGGTGGTCTTCCTGGAGGCCTCCGACGACGCGCTGGTCCGCCGCTTCGAGAGCGTCCGCCGCCCGCACCCGCTGCAGGGCGACGGCCGGATCGTCGACGGGATAGCGCGTGAGCGCGACCTGCTGCGGGAGCTCCGCGGCGAGGCCGACCTCGTGATCGACACCTCCAGCCTCAACGTCCACGAGCTGCGGGCCAAGCTGGACGCCCAGTTCTCCGGCGAGGGCGAGCCGGAGCTGCGCGCCACGGTCATGTCCTTCGGCTTCAAGTACGGCCTGCCGGTCGACGCCGACCTGGTGGTGGACTGCCGCTTCCTGCCCAACCCCCACTGGGTCCCGGAGCTGCGCCCCCGCACCGGCACCGACGACGAGGTCGCCCGCTACGTCTTCGACCAGCCCGGCGCGAAGGAGTTCCTGGACGGCTACTCCGAGCTGCTGCGCATCGTCACCGCGGGCTTCCGACGGGAGGGCAAGCGGTACATGACGCTTGCCGTAGGCTGCACCGGCGGGAAGCACCGGAGTGTCGCCATGTCGGAGCGCCTGGCCAAGCGGCTGATAGCGGACGGCGTGGAGACGGTCCTGGTCCACCGCGACATGGGACGGGAGTGACCGCAGCGACCCTCCCGCCCCGGGCCGGTCCGGTCCGGGGCGGCGGGCCGCCCGGTCGGCGGAGGAACGTGGGGCACGTGTGACGGGACACTCTCCGGGGCGGCAGCTCCAGCGCAGGGCTGCCGACCGGGCGCAGGGAGGTGCCCACAGGGCCGCCGCTCCCAGGATCGTCGCGCTCGGCGGCGGGCAGGGGCTCTCCGCGTCGCTGTCCGCGCTGCGCAGGCTCACCGCGAACCTGACCGCCGTGGTCACCGTCGCCGACGACGGCGGCTCCAGCGGCCGGCTCCGCGAGGAGCTGGGCGTGCTGCCCCCGGGCGACCTGCGCAAGGCGCTCGCCGCGCTCTGCGGCGACGACGAGTGGGGCCGCACCTGGTCCGAGGTCATCCAGCACCGCTTCACCAGCGACGGCGAACTGCACGGCCACGCGGTGGGGAACCTGCTCATCGTGGCGCTGTGGGAGAAGCTCGGCGACCACGTCGCCGCCCTGGAGTGGGTGGGGCGGCTGCTCGGCGCCCACGGCCGGGTCCTGCCGATGTCCGCCGTGCCCCTGGACATCGAGGCCACCGTGCGCGGCCACGACCCGGCGCGCCCCACCGAGACCGGGACCGTCCGCGGGCAGGCCCACGTCGCGGTGACCCCGGGGACGGTGCAGTCCATCCGGCTGCTCCCCGAGGACCCGCCGGCCGTCCCGGAGGCGGTGGCCGCCGTCCTGGACGCCGACTGGGTGGTCCTCGGCCCCGGGTCGTGGTTCACCAGCGTGCTCCCGCACCTGATGGTGCCGGAGCTCGCCGAGGCGCTGCTCGCCACCAAGGCGCGGCGGCTGCTCACCCTCAACCTCGCCCCGCAGCCGGGCGAGACGGAGGGCTTCACCCCGCAGCGGCACCTGGAGGTGCTGGCCCACCACGCCCCGCGGCTCTCCGTGGACGCGATCCTGGTGGACGAGGGCGCGGTGACCGGCGGCGCCTTCGGCGACGCCGACCTGCCCGGTCTTGAGAAGGCCGCCGGGCGGATGGGCGGCGAACTGGTGCTCGACCGCGTGGCGGCGGCGGACGGCACCCCGCGACACGACCCCGAGCTCTTGGCCGCCGCGTACGACCGGATTTTCCGGACACATGGAAGGATCGGCGCATGGCGATGACGGCAGCGGTGAAGGACGAGATCAGCCGGCTCCCCGTCACCCGGACCTGCTGCCGCAAGGCGGAGGTGTCGGCGGTCCTGCGGTTCGCGGGTGGTCTGCACATTGTGAGCGGACGCATCGTGATCGAGGCGGAGCTGGACACCACCTTTGCGGCGAGGCGGCTGAGCAAGGACCTCCTGGAGATCTTCGGCCACTCCTCGGAGCTCGTGGTGATGGCCCCCGGCGGCCTGCGGCGCGGCAGCCGGTTCGTGGTGCGCGTGGTCAAGGACGGCGACCTGCTGGCGCGGCAGGTCGGGCTGGTGGACGGGCGGGGACGGCCGATCCGGGGCCTGCCCCCCGCGGTGGTCTCCGGCGCCACCTGCGACGCGGAGGCGGCCTGGCGCGGCGCGTTCCTGGCGCACGGCTCGCTGACCGAGCCCGGCCGGTCCTCCTCCCTGGAGATCACCTGCCCCGGCTCCGAGGCCGCGCTCGCCCTGGTCGGCGCGGCCCGCAGGCTCGGCATCGCCGCCAAGGCCCGCGAGGTCCGCGGCGTGGACCGGGTCGTGGTGCGCGACGGCGACGCCATCGGCGCGCTGCTCACCCGCCTCGGCGCCCACGAGGCGGTCCTCGCCTGGGAGGAGCGGCGGATGCGCCGCGAGGTCCGGGCCACCGCCAACCGGCTGGCCAACTTCGACGACGCCAACCTGCGCCGTTCCGCCCGCGCGGCGGTCGCGGCCGGGGCCCGGGTCCAGCGGGCGCTGGAGATCCTCGGCGAGGAGGTCCCCGAGCACCTGGCGGCCGCGGGCCGGCTGCGCATGGAGCACAAGCAGGCGTCCCTGGAGGAGCTGGGCTCGCTCGCCGACCCGCCGCTGACCAAGGACGCCGTCGCCGGCCGCATCCGCCGCCTGCTGGCCATGGCCGACAAGCGCGCCCAGGAGCTGGGCCTGCCCAGCACCGAGGCCAATCTGACCGAGGAGATGGTCGCGGGCTGAGCCCGCGCCCTGCCCGTCCGCCCGGTGCGGCCGCACCGGGCGGACGGGCCGCCGGGCCGCCGGGCCGTCCCGGGGCGGACCCCCGCGACGGCCCGCCCCGCGTCGACCGCCCCGCCCGGCCGCGCACCCCCCGCCGCGCCGGCACGTCCGCACGGAACGGCCGCACCGCCCGCCCGCCCGGCCGCGGCCGGCCCGGCCCCGGACGGCGCTCCCGGCGGGTCCGCCCGGAATCCGGACGGGACCCGGCGCGGACCGCCCCGACCCGCCTCCCGCGACCGAAGGGACGGTGCCGCCGTGCCGGAGTTCCGGTCCGACCCGCAGGTCGCCGCCCTGCTGGCGCTCACCTTCGTCAGCGGGGTGCTGGACGCCGTCAGCTTCCTCGGCCTCGGCCACGTCTTCACCGCCAACATGACCGGCAACCTGCTCATCCTCGGCTTCTCCGCCGCAGGTGCCCCCGGCTTCTCGGTCGGCCGGTCGCTGACCGCGCTCACCGGCTTCGTCCTCGGTACCGCCGTCGGCGGCCGCCTGGCCGCGGGGATGGCGGACGGGCCCCGGCACCGCTGGGTCGGCACCGCGCTCGCCGCCGAGGCGGTCCTCGTCTCCGTCGCGGCGGCCGTCGCGGCGACCGCGGCGGGCCGGACCGCCGAGCACGCCGTCGTCGCGGTCCTCGCCCTGGCGATGGGCATCCGCAACGCCACCGTCCGGCGGCTCGCCGTGCCCGACATGACCACCACCGTGGTCACCAGGACCCTCACCGGCCTGGTCGCGGACTCCTCCCTGGCGGGCGGCTCCAACCCCCGGGCGCTGCGGCGGGCCGGCGGCATCCTCGCCCTCGTGGCGGGCGCGGCCGCCGGGGCCTGGATCCTCCCGCACCACGGTGCGGCCGCGGGCCTCCTCCTCGCCGCCGTCCTGGCCGCCGCCGTCGCGACCTCCCACACCGCCTGGGCGCACCGCGCCGCCCGGTGACCGCGGGGCCGGCCCCGGCCCGATCGCGGCCCGATCCCGGTCCGACGAGTCCGGCCGCCCCGGCCGCGCCGTCTCCGCCCCGGCCGCGCCGCCTCCGCCCCGGCGGCACCGCCTCCGTCCGGCGGCCGTGTCCGGATTGCCGGACCTGCGGCGGTTACCTAACGTCGAGGGATGAGGACTCCCCGCATCCGGGGCCCCCGTCGGCCGGGACGGCGGGCCAGGGCCGCAGCCGTCACCGCCGTGCTGGCCGCCGCCGCCCTCCCGGCGGTCGCCGCCGGGCCCCTGGCCGCCGGGCCGGCGGGTGTCACCGCAGGCGCCCCCGCGGACGGTCCGGGGGGCGGCCTCCCGACGGGCCTCGACCCGCGGATCACCGCGATCACGGAGAAGCCCGCCTACCGGCACGCCCACTGGGGACTGCTGGAGGAGGACCCCGCCGACGGCCGCGTCCTGCACGCCGTGGCGGCGGACGAGTTCTTCATCCCCGGCTCCGCCGCCAAGCTCTTCACCGTCTCCGGCACCTGGCACACCCTCGGCGGCGACCACCGCTTCACCACCCCGGTCCACGCCGTCGGCACCCGCGCCGGCTCCGCCCTCCACGGCGACCTGGTGCTCGTCGGCCGGGGCGACCTCACGATGGGCGGCCGCACCAGGCCGGACGGCACCGTCGACTACCGCGCCGTCGACCACACCTACGCCGACTCCGTCCCCGGTGCCGAGCTCACCCCCGAGGACCCGCTCGCCGGGATCGACGACCTCGCCCGCCAGGTCCGGCGGTCCGGCATCACCCGCGTCACCGGCGACGTGGTCGTCGACGACCGGCTCTTCACCGCGTACCCGGAGCTCGACCCCGCCCCGGCGCCGCTCATCGTCAACGACGACGTCATCGACCTGCTCACCACGCCGGGCAGCGCCCCCGGCCGCCCCGCCGTCCTCAGCTGGCGCCCGCAGGTGGCGCCGTACCGGGTCACCTCCACCGTGCGGACGGCCGCCGCCGGCACGCCCGCCGACGTCAGCGTCTCCGCCTCGCCCGACGGCACCCGCATCACCCTCTCCGGCACCGTCCCCGCCGGCGGCGCGCCCGTCCTGCGGGTCTCCCCGGTGAAGGACCCGGCCGCCTTCGGCCGCACCGCGTTCGTCGAGGCCCTGCGCCGTGCCGGGGTCTCCGTCGCCGCCCCCGCCACCGGTCCCAACCCGGTCCGCCGCCTGCCGGCCTCGTATGCGGGGGCGCCGCGCGTCGCGGCCCACGTCTCACCCGTCTACTCCGAGTACGCGAAGCTGATCCTGAAGACCAGCCACAACCTCGGCGCCAACCTGGGCATCTGCCTCATGGCGGCCGCGGCCGGGAAGCACGGCTGCATCGACGGCTTCCCCGTGCTCACCCGGTTCCTGCGCACCGCCGGGGTCGACCCGGCGCAGGTGCAGCTGCTGGACGGCCGGGGCGGCAACCCCGTGGACCGGGCCACGCCCGCCGCCCAGACCCGCATCCTGCGGTACTGGCTGGGGACCCCCGACGCCGACCGGTTCCGCCGGGCACTGCCGCTGCTGGGCGTGGACGGCACCCTCGCCGGCTCGTGCACCGCCTGCCCGGCCCGCGGCAGGGTCTCCGCCAAGACCGGGACCGTCGCCGGTTTCGACGCGGTCAACCAGGGCCTGGCCGTCGGGGCCGAGACGGTCGCGGGCTACCTGGACGCCGGCCGCGGGCGGCGGCACACCTTCTACGTCGGCGTGAACGGGGCGGCCGTCCGGGACATCCAGGGGCTGCTGGCGGTCGCCGACGACCTCGCCCGGATCTCCGCCCTGCTCCAGGAGGACGCCGCCGGGCCCCCCGTCGGCCGCGCCCTGGGCCCACGGGAGGCGGCCCGGCCCCCGTCCCGGTGGGACGCCGCCGCGCTCCCGTCCCGGCCGGCGACCGCGGTCCGGCTCCCGTCCGGGGCCCGGTCCCGGCTCCCGTCCCGGACGTCCGCCGCCGTCTGCCCCCCGGCCCGGTGAGTCGCGGCGCCGCCCCCGGCCCGACGGACGGCCTCACCGACGGCCCGCCGGACGGCTCCCGAGCCGTCCGTCCGGACCCCGCCGTCCGCCCTGGGAGGAGTCGCGCCCCCCGGACCGGGTACGGGAGAGCTGTGAGAACCGGTCGGCCGGTCCCGGTCCAGGCGCTCCTGGCCGTGCTGCTCGCCGCCGTGGCGGCGCTGCTCGGCCCGGTGGGTGCCGCACGGGCCGCCACCGGCACCGGTGAGATCGCGGCCGCGCTGCGGCGCGACCCCGTCTACGTCGACCCCGCCGTGCGGGGCCGGCTCTCCGCGGCGGACACGGCCGCCCTGTCCGCGCGGATCCGGGAGAGCGGCGTCCCCGTCTTCGTCGCCGTGCTGCCCGACGACCCGGCGTACGGCGGGAACGCCGTCTTCGACCGGCTGCGCACCGCGGTGGGCCGGCCCGGCGTGTACGCGGTCGCACTGGGCTCCCGGTTCGGCGCCGCCTCCGACTCCTCGGTGCTGCCCGGCCGCACCGCGCAGCAGCTCGCCGCCCGCAACGTGCGGGAGCACCGCGGGCAGCCCGCCGCCATCCTCGACGGCTTCGTCGCCGACGTCGAGGCGTCCCTGCAGGGCGGCGGCGCCCCGCGGAGCGGCGGGGGAGGCGGCGGAGGGGGCGGCGGGCTGCTGGTCGGCGTGCTGGCCGCGGCCGCCGTCGCGGGCGGCGGACTGCTGCTGGTCCGCAGGGCCTCGCGCCGACGGCGCCGCGAGGAGGAGCGGGCCGCGCTGGAGCAGGTCCGCGGCGCCGTCGACGAGGACATCACCTCCTACGGCGAGACCCTCGACCGGCTCGACTTCGACCCGGCCGCACCCGGTACCGGCCCGGAGATGCTGGACGACTACCGCACCGCCCTGGACGCGTACGAACGGGCCAAGCAGGCGCAGGCCGCGGCCGCCCGCCCGGAGGACGTCAGGGCCGTGACCGAGGCGCTGGAGGAGGGCCGGTTCGCGCTCGCCCGCCTCGACGCCCGCCGCACCGGCCGCCCGCTGCCCGAGCGCCGTCCCCCCTGCTTCTTCGACCCCCGGCACGGCCCCTCCGTGCGGGACGCCGACTGGGCGCCGCCCGGCGGCGCCGTCCGCCCGGTGCCGGTGTGCGCGGCGGACGCCGTCCGGATCGAGGACGGCCTGGAGCCGGTGTCCCGCACGGTGCCTACGGCCGGGGGCCGGGTGCCGTACTGGGAGGCGGGCCCGGCGTACGCGCCGTGGAGCGCGGGCTACTTCGGCGGCTACGGGTCGATGCTGCTGCCGGGCCTGCTGGTCGGCACCGCGCTGGGCGGGAGTCTGGGCCCGTGGGGGTACGGCGACGGCGGCTTCTCGGGCGGCCTCGGCGACGGCGGGGGAGACGGCGGCGACGGCGGCGACTTCGGGGGAGGCTTCGGCGACGGCGGGGGCGGCGGTGACTTCGGGGGCGGCTTCGGCGGCGGTGACGGAGGGGGCGGCGGCTTCTGACCGGACCGCCCGGCGGGGCGCGCCGGTCCGGCGGACCGCCCCCGCCGTCCGGTCCCCGGCCCTCCCGTGCGTGCCCGAACGGGCCGTGCCCGCACGGCGCGGCGAGGGGTGCGGGGCGGGCCCCGGGGCCCCGTCCGGCGGGCCGTACGGCCCCGTCGGCCCGACCGCGTGTGCTGCCGGACACGTGGGCGAGGTAGGGTCGTACTCGGTCGGGGACATCCCAAATCCACCCCGTCGGCTCAACGTCCGGCGTACCTAACGAGGAGATCGGTTCGTGACGATCCGGGTAGGCATCAACGGGTTCGGCCGCATCGGCCGCAACTTCTTCCGTGCGGCTCTGGCCCAGGGCGCGGACATCGAGATCGTCGGTGTCAACGACCTGACCGACAACGCGACCCTGGCGCACCTGCTCAAGTACGACACCATCCTGGGCCGCCTCGACGCCGAGGTCACCCACTCCGGTGACAGCATCACCGTCGGCGGGAAGACCTTCAAGGCGATCGCCGAGCGCGACCCGGCCGCCCTCCCGTGGGGCGAGCTCGGCGCGGACATCGTCATCGAGTCCACCGGCATCTTCACCAAGGCCGAGGCCGCGAAGAAGCACATCGCCGCCGGTGCCAAGAAGGTCATCATCTCGGCGCCCGCCTCCGACGAGGACATCACCATCGTGATGGGCGTCAACGAGGACAAGTACGACGCCGCGAAGCACCACGTCATCTCCAACGCCTCCTGCACCACCAACTGCGTGGCGCCGATGGCGAAGGTGCTGCTGGAGAACTTCGGCATCGTCAAGGGCCTGATGACCACGGTCCACGCGTACACCAACGACCAGGTCATCCTGGACTTCCCGCACAAGGACCTGCGCCGCGCCCGCGCCGCCGCGCAGAACATCATCCCGACCTCCACCGGCGCCGCCAAGGCGACCTCGCTGGTCATCCCGGAGCTCAAGGGCAAGCTGGACGGCATCGCCATGCGCGTCCCGGTCCCGACCGGCTCGGTCACCGACCTGGTGGTCACCCTGGAGCGCGAGGTCACCAAGGACGAGGTCAACGCCGCCTTCCAGAAGGCCGCCGAGGGCCAGCTCAAGGGCATCCTGTCCTACAGCACCGACCCGATCGTCTCCTCGGACATCGTCAACTGGCCGGCCTCCTGCACCTTCGACTCGCCGCTCACCATGGCCCAGGGCAACCAGGTCAAGGTCATCGGCTGGTACGACAACGAGTGGGGCTACTCCAACCGCCTCGTCGACCTGACCGCCTACGTCGGCGGCCGGCTCTGACACCCGCGGGCTGACGCGATGTGAGGGACGGGGCCCGGACGGCGCGCACGGCGCGCGTCCGGGCCCCGTCCCCTGTCCCGCCCGCGCACGCGGGCGCACCGCACCCTCAGCGCACCGCCCGGCGGCCCGCCGCAGCGCCGCCGTCCTCTCCGCACCTCGGCACCGCCATCAGGAGACCCCACCGTGAAGACCCTCGACGACCTGGACGTCGCCGGCAAGCGGGTGTTCGTCCGCGCCGACCTCAACGTCCCGCTCTCCGGTGAGACCATCACCGACGACGGCCGGATCCGCGCCGTCGCCCCCACGATCGCCAAGCTGGCGCAGTCCGGCGCGAAGGTGGTCGTCGCCTCCCACCTGGGCCGCCCCAAGGGCGCCCCGGACCCGCAGTTCTCCCTCGCGCCCGTCGCCCGCCGCCTGGGCGAGCTCCTCGGCCGCGACGTCGTCTTCGCCGCCGACACCGTCGGCGACAGCGCCCGGGCCGCCGTGGCCGCGCTGGCCGACGGCCAGGTGGTGCTGCTGGAGAACCTGCGCTTCAACCCCGGCGAGACCAGCAAGGACGACGCCGAGCGCGGCGCCTTCGCCGACGCCCTCGCCGCCCTGGCCGACCTGTACGTCGGCGACGGCTTCGGCGCCGTGCACCGCAGGCACGCCTCGGTGTACGACCTGCCGGCCCGGCTGCCGCACGCCGCCGGCCAGCTCGTCACCGCCGAGGTCGGCGTCCTCAGGCGCCTCACCGAGGACGTCGCCCGCCCCTACGCGGTGGTGCTCGGCGGCTCCAAGGTCTCCGACAAGATCGGCGTCATCGAGAACCTGCTCGACAAGGCCGACCGCATCCTCGTCGGCGGCGGCATGGTCTTCACCTTCCTCAAGGCCAAGGGGTACGAGGTCGGCTCCAGCCTGCTGCAGGAGGACCAGATCCCGGTCGTGCAGGAGTACCTGGAGCGGGCCGAGAAGGCCGGCGTGGAGTTCGTCCTCCCCGTCGACGTCGCCGTCTCCGCCTCCTTCCCCGACGTCAAGGGCGGCGCCCCGGTCGAGGACTTCGAGGTCGTGCCCGCCGATGCCATGCCCGAGGGCAGGCTGGGCCTGGACATCGGCCCGGAGAGCGGCCGGCTGTTCGCGTCCAAGCTGGCCGACGCCGCGACCGTCTTCTGGAACGGCCCGATGGGCGTCTTCGAGCACCCCGCCTTCGCCGAGGGCACCAAGGCCGTCGCGCAGGGCCTGCTCGACAGCCCGGCGTTCACCGTGGTCGGCGGCGGCGACTCCGCCGCGGCCGTCCGCACCCTGGGCTTCGACGAGAACGCCTTCGGCCACATCTCGACCGGCGGAGGGGCCAGCCTCGAGTACCTCGAGGGCAAGACGCTCCCCGGCCTCGCCGCACTGGAGGACTGAACCACCATGAGCGACACCACCCCCCGCACCCCGCTGATGGCGGGCAACTGGAAGATGAACCTCAACCACCTCGAGGCCATCGCCCACGTCCAGAAGCTCGCCTTCGCCCTCACCGACAAGGACTACGACGCGGTCGAGGTCGCGGTGCTGCCGCCCTTCACCGACCTGCGCTCGGTGCAGACGCTCGTCGACGGCGACAAGCTCCGCATCCGCTACGGCGCCCAGGACGTCTCGGCGCACGACGGCGGCGCCTACACCGGCGAGGTCTCCGGGCCGATGCTGGCGAAGCTGAAGTGCACCTACGCGGCGATCGGGCACTCCGAGCGCCGCCAGTACCACGGCGAGGACGAGCCGCTCGTCAACGCCAAGGTCAAGGCCGCCTTCCGCCACGGCATCGTGCCGATCCTCTGCGTCGGCGAGGGCCTGGACGTCCGCAAGGCCGGCAACCAGGTCGCGCACACCCTCGCCCAGGTCGACGGCGCCCTGGAGGGCGTGCCGGCCTCCGACGCCGAGCGCGTCGTCGTCGCGTACGAGCCGGTGTGGGCCATCGGCACCGGCGAGGTCGCCACCCCCGAGGACGCCCAGGAGGTCTGCGGGGCGATCCGCGCCCGCCTGGCCGAGCTCTACGACGCCGACCTGGCGTCGAAGGTCCGCGTCCTGTACGGCGGCTCGGTGAAGGCCTCCAACGCGGCCGGCATCATGGCGCAGCCCGACGTGGACGGCGCCCTGATCGGCGGCGCGGCCCTGGACCCGGACGAGTTCGTCAAGATCGTGCGCTACCGCGAGCAGGCGGTAGGCTGACGGCCCCAGGCTGTCATACCCTGGCCGTGACACTGTGAGGGGCCGGACCGCCACGGCGGTCCGGCCCCTCGCTCCGGAACGAGAGAGTTGGTCCCGCCGTGATCCTCGGCTTCTCGATCGCCCTGATCCTCTTCAGCCTGCTGATGATCCTGCTCGTGCTCCTGCACAAGGGCAAGGGCGGCGGCCTCTCCGACATGTTCGGCGGCGGCATGTCCTCCTCCATCGGCGGCTCCTCCGTCGCCGAGCGGAACCTGGACCGCATCACCATCGTGGTCGGCCTCGGCTGGTTCGCCTGCATCGTCGTGCTCTCGCTGCTGCTGAAGTACAAGTAGCCGACGGCCCGGCTGCGGAGGAGAACTGACGCACCGTCGCCGCCCCGCCTATCCTGGGGGGAGGGCCGGCCCCGTCCGGGGACCGGCTTTCCCGGAGGCGGTGCGGACGTGCTGCCCGCACCTCCGTACACTGGGACGCCCTTGCCGCCGTCCCGCGGCCGCCCGCGCCTCGCGCCGGGCCCGTCGTGCGGGGGAGGGGCGGGAACGCATCGCACCAGCACGCAGGGAGTCAGACCGTGGCAAGTGGCAACGCCATCCGTGGCAGCAGGGTCGGGGCCGGGCCGATGGGTGAGGCGGAGCGCGGCGAGTCCGCCCCGCGGATCCGCATCTCCTTCTGGTGCGCCAACCGGCACGAGACCCGCCCCAGCTTCGCCTCCGACGCGGCGGTCCCCGAGACCTGGGACTGCCCCCGCTGCGGCTTCCCCGCCGGGCAGGACCAGGACAACCCCCCGGCCCCGCCGCGCACCGAGCCGTACAAGACCCACCTCGCCTACGTCCGCGAGCGGCGGAGCGACGCCGACGGCGAGGCGATCCTCGCCGAGGCCCTCGCCAAGCTCCGCGGCGAGATCTGACCCGACCGCGAGCCGGCGGCGGCCGCCGCGTGCGGACCCGTGCGGCCCGCCCCGGCGGGGCCCGGTCCTTCGGTGTCCGGCCTCTGTGCCCGCTCCGGCGGGGCCCGGTCCGCAGCCGCCGGCGCCGCGGGCCGCCACCGCGGACACCTCCCCCCGGGCGTGTCCGGTGCGCCCGCGGCGCCGTTCCTCCCCCTCCCCTCCCGGGGAGGCCCCCGGCCCCGCGGCGCCCCTCAGCCCTGGGGCGCCGCCGCGTACGGGTACGGGCCGCCCTGCTGTGCCGGGTAGCCGTAGCCGTACCCCGGCGGCATCGCCTGCGGGTGCATCTGCTGCACCGCGATCTGCGGCACGGCCACCTGCGGGATCCCGGCCTGCGGCAGCGGGACCTGCTGCACCTGCGCCGGGTACGCCTGCCCCGCGGGCAGCTGGGGCACGGCGCCCGCAGGCGGCGCGGGCGCCGTCCCCTGGCCGGCGGGCAGCTGCGCCGCCGCGCGGGACGGCGGAAGCGGCGTGCTCGGCCACCCCGGCGCCGCACCCGTCCCGTACAGCACCGCGAGCATCCCGGCCACCAGCCGCTGCTGGTCGTGGACCGGGCGCACCGCCAGCCGCAGGAACCGGGGCCCCATCCCCAGCCGGTCGCCGCACGCGCCGACGGACACGCCGTGCCCGTCGAGGAGCGCCTCGCGCATCCGGGCGCCGTCCACGCCCTCCGGCAGCCGCGTGAGCAGGTAGTTGGCCTGCGAGGGCAGCACCCCGAGCCCCGGCACCGCCTGCAGGTTCCGGAACATCGCCTGCCGGTCGCGGACCACGATCCGCAGGCTCTCGCGGTACTCGGCCATGCGCTCGCGGAGCAGCAGCACCATCGCCTCGGCGAAGGAGTTGAGGTTGCGCGGCGGCAGGGCGCCGCGGATCCGGTGCGCCAGGGCCGGGTTGGCCACCAGGTGGCCCAGCCGCACGCCGGGGAGCCCGGCGTTGCGGCCGAGGCTCCGCAGCACGACCACGTTGGGCCGCAGCACGGCCTGGTCGGCGACCGACGGCTCCTGCTCGGCGTCGGCGAAGTCCACGGCCGACTCGTCCACCACCACGAGGTCCAGGTCGGCGAGGCCGTCCAGCAGCCGCAGCACCTCGCTCCGGGGGAGGTGGGTGCCGTCCGGGTTGTTCGGGTTGCACAGGACGGCGGCCCGGGAGCCGCGCTGCCGCACGAACGCCAGGTAGGCGTCGACGTCCAGCCGGAAGCCGTCCTCCTCGCGGAGCAGGAACATGTCGACCCGCTTCCCGGTCCCCAGCGGCTGGTCGGTCCAGCGGCGCGAGGTGGGGACGGGGACGGCGACGCTCTCGCGCAGCAGCAGGTGGTCGATCCAGGTGACCAGCTCGGTGGAGCCGTTGCCGAGGACGACCGTCTGCGGGTGGAGGCCCAGCGCCGCGCACGCCTCGGCGGTGACGGCCCCCGCGTCCAGGGGGTGGTGGGTCAGGAGGGCGGCCATGCCCTGCCGCAGCCGGTCCATCAGCTCGGGGCCGGGGAAGTACGGGTTGCCGGGTGTGCGGAAGTCGGCCAAGCCGGCGTGCCCGCCGTGCGGGGACGGCGGCGACGGGGACCACGGGGGGCCGGGCGCGCCCTGCTGGGGCGGCGGGACGTCGAGGGCCTGGGACATGGTCCGGGGTACTCCTCCCAGGGGGCGGGCGGCGGCGCCCCGCCCCCGTCGGCGGCTGCGGCGGGGCCCCGGGACGGGAACGGCACCGGGGCCCGGCGCTTCCTACGCGCGGGTACCGGGTGCGGTTCAGCCGCGCGTCCCGGCCCGCCCCGGCCCGCCCCGGCACGCCGGTCCCGCGTCGGTCCTGTGCCGGTCCCGCGCCGGACCGGACCGGGGGTGCGGGCGGCGGGCGCTGCGGGCGCGGTGCGGTGCGGCGTCCGGAGGGCGGCCCGGCTGCGGCCGGGATCGGCGGCCGGGGGCGGCCCGGCTGCGGCCGGGATCGGCGGCCGGGGGCGGCCTCCGGGCCCCCGCCGGAGGCGTTAGGAAACGATTCGGGCAAGGGGAGCTACCGAATGGTCACTTCTTCCCTGCCAAAGGGTACGGTTCTGCGCACTGACGCCGCGGCCCGCCGCCGCGGCCGTGCGCGGCTGTCCGGGGGAAGCATGCATCTGCCTTTCAGGGGTCCGACCATCCGTGCCAGGATCTTCCGCCTGGTCCTCGTCCCCGTGGTCGCCCTGCTGGCGCTCTGGACCTTCGCCGTGGTGTCGACCGTCGGCGACCTGCGGGCGCTGATCAAGGTCGAGGGCGTCTACGGCTGGTTCGGCGCCTCCGTGGACCACGTCGTCGGCGAGGTCCAGGTCGAGCGGCGCTACGCCGCCGAGTACCTGGCCTCCGGCGGCAGTGCGGCGTCGCTCGCCCGCCTGACCACCGCGCAGCACAGCTCCGACGAGGCGGTGCGCGGCCTGCGCACGGCCGTCGCCGACCGGGGCCACTGGGGGGACCTCACCGCGGGTCAGAAGGCCTCCCTCACCGCCATGGTCGCCGCGACCGACCGCCTGACCGCCCTGCGCGCCGAGGTGCTCGGCCGGAAGACCACCTGGGACCGCGCGATCGACGGCTACAGCGCCGTCATCGAGCCCGCGGCCGCCGTGGAGTCCGCGCTGACCGCCCTCCAGGCGGGCCACCTCGCCCGCGAGGTGCAGAACCTCTTCGAACTGGTCCGCGACCGCGAGTTCGTCTCCCGCACCGACGCCATGGGCTCCGCCGCCGCGGCCGCCGGGCGCTTCACCCCCGCCCAGTACCGGGCCTTCGCCTCCACGGTGGAGGACCGCCGGATCTTCTACCGCACCTACGTCCCGACGCTCCCCGCCGACTCCCGCGCCGCCTTCGACGCCTTCTCCCGCAGCCCCGAGTACGCGGCCCTGGAGCGCGCGGAGGACGCGGTGCTCGCAGGCGGACCGCAGGGGGTCCGCCCCGCCGTGGCCCGCTCCGACTGGCGCCCCACCATGGAGCACGCCCTGGGCCGCTACGAGCACCTGGCGAAGGACGCCGGCCACAACTTCGCCGTCCGCGGCCGGTCCTACGCCGACGGCCAGCTCCTCCACGCCGGGATCGCCGGCGGCCTCGGCCTGCTCGCCGTCGTCCTCTCCGTGTGGTTCTCGGTCCGCACCGGCCGCGGCATCTCCCGCAGCCTGGCCGGCCTGCGCGACTCCGCCGACCTGCTGGCCTCCCGCCAGCTGCCCGACGTGGTGCGCCGGCTGAGCGCCGGCGAGCAGGTCGACGCCGCCGTGGAGGCGCCGCCGCTGCCCTTCGGCGACGACGAGGCGGGCCAGGTCGGACGGGCCTTCAACGAGGCCCGCCGCGCGGCGGTGGAGGCCGCCGTCGAGCAGGCCCGGCTCCGCCGCGGCGTCTCCGCGGTCTTCCTCAACATCGCCCGGCGCAGCCAGGCGCTGGTGCACCGCCAGCTCAAGCTGGTCGACGCCCTGGAGCGCCGCACCACCGACCCGGACGAGCTGGAGGCCCTCTTCCGCATCGACCACCTCACCACCCGCATGCGCCGCCACGCCGAGAACCTGATCATCCTCTCCGGCGCGACGCCCGGCCGGATGTGGCGCCGGCCGGTCCCCCTGGTGGACGTGGTCGCCGCGGCCGCCGGCGAGGTGGAGGACTACGCCCGCGTCGTGGTGCCGTCGATGGCCCCCGCGGCCGTCGTCGGGGAGGCCGTCGCCGACGTCGTCCACCTGCTGGCCGAGCTGGTGGAGAACGCGACCGCCTTCTCGCCCCCGGACACCCAGGTCACCCTGCGGACGGGATCGGTGGCCCACGGGTTCGTCCTGGAGATCGACGACCGCGGTCTCGGCATGGACGCCCGGGAGATGGCCGAGGCCAACCGCGCGCTCGCCCGGCCCGACGCCGACGTCGACCTCACCCGCACCGAGCGACTGGGCCTCTTCGTGGTGGGCCGCCTCGCCGGCCGCCACGGCATCGAGGTCACGCTCTGCCGCTCGCCGTACGGGGGGACCACGGCCGTGGTCTTCCTGCCGAAGGCCGTCCTGGCGGACCCCGCCGACCCCGCCGGCCCGGACGACCCGGCCGCCGCGCCCGTCCCCGCGGACACCGCCGGCCCGGTCCCGGCCGGGGCGGGCGCCGGCCTGGCCGCGGTGCCGTCCCGGCCCCGCCCGGACGCGCTCCGCCCCCTGGCGGCCGCGGGGGCGCCCGCCGGGGCCGCACCCGCACCGGCCGCCCGGCCGGTCCGCGCCCTGGCGGCGGTCCCCGCCGTCCCCGCCCGCGCCCCCGGTGCGGCGGAGGAGCCCGCCGCCGCGGAGGCCCCGGCGACGGCACTGCCCCGGCGCGTCCGGGAGGGCGCCGCCCCGGCCGGCCGCCCCGGCGCGGCCCCGCACCCCGACCCCGACCCTGGGCCGGAACCGGACCTGGTCCCGGCCGGCACCGCAGACGCCCCCGCCCGCACCCCCGCCCCCGCCCCCGCCGCGGGACTGCCCCGCCGGGTGCGGCAGGCCAACCTCGCCCCCGGGCTGCGCGAGGAGCCCGCCCGACCGTCCCCCCGCAGTTCCGCCGGGACCGCGACCCCGGAGCAGGTGCGCGCCGTCTTCGGCGCCTTCCAGCACGGACTGGCCCTCGCCCGCGCCGACGACGCCCCGCCGCGCCCCGGCGCGACCGGCGCCCCCGGCACGGCCGCAGCCGACGCCACCGCCGAGGAGGACCACAGATGAGCGCAGCACGCCCCGACCGCGGCCTCGACTGGCTGCTGGAGGACCTGGTCACCCGGACGGGCGCCGTCCGCCAGGCCGTCCTGCTCTCCGCCGACGGCCTCGCCACGGCGGCGTCCACGGGCCTCGCCCAGGACGACGTGGAGCACCTCGCGGCCCTCTGCGCCGGCTTCCACAGCCTGGCCAAGGGCGTCGGCACCCAGTTCGAGGCGGGCGCCGTCCGGCAGACCATGGTGGTGCTCGACGACGCGTACCTCTTCGTCGTCCCGGCGGGGAACGGCAGCTGCCTCGCCGTCCTCGCCGACCCGGGCGCCGACGTGGGCCAGCTCGCCTACGAGACGGCGCTCCTGGTCAAGCGGACCGGCCAGCACCTGCAGACCCCGGCGCGGGCCGCCTCCGCCGGGGCGGCCGCCGAACGGACGCCGTGACCGCGGCCCGCGGCGCCGACGGGCCCGGCGCGCACTGGTTCGAGGAGGAGGCGGGGCCGCTGGTCCGCCCCTACACCTTCACCCGGGGCCGCACCCGGCCGGCCCGCGAGCACGAGCTGGAGCTGATGTCCGTCGTCACGCCGGTCCCCGGCGCCGCGGCGCCGGTGCTGGACCACGCCCGCAGCTCGCTGCTCCGCCTGCTCGGCGGCACGCCGCGCCCGGTCGCCGAGCTGGCGGCCGACGCGGACCTCCCGCTGGGGGTGGTCCGGGTGCTGCTCGGCGACCTGCTGGACGCGGGCCTCGTCCGGGTGGCCCCGCCGCCGCCGCGGACCGGCCGCCCGGACGCGGCGCTGCTGCGCGAGGTGGTCGAGGGCCTGCGCCGCCTCTGACCCGGCGGCGCCCGCCCCCGGCCGTCCGCCGGTCCCGGCCGCCTGCCCACGGCCGCTCCCACGCGCCCGCCCGCCCCGCACCCGCACCCGGATGTCAGCCGCCGTCGAGGTTCCCGCAAACCGCCCGGGGAGCCGGACGGTGTACGAAGGGGGGCCGCGCGTCGCCGGTTCGGCCGCGCGCGGCCGGGCAGGCGGTCCGGGAGGGATCGGGATCGATTAGTTTGTCTTCTGATGTCAGCAGGCCGACCGGGCTGACCAGGGACGACGGCGTCGCTGGCCCGCACACCACGGGCCTGCGCCCCCGCTCCGGCCCGCCCCTGCGCGGTAGAGCCGATGACGAGGAGAAGTGGACGGATGTCCGAGAAGAACACGTACGGCGGCACCCGGCTCGACCGGACGCCCGAGTGGGCCGCCCTGGCGAAGCACCGCGAGGAGCTGGGGGACGCACACCTGCGCCGCCTCTTCGCGGACGACCCCGGGCGCGCCGAGCGGTACACGGTGCAGGTCGGCGACCTGCACCTGGACTACTCCAAGCACCTGGTGACCGACGAGACCCTGGAGCTGCTGCGCGCGCTGGCCCGGGCCCGCGGGGTCGCGGAGCTGCGGGACGCGATGTTCCGCGGCGAGCGCATCAACACCACCGAGGACCGCGCCGTGCTCCACACCGCGCTGCGCGCCCCGCGCGACGCCGTGGTGGAGGTCGACGGCGAGAACGTCGTCCCCGCCGTCCACGAGGTGCTGGACCGGATGTCCTCCTTCGCCGACGCCGTGCGCGGCGGCATGTGGGTCGGCCACACCGGACGGCGCATCAGGAACGTCGTCAACATCGGCATCGGGGGCTCCGACCTCGGCCCGGCCATGGCCTACGAGGTGCTGCGCCCCTTCACCGACCGCTCCCTGACGTTCCGCTTCGTCTCGAACGTGGACGGCGCCGACCTCCACGAGGCGGTCCGCGACCTCGACCCGGAGGAGACCCTCTTCATCGTCTCCTCCAAGACCTTCACCACCATCGAGACCATCACCAACGCCACCGCCGCCCGGCAGTGGCTGCTGGACGGCCTCGGCGGCGACGGCAGCGCGGTGGCCATGCACTTCGTGGCGGTCTCCACCAACGCCGACGAGGTGGCGAGGTTCGGCATCGACACCACCAACATGTTCGGGTTCTGGGACTGGGTGGGCGGCCGCTACTCCTACGACTCCGCCATCGGCCTCTCGCTGATGATCGCGATCGGCCCGGAGCGCTTCCGCGAGATGCTCGACGGCTTCCACCTGGTCGACGAGCACTTCCGCACCGCGCCGCCCGAGGCCAACGCCCCGCTGCTCATGGGCCTGCTCGGCGTCTGGTACGGGCAGTTCTTCGACGCGCAGTCGCACGCCGTGCTGCCGTACAGCCACTACCTCTCCCGCTTCACCGCCTACCTCCAGCAGCTGGACATGGAGTCCAACGGCAAGTCGGTGGACCGCGACGGCGAGCCGGTGGCGTGGCAGACCGGCCCGGTGGTCTGGGGCACGCCCGGCACCAACGGCCAGCACGCGTACTACCAGCTGCTCCACCAGGGCACCAAAATGATTCCGGTGGACTTCGTCGGCTTCGCCCGCCCCGTCGCCGAGCTCGGCTCCCTGGGCGGCCAGCACGACCTGCTGATGGCCAACCTCTTCGCCCAGGGCCAGGCCCTGGCGTTCGGGAGGACCGCGGAGGAGGTCGCCGCCGAGGGCGTGCCCGCCGAGCAGGTCCCGCACCGCACCTTCCGCGGCAACCACCCCTCGACCACGGTCCTGGCCGCGGAGCTCAGCCCGTCGGTGCTGGGCCAGCTGGTCGCGCTCTACGAGCACAAGGTGTTCGTCCAGGGCGCGGTCTGGGGCATCGACTCCTTCGACCAGTGGGGCGTGGAGCTGGGCAAGGTGCTCGCCAAGCGCGTCGAGCCCGCCCTGACCGAGGGCGCCGAGGTGCCCGGCCTGGACGCCTCCACCGCGGCCCTCGTCGCCCGCTACCGGTCCCTGCGCGGCCGCTGACGGACCGCCACCGCCCCTCCTCGGGAGGGGCGGTGGCACACCGGCGGGAGAGCCCCGGGAGGGAACCCCCGGGAGGCAACCGCCGGGAGAGCCCCCGGGAGGACGGACGGCCCCGGACCCCGCCTCGCGGCGCGGTCCGGGGCCGTTCCCCGTGCGGTCCCCGAGGGGGCGTCCCTCAGGCCGGCGGGTAGAGGTCCGCCGGGATGGCCGAGGCCGCGGCGCGGTCCAGCAGCCACAGGGTGCGGTTCGTCCCGTACGCGCCGGAGGCCGGGGCCTGCACCTCGCCCGGGCCGGACAGGGCCAGCGCCACCGCGTCGGCCTTGTCCTCGCCCGCGGCCAGCACCCACACCTCGTGCGCGGCGCGGATCGCGGGCAGGGTGAGCGAGACCCGGGTCGGCGGCGGCTTGGGCGAGCCGTGCACGCCCACCACCGTCCGGCCGGTCTCCCGCACCCCGGGGTGCTCGGGGAAGAGCGACGCCACGTGGGTGTCCGGCCCCATCCCCAGCAGCAGCACGTCGAACGACGGCACCCCGGCGTGGTCCTCCGGTCCGGCGGCCTTCGCGAGGTCCGCGGCGTACTGCTCCGCGGCGGCCTCGACGTCGTCCCCGGCCTGGCCGTCGGAGGCGGGCATGGCGTGCACCCGCTCCGGGTCCAGCGGCACCCGGTCCAGCAGCGCCTCCCGGGCCTGGACGACGTTGCGCTCCGGGTCGCCCTCGGGCAGGAACCGCTCGTCGCCCCACCACAGGTCCAGCCGCGACCAGTCCACCGCGTCGCGCGCCGGGGAGGCGGCGATCGCGGCGAGCAGGGCGTTGCCGTTCCGGCCGCCCGTCAGCACCACCGAGGCGGTGCCGCGGGCGGCCTGCACGTCCACGATCCGGGTGATCAGCCGGGCCGCGGCGGCCTCGGCCATCAGCTCCTTGTCGCGGTGCACCACGAGCTGCGGCGGGAGGGTCACGACCCGCCCTGCTTCCCGGAGCCGGAGCCGGAGCCGTCCGGCCTGTCCGAGCGCGTGGTGCGCTTCGCGGAGGCCGTCCTCCTGGCCGGGGTGGAGACCTTCGCCGTCACCCGGGAGCGGGACGCGGCCTTGGCGACGGTGGTGGCCGCCTTCGGCTTCGCCGCCTTCTCCTTGCCCTCGGAGGCGTCCCCGGAGGACCCGTCCTTCCCCCCGGCGGCCCGCTCGCTCTCGCCGGGCGCCAGCAGCGTCGCCACGCCGGTGCGGACCGCGGAGGCGTAGATGTCGTCCGGGTCGAGCCGGCGCAGCTCCTCGGCGATCAGCTCGGCGGTCTCCCGCCGCTTGAGCGCCACCTGGCGGTTCGGCTGGTCGGGCATGGAGAGCGTCGCCATCAGGCCGTCGCCGCGGTCGAGGACCACGTCGCCGCCGTCGGTGCGCAGCCGCACCGCGGTGAGGCCGGGGCCGTTGCTGACCACCCGCTCCACCGGGATCTTCAGCCGGCTGGCGAGCCACATCCCGAGCAGCTCGACGCTCGGGTTGTAGGACTCGCCCTCGACGACGGCCGAGGTGACCCAGGCCCGCCGCTGGTCCATGGCGGCCGCGAGCATGCTGCGCCAGGGCGTGATGCGGGTCCAGGCCAGGTCGGTGTCGCCGGGGGCGTAGTGGGCGGCCCGCACGTCGAGGGCCTCCACCGGGGACTCCGCGGTGAGGGCGTCGGTGATCCGCCGCTGGGCGAGCGCGCCCAGCGGGTCGGCCGCCGGGTTCTCCGGGGAGTTCTCCGGCCACCAGACCACCACGGGGGCGTCCGGCAGCAGCAGCGGCAGCACGACGGACTGGGCGTGGTTGGCCAGCTCGCCGTGGAGGCGCAGCAGGACGGTCTCGCCGGTGCCCGCGTCGGAGCCGACCCGGATCTCGGCGTCGAGCCGGGTCTCGGCGCGGGCCCGCGGCGAGCGGCCGGGGCGCTTGATGACCGCGAGGATCCGGGAGGGGTGCTCGCGGGAGGCGTCGCCGGCCGCCTTGAGGGCGTCGTAGGCGCTGCCCTCGTCGGTGACGACGACGAGGGTGAGGACCATGCCGATGGCGGCGGTGCCGATGGAGCGGCGGGCCTCCGTCAGGGCGCTGTTGATCTTGCTGGACGTGGTGTCCGTCAGGTCGGTCTTCATGGCCGGCGCCAGCTCCTGCCGTCTCGTGCGAGCATCTGGTCCGCCTCGGCCGGCCCCCAGGTGCCGGCCGCGTACTCGGCCGGCCTGCCGTGCTTCTCCCAGTACTCCTCGATCGGGTCGAGGATCTTCCAGGAGAGCTCGACCTCCTGGTGGCGGGGGAAGAGGTTGGCGTCGCCGAGCAGCACGTCCAGGATCAGCCGCTCGTACGCCTCGGGGCTGGACTCGGTGAAGGACTCGCCGTAGGCGAAGTCCATGGTGACGTCGCGGACCTCCATCGCGGTGCCCGGCACCTTGGAGCCGAACCGCACCGTGACGCCCTCGTCCGGCTGCACCCGGATGACCAGGGCGTTCTCGCCCAGCTCCTCCGTGGCGTAGGAGTCGAACGGCAGGTAGGGGGCGCGTTGGAAGACCACCGCGATCTCGGTGACGCGGCGGCCCAGCCGCTTGCCGGTCCGCAGGTAGAAGGGGACCCCGGCCCAGCGCCGGGTGTTGACCTCCAGCTTGACCGCGGCGTAGGTGTCGGTCTTGGACGAGGGGTCGATGCCGTCCTCCTCCAGGTACCCGATCACCTCCTCGCCGCCCTGCCAGCCGTGCGTGTACTGGCCGCGCACGGTGTGCTTGCCCAGGTCCTCGGGGAGCCTGACCGCGCCCAGGACCTTGATCTTCTCCGCCACCAGGGCGTCGGCCTCGAAGGAGGCCGGCTCCTCGATGGCGGTGAGGGCGAGCAGCTGCAGCAGGTGGTTCTGGATGACGTCGCGGGCGGAGCCGATGCCGTCGTAGTACCCGGCGCGGCCGCCGATGCCGATGTCCTCCGCCATGGTGATCTGCACGTGGTCGACGTACGACCGGTTCCAGATCGGCTCGAACATCGTGTTGGCGAAGCGCAGCGCCAGGATGTTCTGGACCGTCTCCTTGCCCAGGTAGTGGTCGATCCGGAAGACCTCGTGCGGCGGGAAGACCTCGTGGACGACCTTGTTCAGCTCCTGGGCGGAGGCGAGGTCGTGGCCGAACGGCTTCTCGATGACCGCGCGGCGCCAGGAGCCCTCCGGCGGGTCGGCCAGCCCGTGCTTCTTGAGCTGCTCGACGACCTTGGGGAAGAACTTCGGCGGCACGGACAGGTAGAAGGCGAAGTTGCCGCCCGTGCCCTGCGCCTTGTCCAGGTCCTCGATGGTGGAGCGCAGCGTGTCGAACGCCTCGTCGTCGTCGAACTCGCCGGGCACGAACCGCATGCCCTTGGCCAGCTGCTGCCAGACCTCCTCGCGGAAGGGGGTGCGGGCGTGCTCCTTCACGGCGTCGTGGACGACCTGCGCGAAGTCCTCGTCCGCCCAGTCGCGGCGGGCGAAGCCGACCAGGGAGAAGCCCGGGGGCAGCAGCCCCCGGTTCGCCAGGTCGTAGACCGCGGGCATGAGCTTCTTGCGCGACAGGTCGCCGGTGACGCCGAAGATGACCAGACCGGACGGGCCCGCGATGCGGGGGAGCCGCCGGTCCGCGGGGTCCCGCAGCGGGTTGCGCTGCGGGAGCCCGGCTGAATCTGACTTGCTCACTTGGGGTTGCCCCGTTTCGTCAGACGGCTGTGGGGACCGGGGTCACTTGCCGGACTTCTTCGCGAAGTCCTCGAGCGCGGCGGTGATGGTGTCCAGGAGCTCGTTCCAGGACGCCTCGAACTTCTCGACGCCCTCGTCCTCGAGCACCTGCACGACGTCGTCGTAGTCCACGCCGGCCGCCGCGATGGCGTCCATGTCGGCCTTGGCCTGCGCGTAGGCGCCGGTGACGGTGTCACCGGTGACCTTCCCGTGGTCGCCGGTCGCGTCCAGGGTGGCCTGCGGCATGGTGTTGACGGTGCCGGGGGCGACCAGCTCGGTGACGTACAGGGTGTCCGGCAGCGCCGGGTCCTTCACGCCGGTGGACGCCCACAGCGGGCGCTGCGGCTTGGCGCCGGCGGCCTCCAGGGCCTTCCAGCGCTCGGAGCCGAACACCTCCTCGTACGCCTGGTAGGCGAGGCGGGCGTTGGCGATCGCGGCCTTGGAGCGCAGCTGCTTCGCCTCGCCGCCGATCTTGTCCAGCCGCTTGTCGATCTCGGTGTCGACGCGGGAGACGAAGAACGACGCCACCGACTCGATGGTGGAGAGGTCGTGGCCGTTCGCCTTCGCCTTCTCCAGGCCGGCGAGGAAGGCGTCCATGACGGCCCGGTAGCGCTCCAGGGAGAAGATCAGCGTGACGTTGACGCTGATCCCCTGGCCCAGGGTCTCCGTGATGGCGGGCAGGCCGGCCCTGGTGGCGGGGATCTTGATGAAGACGTTGGGGCGGTCCACCAGCCACCACAGCTGGCGGGCCTCGGCCAGGGTGGCGTCGGCGCGGTGCGCCAGGCGCGGGTCCACCTCGATGGAGACGCGGCCGTCGCGGCCGTTGCTGGCGTCGTACACCGGGCGCAGCACGTCGGCGGCCTCGCGGACGTCCGCCGTCGTGATCATGCGGACGGCCTCCTCCGTGGTGACGCCGCGCACCGCGAGGTCGCGGAGCTGCTCGTCGTAGGAGTCGTCCTTGCCGCCGATGGCCTTCTGGAAGATCGTCGGGTTGGTGGTGACGCCCACCACGTGCTTGTCGCGCACCAGCTCGGCCAGGTTGCCCGTCCTCAGCCGGGTGCGGCTGAGGTCGTCCAGCCAGATGGCCACGCCTTCGTCGCTGAGGCGCTTGAGTGCGTCCGTCATGGTCTGCTTCTTCTTCCTCTTCGTCTTCGTCGGTCTTCGTCGGCGGCGGCCCCGGCGGAGGGTGGTCCCGCCGGGGCCGGGGGGCGGGGCCGCGCGTCCCGAGTGCGGTCGGTACGCGGCCCGCGCCCCCGCGGGTTCAGCGGGTCGCCGCGGTGATCGAGTCGTGCGCTGCGGCGACCACGGCCTCGGCCGTCATGCCGAACTGCTCGAACAGGATCTGGTAGTCGGCGGAGGCGCCGTAGTGCTCCAGCGAGACGATGCGGCCGCTGTCGCCCACGATCTCCCGCCAGCCCTGCGCGATGCCGGCCTCCACCGAGACCCGGGCCCTCACGTCGGGCAGCAGCACGGAGTCGCGGTACGACTCGTCCTGCTCGTTGAACCACTCGATCGACGGCATCGACACCACGCGGGTGGGGATGCCGTCGGCCTCCAGCACGGCGCGGGCCCGGACGGCCGTCTGCAGCTCGGAGCCGGTGCCGATCAGGATCACCTGCGGGCGGCCGGCGGAGGCCTCCTGGAGGACGTACCCGCCCTTCGCGGCGCCCTCGGCGGAGGCGAACTCGCCGCTCTCCCGGTCGAAGGTCGGCACGTTCTGCCGGGTCAGGGCCAGGCCGGTCGGGCCGGGCTTCGAGGCGTGGCGCTCCAGGACGGTCCGCCACACCACCGCGGTCTCGTTGGCGTCGCCGGGGCGGACCACCGAGAGGCCGGGGATGGCGCGCAGCGCGGCCAGGTGCTCGATCGGCTGGTGGGTCGGGCCGTCCTCGCCCAGGCCGATGGAGTCGTGCGTCCACACGTAGGTGACCGGCAGCTTCATCAGCGCCGCGAGGCGCACGGCGGGCCGCATGTAGTCGGAGAACACCAGGAAGGTGCCGCCGAAGACGCGGGTGTTGCCGTGCAGCGCGATGCCGTTCATCGTCGAGCCCATGGCGTGCTCGCGGATGCCGAAGTGCACCGTGCGGCCGTACGGGTCGGCACCCGGCAGCGGGTTGCCCGCGGGCAGGAAGGACGAGCCCTCGTCGATGGTGGTGAGGTTGGACTCCGCCAGGTCGGCCGAGCCGCCCCACAGCTCCGGAATGACCGGGCCGAGCGCCTGCAGCACCTCGCCGGAGGCCTTGCGGGTGGCGACGCCCTTCTCGCTGGCGGGGAAGGACGGGACCGCCTTCTCCCAGCCCTCGGGCAGCCTGCCGGCCGTGATGCGGTCGAACTCCGCCGCCCGCTCCGGGTTGGCCTCGCGCCAGGCGGAGAAGCGCTTCTCCCACGCGGCGTGCGCCTCGCGGCCGCGGTCGGCGACCCTGCGGACGTGGGCCAGCACCTCGTCGGTGACCTCGAAGTCCTTGGACGGGTCGAAGCCCAGCACCCGCTTGGTGGCGGCGACCTCGTCGGCGCCCAGCGCCGAGCCGTGCGCCTTGCCGGTGTTCTGCGCGTTGGGCGCCGGCCAGGCGATGATCGTCCGCATCGCGATCATCGACGGGCGGCCGGTCTCGGCCTTCGCCGCCGCCAGCGCCGCGTGCAGCGCCTCGACGTCGATGTCGCCGTCCTCCTTGGGCGCCACCCGCTGCACGTGCCAGCCGTAGGCCTCGTACCGCTTGAGGACGTCCTCGGAGAAGGCGGTCTCGGTGTCGCCCTCGATCGAGATGTGGTTGTCGTCGTAGAGCGCGACCAGGTTGCCCAGCCTCTGGTGGCCGGCCAGCGAGGACGCCTCGGCGGAGACGCCCTCCTCCAGGTCGCCGTCGGAGACGATCGCCCAGACGGTGTGGTCGAAGGGGGACTCGCCGGCCGCGGCCTGCGGGTCGAACAGGCCGCGCTCGAAGCGGGCGGCCATCGCCATGCCCACCGCGTTGGCGATGCCCTGGCCCAGCGGACCGGTCGTGGTCTCCACGCCCGCGGTGTGGCCGTGCTCGGGGTGGCCGGGGGTCTTGCTGCCCCACTTGCGGAAGGACTTGAGGTCCTCCAGCGTCAGTCCGTAGCCCGACATGTACAGCTGCGTGTACAGCGTCAGGCTCGTGTGGCCGGGGGAGAGGACGAAGCGGTCGCGGCCGGTCCACGCCGGGTCGGTCGGGTCGTGGCGCAGGAAGCGCTGGAAGATCAGGTAGGCCGCCGGGGCCAGGCTCATCGCCGTGCCCGGGTGGCCGTTGCCGACCTTCTGCACCGCGTCCATGGCGAGGACACGGGCCGTGTCCACCGCGCGCCTGTCCAGATCGGTCCACTCGAAAGCGTTAGTCGGCTTGGTGCTCACCCTGGTTCAGGGCTCCTTCCGTCGTTCACTCGACCCCGTGATGCGGACCTCGCCGGCCGGCCGCGACGCTGCGGTCCTGACATCTCGGCGGTCTGTGTCACGGAGGGCTCATCCCGCTTCTACGTGCGAGCCTACCGTTCGGGCTCCTGCCCGCCCCCCGGGCTCCGGCAACCCCGGACGGGGCTCTCGCATTCCCACCTTCCCCCCGTTCTCCCACCCTCTCCCGGATACGACGCGCCCGCCCGGCGAACGGGGGACGGCGGCGCGGCGGCGGGGCGGTGCCGCGGACGCCCGGGGGCGCCCGGGGACGGCTGACACGGGGACCCCCGGCGCGGGCGGCGACCGCACAGCGTCTAAAGTGGCGTGGTACGCGCACGGCGTCCGGGTTGGTCCCGCGCCGGCGAAGTTCCATAGACCAGGGGTGTCCGTGACCGCCGTCGAATCCCGCCCGGCCGGGGTCGTCGGGGCGACCCCCGGGCACCGGCCGTTCGGGGCCCGTGTCGGGGCCTTTGTCGCGCTGACCAAGCCACGCATCATCGAACTGCTGCTGATCTCCACGGTCCCGGTGATGTTCCTCGCCCAGCGCGGCGTGCCCGACCTGCTGCTGGTGGTGAACGTCGTCGTCGGAGGCTTCCTCTCCGCGGGCGGCGCCAACACGCTGAACATGTACATCGACCGGGACATCGACGCCCGGATGCGCCGCACCGAGCAGCGGCCGCTGGTGACCGGGATGGTCTCGCCGCGCGAGGCCCTGGTCTTCGGCATCACCCTCGCGGCGGTGTCCACGCTCTGGCTGGGCCTCTTCGTCAACTGGCTCTCCTCGGCGCTGGCCCTCGGCGCCCTGCTCTTCTACGTCTTCGCCTACACGCTGGGCCTGAAGCGCCGCACCTCGCAGAACATCGTCTGGGGCGGCATCGCCGGCTGCATGCCGGTCTTCATCGGCTGGGCGGCGGTGACGGGCAGCCTCTCCTGGGCCGCCGTCGTGCTCTTCCTCGTCATCTTCTTCTGGACCCCGCCGCACTACTGGCCGCTCTCCATGAAGGTCCGCGAGGACTACGCCAACGTCGGCGTGCCGATGCTGCCGGTCGTGGCCTCCAACACCGTCGTGGCCCGGCAGATCGTCGTCTACTCCTGGGTGATGGTCGCCGTCTCGATGGCCCTGTGGCCGCTCGGGCACACCGGCTGGCTCTACCCGGCGGCCGCCCTGCTCCTCGGCGCCTTCTGGCTCAAGGAGGCACACGGCCTGTACCGCAGGGCGAAGGCGGGCGCGGTGGGCGCGGCGCTGAAGGAGATGCGCCTCTTCCACTGGTCCATCACCTACCTGACGCTGCTCTTCGTCGCCGTCGCGGTGGACCCCTTCCTCCGCTGACGCCCGCGCCCGCACAACGCGCCGGCCCCGCGCTCCGTTCAACGGCCCCGCAGCCCCTCCGACGGGCGGCGGGGCCGCGGCGCGTCCGGGGCGCGGCCGGGGCGCGCCGCACCCGGGCCGGGCGTGCGTCCCGGGGCGTGCGGCGCTCCGATGCCCGCGGCACGCGGGGGCGTGCGGCCGCCGGTCGCGCGCCGTCCTGTGCGCCGCCGCACACGGTCCACCCGTCGCCCCCGGGGCTACCGGTGGGTAGCATGCGGACATGAGCAGCGAAGAGACCACCGCGGCCCGCGCCGCCTCCCGCGACCAGCGCCGCGCCCGGCGCATCGCCAAGAACATCGCCTCCTTCGCCGGCCGCCACGGCGGGAGCGCCGACGGCGTCGTGGAGTACGTCGGCCGCAACGCCACCCGCATCGTGCTCGTGGGCGCCGACGGGGCCTGGGGCGACCAGGTCGCCCCCCGCTACGAGGTCGCGAAGCAGGCCGCCGAGCTGGCCGGGATCACCCTGCACGACGCCTTCGACGGCGAGCTGGCCGCCCGGGTGCGGACCTCCTCCTACGAGTGGTCCCGGATGGCCGGCCTCCAGCTCGGCGGCGGCCGGGCCTGACGGCCCGCGGCCGCACCCCCTCGGACGACGGGACGGCGACGGGGCGGGGACGGCGACGGGACGGGGACGACGACGGGGCGGCCCCGGCAGGTGCCACACCTGCCGGGGCCGCCCCGTCGCGGTTGCCCCGTCGCGAATGCCCCGTCCGGCTCAGCCGGCGGCCACCAGTCCCGAGGAGTCGTCCGCGCCGCCGCCCCGGACCGCGGGGGTCGCGCCGCCGGGCCGCCCGCCGTCCGCCGGGAGCTCCGGCCGCACCCGCAGCGCGAGCGGGATCCGCAGCGCCGCGATCCACACCAGCGTCGAGCCCAGCAGGTGCGCGCCGACCAGGACCTCCGGGGACCCGGTGAAGAACTGCACGAAGCCCACCGCGCCCTGCGCCAGCAGCACCACCAGCAGGTCCCGGGCGCGCGCCCGGGCCGGCGCCGGGGCCTTGACGGCCCGCAGCGCGAAGAGCATCGCCAGCGACAGGCCCATCGTGACGAACGCGAAGTCGGCGTGGAACTGCGTCACCCGGTCGTAGTCCAGCGGGATCCGCGGCACGTCGCTGGAGTCGCCGGAGTGCTTGCCCGCGCCGGTGACGACGGTGCCCGCCAGCACCAGGCAGGTGGTCGCCGCGACCAGCACGTACGACAGCTGCACCAGCGGCCGGGAGACGGCCGGCTCGGGCTCCCCGTCGCCCTCCCGCGACCGCTCCCACATGAGCAGCGCGACCCAGATCAGCGCCATCGACGCGACCAGGTGCACCGCCACCGAGTACGGGTTCAGGCCGGTGAGGACGGTCACCCCGCCGATCACGGCGTTGCTCAGCACGATCCCGAACTGGGCCCAGCCCAGCCGGGTCAGCCGGCGCCGCCACGGCTTCGCGCAGCGCGCCGCGACGATCGCGGCGCCCACGGCCGCGCACAGCACGTAGGTGAGCAGCCGGTTGGCGAACTCGATCACCCCGTGGACGCCCATCGCCTGTGTGGGCGCCAGGGTCTCAGCGGTGCAGCGGGGCCACGTGGGGCAGCCCAGGCCGGAGGAGGTGAGCCGCACGGCGGCGCCGGTCACCACGATGACCACGCTCATCACCAGCGCCGAGAGGCAGGCCGCTCGCACGACCCTCGCCGTGGGCGTCAGCCGCTCGGCGAGGTAGGACAAGGGGGTACGCACCGTCCCATCGTAGGTCGGCCCCGGGGCCGATCTTGGACGGGCCCCCGCCCCGAGCGCCTACTCCCAGCGGAAGAAGCGGGCCGCCGCCCCGAGCCCCAGCACCGCCCAGACCGCGAGCACCGCCAGGTCGCCGGCCGGCAGGGCCGCGCCGTGCTGGAGCACCGCCCGCAGGCCGTCGGAGAGCGCGCTGATCGGCAGCAGCTCCAGCACGCCGCGCACGGCGGACGGGAACTTCTCCAGCGGCACCACCACGCCGCCGGCCAGCAGCAGCAGGACGAAGACCAGGTTGGCCGCCGCCAGCGTCGCCTCGGCCCGCAGGGTGCCCGCCATCAGCAGGCCCAGGCCCGAGAAGGCCGCGGTGCCCAGCACCAGCAGGGCCGCCACCGCGAACGGGTTCCCGTGCGGCGACCAGCCCAGCGCCAGGGCGACCACCGACAGCAGCGCCACCTGCAGCACCTCGGTGACCAGCACGCAGCCGGTCTTGGCGGTCAGCAGCGCCCAGCGCGGCAGCGGGGAGGCGCCCAGCCGCTTGAGCACCCCGTACCGGCGCTCGAAGCCGGTGGCGATGGCCTGCCCGGTGAAGGCGGTGGACATCACGGCCAGCGCCAGCAGGCCCGGCGCGAGGAAGTCCACCCGCCGGCCCGGACCGGTGGTGTCCACCACGTCCACGGCGCTGAAGAGCACCAGCAGGACGGTGGGGATGACCGCGGTCAGCAGCAGCTGCTCGCCGTTGCGCAGCAGCATCCGCGTCTCCAGCGCGGTCTGGGCCAGCAGCATCCGGCCGACCGGGGCGGCTCCGGGGGCGGGCGTGTACGTGCCCGGGGCGGTGGTGGTCACGAGCGCAGGTCCCGTCCGGTCAGGTCGAGGAAGACGTCCTCGAGCGTCCGCCGCTCCACGGTGAGGCGGTCGGGCATGACGCCGACCTGGGCGCACCAGGCGGCGACGGTGGCCAGCAGCTGCGGGTCCAGGGGGCCCTGCACCCGGTAGCTGCCGGGGGTGAGCTCGGCGGCGGCGGTGCCGTCGGGCAGCGCCTTCAGCAGGGCGCCGAGGTCCAGGCCGGCGCGGCCGCGGAAGCGCAGCGCCTCCTGCTCGGGGCGCCCGTCGCCCGCCCGGCGCAGCTCCTCGGGGCTGCCCTGGGCGATGACCTTCCCCCGGTCCACGATCGCCACGTCGTCGGCCAGTTCCTCGGCCTCGTCCATGGCGTGGGTGGTGAGGACGACGGTGACGCCGTCGGACCGCAGGTCGCGCACCAGGTCCCAGGTGGCGTGCCGGGCCTGCGGGTCCAGGCCGGCGGTCGGCTCGTCGAGGAAGACCAGCTCGGGGCGGCCCACCACGGCCATGGCGAGCGCGAGGCGCTGCTGCTGGCCGCCGGAGAGCCGCCGGTACGCGGTGCGGCCGCAGGAGCCGAGGCCGAGGCGCTCGACCAGGGCGTCCACGTCGAGGGGGTGCGCGTGCAGCCTTGCGGTGTGCCGCAGCATCTCCACGGCGCGCGCGCCGGGGTACACGCCGCCCGACTGGAGCATCACGCCGACGCGGGGCCGCAGCCGGGCGGCGTCGGCCACCGGGTCCATCCCGAGGACGCGGACCGTGCCCGCGTCGGGCCGGCGGTAGCCCTCGCAGGTCTCGACGGTTGTGGTCTTCCCGGCGCCGTTGGGGCCGAGGACGGCGGTGACGGTGTTCCGGCCGACGGACAGGTCCAGCCCGTCCACGGCGGTCTTCGACCCGTACCGCTTGACCAGACCGGACACCCGGACCGCGGGTTCTGCTTCCATGCCGTCGAGTCTATGGACCCCGCGGCCGCCGCCCGGCCGCCGCCCCCGCCGGGGCGCCGGCCGCCGGGGAACCTCCCGCCGGGCCGGACGGCGTCCCGGGCGGGAGGGCGGCCCGGGACGTCGCCGCAGGCCAGGTGAGGCTTACCTGCGTGACGGAGTCCACCGGTGCGCGGGGGCGGGGCGGCTTGTCGCCGCGGAAGGAATTACGCAACAATGGTGTTGTGAAAAACATGCGCGAGCACCCGGAGCAGGAGGCGGCCCAGCCGGCCGCCCCCGCAGCGGTGCCCGCGCCCGGCGGCGAGGCCGCCGCCCCGGGCGGCCACCAGGCCACCCGCGACCGGGTCGCCCGCTCCATCCTCGACCACGGCCCCTCCACCGCCGCCGACCTGGCGGACCGCCTCGGCCTCACGGCCGCCGCCGTCCGCCGCCACCTCGACGCGCTCGCCGCCGCCGGCCTGGTCGAGTCCCGCGAGCAGCGGGTCCACGGCCACCGCGGACGCGGCCGCCCCGCGAAGGTCTTCGCGCTCACCGACTGCGGGCGCGACGTCTTCTACCAGGCCTACGACAAGCTCGCCGCGGACGCCCTGCGGTGGATCGCGGAGTCCGCGGGCGGCGGCGCGGCCGGCGCCGAGGCGGTCGCCGCCTTCGCCCGCGCCCGGCTCGGCCGCGACGCCGAACGCTACGGCGCGGCCCTGGACGGGACCGGCCCCGAGGAGCGCACCGAGGCGCTCGCGCGTGCCCTCAGCGCCGACGGGTACGCTGCCACGGTGCGGCGCATGCCCGCCGCCCCGAAGGCCGCCGCCGGCGCGCAGCTGTGCCAGCACCACTGCCCGGTGGCGCACATCGCCGAGCAGTTCCCCCAGCTGTGCGACGCGGAGACCGAGGTCTTCTCCCGTCTGCTGGGCACCCATGTGCAGCGCCTGGCCACCATCGCCCACGGCGACGGGGTCTGCACCACCCATGTGCCGGCGGCCGGTGCCGCCACCGGAACCGAACGCCGAACCACGACGACAGAGACTGTCTCCGGGAGGAACCCCGTATGACCACGACCGCTCACCCGGAGCTCGAGGGTCTGGGCAACTACGAGTACGGCTGGGCCGACCCCGACGCCGCCGGCGCCGCCGCGAAGCGGGGCCTGAGCGAGGAGGTCGTCCGCGACATCTCCGCGAAGAAGTCCGAGCCGGAGTGGATGCTCAAGCTGCGGCTCAAGGGCCTGCGGCTGTTCGACAAGAAGCCGATGCCGACCTGGGGCTCGGACCTGTCGGGGATCGACTTCGACAACATCAAGTACTTCGTGCGGTCCACCGAGAAGCAGGCCGCGTCCTGGGACGAGCTGCCCGAGGACATCAAGAACACCTACGACAAGCTCGGCATCCCGGAGGCGGAGAAGCAGCGCCTGGTCGCCGGCGTCGCCGCCCAGTACGAGTCCGAGGTCGTCTACCACCAGATCCGCGAGGACCTGGAGCAGCAGGGCGTCATCTTCCTGGACACCGACACCGCGCTCAAGGAGCACCCGGAGCTCTTCCAGGAGTACTTCGGCACGGTGATCCCGGCCGGCGACAACAAGTTCGCCGCGCTGAACACCGCCGTGTGGTCCGGCGGCTCCTTCATCTACGTGCCGAAGGGCGTGCACGTGGAGATCCCGCTCCAGGCCTACTTCCGGATCAACACCGAGAACATGGGCCAGTTCGAGCGGACGCTGATCATCGTCGACGAGGACGCCTACGTCCACTACGTCGAGGGCTGCACCGCGCCGATCTACAAGTCGGACTCGCTGCACTCCGCGGTCGTCGAGATCATCGTCAAGAAGGGCGCCCGCTGCCGCTACACGACCATCCAGAACTGGTCGAACAACGTCTACAACCTGGTCACCAAGCGCGCCGTCGCCTACGAGGGCGCCACCATGGAGTGGGTCGACGGCAACATCGGCTCCAAGGTGACCATGAAGTACCCGGCCGTCTACCTCATGGGCGAGCACGCCAAGGGCGAGACCCTGTCCATCGCCTTCGCGGGCGAGGGCCAGCACCAGGACGCCGGCGCCAAGATGGTCCACATGGCCCCGCACACCTCCTCGTCCATCGTCTCCAAGTCGGTGGCGCGCGGCGGCGGCCGCACCTCCTACCGCGGCCTGATCGAGATCGGCGAGGGCGCCGAGGGCTCGAAGTCCAACGTCCTCTGCGACGCCCTGCTGGTGGACACGATCTCCCGCTCGGACACCTACCCGTACGTGGACGTCCGCGAGGACGACGTGTCCATGGGCCACGAGGCGACCGTCTCCAAGGTCAGCGAGGACCAGCTCTTCTACCTGATGAGCCGCGGCATGTCGGAGAACGAGGCCATGGCGATGATCGTCCGCGGCTTCGTGGAGCCGATCGCCCGCGAGCTCCCGATGGAGTACGCGCTGGAGCTCAACCGGCTGATCGAGCTGCAGATGGAAGGCTCCGTCGGCTGACGCCGGCCGCAGCGAAGACCCACCCGGACCACCAGGAAGCGAGAGCAGCCTCAGCCATGGCTGATGTCCAGAACACCCCCGGCGCGACGACGGCCGGGTCCATCGAGGTCGGCACGGCCGGCGCCGGCGCGCAGCTCGCCGGCCCCGGCACCGGCCGCGCGACCGCGGCCGCCCAGCCGGTCGACGCCCGCGCGGAGGCCGTCGCCTCCTACGACGTGGCCGACTTCCCGGTGCCCACCGGACGCGAGGAGAACTGGCGGTTCACCCCGCTGCACCGCCTGCGCGGCCTGCACGACGGCACCGCCGAGGCGGGCGGCCGCGTCCGGGTCGAGGTCACCGCGCCCGCGGGCGTCTCCCAGGAGACCGTGGACCGCACCGACCCGCGCGTCGGCAGGACCGGCAAGCCGGTGGACCGGATCGCCGCCCAGGCGTTCTCCTCCTTCGAGAAGGCCTCCGTGGTCTCCGTCCCGAAGGACACCGTGCTCACCGAGCCGGTCCGGATCTCGGTCCACGGCGAGGGCGGCACCGCCTACGGCCACCAGGTCGTCGAGCTCGGCGCGTTCGCCGAGGCCGTCGTCGTCATCGAGCACACCGGCGACGCCGTCCTGGCCGCCAACGTCGAGTACCTGGTCGGCGACGGCGCCAAGCTGACCGTCGTCTCCGTGCAGGACTGGGACGACACCGCCGTGCACGCCGCCCAGCACACCGCGCTGATCGGCCGCGACGCCTCCTTCAAGTCCGTCGTCGTCACCTTCGGCGGCGACCTGGTGCGCCTCCACCCCCGCGTGGTCTACGGCGCCCCCGGGGGCGAGGCCGAGCTGTACGGCCTGTACTTCGCCGACGCCGGCCAGCACCTGGAGCACCGCCTCTTCATCGACCACGACACCCCGCACTGCCGCAGCAACGTCGCCTACAAGGGCGCGCTGCAGGGCGCGGAGTCGCACGCGGTGTGGATCGGCGACGTGCTGATCCGGGCCGCCGCCGAGGGCACCGACACCTACGAGCTCAACCGCAACCTGGTGCTCACCGACGGCGCCCGCGTCGACTCGGTCCCCAACCTGGAGATCGAGACCGGCGAGATCGTCGGCGCCGGCCACGCCTCGGCGACCGGCCGCTTCGACGACGAGCAGCTCTTCTACCTGCAGGCCCGCGGCATCCCCGCCGACGAGGCCCGCCGCCTGGTGGTCCGCGGCTTCTTCGCCGAGCTGGTCCAGCAGATCGGCCTGCCGGACGTCCAGGAGCGCCTGCTGGAGAGGATCGACGCCGAGCTGGAGGCCACGCTCTCATGACCGCCGCTCCCCAGGGCTTCGTCCGCGCCTGCTCCCTCGCCGACCTCGCCGAGGACAGCCCCCGCCGCGTCGAGATCGACGGCGTGCCGGTGGCGCTGGTCCGCACCGGGGGCGAGGTGTTCGCGATCAACGACATCTGCTCCCACGCCAACGTCTCCCTCTCCGAGGGCGAGGTCGAGGACTGCATGATCGAGTGCTGGCTGCACGGCTCCAGCTTCGACCTGCGCACCGGGAAGCCCTCCGGGCTGCCCGCCACCAGGCCCGTCCCGGTGTACCCCGTCACGATCGAAGGGGACGAGGTTCTCGTCTCCGTCACCCAGGAGTCCTGAGTCCCCATGGCCACGCTTGAAATCCGCGACCTGCACGTCTCCGTCGAGGCCGAGAACGGTCCCCGCGAGATCCTCCGCGGTGTCGACCTCACCGTGAAGCAGGGCGAGACGCACGCCATCATGGGCCCCAACGGCTCCGGCAAGTCCACCCTCGCCTACTCCCTCGCCGGGCACCCCAAGTACACCGTCACCAGCGGCAGCGTCACCCTCGACGGCGAGGACGTCCTCGCGATGTCGGTCGACGAGCGCGCCCGCGCCGGCGTCTTCCTCGCCATGCAGTACCCGGTCGAGGTCCCCGGCGTCTCCGTCTCCAACTTCCTGCGCACCGCCGCCACCGCGGTCCGCGGCGAGGCCCCCAAGCTGCGCACCTGGGTGAAGGAGGTCAAGGAGGCCATGGCGGCGCTCCACATGGACCCGGCCTTCGCCGAGCGCAACGTCAACGAGGGCTTCTCCGGCGGCGAGAAGAAGCGCCACGAGATCCTCCAGCTGGAGCTGCTCAAGCCGAGCATCGCGATCCTCGACGAGACCGACTCCGGCCTCGACGTCGACGCCCTGCGGATCGTCTCCGAGGGCATCAACCGGGTCCGCGAGTCCGGCGAGGTCGGCACCCTGCTGGTCACGCACTACACGCGCATCCTGCGCTACATCAAGCCCGACTACGTCCACGTCTTCGCGAACGGCCGCATCGTCGAGTCCGGCGGCGCCGAGCTCGCCGACAAGCTGGAGGACGAGGGCTACGAGGCGTACGTGAAGGGAGGCGCTTCCGAGTGACCCTCCCCGGTCTGCTCGACACCGACGCGATCCGCAAGGACTTCCCGATCCTGCAGCGGCTGCTGCACGACGGGCAGCCCCTGGTGTACCTCGACAACGCCGCGACCTCCCAGAAGCCGCAGCAGGTCCTGGACGCCCTCACCTCCTACTACGAGCGGCACAACGCCAACGTGCACCGCGGCGTGCACGTGCTGGCCGAGGAGGCCACGGCGCTGTACGAGGGCGCCCGCGACAAGGTCGCGGCCTTCGTCAACGCCCCCAGCCGCGACGAGGTGGTCTTCACCAAGAACGCCTCGGAGTCGCTGAACCTGGTCGCCAACATGCTCGGCTGGGCCGACGAGCCCTACCGCGTGGACCGGGACGCCGAGATCGTCATCACCGAGATGGAGCACCACTCCAACATCGTCCCGTGGCAGCTGCTCGCGCAGCGCACCGGCGCGACGCTGAAGTGGTTCGGCCTCACCGACGACGGCCGGCTCGACCTGTCGGACATCGAGCGGGTCATCACGGAGAAGACCAAGGTCGTCTCCTTCGTCCTGGTGTCCAACATCCTCGGCACCGTCAACCCGGTCGAGGCGATCGTCCGCCGCGCCCAGGACGTCGGCGCGATCGTGGTGGTCGACGCCTCGCAGGCCGCCCCGCACATGGTGCTGGACGTCCAGGCGCTCGGCGCCGACTTCGTGGCCTTCACCGGCCACAAGATGCTCGGCCCGACCGGCATCGGCGTGCTGTGGGGCCGCCACGAGCTGCTGGAGGACCTGCCGCCCTTCCTCGGCGGCGGCGAGATGATCGAGACCGTCTCGATGTCCTCCTCCACGTACGCGCCCGCGCCCCACAAGTTCGAGGCCGGCACCCCGCCGATCGCCCAGGCCGTCGGCCTCGGCGCCGCCGTGGACTACCTGAACGGCATCGGCATGGACGCGATCGCGGCCCACGAGCACGCGATCACCGCGTACGCCGTGGAGCGGCTGCTGGAGGTCCCCGACCTGCGGATCATCGGCCCGGGCACGGCCCAGGACCGCGGCGCGGCGATCTCCTTCACGCTCGGCGACATCCACCCGCACGACGTGGGCCAGGTCCTCGACGAGCAGGGCATCGCCGTCCGGGTCGGCCACCACTGCGCCCGGCCGGTCTGCCTGCGGTACGGAATTCCCGCGACCACGCGGGCGTCGTTCTACCTGTACTCGACACCGGCCGAGGTCGACGCGCTCGTCGAGGGGCTGCACCACGTGCGGCGCTTCTTCGGGGCGGGCTGACAGGGGTAGGAGGACCCGCACACCGTGAAGCTCGATTCGATGTACCAGGAGATCATCCTGGACCACTACCGCAACCCCCACGGCAAGGGGCTGCGGGACGGCGACGCCGAGGTCCACCACGTCAACCCGACGTGCGGCGACGAGATCACCCTGCGGGTGAGGCTCGACGGCCCGGTGGTCGCCGACGTGTCGTACGAGTCGCAGGGCTGCTCCATCAGCCAGGCCAGCGCCTCGGTGCTGAACGACCTGCTGGTCGGGAAGTCCGTCGGCGACGCGCAGCAGGTCCAGGAGGCGTTCCTGGAGCTGATGCAGAGCAAGGGCCAGGGCGAGGGCGACGAGGAGGTGCTGGAGGACGCGGTGGCGTTCGCCGGCGTCTCCAAGTACCCCGCCCGCGTGAAGTGCGCCCTGCTGAGCTGGATGGCCTGGAAGGACGCCACCGCCCAGGCCCTGGCCCAGCGCCCCGAGTGAGTCCGAAGGAGGACGCAGCATGAGCGAGACCGAGAGCACCACCTCGGCACCCGCGGCCTCCCCGGCCGCCGGGACCGAGCCGCAGGGGTCCGGGGCCGCCGCCCCGGCCGCCCCCGCCGAGCAGAACGGCATCGTCGGCACCACCGCCGGCACCGTCTCGGTGGAGGACCTGACCGAGGCCCTGATGGACGTCGTCGACCCCGAGCTGGGCATCGACGTCGTCAACCTGGGCCTGATCTACGGCGTCCACATCGACGAGGCCGACGTGGCCACGATCGACATGACCCTGACGTCGGCGGCCTGCCCGCTCACCGACGTCATCGAGGACCAGGCCAGGAGCGCCACCGACGGCCTGGTGAAGGACCTGCGCATCAACTGGGTCTGGATGCCGCCGTGGGGCCCCGACAAGATCACCGACGATGGCCGCGAGCAGCTCCGCGCCCTCGGCTTCAACGTCTGACCCCCTGGTCCCCGCCGTCCCCCGGCACCCCGCCGCCCCGCCGCCCGCCCCGGGCGGCGGGGCGGCGGCGTGCGGGGGCGGTGCCGGGCCCGTCGGCCGCCGGGGCGGGGTCACCCGTTCGTGACGGACGTGCAACGGGCGGGTCCCAGGTCGGGGCGGGCGTGCCCGGGCCCTGGACGGCGGGGGCCGGCGCCCCGACAGTACGGCTATGACCTCGGACCAGTCCGCGCAGACGCCCGCACCCGACGGCGACCCCTTCGTCAAGCCCGCGCCGCCCTCCGGCTCCGTCCCGCCGCAGCCCTCCGGCTCCGTTCCGCCGCCGCCCGTCGGCGCTCCGTCCGGCCCGCCGCCCCAGGGGCACCCGGCCGGCCCGTGGCAGCCGGGGTACCCGCCGGCCCAGCCCGTGCCCCCCGGCCCGCCGCTGCGCCCCGACGAGGAGCGGATGTGGGCGCTCCTCGGCCACCTCAGCTTCTTCGTGCTCAGCATCCTGGGGCCGGTGGTCATCATGCTGACGATGGGCAAGCGCTCGGAGTTCGTCCGCAGGCAGGCGGCCGAGGCGCTGAACTTCCACCTCATGGTGCTGATCGCCGTGGTGGTGAGCTTCCCGCTGATGCTGGTGCTCGTCGGGTTCCTCACCTTCTTCGCCGCGCTCGCCGCCGGCACGGTCCTCAGCGTGGTCGCGGCGCTGCAGGCCCACAACGGGGTCGACTACCGCTACCCCTTCACGTACCGGTTCGTGAAGTGAGCCGGTAGGCCCGGTCGCACCGCCCGCCCGTCCGCGGCACGCCGCGGGCGGGCACGACCCCGCCGCCCGGGCGGGCGGCGGGGTCTGCGGGCGGCGGGCGCCGGTTCCGGAGGGCCGGACCGGCCTCAGGTCCGGCGGGCCGCCGCCGCCGACAGGGCCAGGCACGCGGCGCAGGCCACCGCGGCGAAGCCGCTGAACGCGGCCTGCAGCCCGACGTGCTGCGCGGCGGCGCCCACCGCCACGATCGGCAGCGAGCTGCCCAGGTAGACGATCACCCAGAAGGCGCTGAGCTGGCTGCCCCGCCGCTCCGGGTCCATCGCGGCGCAGGCCGCCGTGAACAGGGAGCGGAACGCCACGCCCTGGCAGGCGCCGCCCACCAGGCTGCCCGCGACCAGCAGGGCGGGGGCGTGCAGCGGCCCGGCCGCCACCACCGTGCCCAGCCCCGCCGCGAGCCCCGCCATGCCCAGCACCGGCACCAGCCGGCCCGGCGCGGCAGGGACCGCCAGCTGGGCGGCGCCCGAGGCGGCCAGCAGCAGCGCGGCGACCACCGCGCCGGTCATCCGGGAGTCGGTGTGCAGCAGCGCCCGGCTGTACCCGGGTGCCAGGCTCAGGTAGACGCCGAAGACCGCGTAGCTGACGAAGCCGGTGCCCGCCGCCAGCAGGAACGTCCGGCGTCCGGCCGACGGCAGGGCCAGCGCCCGCGGCCGCAGCGCGGCCCGGGCCGGCCGCCCCTCCGGGGCCGAGGCCCGCCGGTCGGGCGTCTGGTGCCCGGGGCTGCGGGGGTGCAGCAGCGCCAGCGGCACGCACAGGGCCAGCAGGAGCACGGCGTGCGCGAGGAACGGCACGTGGACCGGGTGCTCGCCGTGCGCCAGCGCCGCGCCGACCACCGGGCCGGCGGCCACGCCGCCCGCCGAGCAGGCCAGGGTCAGCCTGGCGGCCAGTCCCGGCCGGTCGGGCAGCAGGTCGGTCAGCGCCGCCCCGGCGGCGCCGGTGGCCATGCCGACGGCGACGCCCTGGACGGCGCGGCCCGCTGCGAGCTGGGTGAAGGTGCCGGCGGTCGCGAAGAGCGCGTCCCCGGCGGCGGAGAGCGCGACGGCGGGCAGCAGCAGCGCCCGGCGGCCCAGGTGGTCCGACCAGTGGCCGACCGCGGCGAGCACGGGGATCAGCGCGAAGACGTACACCGTGAAGAGGAGGGTGGTGTCCAGCGCCGTCAGGGAGAGCCGCTGCTGGAGCAGCGGGTAGACCGGCGTGGCCAGGTTGGCGCCGATGAGCAGGGCGAGCAGCACGGCGGCCGACAGGCCGACACGGACGCCGCGGGCGGCGTTCCAGCGGCTCACCGCCGAGAGGCGCAGCAGCTCGCGGGGGGCGAGCTCGCGCGGCAGAAGGGATTCCGTCAGCCGGGTTCCGGCCGACCCGAGGTCCACCACGGTCGTGGGTCTCCTGTGGGCCTGGGCTCCGTGACCGGGCCGGCGGGGTGTGCCGACGCGCCCGTGGAGGGCGGCCCCGTGGGTGGGGGGCCGTCCGGCGGGCATCCGGGGGAGCCGGGTTGCGGGTGCGTGGGGCTCCGTCGCCCCGGATGCCTGACGTCGTGCGTGCAGGACCACTGCGAAGGATACGTCCCCGCGACCGGCTTCCGGACGGCCGGGCCCGGTGAGCGGACGGCCGGTTCCTGCGGCCGGGCCCTGCGGTCGGACAGTCGGTTCGGCATACCGGTCGCCCCCCGGGGCTCCCCCGGTCGGAGCAGCCGGGTTCCCCCGTACCCCTGAAACCGCCCGTGCGCCGCCCGGCGCCTGCCGCTCCCCGGGCCGTCCGCCGGTGAGAGTCGAGTGCGGCCCCGCCCGGCCGCGACCCCCTCGACCTGCCGGCGGCACGGCGGAAAGGCGCGGCACATGTCCGGGACGACCCGACGGAGACTGCTCGGTGCCGCGGCCGCGACGGCCGCGGGCGCGGCGGCGGCCGTGCTGCCGCCCAGCGTGCGCAAGGCGGTGGCCGCGGGGCCGCTGCCCGGCTCGCTGCGCGACGTCGAGCACGTCGTCCTGCTCATGCAGGAGAACCGCTCCTTCGACCACTACTTCGGCACGCTCGCCGGGGTCCGGGGCTTCGGGGACCCCGCCGCGCTGGTCCTCTCCTCGGGGCGCGACGTCTTCCACCAGCCCGACCCCGGGAGCCCCGACGGCTTCCTGCTCCCCTTCCACCTCGACACCCACCGCACCAGCGCCCAGGCCATCCCCTCCACCGGCCACGCCTGGGAGGTCCAGCACGAGTCCTGGAACTACGGCCGCATGGACCGCTGGGTGCGCGCCCACCGCCGGGCCGACGGCGACAACGGCCCGTTCACCATGGGGTACTACACCCGCGACGACATCCCCTTCCACTACGCGCTCGCGGAGTCCTTCACCGTCTGCGACCACTACTTCTCCTCGGTAATGGGCCCCACCTGGCCCAACCGCCTCTACTGGATGACGGGCACCATCGACCCCGGCGGCACCCTCGGCGGACCGGTCATCGCCAACAAGGCGCCCGAGCCGTACCGCTGGACCACCTACGCGGAGCGGCTGCAGGCGGCGGGCGTCAGCTGGCGGGTCTACCAGCAGGAGGACAACTACGGCTGCAACCTGCTGACCCGCTTCGCCTCCTTCCGCCGCTCCCGGCCCGGCGACCCCCTGTACGAGCGGGGGCTGGCGGCCCTGCCGGCCGGCTCCTTCGAGGAGGACGCCCTCAACGACCGGCTGCCGGCCGTCTCCTGGATCATCCCGACCAGCTACCAGTGCGAGCACCCCGACTACCTGCCGGCCGCCGGCGCCGACTACATCGCCTCCAAGATCGAGGCGATCGCGGCCAACCCCGAGGTCTGGGCCAAGACCGCCTTCGTCCTCAGCTACGACGAGAACGACGGCCTCTTCGACCACGTCCCCCCGCCCGTGCCGCGCCCGGACACGCCGGACGAGGTCGTCGGCGGCCTGCCGATCGGCGCGGGCTTCCGGGTGCCCTGCGTGGTCGTCTCGCCGTGGACGGTCGGCGGCTGGGTGGCGTCCGAGCCCTTCGACCACACCTCGCAGCTGCGCTTCCTGGAGCGCGTCACGGGCGTGCGGGAGCCCAACATCTCGGACTGGCGCCGGTCCGCCTTCGGCGACCTCACCTCGGTCTTCCGCTTCGACGGCGGCCTGGCCCGGCCGCCCCGGCTGCCGGAGACCGCGGGGCACCTCCTGGCGGCCGAGACCGCCGTCGAGACCCTGCCGCCCCCGTCGTTCCCCCGCGGCGCCCAGCAGCCCCCGCGCCAGGAGCCGGGCCTGCGGCCGCGCCGCCAGGCGCCGCCCCGCTGAGCGCCGCCCCGCCGCCCGGGGCACGTGCCCCGGGGCGGCTCCCGGAGCGGGGAACCGGGCGGTCCCGCACGCCGGGACCGCCCGTCGGCGCAGCCCCGCGGCACACCCCGGGTGCGGGCCGTGCGTGGCGGCCCGGGCGGTCGCCGGACGGCTAGGCTGGCCCCGGGCCAGGCGGCCGGGCCCCGCGCCCGCGCCGGGCCCGCCCCGACCACCTCACCCGTGCCAGTCCGAGGAGAACGTGCCACCATGGCCGGACGACGCCGCAACACCCCTGACAGCCCGTCGGCGACCGGCCCGGACGCGGAGCCGGTCGGCAGGCTCCCCGCCGACCTGGGCGTCGAGGAGCTGTACGGGGCCCGTCCCGCCGGCGGCTTCGACGACGACCCCGACCCGGACGACGCGCCCGTGTTCGTCCCCCCGGTGCGCCTGCTCCCCGAGGCCGAGCTGGCCGCCGCCGCGATGGCGGTGCCGCTGCTGGAGCGCGCCGTGCGCCTCGCCCGCTGGACCGCCCCCCACCGCCCGGTCGACGAGTTCGGCGAGCCCGGCCCCGAGCTGGAGGCCGAGGCCGCCGCCGCGCTCGGCCTCCCCGCGGGGGAGGGGGCCGGCGGGGACGGCGGGGGCGAGGACGCCGACAGCACGGCCGCCGCCGTCATGCGGGCCTGGTCGCTGGCGGTCGACCTGGACCTGATCGCGGTCGGCGACGCCGGCCCGGGGGAGGGCGAGGGCAGTGTCGCCCGGCCCGGCGAGGAGCTGGAGGCCGTCGAGTCCGGCGACCCGGAGGCCGTGCTGGAGGCGTGGCTGAGCGCCGCCGACGTGGTGCTCGACACCGCCGTCGAGGCCGACGCGCCGTTCCCCGACCCCACCGAGCTGGCCGGCGAGGACGCCGACGAGCTGGACGAGGAGGCCGCGGCGGCCGCCCTGGAGGAGTTCGAGGAGGCCCGCGAGGAGGCCCGGGAGCTGCTGGACCAGGCCCTCCAGGTGCTGTACGAGTCGACCGCCTTCGCCGAGGAGGGCGCCGAGACCGTGCCGCTGGGCGTGCTGGCCGCGCTGCTGGTCGTCCCGGACGGCGAGGAGCCCACCGAGGAGATGCTCGGCGACATCACCACCGTGATGGTCGCCCTCGACCCCATGCTGGCCGACCTCGCCGAGATCGGCATGGTCGAGTACCGGCCCATCGACCCGGACCTCTTCGAGGAGCCCGAGGACGGCGAGGGCGAGGCGCAGACGCTGTCCGAGGCGCCCGTCGACGACGAGGAGGCGGCCCGGTTCGGCCTCGTGCGGCTCACCCCGCTCGGCCAGTACGGGGTGCGGCAGTGGCTGCTGGAGGACGGGTACGACGCCCCGCTCGTCGGGGAGCACGCGCAGGGCGACGCCGCCGCCCTGCTGCGCGGCGTCTCGGAGGCGGTCAACGTGCTGCCCGAGGAGGAGATCCGCGAGTGGCTGGCGGGCCGCGACCCGCTGCCCGCCGCCCGCGAGCTGCTGGCGGCCGCGCGCGGCTCCGACACCCTCGGCCCGCTCCGCCGGATGCTCTGCCAGCTGGCCCTCAACCAGCTCGCCGCCGACCCCGGGCCCGCGCTGCGCGAGGTGCTGGACGACCCCGAGCTGGGCGGCTTCGCCCGCGCGTGGCTGGTCGAGCGGGGCGCGACCGACGTTCCCGAGCCGGACCGCGCCATGGCCCTGTGGACCACCGTCGACACCCTCGCCGCCCAGCTGATGGACCCCGACGTCGACCCCGAGCTCCTCGCCGAGCTGGTCGGCGGCCTGCCGCTCGCCCCCGACCCGACCGCCTTCCTCGGCGAGCTGTGGCGGGTCGAGCACCCCTGCACGGCCGAGGTGCTGGACGCCATCGGCGAGCACCACGGGGACAGGCAGGTCGCCAAGGAGGCCCGCAAGGCCGCCTACAAGGCCCGCTCCCGCCGCCCGTAGCGCCCCCCCGCACCACCGCACAGCCGCAGCCGCAGCCCGGCAGGAGCCGCACCCGCCCCGGCCGGGCTGCGGCGTGCCCGCCGGTGCCCGTGCGCGGCGGCGCTGCTGACGGCCATTCCGGCGCCCCCCGCCGCCTCCCCGGCGCCGCCGTCACGCAGCGTCCGCACCGGCGCACGCAAATGGTGCACTCCCGAAGTCGTACCAACGTATCGTGAGGGCGAGGACGCAACGGCGGACCGGCGGAGGCAGGGGGCACGGCGACGTGCAGTACGGCAGGGACGGGTCGGGGGCGGCCGGGGGCCGCGGCGGGCGGCAGCCGGGCGCCGAGGAGGTGGCGGCGGCGCTCGCCTCCTGGCGGCGCGCGGGGCGGCTGCCCTACACGGCGGCCCCCGGGCTGCCGGGGATGCGGCTGCTCGGCGGCTGGCACAGCGTCAACGGCGAACTGCTCTCGTTCACCCTCTGCACGGGCGATCCCTACGCCCCGGGCGGCCCCTACGTCTCCGTCCGCACCGCCCTCACCGGCGACGACCTGCGCGGCGAGGTGCTCAGCGGCCTCGACGAGGTCATCGAGGACGAGCGCGACCGCCTCTTCGACCTGACCGGCCTCGACGAGGGCGACGGCCCGCGCCGCGCCCGGCTCGCCGAGCGGACCCTGCTGGTCGACGGCGTGCCCGTCCCCGCCCGCCTGCGGGTGGAGGAGCCCGGTGAGGCCGGCGGCGCGGAGCTGTGGGCCGCCCAGCTGACGCTCCACCGCCCGCGCGGCGAGGTCGGACTGACCGTCACCGCGCGCGGACTGCCCGCCGGTTCCGCCGCCCTGGCCGCCACCGGGGACCTCGGCCCGTACCTGGCCGGACGCGCCCTCCTGCTGGAGGACCAGGAGGCCCGCCGGGCCGCGGCGCGCGACGGAGCCGGCGCCGGGGGAGCGGAGGCCGCCGCGCCGGTGGGTCTGGAGGCCCACCGCAGGCTGGCGTTCGGCTCCATGGAGCGCTCCCGGATCCTGGCCGAGCAGCTCAGCTCGGGCCGCGTCCCGCGCACCCCGCGGCGGCTGCGGGCCGACGACGACCGGGACCTGTGGGAGGAGGCCGTCCGCCAGCAGATGCGGCTCGCCTCGGAGAGCCGGCAGGAGGCCGACGAGTCCGTCACCTCGATGGTCAACCACCTCGGATGGCTCGCGGAGCGGGCCGACTGGGCGATCGGCACCGAGGACGGGCGGCAGGCGGTGGAGGAGACGGTCCGCCACGCCGTCTTCGGCAGCGAGGTGCCGAGCCTGCGCGCCCAGCAGGCGTGGCACGCCGTCTGGAGCGACCTGCGGGCCCACGAGTCGGCGCTGGAGGACTGGCTGGCGGCCTGGGAGCGCTGGCGCCGCGCGCGGCGCCGCCGCCACTGACCGGCGCACCGGCCGCCCCCGGCACCGGCCGGGGGCACCGACCGGCGGTACCGGCCGCCGCGGACCTCCGCCGGCCGCCCCGGGCCGGGCCCTCCGCCCGGCCCGGGGACCGCGGGACCCCGGCCCCGCGCCGCGGCCCGTCCTCCCGCCCCGGGGCAAGGGGGAGGCAAGCGGGTGCAAAGAGATGGTCAAGCGTCCATCTCGGCGCGCCCCCCGGTTCGCCCCCCGTTCAGCGGGCGGCAGGAGCCTGCTGCGCGTCGGCCGCAGGGGCCGGCTCCGCCCCAGCCAGGGAGTGACACCCATGCCGCTGTCCCGCAGGGACTTCGTCAACCGCTCGGCGCTCACCGGCGCCGGGGTCCTCATCGCCGGCAGCGCCGACGTGCTGGCCACCGCCCCCGGCGCGATCGCCGCCCCGCAGGGCGGCGCCGCCCCCGCCGGCGCCGCCACCGCGCTCGGCTACGGCCCGCTCGTCCCCGACCCGGCCGGCATCCTCGCCCTGCCCGAGGGCTTCAGCTACCGGATCATCACGTACAGCGGGAAGACCCGGCTGGAGACCGGCGAGACCACCCCGTCGAACCACGACGGCACCGCCGCCTTCCCCCGCCCCGGCGGCGGCACCCTGCTGGTCAACAACCACGAGATCAGCGGCACCCTCGCCGCCGCCAAGGCCCCCGTGCCCCACCTGGAGGGCCACGTCTACGACCCGGCGGCGGCCGGCGGCTGCACCGTCGTCGACGTCCACAAGCACGGCGCCCGGGTCTCCGAGCGGGTCGGCATCGCCGGCACCGCCACCAACTGCGCCGGCGGCCGCACCCCCTGGGGCACCTGGCTGACCTGCGAGGAGACCGAGCTCAAGGCCGGCGAGAAGGGCATGACCAAGGACCACGGCTACGTGTTCGAGGTCGACCCGTACGACCGTGACGCCAACCGCGACCCCAGGCCGGTCAAGGCCTTCGGCCGGTACGCCCACGAGGCCGTCGTCGTCGACGAGGGGCGCGGCCACGCCTACCTCACCGAGGACGCCGCCGGCCCCAACGGCCTGCTCTACCGCTGGACCCCGCCGGCCGGCTTCGAGCACGGCCGCGGGAGGCTGCGCACCCTCGCCGACGACGCCGGCGTCCTGGAGGCCTTCAAGGTCTTCGACAGCCGCGGCAAGCACGTCGACGACCTCTCCCGCGCCACCGAGGTCGGCACCGTCTACGGCGTCGACTGGGTGAGGGTGCCCGACCGCGACGCCCGGACCGTCCCCGTCCGCAAGCAGTTCGCGGACGGCGAGGTCACCCGCTCCCGCAAGCTGGAGGGCATGTGGTGGGGCGACGGCGGCTTCTACTTCGTCGCCAGCTTCGCCCGCACCGAGTCCCCGGTGCAGCACGACGGCCAGGTCTGGTTCTACAGCCCGGCCCGCCGCACCATCACCCTCAAGGTCCTGCTCGGCGTCAACGCCGACGTGTGGGCCGACGACGGCAACTACGACGGCCCGGACAACATCACCGTCTCGCCCCACGGCGGCCTGGTCATCGCCGAGGACGGCGAGGGCGTCTCGCACCTGTTCGGCACCCTGCCCGACGGCCGGACCTACCCGGTCGCCCGCAACGAGCTGAACATCGGCACCGCCGAGGCGCCCGAGTACAGCGAGTTCACCGGAGTCACCTTCTCCGCCGACGGCGACACCCTCTTCGCCAACATCCAGACCCCCGGCATCATGCTGGCGATCACCGGCAGGTGGAGCCGCATCAGGAAGCAGGCCGAGGGCCGCGCCTGACCCCTCCCGGCCCCGTCCGGGTCCGGCCCCGGGGCGCTACGCGCCGTCCCCCGGGCCGGGCGCCGCGTCCAGCCGCAGCTGGAGCATGGCCAGCAGCCGCTGCTGCGGGCTCGCCAGGTCCAGGCCCGCCAGCTCCTCCGCCCGGCGGACCCGGTACCGCAGCGTGTTGGGGTGGACGTGCAGCCGCTCCGCCGCGGCCCGCACGTCGCCGAAGGCGTCCAGGTACGCCAGGACCGACTCGGCCAGCCGGGTCCCCTGGCGGGCGTCGCGCGCCGTCAGCGCCGACAGCCGGGGGTCGCGCATCGCCGGGCGCTCCGCGAGCAGGTCCAGCACCTCGCCCAGCACCACCTCGGCCCGCACCTCCTCCAGCGCCGCCACGGCCGCGCCGACCGTGCCGCGCTCCATCGCCGCCAGCACCCGGTCCGCCTCCCGCCGCGAGCCGTGCGCCCCGCCGAGGTGCGGCGCCACCGGCCCCACCGCCGCCCGCAGCCGCACCCCCAGGTGGCGGCCGGCCGCCTCGGCGATCTCCACCACCCAGCCGCGCACCGTGGCGGGGGAGAGGCCCGCGGGCAGCTCCGGCAGCAGCACGTACACCCGCGACTCGGCGGGGGAGACCAGGGCGCTGTGGTGCCGCGCGGCGGCGTGCACCGAGATCAGGGCGGTCAGCTCGGCCCGGGTGAGCTCCACCGGCGAGGCGTCCGCCCCGGCGGCCTCCGCGCCGGCCCCGTCCGCGTGCAGGGCGAAGCCGACGACCAGCGCCGGGCGGCGGGCGTCCAGCCCCAGGTGGGTGGCGAGCGACTGCGGGCCGGTGGAGCCGTCGAGCAGCCCGGCCAGGAGCGACTGGGTGAGCCGCAGGTCCGCCGAGACCTCCCGGCGGCGGCGCACCAGGTGCAGCGCCGCGACCCGGGCGGCGCCCAGCAGCACCTGCTCGGAGCGCGGGTCCAGCGGCCGTGACCCCTCCTGCACCCAGATGGTGCCCAGCGGCTGCGTGCCCGCCCGGATGCCCACCGCGAGGCGCCGCCGGATGCCCAGCTCCGGGTGCTCCTCGATGGCGATCACCGCGCCGGAGGTCCGCAGGTGCTGGAAGACGCCCCACTCCCGCAGCTTCGACAGGTACGGCTCCGGGCCCTGCCAGCCCAGGATGGACAGCCGCCGCAGGTCGTCCACCTCGTCGGAGGAGCGCGAGTAGGCCAGCACCCGGCTGGAGGTGTCCTCGACGGAGACGATGCCGCCGGTCAGCACCGCCGTGGTCTGCGCCAGCGAGAACAGGTCGCCGCTGGCCTCCCCGCCGCCCGCCCCCGTCTCCTGGCGGCCGCTGCCGATGACCGCGCGGGCCAGCGCGTCCAGGTGCTCCCAGCGGGCCTCGCGGCGCACCGACAGCAGCGCCACCCCGGCCTCGGCGGCCGCCTCGCTGAGCGGTGCCGCCTGGCCGGGCGCGTCCAGCTTCACCGCGACCGCCGCCGCGCCCGCCGCGCCCGCCGCCCGCAGCGCGGGCAGCGCCGCCCGGCCGCGGGCGCCGATGGCGAGGACCAGCTCGCCGGGCAGCGCCTGGGGCGGGTCCTCCGGGTCGAGGATCGCCACGTCCCGCACCTCGACGTCCAGGCCCGCCGGGGCGGCCTGCAGCTCCACCAGGGGCTCGCCCAGCGACATCAGCAGCTGGCGCAGGCTGATGCCCTCCTCCGGAGCCGGGGGAGGGCCCGGCCGCGGCACGGCCGGAGGACCCTGCAGCGCACCCGGCCGGGGCCCCTGCTGCGGCCCCTGCCCCGGCGCGCCCGGGGTCGGCGTCCGCTCGGCCACCGTGCCCACCCCGCTCCCGTTGCGGCCCGCTTGCGCACGGCCCGCTCGCGCCGGGCCGGCCTTCGTACGGACGGACAAGCCGTCGCCCCCGATGTTAGCCGCGGCGACAACGGTGGGACGCATATCAGCTCCTACCGTGGGCAGGGACGCGAGACCCGCGGCCAGAGGCGATTCGAAGGAGAGCGTGCGCATGGATGCTGTGACCCAGGTCCCCGCGCCGGTGAACGAGCCGGTCCACAGCTACGCCCCCGGCACCCCGGAGCGGGCCCGGCTGGAGGCCGAGCTCAAGCGGCTCGCGGCGGAGCCGGTCGAGCTGACCATGGCCGTCGGCGGCGAGCGCCGCATGGGCGGCGGCGAGCCGATCGACGTCGTGCAGCCGCACAACCACGCCGCACGGCTCGGCACCCTGCGCAACGCCACCCGCGAGGACGCGCAGGCCGCGGTGGACGCCGCCCTCGCCGCGGCCCCCGCCTGGCGCGCGCTCTCCTTCGACGACCGCGCCGCGGTCTTCCTGAGGGCCGCCGACCTGCTGGCCGGCCCGTGGCGGGAGACGATCGCCGCCGCGACCATGCTGGGCCAGTCCAAGACCGCCCAGCAGGCCGAGATCGACAGCCCCTGCGAGCTCGTCGACTTCTGGCGCTTCAACGTGCACTTCGCCCGGCAGATCCTCGCCGAGCAGCCGGTGTCCTCCCCCGGGGTGTGGAACCGCGCCGACCACCGCCCCCTCGAGGGCTTCGTCTACGCGATCACCCCGTTCAACTTCACCGCCATCGCCGGCAACCTGCCCACCGCCCCCGCCCTCATGGGCAACACGGTGGTCTGGAAGCCGTCCCCCACCCAGCAGTTCTCCGCCCACCTGCTCATGCAGCTGCTGGAGGAGGCCGGCCTGCCCGCCGGCGTCATCAACATGGTGACCGGCGACGGCCTGGCCGTCTCCGAGGTCGCCCTCGCCCACCCCGAGCTGGCCGGCATCCACTTCACCGGCTCCACCGCCACCTTCCAGCACCTGTGGCGCACGGTCGGCGAGAACATCGCCACCTACCGCAGCTACCCGCGCCTGGTCGGCGAGACCGGCGGCAAGGACTTCATCGTCGCCCACCCCTCCGCCGACCCGGCCGTGCTGAGGACCGCGATGGTCCGCGGCGCCTTCGAGTTCCAGGGCCAGAAGTGCTCCGCGGCCTCCCGCGCCTACGTCCCCGCCTCGGTCTGGGAGCGGATCAGGGACGGCCTGCGCGACGAGGTCGAGGGCCTCACCATGGGCGACGTCACCGACCTGTCCCACTTCATGGGCGCCGTCATCGACGCCCGCTCCTTCGCGAAGAACAAGGCCGCCCTGGACCGCGCCCAGGCCGACCCGACGGTCGAGGTCCTCGCCGGCGGCACCTGCGACGACTCGGTCGGCTACTTCGTCCGCCCGACCGTCCTGGTCTGCTCCGACCCGGAGAGCGAGTACTTCCGCGAGGAGTACTTCGGCCCGATCCTCGCCGTCCACGTCTACGAGGACGACCGGTACGAGGAGGTGCTGGACCAGATGGAGTCCGTCGCCCCCTACGCGCTGACCGGCGCCGTCATCGCCCGGGACCGGGCCGCCGTCGCCCACGCCATGGAGAAGCTGCGGTTCGCCGCCGGCAACTTCTACGTCAACGACAAGCCCACGGGCGCCGTCGTCGGCCAGCAGCCCTTCGGCGGCGGCCGCGCCTCCGGCACCAACGACAAGGCCGGCGCCGCCCAGAACCTGCTGCGCTGGACCTCCACCCGCTCCATCAAGGAGACCTTCGTCCCGCCGACGGACTACCGCTACCCCCACATGGGCTGACGGACCGTCGGGATCCCGGCCCCCGGCCGGCGTCCCGCCGGGGCGGACGCCCGTGCGCCCGCCGGACCCGTGTTTGGGTCCGGCGGCGCCGGGCAAGCGCCCCTCGGGTCACCCTGCCGGACCCCACCCGGTCCGGCCACCGCACGTGCCGCGCACTCCCCCCGCGCGGCACCCGGCGCGCCAGGCGCAGCCGGCCACTCCCCCCGGCCGGCCCGCGCGGGCGCGTCCGGCGGGCGCGCCGCCCACTCCCCCCGGTGGCGCGTCCGCCCTGTCCCACCCCACACCCCTCCTCGCAGCCGCCTCCCGGCCACCCCGGCGCGGCCCGTGACCCCAGGAGTAACCGTGCTCCGTTCCGCGATCCTCGCCGCCTCCCGCTCCCCGCAGGTGCGCACCGTGGTGGAGAAGCTGCCGCCGACCCGGGCCATCGTGGACCGCTTCGTCGCCGGCGAGCCGCTCGACGCCGCCCTCGCCGCCTGCGGCGAGCTGGCCGCCACCGGGCGCCGCACCACCCTCGACCACCTCGGCGAGGACACCCGCGACGCCGTCCAGGCCGCCGCCACCGCCGAGGCGTACGAGCTGCTGCTGGAGGCCCTGAAGGAGACCGGCCTGGCCGGGAGCGCCGAGGTCTCCGTCAAGCTCTCCGCCGTCGGGCAGTTCCTCCCGCAGGACGGCGAGAAGGTCGCCCTGGAGAACGCGCGCCGCATCTGCGAGGCCGCCGCCGCCGCGGGCACCACGGTCACCCTCGACATGGAGGACCACACCACCACCGACTCCACCCTGGGCATCGCCCGCGAGCTGCGCGCCGACTTCCCGTGGCTGGGCGTCGTCCTCCAGGCCTACCTGCACCGCACCGAGGCCGACTGCCGCGACCTGTCCGGCGCCGGCTCGCGCGTGCGGCTCTGCAAGGGCGCCTACCAGGAGCCCGCCTCGGTCGCCTTCCAGAAGAAGGAGGAGGTCGACCGCAACTACGTCCGCTGCCTCAAGGTCCTCATGGGCGGCGAGGGCTACCCGATGGTCGCCTCCCACGACCCCCGCATGGTGCGGATCGCCGGACAGCTCGCCGAGTGGAACGGCCGCAAGGCCGACTCCTTCGAGTACCAGATGCTGTACGGCATCCGCCCCGAGGAGCAGCTGCGGCTCGCCCGCTCCGGCGCCACCATGCGCGTCTACCTGCCCTACGGCCAGGAGTGGTACGGCTACTTCATGCGCCGCCTCGCCGAGCGCCCCGCCAACCTGGCGTTCTTCCTGCGCGCCATGGCCACCCGCGGCTGAACCGGCCGTCCCCGCCTCCGGCCGCCCCCCTGCCTCCTCGCGGCGGCCCGTCCCGCGGCGGCCCGTCCCGCGGCGGCCCGGTGCCCCGCCGGGCACCGGGCCGCCGGGGGCGCCGGCTCAGGAGACGACGGTCAGCTTGCCCGCGACCCTGGTGCCGGCCCGGTGGTACTTCTGGAAGTACGAGGCCAGGGCCTTGATGTCCGCAGGCTTGAGCTTGATGCAGCCGTTGGACCGGTAGTCGCCGTTGCCGTCCCAGCGCTGCGACTCGACGCGCGAGTTCTGGCCCCCCGTGCGGGTCATCTCACTGTGGACGAACAGCTCGGTGCGCCAGCGGCCGGTGCCGTTGTGGCAGCGCTTGTCGCTCAGCCGGAACGCCACCCCCTTGATCGCGCTGCCGTTGTAGGCCGTGTACAGCGTGACGTCGTAGGAGCCGTTGGGCAGCCAGCCCCGGTTGCTCGCGCAGTCGTCCTTCACGCCGATCCCCGAGCCGGCGCGCCAGGAGGCGTTGACGACCAGCCGCTGCCGGCCCGAGTCCTCCACCCGGTAGACCCGCCAGTACAGCCTGCTGTTCGTCGGGTCGGAGGGGTTCTTGTCGAAGACCATCCGGGTCGTGTAGCCGTAGGACGCGTGCGGCGACGCCTGGGCGCCCGAGGCGGGCGCGGCCGCCGCGGCGACGGCCAGGCCCGCCAGGGCCGTCGTCGCCGCGCCCAGCCGGAGGGCGGTCCGGCGGCGGTGCTCTGCGTGCATGGTGGTCTCCCCGTTGTCGTGGTGTCGGGCCACGGCTGTGGCGGGACCGAGCCTTCCCGACCGGGAGGGCCGTGTCCTTGACGTTCCGCGCACCGCCCTTGACCTCCCGCGCCCCCCTCCCGGCGGTGCGGACACGATCCGCCGCGGCCCCCCGCGCCCCGTCCTGTCCCCGCCCCCCGTTCCCGCCGCTGTCCCGTCCGCACCGGGCAACCCCGGCGCGGCGGCCCGCGTCCTCCAAGGGGGAAGGACACGACGACCGGACCGGGGGGAAGCATGACGACGGTGGTGGAGTTCCGGACCGACCGGCTGCCGCGGGCCGAGCGGTTCGGCCGGTGGCACGACATGACCGCGGAGGCCCTGATCCCCAACCTCCTCCGCCCCGCCGACCACGGCGACTTCCTGGCCCGCGCCCGCCTGGTCGACCTCGGCGCGGTCCGGGTGACCTCGCTCGCCTACCCGCCGCTGGAGACCCGGCGGACGTCCCGGCTGATCGCCCGGGCGGGGGCGGAGTACTGCCAGGTGATGCTGACCCTGCGCGGCGGCCACCGGATCGTCCAGGCCGGCCGCGACGTCACGGCCGGTGCGGGCGACCTGCTCCTCTACGACTGCGCCCGCCCGTGGGAGGGCTGGGCCGGCGGGCGGCGGGACGCGGTCGAGGGCGTGCTGATGCAGTTCCCGCGCGCCCTGCTGCCCTTCCCCGGGGACCGGTCCGGGCGGCTCCCCTGCCTGCGCGTCCCCGGCGGCGACACCCTCGGCTCCCTGCTCTCCGGGCACCTGGTGCGGCTGGCGTCCGGCGCGGCCGACTGGACGGCGGCCGACGCCGTCCGTCTGGGCACCGTCTCGCTCGACCTGCTCGCCGCCGTCCTCGCCCGGCACCTGCGCACCGGACCCGCGCAGGACCCCGGCTGCCGCGAACGGGTCCTGCGCCTGCGCGTCCACGCCTTCATCGAGGAGCACCTGGGCGACCCCGGGCTCACCCCCGCGGCGGTCGCCGCCGACCACAACGTCTCCCTCCGCCTCCTGCACCGCCTCTTCCAGCACGAGGAACTCGGCGTGGCGGCGTGGATCCGCGCCCGCCGGCTCGAACGCTGCCGCCGCGACCTCGCGGACCCCCTGCTGCACGACCTGCCCGTCCACGCCGTCGCCCGCCGCTGGGGCTTCGCCGACGCCGCCCACTTCAGCCGCACCTTCCGCGCCGCCTGCGGCATGACGCCCACCGACTACCGGGAGCTGGCGCGGTCCGCGGGGGCCCCGGGGTCCGCGGGGTCCCCGGGGACCCCGGCGGCGGACCGGGACCGCCCGGGGAGCACCGGGCGTCCCGCCCCCGGCCGCTGAACCCCGGGGACCCGCCCGGCCCGGCGGGCCGCCGGCCGGCGCCTGCCCACCGGCTCGGGCAGGCACAGCACCGCGACCGCGACCGCCGCCGCCAGCAGCGCCGCCCAGCGAAGGTGCGCCTCCCGCCAGCCGGGGGCGCCCGCCGCCACGAGCAGCGCGGCCCGGTCCGGCAGCACCGCGGCCGCCGCCACCAGCACCAGCAGCCCCCCGGCCGCCGGTGCCCCCGGGACGGCGGCCCCGGCGAACCGCACGGCCGCGCAGGCCGACGCCACCGCGACGGCGGCCAGCGCAGCCGCCTCGACGGTCGCCGCCCCCACCGGTGTGCCGGCGGGGGCGGCCAGCACCGCCGCCGCCCACCACGCGGCCGTCACGGGCAGCACCAGGACCAGCCGCAGCCCGTCGCGCAGCGGCCGGGGCACCGGCACCACGGCGGTGGTGCGCCGAGCCGGGTCGTCCAGGGCGGACGAGGCGCCGAGCGCCCCGGACAGCGCCGCCGCCCGCAGCAGCCAGAGGCCGAGCTGCGGATCCGGGTGGGCCGTCAGCCGGGACGCGAGCACGAGGAGCAGCCCGAGCCCGCCGCCCGCCGTGAGCGGCGCCCGCGGGACCGCCCGCCCGACCGGGACGAACAGCGTCCGGACCACGGTCACCCCCACCGTTGGACGCCGACGGTCCGGACGGTCCGGACGGTCGGGGCGATCCGGGCCGGCGCGGCCTCGTGCGGCCGGGCCGCCGCGGCGGCCGAGGTCTCCGGGGCGGCCGGCCGGGGTCCGGCGGCGGCCGTACGGGCCTGCTCCGCCCCCGGCATCGGCAGCCCCTGGAGCACGGCGCCCGCCACCGCCGCCGCCAGCGACACCCCCGCCACCGTCCGCACGGCCGCCGAGCGCCCGCCCGCGGCCAGCACGGCGGCGGCCCCGGCGAGCACCGCCAGCGAGACCAGGTAGAGCACGTGCGCACCGGCGGGGCGGCCCGGCAGCGGCTGCCGCCCGACGTCCGACACGACCGGCACCAGCCACCGGAGCCACGCCGGGCCGTCGGGGGGCGTCACCAGCACGAAGTCGAAGGTGATCACCACCACCACCGCGAGCGGCGCCGCGAACGCGGACGCCGTCAGCCGCCCCAGCAGCACGCCCGCCGCTCCCAGCAGCAGCACCGCCGCCGGGCCGGCCGCCAGCTCCGCGGCGGAGGCGTGCCCGGACGCCCCCGGCCGCGACGCCGCCCAGCCGAGGCGCCAGACCGCCAGGAGGGCCGACACCGCCGCCGTCGGGAGCACCGACAGGACGTGGGCGAGGGTGCGCCCCCCGGGCCGCAGCAGCAGCGTCCCGAACCAGCCCTCCGCGCCGTGGCGGCGGGCCCGCAGGACCGCGCTGTTCGCCCCCAGCAGCGCCGCCAGGCCGGCCAGCAGGAGCGGCAGCTGCGTCGAGAGGGCCACGTCCCGCAGGACGGGGTGGCGGTCCGACGGGCCGCCCGGCCACAGCAGCCACGCCGCGTGGCCCAGCAGCGCCGCCGCGACCGCCGGGAACCGCAGCAGCCGCACGGCCTCGATCCGGGCCAGTGCCAGGACGGCTCCGCGCGTGCCGTCGTCCCGCGCGGCGGCCGCCCTCCGGGGGGCCGTCACCGCGCTCACGCCGTCACCGCCCCGGCGCCGTCGAGGGCCAGCAGGTAGCCGTCCTCCAGGGTGGGCTCCAGCAGTGCGGCCCCGGCCGGCGGGTCCCCGATGTTGCGGAACTCGCCGCTGCCCGTGCGGAAGCCCGCCAGCACCCCCGGAGACCTGGCCGCGCTGCTCCACACCCGCCCGCGCGCGGCGGCGGTCAGCTCCGCCGGGGTGCCGTCGAACCGCACCCGGCCCCGGTCCATGACCAGCACCCGCCCGCACAGCATCGCCACGTCCTCCGTCTGATGGGTCGACAGCAGGACCGTGCGGCCCTCGCCCGCCTCCGCGACCAGCTCCCGGAAGCGGATCCGCTGCTCCGGGTCGAGCCCCACCGTCGGCTCGTCCAGCACCAGGAACGCCGGGTCGCCGAGCAGGGCCGCGGCCAGTGCCACCCGCTGCCGCATGCCGCCCGACAGCCTCCGGATCCGGCGCCCCCGCACCTCCGCGAGGCCCACCGCGTCCAGCACCCGCCGCACCTCCGCGTGCCGGGTCCGGCGGTCGGTCAGCTCCTTGAGGACCGCCACGTAGTCGACGAACTCGAAGGCCGTGAAGCCCGCGTGGAAGCCCGGGTCCTGCGGCAGGTACCCCAGGGCCCGGCGGGCCTCCCGGCGCCCCCGGACCGTGCCGGGGTCGTGGCCCAGCACCGACAGCGCCCCGGAGTCGGGCGGGGTCGCGGTCGCCAGGATCCGCAGCAGGGTGGTCTTCCCGGCGCCGTTCGGGCCGAGCAGCCCGGTGACGCCCCGGCCCAGTTCCAGGGAGACGCCGTCCACGGCGCGCACCCCCCGGTGGTGCAGGGCCAGCCCGGAGGCCGTCACGGTCGGCGGTGCGGTCATGTCAGCCTCCCGGCTGTGAGGGGACGGACGGAGTCGTGCACGCGGCCGCTGTCGAAGCGGTCTCGGAGGGCGAACAGCAGGGCCCCGGCGGCCGCGGCCAACGCCGCCGCCGTGAGCTGCCCGGCCGCGGTCAGCGGCAGGGGACGGGCGTCCGACAGCAGCCGCTCCGCCACCAGCAGCGCCACCCAGCCGCCGCCGACCAGCGCCGACGCGGCCACTGGTCCCAGCCGCGGTGTCAGCGCCAGCCCGGCCGCCGTCAGCGCCAGGGCGGGCAGCAGCCAGCCGAACGCGTCGGGCCCGAAGGAGGGCAGCGCCAGGGCCGCCAGGCCGCTGAGCGGGACGGTCACGGCCAGCACCGCCGCCGTCCGCACCATCAGCAGCCGGAAGGAGTGCAGCGGCGCCACCACCGCCGTCTCGTACATCGGGTCCAGCCGCGGGCCGAAGGAGAACGCGACGCCGGCCAGCGGCAGCAGCGGTGCCACGCCGAGGAGGAGCAGCGGCTCGCCCGTGCCCCGCACCGCCCGGCCGGCCGCCACCGCGCAGAGCAGCACCACCGCCACCGCGCCCAGCCACGACCGGCGCAGCAGCGGGGTCGCGGCGAGCAGCCGCGCCGTGTGGTCGGCCACCCCCGCCCGGACCAGCACCCGCTCCAGCGGTCCCGGCCGGGGGGCGTCCAGCTCCGCGTCGAGCCGCGCCCAGCCGAGGTCGGCGACCGCCGGGTCGACGAGGCCGTTCAGCCGGTCCCGGCAGGCCGGGCAGGCCGCCAGGTGCGCGTCCGCCGACCAGAGCCGGGGTGCCTCCAGGGCGCCGCGGGCGTACTCCTCCAGGTCGTCCGCCGGGAGGTGCCAGCGGTCCTGCCGGTCGGCGCTCATGCGAGCTCCTCTCGCAGCTGCCTGCGGGCCCGCATGGCCCGGGTCTTGACCGTGCCGTGCGGGATGCCCAGCAGTGCCGCCGCCTCGCGGGTCGTCAGCCCGTCGACGACGGTGGCCTGCAGCACCGCCCGCAGTTCGGGGGAGAGCCGGGCCAGCGAGCCACCCAGGTCGCCGTGCTCCACCCCGGTGAACACGCGCTCCTCGGCTGACGGCTCGTCACGGTGGCGCAGCCGGGCCAGGGACTGGCGCAGCCGGCCCCGGGCGCCGTCGCCGCGCAGGGCGTCCACCAGCCGCCGCGAGCCGATCCGCCACAGCCAGCCCGCGGGGTCGCCCTCGCGCCGGTAGCGGGCCGCGCCGCGCCACACGTCGAGGAACGCCTCCTGCACCACGTCGTCGACGAGCGCGGGGTCGGCGCACCGGGCGCGCAGCCGCAGCACCAGCCACGGCGCGTACCGGCGGTAGAACTCCTCGAAGGCGCGGCGGTCGCCGTCCGCGGCCGCGAGCAGCAGCTCGGCGTCGCTCGGCTCCCTGCCGTTCGTCTCGGTCACGCCCCTTCATCGGACGGGACGGTCCGAACGGTTCACGCGCCGTCAGAAACCTTCGGTCTCCAGCGTGAAGGAGAACGGCGCCGGGAGCTCCAGCGGTTTCCCGAAGGGCGCGAGGTGCACCTCGGTGTACTCGTCGTCCTCGGGGAGGGCGAAGAGGGTGGTGCGGGAGAGGTCGCGGTCGACCAGCAGGTAGAGGGGGATGCCGGCGCGGGCGTAGCAGTGGCGCTTGGCGGTGCGGTCGCGCTCCGGACGGGTGGAGGTGACCTCGACGACCAGGGCGAGTCCGTCGGGCGGCATCCAGGGCGGGGCGCCGCGGAAGACGTCCTTGTCCGCAGGCGCGAAGGCGGCGTCCGGGATCGCGTGGTCCCGCGGGCAGCGCCCTCCGCCGGACAGCCGCAGCCCCTTGTTCCCCGCGAACCTCATCCGCACGGCCGAGTGGAGGACGACCTGCTCGACCACCCTCCCGATGCAGTCCTCGTGGTCCCCGTCCGGCGGCGGTGTCACGACGATCTCCCCCTCGATCAGCTCGGCACGGGTGCCCTCGGGGGTCTGCAGGCCCAGGAAGCTCTCCAGGAGGCTGTCCTCCACCGCTTCCGGCTCGTGTGCCATCGCGCTCACGGCGCAACCCCTTCCTCTTGTCGCGATCAAGGTAGGAGACCGGTGGGGCCGCCGCGGCCGGGAACCGGGGCGGCCTCACACGATCGTGTCACGCCGGGGCGGGGAGTGCCGGGGTCAGAGGGCGGCGGCCGCCGGCTCGACCATCTTGCGGGCGGTCTTGGCGTCGGCGTACTCGCCCAGCGCGGTCATCACCCACTCGCCGGAGAACTGCCGGACCAGCTTGCACATCAGCACGCCGGTGCGGGGCTCGGCGCCGGTGAGGTCGAAGCGGACGAGCTCCTCCCCGGTGGCGGCGTCGGTCAGGCGGCAGTACGCCTTGGCGACGTCGCTGAACTTCTGGCCGGAGAAGGAGTTCACCGTGAAGACCAGGCCGCAGACCTCGGGCGGCAGGCCGTCCAGGTGGACGGTGATCTGCTCGTCGTCGCCGTCGCCCCTGCCGGTGAGGTTGTCGCCGGAGTGCTGGACCGCCCCGTTGAAGACGGACAGCTTCATGAACCAGGCCGTCTCCAGCTTCTTGCGCTGGGCGTCGAAGGCGATGCAGGAGGCGTCCAGGTCGATGCTGCGGCCGCGGTGGGCGGGCTCCCAGCCCAGGCCCATGCGGACGGCGGACAGGAAGGGGCGGCCGTTCTTCTCCAGGGAGACGGAGCCGCCCTTGACCAGGTTGACCCGGCCCTTGTCCAGCGTGACCTTGCCGGGCGCGGGCGCAGCCGCGGGCGGGGTCGGCGGCGCGGGCGGGGCGGCGGGCGCCGGGGGAGCAGCGGGCGGGACCGGCGGGGCGGACGCGGCCGGGGGCGTGAGGGTCCAGTCCGCGTCGTGCTCCGACGGCGGGACCGGTGCCGGTGCCGGGGCAGGGGCCGCGGCCGGGGCGGGGGCCGGGGCGGCGGGGGCCTGCGCCGCCGGGGCGGCGGTCGGGCCCGGGTCGTCCACGGCGACCCCGAAGTCGGTGGCGATGCCCGCCAGCCCGTCGGCGTACCCCTGGCCCACCGCGCGGACCTTCCACGCGCCGTTCCGCCGGTACACCTCGACCACGACCAGGGCGGTCTCCACGGTCAGCCGCGGCGGGGTGAAGGTGACGAGCTCCTCGCCGGTGTCCGCGTCCCGCACGGTGGCCGTGGGCTCGGTGCCGGCGAAGGTGGCGCCGGCCTCGTCCAGGCTGGCGGTGACGAGCACCTTGTGGATGCCGTCCGGCACGGCCGCGGTGTCCACGGTGATGGCGTCGGGGACGCCCGCCGAGGCGGGCCGGTGGGTCACGCCGGGGCCCTGCGGGGCGTTGAAGAAGACGAAGTCGGCGTCCGAGCGGACCTTGCCGTTCCCGGCGAGCAGCAGCCCGGAGACGTCCAGCCGCTTGGGCGCCGTCACCTCCACCGTCACCCGGGGGGCGGGGAGCGGGGCGTTGCCGCCCTGCGTCAGGGCCGTGGTCAAGGTGGTCCTCCTCGGTGCGTCCGGCACGGGGCGTCCGGCCCGCCGGGCCCGCCTGCGGGGCTCCGGCGGCCGGCGGCCCCGCACACCCTAACGAAGCAGGGCGGGCCCGCGTTTCCGGTCCGCCGGGCGGCCGGGGCGCGCGCGTGCGGGGCCGGCCCCGGGACCGCCGTCAGCCGAAGCTGCCGCGCACCGCCACCGCGCGCGGGTGGTCCACGCCGAAGGCGGAGGCGAGCCAGGTGTCGCCGGACGGGTCGTGCCGGCCGCCCCGGTGGGCGTACTGCACGGTGAAGGAGTACCGGCCCGGCGGCACCGTCGCGCGGGGCTGCAGCGTGAACCGGTACACCAGCGCGTTCCCGGACCGCTCGACGGTGGCGGAGACGCCCGGCATGGTCGTCCACGCCCCGCCGTCCTCGGTCCCGCCCGTGCGCTCGACCCGGACCTCGACCTCGAGCGCGGTCACGTTCTCGTCCACCGTCAGCACCAGCGAGTCGCGGGACGCATAGGGGTCGGCGGTGTCCGCGGACGCGCTGCCGTGCAGGCCCTCGTCGTCGCCGGCGGGGGCGAGCCCCGTCACCAGGGGGGTGCTGTCGGGGGTCTCCCCGCCGGCCGCGGGGGCGGGGGCCGTGCCGCCCGTGAGTCCTCCGGTGCCGGCCGGTGCGGGGGAGCCGGCGCCGGGCACGCCGTCCGCCGTCGCCCCGCCGCCCGGGGCCGTCGTCGCGCCGTCCGCATCAGCCGTGCCGTCCGCATCCGCCGTGCCGTCCGCCGCCGGGGAGCCGCCCGTCCCCGTGCCGCCGGTCCGTGCCGTTCCCGCCGGCGGCCACGACGGACGGCCCGCCGAGGGCGCCGGGCCGGTCGGGGCGAGGGGGGTGGCGCCCGCGGACGGCGCCCGGCGGACGGAGGCCGTCACCGAGGGGCCGGGCCGGGCCGGGGACCGGTCGCGCGAGGCGGCCGACTGCTGCGGGCTGCCGCGTCCGGCCAGGGCCGGGGGAGTGCCGGTGCCGTCGGTGGCCGGTGCGCCGGTGCGCGCGGAGCCGCCGTCGGGGGTGGACGACGCGCCGTCGACGTCCGAGACGCGGACGGAGGGCGGCAGGCCGCCCTCCAGGCTGACGATCCAGGTGGTGGCGACGCTGATGCCCACCACGGTCGACATCGCCATCGCCGCGCCGGACACCCGGAAGGCGGGCAGGCCCAGGGGTGTGGCGCGCCGGCGGCGCGATCCGTGGCGTCCGCGTGCTGCGGCCGGTCCGGGGCGCACGCCCCCCGGGTGCTCCGGAACCGGCCGCCCGCCGCGGTGCCGTCCCGCTCCGGCGCGCGGACGCGCCTGGACGGTGTCCTCGTGGGGAACCACCGATCTCCCTCCGTACCGGCCGACGTGGCTGCGCGCCGACTCCGCTCCCCCCGTGACGGGTCGGGACGGGCACACGCCTGCGTCGGCAGAGGCACGAGAGTACCAGCGGGGGCCGATTCTGTGACCGGCCGACTGCGGAACGGGTTCACCGGCTCCGCCGACCCCGCCCCGGGCCTCCGGAAACCCCTGGTGGGAGGGGCCGCCCGGCTCCGCCGGAGGCCCGGTCCGCGGCCGCTCCACGGGCGCGGGCGGCCCCCGCGGGACCCGGGCCGCCCCGGATCACGCGCGGCCGGCCGCGCCCCTCGGGCCCCCGGCGCTCCCGCCGTCCGCCGGAGCGTGTGCGCCCCCGCCGTCCGCCGGGGGCGCCTGGGCCGCCAGGTCCGCCGCCCAGGGCGGGTTGGGGCCCGCGACCGAGCAGGTCAGGGCCGCGACCCGGGCGGCGTACCGGCAGGCGTCGGCGACGTCGTCGGCGGTCACCCGGTCCAGCCGGCCGCCGAGCAGGCCGCGCCCGTCCAGCAGGTGCAGCAGTCCGGCGGTGAAGGAGTCGCCCGCCGCGACGGTGTCCACCACGGTGGCGGGTGCGGCGGGCACGGACACCCGCCGGCCGTCCAGGGAGGCGAGCACGCCCCGGGCGCCGAGGGTGACCACGACCAGCCGCACCCCGGCGGCGTGCCAGTCGTCGCAGGCCTGCCCGGGGGCGGTGCCGGGCGCGAGGTGCGCCAGGTCGTCCTCGCTGAGCCGCAGCAGGTCGGCCAGGGCGCACCAGCGCGGCAGCCCGGCCCGGTAGTCGGCGGGCGGCACCAGCAGGGGCCGGACGTTGGGGTCGATCGAGACGGTGGCGCGGTCGCGCAGCCCCTCCAGCCACTCCTCGACCCGGGGGCCGCCGGGCCGCCGGACGAGGGCGAGCGAACCGGTGTGGACGCACGCGGTGCCGTCGAGCGGGGCGGCGGCCAGCTCCTCCGCCGTCCACTGCCAGTCGGCGGTGCCCTCGGCGTGGAAGGACCAGGACGCCTGCCCGGCGGCGTCGAGGTCGGCCACCGCCAGGGTGCTGGGCTCGGCCGCGGCGGGGCTGCCGGCCAGGTCCACGCCGGAGGCCTCCAGCCGGGCGCGGAAGAGCCGGCCGAAGACGTCGTCCGACAGGCGGCCCAGGAAGCGGACCGATGTCCCGAGCCGGGCCAGGGCGACGGCGGTGTTGGCGGGGCCGCCGCCGGGCAGCACCCGCAGGGACAGGCCGTCCCCCGCGTCCCCGGGGCCGTCCCCGGGGGCGCTTCCCGGACCGCTCCCGGGGACGGGGAAGGCGTCCGCGACGTTCTCGCCGAGGACGGTGATCCGGCGCCGGGCGCCGGCCTGGACGGGGCTCTCGCTGCTGGTCACCGCCCCATGCTGCCAGGGGCGGCCGGGGCCGGGCGATCCCCGGGGCCGGGCCGCGGCCGGCGGACCGTCCGGCCGGCGGGGCCGCCGGTCAGCGGGGCGCGGTCGCGGGGGCCGGGACGGCCTGGGCGGTCTCGACGGTCTCCTGCAGGTCGTGCGTGGCCTCCAGGACCGTCCCGGCGGCCGTGCACAGGCAGGCGGCGAGCAGCAGGGCCGCCGCGGTCCGGCGGCGCGCGGGTGCGGGCTGCGGCCCGGGGGAGAGCAGGGCGGCGACCCGCCGCGGCACCGGTCCGGCGTGGGCGGCCGGGGCCAGGCCGGGCCGCCGCGGTCCGCCGGTCCGCGCGGGGGCCGCGGCCGCCAGGGCGGCCCGGCCGACCGCCCGGGCGGTGAGGGCGCGGCTGCCCACGCAGGCGGCCGCGGCCTCGTCGGCCCAGCGCTCCAGGTGGTACGCCAGCGGCTCCCGCAGCAGGCGCAGCGCGGGGTGGACCGCGGCCGCGTACTCGGCGGCGGCGAGGAAGAGGTGGTGGCGCGCCGCGAGGTGGGCCCGCTCGTGCGCGAGCAGCGCGGCGCGCTCGTCGGCGCCGAGCGCCCGCAGCATCCCGGCGGTCACCACGACGCGGCCGGGGCGGCCGGGCAGGGCGTAGGCGTCGGCCCGCTCCTCGGGGAGGACGGCCAGGCCGTCCCCGGCGCCCGCGGCGGCCAGGGCGGCGGTCCGCGCGGCGCGCAGGTCGCGCCGGTGGCGGGCGGCGGCGTGCAGCAGCCGCGCCGCGCCCGCCGCGAGGGCGGCGGCCGCGGGGACGGCGACGTACCCGGCGGCGGGGGAGATGCGCTCCAGCCACGGGAGGGAGAGGTGGCCGAGTGCGGCGACGGGGGGCAGCCGCAGCAGTCCGGCGGCGGCGAGCAGGCCCAGCGAGGCGCCCGCGGCGGCGGCGAGCAGGACGCCGGTGGCCGCCAGCGTCCAGGCCGCGGCGCGCGGCGGCAGCCAGCCGGACAGCCGGCGGGCGGCGGGCACGGCGAGCAGCGGCAGCAGCAGCGGGATCCAGACGGCGACGATCATGCGGGCTCCTCGCGCGCCGGCGTGCCGCCGGTCCCCGCGGAGCCGCCCTCCGGGAGGCCGCCCTCCGGGCTGTCGCCGAGCAGTTCCCGCAGCAGCCGCTCGTCGTCGGCGGAGAGGTCGGAGACGAAGCGGGCCAGGACGGTGGAGCGGTCGGGCTCGCGGTCGAGCTCGGAGCGCATCCGGCGGGCGGCGAGCCCGGCGGTGTCCTGCACGGCGGGGACGTAGGCGTAGGCACGCCCGGCGCGGGTGCGCAGCAGGGTGCCCTTCTCGTGGAGCCGGCCGAGGATCGTCGCGACGGTGGTGCGGGCCAGTCCGCCGCCGAGCGCCTGCTGGACGTCCTGCGGGGTGAGGGGGCGCCCCGCGGCCCAGAGCGCGGCCAGCACCTCGGCCTCCAGCTCGCCGTGGGGGCGGCGGGGGGCGGGCAGCTCGGACATGTCGGCGGTTCCTCCCGGGATCCTCTACCATCGAGAGAACGTCTACATGATTGTAGACGTTCGGGCGGTCCGCAGCACCGCCACGCACCAGTATGGGAGGCCCCGCCCGCAGTGTCCTCATCCCCCGTCTCCGCGCTCCCCGCCCATCTGGCGGTCAACGTGCTCGACGCCTCGTCGCTGCTCTCCGCCTTCGGCGCGCTCGGCATCGCGGTCGTCCTCTTCGCCGAGACCGGCCTGCTGGTCGGCTTCTTCCTCCCCGGCGACTCCCTCCTGTTCACCGCGGGCCTGCTCTGCGTCCCCGGCGGCCACGGCGGCCCCCACCTGCACCTGCCCCAGGTCCTCGCGGCCTCCGTCGCCGGCGCGCTCGCCGGCGCCCAGTGCGGCTACCTCATCGGCCGCCGCGGCGGCCGCGCCCTGCTCGAACGCTCCCGCAACCGGCGGCTGCACGACGGGGCCGTCCGCGCCGAGGAGCTGCTCGCCCGCTACGGACACGCCCGCGCCGTCGTCCTGGCCCGCTTCGTCCCCGTCGTGCGCACCGTCCTCAACCCGCTCGCCGGCGCCCTCGACGTCCCCGCCCGCACCTTCACCCTCTGGCAGGTCGTGGGCGGCACCGTCTGGACGGTCGGCCTGGTGCTCGCCGGGTACGCCCTCGGCTCCACCGTGCCGAACGTCGACCGCTACCTGCTCCCGCTGGTCGCGCTCGTGGTCGCCGTCTCCCTGCTGCCGCTCGCCCTCGAACTGCTGCGCTCCCGCCGCGCCCGCCAGGCCCGCGAGGAGGCCCGATGACCCCCGCCCCCGCCCCCTCCCTGCTCGCCTTCGACGGCAGCGGCATCGACGGCGGCCTGTACACCGACGTCACCGACGCCGCCCACCGCACCCCGCACTGGCTCGACCACGCGGTCCTGCTCTGGTCCGACTACGGCCTCGCCGTCTTCGCCGTGCTGATGCTCGCCGGCTGGTGGGCCGCCCGCCGCCGCGGCGCCGCCGACACCGCCCGGGCCCTCGCCGTCCCCGTGGCCACGGTCCTCGCGTACGGCGTGAACTCCGTGGTCAAGGCCCTGGTCGCCGAGGACCGGCCCTGCATCTCCCTCCCGCACACCCCCACCCTGGAGGCGTGCCCGGGGGCCGGCGACTGGTCCTTCCCCAGCAACCACACCGTGGTCGCCTTCGCCGCGGCCGCCGCACTGCTGGTCGTCGACCGCAGGATCGGCGCGGTCGCTGTGCTCGCCGCGGTCGCCATGGGCGCCTCCCGGGTCTGGATCGGCGTCCACTACCCGCACGACGTGCTGGCCGGCGCCCTGGTCGGCGTCGCGGTGGGGCTGCCCCTCACCCTGGCCGCCCGCCGTGCCGCGCCCCTGGTCGAGCGGGCCCGCGGCACCGCCCTGGCACCGCTCCTCGGCACCCCCTGATCCCGCGGGCGCCGTCCCGACGCGAGGCGGACGGCGCCCGCGGCCCCACCCCCGTCCTGCGGCACGGACGGCACCCGCCGTCCGCCAGGAGGCCGCCAGCCGCCCCGGTCCCTGTGGCAGGGTGGTGCGCCGTGACGCGGGACGAGTTGATGGCGGCCCTGGCCAGGATGCGGCGGGCGCCGGTGCAGGGACGGCGCGCGCCGCACAAACCGCTGCTGGTGCTCTGGCTGCTGGGCCGGTACGCCGGGACGGGCAGCACGGCCGTTACGTACGACGAGGCCGATGTGCCCGTCAGCCGTCTCATCGACGACTTCGGGCCGCCAGCGCGGACCCGGCAGCGGGCGGCGATGCCTTTCGTCCACCTGGAACGCCGCCTGTGGGACCTGCGCGATGCCCGGGGGGAGCCCATCCCACCGACGGCCCCGGAGAGCGGCGCCGCGCTGCGCCGCAGCGGTGCCGTCGGCCGGCTGCGACCCGAGGCCGAGCGGCTGCTCGCCGAACGGGGCACTCTGGCAGCAGCTGCCCGGCTTCTGCTGGACCAGCACTTCACCCATGCCTTGGAGGGACCGGTCTGCGAAGCCGCCGGGCTTGACCTGTCCGCCCTGGAACTGGAGGCCGCCGTCCAGCTCCTGCCAGGACAGCGAACCCGCCGGTCTCGCCGATCGGGCTTCGCCGAGGAGGTCCTGCGTGCCTACGCGTACTCCTGCGCCATATGCGGCTACGACGGGGCGCTCGGCCACCACCCCGTCGGACTGGAGGCCGCCCACGTCCGCTGGCACAGCCAGGACGGGCCCGACACGCTGGACAACGCCCTGGCCCTCTGCGCCCTCCACCACGCCCTGTTCGACCTGGGCGTACTGGCTGTTCGACCTGGGCGTACTGGGCCTCACCGAGGACCTGCGCGTCCGCGTCTCCGGCCTCTACACGGCCCGCAGCGGGGCCGGGCGTGCCGTCGACATCCTCCAGGACCGTCCCCTCGCCCGGCCCCGGCCCGGTCTGCCCCGTACGGCGGAGACCTTCGTGCGCTGGCACACCGCCCAGGTCTTCAAGCACACGGCGGCCCCGGCGGCCTGATCGGCACGCGTCCCGGTCCCGCCGCCGTCGCCGACGGGACGCGGGACGCGCGAGGCCGGCCCGTCAGGCCCCGGACGCCGCCTGCCAGGCGGCCTGCGCGGCCGCCTCCGCCGCCGCGGCGTCGGCCTTCAGGCCGAGGCCGTCCAGCGCCGCCGCGAGGGCGCGCAGCGAGGCCAGGACCGTCCCCCGCGAGGCCGCCGGGCCGTAGTGGTTGACCCGCAGCACCTCCCGTGCCAGGGCGCCGCCCGCGCCCTGCACCGGCACCGCCGGGTCGCAGCGCAGCGCCGCCGCGGCCACCTCGCGGGCGTCCACGCCGTCCGGGGTGCGCAGCGTGGTGGCGACGGGGGCCGCGTCCTCGTCGCGGACCACGTAGCAGGAGAGCGTGCCCAGCGCCCGCACACCGGCCCGGACGGCGGCGGCCGCGGCCCGGTGGCGCCCCGTCACCGCGTCCAGGCCCTCGGCGTCGATGCGGTCCAGGGACGCCTCCAGGGCGAGCATCTCCAGCTGCGCGGGGGCGTGCGGCAGGGCGGTGCGCCCGGCGTCCGTCCAGCGCTCCTTCCAGTCCAGCAGCGAGAGGTAGGAGCGGCGGGGCGCCTGCGGGTTGGCGGCGATGCGCTCCCACGCCCGGGGGCTCACCGCGGCGGCGGAGACGCCCGCAGGTCCGCCCATCGCCTTCTGGCCGCCGATCACGCACAGGTCGACGCCCCACGCGTCGGTGAGCAGCGGCTCGGCCGCCACCGACGCCACCGCGTCCAGCATGAGCAGCGCGCCGTGCCCGCGGACGACGGCGCCGATCTCCGCCACCGGGTTGGTGTTGCCGGTCGCGGCCTCGGCGTGCACGAGGCTGACGAAGTCGGTCTCCGGCCGCTCCCGCAGCGCCTCGGCGACCTGCTCGGCGGAGACGGCGGTCTGGAACGGCACCGCCAGGTCCACCACCTCGGCGCCGCACGAGCGCAGCCAGCCGCCGAAGGTCTCGCCGTAGGGGCCGGTGACCACGTTGAGGGCGGTGCTGCCGGGCCGCACCGCGCCGCGGATGCACGCCTCCAGCGGCAGCAGCGCCTCGCCCTGGGTGACCACCACGTCGTTGCCGGTGCGCAGCAGGGCGGCGACGCGGTCCTCGATCTCCGCGAAGCGCCGTGCGGTGAGCGGCGGCAGGTCGAGCAGCGGGTGCCCGCCCGGCGCGGTCTCCTCGCGGGGGCGGTCGGAGCCCGACGGGGCGGGACCCCCGGCGGACAGGGGGCCGTCGGCGGACAGGGGGCGGTTCGCGGTCACAGGGGGCCTTCCGGTGCGGGGGTGGTGCCGGCGGCGCGTGCGGCCGCGCCGCCGACGGCCAGTCTGCCGGACGCCGCCGCGGGCAGCCGACGGGCCCGCCGTCCGGGGGCCGGAGGGCGTACGGGGGAGGGCCGCGTACGGACGGCCGTCCTTGATCCGTATCCTGTACTCGGCCGCCGCCGCCCGGGGCGCAGTCGCACCGCGCCCCCGGTCGCGCACCGCGCCGCCCCGACGGGGCGGACCGGCGGCCCGACCGGGCCAGTACCAGGGGGGAAGCATGTCCGCAGCCGTGTCCCGCCGCCGCCTGCTCAAGCTGGCCGGAGGCGCCGCCGCCGCGCTGGGGGTGGCGGCCGCGGCCGACCGGGACGCCCTCGGCGAGGCCACCGCCGCGCCCGCGCGGAGCGCCGTGCCCGCCCGGGCGGGCGCGTCCGCCGCCTCCCGGGCCGCCACCACCGTGCGGCGGTTCTCCGCCTGGTCCGCCGCGCCCTCGTTCCCGGACGCGTCCGGCCGCTCGGCCACCGGCTTCCACGACGCCCTGGTGCGCATGGTGGTGCGGCCCACGCTCGGGGGCACCCGGCCGCGCATCCGGCTCTCCAACCGGTACGGGACCGCGCCGCTGCACGTCTCCCACGCCTGGATCTCGGTCCGGGCCGAGGGGCCCGAGGAGGAGCCCGGAACCCGGACCGCGGTCACCTTCGGCGGCCGGGCCGGAGCGGTGGTCCCGGCCGGGTCGGACCTGGTCAGCGACGCGGTGGCCGTCCCGTTCGCGGTCGTCCCCGAGGCGGCGCTGCTGGTGACCCTGCAGGTCGCCGGCGCCACCGGCCCCACCACCTGGCACGCCCGCTCCCGGGACGCCGGCTACGTCATGGACGGCGCGGCGCGCCTCGCCCGCGGCGCCCGGCTGCCGCGGACCGCCACGCGCCGCTGGAGCCGGCTCGACGGCTGGTTCTGGCTCTGCGGCCTCGACCTCCTCTCCGGCTCGGCGGCGGGCACCGTCGTCTGCTTCGGCGACTCCATCACCGACGGGCCGCCCACCCCCCGCGGTGCCAGCAGCGTCCGCTGGCCCGACCTGCTCGCCGACCGGATCGCCCGCGCCCGGCCGCGCTCCCCGTACGGCGTCGTCGACCTCGGCATCGCCGGCAACCGGCTGCTCCGGAGCGCCAAGCCGGCGGGGGCGGCGGCCCTGGACCGCTTCGGGACGGACGTCCTGGCCCAGCAGGGCGCCACCGACGTGATCCTGCTGGAGGGCATCAACGACATCGGCGCCGGCACCGACAGCTACGGCCGGCCCGTCACCGCCTCCGAGCTGATCGACGCCCAGCGGCGGCTGATCGGGCAGGCGCGGAGCGCGGGCCTCGCCGTCCACGGCGCCACCCTGCTCCCCTTCGAGGGCGCCAAGTACTACACCCTCCAGGGCGAGCGCGTGCGGCAGCAGCTCAACCAGTGGATCAGGACCGGCGGCGAGTACGACAGCGTCGTCGACTTCGACCGCGCCGTGCGGGACCTCCGGCAGCCCACCCGGTACGCCGTCCCGTACGACTCCGGCGACCACCTGCACCCGAGCGACGCCGGTCAGGCCGCCCTCGCCGCGGCCGTCGACCTGCGGGCCCTGCAGGCCCCGCGGGTCTGACCGCGTCCGTGCCGGGCCGCCGCCGCACACGGCGGGGCCCGTCCGTATCCTGTGCCCGGCCGCCGCGCGGAACGCGCCGGGCCGGCCGTCCACGGTCCTGAACCCAGGGGGAACAGCCATGCCCGCACCGCTGCCACGGCGGCAGGCGCTGAAGCTGGCCGCGGGCGCCGTCGCGCTGGGGTCGGCCACCGCCCTCGGCCGCTTCGCCGCGACCGGGTCCGACGGTGTCGGGGGCGTCGCCGCCGTCGGGCTGCGCAGTGCCTCCCAGGGCGCGGTCACCGGGCCGCTGCGGGTCGGCGCCTGGGCCGCCGCGCCCGTGGAGGGCCGCACCGGGCTGCCCGGGCACGGCTTCGCCCGGGCCACCCTGCGGATGGTGGTGCGCGCCTCCGTCGGCGGGGTCCGGCCCCGCATCCGGCTCTCCAACCGGTACGGCCGCGCGCCGCTGCTGGTCGGGTCCGCCACCCTCGGGGTGCAGCTGCAGGACGCCGCGACGGTGCCCGGAAGCCTGGCCCGGGTGCTGTTCGGCGGCAGGCCGCAGGCGGTGGTCCCGCCCGGCGGCGAGCTGCTGAGCGACCCGGTGGCGCTGCGCCGGCCCGTCGCCGCCCGCGACGCGCTGCTCGTCAGCCTCCACCTGCCCGGCCCGACCGGGCCCGCCGCCTGGCACCCCCGCTCGCAGGACGCCACGTACCTGGCCGCCGGCGACCGCACGACCGACGGCCGCGGCCGCCACTTCGCCCACCGGGTCAACGGCTGGTACTACCTGACCGGCGTCGACGTGCTGTCGTCCACCGCGACCGGCACGGTCGTCTGCTTCGGCGACTCGATCACCGACGGCGCCGCGCCCGTCGTCGGGCGGGTCGGCGGCCGCTGGCCCGACGTGCTCGCGGCCCGGATCGCCGAGACCCGCCCCGACCGGCCGCTGGGCGTCGTCGACCTCGGCATCGCGGGCAACAAGGTGCTCACCGACGAGCGGAACGACGCCGGGCCCTCCGGGCTCGGCCGATTCCGCGCGGACGCCCTGACCCAGCCGGGGCTGACGGACGTCTTCCTGCTGGAGGGCATCAACGACATCGGCTCCCGCCGGGGCGCCGGCGGCGCCCCGCTCACCGCCGCCGAGCTCGTCGCCGCCTACCGCACGCTGATCGGGCAGGCGCGCGCGGCCGGCGCGGCGGTGCACGGCTGCACGCTGATGCCCTTCCAGGGGGCCGCCTACTACAGCGACTTCGGGGACGCGGTGCGGCAGGAGGTCAACCGCTGGATCCGCACCGGCGGCGCGTTCGACAGCGTCGTCGACCTCGAACGGACCGTCCGCGACCCGCAGTACCCGGGCCGGTACAACGCCGCCTACGACCTCGGCGACCACCTCCACCCCAACGACGCGGGCTACACGGCGATGGGCGCCGCCGTGGACCTCTCCGCGCTGCGCGGCTGACCCGCCGGGACGCGCTGCGGGGGCGGGCCGCAGGAGCGTGCCGCAGGGGGGCGGCGCACTGGGGGCCGCCGGCCGTAGGCTGCGGGCATGGGAGAGCGCGCGGTGCTGCACGTCACGGGGCGGGTGCTGGTCGGGCCGGAGGACGTCCGGGACGAGCTGTGGGTGGTGGACGGGCGGGTCACCTTCGACCGCCCCGCCCTCGCCCGCGACGTGCGGACGGTGGCCGGCTGGGCGCTGCCCGGCCTGGTCGACGCCCACTGCCACGTGGGCCTGGACGCCCACGGCGCCGTCGACGAGGCCACCAGCGAGAAGCAGGCGGCGGCCGACCGCGACGCCGGCACCCTGCTGATCCGCGACGCGGGCTCGCCCGCCGACACCCGCTGGATCGACGACCGCGAGGACCTGCCCCGGATCGTGCGCGCCGGCCGGCACATCGCCCGCACCCGCCGCTACATCCGCAACTACGCCCACGAGATCGAGCCGGAGCTGCTCGCCGAGTACACCGCCCGCGAGGCCCGGCGCGGCGACGGCTGGGTGAAGCTGGTCGGCGACTGGATCGACCGCGACCGCGGCGACCTCGCCCCGTGCTGGCCGCGCGAGGCCCTGGAGGCCGCGATCGCCGCCGCCCACGCGCAGGGGGCCCGCGTCACCGCGCACTGCTTCGCCGAGGACTCCCTGCCTGACCTGGTCGCGGCCGGCATCGACTGCGTCGAGCACGCCACCGGCCTCACCGAGGACCTGCTGCCGCTCTTCGCCGCGCGCGGCGTCGCGATCGTGCCCACCCTCGTCAACATCGCTACCTTCCCGCGGCTCGCGGCGGGCGGGGAGGGCAAGTTCCCGGCCTGGGCGGCGCACCTGCGGCGGCTGCACGAGCGCCGGTACGCGACGGTGGGCGCCGCGTACGAGGCGGGGGTGCCGGTGTACGTCGGCACCGACGCGGGCGGGTCGCTGCCGCACGGGCTGGTCGCCGAGGAGGTCGCCGAGCTGGTCCGGGCGGGCCTGCCGCCCGCCGCGGCGCTCTCGGCGGCCAGCTGGGGCGCGCGGGCGTGGCTGGGCCGCCCCGGGCTGGAGGAGGGCGCCCCCGCCGACCTGGTGGTGTACGCGGAGGACCCGCGCGCCGACGTGCGGGTGCTGGCCGACCCGCGGACGGTGGTGCTGCGCGGCCGGGTGGTGTGACCGCCGGCCCGGCCGTCCGCCGGGCGGGCGGGGTGCCGGGCGGCCGGGGTGCCTGCCGGGGCGCCGGGCGGGTGCGGGGCTGCCGGGCGGGTGCGGGACGTGGGGCGCGGGGCCGGACCGGGCCCGTCCTGCCCCGCTGTCGGAGGGGGCCGTTAGGGTGAGCCCATGGCTCCACGTCCGCTGAGTGAGATCGTCGAGGCCGGCTGGGCGAAGGCCCTGGAACCGGTGGCCGGGCGGGTCGCCGCCATGGGGGACTTCCTGCGGGCGGAGATCGCCGCCGGCCGCACCTACCTGCCGCCGGGCCCGGCCGTGCTGCGCGCCTTCCAGCAGCCCTTCGACCAGGTCAGGGTCCTGATCGTGGGTCAGGACCCGTACCCGACCCCCGGCCACGCCGTGGGCCTGTCGTTCTCGGTGGCGCCGGAGGTGCGGCCGCTGCCCGCGAGCCTGGTGAACATCTACCAGGAGTACGGCCGCGACCTGGGTTTCCCGCCGCCGACCAACGGCGACCTCACCCCCTGGACCCGGCAGGGCGTGCTGCTGCTCAACCGGGCGCTGACCACCGCCCCCCGCAAGCCCGCGGCCCACCGCGGCAAGGGCTGGGAGGAGGTCACCGACCAGGCGATCCGGGCGCTCGCGGCCCGCGGCACGCCGTTGGTGTCGATCCTGTGGGGGCGCGACGCCCGCAACCTGCGCCCCCTGCTCGGGCAGCTGCCCGCGATCGAGTCCGCGCACCCGAGCCCGATGTCGGCGGACCGGGGGTTCTTCGGGTCGAGGCCGTTCAGCCGCGCCAACGAGCTGCTCGTGCAGCAGGGCGCCGAGCCGGTGGACTGGCGGCTGCCGTGACGGCCGCCGCTGCCGCTGCCGCTGCCGCTGCCGCTGCCGGGGCCGAGGGGGCTGAGGGGGCTGAGGGGACCGGAGGGGCGGGTGGGGCCGCCGCGGCGGGAGTGCACGTCCGGGGCTGAATCACCCTTACGGGTGAACTGACCCTCCGTGTCAACACGGTGACGCCCCGTTCGGCAGGATGGGTGAACCCCGGCCGAGGAGCGGTGCCCACCGCCCGCCGGGGTTTCCATCAGCCCTGTGGGGGAGTTTCCTCTTGTCATCCGTGTTCTCCGTCCTGCCCCGGCTCCGGCCGGCCGCGGTCGCCGCGCTGACCGCCGGCCTCGCCGTCGCCGGACTGCCCGCCGACGCGCACGCCACCGGTGCCGCCGCCGAGGGCCGGGCCACCGCCGCCGTCGCCGACGTCGCCCTGGACGTCGGCCTGCTCCACCGGACCGTCCACGTGCCGGTCGACGCCTCGCTCGGCGAGGTGCGGGCACCCGGGGAGAGCGGCGGCACCGTGCTCACCGCCCGCGTCGACGGCGTGGCCCAGGGCGCCCCGCTCACCCTCCTCAAGGCCGACATCGCCCACTCCCGCGCCGTGGTGGACGCCGACGGCTCCCGCGCCTCGGTCCAGCTGGTCGGCGCCGACGTGCACCTGCCGGGGCTGCCCCTCACCGCGCTGCTGCACGTGGACACCCTGGAGGCCCGCGTCTCCTGCCCGGCCCACGGCGAGCCCACCGCCCGGGTCAACCTGCTCGGTACGGTCCGGGTGCTCGGCCGCACCGTCGAGCTGTCCGCCGGCGGCCCCACCCGCGTCGCCGTGCCCGGCGTCGGCGAGGTGTCGGCCGAGCTGTCCCGCAGGGCGGTCACCTCCGCCGGCGCCGCCGCCACCGCGCTGGAGCTCGACGTGGCGGTCGACCCGGCGGCGCTGGGGGTCGCCAGGGTCGCGGGCCGGGTCACCCTGGGCGTGGCGGCCTGCGGTGCGCCCGCTGCGCCCGGCGGCACGGCGGGCGGCTCCGACGGCACGCCGCAGGCCCCCGCGGTGCCGGAGCCCGCGGACTCCGCGCAGCCGGCCCCGGCGCCGGCGGGGAGCACGCCGCCGGCCGCCGCGCCCCCGGCCGCCGTTCCCGCCGGGGCCGTGTCCCCGGCGCCGCAGGCGGGACCCGCCGACCTGGCCGAGACCGGCAGCAGCGGCTCCCCGCTGCTCCTCGGCGGGGCCGCCCTGTCCACCGCCGCCGGGGCCGCCGCCCTGGTGGCGGCCCGCCGCCGCAGCGCCCGCACCCGCCGGGGCTGACCGGGACCGGTCGGGGCCCGACGCGCCCCGGCCCCGACCGGTCCGGACAGGTCCGGAGGCCCGCCGCCGTGGAGGGGACGGCGGCGGGCCTCCCGCGTCCGGCTGCGGACGCGTGTCCGATAACAGGCCCGGGGTGACGCGGCCGGCCGGTTCACCTGGCGTTCACACGAGGGGAACAACCGGGAAACGGCGTCCTGCGAGGCTGCGGGGCGTCCCCGCCACCCACCCCGCAAGGAAGCCCGCCGGTGAGCTACAAGGCCGAGTACATCTGGATCGACGGCACCCAGCCGACCGCCAAGCTGCGCTCCAAGACCAGGATCCTCGCCGACGGCGCCCCCCTGCCGGACTGGGGCTTCGACGGCTCCAGCACCAACCAGGCCGAGGGCCACGCCTCCGACCGCGTCCTCAAGCCGGTCTTCTCCTGCCCCGACCCGATCCGCGGCGGCGACCACAAGCTCGTGCTGTGCGAGGTGTACAACACCGACGGCACCCCGCACGAGAGCAACACCCGCGCCCTGCTGCGCCCGGTCGCCGAGCGGTTCGCCGCCCAGGAGTCCCTCTTCGGCATCGAGCAGGAGTACACCTTCTTCCAGGGCAGCCGCCCGCTCGGCTTCCCCGAGAACGGCTTCCCGGCCCCGCAGGGCGGCTACTACTGCGGCGTCGGCGCCGACGAGATCTTCGGCCGCGAGATCGTCGAGAAGCACCTCGACAACTGCCTCGCCGCCGGCCTCGGCATCTCCGGCATCAACGCCGAGGTCATGCCCGGCCAGTGGGAGTTCCAGGTCGGCCCGCTCTCCCCGCTGGACGTCGCCGACCAGCTGTGGGTGGCCCGCTGGCTGCTCTACCGCACCGCCGAGGAGTTCGGCGTCTCCGCCACCCTCGACGCCAAGCCCGCCCAGGGCGACTGGAACGGCGCCGGCGCCCACACCAACTTCTCCACCCGGGCCATGCGCGAGGGCTACGACGCCATCGTCACCGCCTGCGAGGCGCTCGGCGCCGAGGGCAAGCCGCTGGAGCACGTCAAGCAGTACGGCTTCGGCATCGAGAGCCGCCTGACGGGCCTGCACGAGACCGCCCCGTGGGACGAGTACAGCTACGGCGTCTCCGACCGCGGCGCCTCGGTGCGCATCCCGTGGCAGGTCGAGGTGGAGAAGAAGGGCTACATCGAGGACCGGCGCCCCAACGCCAACGTCGACCCCTATGTCGTCACCCGCCTGATCGTCGGCACCTGCTGCTCCGCCCTGGAGAAGGCCGAGCAGGTCTGACGCCCCCGCAGGACCGGCCGCCCGCGGGCGGCCGTCCGCGGACCCGGACCCGGTGCCCGTCCCGCCGCCGCGCGCGGGACGGGCACCGCCGTGTCCGGGCACCGTGTCCGCGGCCCGTCGCGCGCCCGGCGGCCTGCGCCGCCGCCCTCGGCGCCCTCCGCCGCGCCCCGCCCGCGCCCCCGTGGCCGGGCGCCGTGCCCTCAGCCCTCCCGGCAGCCGGCGAGGGCGGCCAGGAAGGCGTCGGTCGTGTCCGGGTCGCGGACGGCGACCCGCAGGAAGTCCGGGCCGAGGCCCGGGAAGGTGTCGCCGCGGCGGACGGCGAAGCCCGCCGCGCGCAGCCGCTCCCGCACGGCGGCGGCGCCGGGCAGCTCCAGCAGGACGAAGGAGGCGGCGGGCTCGCCGTGCACCCGGACGCCCGGCACGGCGGCCAGGCCCGCCAGCAGCCGGGCGCGGTGGACGGCGGTGGTGCGGGCGGCCTCCTCGGCCTCGGCGAGGGCGCGCGGCGTGCAGCACGCCTCGGCGGCGGCCAGCGCGGGGGAGGAGACCGGCCACAGCGGCTGGCTGCGGGCGAGCGCGGCGGCCTGCGGGGCGGCGGCGAGCAGGTAGCCGACCCGCAGCCCGGCCAGGCCCCACGTCTTGGTGAGGCTGCGCAGCACCACCAGGCCGGGCAGGTCCCGGCGGGCGGCCAGGCTCTCCGGTTCGCCCGGGACCGTGTCCGCGAACGCCTCGTCGACCACCAGGACCCGTCCGGGCCGGGCCAGGGCGGCGAGCCCGGCGGCCGGGTGGAGGACGGAGGTCGGGTTGGTGGGGTTGCCCGCCACGACGAGGTCGGCGTCCTCCGGCACGGCGGCCGGGTCCAGCCGGAAGCCGTCCTCCGGTCGCAGCAGCACCCGCTCGACGGCGTGCCCGGCGTCGCGCAGCGCCGCCTCCGGCTCGGTGAACTGGGGGTGGACCACCACGGCCCGGCGCGGCCGCAGGGTGCGGGCGAGCAGCACGAACGCCTCGGCCGCGCCGGAGGTGAGCAGCACCTCCTCCTCCGGCCTGCCATGCCGGGCGGCGACGGCGGCACGGGCCGCCGCGCCGTCGGGGTAGGCGGCGAGGCCGGTGAGGGAGGCGGCGATCCGGTCGCGCAGCCAGGGGGGCGGCGTGCCGGCGCGGACGTTGACGGCGAGGTCGACCAGCCCGGCGCCGCGGACCTCGGCGTCGCCGTGGTGCCGCAGGTCCGGGCCGCTCCGTGACGGGGCGTCAGTGCGCATGCCGGCCGTCCCCGTGCCCGCCGTGCCCGTCGTGGTGCCCGTGCCTGTCATGGTGTCCGTGCCCGTCGTGGTGCCCGTGCCCGTCGTGGTGGTGGGCGGGGTCGTCCGGGTGGTGGTGGGGCCGCTGGGCGGCGCCGACCTTCCCCTCGAAGCCGGGCATGGCGACCCGGTACACGCAGGTGTCGCAGTTCATCCGCAGGTCGCCGGCGAGGGCCTCGCGGTAGCGCTCCACGACCAGGCCGGCCAGCTCCTCGGCGGCGCCCATCACGGTGGCCCGCCGCACCTCGACGCCAGGGTGCGCCGCCGCCCACGCGGCGGCCTGCCGGTCCACCCGCTCCGGCAGCACCCCCGTGAACAGGAAGTACGGCAGCACCACGACCCGCCGGGCGCCCAGCCGCCGGCACCGCTCCAGCCCTGCGGCCACGTCCGGCGCGGCGAGGGAGACGAACGCGGTCTCCACCCCGGCCAGGCCGCGCCCCTCCCACAGCAGGCGGCCGACCTTGCAGACCTCGGCGTTGGCGTCGGGGTCGGTGGAGCCGCGTCCCACCAGCAGCACGGTCGTCGAGGCGCGGTCGGCCGGGTCCAGCACCTCGTCCAGCCGCCGCTCCAGCACGGCCAGCAGCGCCGGGTGCGGGCCGAGCGGCCGGCCGTAGGCGTACGAGGTGCCGGGGTGGCGCTCCCGCTCCCGGGCCAGCGCCGCCGGGATGTCGCCCTTGGCGTGCCCGGCGGCGACGAGGACCAGCGGCACGGCGGCGAACCGCCGGACGCCGTCCGCCGCGAGGGCCGCGACGGCGTCGGCGAGCGGCGGCGGGGACAGCTCGATGAAGCCGCCCCCGACCGGTGTGCCGGGGAGCCGGCCGCGCAGGCCGTCGACGAAGCTGCGGAACGCCTCGGCGCCGGCCTCGTCGCGGGTGCCGTGCCCGACGACGAGCAGCGCGGGGGGCTGGGACGGGGTCACGTCGTGCCTCCAGGGGTGCGGGGGAGTGCGTGGGGGAGGGAGGGGGTCACTGCTGCCAGCGGTAGCCGCGCGGCGTGACCATGCGGCCCGCGACGCGGCGCGTGGCGGTGTTGCCGACGGTGACGACGGTGGTCATGTCGACGGTGGTGACGTCCACGTCGGCGAGGGTGGTGACGGTGTGCCACTCGCCGGGGCGGGAGACCGCGCGGGCGACGCCGACGGGGGTGCCGGGGGCGCGGTGGGCGGCCAGGATCCCCAGGGCGGCGGGCAGCTGCCGGTCGCGGCCGCGGCTGCGCGGGTTGTAGAAGGTGACGACCAGGTCGGACTCGGCGGCCGCCCGCACCCGCCGCTCGATGACCTCCCACGGGGTGTGCAGGTCGGACAGGGAGATCGCGACGTGGTCGTGCCCCAGCGGCGCGCCCAGCAGCGCGGCCGCGGCGAGGGCGGCGGTGACGCCGGGCACGCCCACCACGTCGATGTCCTCGCCCGCCTCCGCGAGGGCGGGGGAGGCCATGGCGTACACGCCCGCGTCGCCGCTGCCGACCAGCGCCACGGCCAGGCCCTCCCGGGCGAGGCGGACCGCGGTGCGGGCCCGCTCCTCCTCGGCGCCCAGGCCCGACTCCTCGGTGCGGGTGCCGGGGCGCAGCAGGTCGCGGACCTGGTCGACGTACTGGTCGAGGCCGACGACGACGGAGGCGCGGCGCAGCTCGGCGCGGGCGCGGGGCGTGAGCAGGTCGCGGGCGCCGGGTCCGAGCCCGACCAGGGCGAGCCTGCCGCGCACGGCGCGGCGGGCGACGGCGGCGGTGCACATGGCCGCCCGGCCGTCGGGGACGGCACCGGGCACCGACGTCGACAGCCGCTTGGGGACGAGCAGTTCGCCGCCGGGGGCGGAGGCGAGCGCGGCGGCCTCGGCGACGCTGGGGGTGCCGACGGCGGCCAGCGGCGCGGCGGAGGGGTTGGGGACGGGGACGGCCGCCAGCACCCCGGCCGGGTGGGTGGTGAGCGGGACGCCGAGCGTGCGGGCGGCCTCCACGAGGCCGGGCTCGTCCGCCTTGGCGTCCACGGTGGAGAGCTCGGCGACGGAGGCGGCGGACAGTCCGGCGTCGGCCAGGGCCGCCCGGACCAGGGCCAGCACCTCGGCGGCGGGCGCGCCGCGGCTGGCGCCGACGCCGACGACGAGGGAGGCGGGGCGCAGGACGGCCGCGGGGGCGGCGGCGCCGCCGTCCGGACCGCCGTCCGGACCGCCGGCCGGCGGCCCGTCGGAGGCGCCGTCGGGGCCGCCGCCGGTGGCGCGGTCCGGTCCGCCGGTCCGGTCGCTGATCCGCAGGACGGGGGAGCCGGCGGGCGCGTCGGCGCGGACGCACGGCGGCAGGGCGGGCAGCGGCCGGGTGCGGTCGGCGTCCAGGCGGACCGGGGACCCGTCGAGGACGGCCCGGGTGACGGCCGCGACGTCGCCCTCCACGGGCAGGCCCAGGGCGTCGAGGCCGGGGATCCCGGCGGCGTCGGTGGCGGTGGTGACGACCGGCTGCGCGCCCAGGACGTCCGCCACCTCGGCGGCCAGCGCGTTGGCGCCGCCCGCGTGGCCGCCCAGCAGGGCCACCGCGAAGCGCCGGGCCTCGTCGACGCAGACCACGCCGGGGTCCTCGGCCTTGCCGGCGAGCAGCGGGGCGACGAGGCGGACGGTGGCGCCGGTGGCCAGGAAGCACACCAGCTGCCCGCACTCGGCGAACGCCCGGCGCACGGCCTCGGCCACCGGCCCGTCGTACACGGCGGTGCGGCCGGGCCAGGCGGCGGCCAGGTCGGCGGCGGCGCGGCGGCCGGCGGCGGTGGCGGCGACGATGCCGATCACGGCAGGGGTCCTCCTCGGGTGGGGCGGCGCCCCGGTGGCGGGTCGGGGCGCGGCGCGGTCGGTCGCGGCGCGGTCGGTCGCGAACGGGTCGGGCACGGCAGTCCCGGGTGGCGCGGGCGGGGTCGGGCCGGTCGCGCCGGGCCCGGAGGGCGCGGGCTGCGCCCCCGGTGCGGCACGGGTCACGGCAGGACCCCGTCCTGCCGCCGCGGGGCGCCCGGCCGGTGCCCCCACAGGACGAAGACGGGGTTGGCCGCGGCGAGCCGCACCACGTCGCCGGGCAGCGGCGCGAGCCGGGAGGACTGCAGCAGGACGCCGCCGTCCTCCAGCCCGGCGGCGCGCAGCGCGGCCCGCACGGCGGGGACCCGGTCGACCGCGGCGAGGGTGACGACCACGGTGCGGCGGGCGCGGGCGGCGCAGGCGGCGACGACGGCGGGCAGGGCTGCGCCGCCCCCGCCCACGAAGACCGCGTCGGGGTCGGGGAGCGCGGCCAGTGCCCGCGGCGCCTCGCCGTGCACCACGGAGACGTCCACGCCGTGGGCGCGGGCGTTCGCGGCGATCCGGGCGGCGCCGTCCGCGGTCCGCTCCACCGCGACCGCCGCCGCGCCGAGGCGGGCGCACTCCACGGCCACCGAGCCGCTGCCCGCGCCGACGTCCCACACCAGCGCGCCCGGGTGCGGCCCCAGCCTGGCCAGGGCCAGGGCGCGGACCTCGGCCTTGGTGACCATCGAGTCGCGGTGCTCGAACGCGTCCTCCGGCAGCGCCCACCCGGCCGGCGCGGGCGGCGCCCCCGCGAGGGTCCGCATCCCGCCCGGACCGCCCTCCGGGCCGCTCCCCGGGCCCAGGCAGAGCACCAGGTTGACGCCGGGCCAGGTGCGGGCCGCCGCCTCGGCGGGCGGGACCTCCTCGACCCGCTCGTCCGGGCCGCCGAGGTCGGAGGCGACGACCAGCCGCCGCTCGACGCCCGGGGTGCGCAGCAGCGCCGCGCCGATCTCGGCGGGCCCGGCGCCGGGCGCGGTGAGCACGGCGGCCTTCCGGTGGGCGCGGCAGACGTTGTACGCGGTGTGCGGCGCCCGGCCGTGGGCGCTCACCACCACGGCGTCGTCCCAGGGCAGGCCGAGCCGGGCGAACGCCGCGGCGACCGAGGGGACGTCGGGCCGCACCTCCAGCCGGCGCGGGCCGAACCGCTCCCCGAGGGCCCGGACGACGCCGAAGAACCCGGGGTCGCCGGAGGCCAGCACCACGACCCGGCCGCCGTCGCGGGCGGCCTCCGCGGCGACGGCGTCCAGGGCGGGGGCGAGCGGTCCGAGGACGACGCGGCGGGCCCGGGCCGGGACCGGCGCGGCCTCCAGGTGGCGGCGGGCGCCGGCCACCAGGGTGGCGGCGGCCAGCAGGGCGGCGTCGCCGGGCGGCAGCGGGTGCGGGCCCCGGCCGAGCACCGTGATCGGCGCCGGCCCGTGCGGGGGGGCCGGCGGGCCCTCCGGGGGGGCCGGCGGGGTGTGCGGGGTCATGCGGGGGCGTCTCTCCTCTCCGAGGGTGCGGCGGGCGTCAGGGGGGAGGGGCGGTCAGCCGTCGGACGGCGGCGGGGCGCCCGTGCCCCCGGCGCGCAGCGCGCGCCGCGCCCGCCGGTCGGCCCGGCGGAAGGTGTGGAAGTGCCCGGGGTGGTAGAGGTGCGAGCGGGTGCCCTCGGCGGCGAGGGCCGGACCCACCAGGAACAGGGTGTGCTTCCACAGCCGGTGCGCTTTGACGGTGGCCTCCAGGGTGCCGACCGTGCAGTGCACCACCAGCTCCTCGGGCCAGGTCACCTGGTGGGCGACCACCACGGGGGTGTCCTCGGCGTACCCGCCCTCCCGCAGCTCGGCCGCCAGCTGCCCGCTGCGGGCCGCCGACAGGAAGACGGCCATGGTGGTGCCGTGCCGGGCGAACTCCCGCACCTCCTCGCCGGGCGGCATCGGGGTCCTCCCGCCGCCGAGCCGGGTGAGGACGACCGACTGGGCGACCTCCGGGACCGTCAGCTCCCGCTGCACGGCCGCCGCCGCCGCCGAGAAGGACGACACGCCGGGCACGACCTCCGTCTCCAGGCCCAGCGCCCGGCACCGCTCCAGCTGCTCCTGGACGGCGCCCCACAGCGACGGGTCGCCGGAGTGGATCCGGGCCACCCGCAGGCTGTCGCGGGCGGCCTCCCCGTACACGGCGAGGACGTCCTCCATGGGCACCAGCGAGGAGTCCACGATCCGGGCGTCCCCGCGGGCGTGCTCCAGCACCTCCTCCTGCACCAGGCTCGCCGCCCACACCACCACGTCGGCCGCGGCGATCGCCCGGGCGGCCCGGAAGGTCAGCAGGTCCGCGGCGCCCGGCCCGGCGCCCACGAAGACCACCTTCCCGCCGGTCCGTCCGGCCGCCGCCCCCGCCGTCCCGTCCTGCGCGCTCACAGCTTCCCTCCCCGGGTGCCGCGGCGGGCGGGGCAGATCAGGGTGGAGAGGTACGGCTGCGGGCCGGAGCCGAGCTCGGCGGCCGGGCGGATCGACTCGCCCGGCAGTCCGAGCGAGGACCCCCACACGGCGCCGTCCGTGCGCCCGGTCTCCCGCAGCACCGCCGCCACCTCGTCCGCGACCCGGCCGAACTTGTAGGCCACCACCGTGCCGGTCCCCGCCAGGGCCTGCCGCAGCACGGCGGCGCCCGCGGTGACCGGCACCAGCGTCAGCGGCTCGGCCCCCTCGGCCAGGACGGTGCCGCTGCGCGCGGCGAGGTCCTGCATGGCGGTGATCCCGGGGACGGTCTCCACGACCGTGCCGGGCACGGCCTGCCGCACCGTCAGGGCCAGGTAGGTGAAGGTGGAGTAGACGCCGGGGTCGCCGAGGGTGGCGAAGGCGACGGTGCCGCCGTCGCCGGCCGCGCGCAGCAGGGCGGCGACGCGCTCCCCGGCGGCGTCCCAGGCCGCCTCGCGGCGGGCGCGGTCCTCGCGCTCGTTCAGGGCGAAGACCACCCGGACGACCTTCTCCGGGCCGGTGTGGTGGAGCACGGTGGCCTCGGCGCGGCCCGCGCCGCCGCCGTCCATGACCGGCACCACCACGTACCGGGCCTCGCGCAGCACGCGCACGCCCTTGACGGTGACCAGCTCCGGGTCGCCCGGCCCCATGCCCACCCCGACCAGGCGGGGGCTCACCGGCGCGGGCCGACGGGGGAGGGGGCGGCGGGCCGCCGTGCCGCGGGGAGGTGCCCCGCGGGGAGGGGGGAGCCCGGGGTGCGTCCGGGCGCGGGGGGCCGCTGCGCGGCGGCATGCGGAACACGCATGGCGGAGTCCTCACTCGGGGTCCTCGCCCCGGTCGACGTGACGGCGGCCGGAGTCTCCTGGCTCCCGGATCGACGCACCCCCGGGCCTTCCAGCCGCGCGTTCGCGGCCGTGGCCGGCTCCCGCGGACGGACCGCGGGGTCGGGGGCACTCCCCGGTGACAGTGGCGGGACCGCGCCGGATTCGCACCGGACTTCCTCGTCATTGCCGCCGTGTGTGGCCCGGGAATCCCATCACGCCCCGCCCGCCCGGTCAACAGCGCCCCCGCCGCCCGCACCGCGGCCCGCCGCGCCGCCCGGCCGGGCGCGTGACGTGCGGCACACCGGGGCCCGCCGGGCGGGGGCGCCCGCGATCCGCACCGGGGCCGCCGGGCGGCGCGGAAGCCCAGCGTGCGCGGGGTCCCGGGGGTGCGGGGGGTTGACGGGCGGTTGGGCCGCACGGGTGAATCCGGTAACCCGTCCGGGTGTCCCGTTCCTCCCGGTCGGAACCCGGATGCCCCCTCGGGCGTCCTCTCCTCAGGCGCGGCCCCGAACCGGTACGTCGAAGGACGGCGGGGGCCTCCGCCGGAAGGGCCTGTGGGGATGGAGCTGACGAGCGGGGCGTTCCTCGCGCTCATCACGGCGGTGCTGGTGCTGCTCACCGCGCTGGTCCTGGCCACGTGGAACCGGATACCGGGACCACGGGCCGTCCGCCACGGCGGCAGACTCGGCCTGCTCCTGCTCAACCAGGCCGCGGCCGTCCTGGTCGCCCTGGTGTGGCTGAACAACACCTACGCCTTCTACGAGAACTGGGACGACCTCCTCGGCAACAACGGCAACCAGGTCGCCCTCGGCCCGGACGGCGGCGGCCGGCCCCTGCCCGCCTCCCTCGCCGGACGGCCGGGCGGGCCGCGCCCGGTCCTGACCTTCGGCCCGTTCACCCGCGACGTGATGGCGGCGACGGCGGTCGGGCCGCGCTCCCGCCTGCGCGGCGAGCTGTACGTGTGGCTGCCGCCGCAGTACCGCGAGCCCGCCTACCGGAACACGGCCTTCCCGGTCGTCGAACTGCTGCCCGGCCAGCCCGGTTCGCCGCGCACCTGGTTCGGGGCCATGGCCGCCGACCGCACGCTCGCCGGCCTGATCGCCGCCCAGCGGGCCCGCCCGTTCATCCTCGTCTCGGCCACCATGAACTACACCGGCACCAAGGACACCGGGTGCGTGGACGTCCCGCACGGGCCCAGGGTCGACACCTGGCTGTCGAAGGACGTCCCCTGGCTGGTCGAGCACAGCCTGCGCGCCGCCCACGGCCCCCGGCACTGGGCCGTGATGGGGTACTCCGCGGGCGCCTACTGCGCGGTCGACCTCACCGTCAAGCACCCCGGCGTCTTCCACGCCGCGGTCAGCCTCTCCGGCTACAACGCCCCCGAGTCGCCCTTCGTCGTCCGCGACCCGGCGCTGCGCGCCGCCAACAGCCCGCTGCTGCGCCTGCGGCGCATGGCCGTGCAGCCCGACATCGCCCTGCTGATGGCGGGCAGCCTCCAGGACGGCCGGACGGTCGCCGACGGCCGGGCGCTGCTGGCGCAGCTGTCCCTCCCCGCCCACGGGACCACGCTCACCGTCGCCCGCGGCGGCCACAACACCTCGGTGTGGCAGGCGATGCTGCCCACCGCCCTGGAGTGGCTGACCCGCAACACGGCCGGCCCCGTGCCCGTCGCGGGCGGTCCCCCCGCGCCGCCGCCCCTGCACGCCCGGCCGCTGCGCAAGGAGGTCCACGCGGCCCCCGCCCCCGGTCAGGTCACCACGGCGCCGCCCCCCGCCGCCGCCGCCCCCCGCCGCCACTGAGGCGGGCCGGCGGCCCGTCCGGCGGCGCGGGCCGGCCCCTCGGCGGGGACGGACCGGTCCGCCGCCCCGCCGCAGGCCCTCAGCCGGGCCCGTGCGCCGGGCGGGCCGCCGCGTGCCGGGCCAGCCGCAGCGCCGCGCCGGGCACCCCCGCCCAGTGCAGGTGGAGGTAGGAGGCGTGCACCGAGGGCCCGGTGAACCCCTCGGTGGACGGCCCGGACCGGGTCCGCCACCCCCAGGCGGGGGAGGGCCCGGCCGCCGGCGTGCAGACCGTGCGGTGGAACTCGTGCCCCCGCACCCGCGTCCCCGTCTCCGCCAGCGGCCCGTCGCCCAGCGCCACCGCCTCCCGGTAGCCCAGCACCAGCCTTCCGCCCATCCGCGCCTCGGCGTCCAGCACGCCGCACATCGGCAGCCCGTCCAGCGACCGGGCGAGGTACAGCAGCCCCGCGCACTCCGCCGCCACCGGCGCCCCCGACGCGGCCAGCGCCGCCACGGCCCGCCGCAGCGGCCCGTTGGCCGACAGCTCCGCCGCGTACACCTCGGGGAAGCCCCCTCCGACCACCAGGCCCGCGGTGCCCTCCGGCAGCGCCTCGTCGCGCAGCGGGTCCACGGGCACCACCTCCGCCCCGGCGGCGGCCAGCAGCTCCGCGTTCTCCGCGTACGAGAACGAGAACGCCGCGCCGCCGGCCAGCGCGATCCGGGGCCGCCCGGCGACCGGGCCGCCCGCCGCCGCGGTCTCCGCCGCCGGGTCCCACGGCGCGTCGGGCAGCGGCGGGGCGGACCGGGCCAGCGCCAGCACCGCGTCCAGGTCCACCCCGGCGGCGACCAGGGCGCCCATGTCCCGCACCGCGCGCACCGCCTCCGCGTCCCGCTCGGCGGCCGGGACCAGGCCGAGGTGCCGCGAGGGCGTCGCCACCGCGCCGCTGCGCCGCACCGCGCCCAGCACCGGCACCCCCGAGCCCTCCTCCAGGGCCTCCCGCAGCAGCTCCTCGTGCCGGTCGGAGGCCACCCGGTTGAGGACCACCCCGCCGAGGCGCACCTCCGGGTCCCAGGAGGCGAAGCCGTGCACCAGCGCCGCCACCGACCGGCTCTGCGCGGAGGCGTCCACCACCAGCACCACCGGGGCCCGCAGCAGCTTGGCGACATGCGCGGTGGAGGCCAGCTCGCCGTGGCCCGCCGCGCCGTCGAAGAGCCCCATCACCCCCTCGACCACGGCGACGTCGGCCCCGGCGGCGCCGTGCAGGAGCAGCGGGGCGATCCGCTCCGGCCCGCACAGGAAGGCGTCCAGGTTGCGGCCGGGCCGCCCGGTGGCCAGGGCGTGGTAGCCGGGGTCGATGTAGTCCGGGCCGGCCTTGTGCGGGGAGACGGCCAGGCCGCGCGCGGCGAGCGCGGCCATCAGGCCGGTGGCGACGGTGGTCTTGCCCGACCCGGAGGCCGGGGCGGCGACGACGATGCGGGGGACGTCCACGGCTCCGCGGTCACCACTCGATGCCGGGCTGGCCCTTGCGGCCCGCGTCCATGGGGTGCCTGACCTTCGCCATCTCGGTGACCAGGTCGGCGGCGTCCAGCAGCGCCTGCGGGGCGTGCCGGCCGGTGACGACGACGTGCTGTGAGCCCGGACGGCCGTGCAGCACGCGGACCACCTCCTCGGTGTCGATCCACCCCCAGTGCAGGGGGTAGGTGAACTCGTCCAGCACGTACAGCCGGTAGGTCTGCGCGGCCAGGTCCCGCCGGACCTGCGCCCAGCCCTCCCGGGCGGCCTCCTCGCTCGACCCCGGGTCGCGCTGCACCCAGGACCAGCCCTCGCCCATCTTGTGCCACGCGACCGGGCCGCCCTCGCCGGAGGCGCCGAGGACACGCAGGGCGCGCTCCTCGCCCACCCGCCACTTGGCGGACTTGACGAACTGGAACACCCCGATGGGCCATCCCTGGTTCCAGGCGCGCAGCGCCAGGCCGAACGCGGCGGTGGACTTGCCCTTGCCGGGGCCGGTGTGGACGGCGAGGACGGGGAGGGTGCGGCGCTGACGGGTCGTCATCCCGTCGTCGGGCACGGCGGACGGCTGTCCCTGCGGCATCGTCTCAGGCCGCCTTCCTGCTCGGAGGGGTGGGGAGGTCGGGGAGCCCGGTCCGGCCGGGGGAGGCGGGCAGTCCGGCGGAGGCGGCGCGGGCCGAGCGGACCAGGGCGGCCACGCCCTCGGCCCGCAGCTCCTCCAGGGCCACGACGGGCGCGCCCAGGGCCGCGGCGACCACCGCCGCCAGCCCGAGCCGCACCGGCCCGGACTCGCAGTCCAGCACCACGGCCGCGGTGCCCTGCGCCGCCAGCAGCCCGGCGGCCCGGAGGGCGTCGCCCAGCGGGTCGGCGCCGCCGGTGGCGCGGCCGTCGGTGACCACGACCAGCAGCGGGCGCCGCCTCGGGTCGCGCAGGCGCTCCAGCCGCAGCACCTCGCGGGCGCGCAGCAGCCCGGCCGCCAGCGGGGTGCGGCCGCCGGTCGGCAGCGCCTCCAGCCGCGCCGCACCCGCCTCCACCGACGAGGTCGGCGGCAGTGCCAGCTCGGCCCCGGAGCCCCGGAAGACCACCAGGCCGACCTTGTCGCGGCGCTGGTAGGCGTCGGTCAGGAGGGAGAGCACGGCGCCCCTGACGGCGGCCGTCCGCTGCCGGGCCGCCATGGAGCCGGAGGCGTCCAGCACGAAGAGGACGAGGTTGGACTCCCGGCCCTCGCGCACCGGCTCCCGCAGGTCGCCGCGGCGCAGCACCAGGGCCGTGCCGGTGCGGCCCCGGGCGCGCTGGTGCGGGGCGGCGGCCCGCAGCGTCGCGTCCAGGTGCAGGCCGGCGAGCGGCCCGGCGGGCCGCCGGGCCCGCACGGTGCGGCCGCCGCCGGTCTCGGCGCGGGAGCGGCGGCCCTGCGTCCCCCGGCCCAGGCCGGGCACGCGCAGCACCCGGGTGCGGTAGGGCTCCCCGGCGGGGGCGGGGGACGCCTCCCGCGGGGCGTGGCCCGGGCCCCGCCCGCCCTCGGCGGGGGTGCCGGCCCCGGCGGGGGTGCCGCCGAGGGCGGAGGCGCCGGCCGGGGACTCCGCGGGCGCCCCGTCCTGCGGGCCGCCGTCCCGCTCCCCGCCGCCAGGTCCGCCGTCCGACCCGCCGACCGGCCCGTCCGGCCCGCCGCCCGACCCGTCCGGCCCGTCAGGTCCGCCGCCCGGTCCGCCGGGCCCGTCGGGGTCCGGGTCCGGCTCGTCGTCCCCGTCTGCGTGCTGCCGCAGGGTCTCGTCGAGCCTCTCCTCGTCCAGCCCCGGCGCGTCGAAGGGGTTGCGGCGGCGCCGGTGCGGGAGCGCCAGCCGGGCGGCGGTGCGGACGTCCTCGGCGGCCACCCGGGTGCGGCCCGCCCAGGCGGCCAGCGCGACCGCGGTGCGGGCCGTCACGATGTCGGCCCGCAGCCCGTCCACCTCGAAGGCGGCGCACACGGCCGTGACCTGGCGCAGCGCCGCGTCGGTCAGCACCACCCGCGGCAGCAGCTCCCGGGCGGCGGTGATCCGCCCGGCCAGGGCCCGCTCCTCCTGCTCCCAGCGGGCGGCGAACCCCTCCGGGTCGGCGTCGTACGCCAGCCGCCGCCGCACCACCTCGGCCCGCTCGGCCGGGTCGCGGGTGGCGGCCACCTCCACGGTGAGGCCGAAGCGGTCCAGCAGCTGCGGCCGCAGCTCGCCCTCCTCCGGGTTCATCGTGCCGACCGGCAGGAAGCGCGCCGCGTGCTGGACGGAGACGCCCTCCCGCTCCACGTGGGAGCGGCCCATGGCGGCGGCGTCCAGCAGCAGGTCCACGACGTGGTCCTGGAGCAGGTTGACCTCGTCGACGTAGAGGACGCCGCGGTGGGCCGCGGCCAGCAGGCCCGGCTCGTACGCCTTCACGCCGTCGGCCAGCGCCCGCTCCAGGTCGAGCGAGCCGACGATGCGGTCCTCGGAGACGCCGACCGGCAGCTCCACCAGGGGCGTCGGGCGCACCTCGGCGGCCGCCCCCGGGCCGTGCGGCCCGTCCGGGCACCGCGGGTCCGGCGCCGCCGGGTCGCAGGCGAACCGGCAGCCCGCCACGACGGCGACCGGCGGCAGCAGCGCGGCCAGCGCCCGCACCGCCGTCGACTTGGCCGTGCCCTTCTCGCCGCGCACCAGCACGCCGCCGACGGCCGGGGACACCGCGTTGAGCAGCAGCGCCAGCCGCAGGTCGTCCAGGCCGGCGATCGCGGTGAACGGGTACCTCGCGTCGCTCATCGGTCGTCCCCCTCCAGGTCGCCCTCGAGTTCGAGGTAGGTCGCGCGGAGCCGGTCCAGGGTCCCCGGGTCGGGCTCGGCCCACAGCCGCCGCTCGGCGGCCTCCAGCAGGCGCTCGGCGATGCCCCGCAGCGCCCAGGGGTTGGACCGCTCCATGAAGTCCCGGTTGACCGGGTCGAAGACGTACGCGGCGGCGAGCCGCTCGTACATCCAGTCGTCGACCACGCCCGCCGTGGCGTCGTAGCCGAAGAGGTAGTCGACGGTGGCGGCCATCTCGAAGGCGCCCTTGTAGCCGTGGCGGCGCATGGCACCCATCCACCGCGGGTTGACCACCCGGGCGCGGAAGACCCGGCGGGTCTCCTCGCCCAGGGTGCGGGTGCGCACCTGGTCGGGCAGGGCGCTGTCGCCGACGTACGCCTCCGGGGAGGAGCCGGTCAGGTGGCGGACCACGGCCACCATGCCGCCGTGGTACTGGAAGTAGTCGTCGGCGTCCACGAGGTCGTGCTCGCGCGTGTCGACGTTCTTCGCCGCCACCGCGATCCGGCGGAACGCCCGCTCCATGTCGCCGCGCGCCGCCCGCCCGTCCAGGCCGCGCCCGTAGGCGTAGCCGCCCCACACCGCGTACACCTCCGCCAGGTCGGCGTCGGAGCGCCAGTTGCGGGCGTCGACGAGCGGCAGCAGGCCCGCGCCGTACGCGCCCGGCTTGGAGCCGAAGATGCGGGCGGTGGCGCGGCGCCGGTCGCCGTGGGCGGCGGTGTCCTCGTCGGCGTGGGCCCGGACGAAGTTGCGGTCGGCGGGCTCGTCCAGCTCGGCCACGGCCCGCACCGCGTCGTCGACCAGCGCCACCACGTGCGGGAAGGCGTCCCGGAAGAACCCGGAGATGCGGACGGTGACGTCGATGCGGGGCCGCCCCAGCTCCTCCGCGGGGACGACCTCGAAGCCGGTGACCCGCCGCGAGGCGTCGTCCCAGACCGGCCGGCAGCCCAGCAGGGCCAGGATCTCGGCGATGTCGTCGCCCTGGGTGCGCATGCAGGAGGTGCCCCACACGGTCAGGCCCACCGACCGGGGGACGTGGCCGGTGTCGCGGACGTGCCGCTCCACCAGCGAGTCGGCGAGCGCCTGCCCGACCTCCCAGGCCAGCCGGGAGGGAATGGCCTTCGGGTCCACGGAGTAGAAGTTGCGGCCGGTCGGCAGCACGTTGACCAGGCCGCGGGTCGGCGAGCCGGACGGCCCGGCGGGGACGTACCCGCCGCGCAGCGCCCGCAGCACGTGGGCGATCTCGTCGGTGGTGCGCTCCAGCCGGGGCACCACCTCGGCGGCGGCGAACTCCAGCACCCGCACCGCGTCCGGCACCGTGCGCCCCAGGACCTCCCCGACCAGTCCGGCGGCGGCCTCCGGCGCCCACCCGCGCTCCTCCATGCCCTCGGCGAGGCGGCGGCACAGGTGCTCCAGCAGGTCGACCGTGTCGGCGGCGGTCCGGGCCGGGCCGTCGACCAGCCGGGCCAGCCCCGCCGGGACCTCCACCGCCGCGCCCGGCGCGGCCAGCAGCGCCCGCTCGTCCAGGCCGAACTCCGCCGCCAGCGCCGCCCGCAGGCCCGGCAGCGCGTCGGCCCGGCCGCCCCACACCTGGGAGGCGCGCAGCACGGCCAGCACCAGGTTGACCCGGGCCGCGCCCACCGGGCCGCCGCCCAGCACGTGCAGGCCGTCGCGGATCTGCACGTCCTTGATCTCGCACAGGTAGCCGTCGACGTGCATGACGAACGCGTCGAAGTCGTCGTCGGCCGGCTGCTCGTCCACGTGCAGGTCGTGGTGGAGCTCGGCGGCCTTCACCAGGGCCCAGACCTGCGCCCGCACCGCGGGCGCCTTCGCCGGGTCCAGGTCGCTGACCAGCGCGTACTCGTCGAGCAGCTGCTCCAGCTTCGCCAGGTCGCCGTAGGTGTCGGCGCGGGCCATCGGCGGCACCAGGTGGTCGACGACGACGGCGTGGCCGCGCCGCTTGGCCTGGGTGCCCTCGCCGGGGTCGTTGACGATGAACGGGTAGACCAGCGGCAGGTCGCCCAGGGCCGCGTCCGGGGCGCAGCCGGCGGACAGGCCGAGGCCCTTGCCGGGGAGCCACTCCAGGGTGCCGTGCTTCCCCAGGTGGACGACGGCGTCGGCGCCGAAGGAGCGGTCCAGCCAGCGGTAGGCCGCCAGGTAGTGGTGGGAGGGCGGCAGGTCGGGGTCGTGGTAGATCGCGACCGGGTTCTCGCCGAAGCCGCGCGGCGGCTGGATCATGACGACGACGTTGCCGAACCGCAGGGAGGCGAGCACGATCTCGTCGCCGTCCACGTACAGGGAGCCCGGCGGCTCGCCCCAGTGCTCCCGCACGGCCTCCCGCAGCCCCGGCTCCAGCGCCCCGAACCACTCCCGGTAGTCGGCGAGCGGCACCCGGGCGGTCGCGGCCCGCAGCTGCTCCTCCGTCAGCCACTCCACGTCGTGCCCGCCCGCCGCGATCAGACGGTGGATCAGCCCGTCGCCGTCGTCCGGGTACCCGTCGACCGTGTACCCGGCCGCGCGCAGTGCGTCCAGCAGCCGCACCGCCGAGGCGGGGGTGTCCAGGCCGACGGCGTTGCCGACCCGGGAGTGCTTCGTAGGGTAGGCGGTGAACATCAGGCAGATCCGCTTGTCCGCGTTCGCCCGGTGCCGCAGCGCGGCCTGCCGCACGGCGATCCCGGCGAGCCGCGCGGACCGCTCCGGGTCGGCCGCGTACACCGGGACGCCGTCCTCGCCGGCCTCCTTGAAGGAGAACGGCACGCCCACGATCCGGCCGTCGAACTCCGGGATCGCCACCTGCATCGCCGCGTCCATCGGCGACAGCGCCGCGTCGGACGCCTCCCACGCGGCCCGGCTCCCGGTCAGGCACAGGCCCTGCACGACGGGCACGTCCAGCTCCGCGAGCGCCCCCACGTCCCACGCCTCGTCCGCGCCGCCCGCCGACGCGTCCGACGCCACCGTGCCGCCCGCCGCGAGCACGGTCGCCACCAGCGCGTCGCAGCGGCCCAGCAGGCCGTACAGGCCGGGGTCGGCGCTCCGCAGCGACCCGCAGAAGACCGGCAGCGCCTCGCCGCCCGCCGCCTCCACCGCGTCGCAGAGCACGTCGACGAAGGCGGTGTTGCCGGACAGCTCGTGCGCCCGGTAGAAGAGCACGCCCACCGTGGGCCGCCCCTCCCGCGGCAGCTCCCCCCGCCCCTCCTGCCTTTCCTGCTCCCCCTGTCCTTCCCGCCCCTCCTGCTCCTCCCGCCCCTTCCGGCCCCCCTCCGCACCGGCGCGGACGTGCACGCCGTACTGCGGCATGGGCCGCGGCGGCGCGAAGCCCTCGCCCGTCAGCAGGACCGTGTCGGAGAGGAACCGGGCCAGCTCGGCGAGGTTGCCCGGCCCGCCCTCCACCAGGTACGCGAGCGCCTCGGCGACCACGCCCGCCGGGAGCGACGACAGGGCCATCAGCTCGGCGTCGGGCACCGACTCGCCGCCCAGCAGCACGGCGGGCACGCCGGAGGCGGCGACGGCGGCCAGCCCCTCCTCCCAGGCGCGGCGGCCGCCGAGCAGCCGGACGACCGCCACGTCGGCGCCGTCGAGCAGCGCCGGAAGGTCGGCCTCCGGGTCCGTCCGGACCGGGTTGCCGAGCCGGTACGGGGCGCCGGAGGCGCGGGCCGCCAGCAGGTCGGTGTCCGCGGTGGACAGCAGCAGCACGGTGGCGCCGGGCACGGCGGCCTCCCCAGGGTCTCGGGTCGCAGCGGGATCAGCGGTGCCGGCCGTGTCGGCGGTGCGGCCGGGCCGGGCGGTGCGGGCGGGTCCGGCGGTGCGGGCGGGTCCGGCGGTGCGGGCGGTGCCGCCGTGGCCGGCGGCGGGGGCGGGGCGGTCGGGCCCGGTGCTCACGGGGCGCCCGGCGGCACGAAGGGCGGCGCCACGGCGGGCAGCCCCTCCTCGACGATCCGCCACAGCGCGTCCGTGTCGGCGTGCTCCTCGACCAGGTCGCCGAGCCGGTCCAGCCGCGCCTCGCGGGCGGTGGCGAAGCAGGTGTCCGGGGCGGGGGTGAAGGCGCGGTTCGCCAGGCGCGCCACGTCCCGCAGGAAGGCGCGGCGGAAGCCGTCGTTCTCCAGTGCGCCGTGCCAGGTCGTCCCCCACACCGACCCGGCCCGGCAGCCGTCGAGGAACGGCTCGCCGCCCTCCACCGCGACCACGCCGTGGTGGATCTCGTACGCCTCCACCCGCTCCCCGTACGCCTCGCCGACCGGCCGGCCCAGCGTCTTCTCCCGGGCGAACGCCACCCGCGCCGGCAGCAGCCCCAGCCCCGGCACCTCCCCGGCCCGCGACTCCACCGTGTCCGTGATCAGCCGCCCCAGCATCTGGAAGCCGCCGCAGACGCCCAGCACGGGCAGCCCGGACCGCGCCCGCTCCACGACGGCGCCGGCCAGGCCCCGCTCGCGCAGCCAGGCCAGGTCGGCCACCGTCGCCCGGGTGCCGGGCAGCACCACCAGGTCCGCGTCGGCCACCTCCTCCGGCCGTGACGCCCAGCGCACCAGCACGCCGGGCTCCTGCGCCAGCGCGTCCAGGTCGGTGAAGTTCGACAGCCGCGGCAGGCGCACCACGGCGACCCGCAGCACCTCCGCCCCGTACGGGCCGGGGGTGCCGACGGCGCCGCGGTCGGCGGCCCGGTCCAGGTCGAGGGAGTCCTCGGCGTCCAGGTGCAGGCCGGACAGCATCGGCAGCACGCCGAGGACCGGACGGGACGTCAGCCGCTCCAGCATCTCCAGCCCCGGCTGCAGCAGGCGGACGTCGCCGCGGAACCGGTTGACGAGCCAGCCCGCCACGTGCCGCTGGTCCTCGGCGGAGAGCAGCGCCAGCGTCCCGTACAGGGACGCGAAGACCCCGCCGCGGTCGATGTCGCCGACGACCACCACCGGCAGCCCGGCGGCGGTGGCCAGGCCCATGTTGGCGATGTCGCGGTCGCGCAGGTTGACCTCGGCGGGGGAGCCGGCCCCCTCGCAGACGACCACGTCGAAGCGGCGCCGCAGGTCGGCCAGGCACGCCAGGGCCTGCTCCAGCAGCAGCGGCTTGCGCTCCCGGTAGTCCAGCGCGCCCACCTCGGCGACCGGGCGGCCCAGCAGCACCACCTGGCTGCGGCCGTCGCCGCCGGGCTTGAGCAGCACCGGGTTCATCGCCGCCTCGGGCTCCACCCGGGCGGCGGCGGCCTGCATCGCCTGGGCGCGGCCGATCTCGGCGCCGTCGGCGGTCACGAAGGAGTTCAGCGACATGTTCTGCGCCTTGAACGGCGCCACCCGCACCCCCTGCCGGACCAGCCAGCGGCAGATCCCGGCCGTCACCACGCTCTTGCCCGCGTCGGAGGCCGTCCCCGCGACCAGCAGCGCCCCGCTCACGCCCGCCTCCCCGCGAGCGCCCCCGCCGTCCACCGGGCGGCGGCGACCGTGCCCAGGGCCAGCAGCCCCACCCGGCGCGACAGGCGGCAGGCCCGTTCGACGTCGGCGGGCGCCGGCGGCCGCAGCTCCGCGCCGAGCACCGGGCGGTGCTCCACCCGGCTCCCGTACGCGAGGGTGCCGCCGAGCCGCACCCCGAGCGCGCCCGCGAACGCGGCCTCGGCCTGGCCCGCGTTGGGGCTCGGGTGCGCCGAGCCGTCGCGCCGCCACACCCGCCACGCCCGGCGCGGCCGCGGCGCCGCGGCGACCGCCAGCAGCGCGGTGAGCCGCGCGCCGGGCCACCCGGCGGCGTCGTCGAGGCGGGCGGAGGCCCAGCCGAAGCGCAGGTGGCGCGGTGAGCGGTGGCCGACCATGGCGTCCAGGGTGTTGACCGCGCGGAAGGCCAGCAGGCCGGGGGTGCCCGCCAGCGCGCCCCAGACGAGGGCGTTGACGACGGCGTCCGCGGTGTTCTCGGCGACCGACTCCACCACGGCGCGGGCCAGCTGGTCGCGGTCCAGGTGCCGTGGGTCGCGGCCGCACAGGTGCGGCAGCCGGGCCCGGGCGGCCGCGAGGTCGCCGGCCTCCAGGGCGGCGGCGACCGTGCGGGCCTCGCGGACCAGGGAGGCGCCCCCCAGCACGGTCCAGGTCGCGGCGGCGGCCAGCAGCGCCCGGCCCGCCGGGCCGCGGCCCAGGGCGCGGTCGGCGGCGGCGGCCCCGGCGGCGACCGCCCCGGTGCACAGGGCGGTGAAGACGGTGCCGGCGCCCCGGTGGTCGCGCCACAGGCGGCGCTCCAGGGCGGCGGCGGCCGAGCCGAAGGCGGCGACGGGATGGCCGCGGCGGGGGTCGGCGAGCAGCGCGTCCGCGGCGTACCCGGCGGCCGCGCCCACCGCCCAGGCGGTGTGCGGGCGCACCCCGGTCAGCCGAGGCGCGCGGAGGTCGGCTTCGGGGGGAGGGGCGGGGGAGCTGCCTGCATGGCGTGCGTGTCCTCACTCGGGGTCCGCGCCCCGGGTCGACGAGACGGGGGCGAGAGTCTCCTGGCTCCCGGATCGACGCACCCCCGGGCCTTCCAGCGGCCGTTCCCGGCTGCCGTGGCCATCGGTCGAGGGCGCTCCCCGGTGACAGTGGCGGGACCGCGCCGGATTCGCACCGGCTTCCTCTCCATGCCTCCGTTGGTGGCGCAAGGATCCCACCACGGGCCCGGTCGCAGCGTCAACACGGCCCGGGGGAGGGGCGGGTCACACGCTGCGGCCGGGCCCGTGGTGGGGGCGCCGCGCCGGACGGGGTCCGGGTGAGGGAGGGTCAGGCGGCCTGCCGGACGGCCGCCGGGCCCGGCAGCGGGCCGGGGACGGCGCGGAGCACCGGCCCGGGAGCCTTGACGGAGGGCGCCTGCACGGAGGAGGCCTGCACCGAGGGGGCCTGCACGGAGGGCGCCCCGACGGAGGTCGGGCGGCCGGCGGGCGCCGCCTCGCGCGGCGCGCCGGCGGCGGGGGCGAACGTCCGGTCCTCCAGCCAGGACATGCCCAGCAGAAGGAGCATCAGCAGGGGAGGGACGAGCAGTCCGAGGATGATGATCATGGGTACCGCCTGGGCTCGGGGAGCGTACGGCCGCCGCGTACCTGCGCCGCCGTCGGCCGTAGGCCGCTCCGGGAGCCCCACGCCCCGCAGCGCGGCCTTCTCTGCGGCTTGCCGCCCGCCGCCCCCGCAAACCCCTCCGGACGGCGGGTCCCGCAGTGCGTCCCGCCCCGGGGTCCGGGGTTTCGCCGGGCGGGGGGCGGGGGCAGGCGAGCGGGGCGGGGGACGGAAGCGAGGAGTGGATGCGGTGAACAAGGCGAAGGTGGTCTACAAGCCGGTCGGCGTCGTGGTCGGCATGGCCGGCGGCGCTCTGGCGACGGCGGTGTTCAGCCGGATCTGGGGGCGGGTGGGGTCCGGCGACGAGGCCCCCGAGCCGCTGCAGCGCGACCGCGGCTGGGGCGAGGTGCTGCTCGCCGCGGCGCTCCAGGGGGCCGTCTTCGGCCTCGTGCGGGCCGTCGTCGAGCGCGGCGGCGCCGAGGGCTGGAGCCGGGTCACCGGCAGCTGGCCCGGGGACTGAGCGGCGGGCCCGTGAGGGCCCTGCACGCGGGCGTGCCCCGGTGGACGGGCCGGAGGGCGTACCCGGGGGACGACCCGACCGATCGAGCGGAGGAGTGAGGGCATGGCGGCGACCCCGGACGAGGGCGTGGCGGGCAGAGGGCGTACAGGCGGACACCCGGTCGGCGCGGACGGGACGGACGGCGCGGACGGGACGGAAGGGTCCGGCGTCGGCCCGTCGCGTACGGACGAGGCCCGGACGGACAAGGCCCGGACGGACAAGGCCCGGACGGGGCGCTCCTCCGCGGACGAGGCCCGCGGCGCCCGGCCCGGCCCCCCGGAGCGGCAGGAGGAGGACGCGCCCCGGGTCGGCCCGTCCCCGGCCGTGCAGGAGGCGGCACCCGACGAGCTGACCGCCCTGCGCGCCCGCTCCTGGTGGGCCGTGATGCGGCGCACCCTCAAGGAGTTCACCGACGACGAGCTGGCCGACCGCGCCGCCGCCCTCACCTACTACGGCGTCCTCGCGGTCTTCCCCGGCCTGCTGGTGCTGGTGTCGCTGCTCGGGGTGGTCGGCGAGTCCGCGACCCGGAGCATCCTGGACAACGTCCAGCAGCTGGCCCCCGGCGCCGCCCGCGACATCCTGAGGAACGCCGTCACGCAGCTGGGCGGCACCGCCGGCACCGGCGGCGTGCTCGCGGTCGTCGGCCTGGCCGGAGCCTTCTGGTCGGCCTCCGGCTACGTCGCCGCCTTCATCCGCGCGTCCAACGCGGTCTACGACATCCCCGAGGGCCGACCGGTCTGGAAGATCCTCCCGATCCGCCTCGCGGTCACCTTCGTCCTCATGGTGATGCTCTGCGTGAGCGCGGTCATCGTCGTCTTCACCGGCTCGCTGGCCGACCGGGCGGGCCAGGCGCTCGGCATCGGCTCGGCCGGCGTCACCGCCTGGTCGATCGCCAAGTGGCCGGTGCTGGTGCTGCTGGTCGTGCTGATGGTGGCCCTGCTGTACTGGGCCGCCCCCAACGCCCGGCAGCCGGGCTTCCGCTGGATCTCGCCCGGCGGCTTCATCGCGGTGGCGCTGTGGCTGCTGGCCTCGGCGGGCTTCGCGCTGTACGTCGCCAACTTCGGCTCGTACAACAAGACCTACGGCACCCTGGCCGGTGTGATCGTCTTCCTGGTGTGGCTGTGGATCTCCAACCTGGCGATCCTGCTGGGCCTGGAGTTCGACGCCGAGACGGCGCGGCAGCGCGCCGTGCTGGGCGGCCTGCCGGTGGACGAGGAGCCGTACGTCGAGCCGCGCGACACCCGGAAGTTCCCCCGCGAGGCCGCGCGGCGCCCGACGGCGTGACGCCGCCGGTGCCGCCCGCGGCGTGACGCCGGGGCGGCACCGGGAGCGCACCGCGCGGGCCACCGACTCCCGCCGGGCGGGCCGGCACCGGCCCCCGCCCGGCGGGACCGCCGTGTGCGGACCCGCCCGGACCCGTCCGGACCCGTCCGGACCCGGCGGGGGAGCCCCGGCCCCGTTCCGTCCCGCGCCGTCCCCCGGGGTGGCCGGGCGGACCGCCGCCCGGCATGCTGTGCGGCATGGACACGACCTGGATGCTGTACGGGGCCAACGGCTACACCGGCCGCCTCATCGCGCACCTCGCCGCCGCCCGCGGGCAGCGCCCGGTCCTCGCCGGGCGGTCCGCGGCCCCCGTCGCCGCCCTCGCCGCCGAACTCGGCCTGGAGCACCGGGCCTTCGACCTCGCCGACCCCGGGGCCGTGCGCGCCGCCCTCCACGGCGTCGGCGCGGTCGCCCACTGCGCCGGGCCGTTCTCCACGACCGCCGCGCTCATGGTCGACGCCTGCCTGGCGACCGGCACCCACTACCTCGACATCACCGGCGAGATCGACGTCTTCGAGCGGATCCACGCCCGCGACGCCGAGGCCCGCGCTGCAGGAACGGTTCTGCTGCCCGGTGCCGGCTTCGACGTGGTGCCCACCGACTGCCTCGCCGCCCTGGTCGCCGCCGAGGTCCCGGGCGCCGACCGCCTGGACCTCGCCATCATGCCCGGCCGCAACCTCAGCCCCGGCACCGCCAAGACCGCCCTGGAGGGCCTCGCCCTCGGCGGCCGCGCCCGCGTCGGCGGCCGCATCGTGCCCGTACCGGCCGGCTGGCGCACCCTGAGCGCGGGCTTCCCCTCCGGCCCGCGCACCGTCACCTCCATCCCCTGGGGCGACGTCTCCACCGCGTACCACTCCACCGGCGTCCCCGGCGTCACCACCTACACCGTCCTGCCCGGCGGCGCCGCCGTCCGCGGCCTCCAGGCCCTCGCCGGGCCGCTGCTGCGCCGCCCCGCCGTCCGCCGCGCCGCCGGACGGGTGATCGACCGGCTGGTGCCCGGCGCGGACGCCGCCCGCCGCGCCGGGGCCCGCGCCGAGGTGTGGGCGCGGGCCACCGCTCCCTCCGGGGCGTCCGCCACCGCCGCACTGACCTGCCCGGACCCCTACGACCTCACCGCCGACAGCGTCGTGCGCGCCGTGGCCCGCCTCCTCGCCGACGAGGTGAAGCCGGGCGCCCACACCCCCTCCACCGCCTTCGGCCCCCGCTACGTCGCCGACCTCGACGGCGTCGTCCTCACCGGGCCCGCCCGGACGGCCTGACCCCGCCCGGACGGCCCGACCCGGTCCGGACGGCCCGACCACGCCCGCGCGCCCCGGGCCGGGCCCCGGCCCCGGTGCCGCCCTTCTCCGTGCCGCCCGCCCCGGTGCCGACCGCCTCAGTGCCGCCCGGCGACCAGGTCGGCGGCGCGGGCCAGCGGCGAGGTCGAGGACCGGCCGCCGGCCTCCTGCCGGTCGGCGGCGTGGTACGCGGCGTACAGGCCGTGCACGCCCAGCCAGCGCAGCGGCTCGGGCTCCCAGCGGCGCACGGTGTGGCCGACCCAGGGCAGCCGGGTCAGCTCGGTGTCCTCGCCCAGGACCAGGTCGCGCAGGGTGCGCCCGGCCAGGTTGGCGGTGGCGACGCCGCTGCCGACGTACCCGCCGGCCCAGCCGAGCCCGGAGGCGCGGTCCAGCTCCACCGTGGAGCACCAGTCGCGCGGCACCCCCAGCACGCCCGCCCACGCCTGCTCGATCCGGGCGTCCGCCGCCGCGGGGAAGAACCGGGCCAGGATCCGGCGGAGCTGCCGCACGGTCCGCTCCTGCGTGCCGCCGTCGGCGTCCGTGCGGGAGCCGAACCGGTACGGCACGCCGCGCCCGCCGAGCGCGATCCGGTCGTCCGCCGTGCGCTGCGCGTACATGTAGGCGTGGGCGAGGTCGCCCAGTGTCTCGCGGCCCTCCCAGCCGACCTCCGCCCAGAACGAGGCGGGGAGCGGCTCGGTGGCGACCATGGCGGAGTTCATGGGCAGCCAGGTGCGCCGCTCGCCGTGCAGCCCGGCCGTGAAGCCCTCGGTGGCCCGCAGCACGAACCGCGCCGACACCGCCCCGTGCGGGGTGACCGCCCGGGCCGGGGCGCCGCCCGCCGCGGGCCGGATCCCCGTCACCGGCGTCCCCTCGTGGATCCGCACGCCCAGCGCCTCCACGGCCGCCGCCAGCCCCCGGACCAGCTTGGCGGGCTGGATCCGGGCGCCGTGCGGCGTCCAGGTGCCGCCGAGCGCGCCCGCGACGCGGATCCGGGCCGCCGTCGCCTCCGCGGTGAGGAGCAGCCGCTCCGTGTCCCCGAAGGCCCGCTCCTCCTCGACGAGGGCCGCCAGCCGGGCCAGCTGCGCCGGGGTGCGGGCCACCTCCAGGACGCCGCCCTCGGCCACGTCCGCGTCGATGCCCTCCGCGGCGGCGGCCCGGACGACCTCCCGCACGGTCCCGTCCATGGCCCGCTGCATGGCCTGCGCCCGCTCGTGCCCGTACCGGCGGGCGAAGGCGCCGCGGCCGGCGAAGCCGTTGTACAGCCAGCCGCCGTTGCGGCCGGAGGCGCCGTACCCGCAGAAGCGGCGCTCCAGCACGGTGATCCGCAGCCCGGGGTCGGCCTTCTTCAGGTAGTACGCCGTCCACAGCCCGGTGAAGCCGCCGCCGACCACGCAGACGTCGGCGTCGGCCGGGCCCGGCAGGGCGGGCCGCGGCTCGGGGAGCCCGGCCTCGGAGTACCAGAAGGAGACCCCGCCGTTGCGGAGCGGACCGGAGCCGGTGGGGACCACGGGTACCTGCCTTGCCTCGTGCTGCCTGCGTGCCCGCCGCGCGTCCGTGCGCGCCGGTGCCGGGAGGCTATCCCCGCCCCGGGGGCCGGGCAACGGACACAGTGGCAGGCATGCGGGAGCGCGCCCTGCACACCGTCGGCCCGCCGCCCGCCGCCCGCCGCCCGCCGCCCGCCGCCCGCCGCCCGCCGCCCGCCGCCCGCCGCCCGCCGTCCGCAGGCCTCCCGCCCCGGCCCGCCGTTCGTCCGGAAGAACCCGCACCGATGGCCGGGCCCCGCCGCGGGTAGTGGACTGACGACAAGAGGAGTCGGCGAGGCACGAGACCGGGGAGCGACATGCGATGGGGAACCCTGGCGGCCGTGGCGGCCGCCACCGCGGTGGGCGCCGGAGCGGCCGCGCTGGCCGCCGGGCGCGTGGTGTCCGACCTGGCGGTCCGCCCCCGCGGGCCGGGCGCCGGGACCGGGGGGCTGCGGGTGCACTCCACCGCGGCCGGCCGGGTGGCGCTGACCCGCGCGACCGAGACCGCCCGGCGGGGCACCTACGGCCTGGAGTGGCCGGGCGGCCACGCCGTGGTCGGGGAGGTGCTGGAGACCACCCCGCAGACGGTCGTGCGCCGCCTGGAGCGGGTCGACGGCACCCCGCCCGTCCCGGGCGAGCGCGTCGCCCTCACCCCGCGGGTCCTCACCGGGGACCCCCGCACCGCCCTCGGCCTGGACTTCACCGAGGCGTGGGTGCGCGGCGAGCTGGGCCCGATGCCCGCCTGGTACCTGCCCGGCGTGCGCGACCTGTGGGTGGTCGCCGTCCACGGCCCCGGCGCCGACCGGCAGCAGGTGCTGCCCGTCCTGCCGCTGCTGCACTCCTTCAAGCTCCCGGTGCTCGCGGTCACCTACCGCAACGACGAGGGCGCCCCGCGCTCGCCGGACGGCATCGGGCACTTCGGCGAGACCGAGTGGCGCGACGTGGAGGCGGCCATCCGGCTGGCCCTGCAGGCCGGCGCCGCCCACGTCCTGCTCTACGGCTGGTCGCTCGGCGCCACCATGTGCCTGCAGGCGGCGGACCGCTCCTCCTGGCGCGACGCGGTGCGCGGCCTGGTCCTCGACTCCCCGGTCCTGGACTGGCACGCCACCGTCCGCGGTCAGGCCGTCCGGCGCGGCGTGCCCTCGCCCCTCGCCGAGCTCGGCGTGCGCGCCGCCGCCGGGCGCTCGGGCGTGGACCTCGACGCGTTCGCCCGGCTGGGCCGCGGCGAGGGCCTGGAGGTGCCCGCCCTGGTCCTGCACGGCCCGGACGACACCGCGGCGCCGCTGCGGGCCTCCCAGCGGCTGGCCGACGCCCGCGATGACCTGGTCACCCTGCACACCGTGCCGGGCGCCGAGCACGCCGTCCTGTGGAACGCCGACCCGCGCGGGTACGAGGAGGCCCTGCGCCGGTTCCTCACCCCGCTCGTGTAGGGGCGGCCCGGCCCGTCCCGCGCGCCCGAACGGTTCCCCCGTCGGCCGGGTCTGCCCGTCCGGCCCGCCCGTCCTGCCCGCACGGTCCGCCCGGCCGGGCCGTCCGCAGGCGCGACACCGCCCAGGAGTGGTTGATATGTCCCTACACGTCATCCTTTGCCTACCGGGACGCCGCCCCCCGGCGGCGGTGCGACGCGGGCGATGTGACAGAAGGCGTGTCCACGGGGAAGACTGCACGGCGTGACGTCTCGGAACCCGCGCGACCGTGATGCTTCGCTTCCCCCAGCACGCCGGCCCGAACGCCCCGCCGCGGAACCCGCGGGGGGACCGGCCGCCGGCGACCGGGCCGCCGTCCGCCCCGGTGCGGCCGGCGACGGACCGGCCCGGCCGGCCGCGTCCCCCGCCCCCGCCGGGCGCCCCGGCGCGTCCGCCCCCGGACGCCGCACCGGCGCCACCGTCACCCGCCTCCCCGGCGCCGCCGGGCCCCGCCGCCCCGTCGCCGGCCCCCCGGACCGGCCCGGGCGCCAGGCCCCCGCCCGCCGCCCCGGGGGCCGCACCCGCGCCCCCGTCCCCGAGGGCTTCCCGGTGCCCGCCGAACTCGCCCCCCTGGCCCGCCGGATACTGGCCGACGCCGTCCGCGTCGCCCGCTGGGCCGGCGAGCTCGGCCGCGTCGGCAAGCGCGGCGAGCTGCTGCCCGAGGACGCCCGCGCCGCCGGCCGCGCCCTGGCGATGACCGTCGGCGCCGCCGCCAAGGCCTGGGGCCAGGCCCTGCTCACCGGCCTCGTCGAACTCCGCGACGGCGGCGCCGGACCCGGCTGGCGCCTCCACGCCTGGGAGCACGACGACGAGGCCGTGGTCCGCGGCTGGGCCGCGCTCTTCGACGCCTGGACCCTGCTGGCCCCGGTGCCGCCCGCCGCCCTGCGCGGCGTCTTCGCCGTCCTCGCCGGGCAGGCCGTCGACCAGGCGCCGCAGCTGCTCTCCTTCCTTCACCTGGTGGACGGGCCGGTGCCCGACGGCGAGCTCATGGAGCTGCTGCGCCGGGGCCTGGACGAGCGCCGCCACGGCGCCGGCGCCGGCCTGGCCGCCCTCTCCCCGGTGCCGCACGCCGCCTCCGCCGTCTCCGCCGTGCGCGGCAGCGGGCCGCGCACCGCCGACGGTCCGGAGGCCGACAGCCCGCCCCCCGCGCCGTCCGACGTCGCCGCCGTCCTGGAGTGGATGGTCGACGGGCTGCTCGCGGTCGGCGCGGTCGTCCGCGAGCCCGGCGCCGCCGAGCCGTCCGTGCGGCTCTCCCCGCTCGGCCACTGGGCCGTGCGGGCGAAGCTGGAGGAGATCTGCACGGTCGCGCAGACCGCCGCCGGGCACATCGAGCAGAGCGCCCGGGAGCTCCTCACCGCCTGCTCCCGCTACTCGCCCGGCCCGGCCCGCGCCGAGTACCGGGCCTGGGTCGCGGCCCGTCCCGCCGACCGTGCCGTCTCCGAGCTGCTGGAGGCCGCCCGCGGCGACGACGCCCTGCTGCGCGGCCTCGCCTTCGAGGCGCTGCGGGTGGCGGGCGGCACCGCCGAGCAGGCCGTGCGGGCCGCCGCGGAGGAGCCGGTGCTGCGCCCGTACGCCCTGCTGTGGCTGGCCGAGCAGTCGGACGAGGGCGGCGTGGTCCCCGCCGACGTGCTCAGCCGCGAGGACGCCGCCTGGCTGTGGGTGGACACCGGCGCCGCCGTGCTGGACCACGCCGACACGGCGCTGCTCGCCGGGCACGTGGAGGCCGCCGCGGCCGGCGACCCGGTGCGGCTCTTCGCCCGGGCCCGCCAGTCCGGGCACCCGCGGGCCGCGTCGGTGCTGACCGCCGTCGCCGCCACCCACCCCGACCCGGCGGTCGCCCGCGCCGCCCGCCGCTCCGCCTTCAGCGTCCACGACGGCGGCGCCTGACCACCCGGACCCGCCCAGGCCGCCCGGGGTGCCCGGACAACCCAGGCCGCCCGGACCGCCCGGGACAACCGACCGCCGGGACCGCCCGACGGCCGGGCCGGGCAGGTCCGCCCGGCCCCGGCCGCCCCCGCGGTGCCCGCCGGGGCCACCCGGCCGAGCGCGGGCCCCGCGCAGCCGCACCCCGCCGCTCCGCGGTCCCGTCCCTCGGTGGTCCCGTCCGCCAGTGGTCCCGTCCGGCAGGGGCCGGCCTGCCGGGCCCCGGCGGCCGCACCCCGCCGGTCCGCGTGATCACCCGCTGGGCGGGTTCCGGAACCCGGCCCGGCGGGAAACCATGGCAGGGACCCCCGAACCGGCGAAGGGACACCGGGTGCCATGGATGCCGTGGACGAGGAGCTCCGCCCGCGCGACCGGGCAGCCCGGGCCGAGGAGGCGCGGCAGACCGCCGCGCGGCTGCACGCCGAGGGCGCCGGCGGGGTGCTGCTGACCTGGGTCGACAACGCGGGTGTCACCCGGGTCAAGGGCGTGCCCACCCTCCGGCTGGAGCACGCGGCCGCCTGGGGCGTCGGCGCCTCCCCGGTCTTCGACGTCTTCCTCGTCGACGACTCCGCCACCTCGGGACGCTTCCTCGGCGGCCCCGTCGGCGACCTGCGGCTCCTCCCCGACCTCGACCGCGCCGTGCCGCTCGCCGCCCAGCCCGGCTGGGCCTGGGCGCCCGTCGACCGGTACGACCAGGACGGCACCCCGCACCCCGGCTGCCAGCGCCTCTTCGCCCGCCGCATGGCGGAGCGGGCACGGGCCCGCGGCCTGGAGCTCCGCTGCGCCTTCGAGGTCGAGTGGGTCGCCGCCCTCGCCGGCGCGCCCGACGAGGACCCGGTGCCCCCCGTCCCCGGCGCCGCCTACGGCATGGACCGGGTCATCGGCCTCTCCGACTGCCTGCGGGACCTGCTGCGGGCCCTGGACGAGCAGGGCGTCGCCGTCCACCAGCTCCACCCCGAGTACGCCGCCGGCCAGTACGAGCTGTCGGTGGCCGCGGAGGACCCGGTGGCCGCCGCCGACACCTGCGTGCTGGTCCGGCAGACCGTGCGGGCCGTCTCCGCCCGGCACGGCCTGCGGGTCTCCTTCGCCCCCGCGGTGGAGGCCGGCCGGGTCGGCAACGGCGGCCACCTGCACCTCTCGCCCTGGCGCGACGGTGCGAACCTCTGCCACGGCGGCCCCGGGCCGTACGGGCTCACCGCCGAGGGGGAGGCGTTCCTCGCCGGGGTCCTCGCCGAGCTGCCCGCCCTCACCGCGGTCGGCGCACCCGGCCCGGCGAGCCCGCTGCGGCTGGTCCCCGACCGCTGGGCGGGCGCCTACCGCTGCTGGGGCCGGGAGAACCGCGAGGCCGCGCTGCGCCTGGTCACCGGCTCGGCGGGCGAGGAGGCGGAGGCGGCCAACGCCGAGGTCAAGTGCTTCGACGGCTCGGCCAACCCCTACCTCGCGGTCGGCGCGGTGATCGCCGCCGGCCTCGCCGGGGCCGACGCCGGGCTCACCCTGCCGCCGGAGGTCCGCGGCGACCCGGCCGCACCGCCGGAGCCGGGCTCCGGACCGGCCCCCGAACGCCTGCCGCAGACCGCGGCCGAGGCGCTCGCCCGCTTCGAGGACTCCGCCGTGCTGCGGGAGGCCATGGGCGAGGTCCTGCACGACACCTTCCGCGCGGTCCGGCAGGCCGAGGCCCGCCTCTTCGCCGGCGCCGCCCCCGATCAGGTCGCCGCCGCCACCCGCTGGCGGTACTGACCGGTGGCCGCCGCCGGGCACGCCCTCGTCGACCACCACTGCCACAGCGTGCTCGGCCGCGACCTCGACGCGGGCGCCTTCGCCGCGCTGCTCACCGAGTCCGACCGCCCGGCCGCCCCCGGCACCTCCTTCCTCGACAGCCAGCTCGGCTTCGCCGTCCGCCGCCACTGCGCCCCCGTCCTCGGCCTGGAGCCGCACTGCCCGCCCGGGGAGTACCTGGCCCGCCGCCGCGACCTGGGCGCGCCCGAGGCCGTCCGCCGCCTGCTGCGCGCCGCCGGCCTGGAGACCCTGCTGGTCGACACCGGGCTGGAGGCCATCCCCGGCGCCGGGCCGCTGCTGCCGCTGCCCGACCTCGCGGCGGCGGCCGGCGCCGCCGTCCGCGAGGTGGTGCGGCTGGAGTCCGTCGCGGAGCGCGTGGCCGCCGGGCGGGTCTCCGCCCGCTCCTACCCGGACGACTGCGTCCGGGCCCTCGCCGAGGCGGTCCGCGACCGCGACGCGGTGGCCGTGAAGTCCGTCCTCGCCTACCGCCACGGCCTCGACGTCGACCCCCGCCCGCCGTCCGCCGCCGAGACGGCCCGCGCCGCGGGGGAGTGGCTGGCCCGCCTGGACCGGCACGGCGGCCCGCCCCGGCTCACCCACCCCGTCCTGCTGCGCCACCTGCTGTGGGCGGCCGTCGAGCTGCGGCTGCCCCTCCAGCTGCACACCGGCTTCGGCGACCCCGACCTGACCCTGCACCGCGCCGACCCGTCGCTGCTCACCGGCTTCGTCCGGGCGGCCGAGCCGTACGGGGTGCCGCTGGTGCTGCTGCACGCCTACCCGTACCACCGCCAGGCGGCGCACCTGGCCGCGGTGTACCCGCACGTGTACGCGGACGTCGGCCTCGCCCTCGCCCACACCGGCGCGCGGGCCGGCGCCGTGCTGGCGGAGGTCCTGGAGACGGTGCCCTTCGGCAAGGTGCTCTTCTCCACCGACGCCTACGGCCTGCCCGAGCTGTACCTGGTCGGGGCCGCGCTCTTCCGCGGGGCGCTGGCGTCCCTGCTGGACGGCTGGACCGCGGACGGCTCCTGGTGCGCCGCCGACGCCGACCGGGTGGCAGCGATGGTCTCCGCGGGCAACGCCCGGCGCCTCTACGGCCTCCGCGCGCCCTGACCGGTGCGGCGCCCCTCCCGCCTTGTGGGGGTCCGCGCCCCGCGGGATGCTGGGGGCGGGGGACAGCCGGCAGGGGGACGGGCGGCAAGGGGGACAGGGGGCCGGGCACCGACGCGGAGGTGCGGGATGACTGTCGACATGACCACGGTGGACCAGGCCCGGCTGGAGGAGCTGCTCGGCAGGGTGGTCGCGGACCTGGGCGCGGTCGGCGCCGGGACCCTGGTGGTGCTGGGGGAGCGGCTCGGCCTCTTCCGGGCCCTGGCCGACGGCGGCCCCGCCACCCCGGCGGAGCTGGCGCGGCGCACCGGCACGGTGGAGCGGAACGTCCGGGAGTGGCTCGCGGCGATGGCCGCGAGCGGCTACGTGGCGCACGACGGCGGCGTCTTCCGGCTCGACCCGGAGCAGGAGGCGGCCTTCGCCGACGAGCAGGGCCCGGCCTTCGTCGCCGGCGGCTTCCAGCTGCTGACGGCCGCCGCGCGCCCCGACACCCGCGGCCTGCTGGAGCGGGCCTTCAGGGACGGCCGCGGCCTCGACTGGGGGGAGCACCACCCCGACCTGTTCACGGGCACCGCCCGGTTCTTCCGGCCCGGGTACGCCGCGCACCTCGTGCAGGACTGGCTGCCCGCCCTGGAGGGCGTGGTGGAGCGCCTGGAGGCGGGCGGCGCGGTCGCCGACGTCGGGTGCGGCCTGGGCCTGTCCACGCTCCTCATGGCGCAGGCGTTCCCCGCCGCCCGCCTCACCGGGTTCGACTCCCACGCCCCGTCGGTGGACGCGGCCCGCAGGCAGGCCGCCGCGGCCGGTCTGGGCGACCGGGTCGCCTTCCGGCCGGCGGCGGCCCTGGACTTCGACGGCGGCCCCTACGACCTGGTGGCGTACTTCGACTGCCTGCACGACATGGGCGACCCGGTGGGCGCGCTGCGCCACGCCCGGGGGCTGCTGGCCCCCGGCGGCACGGTGATGCTGGTCGAGCCGTACGCGGAGGACACGCTGGAGGAGAACCTGAACCCGCTCGGCCGCCTCATGTACACGGCCTCCACGCTGATCTGCACCCCGGTGTCGCAGGCCCAGGAGGTCGGCCTGGCGCTGGGCGCGCAGGCGGGCGAGACGGCCACCCGGGCGGTCGCGGAGGAGGCCGGGTTCCGCCGGTTCCGGCGCGCCGCCGGGACGCCGACCAACCTGGTGTACGAGGTCCGGGTCTGAGCCGGGGCGCCGGCCGGGAACGCCGGAGGGGCCCGGTCCGCGGTGGACCGGGCCCCTCCGGGGCGTCTGCCGTGCTCAGCCGAGGCGGGACTCCGCGCGGCGGGCCCGCACGTCGCACACCTTCTGGTTGACCTTGCGGCGGATGACCAGCAGCGGCGCCATGGCCGCCAGGCCGATCTGCGCGGTGGCGCCCACGTGCAGCAGCACGTCGCCGCCGGGGACCCCGGCCGCCCAGGCACCCAGGCAGCCGATGGAGACCACGATCCAGCAGAGCGTCGCGGTGGCGAGCAGGCCCTGCGGCTTCGGGTACTCGATGCGGCTGACCATGAGGTACGCCACGCCGAAGATCGCGATCATCGCGGGGATGAACGGCGGGTCCAGCAGCACGATGGCGATCACCGTCATGGCGCCCATCGGGCACGGCATGCCCTGGAAGACGCCCGGCCGCATCTTGACCGCCGAGAAGCGGGCGAGGCGCAGCACCACGGCCAGCAGCACGGTCAGCGCGATGAACGCCGACACCCGCTGGTCGCCGTCGGGCGACACCATGCCCCACACCGCGACGAAGTACGCCGGCGCGATGCCGAAGCTGGTGAGGTCCGCGAGGTTGTCCAGCTCGGCGCCCAGCGCGGAGCTGCGCAGCTTCCGCGCGACCAGTCCGTCGAACAGGTCGCACATCGAGCCGAGCAGCAGCAGCGTGACCGCCATGGCGGCGCTGTGCCGGTTGGTGGGCGCGGAGCCGTCCCCGGTGATGTGCGGGATCAGCACGCCGGTGGTCATGGAGTAGATGGCCAGGAAGCCGCAGACGGCGTTGCCCAGCGTGAGGAAGTCCGCGGTGGAGAGCGTCTGCGGCGAGCGGGGCGCCCGCAGTTCGCGGTCGCGCGCCCAGCGGCGGCGGCGGATCGCCGTCTCGGCGTCCTCTTCCAGGCCCAGTGTCTCAGGATCAGTCACGGTCAAGGCGTGTCACCCCGGCAGTCGTCTTCTGGCCGACCTCGACGCCGACCTCGACGCCGGCCGGCAGGTACGTGTCGACGCGCGAGCCGAAGCGGATCAGGCCGACCCGCTCCCCCTGCTCGACCTTGGCGCCGGGCTCCAGGTAGGGGACGATGCGGCGGGCGACGGCGCCCGCGATCTGCACCATCTCGATGTCGCCGAGCTCGGTGTCGAAGTGCCACACCACGCGCTCGTTGCGGTCGCTGTCCTTGTTGAACGCCGGCACGTACCCGCCGGGGACGTGGTCGACGGAGGTGACCGTGCCGGGCAGCGGGGCGCGGTTCACGTGGACGTTGAGCGGGCTCATGAAGATCGCCACGCGGGTGCGGCCGTCCGGCCAGGCGTCGATGGACTGCACCACGCCGTCGGCAGGGGAGATCACGCGTCCGGCGCCGATCTCGCGCTCGGGGTCGCGGAAGAACCACAGCATGCCCGCGCTCAGCGCGGACAGCGGCACCGCCGCCAGGGCCCAGCGGCCGCTGCGCCGGGTGAGGGCGGCGGTGGCGGCGGCGGAGGCCACGGTGGGGAGGAGCCAGGGCGAGGCGCCGCGCGCGAGGGTCGCGCGGGGACGCCGGGCGTTCTCCGGGGAGCCGTGGGCATCGCGGTCCGCTGCGGAGGGCTGGGGGGACGGGCTGTAGGGCATCGAAGACCTTTGTCGCGGGGGGCACCGCGGGGACGAGTGGTACGGGGGACGGCAGCTGTCCCGGTGGATGCTATCGGCAGCAGGTGGTGAGTGGGCAAGCGCCGGAATCCGGAACCCGCCTGCCCCTCGCTGCGCTACCCCTGCTCTGTGTACGACCGTAGCGGGTGCCCCGCCGGTTCCCCAAGTGGGAGGTGAAAGGGCGTGAGGCGCGTCTCAGGGGTGTTCCGGCGGGTGTGCGGGGGTGTGGCGGCGGCCGCAGGGCGCGGGCACCGCGCCGGGAGCCCCGGCGGTGCGACGTGCGCTCCTGCGGCCGCCGCGGCCCCCTCCCGCCGGTGTCGGGAGGGGGGCCGTCCGGCCGGGACCCGCACGTCCCGGCCGGCTCTTCCGGTGGCTGGAAATCTTCGCAATCAGGCTTAATTCGACCAGTCGGCGGTCAGCCGACCGCCGACCGCGGCACCCCGGTGGCGCGCCTGCGGCGCCCGGGGCCGCCCGGGGGTCAGTCGGCGATGCGGTACTCCTCCAGCAGCCGGCGGCCCACGATCATCTTCTGGATCTCCGCAGTGCCTTCACCGATCAGCAGCATCGGGGCCTCCCGGTACAGCCGCTCGATCTCGTACTCCTTGGAGAAGCCGTAGCCGCCGTGGATGCGGAAGGAGTCCTCCACGACCTCCTTGCAGTACTCGGAGGCCAGGTACTTCGCCATGCCGGCCTCCAGGTCGTTGCGCTCCCCGGAGTCCTTCTTGCGGGCCGCCATCACCATCATCTGGTGGGCCGCCTCGACCTTGGTCGCCATCTCGGCCAGCTTGAACTGGATCGCCTGGTGCTGGGCGATCTGCTTGCCGAAGGTGTGGCGCTGCTGCGCGTACCGGATGCCCAGCTCGAAGGCGCGGCGTGCCACGCCGCACCCGCGGGCGGCGACGTTGACCCGGCCCACCTCGACGCCGTCCATCATCTGGTAGAAGCCGCGGCCGGTGGTCCCGCCGAGCACCCGGTCGGCGGGGACGCGGACGTCCTCCAGCACCAGCTCGGTGGTGTCGACGCCCTTGTAGCCCATCTTCTCGATCTTGCCCGGCACGGTGAGGCCGGGGACCTTGGGGTTGGGGCCGAAGCCCGGCTCCTTCTCGATCAGGAAGGTGGTCATGTTGCGGTGCGGGGCGTCGTGGCCCTCGTCGCTGCGGCACAGCACCGCGACCAGGGTGGAGGTGCCGCCGTTGGTCAGCCACATCTTCTGGCCGTTGATGACGTAGTCGTCGCCGTCCCTGACCGCCTTCGTCCGGATCGCGGAGACGTCCGAGCCCAGGCCCGGCTCCGACATCGAGAAGGCGCCGCGGACCTCGCCGGCCGCCATCCGGGGCAGGAAGTAGTCCTTCTGCTCCTGGGTGCCGTGCGCGTTGATCATGTGCGCGACGATGAAGTGGGTGTTGACGATGCCGGACACCGACATCCAGCCGCGGGCGATCTCCTCCACCACCAGGGCGTAGGTCAGCAGCGACTCCCCGAGGCCCCCGTACTCCTCGGGGATGGTGAGGCCGAAAAGGCCGAGCTGCTTCATGCCCTCGACGATCTCGGCCGGGTACTCGTCCCGGTGCTCCAGCTCGGTGGCGACCGGGATGATCTCCTTGTCGACGAAGTCCCGCACCGTGGCGAGGATGTCCCGCTGGATCTCGGTGAGGCCGTCGGTCTGTGCGAGGCGTCCCATGGCGCGGCTCCGAATCACGTGAAGAGGGTGGTGAGGGGGCGGGGCCCCGCGGGCGTGGTCTCCGCGGGGCCCCGGGGTCCGGCGGCGGGCGGCCGATGACGGCGGCCGCCCCTGCCGGGGTCCGGGCGGCCCGGAGCGGCTCCGGGCGGCGTCGGACGGCTTAGGCGCGGGGCTCCGGCTCGCGGAGCTCCGGGCGGCCGGGCTGCTCGCCGCCGCGCGCCGCGGTGTACTTCTCCGTCGGCACCATCACCTTGCGGCGGAAGACGCAGACCAGCGTGCCGTCCTGCTTGTATCCCTTGGTCTCCACGTGCACGATGCCGCGGTCGTCCTTGGACTTCGACGGCCACTTGTCGAGCACGGTCGTCTCGCCGTAGACCGTGTCGCCGTGGAAGGTCGGCGCCACGTGCCGCAGCGACTCGATCTCCAGGTTGGCGATGGCCTTGCCCGAGACGTCGGGGACCGACATGCCGAGCAGCAGGGAGTAGACGTAGTTGCCCACCACCACGTTCCGGCCGAAGTCGGTGGTCCGCTCCGCGTAGTTCGCGTCCATGTGGAGCGGGTGGTGGTTCATGGTGAGGAGGCAGAAGAGGTGGTCGTCGTACTCGGTGACCGTCTTGCCGGGCCAGTGCCGGTAGACGGCCCCGACCTCGAACTCCTCGTAGGTGCGTCCGAACTGCATGGTGGTGTCCTCGGGGGGTGGGAGGGCCGGGGTCAGGACTGCGGGGGCTCGAACTTGGACGTCCGCTGCATGCCCGCGGCACGGCCCTTGCCCGCGATGACCAGGGCCATCTTGCGGGACGCCTCGTCGATCATCTCGTCGCCGAGCATGGCCGAGCCCTTGGCGCCGCCGGCCTCCGAGGTGCACCAGTCGTAGGCGTCCAGGATCAGCTCGGCGTGGTCGTAGTCGTCCTGCGTCGGCGAGAAGACCTCGTTCGCCGCGGCGACCTGGTCCGGGTGGAGCACCCACTTGCCGTCGAAGCCGAGGGCGGCGGCGCGCTGCGCGACCTCCCGGTAGCCCTCCTGGTTGCGGATCTGCAGGTAGGGGCCGTCGATCGCCTGCAGGTCGTGGGTGCGGGCCGCCATGAGGATGCGCATCAGGATGTAGTGGTAGGCGTCGGCCGGGTAGCCGGGCGGCTGCTCCCCGACGACCAGCGACTTCATGTTGATGGAGGCCATGAAGTCGGCCGGGCCGAAGATGATCGTCTCCAGGCGGGGCGAGGAGGCCGCGATCTCGTCGACGTTCACCAGGCCCTTGGCGTTCTCGATCTGGGCCTCGATGCCGATCCGGCCGACCTCGAAGCCCATCGTCTTCTCGATCTGGGTGAGGAGCAGGTCCAGCGCCTTCACCTGGGTGGCGTCCTGGACCTTGGGGAGCATGATGCAGTCCAGGTTGGGGCCGGCGCCCTCGACGACGGTGACCACGTCGCGGTAGGTCCAGTGGGTCGTCCAGTCGTTGACCCGCACGACGCGGGTCTTGCCGCTCCAGTCGCCGTTGTTCAGGGCGTCGACGACGGTGTGGCGGGCGCTCTCCTTGACCAGCGGCGCGCAGGCGTCCTCGAGGTCCAGGAAGACCTGGTCGGCGGGCAGGCCCTGCGCCTTCTCCAGGAAGCGCGGGTTGCTGCCGGGCACGGCCAGGCAGGAGCGGCGGGGGCGCAGGCGGTTGACAGCGGTCATGGGGTTCGGTTCGTCCTTCCCGGAGGGTGGGGTCGTCAGCGGGCGGCGGGTGCGGGGTCCGCCGCCTCCCGCCAGGGCCGGAGCCGGTTGGCGAGGCGGATCTCGTCGACGATGCGGCCGATGATGGTGGTGATGGAGAAGTCCTTCGGGGTGAACACCGCGGCCACCCCGGCGGCCCTCAGCGCCTCGCCGTCCGCTGCCGGGATGATCCCACCGGCGATCACCGGCACGTCCTCCACCCCGGCCCGGCGCAGCCGCCGCAGCACGTCGGGGACGAGCTCGGCGTGCGCGCCCGACAGGATCGACAGTCCCACGCAGTGGACGTCCTCCGCGACCGCGGCGGCCACGATCTGCTCGGGGGTCAGCCGGATGCCCTGGTAGACCACCTCGAAGCCGGCGTCGCGGGCGCGGACCGCGATCTGCTCGGCGCCGTTGGAGTGGCCGTCCAGGCCCGGCTTGCCGACCAGCATCCGCAGCTTGCCCGCGCCCAGCTCCTCGGCGGTGGCCGCCACGGCCTCGCGCACGGCGGCCAGCTCGCCGCCCGGCTCGGCGGCGACCGCCACCGGGGCGCCGCCGACACCGGTGGGCGCCCGGTACTCGCCGAAGACGTCCCGCAGGGCGAAGGACCACTCGCCGGTGGTGACCCCGGCGCGGGCGCACTCCAGGGTCGCCGCCATGAGGTTGACGCCCTCGGCCGCCGCGTCGGCCTTCAGCCGCTCCAGGGACGCCTTGACGGCGGCCTCGTCGCGCTGCCCGCGCCAGGCCTCCAACGAGGCCAGCACGGCCCGCTCGGCGGCCGGGTCGACCTGCTGGATCGCGGCGTCGAGGTCGGCGGTGAGCGGGTTGGGCTCGGTGGTCTCGAAGCAGTTGACGCCGACCACCCTGTCCTCGCCGGACTCGATGCGGGCCCGGCGGGCGGCGTGCGAGGCCACCAGCTGCGCCTTGAGGTAGCCGGACTCGACCGCCGGGATCACGCCGCCCATCCCCAGCACCTTGGCGATCTCCGCCTCGGCGCCGGCGAGCAGCTCGGCGGTCTTGGCCTCGACGACGTGCGAGCCGTCGAAGAGGTCGCCGTACTCCAGGAGGTCCGACTCGTAGGCGAGCACCTGCTGGATGCGCAGCGACCACTGCTGGTCCCAGGGCCGGGGCAGGCCGAGTGCCTCGTTCCAGGCCGGCAGCTGCACCGCCCTGGCCCTGGCGTCCTTGGAGAGGGTGACGGCCAGCATCTCCATGACGATCCGCTGGACGTTGTTCTCCGGCTGGGCCTCGGTCAGGCCCAGCGAGTTGACCTGCACGCCGTACCGGAAGCGGCGCTGCCTCGGGTCGGCGATGCCGTACCGCTCGCGGGTCACCGTGTCCCAGAGGCGGGCGAAGGCCCGCATCTTGCACATCTCCTCGACGAAGCGGACGCCCGCGTTCACGAAGAAGGAGATGCGGGCGACCACCTCGCCCATCCGCTCCTGCGGCACCTGGCCGGAGTCGCGGACGGCGTCCAGGACCGAGACCGCCGTGCACATCGCGTACGCGATCTCCTGCACCGGGGTCGCCCCGGCCTCCTGCAGGTGGTAGCTGCAGATGTTGATCGGGTTCCACTTGGGGATGTGCGCGACCGTGTAGGCGATCATGTCGGTGGTGAGCCGCACCGACGGGCCGGGCGGGAAGACGTGCGTCCCGCGCGACAGGTACTCCTTGACGATGTCGTTCTGGGTGGTGCCGGTGAGCAGGGCGATGTCCGCGCCCTGCTCCTCGGCGACCACCTGGTACAGCGCCAGCAGCCACATGGCGGTGGCGTTGATCGTCATGGAGGTGTTCGTCTTCTCCAGCGGGATGCCGTCGAAGAGGGTGCGCATGTCGCCCAGGTGCCCGACCGGGACGCCGACCCGGCCGACCTCGCCGCGGGCGAGGACGTGGTCGGCGTCGTACCCGGTCTGCGTGGGCAGGTCGAAGGCCACCGACAGGCCGGTCTGGCCCTTGGCGAGGTTGCGGCGGTAGAGCGCGTTGGACTCCTTCGCGGAGGAGTGCCCCGCGTAGGTCCGCATGAGCCACGGCCGGTCCCGCTGCGGCCTGGGCTGCTGCCCGTTCGACTCGGTCATGTCGGCGGCCCCCGCTCAGACGTTCCGGAAGCGGTTGATGGCGGGCAGGTGCTTCTCGCGCAGCTCCGCGTCGCGCACGCCCAGGCCCTCCTGCGGGGCCAGGCAGAGCACGCCGACCTTGCCCTGGTGGACGTTGCGGTGCACGTCCAGCGCCGCCTGGCCGGTCTCGTCCAGGGAGTACACCTTGGAGACGGTCGGGTGGATCTTCCCCTTGGCGATCAGGCGGTTGGCCTCCCACGCCTCGCGGTAGTTGGCGAAGTGCGAGCCGACGATGCGCTTGAGCGACATCCACAGGTAGCGGTTGTCGTACTGGTGCATGTAGCCGGAGGTGGAGGCGCAGGTGACGACGGTGCCGCCCTTGCGGGTGACGTAGACCGAGGCGCCGAAGGTCTCGCGGCCGGGGTGCTCGAAGACGATGTCGACGTCCTCGCCGCCCGTCAGCTCGCGGATGCGGGCGCCGAGGCGCTTCCACTCCTTGGGGTCCTGGGTGTGCTCGTCCTTCCAGAACCGGTAGTCCTCGGCGCTGCGGTCGATGATCGCCTCGGCGCCCATGGCGCGGCAGATGTCGGCCTTCTGGTCGTTGGAGACCACGCAGATCGGGGTGGCGCCGCCGGCCAGGGCGTACTGGGTGGCGTAGCTGCCGAGGCCGCCGCTGGCGCCCCAGATGAGGACGTTGTCGCCCTGCTTCATGCCGGCGCCGTTGCGCGAGACCAGCTGGCGGTAGGCGGTGGAGTTGACCAGGCCCGGGGAGGCGGCCTCCTCCCAGCTGAGGTGCTTCGGCTTGGGCATGAGCTGGTTGGTCTTCACCAGGGCGATCTCGGCGAGGCCGCCGAAGTTGGTCTCGAAGCCCCAGATGCGCTGCTCGGGGTCGAGCATGGTGTCGTTGTGGCCGTCGGCGCTCTCCAGCTCCACCGACAGGCAGTGGGCGACGACCTCGTCGCCGGGCTTCCAGGCGTTGACGCCGGGTCCGGTCCGCAGCACCACGCCGGCCAGGTCGGAGCCCAGGATGTGGTACGGCAGGTCGTGACGGGCCGTCAGGGGGGAGAGCTTCCCGTACCGGCGCAGGAAGGAGAAGGTGGAGACCGGCTCGTAGATCGAGCTCCACACCGTGTTGTAGTTGACCGCGCTGGCCATGACGGCGACCAGGGCCTCGCCCGGGCCGAGTTCGGGGACCGCGACCTCGTCCACGTGCAGGGACTTGCGCGGGTCCTTGTCCCGGCTGTCGAGGCCGTCGAACATCTCCTCCTCGTCCTTGTGGAGCGTCACCGCCCGGTAGGACTCCGGCAGCGGCAGTGCGGCGAAGTCCGCGGCCGTGGTGCCGGGGTTGAGGATCGCGTCGAGGATTTCCTTCAAGGCTGCCTCCGAAGGCGTACCTGCGTGAGGGCGCAGGGCGTCTGGGGGAGCCGGGAGCGGACACCGGCTTGTTCGTGGTCGGGGTGGAGCTGTCGTCCCCGGGTTGCGGGGACGGCGTCCGGGAACGGCGCGCCGAGGTGGGGAGCCGCGGCGCCGCGACCGGTGGACTCACCGTACTGGCACGCTGTGCCACTCGTAAAGACACCGCGTGCCATCAGTTTCGTCCAGCGTCACCCCGCGGACACGCCCCCGCAACACGGGCCCCGGGCGTCCCCGCCGCACGCACGCGCAGGGGCCCGTCCCGCGGTTGCGGAACGGGCCCCTGGTAAGGCTCCGACCTGGTCTTTCAGTGGGACTGTGCGTCCTGGCGCCCCTCGGCCGGGCGGCCGAGCGCGGTCCGGACGGCGTCCAGCACCTGCTCCAGCGGGGCGTCCGTGCGCGCCACTGTGATGAGCACCTCACCCCCGGGCGTGGCACTGACCGTGCTCCCCACCGCGTGCTCCAGTGCCGCCTGGGACTCCTGCATGGCACTGGGTGCCAGCGGGGTTCCCCGGCGGCGGGCGGCCGCCGGGGCCTGCGCCCAGAAGGTCTCCCGGATCACGTCGAAGGCGTGGTCCAGCTGCGCCTCCACGTCGCCCCGACCGCCGGCCCGCAGCCAGCGCCGCAGCACGTGGTTGTGGGCCGCGACCACCGCCGCCGCCGACACCTCGGCCAGCATCGGGTCGTCGTCCCCGCCGCGCTCCCACGTCGGCGACAGCTCGGCCGCCGCGTCGAAGCGGCCCAGCAGGTAGCGGGTGAAGAGCCGCTCGTAGCGGGCCACCACCGCGATCTCCCGCTCCCGCAGCGTCGGCACCTGGCGGATCAGCCGGTAGCGGGCCACCGACACCGCCGGGGTGGAGGCGTACATCCGCAGCACCTCCTTGATCCCGCGGCACACCACGTCCAGCGGGTGCTCCTCGGGGTCGGCGCTGGCCAGCAGGTCGGCCACCCGGACCAGGGTGTCGTCGTGGTCCGGGAAGATCGCCTCCTCCTTGGACCGGAAGTAGCGGAAGAAGGTCCGCCGCGCCACACCGGCCGCGGCGGCGATCTGGTCGACCGTCGTCTCCTCGTACCCCTGGTTCGCGAACAGCTCCATCGCCGCGCCCGCCAGGTCCTGCCGCATCTGCTGCCGCTGGGCGGTCGCCCGGCGCCCGCCCGTCGCGTGGCCGCCGGTCCCGTGGCCGCCCCCGGCGGCCCCGCCCCCACCCGTCTCCTGCTGCCCCGCGGCACGCTCCCGATCCATGTGTGGAACGCTACACGCCCCGGCGCGCCCGGCGTCCGGCCCGGTGGGCCGCCCGGCGTCCCGTCCGGCGGCCGGAACCCGCTGGTCGGGCCGGACGGCCGGCCGCGGCCACCGGGACGCCACCGCCCCGGCGCCGACGGACGGCCGGCCGCCCCCGGTCCCGGTCACCGGCGCGCGTGGTCGCGGAACCCGCGGCCGGTCTTGCGGCCCAGGCAGCCCGCCGCCACCAGGTGCTCCAGCAGCGGCGCCGGCGCCAGGCCCGGCTCGCGGAACTCCTGGTGCAGCACCTTCTCGATGGTCAGCGACACGTCGAGGCCCACCACGTCCAGCAGCTCGAACGGCCCCATCGGGTAGCCGCAGCCCAGCTTCATCGCGGTGTCGATGTCGTCGACCGTCGCGTAGTGCTCCTCCAGCATCCGCACCGCGTCGTTCAGGTACGGGAAGAGCAGGGCGTTGACGATGAACCCGGCCCGGTCGCCGCACTCCACCGCGTGCTTGCGGACCTTCCCGCACACCTCCAGCACGGTCGCGGTGACGTCGTCGGCGGTCAGCACCGTGGAGACCACCTCCACCAGCTTCATCGCCGGGGCCGGGTTGAAGAAGTGCATGCCGACCACGTCCTGCGGCCGGGAGGTGGCGGTGGCGCACTCCACCACCGGCAGGCTGGAGGTGGTGGTGGCCAGCACCGCGCCCGGCCGGCAGATCTTGTCCAGCGAGGCGAAGAGCTCCCGCTTGACCGCCAGGTCCTCCGCGACGGCCTCCAGCACCAGGTCCACCGCGTCCAGGTCGGTGAGCAGCCCGGTGGGGACCACCCGGCCGAGCGCCGCGTCGCGGGCCGCCTCGTCCAGGCGGCCCTTGGCCACCGAGCGGTCCAGCGACCGCGCCAGGGCGGCCTTCGCCCGGTCCGCCTTCTCCTGGCTGCGCGCCACCAGCACCACGTCGTACCCGGCCTTGGCGAACACCTCGGCGATGCCCGTCGCCATCGTCCCCGAGCCGCAGACGCCGACCGACCGCACCCCGCGGCCCGGCACGCGCGCCGCGGCGGCCGGCGAGGACCCCGCCGCCAGGTGGGAGGAGCCGGGCGCCTCGTAGGTGTAGAAGCCGCGGCCGGTCTTGCGGCCCAGCAGCCCCGCCGCCGCCAGCTGGCCCAGGATCGGCGCGGGCGCGTGCAGCCGGTCGTGGGACTGCGCGTACATCGCCTCCAGCACCGTGCGGGCCGTGTCGATCCCGATCAGGTCCAGCAGCGCCAGCGGGCCCATCGGCAGGCCGCAGCCCAGCCGCATCGCCGCGTCGATGTCCTCGCGGGTGGCGTACCGGGACTCGTACATCGCGGCGGCCTGGTTGAGGTACGCGAAGAGCAGCCCGTTGACGATGAACCCGGCCCGGTCGCCCGCCGCCACCGGCGTCTTCCCCAGGTCCCGGGCGAACTCCGCGACCTCCTCGGCGACCTGCGGCGAGGTCAGCACCGTGCGGACCACCTCCACCAGCTTCATGGAGTGCACCGGGTTGAAGAAGTGCAGGCCCAGCACCCGCTCCGGGCGGGCCGTGGCCGAGGCGATCCGGGTCACCGACAGCGCGGTCGTCCCGGTCGCCAGCACCGTCCCCGGCGGGCAGACCCGGTCCAGCTCGGCGAAGACCTCCCGCTTCAGCTCCAGGTCCTCCGGCACCTCCTCCACCACCAGGTCGGCGGCGGCGGCGTCCGCCAGCCGGTCGGTGTACGCGATGCGCCCCAGCAGCGCGGTGCGCTCCTCCGCGGTGATCCGCTCGCGGGCCACCGCGCGGGCCGTGGACTCCTCGATGCGGGTCCGGGCGGCCTCGGCGGCGGCGCCGTCCAGCTCGATGCCGACGACCCGGCGGCCGCTGCGGGCCGCCGCCACGGCGATGCCGGCACCCATGGTGCCCAGGCCGACGACGGCGACGGTGGGGAAGGGACGGTCCATGTCCTGGCTCCTCGGGGTGGCCCCGCGCGGCGCGCTCCCCGGCACGGGGAGGAGGGTCGCGGGCGACGGGGGAAGGGGAGGGTGACGGCTGCCGCACCCCACCGGGAGGCCGTTCCGCTCCGGCCGGAACCCGGTGGTGACGTGGTGCGGGGGCGGTGCTGTCGTCCCGCCGCAGGAAGCCCGCGAACAGGCGGGGCCGGGGGCGGGGCCCCCGGTGGACCGCGGAGGCGGTGACGGGAGCAGGCACGCCGACCCGCCCTGGGCCGCGCGGTGGCGCGGCGGACGGGACCCCGCCGGTGCGGCTCCCGAGGCCCGGCGGTGGTGCTCCCGCCACTGTAGCCCCGGTTACCGCCCGGTAGGAAGAGGTGCGCGGCGATCCGCGGCGGGCCGCAGCGCACCCCCCGGTCCCGTCCCCGGCCCGGTTCCGAACCCGGGGGGCGGGGCCAGGGACGGCCGTCCCCCTGCTCCGGCCCCCGCCGGGCCGGGACGATGCGGGGACCGCCCGTACCGTCCGCGCAGGGAGGCCGTCCCCGGTGACCGCAGCCGCAGCCCCGACCTCAGCCCCGACCGCAGCCCCGACCGTGACCGCCGTGAGCAGCGGTGCCGGGCACGCCTTCAGCAAGCCGTCCCGCGACCGCATCCGGCTGCTCGCCGGGCTCGGCGTGGAGGGCGACGCCCACCTCGGCACCACCGTGCAGCACCGCTCCCGGGTCGCCCGGGACCCCTCGCAGCCCAACCTCCGCCAGGTCCACCTCCTCCACGCCGAGCTCCACGCCGAGCTGCGGGAGGCCGGTTTCGACGTGCCGCCCGGCGGGATGGGCGAGAACGTCACCACCCTCGGCGTCGACCTGCTCGGCCTGCCCGCCGGCACCCGGCTGCGCCTCGGCGCGGACGCCGTCGTCGAGGTCACCGGCCTGCGCAACCCCTGCCCGCAGATCGACGGCTACCGGCCTGGGCTGCTCAGGGCCGTCCTCGGCCGCGACGAGCGGGGCCGCCCGGTCCGCCGGGCCGGTGTGATGGCCGTCGTCCTCGCCGGGGGCGAGGTCCGCCCCGGCGACCCCGTCGCCGTCGAGCTCCCGCCGGAGCCCCGCCGGCCCCTCGCGCCGGTCTGAGCCGTCGCCGGTCCGCGGCGGCCCGGCCCCCGCGGCCCCCGCGGCCCGCCGCGTCAGCCGCCGGCGGACGCGGCGGCCGCCTCCGGCTGCCGCCCCGCGGCCACCGCCACCGGCACCCCGCCGGCCGCGGCGCGCAGCGCCCGGGCGAAGGAGTCCGACGCCGCGGCCGCGGCGGGCGCCTCCACCCGCAGGCCGGAGGCGTCGGGCGCCGGGGCGATCGTGTACAGGTCGTAGGGCAGCCGGTGGGCCTTCGCCGCCGCGAGCAGCGCGTCGACGGCCGCCTCCAGCCGCCGCTCCGCGTACCGGCACGGCCGCACCGCGACCGCCGTGCGGGCCGTGGCGGGGTGCGCCCGCCGGACGGCCGCGACGAGCTGCCGCCCGCGCTCCGCGTCGACGGCGTACAGCACGACCCGGCGGTGCGGAGCGTCCACGGCCACCGAGCCGTAGGTGTCGGCGAAGCGGACTCGGCCCTCCTCGTCGAGGGCCGCGGCGGCCGCGTCCAGGCCGGGCGGATCGGCCGGCGTGGGGCCGGTCCCGGGTGCGCCGGACCGGGGCGGGTCGACCGGCAATGGGCTGCCGGGCAAAGGCGGGGCGGACCGGGGCGGGTCGACCGGCAGCGGGCCCGGCGAGGTGCGGGTCCGGAGCAGGTCGGGTCCGGAGGTGCAGCCCGCGCAGAGCGCGAGGGCGAGCGCGAGGAGGCCGGCGGCTGCGGAGCGGCGGAGCGTCATGTGGGGAACCCCTGTCTCGACGGCGTGCGCATGGGACGGGGGCCGGGGCCGCCGGGTTCCGTGTGCGCGGCGGTCCCGGGTGCCCGTGCGAGCCGCGGGCCGGCGGCCCCGGCGAACCCCTCACGGCCTGGCGCCGAGCTCCGTCGTCCCCTCCTCCGTCCTCCCCTTCTCCGTCGCCCTCCCCTCCGCCGCCCCCTCCTCCGGGGGCGCGGCCCGCCGCCGCCCGCCGCCGAGGAGGGCGTGGAAGGCGAGTCCGGCCAGCAGCCCCCACAGGGCGGACCCGGCGCCGAGGGGGGCGACGCCGGAGGCGGTCACCACCAGGGCGGCCACCGAGGCGTCCCGCACCGCCGGGTCCGCGACGGCGGCCCGGAGCGCCGAGCCCAGGGTGCCCAGCAGGGCCAGGCCCGCGACGGTCTCGACGAGCAGCGGCGGCGAGGAGGCCGCCAGCGACACGGTCACCCCGGCGCCGAGGCCGAGCAGCAGGTGGACGGCGCCGCCGGTGACGGACGCGATCCAGCGCCGGTCCGGGTCCGGGTGGGCGTCGGGCCCGGCGGCGAGTGCGGCGGTGATGGCGGCCAGGTTGACGGCGTGCGCGCCGAAGGGCGCGCCGGCCATGGTGGCGAGCCCGGTGGTGGCGAGGACCGGCCGCAGCGGCGCCCGGTAGCCGAAGGAGGCGAGCATGCTCACCCCGGCGATGTTCTGCGAGGCCATGGTGACGACGAAGAGCGGGACCGCGATGCCGGCGACGGCGCCCGCGGAGAGGGCGGGCGCCGTCGCCGTGAGGGAGGGGAGCAGCGGTGTCCCGTGCGCCGGGTGGTGCCGGGTGAGCAGGAGGACCGCGGCGCAGGCGGCCAGGGCGCCCGGTACGGCCCAGCGGCGGGCGAGGCGGTGCAGGACGGCCCAGACGGCGACCACCGGGGCCGCCGCGGCGGGCAGTTCCACGACGGCCCGGACCGGTGCCAGGCAGAGCGGCAGCAGCACCCCGGCGAGCATGGCGGAGGCCAGCGGGGCGGGGATCGCCTCCAGCAGCCGCGTGAAGCGCCGCGACAGCCCGGCCAGGAGCAGCAGCAGGCCGGTGACGAGGAAGGCGCCCAGGGCCTCGCGGTAGCCGTGCTGCCGGTGGCCCGACGCGGCCAGCAGGGCGGCGCCCGGCGTGGACCAGGCGATGCTGAGCGGCATCCGGTACCGCAGGCCGAGGACGATCGCGGTGGCGCCCATCGCCAGGCAGAGCGCCAGCAGGCCGGACGCCGCCTGCTCCTCGTCGGCGCCGACGGCCCGCAGCCCGGCGAGCACCACGGCGAACGAGCTCGCGAAGCCCACCACGGCGAGGACGGTGCCCGCGAGGACGGGCTGCAGGACGCGTTCCACTCCGCACCCCTCCTTCGTTCCGTAAACGGAACGGAAGTCTAGGCGGGCCGTTCCGAAAACGGAACGCCATCACGGATACTGGTCCCGTGGAGGAGAACCCGGAGCCCTTCGCCGCCCAGGTCGGCCGCCGCGTGCGGCGGCTGCGCGCCGAACGCGGCCTGTCCCTGTCGGAGCTTGCCCTGCGTGCGGGCGTCGGCAAGGCCACCCTCTCCGGACTGGAGGCGGGCACCCGCAACCCGACCATCGAGACCCTCTACGCGGTCACGGCCCAGCTGCACGTCCCGCTCGCCGCCGTCCTCACGGGCCCCGGCGGCCCCGGCGGCGCCCCGGAGCCCCCCGCCCCCGTCCACGGCGCGGCCGTCTCCGCCGTCCTGCTGGAGACCTTCGCCGACGGCCCGGTCACCACCGAGCTGTACCGGCTGCGTATCCGCCCCGGCCGCGTGCAGACCTCGCCCGCCCACCCGCTCGGCGCCACCGAGCACCTCACCGTCTTCTCCGGCACGGCCCGCGTCGGCCCGGCCGGCGCGCCCGTCACGGTCCCGCCCGGCGGCCACGCGCGCTGGGTCTCGGACGTGCCGCACGTCTACGAGGCCCTGGGCGGCGAGGAGGTCGCCGCCTCCCTGCTGATCCGCCACCACGCCCCGCCCGCGGACGGCCCGGCCGGCCCCGGCGGCCCGGACGGTCCGACCGGCCCCGGCGGTCCGGCCCGGCCCGGCGGCCCGGCGGGGGAGGAGCGGGGCCGGTGAGGCACGCGTTCTCCCTCGGGCTCCCCTTCCGGGCCCCCCTTCACCCCGGCAGCCTCTTCGGCCACCTGGCGGCCACCGCCGTCCCCGGCGTGGAGGAGTGGCGCGACGGCGCCTACCGGCGGACGCTGCGCCTGCCGGGCGGCCCGGCCGTCGCCGCGCTCCGCCCGGAGCCCGGCCGCGTCGGCTGCCGGCTCCTCCTGGCCGACCCGCGCGACCTGCCCGCCGCGGCCGCCCTGTGCCGCCGGCTCCTCGACCTGGACGCCGACCCCGCGGCCGTGGACGGCCTCCTGCTCCGGGACGGCGTCCTGGCCCCGGTCGTGCGCGCGGCCCCGGGCCGGCGCGTGCCCGGCGCGGTGGACGGCGCCGAACTCGCCGTCCGCACGGTCCTCGGGCAGCAGGTCTCCACGGCGGCGGCGCGCACCCACGCGGGCCGCCTCGCGGACCGGTACGGAGAGCCGGTCGAGGACCCGGAGGGCGGGCTCACCCGCCTGTTCCCCGCGCCCGCGGCGCTGGCCGCCCTGGACCCGGAGCACCTCGCGCTGCCGCGTGCCCGGCGCGCCACGCTGGCCGCCCTGGCGGCGGCCCTGGCCGGGGGGCGGCTGGACCTGTCGCCGGGGGCCGACCGGCGGCGGGCCCGGCAGCAGCTCGCCGACCTGCCCGGCGTGGGGCCGTGGACGGTGGAGACCGTCGCGATGCGGGCGCTCGGCGACCCGGACGCGTTCCTCCCCGGCGACCTCGGCGTGCGGCAGGCGGCCGTCCGGCTCGGCCTCCCCGCCACGCCCGCGGCCCTCGCGGCGCGGGCCGAGGCCTGGCGGCCGTGGCGGGCCTACGCCGTGCAGTACCTCTGGGCGACCGGCGGCCACGCGGCCACCCGCCTCCCCGGACCCGCGCCGGACGGGGCGGCGCCCGCCGCCCGGCCCGCCCCGGAAGGGCGCCGCGCCCGGCGCGGGCGCGGGGCGTCCGCGGAGTGACGCGCCGCCGGGACGGCGGTGCCCGCGCCGGTGCGTCCGGCGCGCGCCCCGGGCCTGCACCGGCGGGCGGGGGCCGGGGGCCGGGGCGCGGCCGGCGGTGACGCGCCGGCGGGGATCCGACGGTCCATCAGGAAACCACGTCGCGCGGCGTGCGGCCCTCCAGCCAGGCCGCGGCGTTGCCGATCGCCGCCAGGGCGATGCGGACCAGCGTCTCGCGGGTCACCCCGGCGATGTGCGGGGTGAGGACGGTGTTCGGCGCCCGCAGCAGCCGCAGGCCGGCGGCGGGCGGCTCCGGGTCGAAGACGTCCAGGCCGGCCCCGGCGAGGCGGCCCGCCTCCAGGGCGTCGGCCAGTGCCTCCTGGTCCACCAGCGCCCCGCGGGAGGTGTTCACCAGGAACGCGGTGGGCCTGAGCATCGCCAGCCGCCCCGCGTCCAGCAGGTGCCGGGTCCCGGGGGTCAGCGGCAGGTGGAGGGAGACGTAGTCGGCGCTGCGCAGCAGCTCCTCCAGCCCCACCCGCCGGGCGCCGTACCGCTGCTCGGCCTCCGGCCGGGCGGTGCGGGCCGTGTACAGCACGGTCATGTCGAAGGCGGCGGCCCGGCGGGCGACCTGCTGCCCGATCTCCCCGAAGCCGACCAGGCCGAGGGTCCTGCCGGTCAGTTCGGTGAGGGCGGGCTGCAGCCGGCGGGCGGCCCACTCGCCGGCGGCCAGGGCGGTGTGCGCGGGGACGACCTGCTTGGCCAGGGCCAGCATCAGGGCGAAGGTGTGCTCGGCCACGTCGTGGTGCTCGGCGCCGCTGGAGCCGATGGTCGCCACCGTGACGCCGCGGCTTCGGGCGGCCGCCACGTCCACGTAGTCGAAGCCGTGGCTGGCGCACTGGACGAACTCCAGCCCCGGCGCGGCCGCGAGGTCCTCCGCCGTGACCGGCGCCAGCGCGGTGAGCAGCACGCGGGCGCGGGCCAGCGCCGCCGGGTCCTCGCCGGCGGACTCCACCACGGTGACCTCCGCCCGGTCGGCGAGGGCCGCGGCGAGCCCGGCGCCGACCTCCCGGCCGCCGAGGTGGGCGGGGACGACGGCCAGCAGGTCCGTGCGGTCGGTCATCGGGTGCTCCTTCAGGCGCCGTGCCGGACCAGCACGTCGCGGGTCAGCTCCGCCGGCCGGGTGTGGCCGGAGAGCGCCATGGTCAGGTCGAACTCGGCGAGCAGGCTGCGCAGCACGTGGGTGACGCCCGCCTCGCCGTCCAGGCCCAGCCCGTAGGCGTACGGGCGGCCCAGCAGCACGCCCCGCGCGCCGAGCGCCAGGGCCTTGAGCACGTCGTCGCCGGTGCGCACGCCGCTGTCGAAGAGCACGGTCAGCCGGTCGCCGACCGCGTCCGCGACGCCCGGCAGCGCGTCGGCGGCGCCGACGGCGCCGTTGACCTGCCGCCCGCCGTGGTTGGAGACGACGACGCCGTCCATGCCGGCGTCGGCCGCGCGGCGGGCGTCGTCGGGGTGGAGGACGCCCTTGAGGACGATCGGGCCCTCCCAGTGCTCGCGCAGGAAGGCCAGGTCCTCCCAGGTCTTGCCGGGGTCGGCGAACATCTGCGCCCAGTGCAGCACGGCGGCCCGCGGGTCCTCCTCGACCGGCTTGGCCAGCCCGGCGCGGAAGGCGGGGTCGGAGAAGTAGTTGGCGGTGCCGACGCCGTGCAGGAACGGCAGGTACGCCCGGTCCAGGTCGCGCGGCCGCCACGCCAGCAGCCAGGTGTCCAGGGTGACGACCAGCGCCGTGTACCCGGCGGCCTTCGCCCGGGCGAGGAAGGAGCGGCACACGTCGCGGTCCTTCGGCCAGTACAGCTGGAACCAGCGCTCGGCGCCCTCGCCCATCGCCTCCGCGACCTGCTCCAGGGTGGTGCTCGCGGCGGAGGAGAGGGTGAACGGCAGGCCCAGGGCGGCCGCGGCCCGCGCCGCCGCCGGCTCGGCGTCCGGGTGCATGATCGACAGGACGCCGACCGGGGCCAGCGCCACGGGGGCGGGCAGCCGCCGCCCGAACAGCTCCACGCCCATGTCGCGCTCGCGCACGTCGCGCAGCATCCGGGGCACGATCGCCCAGCGGTCCAGCGCCTCCCGGTTGGCCCGCTCGGTGCGGCCGCTGCCGGCGCTCCCGGCGACGTAGCCCACCGGGCCGGGGGCGAGCCGCGCCGCGGCCAGCTCCTCCAGCCGGGTCAGGTCGGTGGGCAGGCGGGGGACGGTGCCGTCCATCCCGTTCAGGTAGACCTCGAACTGGAACGCCGACCAGTCCCGTCCCTGCATGGCGCCCGCCCTCCGCTCGCTCCGGCCGCCGGACCGTCCCGGCCGCCGGACCATGATCCCCGCAACGGGATCCTCGTACGGGCCGCCCGCCCGGGTCCAGGGGGCGGCTCAGCGCCGACGGTCCCGCTTGTCACCGGGTGACAAACCGGTGCGGCGCCGTGGCGGCCCGCGGCGGCGCCGGGACGGCCCCTCCGGGTGTCAGCCGCGGACGTGCTGGAGCCAGGCCGGGCGCCCCGCCAGGGTGGCGGCGGTGCGGCGGGCCTCGGCGGCGCGCAGCTGCTCGGGGGTGGCGAAGCCGTCGGGCAGCCACAGCTCCGAGGCGGCGGCGCGGGCGGCCAGGTGGGCCACGTACGCCTCGCGCAGCTCCTCCGCCGAGCCGAAGCCGGGCTCGCCGGCCAGCCACTCCTCCGGCACCAGGGCCACGACCTCGCGCAGCAGCTCCTCGGTGACGAGCGGTGCCAGCGCCGCGTCGGCGGCCGCCACGTCCGGGCCGAAGACGCCGAGGGCGTGGTCGGCCAGGGAGTAGCGGCGGGTGACGGCGGCCGCGGCGTCGGCCCAGCGGTGCTGGAAGACCAGCGCCGCGCCGTGGTCGATCAGCCAGAGCGAGCCGTGCCAGACCATGAGGTTGGGGTTGCGCCAGGTGCGGTCGACGTTGGCGGTCAGGGCGTCCAGCCAGACGACGCGCCCCGCCTCGACCGGGTCGACCCGCAGGGCCTCGGGGGCGAAGTCGCGGGCGCCGGGGAGGAAGTCCATGCCGAGGTTGAGGCCGGCGCTGGCGCGCAGGATGTCCTGAACCTCCTGGTCCGGCTCGTGGGCGGCCACCGCGGGGTCGAAGCGCACCCGCACCAGGTCGGGCACGCGCAGGCCGAGCCGCCGCGCCAGCTCCCCGACGACCACCTCGGCCACCAGCGCCTTGCGGCCCTGCGCGGCGCCCGCGTACTTGACCACGTAGGTGCCCAGGTCGTCGGTCTCGGTCACCCCGGGCACCGAGCCGCCGGCGCGCAGCGGCTCCAGGTAGCGCAGGGCGGTCACCTCGTTCAGCACCCGGCCAGCCTAACCGGGGTCCGCTACAGCAGGGTGAGCTGCACCGGTCCCGCGGCGGCGGCCGGCCCCGCGGCGGCCGGGGGGATCCGCCGCGGGCCGCCGGGCCCGGCCGGGCCGCAGCCGTACGCGGCGGCGATCTCGTGGACGGCCCGGGTGATCCGCCGCTGGTACCAGCGCGGCGCGTAGGCGGAGTCGCCGTACAGGGCCTCGTACCGGGGGAGCAGCCCGGGGTGGTGGCGCCGCAGCCAGGCCGTGTACCACTCGCGGGCGCCCGGCCGCAGGTGCAGCACCAGCGGCGTGACGGAGACCGCGCCGGCCTCGGCCACCGCCCGCACGGTGGCCCGGAGCTGCTCGGGGGAGTCGCTGAGGTAGGGGAGCACCGGGGCCATCAGCACCCCGCAGGGGACGCCCGCGTCGGTGAGCGTGCGGCAGACCTCCAGCCGCTTCTGCGGGGAGGGCGTGCCGGGCTCCGCGCCGCGCCACAGCTCCCGGTCGGTGAAGCCGACCGAGACGTTGACGGAGACGTCGGTGACGGCCGCGGCCTGCCGCAGCAGCTCCAGGTCGCGCAGGATCAGGGAGCCCTTGGTGAGGACGGAGAAGGGGTTCGCCCGGTCGCGCAGCGCCTCCAGGATGCCTGGCATCAGCCGGTAGCGGCCCTCGGCCCGCTGGTAGCAGTCGACGTTGGTGCCCATGGCGACGTGCTCGCCGCGCCAGCGCGGGGAGGCCAGCTCGCGGCGGAGCAGTTCGGCGGCGTTGACCTTGACCACGACCTGGGTGTCGAAGTCGCGCCCCGCGTCCAGGTCGAGGTGCTCGTGGGTGCGGCGGGCGAAGCAGTACACGCAGGCGTGGGTGCAGCCCCGGTACGGGTTGACCGTCCATTCGAACGGCATCCGCGACGCGCCAGGCACCCGGTTGAGGATCGAGCGGGCCCGCACCTCGTGGAAGGTGACGCCGCGGAACTCGGGCGTGTCGAACCGCCGGACGACCGTGCCGGCGCCGAAGAGGGCGGCCGGTCCGGCGGGGGCGGGGCCGTCGGCCGGGGGGTCGTTCCGCAGGTCGTCCCAGCGCATCGTGTGGTCCTCCTCGCCGGTTGCGGTGCCCAGGGAACCAGATTAGAACAGATATTCGAAGATCGGTTGTGGTTGGCTGTCCACCGGGCGGCCGCCGCGGCCGCCGCGGCCGCCCGGGACGCGTCCCGCGCGCAACGACGAGCCATGAGGAGCAGCCAGATGTCGCAGGTGTACGCCGTCACGGAGCGGGTGGTGGAGGCCTCGCCCGAGCGGGTCTACGAGGCCCTGGCCGACTACGGGCAGGTCCGGCCCCGGCTGCTGCCCGCCCAGTACAGCGAGTACGAGGTGCGCCGGGGCGGCACCGGCGCCGGCACGCAGGTGCACTGGAGGCTCCAGGCCACCGAGAAGCGGGTGCGCGACTGCCTCTTCACCGTCTCCGAGCCCTCCCCGGGGCGCCTGGTGGAGACCGACGCCAACTCCAGCATGGTGGTCACCTGGACGGTCACCCCGGCGGGCGAGGGCCGGGCCAAGGTCGTCGTGGAGACGACCTGGCAGGGCGCGGGCGGCATCGGCGGCTTCTTCGAGCGCACCTTCGCGCCCAAGGGCCTCAACCGCATCCACGGCGAGGTGCTGGACCGCCTCGCCGCCGAGGTCCGCTGACGGCCCGTGCGGCCGCGGACGCGGCGGCGCCCCCGTCCCGGTTCCGGCCGGGGACGGGGGCGCCGCCGCTGTGCGGGGCCGCCGGGGTCAGACCACCAGGCCCAGCAGCAGGATGAGGACGATCGCGACCACGGAGATCACGGTCTCCATCGCCGACCAGGACTTGAAGGTCTGGCCGACGCTCATCCCGAAGTACTCCTTCACCAGCCAGAAGCCGGCGTCGTTGACGTGGGAGAGGAAGAGCGAGCCCGCGCCGACGGCGAGCACCAGCAGCGCCGCGTGGGTGGAGCTCATCTCCGCCGCCAGCGGGGCGACGATGCCGGCCGCGGTGACGGTGGCGACGGTGGCCGAGCCGGTGGCCAGGCGGATGCCGACCGCCACGAGCCAGCCGAGCAGCAGCGCGGAGATGTGCCAGGAGTCCGACCAGTCGGCGATCACGTTGCCGATGCCCACGTCGACGAGGGTCTGCTTGAAGCCGCCGCCGGCGCCCACGATGAAGACGATGCCGGCGATCGGGGCCAGCGAGCGCTCGATGGTGGTCGAGATGCGGGCCTTGGTGAAGCCGGCCGCCCGGCCGAGGGTGACCATGCCGAGCAGCACGGCGGCGAGCAGCGCGACGAGCGGGGAGCCGGCGAAGTCGAAGATCCGCTGGGCCATGGCGTCGGGGTTGTCGACCACCACGTCGCACAGGGCCTTGGCGAGCATCAGCACCACGGGCAGCAGGATGGTGGCCAGCGTGGCGCCGAAGCTCGGCACCCGCACGCCGTCGCGCTCGCGGGCCGCCTGGTCCTCGTCGGAGGTGATGTTCCGCTCGGGGATCTCCAGCGGGCCGACCCAGCGCTCGGCCACCCGGGCGAAGAGCGGACCGGCGACGACCACGGTGGGGACGGCGACCAGCAGGCCGAGGGCCAGGGTGGTGCCGAGGTCGGCGTGCAGGGCGTCGATGGCCACCAGCGGGCCCGGGTGCGGCGGGACCAGGCCGTGCAGCACGGACAGGCCGGCCAGGGCGGGTATGCCGACGCGCATGAGCGGCAGGTTGCCGCGGCGGGCGACCAGCAGCACGATCGGGATCAGCAGGACGACGCCGACCTCGAAGAAGAGCGGCAGGCCGAGCACGGCGGCGACCAGCGCCATCGCCCAGGGCAGCGACCGCGGCCCGGAGCGGGACAGGATCGTGTCGGCGATCCGGTCGGCGCCCCCGGAGTCGGCCAGCAGCTTGCCCAGCATGGCCCCCAGGGCGATCAGCACGCCGACGCCGGCGACGGTGGTGCCCAGGCCGGTGGTGAAGCTGGAGGTCAGCTTGTCGAACGGCACGCCGGCGACCGCGGCGAGCACCCCGGAGCCCAGGGTGAGGGCCAGGAAGGGGTGCATCTTCAGCCGGGTGATCAGCAGCACGATGACCGCGATGCCGACCAGCATGGCGGCGACGAGTCTGCCGGAGCTGCTGCTGTGGGGCAGGGTCTCCTGGGCCGCGGCCAGCAGGGAGGCCGCCCCGGGAGTGGCGAGGGAGAGGGTCACGCGAGGTCTCCATTGACGGGCCGGGGCACGGCGGCCACGGCCATCTCGACGAGGTGTTCCGTGCCCGGTCCGGCGTCGAGCGAGGCGCCGCGCTCGTCCGGTCCGAGGGGTTCCAGCGCCGCCAGCTGGGAGTCCAGCAGGGACGCGGGCATGAAGTGGCCGCTGCGGTGGCCGATGCGGTCCGCGACGAGCGCGCGGTCCGCGGTCAGGTGCAGGAAGAACACGCCGGGCGACGCCGCCCGCAGGGTGTCGCGGTAGCGCCGCTTCAGCGCCGAGCAGGTCACCACGCCGCCCGTGCCCGCGGTGTCGCGGTCGTGCAGCCAGCGGCCGATGGACTCCAGCCACGGCTGCCGGTCCGCGTCGTCCAGCGGCACGCCGGCCGACATCTTGGCGACGTTGGCGGCCGGGTGGAAGTCGTCCGCCTCGGCGAAGGGGACGTCCAGCCGCTCGGCGAGCAGGCGGGCGACGGTGGTCTTGCCGACCCCTGACACGCCCATCACGACGATGCACGAGGGGTGGTTCTCGGCGTTGAGACCCATGGTGGTGCTCCTGACGGTGTCCGACCGGTGCGGGACTGTCCCGCGGGGCCGCTGCCCCGTGCCCGGCTGCACGGAACTATGACGCCAAAGATATGACTTATTCAAGACGCCGAGACGTAATCGTCATATGAATGTGGTCTCAGCCGCCCTCTAGGCTGGTCGGGTGGACACCTTCAACGGCACGGGCGACGGCACGGGAGGCGGCGCGGGGCAGGGGCTGCACGGCCGCCTCCTCGCCGAGCTCGGCCCCGCCATCGCCTCCGGCACGATCCCCGGGGGCGCCGTGCTGCGCATGGAGGAGCTGGAGGTCCGGTACGGCGTCTCGCGCACCGTCGTCCGGGAGGCCGTCCGGGTCCTGGAGGCCATGGGCATGGTCGCCTCCCGCCGCCGGGTGGGGATCACGGTGCAGCCCCGCTCCGCCTGGGACGTCTTCGACCCCCTGGTGATCCGCTGGCGGCTGGCCGGCCCCGACCGCCCCGCCCAGCTGCGCTCGCTGGGCGCCCTGCGCGCGGCCGTCGAGCCCGCCGCCGCCGCCCTCGCCGCCGACCGGGCCACCGACGACCAGCGCCGCCGGCTGAGCGCCCTCGCGGTGGAGCTCACCGTCACCGCCCGCGCCGGCGACCTCGCGGTCTTCCTCGGGCACGACATCGCCTTCCACCGGCTGGTGCTGGAGGCGTCCGGCAACGAGATGTTCGCGCACCTGGGCGAGGTGGTGGCCGCCGTCCTCACCGGCCGCACCGAGCACCACCTGATGCCGCACCACCCGCAGCCGTACGCCGTCGCCCGGCACCGCGAGGTGGCGGAGGCGGTCTGCGCGGGCGACGCGGCGCGGGCCGAGCGGGCGATGCGGGACATCGTCACCGGGGCCATGGAGGAGCTGGAGTCCACCCTGGGCTGACCGTGGCCCGGAGCGGCGCCCCGCGGCCCCCGTGTCGCGGGCCCCCGCCCGGCCGCCCCCGGCCGCGGCCGCCCCCGGCCGCCGCGGACCGCGCGCCCCGTTCACCCGGTCGGGCGCCGGTCGGGGCGCGGACACGGCCCCCGGCCTCCCCGTGCGGGTGAAACCGCGGCGCCCCGGGGCGGCCGAAAGCGGCATCCGCGCCGGTCGCGGCGGTAAGCCCGACGATACGACCGGTTCGGGGAGCGTGCCGCCGGCTGCCATCATCCACGGCATGTCCGTGATGGAGGCCGCACCCCAGGCACCGGCGGTCCGCCCGCCCGAGACCGCCGCCGAGACGATGACGCCCCGTCAGGTGCGCCTGGTCTTCGCCGGCCTGATGCTCGCCCTGCTGCTGGCCGCCCTCGACCAGACCATCGTCGCCACCGCCCTGCCGCGGATCGTCGGCGAACTCCACGGCCTGGACCGCATGTCGTGGGTGGTCACCGCCTACCTGCTGGCCTCCACCGTCGTCCTGCCCCTCTACGGCAAGCTCGGCGACCTCTTCGGCCGGGCCCGGGTCTTCCGGTTCGCCATCGCCGTCTTCGTCGCCGGCTCCGCCCTCGCCGGCTGGTGCGGCACCATCGACCAGCTCATCGCCTTCCGCGCCGTCCAGGGCGTGGGCGGCGGCGGCCTCATGATCGGCGTCCAGGCGATCATCGCCGACATCGTGCCCCCGCGGGACCGCGGCCGGTACATGGGCCTGATCGGCGCCGTCTTCGGCATCTCCTCCGTGGCCGGGCCGCTGCTGGGCGGCTGGTTCACCGACGGGCCCGGCTGGCGCTGGTGCTTCTGGGTCAACATCCCGATCGGGGCGGTGGCCCTGCTCGTCGCCCTGGTCGGACTGCGGGGCCTGGCCCGGCCCGCCCGCCGGCCCCGGCTCGACGTGGCCGGGGCGCTGCTGCTGGCCGCCGCCTCCACCTGCCTGGTCCTCGCCACGAGCTGGGGCGGCACCGAGTACGGCTGGACCGACCCGGTGATCCTCGGCCTCGGCGGCGCCACCCTCGGCTGCCTGGCGCTCTTCGTCCTCGCCGAGCGCGCCGCCGCCGAGCCCGTCATCCCCATGCGCCTCTTCCGCGACCCCGTCTTCACCGTCGCCGGGGGCATCGGGGTGGTGGTCGGCGTGGCGCTGTTCGGCGCCGCCAGCTACCTGCCCAGCTTCCTGCAGATGGTGGACGGCGCCAGCGCCACCCGCTCCGGGCTGCTGATGCTCCCGATGATGGGCGGCATCGTGCTCGCCTCCATCGGCTCCGGCCAGCTGATCAGCCGCACCGGCCGCTACAAGGCCTACCCGGTCCTCGGCGGCGCGCTCTCCACGGCCGGCATGGCCCTGCTGGGCCTACTGCTGCGCGAGGACACCCCGTACGCGGTCACCGCCGGGGCCATGGCCGTCCTCGGCCTCGGGGTCGGCCTGTCGCTGCCCGTCCTGGTGCTGGCCGTGCAGAACTCCGTGCCCCCGCGCCAGATCGGCACCGCGACCTCCGCCAACAACTACCTGCGGCAGATCGGCGGCTCGGTCGGCGCGGCGGTCTTCGGCTCCCTCTTCCACGCCCGGCTCACCGACCGCCTCGCGCACGCCCTGCCCGCCGCCGGGACCGGCGGCCCCGCGCTGCCCGACACCGACTCCATCACCCCGGAGCTGGTCCGGGCCCTGCCGGCGCCGCTGCACCACGCGTACGTCGCCGCGTACGCCGACGCCATGCCGCGGATCTTCCTGTACCTGGTGCCCGTCCTGGCGCTGGGCCTCGTCCTCGCCTTCCTGCTGAAGGAGAAACCCTTGGCCATGCAGCCGGCCCCCGGTTCCGCCGTGCCGTCCCAGGCCGCCGAGCCCGTCCCCGCCGTCCCGGCCGCCGACCACGGCACCGGCCGCGAAGCCGGTGGGCACACCGGCCGTGACACCGCCGGGGACACCGTGCGGGCGGCCGTCCGGGCCGCGACCGCCCTCTCCGGCGCCGACCGCGCCGCGCCCGACGCGGGGCACCCCTCGCCGGGCGTGCCGCTGCGCGGCACCGTCCGCGAGCCGGACCGGTCCGCCGTGCCCGGCGCCGTCCTCACCCTGATCGACCGGGACGGCCGCCAGGCCGCCCGCGCCGTCGGCGGCCCCGACGGCGGGTGGGCCATGGCCGCCCCCCGCCCGGGCCACTACGTGCTGATCGCCGCCGCGTCCGGGCACCAGCCGCAGGCCGTCACGGTCGCCGTGGGCAGCCGTCCCGTCGACCTGGACGTGGTGCTCGGCGGCACCGGCCGCCTCGGCGGCGCGGTCCGCAGCACCGAGGGCGCCCCGGTGGCGGGCGCCGCCGTGGTCCTCACCGACCCGCGCGGCGAGGTCGTCGCCACCGGCCACACCGACGACGACGGCGCGTACCACTTCCGCGACCTGGTGGCCGGCGACTACACCCTGGCCGTCAGCGCCCGCGCCTACCGGCCCGCCGCGCTGGCCGTCGCGGTCGCCCCCAGCGGCGAGACCCGCCAGGACGTGGCCCTCGCCGGCAGCGGGACCCTGCGCGGCACCGTCCGCACCTCCGGCGGCCACCCCGTCGCCGACGCCCGCGTGACGCTGCTGGACCCCGCGGGCACGGTCGTCGCGGCGGTCACCACCGGGGCCGACGGCTCCTTCCGCTTCGGCGACCTCCAGCCGGGCGAGTACACCGTGATCGCCAGCGGCTACCCGCCGGTGGCCACCGCGCTGCGCCTGGAGGACGGCGACACCGAGCGCGACCTCCACCTCTCCCACCGCCCGGACTGACCCGCGCCGGCCGGCCGGTCCGCGGCCGCCGGGGCCCGTCCCCCCGGCGGCCGGGCCGCTCCGGCACGCCGTGCCCCGCCGCCCGCCGCCCGCCGCCGCGTCCGGCCCCCCGGCGCGCCCGCCGGTCCCCCGTGCGGGTGACGGCGCACCGTCCCGGAGGCGGGCAAACCTAGCCTTACGGACGTGGACGTGACGATCCTTCATGTGTCCCAGCCCGTGGACGGCGGGGTCGCCCGGGTGGCGGTGGACCTGGTGCGGAGCCAGGCCGCCGAGGGGCACCGCGTGGCCGTGGCCTGCCCGCCCGGCGGGCGGCTGGCCGAGCAGGCGGCGCGGGCCGGCGCCCGGGTGCTGCCCTGGCCCGCGCGGCGCGCCCCCGGGCCCTCGGTCCCGGCCGAGGCCCGGCGGCTGGGCCGGATCGTCGACCGGGCCCGCCCCGACCTCCTCCACCTGCACAGCGCCAAGGCCGGCCTCGCCGGGCGCCTGGCCGTGCGCGGCCGCGTCCCGACGGTCTTCCAGCCGCACGCCTGGTCCTTCGCCGCCGCCACCGGGCCGGTCGCCGCCGCGGCCGTGCGCTGGGAGCGCCTGGGCGCCCGCTGGGCCGACGCCGTGCTCTGCGTCAGCGAGCGGGAGCGCGGCGAGGGGCTGGCGGCCGGGATCCGGGCCCGGCGCTGGGAGGTGGTCCCCAACGGTGTGGACCTGGACCGCCACACCGCCGCCGGCGAGGCCGACCGCCGCCTGGCCCGGCGGGCCCTCGGCCTGGACCCGCTCGCCCCGCTCGCCGTCTGCGTCGGACGCCTGTGCCGGCAGAAGGGCCAGGACCTGCTGCTGGCGGCCTGGCCGCGGGTGCTGGGCCGGGTGCCGGACGCGCGGCTCGCCCTGGTCGGCGACGGCCCCGACCGGCCGGCCCTGGAGGCGCGTGCGGCGCTGCTGCCCGCGGGCGCGCCGGTCCTGTTCGCCGGGGACGTGCCCGACCCGCGCCCCTGGTGCGCGGCGGCCGACCTGGTGGTGCTGCCCTCCCGGTGGGAGGGGATGGCGCTGGCGCCGCTGGAGGCCATGGCGGCGGCCCGCCCGGTGCTGCTGACCGACGTGCCCGGCGCCGCCGAGTGCCTGCCGCCGTGGGAGCTGCCGGGGGCCCTGGTGCCCCCGGAGGACCCGCCGGCGCTGGCGGACGCGCTGGCCTCGGCGCTCGGCGACCGCGCCGGGTGCGCCCGCCGCGGCGGGCCGGTCCGCGGCCACGTCGCGGCCCGGCACGACGTGACGCGGACGGCGGCCGGGGTCGGCGCCCTCTACCGCGAGCTGCTGGCGGGCGGCGGCTCGTCCGCCCGGCCCGTCCCGCCTGCCCCGTCCGGGTGAACCTCCGTCAGGCCCCGGGCCCGGCCCGCGCCTGATCGGACGGCGTTCCGGGCGGTCGCGGCCCGCCCGGCCGCCCGCCGCCCGTGTCCCGGCGGCCCGTGTCCCGGCCGCCGTCCTGATCGTTTCTCCAGTGCCCGCCTCCGCGAGGGGTGCGCGCGCCCCTGCTGGACGGCGCGCACGCCCCCCGGGGAGGCGGGCGACGTCCGGCCGGGGCGTGCAGCCGTCCGGCGGCGCCCCCGCGCGCCGCCGGGGGAGGGGCGCGGGTCGGCGGCCGTCCGGGCGGCGGCGCCGGAGGCCGCCGGGGCGCCGGACCCCGCCGCGCCCGGACCCCGGGAGCGTGCACCGGATGAATGGCAGCCGGGTGAAAGGGCAAGTCAACTGACCGCCTGTCCAAAAATCGTCGGTACTGTCTGGAATGTCTGGCTCTGCCGGTACCCGTCCCGCGGCTGCGGCCCGGCGGACGGGGACCGACCGGGGCGGCGGGTCCCACCCGGGCCGCCCCGGCGGACCGGAGCGACCCGGACCAGGGCACACAGCAGGGGAGTACGTGCGCGGATGAGCATTGAGAACGAGAGCGCGCCCCGTTCCGGACGGCTCGCACCGTTCGGCGGCGCCGCCCCCCGGCTCGGCGCCCCGCCCCCCTCCGTGCCCGCCCCGGCCCCCGCGCCCGCCACCGCCCCGGCCCCCGTCCGCCGCCGCAGCCTCACCGACCGGGCCGAGGCCGCCCTCCCCGCCGTCCTGCTCGCCGCCGACGCCGCGGCGGCCTGCACCGCCGTGCTCGCCGCCCACTGCCGCCCCTGGACCCTCGCCGACCTGCTGCCCGCGACCGGCGCCCTGCTGTCCGCACTGCTCCTGCTCAACGGCTCCGGCGGACTCCACCGCAGCCGCCTGTCGCCCTCCGTCCTCGACGAGCTGCCCGCCCTCGCCGGCCGGGCGGCCGTCGCCGCCGCCCTCACGGCGACCCTCGCCGGCTGCCTCGGCCGCACGTGGCCGCCGTTCGACACCGCCACCGGACTGCTGCGGCTGCTGGCCGCGTACACCGTCCTCGTCGTCCTCGCCCGCGCCGCCGCCCACGCCGCCCTGCTGCGGATCCGCCGCCGCGACCCGCGGCCGGTCCTGGTCGTCGGAGCCGGACGGCTGGGGCGGCAGGTCGCCGCGACCCTCCTGGAGCACCCCCGGTACGGCATGCGGCCCGTCGGCCACCTGGACACCGCCCCCGTGCCGCTGCCCGACGGGCTCCCCGTGCCCGTGCTCGGCGGGTGCGAGGTGCTGGAGCGGGAGGTCCGGCGCCGCGGGGTGCGGCACCTGGTGGTCGCCGCCGAGGACGCCGACGCCGGAGCCGCCGCCGCGATCCGCGCCGCCGCCCGCCTCGGCTGCGACCTGTGGCTGGTGCCCGGGCTGCGCGAGTACGGCGCCCTGCTGCACGGTCAGCGCAGGCCCGCCCAGGGCGACCACCTGTGGGGCTTCCCCTGCCTGCGGCTCGGCCGGCCCGGCCGCCAGACCGTGCGGCGGGCCGCCAAGCGCGCCCTGGACGTCGCCGCCGCCGCCGTCCTGCTCGTGCTGGCCGCGCCGCTGCTGGCCCTGTGCGCCCTCGCCGTCCGGCTCGACGACGGTCCCGGGGTCCTCTTCCGCCAGCAGCGGGTGGGGCTCGGCGGGCGGGCGTTCACCCTCCTGAAGTTCCGCACCCTGCGCCCGGCCGACGAGCACGAGTCCGCGACCCGCTGGAACATCGCCCAGGACCACCGCGTCGGCCGCGTCGGCCGCCTCCTGCGCCGTACCTCCCTCGACGAGCTGCCCCAGCTGTGGAACGTGCTGCGCGGCGAGATGAGCCTGGTCGGGCCGCGCCCCGAGCGTCCGTACTTCGTCATGCGCTTCACCCAGGCCCACCCCGAGTACGCCGACCGGCACCGCGTCCCGGCCGGCCTCACCGGCCTCGCCCAGGTCCACGGGCTGCGCGGCGACACCTCCATCGAGGACCGCACCCGCTTCGACAACCACTACATCGAGAGCTGGAGCCTGTGGCAGGACGTCAAGATCCTGCTGCGCACGGCCGCCTCGCTGATCCGCCCGGACGGGAGCTGACCGCCGTGCAGGCCGCCGCCACCGCACCCGCGCCGCCCCGGGGCCTCCCGGAGCCGCCCCCCGCGTGCGCCCCCTCCGCACACGCCTCCTCCTCGCCCGCGCCCACCGTGCACGCACCCGCTCCCGGCCCCCTCCGGGACCTGGCCCTCGACCTGCTGCGCCGGCCCGCCCTGGCCGCCGCCGCGACCGTCCTGCTCGTCTGCCTCCCCGCCCCCGGCGGGGCGCAGGACGTCGCCGCCGCCGTCCACGTCACCGCCGCCGACGTCGCCTCCCTCGTCCTGGTCGCGCTCACCGCCGTCCCGCTGCTGCGCGGCCGGTCCCGCACCGCGCCGCCCCCGCTCGCCTGCCTGCTCCTCGGAGGCGTGGCGGCCGCCGCGGCCGCCGCCACCGCCACGGCCCTCGACCCCGCCGCCGCGCTCACCGGCTTCGTCCGCCTGGTCCAGGTCTTCGTCCTCGTCCCCGCCGCCGTGCTGCTGGCGCTGCGCGACCGGCGCGACCTCCATCTCGTCCTCGGGGCCCTCGTCGCCGCCGCGCTGGCCGAGGGCGCCGTCGGCGTCCACCAGTACCTGACGGGCACCGGCGCCTCCTACGCGGGGCGGCCCGTCCGTGCGGTGGGCACCTTCGGCGCCCTCGACGTCATGGCGATGTCCGGTGTGGTCTCCCTCGGCCTGCTGGCCGCCCTCGGCCTCGCCCTCGGCCTGCGCGGCACGCCCGGCCACCGGTGGCCCCGCCGCGCCCTGTACGCGGCCGCGGCGCTGCTGACGCTGCCGCTGGCGTTCTCCTTCAGCCGCGGCAGCTGGATCGCCTGCGCCGCCGCCGTCGCCGTCGTGCTGCTCCGCACCGACGCCCGCCTCGCCCTGCGCGCCGCCGCGTCCGCGGCGGCCGCCGCCACCGTGCTGCTGGGCGTGTCCGGCGGCGTCGGCGGCGTCGGCGGCGGGCAGGACGGCGTCGGGGCGCGGCTCGCCAGCATCGCCACCGTCTCCGCCGACCCCGACCAGTCCGTGAGCGACCGCTACGACCTGTGGACCACCGCCGGGCGCATCTGGCTCGACCACCCCGTCACCGGGACCGGCCCCAAGGGATTCCCGCAGGAGCGCGACGGCCACGCCCCGCTGCGGCTCTCCTCCGGCAGCGACACCGAGGACGCCGCGTCCGGCTTCCGGCGCGAGCCGCTGCTCTCCCCCCACAACATGTACCTGCTGGTGCTGAGCGAGCAGGGCCTGCTCGGCCTCCTCGCCCACGCCGCGCTCTGCCTGGTGCTGCTCGTGCGCTGCCTGCGCCGGACCGGCGGCGGCGTGCGCGGCGCCGCCGGTCCGGCCGCCACCGGGCTGCTGGTCTGGCAGCTCGTGGACTTCCTGTACGCGGACATCGGCGGCACCACCACGGTCCTCACCTCGGTCGTGCTCGGCCTCGCCGCCCGGTGGGCGCTGCCCGCGGCGCCCGGACCGGCGGGGGAGGACGCCCTCCGGTGACCGCCCGTCCGAACCCGCCCGCGTCCCCGCTCCCCGTCCCGGCCGCCGCCGGGACGGCCCCGGAGGAAGCCCCGGTCCCGGCACCGGCCCCGGCCCCCGTCCCGGCCGCCGCCCCCGCGCCGGAGGACGCCGCACCGCCCGCCGCACCCGCCGCCCCCGGCCCGCCGCCCGCCGCCGCGGGCCAGCCCGCGTCCGCCGCCGACCCGGCGGCGTCCGCAGCCCCGGATCCGGCCGCGCCGACCGCCGGCGCGTCCTTCGTCGCCCGCGCCTTCGGTGTCACCGCGCTGCTGACCGCCGCCGGCTCGCTGCTGGGGATGCTGCGCGACCTGCTCCTCGCCCGCTACTTCGGCGCCGACGAGGGCACCGACGCGTTCCTCGTCTCCTGGACCGTGCCCGAGACCGCGTCCCCGCTGCTCATCGAGGACGCCATGGCCTTCCTCATGGTCCCCGCCTTCAGCCTCGCGCTGGCCGCCCGCGGCGACCGCGCCGCGCGCCCCGGCGCACCCGACCCGGTCCGCGCCCTGGTCGCCGCCACCCTGCCCCGCCTCTGCCTCGCCCTGGCCGCCCTCTCCGGGGCGGTCGCCGCCGGCGCCCCGCAGCTCGTCCACCTGCTCGCCCCCGGACTGCCCGACCCCGCGCTCGCCGTCCGCTGCACGCGGATCACCGCGCTCACCGTGCTGCCCTTCGGCGTCACCGGCTACCTCAGCGCCGCCCTGCGGGCCCACCACCGCTTCACCGCCCCCGCCGCGGTCACCGTCGTCTACAACCTCGGCATCCTCGGCCTCCTGGCCGCCTGCCACCGGCGGTTCGGCGTCACCGCGGCCGCCGCCGGCGTGGCCCTCGGCAGCGTGCTGATGACCGCCCTGCTCCTGCCGCCCTTCCTCCGCCGGCTGCGCGGCACCGGCACCGGCACCGGCCCGGCGCCCGGGATCCCGGCGGCCCGCGCCGCCGGCCGCCCGGCGGGGCCGCTCTCGCTCAGCCCGCTGGTACTGCTGCCCGTCGTCGCCTTCTCCCTCGCGCGGCAGTCCCAGGTGTTCGTCGAGCGGTACCTCGGCTCCGAGCTGCCGCCCGGCACCATCTCGCACCTCAACTACGCGGCCAAGATCGCCCAGCTGGCCATGACCGCCTCCCTGCTGATCTGCACCGTCACCTTCCCGCTCGTCGCCCGCGCGGTCGCCGACGGCGACCTGCGGGCCGCCCGCGACCGGGTCGAGAAGGACCTCGGCCTGGTCGGCGCCGTCGTCCTGTGCGGCACGGCCTTCCTGCTGGCCTGCGCGCCCGCCGTCGTGGCGGTCGTCTTCCAGCGCGGCGCCTTCGGACCGCAGGACACCGCCGCCACCGCCGGCGTGATGCGCGTGTACAGCCTCGGCCTGCTCGCCCAGGCCATGACCGGCGCCCTGGTCCGGCCGTTCTTCTCCACCCGGCCCGCCGTCCGGATCGCCGGCACGCCCGAGCCGCCGGGCGCGGCCCGGCCGCGCCTGGACTGGTACCCGGTCGCCGCCATGCTGCTCGGACTGGTCGTCACGGCGGGCGTCGGCGCCGCCGCCGCGCCCCGGGCCGGGGCGCCCGGCGTGGCCGCCGCCGACGCGGCGGGCATCGCGGTCACCGCCGCCCTCCTCCTGCACGGGCTGCGGCTGCGGGGCATCCCGTTGCGCCTGCGCGCCGTGCTCGCCGGGCAGGCCCGGCTGGCCGCCGCCGCCGCGGCCGCTGCGGCCGCCGGCACCGCCGCCGCCTCCCTCGCCGGGCCCCGCCCGGTGCCCGCCGTCCTGCTGGGCGGCGCCGCCGTCGCCGCCGTCTTCACCGCCACCGCCGCCGCGCTCGGCGCACCCGAGCTGCGCACCCCGCTGCGCGCCGCCGGGCGCGTCCTGCGAACCGCCGCCGAGAGGGGCCGCCGCCATGGCCGCTGAACCCGCCGCACCCGCCGCACCCGGCGTGCCGCCCGCTCCCGGGCCCGCCGTCCCGCCGCCCGCGTCCGCGCCCGCCGCGGAACCGCGCCCCCCGCTCGCCGCGCCGCCGTGGACGCCGGGGACGCCGTGGACGCTGATGTACCACTCCGTCGCCCCCTACGAGGAGGACCCCTACCTCCTCACCGTGTCCCCCGGGCGGTTCGCCGCCCAGATGCGCTGGCTGCACACCCGCGGCCTGCGCGGCGTCGGCGTCGGCGAACTGCTGCGGGCGGCGGCGGACGGCCGCGCCCGCGGCCTGGTCGGCCTCACCTTCGACGACGGCTACGCCGACCTCCTCGACCACGTCGTGCCCGTCCTGCGCGCCCGCGGCTTCACCGCCACCGTCTACGTCGTCGCCGGCCGCCTCGGCGGCGACAACGCCTGGGACCCCGACGGCCCCCGCAAGCCCCTGCTGACGGCGGACCAGGTCCGTGAGGCCGCCGCGGCCGGGGTCGAGATCGGCTCCCACGGCCTGCTCCACACCGACCTGACCGGCCTCGGCGACGACGCGCTCGCCGCCGAGACCGCCCGCAGCCGCGAGCTCCTGGAGGACGTCGCCGGCGTCCCCGTCACCGGCTTCTGCTACCCCTACGGCGCCGTGGACGCGCGGGCCGCCGCCGCCGTCCGCGCTGCCGGCTACGACCACGCCTGCGCCATCGCCCACGGACCGCTCACCGGCCGCCACGCCCTGCCCCGCACGTACGTCGGCGACCGCGACGGGCCGCTGCGCCTGCACGCCAAACGGGCCCGGCACCTGCTGCGCGACCTGCGCGGCGCGGCCGGCCGCCTCCGCCCGGACGGCGGCGCCGGGCCGGAGGGCGGCGCCCGGTGAGGGTCCTCCACGTCATCACGGGACTGCGGGCCGGCGGCGCCGAGCAGCAGCTGCGGCTGCTGCTGCGCCACCTGCCGGGTCACCACCGGTGCGAGGTCGCGGTGCTCACCGCCCCCGGTGCGGTCGCCGACGGCATCCGCGCCGACGGCACGCCCGTCCACCACCTCGGCATGCGCGGCAACCGGGACGCGGCCGTGCTGCCCCGCCTCACCGGGCTCGTCCGCCGCGGCCGCTTCGACGTCGTGCACACCCACCTCTACCGGGCCTGCCTGTACGGGCGCCTCGCCGCCCGCCTCGCCGGAGTGCGGGCCGTGGTCGCCACCGAGCACTCCCTGCTGGACGGGTGCATCGAGGGCCGCCCCGCCACCCGGGGCGTCCGGGCCCTGTACCTGGCCGCCGAACGGCTCGGCAGCACCACCGTCGCCGTCTCCGACGACGTCCGCGACCGGCTCGCCGCCTGGGGCGTGCCGCCGCACCGGCTGGAGGTGCTGCCCAACGGCGTCGACGCCGCCCGCCACGTCCGCCCGGACGCCGCCCGCGCCGCACTGCGGCGGACGCTCCGCGACCGGCTCGGCCTGCCGCAGGAGGCCCACGTGGTCGGCGCGGTCGGCCGGCTCGTCCCCGGCAAGCGCTTCGACGTGCTGGTCGACGCCCTGGCCCTGCTCGCCGCCCGCCGTCCGGCCGGCGGCGGCGCCGCGGGCCGCGAGCCGTGGCTGCTGCTCGTCGGCGACGGGCCGGGACGCGCCCCCCTGGAGGCCCGCGCTCGCGCCGCCGGCGTGGCCCGGCGCACCGTGTTCGCCGGGGAGCGCGACGACGTGCCCGACCTGCTCACCGCCGTGGACGTGCTGGCCGCGCCTTCCGACGCCGAGACCTTCGGGCTGGCCGTCCTGGAGGGCCTCGCCGCCGGACTGCCCGTCCGCTACGGCAGCTGCCCCGCCCTGGACCGGCTGCCGCCCGGCGCCGCCCCCGGCGCGCGGCGGCTGCCCCCCGACCCGGCGGCGTACGCGGACGCCCTCGCCGCCCCCGCGGGCCGCCGCCCGCCGCCGCTGCCCCAGCCGCCGGCGGTGCACCACTACGACATCGCCCGCACCGCCGCCGGGCTCGGCGCCCTGTACGACCGGGTCGGCGCCCCGCGCCGCCCGGCACCCGCGCCGGCCCGCCGCTGAGCCGGCCCGCTCCCGGACCGGCCCGCCGACCCACCCCGACCCTGCCGACCCCCCACCCGACGAGGACCCGACATGACCGCCGAACCCCGCGACCCCGCCGGCCGCCCCGCCCGCCGCTGGTGGCCCGTCCTGCTCGCCGTGCCGCTCGGCGCCGCCGCCGGCGGCACCTACGCGATGGCCGCGCCCCCCTCCTACAGCGCCAGCGCCTACGTCCTGGTGGTGCCGCAGAACGCCACCGACCCCGCCGCGGCGGTGAACTACGCCCAGGCGTACGGCCGCCTCGTGACGCAGCCCCAGGTGCTGTACGGCGCCGCCGCCGAGATCGGCACCACGAGCGCCGCCCTCGCGGACCAGGTGGGCGGCACCACCTCCCCGGACGCCCCGGTGATCGAGGTCCGGGGCACCGCGCCGAGCCCGCAGGCCGCCGCCGGGTCCGCCAACGCCGTGGCCCGCTCCCTGGTCCGGTTCGGCAACGGCACCACGGGGGAGACCCGGGTGAAGCTCGTCGACTTCGCCCCGGCGGCCTCGCCCACGGAGCCCTCCTCGCCCGCGGCGCCGATCGACGTCGCGGTGGGCGCGGCGGCCGGACTGCTGCTCGGCGGGCTGGTGATGGCGGCCCGTCAGGGCGCGGGCTCCGGGCCCGCCACCGCGCCGGCCGGGGCCGCGCCCGCGGCCGTGCCCGTCCCGCGGCCGGCGGCCGCGGCACCGGAGCCCGCGGTGCCGGCGGCCGGGTCCGCCGCCGGGCCGGCCGGGGAGGCATCCCCCTCGGCAGCCGTCCGGGCGGCCGGGGAGCCCGCCGCCCAGACGTCCGCCGCGATGGACGGGGCGAGGACCCCGGCCGCCGGGCCGACGACCGGGAGGGCGGCGGGGAGGGCGGCCGCCGCGAAGCCGGAGCCCGCGCCGTCCGAGCTCGCGCCGTCCGAGCTCGCGCCGTCTGAGCTTGCGCCGTCCGAGCCCGCGCCGTCCGAGCCGGCGAAGGGTCCGGCCCCGAAGTCCCGCTCCGTGAAGCCGTCCGCCGCGAAGCCGTCCGCCGCGAAGCCGTCCGCCGCGAAGCCCGCCGTGAAGTCCGCTGCCGTGAAGGCCGCCGCCGAGGCGCCGGCTGCCGCGAAGTCCGTCGCCGCTAGGTCCGCCGCCGTGAAGCCCGCCGCCGAGAGGCCCGCGAAGCCCCGGGTCCCGAAGCGGCTCTCCACGGGCACCCCCGTCGCCCAGCCGGCCCTCTCCGGGACGCCCGCCGCCAAGCCGGTCCTCGGGAAGGACGCCGCGCCCGGGGCCGGCACCGCCCCCGTCCCCGTCCCCGACGGGCAGCAGGCGCCCCCGGCCGCCGACGCGCCCTCCGCCACCCGCACCCGCGCCGCCGGGGCGGCCGCCCGCACCCGGAGCCGCGCGTGACCGAGGACGCCACGGCCCTGCTCCCCGGCCGCACCCCCGCCCCGGCCGGCGCCGTCCGCCCGCGCCCCGCGGACGCCGCGCCGCCGGACGGCACGCCCGCAACCCGCTGGACCGCCGAGGTGCGCCGCGACGACGGCGCCCTCGACGAGCTGGCCGCCGAGTGGGACGCCCTGGCGGCCCGCTGCCGCACCGCGACCTCCTTCCAGTCCGCCGCCTGGCTGGCGTCCTGGTGGCGCGCCTACGGCCGCCCCGGCCGGCTGCGCCTGCTGCTGGTCCGCCGCGACGGGCGCCTGGTCGCCGCGGCCGCCCTGACGGTCCGCCGGACGCCGTACCGGGTGCTGGTCCCGGTGGGGGCCGGGGTGAGCGACTACAACGACGTGCTGCTGGACGACGCCTGCGCCGACCGCGCCGCCGCCGAGCTCGCCGCCGCCCTGCGCGCCCGCTTCCCCCGCACCGTCACCGACCTGCGCGAGCTGCGGCCCGACGGCGCCGCCCAGCGGCTGCCCGCCCACTGGCCGGGCCGGGTCCGCCGCCTGCCCGACTCGGTCTGCCAGCACCTGCCCGCCCTCCCCATGGAGGAGCTGCTGCGCCGCCTGCCGGGCCGCACCGCCCAGCGCAACCGGGTCAAGCAGCGCCGGATCGCGGAGGCGGGGGTCGAGGTCCGCGAGGTCCCCGCGGACGGGGCGCCCGCCGCCGTCGACGCCATGCTGCGCCTGCACGAGCTCCAGTGGCGCGGGCGCGGCGCCACCCCGGAGCACCTCGGCGAGCGCTTCGGCGGCCACCTGCGGGAGGCCGTCCGGGGCATGGTCGCGGCCGGCCGCGCCTCCGTCCAGGAGTACCGCCTGGACGGCGAGCTGGTCGCCGTCAACCTCCTGCTGCTGTCCCCCGCCGTCGCGGGCCTCTACATGTACGGGGCCCACCCGAGCCTGCGGCAGCGCCTGGACATCGCGGGCCTGCTCTTCGGCGAGTCCCTGGCCCGCACCCTGCGGGACGGCGTGCCGGTGCTCAGCCTGCTGCGCGGCACCGAACCGTACAAGCAGCGCTGGCGCCCGGACCTGGACCGCAACGAGCGCCTGGTCCTCGGCGGCCGCCTCGCCCCCGCCGCCGCGCTCCACGCGGGCGCGGTGCGGCTGCGCTGCGCCGCCGCCCGGGCGGCCCGCACCCGCCTGCCGTGGCTGGAGGCGCTCCGCACCCGGCTGCGGGAGCTGCGCGCCCCCCGCCGGGGGGACGGGACGGCTCAGGGCCGCGGGCCGGGGGAGGCCTCCGGGGGAGCCGCCGCCGACGCCCCCGGCCGCGCCGACAGCAGCTCGCGGTAGACCTCGCTGGAGCGGGGGTTCTCACCGCACTGCCAGAAGCCGTGCGGGCAGTAGTCGGTGGCGGTCTGGTAGAGGGTGTCGTGGGTGCGGATCCACCCCACCATGCGGCGGACGAACTCCGGGTCGTCCCCGTGGCGGAAGAGCCCCCACTCCGGGTAGGACACCGGCTTGCGGTGGGCCGCGGCGAACTCCACCTGCCGGCGCAGCCCGTACGGCTGCGCCACGTAGTCGTCGAAGGTGTCGCCGGGGTCCTGGTCGTAGCTGTCCATGCCGATCACGTCGACCACGTCGTCGCCCGGGTAGCAGTGCGTCCACGGCACCGCGTCCAGGCCGCGGCTCGGCGCGAAGTCGAAGCGGAACCGCTGCCCGGGCACCGAGCGCATCACCCCCACGACGCGCCGCCAGTAGGCCCGCCACGCCTCGGGGTCGGGCCCGCAGCGGTGGTTGTAGGTGGTGCCGTTCATCTCCCAGCCGAGCACGAGGACGGTGTCGCCCGCGCCCAGGTCCACCAGCCTGCGGGCCAGCGTCAGAAAGTGCCCGTCGAACTCCCCGTCCGCGCCGCGGTGGATCAGGTCCCGGACCTCGTCGTCGCCGGCGCCGTCCTCGTTCCCGGCCTGCAGGGGCACGTTGAGCACCAGCATCCGGTCCGGCTCGGCCTGCCGCCACCGGCTCCACAGGGCGAGTGCGGGGGTGTCGCCCTCGATGTCGGACCAGTCGTTGCCCGCCAGGTAGGTGTGGCCCACCCGGACGTCGGCCCCGTGCAGCCACTGCGCCAGCGGCCCGATGGACCGGACGCCGTCCTCCCAGGAGCCCAGGAAGGCGCCGAAGGGGACGTCGTGGTCGGGCACCGCCGTGAGGTCGGGGCCGTCGGAGGAGGGCAGGCCGTCGGCGGACACGGCCGGGTCGGCGGCCTGCGGCCCCGGGGCGCGGTCCGCCACGAGGGCGAGGGGCACCGCGGCGGCGGCGAGCAGCAGCAGGGCGGCGGCGACCCGCGCCGGACGGCCGGAGGGCGCCCGGAGCGCGGCCCGCCGCCACGGGGACGGGCGTCCGGACGGCCGGCCCCCGGGCGGGCCGTCCTCGGGCGCGCGGTCCCCGGGCGAGTGCCCCGGGAGCGGCCGGTCCGGGGTGGGGCGGTCCGGGGTGGGGCGGTCCGGGGTGGGGCGGCCCGGGAGCAGACGGCCCAGCGGCATCGGGACTCCTCGGTGACGGGTGCTGCGGACCGGCGCCGGGCGCCGCGGACCGCCCTCACGACCCTAACCGCCGTACCGGACAGAGGGCGTGATTTCCCCTCACGGGGGACATCCGGCGACACCTTCGCGTGAACCGCCGCACCCGGCCGTCACCCGTCGCCCCCTGCCGCGCCCCTCCGGCTCCACCGGATGCACGGCCCCGGTGAACCTGGCCCCGGCCGCGCTGCCCGTCCCGCCCCCGGCGGTTACGGTGGCCGGGAGCGAGCAGCCACGACCGAGGGGACCGCGGCATGACCGAGACCGTCCGCCCGACCGGGACCGTCCGCCCGACCGGGGCCGCCCCGGCGGCCCGGCCCGCCGCCGACGGCGCGCCGACGTGCGAGGAGGCCGTCCGCTTCACCTCCGAGCTGATCCGCATCGACACCAGCAACCGGGGCGGCGGCGACTGCCGGGAGCGCCCCGCCGCCGAGTACGTCGCGGGCCTCCTCGCCGAGGCCGGGCTCGACCCCCTGCTGCTGGAGTCCGCCCCCGGCCGGGCCAACGTGGTCGCCCGCGTCCCGGGCGCCGAGCCGGGTCTGCCCGCCCTGCTGGTCCACGGCCACCTGGACGTCGTCCCGGCCGAGGCCGCCGACTGGAGCGTCCCGCCCTTCTCCGGCGAGGTCCGCGACGGCGAGGTGTGGGGGCGCGGCGCCGTCGACATGAAGGGCACGGTCGCGGTGACGGCCGCCGTGGTCCGCGCCTGGGCCCGCGAGGGCCGCCGCCCCCGCCGCGACGTGGTGCTGGCCTTCACCGCCGACGAGGAGGACAGCGCCGCCGCCGGCTCCGCCTGGCTGGCCGGGCACCACGCCCACCTCTTCGAGGGCTGCACGGAGGGGATCGGCGAGTCCGGCGGCTACACCGTGCACACCGCGGCCGGGCAGCGCCTCTACCCGGTGGCGGCGGGGGAGCGCGGCACCGCCTGGCTGCGGCTCACCGCCACCGGCCGCGCCGGCCACGGCTCCAAGCCCAACGGTTCCAACGCCGTCACCCGGCTCTCCGCCGCCATGGCCCGGATCGGCACCCACCGCTGGCCGCTGCGCCTCACCCCCACGGTGCGGGCCGCCCTGCTCGCCCTCGCCGAGGCCACCGGGACCCCGCTCGACCCCGCCTGCCTGGACGACCCGTCGGGCGCGGGGGTGGACGCCTTCGTGGCCCGCCTCGACCCGGAGGCCGCCGCCCTGGTCGCCGGCACCCTGCGCAACAGCGCCGCGCCCACCGTCCTCCAGGCCGGCTACAAGGTGAACGTCATCCCCGGCTCCGCCACCGGCGCCGTCGACGGACGGGTGCTGCCCGGCGGCGAGGAGGAGTTCAGCGCCGTCCTCGACGAGCTCACCGGGCCCGACGTGGAGTGGGCCTTCCAGCACCGGGAGGTCCCGCTCCAGGCGCCCGTCGACGCCCCCGTCCTCGCCGCCATGCGCGACGCGCTGCTCGCCCACGACCCGGGCGCCCACGTGGTGCCGTACTCCATGTCGGGCGGCACCGACGCCAAGCAGTTCTCCCGGCTGGGCATCACCGGCTACGGCTTCTCCCCGCTGCGGCTGCCGCCCGGCTTCGACTACCACGGCATGTACCACGGCGTGGACGAGCGGGTGCCGGTGGACGCCCTGCACTTCGGCGCCCGCGTCCTCGACAGGTTCCTGACCACCGCGGGCTGACCCCGCGTCCGGACCGCCGCCGCACCGCACCGCACTCCCGCACCGCCCCCGCACCGCACCGCCCCCGCACCGCCGCCCGGCGGCCCGCGGCCCGGACCGCACCGGCGCCGTCCCGCCGTCGGTGGCACGATGGCCCCCACACCCGGACACCCACACCCGGACCCCCACGGCAGGAGCCCATGACCGCCCCCCTCCGCCCGCTCGCCCGCCCCCGCCGCCTCGTCCCCGGCGACCGGGTGGCCGTCGTCGCCCCCAGCGGGCCCGTCCCCGCCGACCGCCTGGCGCTGGGCTGCGGCCTCCTGCGCTCCTGGGGCCTGGAGGTCGAGGTGGCCCCGCACACCACCGACGTCGACCCCGGCCGCCCCTACCTGGCGGGCACCGACGCCGACCGCGCCCGCGACCTGGAGCGCGCCTGGCTCGACCCCGGCACGGCCGCGGTGGTCTGCGCCCGCGGCGGCTACGGCGCCCAGCGCATGGTGGACCTGCTGGACTGGGACGCCCTGCGCGCCGCCCCGCCCAAGGCGTTCGTCGGCTACAGCGACGTCACCGCCCTGCACGAGGCCTTCGCCGTCCGCCTCGGCCTGGCCACCCTCCACGGGCCGATGGCCGCCGCGCTCACCTTCGTCAAGGACGGGCCCACCGCCGAGGGGCTGCGCCGCGCCCTCATGGAGCCGGAGTCGGCGCTGGTCCTCACCTCGCCCACCGCCGCGACCCTCGTGCCCGGACGCGCCCGCGGCATCACCGCGGGCGGCTGCGCCAGCCTGCTGGCGGCCGAGCGCGGCACCCCGCACGCCCGCCCGTCCTTCGCGGGGGCGGTCCTGCTGCTGGAGGACGTCGGCGAGGAGCCGTACCGGCTGGACCGGATCCTCACCCAGCTGCTGCGCTCCGGCGTGTTCGACGGCGTCGCGGGCGTCGCCCTCGGCTCCTGGCAGGACTGCGGGCCCGCCGAGGCGGTCCGCGCCCTGATGCTGGACCGCCTGGGGCCGCTCGGCGTCCCCGTCGTCGAGGAGCTGGGCTTCGGGCACGGCCCGTCCACCCTCACCGTGCCGCTCGGCGTGCCCGCCGTCCTGGACGCCGACGCCGCCACCCTCACCCTGGAGGCGCCCGGCCTCGTCTAGCGGGCCGGGAGGACAGGAGGCCGGGAGGTCAGGGCGCCGGCGGGCCGGGGGAGCGGCAGGCCCGGGGGCCCGGCAGTCAGGTCAGGAGGCCGCGGCGGGGGCGCGGGGCAGCCGCTGCCGCGTCCCCGGCACCTCCGCCATGGGGTCGCCCCGCCGCTCCGCCCGCTCCAGCACGTCCGGCGCGGTGAACCGCAGCTCCTCCGCCTCCCGGCAGGCCTCCACCTCGTCCCACGCCAGGGGCGTGGAGACGGTCGGCAGGGCGCGGGCGCGCAGCGAGCAGGGGGCGACGGTGGTCCTGGCCGCGTTGTTCCGGGCCCAGTCCACCAGCACCCGGCCGCCGCGCAGCGAGCGGTCCGTCCGCGACACCACCAGCCCCGGGTGCCTGCGCTCCAGCAGCTCGGCGACGGCCCGCGCGTACGCCACCGTCCGCCCGTCCGCGCGCAGCTCCGGCGCGTCCGGGCCGCCGTCCCGTCCCACGGCGGGCTCAGCGGCCGCCGAAGGTGTCGCAGCGGGCCATGTCGCCGGTGGTGTAGCCGGTGGTGAACCACTGCTGCCGCTGCGCCGAGGAGCCGTGCGTCCAGGTGTCCGGGGTGACGCGGCCCTGGTAGCGCTGTTGGATGCGGTCGTCGCCGACCGCCGCCGCCGCGTCGAGCCCGTCGGCGATGTCGGCCCGGGTGATGCCGCTGATCAGCGGCCGCCCGGTGGAGGGCTGCGGGGTGTCCTCGGCGTGCTTCGCCCACACCCCGGCGTAGCAGTCGGCCTGCAGCTCCAGCCGGACCGAGGCGCTGTCGGCGCCCTGCCGGTCGCCGCCGACCCGGTCCATGGTGCCCAGCAGGTCCTGCACGTGGTGGCCGTACTCGTGGGCCACGACGTACGCCTGGGCGAACGGGCCGCCGTTCGCCCCGAAGCGGCTGTGCAGCTCGTCGAAGAAGCCGAGGTCCAGGTAGACCTTGCGGTCGCCCGGGCAGTAGAAGGGGCCCACGTCGGAGCCGGCCGTGCCGCACGCGGTGTTGACGCTGCCGGTGAAGAACACCGTCGGCGCGGGGCTGTAGCGGTAGCCGCGCCGGTTCAGCTCGCCGGTCCAGAAGGCCTGGACGCTGTTGACGACGGCGACGATGCGGCAGTCCTCGCGCCGCTCGGCGTCGGCGCCGGTGCGGCAGGTCTGCGACAGCTCCCCCGCCGTCGTCGGCTGCGCGGGGCCGCCCGGGGAGCCGCCGGTCAGCCCCAGCTGGTCCGGCCCGACGCCGAGCAGCAGGGCGAGCAGCAGCCCGACGATCCCCACCACGCCGCCGCCCACGGCGACCCGCCCGCCGGACATCCCGCGCCGGTCCTCCACCTGGGAGGTGTCCAGTCCCGCCTGGTCGTCGAACTGCATCCTGCACCGCCTCGTCAGCGGCCCGCACCGGTGCGGGCGTTCCTCCCGCCCCGTCTACCCCGGGCCGCCCGCCGCGATCCCCGGCCGACTCCCGGGCCTTCCCCGGCCGTTCGCCGGGCGTTCCCCGGACCGGCCGCCGCAGGCCGCCGTAATCCGCCTGACGGACCCCCGGGCCGCCGGTACGCTCCGCCCGTGCCCCGCATACCGCTGCGCCGCCCGTCCCTGCCGCGCCCACGGCCGCGCGGCCTGCGCCCCCGGGCGGCCCTGCCCCCGGCCGCCGTCCTGCTGGTGCTGCTCGCCGGGGCCGCCGCCCACGCCCACCGGCCCGCCCCCTACGGCGACCGGATCGCCGCCCCCGGGGCCGCCGGCGTCCTCCCCGCCGGCTCCGCGGGCGCGTCCGCCGGTGGCCCGGGCCCGGACGGCCCGGCCACGGGCCGTCTGGCCGTCGACGGGCTGGACCTGCGGATCGGCCCCGGCCTGGAGGCGTACGACGCCCGCACCGGCCGGCACCTGTGGTCCTACCGCCGCCGGGGCGCCGCCGCCCTGCACGCCGTGCGGTCCGGCGGCGACGCCGTGGTGGTCTGGGACGACGGCCTGCTCACGGCGGTGCGGCCCGCCGGCCACCGGGTGCGCTGGCACCGCGCCGTGCCCGGCCTCGCCGCGTGGCTGCGCGGCGGCCCCGGCGGCTCCCCCGGCCCCGGCGGCACGCCGGCCGCGGTGGGCCGGGCCCGGACCGTCCTGCAGCCGGTGGACGGCCCCGAACCGTGGCTCGGCGTCTTCACCCCCGCGCTGGCCATGGGCTTCCGCGACCGCGACGGCGACCTGCGCTGGATCCTCGCCCCGCCGCGCGGCTGCGCCTTCGCCCCCGACCGGGCCGCCCGCACCGACGGCGCCGCCGTGGTCGCCCGGCCGTGCACGGGCACCGGCGACGGCGGCCGGGCCCGGACGGGGGAGGTGGCCGGCTACGGCATCGGCGGCCGCCTGTGGAGGCTCACGGCGGGCCCGCAGGCGCGTCCCGACCGGCTCGACGGCCGGCGGGTCGCGGTGTGGGACGGCCCGGTCCTCGGCGTGCGGGTGGTCGACGCCGTGCGCGGCGCCCCGGTACCGGCCTGCGGCGACCCCGCCCTGCGGCTCGCCGCCGAGGCCCCGGCGGAGCGCTGCCCGGCCGGACGACCCCCGGGGGCCTCCCCGGCCGACCGGTAGACTGGCCCGCATGGCTGTTCTCTCCGGGCATTAGCGGCGCGCGGCCCGCACCCCGTCCCCCCAGGCCCGCCGTCCGTCCGGTCCCCGCCGAGCCGCGCCCCCGTGCGCGCCCGGGGCCGATCCGCTTGCAGGAGTCACCACCGCCATGATCGCCGCCAACGCCCTCGAACTGCGCGCGGGCGCCCGCGTCCTCATCGAGTCCGCCTCCTTCCGGGTGGGCCCCGGCGACCGCATCGGCCTCGTCGGCCGCAACGGCGCCGGCAAGACCACCCTCACCAAGGTCCTCGCCGGCGAGGGCATCCCCGCCGCCGGCACCGTCACCCGCTCCGGCCAGGTCGGCTACCTGCCGCAGGACCCCCGCACCGGCGACCTCGACGTGCTCGCCCGCGACCGCGTCCTCTCCGCCCGCGGTCTGGACGCGGTGCTGCGCAACATGCGCATCGCCGAGGAGAAGATCGCCACCGGCAAGGGCGCCACCCGGGACAACGCGATGAAGAAGTACTCGCGCCTGGAGACGGAGTTCCTCACCAAGGGCGGCTACGCCGCCGAGGCGGAGGCCGCCACCATCGCGGCCAGCCTCGGCCTGCCCGACCGGGTGCTCGGCCAGCCGCTGCACACCCTCTCCGGCGGCCAGCGCCGCCGGGTGGAGCTGGCCCGGATCCTCTTCTCCGACTCCGACGTCCTGCTGCTCGACGAGCCCACCAACCACCTCGACGCCGACTCGATCATGTGGCTGCGGGACTTCCTGAAGACCTACCGCGGCGGCTTCGTCGTGATCTCCCACGACATCAACCTCGTGGAGACCGTCGTCAACAAGGTCTTCTACCTGGACGCCAACCGCTCCTGCATCGACGTCTACAACATGGGCTGGCGCCAGTACCAGCAGCAGCGCGAGGCCGACGAGAAGCGCCGCAGGCGCGAGCGCGCCAACGCGGAGAAGAAGGCCGCGGCCCTCAACTCCCAGGCCGACAAGATGCGCGCCAAGGCCACCAAGACCGTCGCGGCGCAGAACATGGCCCGCCGCGCCGAGAAGCTGCTCGCCGGGCTGGAGCAGGTCCGGCAGAGCGACCGCGTCGCCAAGCTGCGCTTCCCCGAGCCCGCGCCCTGCGGCAAGACCCCGCTGACCGCCGAGGACCTCTCCAAGTCCTACGGCTCGCTGGAGATCTTCACCGGCGTCGACCTGGCCATCGACCGCGGCTCCCGGGTCGTCGTCCTCGGCCTCAACGGCGCCGGCAAGACCACCCTGCTGCGGATGCTGGCGGGCGTGGAGCAGCCCGACACGGGCGAGGTCCGCCCCGGCCACGGCCTCAAGCTCGGCTACTACGCCCAGGAGCACGAGACCCTGGACCCGGACCGCACGGTCCTGGAGAACATGCGCTCCGCCGCGCCCGACATGGACCTGGTGGAGATCCGCAAGATCCTCGGCTCGTTCCTCTTCTCCGGCGACGACGTGGACAAGCCCGCCGGGGTGCTCTCCGGCGGCGAGAAGACCCGCCTGGCGCTGGCCACCCTGGTCGTCTCCAGCGCCAACGTCCTGCTGCTGGACGAGCCCACCAACAACCTCGACCCGGCCAGCCGCGAGGAGATCCTGGGCGCGCTGCACTCCTTCACCGGCGCCGTGGTGCTGGTCACCCACGACGAGGGGGCCGTGGACGCCCTCCAGCCGGAGCGCATCATCCTGCTGCCCGACGGCGTCGAGGACCTGTGGAGCGCGGACTACGCCGACCTGGTCTCGCTGGCCTGAGTCCGGCGCAGGTCCTTCGTCCGGCGCAGCGGAGCGCATATCCGGGGGTGTCGGTGCCTTCTTTCGGGGGTACCGGCACCCCCGGGAGTTATTTCGCTTCCGTTTTACTGGTAAAAGCGCGTTGATCAGCAATTTCTTCGCCGCGGCGCACCCCTTCGGGGGCGTGCGGGGCAAGGGTGGGCGCCCTTGTGGGAGACGGCCACCACCGGTCGTGCGCACTTTCCCGGTATCGACCTTGCGGAATGGGTGGCCAGGATGCCCCCCATGGGTGATCATGGGAATCCGACCGAGCACTGCTACGAGGAGGCACGGGTGGCCGAGACTCTGAAAAAGGGCAGCCGGGTGACCGGTGCCGCGCGTGAGAAGCTCGCGGCCGAGTTGAAGAAGAAGTACGACTCCGGGGCGAGCATTCGCGCGCTCGCGGAGGAGACCGGCCGCTCCTACGGCTTCGTGCACCGCATGCTCAGTGAGTCCGGGGTGACCCTTCGGGGCCGGGGCGGTGCCACGCGCGGCAAGGCCAGGACGGCGGCGGTCGCGGGCTCCTGACGGACCCGACGCACCTCCGCCGCACCGGCGCGGACGCCCCGGACCGGCCGGGTCCGTCGCACCGGTGACCGTACTGCACTGCACCGCACCGCCGACCGGTACGCACCACGGCCCGGCGTGCGGCGCGACCCGTACCGCGCCACGGCGCCGTCCGTCCACGGGGCGGCCGTCCGCGGCACGGTCCCCGTCCGCCGCACGGACCTCTCCCCGGGCGGACCGGCGGCGGTGCGGCGCCCGCCCGATCCGATCCGCCCGATCCGATCCGCCCGACCCGCACGGTGCCCGGCCGCCCGACGCCCTGCCCTCCGTGCGCCCCGTCCCGGTGGTTACTCTTCGGTAGCGTCCCCTTCCGGGGACGGACGCGACCATGGAGGCTGCCGTGACCATCCCCGCCGACCGAACCGCCGCCACCTCCGGAGCCGTGACCGGCGCGCAGGACCATGCGCAGGAGTGGGAGCAGGCGGGCGTGCGCCTCCTGGTGGAGGACGCCCTCGCCACCGTCACCCTCTGCCACCCGCAGCGCCGCAACGCCCAGACCCCCGCCATGTGGCGTGCGCTGGCGGCCGTCGGCCGCTCCCTGCCCGGCACGGTCCGGGTCGCCGTGCTCCGCGCCGAGGGCGTCTCCTTCTCCGCCGGGCTCGACCGCGCCATGTTCACCCCCGAGGGCATCCCCGGCGAGCCGAACCTGATCGCGCTGGCCCACGCCGACGACGCCGACCTCGACGCGACCATCGCCGGCTACCAGGAGGCGTTCACCTGGTGGCGCCGCCCCGACCTGGTGACCGTGGCGGCGGTCCAGGGCCACGCGGTCGGCGCGGGATTCCAGCTCGCCCTCGCCTGCGACCTGCGCGTGGTCGCCGACGACGTGCAGTTCGCCATGAAGGAGACCTCGCTCGGCCTCGTCCCGGACCTGGCCGGCACCAAGCCGCTCACCGACCTCGTCGGCTACGCCCGGGCCCTGGAGATCTGCGCCACCGGCCGCTGGGTCGGCGCCGACGAGGCCGTCCGCACCGGCCTGGCCAACCTCGCGGTGCCCGCCGCCGACCTGGACGCCGCCGCCCGCGACCTGGCCGCGGCCCTGCTGGCCGCGCCCCGCGACGCGGTGATCGAGACCAAGGCGCTGCTCCGGGGCGCGGCGGGCCGCGACCACGACGCGCAGCGGGCCGCCGAGCGGGCCGCCCAGGCCCGGCGCATGCGCGACCTGGCCGGCCTGGGCGACTGACGGCCGCGCCCCCGGGCGTGCGGCGCCCGCCGCACGCCCGGGGGACCGGACCCCCGGCGCACCGGCCGCCCGTCACCGGCCCCGCACGGCCGCGGGCCCCTTACCGCCCCAGGCCCCGTACGGTCACAGGCCCCGCATCGCGCCGCCGTCCACCGGCACCATCACGCCCGTGAGGTAGGACGCCGCGGGTGACAGCAGGAACGCCGCGACCCTGCCGAACTCCTCCGGGGTCCCGTAGCGGCGCAGCGGGATGGCCGCGCTGTTGCGCTCCCGCTCGGCCTGCGGGTCCCCGCCCAGGGCGTCCAGCTCCCGCACCCGGTCGGTGTCGATCCGGGCCGGCAGCAGCCCCACCACGCGGATGCCGCGCGGGCCCAGCTCGTCGGCCATGGTCTTGGCGGCCATGGCCAGCCCCGGCCGCAGGCCGTTGGAGACCCCCAGGCCGCCGATGGGCTGCCGGACGGACGAGGACAGCACGAAGCCGATCACGCCGCCCTCCTCCAGCGCGGCCGCCGCCGACCGGGCCAGCCGCAGCGCCCCGAGGAAGACCGACTCGAAGGCGTCCCGCCACTGGTCGTCGTCGATCGCGGTGACCGCGCCCGCGGGCGGCCCGCCGACGCTGACCAGCACGCCGTCCAGCCGCCCGAACCGGGCCTGGGCGGCGGCGACCAGCCGCTCCGGGGTGCTGCTGTCGGCGTTGTCCGCCACCACCCCGAGGGCGCCGGGCGACCCGCCCAGCTCGGTGACGGCCTTGTCCACCGCCTCCTGCCCGCGGCCGGTGACCACGACCCGCGCGCCCTCGGCCACCAGCTGGCGGGCGGCGGCCAGCCCCAGGCCCCGGGTGGAGCCGGTCACGATGAAGACTCTGTCCCGCAGTCCAAGATCCATGGACCCATAGTGCCCCCCGCCGCCCGGCGGGCGCCGCCCCGCCGCACCGCGAGCCGTCCGAAGCCGTGCCGGAGCCGCACCGCGAGCCGTGCCGGAGCCGCACCGCGGGCCCGGCCGGGGGCCCCCGCGCGGCCCCGGGCACGGCGAGGGGCCGTGCGGGAGGTCAGGTGCCCGCACGGCCCCACAGCGACACTTCCCCGGGTGCGGCGCCGCTATCCCCCTCCGCGCCATCCCCCTCCGCCCGCGGCGGGTCCGCCCGCCGGACCGCCCCGGGTCCGCTCCGGCGGTCCCCGGTCTACTCCCCGGCCGCCGACGCCCGGGCGGCCGGCTCCGGCTGCCCGGACCGTCCGCCCTCCCCGCCGCCGGCGCCCCCGGCCCGGGCGGCGTCCTCGGCGGCCGTGCCTCCGCGGTCGGTGCGGTCGGCCCCCTCCGGGCGGCCGGCACCGGACCCGGTCCCCTCGGGGTCCGGGCCGCCCCCGGGGGCGCCCTCCCCGTCCGCGTCCGCCGCCTGCGCGCGCAGGTCCGCCGCCTCCCGCCGCGCCAGCACCACCCAGCCCACCGGGACCATCGCGGCGAAGAGCCACCACTGCACCGCGTACGCCATGTGCGGGCCGATGTCGGAGTGGTTCGGCTCGGGCAGCAGCTGGGCGTGGGCCCGCGGCTCGGGCGAGGTCGAGACCAGCTCGACGTAGCCGCCGAGCACCCGCTCGCCGGTCCGCCCGGCCTGCTGCCCGCTGTTGATCAGCATGTACTGGCGGGCGGGCAGCCCGCCCCGGTCGCGGATGCCGCTGGTGCCCGGCGTCTCGTCGGCGCGGAGCCGCCCGGTGACGGTGACCGTCCCCGAGGGGGCGGCCGGCACCTTCGGGTAGGCGGTGGCGTCGTCCCCGGAGTCCACCCATCCGCGGTTGACCAGCACGGTGCCGCCGTCCGCCGTCACCAGCGGGGTGACCACAAAGTAGCCGATGGTGTCGCCGCCCGCGTCGGTGCGCTGGCGCACCACGAACTCGTGCGCGGCGTCGTAGCGCCCGGTGGCGCTGACCGTGCGCCAGACGAGGTCGCCGGGCACCCGGCGGCCCGGCCCGGTCAGCGACCCGATCGGTACCGGCCGCGCCGCCAGGTTGCCGGCGATCAGGGCGTTGCGGGCCACCCGGGCCTCGTGGCGGTGCAGCTGCCAGAAGCCCAGCCGGACCATCACCGGCACGAGCACCAGCGCCAGCAGCGTGAGGGCCAGCCACCGCCGGGAGAGCAGAAAACGGTACACACCGGAACGGTACCCCTGCCGCCGCGGTCCGCCCCCGCCGGGGCGGTCCGCCCCCGCCCCGCGGGGGTCAGCGGTCCGTGCCGCCCGCTCCGCCCGCTCCGCGGTCCGCCCCCGGCCCGGGGGCCGTGCCGTGCGGCGCCACGTCCCGCAGCAGCTGCAGGAACCCCTGCTCGTCCAGGACCGGCGTGCCCAGCTCCCGGGCCCGCCGGGCCTTGCCGCTCCAGCTGCCGGGCTCGTTGGTGACCAGCAGGCTGGTCAGCCTGCTGACCGACGAGGCGACGTGCAGCCCGGCCTCCACGGCCCGGTCCTCCAGCAGCTCGCGGTCGGTGGCGGTGTCGCCGGTGAACGCCACCCGCATCCCCTGGACCAGCGGCCCGCCGTCCTGCCAGCGCCCCGGGTTCGGGTACGGGCAGGCCGTGCGGCGGCGCGAGGGCCGGTACGGGCCCCAGGAGGACCCGCCGCCGCGCACCCCCGGCGCGGGCCGCCCGGCGGCCGGCCGGTCCTCGGACTCCACCGGCGCCACGCACGCGGTCAGCGGCAGCGCCAGGCCCGCCGCGGCCGCCAGGTGCAGGCTGGGCCGGAAGGCCTCGGCCAGGACGCGGGCGTCGTCCAGCGCGTGGTGGGCCCGCTGCTGGGCCACGCCGAAGTGCGCGGCGAGCGACTCCAGCTTGTGGTTGGGCAGCGGCAGCCGCAGGTCGCGGGAGAGGACGATGGTGCAGAGCCGCTGCTCGACCGGGGCCGTGAGGCCCGCGCGGAGGAACTCGCGGGCGATCATGTTCCAGTCGAAGAGCGCGTTGTGCGCGACCAGCACCCGCCCGGCCAGCCGGGCGCCCAGCTCCTCCGCCACCTCGGGGAAGGTCGGGGCGCCCTCCAGCGCCTCGCTGGTGAGGCCGTGGATCCACACCGGACCGGGGTCGCGCTCGGGGTTGACGGGGCTGTACCAGTGGTCGACCACCGCGCCGCGGGCGTCCAGCCGGTACACGGCGGCGGAGACGATCCGGTCGCTGCGGCCCAGTCCGGTGGTCTCCACGTCGACGACCGCGTACCCCTCGGGGTACGCATCGGGCCAGGAGGACTGCGGGTCGGCGAAGGGGGCGGCCCAGGCGGCGCCCCCGCCCCGGGGCTGGATCGCGTGCATGGGGGACCACTTTAGGGGCAGCCGCCGACAGGCGCCGGGGCGGCACCGGTGTCCGCTGCCGCCCCCCTTGGCCGGGAGTGCCCGTTCCGGCCTCCTCCGGGCCTTCCGTGCCCGGATGTCCGCCGTCTCCTCCCCGCCCCCGTCGACCGGCCGCGGCGCCGGTCACCCCCGGTGGCGGCGCGCGTCCGCCCGGGCCGCAGCCGATCGTGTCCGAGGCCTGTCACCGGATGGTCCACGGCTCTACGATGCGGCGGATGCACAAAGGAGCGCAAAGGAGTGGCGTACGTCACATGACGCAGCGTCACCCCGTGGCTGCGCCACGCCCTCCGACGGGCGGTCACCACCCGCCGCCCCGGCCTCCGCCGCACCGCTCAGGACGACCCGCCCAGGACGACGTCAGGAGAGACCGAGTGGACACCACCCCGCAGCCGGACGCCCCGCCGCCCGGCGACCCCGGGACCTTCGCGCGCATCGAGGAGGGGGAGGAGTTCCGCGGCCTGCGCCGCTCCTTCCGCGGCTTCGCCTTCCCCCTCACCGCGGCCTTCGTGGCCTGGTACCTGCTCTACGTGCTGCTCTCCGGCTACGCCCCCGGCCTCATGGGCGCCACCGTGGCCGGCCACGTCAACGTCGCGCTGGTGATGGGGCTGCTCCAGTTCGCCACCACCTTCGCCATCGCCTGGCTCTACGCCCGCCATGCGGCCCGCCGGCTGGACCCGGCCGCCGCGGCCCTGCGCGGGCACGCCGCGGGCGGCACCGCCGCCGTCCCGGCCCCCGCCGCCTCCCCGTCCGCCGCGCCGCAGGAGGGTGCTGCCGAATGACCGCCCACGCCGTCACCGCACCGGCCCTGCTCGCCTCCGCGGCGACCCAGCACCGCGGCCTGACCGTCGCCCTCTTCACCGTCTTCGTCCTGGTCACCCTCGGCATCACCGTGTGGGCCGGCCGGCAGACCAGGGACGCCACCGACTTCTACGCCGGCGGCCGCTCCTTCACCGGGTTCCAGAACGGCCTGGCCATCTCCGGCGACTACATGTCCGCCGCGTCCTTCCTCGGCATCGCCGGCGCCATCGCCCTCTTCGGCTACGACGGCTTCCTCTACTCCGTGGGCTTCCTCGTCGCCTGGCTGGTCGCCCTGCTGCTGGTCGCCGAGCCGCTGCGCAACTCCGGCCGGTACACCATGGCCGACGTCCTCGCCTTCCGGATGCGGCAGCGCCCGGTGCGCACCGCCGCGGGCATCTCCACCATCGTCGTCTCCGTCTTCTACCTGCTGGCCCAGATGGTCGGCGCCGGCTCGCTGGTCGCCCTCCTGCTCGGCGTCACCGGGGACGCCCCCAAGCAGTGGACGATCGTCGCCGTCGGCGCGCTGATGGTCCTCTACGTCACCGTCGGCGGCATGAAGGGCACCACCTGGGTGCAGATCGTCAAGGCGGTGCTGCTGATCGCGGGCACCCTGCTGCTCACGGTCCTGGTGCTGGCCAAGTACCACTTCAACCCGTCCGCGCTGCTCGGCGCGGCCTCCGAGGCCAGCGGCAAGGGCTCGGCGTTCCTGGAGCCGGGCCTCAAGTACGGGGCGACCGGCACCACCAAGCTGGACTTCCTCAGCCTGGCCCTGGCCCTCGTGCTCGGCACCGCGGGCCTGCCGCACATCCTGGTCCGCTTCTACACGGTGCCGACCGCCCGCGCCGCCCGCACCTCCGTCCTGTGGGCCATCGGCATCATCGGCGGCTTCTACCTGATGACCCTCGCGCTGGGCTTCGGCGCCGCCGCCCTCGTCGGCCCGGACGCCATCAAGGCGTCCAACCCTGCGGGCAACACCGCGGCCCCCCTGCTCGCCCAGGAGCTCGGCGGCGGCGCCGGGTCCACCGGCGGCGCGGTCCTGCTCGCGGTGATCTCGGCGGTGGCCTTCGCCACCATCCTGGCCGTCGTCGCCGGCCTCACCCTCGCCTCCTCGGCGTCCTTCGCCCACGACCTGTGGGCCAACGTCGTCCGCCGCGGCAGGGCGGGGGAGAAGGAGGAGGTCGGCGTCGCCAGGATCGCCGCCGTCGTCATCGGGGCGGTCGCCATCCTGCTCGCCATCTTCGCCGACAAGCTCAACGCGGCCGCCCTGGTCGCCCTGGCCTTCGCGGTGGCGGCCTCCGCGAACCTCCCCACCCTCCTGTACAGCCTCTTCTGGAAGCGGTTCACCACCGCCGGCGCCGTCTGCTCCGTCTACGGCGGCCTGGCCGTCTCGGTGCTGCTCGTCGTCTTCTCCCCGGTGGTCTCGGGCCGGCCCACCTCGCTGGTCCCCGGTGCCGACTTCGCCTGGTTCCCGCTGGAGAACCCCGGCCTGGTCTCCATCCCCGCCGGCTTCCTCCTGGGCTGGCTCGGCACCCTGCTCTCGAAGGAGACCGCCGACCCCGCCAAGTACGCGGAACTGGAGGTGCGCTCCCTCACCGGCCTCGGCGCCCACTGACACCGCTTCCGGCCGCCTCCCTGCCCCGCCGCCCCGCCGTCCGGCCTCCTCGCTGTCGGACGCGGCGACTAAGCTGGGCGCAAGGGACAGGGAGGTGGCCACCGTTCTCATCGACTCCTTCGGCCGCAAGGCCGTCGACCTGCGGGTCTCGCTCACCGACCGCTGCAACCTGCGCTGCACGTACTGCATGCCCGAGGAGGGCCTGCAGTGGCTGGCCAAGCCGCAGCTGCTGACCGACGACGAGATCGTCCGGCTCGTCCGGATCGCCGTCACCGGCCTGGGCGTCACCGAGGTCCGCTTCACCGGCGGCGAACCCCTGCTGCGGCCCGGCCTGGTGTCCGTCGTGGAGCGGTGCGCGGCCCTGGAGCCCCGGCCCGAGCTCTCCCTCACCACCAACGGCATCGGCCTGGCCCGCACCGCCGCCGCCCTGGCAGACGCCGGGCTCGACCGGGTCAACGTCTCCCTCGACACCCTCGACCCCGCGGTCTTCCGCACCCTGACCCGCCGCGACCGCCACCGCGACGTGCTCGACGGCCTCGCCGCCGCCGAGAAGGCCGGCCTCACCCCGGTCAAGGTCAACAGCGTGCTCATGCGCGGCGTCAACGACCACGAGGCCCCCGACCTGCTCGCCCACTGCCTGGAGCAGGGCTACGAACTGCGCTTCATCGAGCAGATGCCGCTCGACGCCCAGCACGGCTGGGACCGCTCCTCGATGGTCACCGCCGAGGAGATCCTGGAGCGCCTCTCCGCCCGCTTCACCCTCACCCCCGAGCCCGGGGCGCTGCGCGGTGCGGCACCCGCCGAGCGGTGGACCGTGGACGGCGGGCCGGGGACCGTCGGCGTGATCGCCTCGGTCACGCGTCCCTTCTGCCGCGCCTGCGACCGTACCCGGCTCACCGCCGACGGCCAGGTCCGCACCTGCCTCTTCGCCCGCGAGGAGACCGACCTGCGCGGCGCCCTGCGCGGCGGCGGCTCCGACGCGGAGATCGCGGAGCTGTGGCGGGCCGCCATGTGGGGCAAGAAGGCCGGCGCGGGGATCGACGACCCCGGCTTCCTCCAGCCCGACCGCCCGATGTCGGCCATCGGCGGCTGACCGGCCCGGGCCCCCGGGCCCCTGCCGGACCGCCGGGCTTCCGCCGGACCCGGGGCCCGGGGCCCGGGCCCCGGGTCCGGCCGTCCGGGAGGGTGAGGGCGGCCGTGCGGGGAGGGGCGGGGAACGCCTCTGCGGCGGGAGGGGGCCCGACGGCCGGCCGGCTCACTTCTTCCTCACGCCCTCGTTCCAGATCAGTTTGGCGATGTTCGGCTTCACAGCCGTGGTGATGACGCCCATGGCCGTACGGACGTACCGCCGCTCCCCCAGCTCGCGCAGCATGCTCGCGGCGAGATCGGCGCGGGCGGTGAAGAGGCCGTCGGCACTGGTCTCGGCGGTGCGGTAGTCCGTGACGACGGGGTGTTCGAAGAGGCCCGAGGGCCGGACGAGGGTCCAGTCGAGGGCCGTCCCGCGGACCACGTCCTCCATGCGGCGCATGTCCTCGTGGAGGGTGCGGCCGAGACGCCGGTTCACCAGCGGGTCGAGCACGTGGTTGAAGAAGTGCGCGCCTGTGGGACGCCAGTGCGGGTCGGCGACGCTGGAGCTGACGACGAGCAGTCGCCTGACGCCGTGGCGGGCCATGGCCCCCGTGATGGCCGTGGCGCTCGTCGAGTACGTGGTGACGGCATCCCTGCTGAAGCGCGCGCCCAACGAGGAGAGGACGGCGTCCGTCCCGCCGATCGCGGCGTCGACGGCCGCCGGGTCGGTGGCGTCGGCGACGGCCACGGCGAGGCCGGGCCGTGCGGTGATGGAGCCGGGGCGGCGGGTCACGGCGACGACCTCGTGGCCGGCCGCGAGGGCCTGGTCCGTGAGGTGGCGGCCGGTCGGTCCGTTGGCGCCGAAGACTGCGATACGCACGGTGTCGGAACATCCCTTCGTGTGGTTTCCGGAACGCCCTTGACTCTGCCGGTCGTGAAACGCAGGCTCAACGCCGATGAATAACGCCGCCCCCGCCCCCGCCCGCAGCCGGGGCCGCCCCCGAGGCAACCCGCCGACCCGTGAGTCGATCGTCTCGGCGGCCCGGACGCTGTTCCTGGAGCGCGGCTACCGGCGTACCACCCTGCGCGCGGTGGCCGGTGCCGCCGGGGTCGACCCGGCGCTGATCGCGTACCACTTCGGCTCGAAGAAAGGCCTGTTCGCGGACGTCATGCAGGTCCACTGCGCCGACGCGCTGGCGGTGGACGACGTCCTCGGCGGGGATCCGGACACCCTCCCCGACCGCCTGGTCGACGCCGTGACCGGCCTGTGGGAGGACGCCGACTTCATCCGGCTCACCACCCGGGGGGAGGAGCCCGCCGAGGTGGTCCGCGAGTACCTGGAACGCGAACTGCTGGCCCGGCTCGTTGAATTCCTCGGCGGCCGGGACGCGACCGCCCGCGCCACGGCGGTGGTGACGATCCTCGGCGGCCTCATCTACACCCGCTACCTCAACCCCCTCCCCACCCCCGCCGCCCTCACCCCGTCCGAGACCCGCCGCGTCCTCGGCCCGGCGCTGCGCGCGGCACTGGCCCCGCGGCCCCGCACCGCGGGAACCGCCGGAGCGGGCCGTCGGGTCTCACCGACCCCCGGCCGGGGCACGGTCCGGCCCTGACCGCCCCGGCGCCGCCTGGCAGCCGACGGCAGGGCCGCCCGCACGGGCCTGCGCCCCGGCTACGGCCGCGGGGCCGCGTCCTCCCCGTGCCAGTCGGCGAGCGGCACCACGTCCTTGAGGAATCCCCGGACGCCCAGGAACTGCGACAGGTGCTCGCGGTGCTCCCCGCAGGCCAGCCACGTCTTGCGGCGGTCCGGGGTGTGCAGCTTCGGGTTGTTCCAGGCCAGCACCCACACCGCCTCCGCCCGGCAGCCCTTGGCCGAGCAGACCGGGGCGCCGTCCGCGGTCCCTGCCGCCGACGGGGCGGTTCCGAGGAGGGACGGGGGCTGCTGCGGGGTGCTCATCGGGCGCTTCCTGACGGTGCCGGGGGAGGGAGGGGGCGTGCCGCCAGTCTGCCATCCGCTCCGCCCGCCCGGGGCCGAGGGGCCGGTGCGCCGGTCCGCGTCCGCGGCCGCCCGGCCCTCCGGACCCCACCGCCCCTGACCGGCGCGTACGGGCCCTCGTGCCGCGCCGGGGAGCACCGGGCCCGGACATGGCGACGCCGGGCAGCCACGGGGGGAGCTGCCCGGCGTCGGTCCATCGCTCCGACGGGGGATGCGGAGCGTGTGAGCAGTATGGCACGCGCGGCACCCGCCGGAACCACGGAACCCCCCGATTGATTTGAGCTTCTCCTGAGGTTTCCCGTGGGGTGCCCTTCCGGGCAGAACGGACCGCCGGACCGGGCAGGTGCTCAGCCCTGCCCGCGCCGGGTCTCCCGGCGCACCTCCTCGGCCTCGCCGACCAGCGTCACCGGCTCCCGGGGCTGCTCCGCGTCCTGCTCCCCGGCGGCCTCGGGGGCCCCGAGCATCGGCTTCGGCTGCGCCCCGACGAAGCTGTCGGGCAGCCCGGGGGCGTTCTCCCGCCCGGCGTTGGCGATCACCACCGCGACGTACGGCAGGAGCGCGCCGCCCACCAGGGCCACCCACGCCAGCGGGCGCTCCACGTTCCACAGCACCACCGCGAGGATCACGCACAGCGTGCGGATCGACATGGAGATGATGTAGCGGCGCTGCCGCCCCCGCACGTCCTCGCTGAGGCCGGTCCGCGCCCCGGTGATCCGGATGGCCTGGCCGTGCCCGCTGCTCTTGCCCATCACCCTCGCCACCCCATCTCCACGCCGGACCCCCGGGATCGCCGGGCCTCCGGTGTCATCGGGTCCCCTACAACGGTACGCCGCGTTCCGGACGGGGACGACGGCGCCCCGGCGCGGTTGCGACATCCGGGGAGTAGGAGTTCGGCGCGAGGGCAGATGCCGGATGCACCCGGCAGGGGTCCGGGTCAGCAGCGAGAGGGAGACAGCGCATGTCCTTCGTATGGGCCATCATCGCGGGCCTCATCATCGGTGTCATCGCCAAGCTCGTCCTGCCCGGCCGGCAGCCGATCCCGATCTGGCTGACCATCATCCTCGGCATCGTCGGCGCCCTGGTGGGCAACGCCCTCGCCACCGCCTTCGGCGTCCGCGACACCGGCGGCTTCGACTGGATCCGCCACATCCTCCAGGTCGGCGTTGCCGCCCTGCTGATCGCCGTCGTCACCCCCATGTGGGGCCGTCGGCGGGTGTGACCGCGGTCCACAGCGGTCCACAGCGGTGCGGCCGGGCGGAGATCCGCCCGGCCGCACCGCTGTGCGCGGGCCCGGGCCGCAGCCGCGGCCCGGGCCCGCGCCGTCCCCGGCCGCCCTGTCCTCCCCGGCCGCCCCGCCGTCCTCAGCCGGGGGAGAGGTACTGCGGCGGGACCGCCGCCGCCAGCCAGACCCCGTTGGCGCTCACCCGGAAGACGTGGCCGGCGGCGGCCATCGCCGCCGCGTCCACCACCAGCACCACCGGCCTGCCGTGCCGGGAGCCGACCCGGACCGCGGTCGCCCGGTCGGCCGACAGGTGCACGTCCTGCCGGGACATGGGGCGCAGCCCCTCCCGGAGGACCGTCCCCAGGGTGCGCCCGGTGGTCCCGTGGTAGAGCACCGGCGGTGGGTCGGCGGGCGGCAGTCCGAGGTCCACCGCGACCGAGTGCCCCTGGCTGGCCCGGATGCGCAGGCCGTCCTCCGAGTAGGCGAAGCGGCGCTTGTCGTTGGAGGCCACGACGTGGTCGAGCTGCTCCCGGGTGAGCGGCCGTCCGTGCCGGGCGAGGGCGGCCAGCAGCACCTCGACCTCCACCCACCCGGCGGGGTCCAGCTCGACGCCGGCCGCCGCCGGGTCGTGCCGCAGCACCCGGCTCAGGAACTTCGACGCCCTGACCGTGGTCCGCTCGTCCACGCCGCCTCCCCCTCGTCCTCTCCGCCCGCGCCGCTCGCCCGTCCCCCTCGGTGCCGGGCCCCTCAGGAGGCCTGGCTGACCGAGCTCATGTTGAAGTCGCGCACCCGCAGCGGCGGCATGGCGGCCCGGGTGAACCAGTCGCCCCACTCGCGCGGCAGGCACCGCTCGGTGCGGCCCGCCTCGGCGACCCGGCCCAGCAGGTCCACCGGCGACTCGTTGAACCGGAAGTTGTTCACCGCGCCGACCACCTCGCCGCCCTCCACGAGGTACACGCCGTCCCGGGTGAGGCCGGTGAGCAGCAGCGTCGCCGGGTCCACCTCGCGGATGTACCACAGGCAGGTGAGCAGCAGCCCGCGCTCGGTGCGGGCGACCATCTCCTCCAGCGTCGGCCCGTCGCTCCCGCCGCCCGCCTCCAGTACGAGGTTGTCCACGGAGGGGGCCACCGGGAGGCCGGTCAGCCCGGCCGTGTGGCGGGTCGTCAGCAGGTTCGCCAGCTCCCCGTCGCGGATCCAGTCGGTCGCCGCGAGCGGCAGCCCGTTGTCGAACGCCGACTGGTTGCCGCCGGAGGAGTGCGCGACCACGAACGGCGCCGCCTCCAGGCCCGGCTCCGCCGGGTCCGACCGCAGCGTCAGCGGCAGCGCCGACAGCCGTTCGCCCACCCGGGTGCCGCCGCCGGGCCGGCTGAAGACGGTGCGGCCCTCGGCCGCGTCCCGCCCGCCGAGCGACCAGCCCAGGTAGACCATCAGGTCGGCGACGGCCGACGGGGGCAGCAGCGTCTCGTACCGCCCGGCGGGCAGGTCGATCCGCCGCTTGCCCCACTCCAGGCGCCGCCGGAGGTCCTCCTCCATGGCGCCCGGGTCGACGTCGCGGAAGTCCCGGGTGGCCGCGCCCGCCCAGGCGGAGCCCGACAGGTCGGCGGTCTTGGCGTTCAGCTCCACGGTGCCGGTCGGCTGGTCGTGGCGCAGCCGCAGGCCGGTGGAGGTCCCCAGGTAGGTGGAGGCCATCTCGTGCCGGGCGAACCCGTACAGCAGCCGCCCGCCGTCGCGGCAGCGGGCGAACGCCTCGCCGAGCGCGGGCGCGAAGTCGCCGAAGACGCCGATGCCGGTCTCCGCGGGGGCCTCGGTGAAGGCCGCGTCGGTGCGGCCGCCCGCGACCAGCGGCTGCGCGTCCTCGGCCGGGCCCGCCTCGCGGGCGGCGGCCTCGGCGGCCCGGACCAGCGCCTCCAGCTCGTCGGCGGTCACCGCCTCCCGGGAGACCACGCCGGAGGCGGTGCCCTCGGCGCCGTCCACGGTGGCGATCACGGTGAGGGTGCGGCTGCGGGTGACGCCGTTGGTGGTGAGCGCGTTGCCCGCCCAGCGCAGGTTGGCGGAGGACTCCTCGTCGGCGATGACGACGCAGCCGTCGGCGCGGGAGAGCTCCAGCGCCCGCTCGACGACCTCGTGCGGCGCGGTGCCGTGGGTGGACTGCATCAGCGACCCGCCTCCTGCTGGGTGTTGAGCACGTTGACGTTGCGGAAGAGCGCCGACGGGCAGCCGTGGCTGACCGCGGCCGTCTGGCCCGGCTGGGCCTTGCCGCAGTTGAAGGCGCCGCCGAGGACGTAGGTCTGCGGGCCGCCGACGGCCTCCATGGACCCCCAGAAGTCGGTGGTCGTCGCCTGGTAGGCCACGTCCTTGACCTGGCCCGCGAGCCGCCCGTTCCGGATGCGGTAGAACCGCTGGCCGGTGAACTGGAAGTTGTAGCGCTGCATGTCGATCGACCACGAGCGGTCGCCGACGACGTAGACGCCGTCCTCCACCGCGGCGATCAGCCCCTCGGTGTCCGGGCCGTCCGCCGCGGGCTGCAGCGAGACGTTGGCCATCCGCTGCACCGGCACGTGCGAGGGCGAGTCGGCGAAGGCGCAGCCGTTGGACCGGCCCAGGCCCTTGAGCCGGGCCATGCGGCGGTCCAGCTGGTAGCCGACGAGCACGCCGTCCTTCACCAGGTCCCAGGACTGCGTCTCCACGCCCTCGTCGTCCCAGCCGATGGTGGCCAGGCCGTGCTCGGCGGTGCGGTCGCCGGTGACGTGCATGACCTCGGAGCCGTACCGCAGGCTGCCCAGCCGGTCGAAGGTCGCGAAGGAGGTGCCCGCGTACGCGGCCTCGTAGCCCAGCGCCCGGTCCAGCTCGGTGGCGTGGCCGATCGACTCGTGGATGGTCAGCCACAGGTTGGAGGGGTCGACCACCAGGTCGTAGCGCCCGGCCTCCACGCTCGGCGCCCTCATCTTCTCGGCCAGCAGCCCCGGGATCTCCGCGAGCTCGCGGTCCCAGTCCCAGCCGGTGCCGCGCAGGTACTCCCAGCCGCGCCCGGCCGGCGGCGCCAGGGTGCGCATCGAGTCGAACGCGCCCGTCCGCTCGTCCACCGCCACGGCCTCCAGCTCCGGGTGCAGCCGGATGCGCTGCTGGGTGGTGACCGTGCCCGCGGTGTCCGCGTAGAACTTGTTCTCCTGGACGGTCAGCAGCGACGCGTCCACGTGGGAGACCCCGTCCGCCGCCAGCAGCCGCCGGCTCCAGTCGGCGAGCAGCGCGGTCTTCTCGGCGTCCGGCACCTCGAAGGGGTCGACCTCGTACGAGGAGACCCACACCCCGTCCCGGTGCACCGGCTCCTCGGCCAGCTCCACCGGGTCGCCGCCGCCCGCCGCCGCGCCGATCCGCGCCGACAGCCGGGCCACCTCCACCGCCTGCTCCGCCACCCGGGCCGCGGCCGCGGGCGTCAGGTCCACCCCGGCCGCGAAGCCCCAGGCGCCGTCCAGCACCACCCGCACGGCGAAGCCGAGCTGGAGGCTGTCCGACGACCCCGCCGGGCGGGCGTCGCGCAGTCTCCAGGAGGCGTTGCGGATCCGCTCCAGGCGGAAGTCGGCGTGGCTCGCGCCCAGCTCCGACGCCCGGCTCAGGGCGGCGTCCGCGAGGGAGCGCAGCGGAAGGGCGAGGAAGAGCGGGTCGACGGCCCGCTCGCGGGCCGTGGGGGGTGTCTCCGGCATGGGGCTCCCTGTCCGGGTCGGTGGTGTCCGGGCCGACGGTGTCGCGCCGCCGCCCCGGGGTGCGCCCGGACGGCGGCGTGCGGGCGCCCCCGGCACAGGGGCGCCCGCACGGCATCATCGCGTGTCCACCCGTTTGCTGCCAGCGGGTTTCCCGGCGCGCCGCCGCGGCCCCGTCCGTGCACGGACCGTGGTCCGCCCCCGCGCCGTCGGACCCGGCCCCGGCCCGGCGGTCCGGGACGGGGGAGCGCCGTCAGCCGGCGCGGCGCCTGCGCCAGGCTGCCGCCAGGACGCACACCACCGTCAGCTCGGCCGCGGCGAAGGCCACGGCCCCGAAGGCGGTCATCGCCCGGTCGTGCCCGGCGACGCCGGCCGAGAACAGCGCCACCCCCAGCAGGAACGCCAGCCCCGCCCCGATCACGACCGTGCCCAGCCAGACGTCCCGGGCGGCCGCCCGGACTCTGCTGCGGCGGTCGCCGAAGGAGGCCAGCAGGCGCGCCAGCACCGGGTCGCGCTCGCTCAGGTGCCGCTCGATGTCGGCGAGGACCCGCCTGTCGTGCATGGAGAGACCCATGGGCCACCTCCCGTGTTCGGCGCCGTGTGCGACCCCGTCGCAGGCCCTCCGCGGAACCGGCGGCGGCTCTCGTGCCGCACCCCTCCTCCATCGTCCCACGGTCCGCCCCGCCGGGCCCGTCAGGACCTCCCGTCCGCCCGTCCGCCCGGCCCGCCTGCCCGGTCCGTCCCGCCGGTCCCCTCAGTCCGCCTCGGGGGAGCCGGTGATCCGCAGCTTGCGCTGGACCCGCTGGTAGAAGGTGGTCCGGCCGAGCCGCACCACCCGCGAGGCCCCCGGCAGCACGGCGACGCCGACGCTGTCGCCGGGCCCCACCCGCCCCACCACGCGCCCGTCGGCCTCCACGGCGAGCTCCCCGCTGCGCGGCAGCACGTCCAGCTCCAGCTTCTCGCCGCCCGACAGGTACAGGGCCCGGTTGAACGCCGAGTGCGGTGCCACCGGCGTCACCAGCACCCCCTCGGCGCCGGGCGAGACGATCGGCCCGCCCGCCGAGAAGCTGTACGCCGTCGAACCGGTGGGCGTCGCCACGATCACCGCGTCCGCCGCGTAGCTCACGAAGGCGTGCCCGTCGACCCGGATGCCGACCGCCGCCGAGCGGTCCCCGGGCACCCGCACCAGGGCGATGTCGTTGAAGGCCAGCTCCTCGCAGCCGCCGCCGACCGCCCGGACGCCCGAGCGCTCCTCCACGGTGAAGCGGTGCTCGTCGATCGCGCACAGCGCCTCCGGCACCTCCGGGATGTCCACCTCCGCGAGGAACCCCAGCCGGCCGACGTTGACGCCCAGGACCGGCGTGCCGACGCCCGCCGCCAGCCGCATCGCCCGCAGCATGGTGCCGTCCCCGCCCAGGCTGAGCACCAGGTCCGCCCGCCGGACGAGCTGCCCGGCCTCCACGGCCACCGCCGCCCCGTCCAGCCGCGCCGCCTCCCCGGGCGAGGCCAGGACCGTCCCGCCGCGCGACCGGGTCCACTCCACGATCGTCGCGACCGTCTCCGCGCATTCCCGCTCCGGGTGCAGTACCAGGCCCACCGTGTTGACCAGTCCCATGCCGCCGGCTCCCGTGCTCGCTCCGACCCGTCCACCCTCCAGTCACGCACACCCGGCCCCCGGCCACAAGGCGCCCCCGCGGGCGCCGGGGTCCGCCGCCCGGGCCCCGCGGCGGGCGGCGCGCGGTAGCGTGGTCCGCCGGAGGCGGATTCCTGCCGAACACGCCCCGCACGCAACGCCGTTGACGTCCGGGACCGGGCCGAGGTGCGGAGGTGCGGATGACGGGGCGGGAGCTGTCGCCGGCGGACCACACCAGGAAGGAGGTCCGCGAGGTCCTCCAGCGGCTCGTCTGCGACCGGGGGTGGACGCTGCGCAAGGGCGGGCACTGGGGCGTCCTGCACTGCTCCTGCAGTCCGCTCTGCACCCGGGTCCTGGTGCCGGGGACCCCCCGGAGCGCGAGCACCGCGGCCCGCCGGATCGCGCAGGCCGCGGCCCGCTGCCCGAAGCCCGAGGACGACCCCAGCCGTCCCCCGAGAGGCGGCGTTGTCGTTTGACAACGGCGGCCCGCTGGGCGAAGCTGCGGCGGGGGACGGCGGACCCCGGTGCCCCGGTCCGGGCGGCACCGTCCGGGAGAGCGGGGCGTATGGAGTTCGAGTTCACCTTCGTCGTCGACGGCGTCACGCCGGACGACGAGGCGGCCGCGACGGTCCTCGTCGAGCGGTTCGACGGGCTGCTCGCCGAGCACCGCGGCCGGTGCCTGCTCACCGTCTCCGCCGAGGCCGGCACCGCCCTGGAGGCCGCGCACGCCCTCGTGACCGGTCTGCGACGCGCCCTCCCCGGTCTGCGCGTGCTGCGGCTCGACCCCGAGCTCGTCGGGGTCTCCGACATCGCGGAGCGCTGCGGGCGCAGCCGCCAGAACGTCGCCCAGTGGGTCGGCGGGGAGCGCCGGGCCGCGGCCGAGGCGCCCTTCCCCGAGCCCGAGGGCACGGCCGGGCACTCCCTCGTCTGGCGCTGGGCCGAGGTCAACGCCTGGCTGGCGCGGGTCGGCGCCGACGACGGCATGGCGCGCGCCAGCCGCGACGAGGCGCTGCTCGTCGACCTCTCGCTGCGGTTCTGGCAGGAGCCGGAGGGCCCGCACGCGGCGCCCGGGCAGACCCTGGAGATCACCGTGGTCGCGGACGGCGACGAGCACCGCGAGGACCGCGAGTACGTCCGCACCCACCTGGACCGGATGATCGCCGAACGGCCCGAGGTGCTGAGCCACCTCGCGGGGCTGCCCCGGGGCGACGCCGGCCGGCTCGTGGTCGTCTGCGCGGTGCCCTTCGACCGGCTGGACAGCGTGGTGCGGCTGCTCGGCCCGCACACCGCCTCCGGCGCCCTGGCCGTGCGCACGGGCGACTCCGAGCTCCACCTCACCGCGCTCTCGGCCGTCCCGCTCCCGGGCACCGTGCCGATCGACCGGCTCGGCCTCGGCGAGGGGGCCACCGTCGCCGACCTGGTCCTGCTCCAGCGCAATGGGTCGGTCGCCCCGCCCACCTCGCTGGCCCTGCCCGTCGGCTGACCGGCCGCTGCCGCGGGGCGCCCGGCACGCGCCGCCGGCCGGTCCGGGGGCGGAGGGGAGGGTCCGGGCGGCTCCGGCGGCGCGGGCCCGGGCGGCGGACGGCCCGGGCGGCGGGCTCAGGCGGCGGCCGGTGCGGGGAGGGGGCCGTCGGGGAGGGGCTGCTCGGTCCAGATGACCTTGCCGCGGGGGGTGTAGCGGGTGCCCCAGCGCTGGGTGAGGCGGGCCACCAGGAAGAGCCCGCGGCCGCCCTCGTCGCCGGAGTCGGCCCGGCGCAGCCGGGGGGAGGTGCTGCTGCCGTCGGCGACCTCGCAGACCAGGGCGCGGTCGCGGAGCAGCCGCAGCCGGATCGGCCCGGTGGCGTGGCGGATGGCGTTGGTGACCAGTTCGCTGAGGACCAGCTCGGTGGTGAAGGCGAGGTCGTCCAGCCCCCACGCGGTGAGCTGCCGCAGCGCCGTGGCCCGCATGGCGGAGACCGCGGCCGGGGCGGCCGGGACCTCCCACTCGGCGACCTGCGCCGGCCCGAAGGCTCGGGTGCGGGCGACGAGCAGCGCGACGTCGTCGTGCGGGTCGGTGGCGGGCAGGGCGTCGAGCACCGCGTCCCTGGTCTGCCGGGCGGTGGGGCCGGCGTGGCGCAGCGCCCCGCGCAGCCGCTCCAGCCCGAGGACGGGGTCGTGTGCGCCGCCCTGCAGCAGGCCGTCGGTGTAGAGGACCAGCCGGCTCCCCTCGGGCAGGTCCAGCTCGGCGGTCTCGAAGGGCATCCCGCCCAGGCCGAGCGGGGGCCCGGCGGGGAGCTCGGGGAAGTCGACCGTGCCGTCGGGGGCCACCAGCGCGGGGAGGGGGTGGCCGGCGCGGGCCAGGGTGCAGCGCCGCGCGACCGGGTCGTAGACCGCGTACAGGCAGGTCGCGCCGATGACGCCGTCGCCCCCGCCGCCCCCGTCGCCGCCCCCCGCCTCCTCGTCGAGGCGGCCGACCAGGTCGTCGAGGTGGGTGAGGAGCTCGTCGGGCGGCAGGTCGAGGGCGGAGAAGTTGTGGACGGCGGTGCGCAGCCGGCCCATGGTGGCGGCGGCGTGCAGGCCGTGCCCGACGACGTCGCCGACGACCAGGGCCACCCGGCCGCCGGACAGCGGGATCGTGTCGAACCAGTCCCCGCCGACGGCGGCGTGGGAGGGCAGGTAGGAGTGGGCGACCTCCACGGCGTTGTGCCCGGGGAGCCGGTGCGGCAGCAGGCTGTGCTGCAGGGCCAGGGCGGTGGCGTGCTCCCGGGTGTACCGGCGGGCGTTGTCGATGCAGACGGCGGCACGCGCCACGAACTCCTCGGCCAGGGAGAGGTCGTCGTCCTCGAAGGGCTCGGGCCTGCGGAGCCGGTAGAAGCTCGCCACGCCCAGCACCACGCCGCGGGCGCGCAGCGGGACGGACATCAGGGAGTGCACCCCGAACCCCAGGATCCGCCCCGACTCCTCGGGGCGCTGGGCGGTCCACCCGGAGGACTCGGCCAGCCGGGGCTCCAGCACCGCCCGCCGTCCGGTGTAGGCGCGGGCCTGCGGGCTGTCGGGGATGAACCGCACCAGCTCGCCGACGGCGTAGAAGGGGCAGTCGCCGGCGAGGCCGACCGCCGCCGTGCGGCGCAGCTCGGCGTCCGGTCCGGCAGGACCGGGCTCCTCGCCCTCCAGGACGCAGTCCGGCAGGTCCACCGTGACGTGGTCGGCGAGGCCCGGCACGGCGACCCGGGCCAGCTCCTCGGCGGTGCGCCGCAGGTCGAGGGTGGTGCCGATGCGCACCCCGGCCTCGTACAGCAGGTCCAGCCGCCGGCGGGCTGCGACGGCGAGGCTGCCGACCCCCGGCTCGCCCACGAGCAGCAGCCACCGGCCGGCCGCACCGCCGGTGCCCGTGTCGTCCGTCCCCGTGCCGTCCGTGGCCGCGCTGCCCGTGGCCGCGCTGCCCGTGCCGGGGGTCCCACCGTGGCCCCCGGAGCCGTTCGCGGAGCTGTTCGCACCGCCGTCCGCGACCGCCGGGCCGGTCCCCGCGGCCGGGGTGGGGGAGACGCTGGCCTCCACCGCCACGCCCGCGATCCCGCCGGGACCGCTCACCGGCCGGGAGTGCAGCACGGCCGCGCCGCCGCCCGTGAGCGGCACCTCGACCGCCCCCCGCCCGGGCGCCGAGATCAGCCGGGTGGCCTGCTCACGGAGCCGTACCAGGTCCCCGGAGCCGACCGCCGCGTCCGGGGTGAGGAGCGTCGCGGGCCCGGGGTCCGCCGGCCGTACGCGGCTCCCGGCCCGGGCGTACGCCCGCAGCAGGGCCTGCTCCCGCTCCCGGTACCGGGCGAGCAGCCGCCCCTCGATGTCGGCCGCGATCCGCCGGACGAGCGCCTCCATCTGCGGGTTGGCGTCGTCCTGCCGGCAGGTGATGTCCACGGCGCCCTCGATGCGGCCGCTGACGGGGTCGCGGATCGGGGCGGCCGCGCAGGCGTAGGGGCGCAGCCGCTCGGCGAAGTGCTCCGCGCCCAGCACCAGGCACGGCCGCCGCTCCACGAGGGCGGTGCCGCAGGCGTTGGTGCCGACGTCGGACTCGGCGTAGCTGAAGCCCGGTACGACCAGCAGGTCGTCGAGGACCGCGCGCAGGGAGGGGTCGCCCGCCCGGCGGTGCAGCACGGTGGCGTCCGCGTCGGTGAGGGCCACCGCCACACGGCTGTCGGCGATGGTCGACTCGAAGCGGTCCAGGACGGGCGCGGCCGCGCGCAGCAGCCGCTCGGCGGCCGCCGGGTCGCCGCGGAAGGGGATCTCGGGCCAGTCGGGCAGGAGGCCCAGGGAGCGGCACCGGCGCCAGGAGTCGAGGATCGGGGGGCGTACGTACGTCGTCAGGGGCTCTCCGGCGAGGAACCTGTCGTAGGTGTCGACGGTGAGCCGGGCGGTACCCCCCAGGACGTCCGCCATCCGGATCACTTCCCTCAGGGCGGATCGGGCCGTGTGCAGCAGGCCATCTTCAGGATAGGCCATAGGGGGACAAGTCCCCCTGCCGGGCCACCCCTGCCGTGCCGCCTCCACGCGTGCCGCCTCCACGCGTGCCGTCCGACCCGTGCCGGCCGCGGCCGGGCGGGCGCACCCCCGGCCCCCGCCCCCGCACCGCGCGGTGGAGGGCCGCTCCGGCCCGGGGCCGGATTTCCGGTTGGCGGACGCTCCGCGGTCGGGCAGACTGCGCGGCGATGGACATGATCGTTGACACGTCGGGCGGACGGGTGCGCGGGTTCGAGGCCGCCGAGGGGGTGGCGGCCTGGCTCGGCGTGCCGTACGCCGCGCCGCCCTTCGGGGAGGCGCGGTTCCGGGAGCCGCAGCCGGCCGAGCCCTGGCGCGGCGTCCGGGACTGCCTGCGGTTCGGTCCGACCGCCCCCCAGTCCGCCGAGCTGCCCGGCATGCCCCCCTGGTCGCCCGGCGACGAGGACGTGCTCACCCTCAACGTGTGGGCCCCCCTCGTCCGTGAAGGGGACGTCCGTGAGGGCGGCGCCCGTGGAGGCGGCGGCCGGGGCGGGGAGCGCCGGGGCGGTGCGCTGCCGGTCCTGGTGTGGATCCACGGCGGCGCGTACACCTTCGGCTCCTCCTCCCAGCCCGACCACGACGGCACCGCCCTCGCCCGCGCCGGGCTGGTCGTGGTGACCTGCAACTACCGGGTGGGCTTCGAGGGGTTCGGCCACGTCCCCGGGCACCCGCACAACCGCGGGCTGCTCGACCAGGCCGCGGCGCTGCGCTGGGTCCGCGACAACGCCGCCTCCTTCGGCGGCGACCCGGGGAACGTCACCGTGGCCGGGCAGTCCGCCGGCGGCGGCGCGGTGCTCTGCCTGACCGTGATGGAGCAGGCCCGCGGCCTGTTCCGCCGGGCGGTCGCGCACAGCGTCCCCGACAGCTACGAGCCCGTCGCGACCGCCGCCGCCGTCACCGCGCGGATCGCCGCGGCGGCCGGGGTGGCGCCCACCGCCGAGGGTCTGCGCTCCGCACCGCCCGAGGCCCTGGTCGCGGCCGCCGACCGGGTCGCCGCCCACCGGGACCGGACCCCGGACGGCGCCCAGGACGGCGCACCCGGCCCGGAACGCACCGACGTGCTCTTCGGCCCGGTCGTGGACGGGGACGTCCTGCCCGCCGCGCCCCTCGACGCGCCCGCCGACCCGGCCCTGGACCTGCTGCTCTGCCACACCACCGAGGAGTGGTGGCTCTTCGACGCGGTGGGGCAGGCCCTCCCGGCCGCCACGGAGGCGGACCTCGCCGCGACGGCGGCGGCGCTCGGCCTCCCCCGGGAACTCGCCGACGGGTACCGGGCGCTGATGCCGGACGCCCCGGTCGCCGACGTCTCCCTGGCCCTCACCGGCGACGCGGTCTTCTCCGAGCACACCTGCCGCCTCGCCGAGCACCACGCCCGGGGCGGCGGCCGGGCGTACCTCGCCCGCTTCGACCGGCGCCGCGACACCCCCCGCGGGCGGGTCCGGGCCTGGCACGCCGCCGACGTGCCGTTCGCCTTCGGCACCCTGGACCGGCCCGAGCTCGCCTTCCTGGTCGGCGGCCCGCCCGACGACGCGGACCGGGCGCTCTCCGACCGCATGGTGCGGTCCTGGGCGGCCTTCGCCGCCGACGGCGACCCCGGCTGGCCGCCGCTCACCGCCGACGGAGGACCCGTGCACGTCTGGTCCGTACCGCAGGACGCCCTCGTCCCCGGCACCGGGACGCCCGTGCGGGCCCTGTGGCGGACGGCCGTCCCCGGCCCGACCCGCTCCTCGCGCCTGCCGGACCCGCAGGGCTGACCGGACCGGCGGCGGCCGGGCCGCAGCTGCCCGGCTGCCCGGCGGCCCCGCAGTCCGGCGGCCCCCGCGCCCCGGCGGTCCGCAGGTCTCAGCGGCCCGCGCCGCCCCCGGCCGTGCGGACGGCCCAGCCGGTCACCAGCGCGGTCACCCGCGGGTCCAGCGGCAGGCGTGCCTCCCGCCGGTAGGCGCGCAGCGACGGCGGGCCGGACCGGGCGCGCAGGGTGTGGGTGACGTCGGGGAGCCGGTGGGTCTCCACCGGCCCCCGCACCAGTCCGGCGATCACCGCGAGGTCGTCCGGGTCCACCTGGAGGTCCTTCTCCCCGGTGACCGCGAGCACCGGCACGCGGACCCGGGCCAGGTCCGCCGCCGGGTCGTACGCCAGGTACTCGCGCACCCAGCGGGCGTTGAGGCGGACCCCGCCGATCCGGGCCGTGTCGCCGGTGGTGGCCCTCACCCGTGCGTGGTTGGCCGCGACCCTGGCCTCCAGGTCCGTCCGCAGGAGCCGCAGGACCGCCCGCACCGGGGCGGGCAGCGTCGGCGCGATCCGCCGGGCCTGCCACCGCAGCACCTCCTCGCCCGGCCGGGCCGCCCCGCAGAGCAGGCCGAGGCCCGCCACGTCCGCGCCACGGCCGGCGAGCGCCGTCGCGAGGACGGCGCCCTCGCTGTGGCCGAGCAGCAGCAGCCGTCCGGCGTCCACCTCCCCGCGGGCGGCCAGGGCGGCGAGGGCGGCCTGCGCGTCGTCGACGTTGTCGTGCAGCCCGGCGCGGCGCCAGTCCCCGGGGCTGGCGCCCACGCCCCGCTTGTCGTAGCGGAGCGAGGCCAGGCCGGCGCCGGCCAGGGCGTGCGCGAGCAGGCGGGTCACGCCGAGCGGCATCCGGCGGTGGTCGGAGTCGCGGTCGACCGGCCCCGAGCCGGGCAGCAGCAGGACGGCCGGGTGCGGCCCGGGGCCGTCGGGGAGGGCGAGCGTGCCGGAGAGCCGCCGGCCGCCGCAGGCGAAGGGGAGCGGGAGCTCGCGCACCCCCGTCACCGGCCGAGGGCGGCCGCGAGGGCCGCCGCGTCGTCGGTGCCGAGCAGCAGCTCGTCCCAGGGCTGCCCGGTGAGCCGCACCCGCAGGGCGGGCTGCCCGCGCCGGACGGAGACCAGGGCCTTGCGGCCGCGGCCGCGCCAGGTACCCAGCCTGCGCACGCCGGGCACCCCGAGCCCCGGGGCCCGCAGCCCGCGGACCGCCGCGAGGCTGTCGGCCGCGGGTACGGCCTCCGCGCCGGTGATGGCGGCCAGCGGCACGCGCACGTCGCGCACCAGGCCGAGGGCCTTCTCCCACGCGGTGAAGCGGACGTCGAGCCCGGTTGCGGTGAGGCGCACAGTGGTCATGGATCGATTCTTATCATTATCGAGAATGAAGTCAATTGTGAGAGCATGGGACCCGGAGGTGGACGAGACGATGGCTTCGGCGGACCTTCTGCTGCACCCGGTGCGGCTCCGCATCGTCCAGGCGCTGCTCGGCGGCAGGGAGATGACCACGGCCGACATCCGGGCGGAGGTCACGGGCGTGCCCCCGGCGACGCTCTACCGGCAGATCGCCGCGCTCGCCGACGGCGGCGTGCTGGAGGTGGCCGCCGAGCGGAAGGTGCGGGGCGCCGTCGAGCGGACCTACCGGCTGCGCACCGAGGCCGCGTCCGTCGGCCCCGAGGAGGCCGCCGGGATGACCCGCGAGGGGCACGCGCGGGCCTTCCTCACCTTCGTCTCCGGCCTCCTCGCCGACTTCGACCGCTACCTCGCCGCCGCCGGGCCCGAGCCCGGCGCCCAACCCGGGGCAGAACCCGGCGCCGCCGGTGTCGACCTCGCCCGCGACATGGTCGGCTACCGCCAGGCGGCGCTGTACCTCACCGACGAGGAGCTGGCGGACCTCCTCGCCGACCTGCGCGCCGTCCTGGAGCCCCGGCTGGCCCTGCGGCCGGGCGGCGACCGGGTCCGACGCCTGCTCACCACCGTCCTCATGCCCGCGCCCGAGGGGCCCCGGCCGCACTGACGGCCCCGCCGTCGGAGCCCCGCCGCCGGTGCCCGGACTGTGGGGAACCCACAGTTCGACGCCGTGCGAGCTGTGGGAGGCGGAGGCACGTGAGGCCCCGGCGGCCGGATAGCGTCACAATGCGCGCCCTCGCCGCGCCCGTCCCGCCGCCTCGGGGGGACACCCGGCCGGGGCATCCGGCCGGTCCGCCCGGCCGGCCCCGTACGACCAGGAAAGCCCCGTACGACCAGGAAAGAGGTGGACCGTTGAGCCGCTCGGTTCTCGTCACCGGAGGAAACCGGGGCATCGGCCTCGCGATCGCCCTAGCCTTCGCGGAGGCCGGCGACAAGGTCGCCGTCACCAGCCGCTCCGGTGAGGTCCCCGAGGCGCTCGCCGGGCACGACGTGCTCGCCGTGAAGTGCGACATCACCGACTCCCGGCAGGTCGAGGACGCCTTCAAGGAGATCGAGGAGAGGCACGGCCGGGTCGAGGTGCTGGTCGCCAACGCCGGCATCACCCGGGACACCCTGCTGCTGCGCATGTCGGAGGAGGACTTCACCTCCGTCCTGGACACCAACCTCACCGGCACCTTCCGCGTCGTCAAGCACGCGGCCAAGGGCATGCTGCGCCTGCGGAAGGGGCGGATCGTCCTGATCTCCTCCGTCGTCGGCCTGCTGGGCTCCCCGGGCCAGGCCAACTACGCCGCCTCCAAGGCCGGACTGGTCGGCTTCGCCCGCTCCCTCGCGCGCGAGCTGGGCTCGCGCAACATCACCGTCAACGTCGTCGCCCCGGGCTTCGTCGACACCGACATGACCGCGGTGCTCGACGAGGAGCGCCGCGCGGAGATCCTCGCGGGCGTGCCCCTCGGCCGCTACGCCGCGCCCGCCGAGATCGCCTCCGCGGTGCGCTTCCTCTCCTCGGACGACGCCGCGTACATCACCGGAGCCGTCGTTCCCGTCGACGGCGGATTGGGCATGGGTCACTGATCACCATGAGCGGACTTCTCAACGGCAAGCGGATCCTGGTCACGGGCGTCCTGCTCGAGTCCTCCATCGCCTTCCACACGGCCAGGCTGGCGCAGGAGCAGGGCGCGGAGATCGTCCTCACCGGCTTCGGCCGGATGAGCCTGGTCGAGCGGATCGCCAACCGGCTGCCCAAGCCGGCCCCCGTGATCGAGCTCGACGTCCAGAACACCGAGCAGCTGGACAGCCTCGCGGACCGGGTGCGCGAGCACCTGCCCTCCCTCGACGGCGTGGTGCACTCCATCGGCTTCGCGCCGCAGGACGCCCTGGGCGGCAACTTCCTGAACACCCCGTGGGAGTCGGTCGGCACCGCCGTCCACGTCTCGGCGTACTCGCTGAAGTCGCTCACCATGGCCTGCCTGCCGCTCATGGAGAACGGCGGCTCGGTGGTGGGCATGGACTTCGACGCCACCGTCGCCTGGCCGCAGTACGACTGGATGGGCGTCGCCAAGGCCGCCCTGGAGTCGACCTCCCGCTACCTGGCGCGCGACCTGGGCGAGCGCAACGTCCGGGTGAACCTCGTCTCGGCCGGCCCCATCAAGTCGATGGCCGCCAAGTCGATCCCCGGCTTCGAGGAGCTGGCCTCCGTCTGGGAGACCCGCGCCCCCCTCTCCTGGGACCTCAGCGACCCGGAGCCCGCCGCGCGCGGCGTCGTGGCGCTGCTGTCCGACTGGTTCCCCAAGACCACCGGCGAGATCGTCCACGTCGACGGCGGCCTGCACGCCATCGGCGCCTGACGCCCCGTCCCCGACCGCGGCCCGGCGGCCCCGCCCCCTCACCGGGGCGGCGCCGCCGGGCCGCGGCGCGTCCCGGGCCGGACGCGCCGTCCGGTCCGCGCCGGCGGCCCCGGACTACGCTGGGAGCGCCCGTCGCCGTCTGGAAGGGGGTCCGCCGTGGAGCACGAGGCCGCCGTCGACCCCGGGCCGCCGGAGGAGCAGGCCCGCCCCCTCGCCGGGGCGGCCCCGTCCGAGCCGGTCGAGCACGTCGACGCGCACGACCGCCCGCTCGGCGTGGTGGACCGGGCCGAGGCGGCCCGGCGCGGACTGCTGCACCGCCTGGCGACCACCGTCTGCCGCGACCCGGCCGGCCGGTACCTGGTGTACCGGCGGCCCCCCTCCGCCCCCCGCTTCGCCGGGCTGTACGACGTGATGGTCGGCGGCGCCGTCGCCGTGGGGGAGGGGTACGCCGAGGCCGCCGCCCGGGAGCTGGCCGAGGAGCTCGGCGTCCTGGTGCCCGTCCGCCCGGTCGCCCGGTTCCTGGTGCGCGGCGCCCTGTGCCCGTACTGGCTCGGCCTGCACGAGGCCGTGATCACCACCGGGGTCCGCCCGGACCCGGCCGAGGTCGCCTGGTGCGGCTGGATGACCGCCGCCGAGCTGGAGCGGCACACCGCCGCGCACCCGTACGTCCCCGACGGGCTGCTGGCGCTCGCCCGCTACCGGGCCGCCGCCGGGGCGCCCTGACCGCACGCCCGGCCGGTCGCCGGGCCGGATGCGCCCGCCCGGTCCGTTCACCCGTACGGCGGTACGCCGCCGCGCGGATCCCCGCCTCCCGTGCGCACGATGGTGGGACACGTGGCCACCCACAGCCGGCTCCCGCGGCCGGCGGGAAGCGGGCAGCGATGGCTGGACGCATACGTGCCTCCGGGCTGGCCGGCGAACTCGCGGCCGAGTTCGCCGGGACGATGGTGCTGCTCCTCTTCGGAGCGGGCGTGGTGGCCCAGGTGGTCGCCGGCGGCGGCCTGACGAACCCGCCCGGCGGCCTCGGCAACCACGACAGCATCGCCTGGGCGTGGGGTCTCGGCGTCACCCTCGGCGTCTACGTGGCCGCCCGGCTCAGCGGCGCCCACCTCAACCCCGCCGTCACCCTCTCCCTGGCCGCCTTCAAGGGATTCCCCTGGCGCAAGGTGGCCCCGTACGCCCTGGCCCAGACGCTCGGGGCGTTCATCGCGGCCCTGCTGGTGCGGTGGAACTACACCGAGGTGCTGGGCCGGTTCGACCCGGGGCACACCTTCAAGACGCAGATCGTCTTCTCCACCCTCCCCGGCAACGGCTCCACCACCTTCGGCGTGCACGAGTGGGGGGCCTTCCGCGACCAGGTGATGGGCACCGCGATCCTGCTGATCCTGGTCCTCGCGGTGACCGACCTCCTCAACACCCCGCCCGGTGCCAACCTGGCCCCGTTCGTCATCGGCCTCATCGTCGTCGCCATCGGCATGGGCTGGGGCACCAACGCCGGGTACGCGATCAACCCGGCCCGCGACTTCGGGCCGCGGCTCGCCAGCTACCTCACGGGCTACCACACGGCGTGGCGGGACCAGTGGGGGAACCTCTACTTCTGGGTGCCCATCGTCGCCCCGCTGATCGGCGGCCTGGTCGGGGCGGCCTTCTACCAGTGGGTCGTCGGGCGCTTCCTGCCCGGGGTCGAACCCGAGCCCCCCGGCCAGGTGCCCCTGCCCGACCAGCACTGAACCCGCCGGCACCGAACCCGCCGGCACCGAACCCACCGGGACCGGACCCACCGGGACCGGACCGGCCGGGGCAGCGAGCCCCCGCAGGATCCCGTGAGACCCGGCGACAGCCCGGCGAGAGCCCGGAGAAAGGCGGCACCCATGGCGGACTTCGTCGGCGCGGTGGACCAGGGGACCACCAGCAGCCGCTTCATGATCTTCGACCACGACGGCAACGAGGTGGCCAAGCACCAGCTGGAGCACACCCAGATCCTGCCGCGCCCCGGCTGGGTCGAGCACGACCCGGTGGAGATCTGGGAGCGGACCAACGTCGCCATCCAGAACGCCGTCCGCTCGGCGGGCATCGCCGCCACCGACCTCGCCGCCATCGGCATCACCAACCAGCGCGAGACCACCGTCGTGTGGGACCCGCGCAACGGCCAGCCCTACGGCAACGCCATCGTCTGGCAGGACACCCGCACCGACCGCATCGCCACCGCCCTGGAGCGCGACGGCCACGGCGACCTCATCCGCCGCCGGGCCGGCCTGCCGCCCGCCACCTACTTCTCCGGCGGCAAGATCAAGTGGATGCTGGAGAACGTCGACGGCCTGCGCGAGGCCGCCGAGAAGGGCCACGCCCTCTTCGGCACCACCGACTGCTGGGTGCTGTGGAACCTCACCGGCGGCCCCAACGGCGGCATCCACGCCACCGACGTCACCAACGCCAGCCGCACCATGCTCATGGACCTGGAGACCCTCGACTGGGACGACGAGCTCCTGGAGATCTTCGGCATCCCCCGCGCCATGCTGCCGGCGATCAACGCCTCCTCCCACCCCGAGGCGTACGGGCAGACCCGCACCACCCGCCCGCTGCGCTCCGCCGTCCCCATCACCGGCGTCCTCGGCGACCAGCAGGCCGCCACCGTCGGCCAGGTCTGCTTCGACGTCGGCCAGGCCAAGAACACCTACGGCACCGGCAACTTCCTGCTGCTCAACACCGGCACCGAGCCGGTCCGCTCGCAGCACGGCCTGATCACCACCGTCGCCTACCGCTTCGGCGACGCCCCGGCCGTGTACGCGCTGGAGGGCTCCATCGCCGTCACCGGCTCCGCCGTGCAGTGGCTGCGCGACCAGATGCGGACCATCACCGACGCCGCCGAGAGCGAGCGCCTCGCCCGCACCGTGGAGGACAGCGGCGGCGTCTACTTCGTGCCCGCCTTCTCCGGCCTGTTCGCCCCGTACTGGCGCTCCGACGCCCGCGGCGCCATCGTCGGCCTCGCCCGCTACCACACCAACGGCCACCTGGCCCGCGCCACCCTGGAGGCCATCTGCTACCAGAGCCGCGACGTGGTCGAGGCCATGGAGCAGGACTCCGGCGTCCACCTGGACGTCCTCAAGGTCGACGGCGGCGTCACCGCCAACGACCTGTGCATGCAGACCCAGGCCGACGTCCTCGGCGTCCCCGTCAGCCGGCCCGTGGTCGCCGAGACCACCGCGCTGGGCGCCGCCTACGCGGCCGGACTCGCCACCGGCTTCTGGCGCGACACCGACGAGCTGCGCGAGCACTGGCACGAGTCGAAGCGGTGGGAGCCGCAGTGGAGCGACGAGCGCCGCGAGGAGGGCTACGCGGGCTGGAAGAAGGCCGTGCAGCGCACCCTGGACTGGGTGGAGGTCGAGTGACGCCCGGCCCCCCGCCCGCACCGCCCGCCCCTGCCGGCCGCCCACACCCCGCCGCCGCGGCGGCCCGCGCGCCCGCCCGCACCGGCACCCGCCGCACGAACGACCCCACGAGCGACCCCACGAGGAGCTGACCCATGGTGAAGCCGGTGGCACTCTCGCCCCAGACCCGCGCCGACGCGCTCGCCCGCCTCGGCGAACGCGAACTCGACATCCTCGTCGTCGGCGGCGGCGTGGTCGGCGCCGGAGCCGCCCTCGACGCCGCCACCCGGGGCCTGAGCACGGGCCTGGTCGAGGCCCGGGACTGGGCGTCGGGCACCTCCAGCCGCTCCAGCAAGCTCATCCACGGCGGCCTGCGCTACCTGGAGATGCTCGACTTCCGCCTGGTCGCCGAGGCCCTGCGCGAGCGCGGCCTGCTCATCCAGCACCTCGCCCCCCACCTGGTGCGGCCCGTCCCCTTCCTCTACCCCCTGCAGCACCGCGTCTGGGAGCGCCCCTACGTCGGCTCCGGCGTCCTGCTGTACGACACCATGGGCACCACCTCGGGCACCGCCCGCGGACTGCCCCACCACCGCCACCTCACCCGCCGCGGGGCCCTGCGGGAGGCCCCCGCGCTGCGCTCCGACGCCCTGGTCGGCGCCGTCCAGTACTGGGACGCGCAGGTCGACGACGCCCGCCACACCATGCTCATCGCCCGCACCGCCGCCGCCTACGGCGCGCTGATCGCCAACCGCGCCCGGGTCTCCCGCTTCCTGCGGCAGGGCGAGCGGGTGGTCGGCGCGGTCGTCACCGACCTGGAGACCGGGACCGAGCACGAGGTCCGGGCGAAGCAGGTGATCAACGCCACCGGCGTGTGGACCGACGACACCCAGGGCATGGCCGGCACCCGCGGCCAGTTCCACGTCCGCGCCTCCAAGGGCATCCACCTGCTGGTGCCGCGGGACCGCATCAACTCCCGGACCGGGCTGATCCTGCGGACCGAGAAGAGCGTCCTGTTCGTCATCCCCTGGGGCCGGCACTGGATCATCGGCACGACGGACACCGACTGGGACCTCGACAAGTTCCACCCCGCGGCCAGCGCCAAGGACGTGCGGTACCTGCTCGACCGGGTCAACACGGTCCTGGTCACCCCGCTCACCCCCGAGGACGTCGAGGGCGTCTACGCCGGCCTGCGGCCGCTGCTGTCCGGCGAGGCCGCCGAGACCAGCAAGCTCTCCCGCGAGCACCTGGTCGCCCACCCCGTGCCCGGCCTGGTCGTCATCGCCGGGGGCAAGTACACGACCTACCGGGTGATGGCCAAGGACGCCGTGGACGAGGCCGTGCGCGGCCTGGACGAGAAGGTGCCGGAGTGCACCACCCGCAGCGTGCCGCTGCTCGGCGCCGACGGCTTCCAGGCGCTGTGGAACGCCCGCCAGAACCTCGCCCGCGAGTCCGGCCTGCACGTGGCCCGCATCGAGCACCTCCTGCACCGCCACGGCTCCCTCGTCCACGAGGTGCTGGACCTGGTCGCGGCCGACCCCTCCCTCGGCGACCCGCTGCCCAGCTCCGACGACTACCTGCGGGCCGAGGCCGTCTACGCGGTCACCCACGAGGGGGCCCGGCACCTGGACGACGTCCTCGCCCGCCGCACCCGCATCTCCATCGAGTCCTGGGACCGCGGCGTGGACGCGGCCCGGCCCGTCGCGGAGCTGATGGCCGGGCACCTCGGCTGGGACGCGGCGCAGGTCGACCGGGAGGTCGACCACTACCTCAAGCGGGTGGAGGCCGAGCGCGAGGCGCAGGAGCAGCCCGACGACCACACCGCCGACGCGGCGCGCCTCGGCGCCCCGGAGATCGTGCCGCTCGCCTGACCGGCCCCTCCCGGCAGCCCCCGCCGGGCCGCCCCGCCCGACCGGTCCGGCACGGACCCTCCCGCCCGTGCCGGACCGCCGCACGCCGCCGCAGGCCGGTCCACGCCGCCGTGCGGTACCGCCCGGCGGCCGCCCCGGCTAGGGTGCGGCCAGCGGCGCGCGACCCGCGCCGTCCCCGCACCCCACCCCTCACGGAGGCGAACCCGGTGACCACCGCCACCGACGCCCTCACCGCCCTCGCGTCCCGCGCCGCCGCCCTGGACGCCGCCGACCCGCTGGCCGCCCTGCGCGACCGGTTCCTGCTGCCCGAGGGCGTCGTCTACCTCGACGGCAACTCCCTCGGCGCCCTCCCCGCCGCCGTCCCGGCCGCCCTGGAGGACGCCGTCCGGCGCCAGTGGGGCACCGACCTCATCCTGTCCTGGAACGACAACGGCTGGTGGCAGGCCCCCCAGCGGGTCGGCGACGCCGTCGGCCGCCTCCTCGGCGCCGCCCCCGGCCAGGTGCTGGCGGGGGAGTCCACCAGCGTCCAGCTGTTCAACGCCCTCACCGCCGCTGCCCGGCTGCGCCCCGGCCGGCCCCTGCTGCTGACCGACCCGGACCAGTTCCCCACCGACCAGTACATCGCCGACTCCGTCGGCCGCCTGCTCGGCCTGGAGGTGCGCCGCGTCCCCGCCCGGGAGCTGGCCGCCGCCCTGGCCGCCGACGGCGACCGGGTCGCCGTCACCGCGTACGGCCCGGTCGACTACCGCACCGGCGAGCTGTACGACGTCGCGGCCCTCACCGCCGCCGCCCACCGGGCGGGCGCGCTCGCCCTGTGGGACCTGTGCCACGCCGCCGGCTGCCTGCCGCTGGAGCTGGACGCCCACGGGGTCGACCTCGCCGTCGGCTGCGGCTACAAGTACCTCTCCGGCGGCCCCGGCGCCCCGGCCTTCCTGTACGTCGCCCACCGGCACCAGGACGCCTTCGACCAGCCGCTCACCGGCTGGAACGGCCACGCCGAGCCCTTCGCCATGGAGGGCTCCTACCGGCCCGCCCCCGGCATCGGCCGCGCCCGCGTCGGCACCCCGCCGATGCTGTCGCTGCTGGCGCTGGAGGCGGCGCTCACCGCGTTCGACGGCGTGGACACGGTGCAGGTGCGGGCCAAGAGCGTCTCGCTTACGGAGTTCCTCCTGGAGTGCGCGGACCGGCTGCTGGACGGCCTCGGCTTCACCGTCGCCACCCCGCGCGAGGCCGGCCGCCGCGGCAGCCAGGTCTCGCTGCGCCACCCCGACGCGTACCCGCTGGTGCAGGCCCTGGCCGCGCGGGGCGTCATCGGCGACATGCGGGCGCCGGACCTGGTGCGCCTCGGCGTCAACGCGCTGTACGTCTCGCACGCCGACGTGCTCGCGGCGGTGCGGGAGCTGCGGGAGGCCGCGGTCTCGGGGGAGTACCGCGACGAGCGGTTCCGGCGGCGGGCCGCGGTGACCTGACCGGCCCGCCCCGGCTGCCCGCCGACCCGCCCGCCGGCCGGGCCGGCGGGCCCCGGCCTCAGCCCGCCTCGACGCGGCAGGACCGGACGGCGCCGGCGGCCTCGGCCGACGCCGCCTCCGGGTCGCCGCGGCGGACGGCGGCCACGATCCGGCCGTGGTCGACGTACCGGTCGGCGGAGAGGACCGGGCCGACGTCGCGGCGCAGGTACGCGCGGAGGACCTCGCCGAGGTCGGCGTAGAGCGCGGCCAGCACCTCGTTGTGGGCGGCGGCCACCACGGCCTGGTGGAAGGCGGCGTCGGCCTGCACGAACGCCTCGGGGTCGCCGGAGCGCCAGCCCTCCTCCCGCCGCCGCAGCGCGGTGTCCAGCAGGTCCAGGTCGCGCTCGGTGCGGCGGCGCGCGGCCAGCCCGGCGGCCGACGCCTCCAGCGCCTCCCGCAGCTCGGCCACCCGGTCCGGGTCCGCCTCGGAGAACCGCCGGTGCATCACCCCCGCGAGCTCGCTGGTGGCCAGCACGTAGGTGCCCGAGCCCTGCCGGATGTCCAGCAGCCCGTTGTGCGCCAGGGCCCGGACGGCCTCGCGGACGGTGTTGCGGGCCACGCCCAGCTGCTCCACCAGTTCGGCCTCGGTCGGGATGCGCGAGCCGACCGGCCACTCGCCGGAGGTGATCTGGGCGCGCAGCTGGGCGATCACCTGGTCGGACAGCGGTGTGCGCCGGGCGGACGACAGCACCATGGGACTCCCTCCGGGGGGGGCGGGCCTTCCCGCCGGTCCCCACATCATCCATCAGCCGCTCGGACGGCCAAGTCATCCCATCATTCTATGATGGGGTTATGTCGACCGCCGCAGACCGCACCACCGACGGGCCCGGCCCCGCCCGCACCGGCCCCGCACCCGCCCCGCAGGACCGCCCCGCCGACCCCCGTGCCGCGGGCGCCCCCGCCCCCGGCGCCCGTGCCCGGGACGACCGCCACCGGGGCGCCCCGGCCCCCGCCGACGGGCCCCGGGGCGGCCGCCGGCTGCGCCTGCTGCTCGTCGCCGCCGTGGTCGCCGCCGCCTTCAACCTCCGCCCCGCCGTCACCAGCCTCGGCCCCCTGCTGGAGCGGGTCCGCGCCGACCTCGGCATGAGCGCCACCCTGGCCGGACTGCTCACCGCCGTCCCCTCGCTCTGCTTCGCCGTCTTCGGCCTCGCCGCCCCGGGCCTCGCCCGCCGCATCGGCCCGGCGGCCGTCCTGGCGGCGGGCATGGGCGCCGTCACCGCCGGACTGGCGGCCCGCGCCCTCGCCGGCGGCACGGCCGTCTTCCTCCTGCTCAGCGCGGTCGCCCTGGCCGGCATCGCGGTCACCAACGTGCTGATGCCGGTGGTCGTCAAGCGGTACTTCCCCGACCGGGTCGGACCCATGATGGGCCTCTACTCCATGGCGCTGTCGGCCGGCACCGCCGTGGCCGCCGCCGTCACCGTGCCCCTCACCTCCGCCCTCGGCGGGGGCTGGCGGGCCGGCCTCGGGGTGTGGGCGGCCGTCGCCGCCGTCGCCCTCGCGCTGTGGCTCGCGGCCGCGGCCGCCGACCGCCGCGGGCCCGCCGCCCCGGGGGCCCCGGCCGCCGGGCGCGGCCTGCGGCTGCGGCGCAGCCGCACCGCGTGGGCGCTCGCCGTCTTCTTCGGCCTGCAGTCCACCGGCGCGTACGCCACCATGGGCTGGCTGCCGCAGATCTACCAGGACGCCGGCATCTCCGCCGGGACGTCGGGCGTGCTGCTCGCCGTGACCATGGTGGTCGGCGTCCCGGTCTCCTTCCTCCTGCCCTCGCTGGCGGCCTCCCGCCCCGACCAGCGGCTCTTCGTCGTCCTCCTCGGCTCCTGCGGACTCGCCGGGTACGCCGGCCTCGCCCTGGCGCCGGCCGCCGCGCCCTGGCTGTGGGCCGCCCTGGCCGGCCTGTCGAACTGCGCCTTCCCGCTCGCCCTCACCATGATCGGCCTGCGGGCCCGCAGCGCCGCCGGGGTCGCCGGGCTGTCCGCCTTCGCCCAGAGCCTCGGCTACCTCATCTCCATCCCCGGGCCGGTCCTGGTCGGCGCCCTCTACCAGTCCACCGGCGGCTGGCACGCGCCCGTCGGGCTGCTCGCCGCCCTGATGCTGCCGCAGATGGCGGTCGGCCTGCGGGCCGCCCGCGCCCGCCACGTCGAGGACGAGGTCCCCGCCTGACCCGCCGCGCCGGGGCGGCGCCCGACACGCAGCCCCGGTGCAGGGCCCGACACGCCGTCCCGGTGCGGGGCCCGACACGCCGCCCCGGTGCGGGTCCCCGGCCCGTGCAGTGCGACACTCGGACCATGCCCGTGCTCGAACCGAACCCCACCGACGGCCAGCGCAAGCTCCTGCTGATGTTCGCGGCCATCGCCGGCATCCTGATCCTGGTGGCCGTGATCGCCACCATCGCCTCCCGCATGGGCTGACACCCACGGGTGGCGCGGGCCCGAGCACCGCGCCGACCCCGGCGATTTCTGGAAAGCTGAGCGCATGAGCGTCGACACGCCCCGCAGGATCATCGTCCTCCGGCACGCGAAGGCCGACTGGCCGTCGGTGCCCGACCACGAGCGGCCCCTGGCCGACCGCGGCCGGAGGGACGCCCCCGCCGCCGGCCGCTGGCTGGCCGGCGCGGGGATCAACCCCGGACTCGTCCTCTGCTCCACCGCGCTGCGCACCCGCGAGACCTGGAAGCTCGTCGCCCACGAGCTGCCCAAGCGGTCCCGGCGCACGGTCTACGAGGACCGCCTGTACGAGGCCAGCCCCGGCGAGATCGTCGCCGTCCTCCAGGAGACCCCCGACGAGGTCTCCGACCTGCTGCTGGTCGGCCACAACCCCGGCGTCCAGGGCCTCACCGAGGTGCTGGCCGGCGACGCGGCCGAGGGCGACGCCCTGGTGCGGCTGCGCCGCGGCGGCTTCCCCACCGCGGCGGTCGCGGTGCTGTCCCACACCGGCTCCTGGAAGACGGTCGAGCCCGGCTCCGCCCGCCTCGTCGCCTTCCACGCCCCGCAGGACGACTGACCGCCCGCATCCCCGGGAACGGCGGCGGCCCCCCGCCCGCGCGGTGAGCCGCGGGCGGGGGGCCGCCGGTGCGTGACGGGCGGGGAGCCGGGTCAGCCGTCCACGGCGTCGGCCGCCTCGACCTCCTCGCGGGTGATGCCCAGCAGGTAGAGCACGGTGTCCAGGAACGGCACGTTCACGGCGGTGTCGGCCGCCCGCCGCACCACCGGCTTGGCGTTGAAGGCGACGCCCAGGCCGGCCGCGTTCAGCATGTCCAGGTCGTTGGCGCCGTCGCCGATCGCGACCGTCTGCTCCAGCGGCACCTGCGCCTCCTCGGCGAAGCGCGCCAGCATCCGCGCCTTCCCGGCCCGGTCGACGATCCCGCCCACCACCCGGCCGGTGAACCGGCCGTCCGCCACCTCCAGGGTGTTCGCGGCGGCGAAGTCCAGCCCGAGGCGCTCCACCAGGTCGTCGGTGACCTGCGTGAAGCCGCCGGAGACGATCCCGACCTGGTAGCCGAGCCGCTTGAGGGTCCGGATCAGGGTGCGGGCGCCCGGGGTCAGCCGCACCTCCGCGCGGACCTTCTCCACCACCCCGGCGTCCAGGCCCGCCAGCAGCGCGACCCGCGCCCGCAGCGACTCGGCGAAGTCCAGCTCGCCGCGCATCGCCGCCGCCGTCACCGCGGCGACCTCCTCCTCGCAGCCCGCGTGGGCGGCGAAGAGCTCGATCACCTCGTCCTGGATGAGCGTGGAGTCCACGTCCATCACCACCAGCCGCTTGGCGCGCCGGTGCAGCCCGGCCCGGACCACGGCCACATCCACCTGCTGCACGGCGGCCTCGGCCGCCAGCGCGGTGCGCAGCTCCTCGGTGGGCACGCCGGACACCGCCAGCTCCACGGCCGTCACCGGGTACTTGGCCAGGCGGAACACCCGGTCGATGTTGCCGTCGAGGTCGGTGATGCGGGAGGTGAGCGCGGCGACGGCCCCGGCGGTCAGCGGGTGGCCCAGCACGGTGACGTGGGAGCGGCCCTCGCGGCGCGGCCGGTTGTCGCCGGTACCGGAGATGATCTCGGCCTGCAGCCTGCGGTCCTCCGCCCAGCGGTGCACCGTCGAACGCAGCTCGCCCTCCGCGCCGGGGGAGCCGCCGGACGGCGGGGTGACCAGGGCGCAGAGCGTGATCCGCCCCCGGGTCACGACCTGCTCGATGTCGATGACGTCGACGCCGAAGCCGGCGAGCGTCGAGAAGAGGCCCGTGGTGATGCCGGGCCGGTCCTTGCCGAACACCTTGACCAGCAGGGTCCGGGGCTGCGGCGCCGGTTCGGGGAGGGGCTCAGCGGCCGGGAGCGATGCGTTCATGGTGCTCACCACGCTACCGGGCGCGCATCGTGCGCCCCGCTCCCCGTCCGCTCCGTGGACGCCCCCGGCGCGCCCCGCCGCGCGGGTGGGTCACCCCTGCGGGTCGCGGCCCGGCGGGTGCGGCGGCGGAGGGGGCGCGGCGGTGGGGCCGTCGGCGTAGGGGTTGAAGCCGCCGTCCGCCAGATACGGGTTGTGCGGGTGCGCGTCCGGCGCGCGGTGCTCGGGCAGGCCCCCGTACGCGGCCGTCCCGCCCCCGCCCCCGCTCCCGCCGGGAGCCGTCCCGTCCACGGGCGCCTGCGGGACCGGACCGGCCGGCGGCACGGCCCGTCCGCCGCTTGCCTGTCCGCCGCCCGCCTGCCCGCCGCCCGGTGCGGTGGCCGCGCCCGGTGCCGCCGCCGGACGCCTCGCCGCGGCGAACCGGTCCACCAGCAGCCACCCGGCGAACCCGGCCACGGCCCCCCACACCAGCCCGTACAGCGCCGCCAGGGGCAGGCTGCCCCCCAGCGACGCCTTGGCGCCGAACGCGTCGAAGCCCAGCACCGACAGGCTCGCGTCCACCGAGACCTCCGACAGCGCCAGCCCCGCCGGCACCGCCACCGCCAGCCCCAGCCCCAGCCGCAGCGCCGCCGCCGCGGCCTCCCGCAGCGGCGCCGGGGACGGCCGCTCCCCGACCGGCCCGCCGGGGCCCCGCCCGCCGGGGACCGGTCCGGCGACCGGGGTCCGCACGGCGGCCAGCACCCCCGCGAGCAGGAGCAGCAGCCCGATCGCCACCGGCAGCACCCACAGCGACCCGTCCAGCTCCCGCAGCCGTCCCAGGGTGACGTCCTGGGCCGTCCCGGCGCTCAGCAGCCGGTCCAGCGGGGCCGGGACGACGTGCGCCAGCGCGCCGGTGGCCTGGCCGGTGAGCGTCGTCCCCAGCGCCACCGGCACGGCCAGGCCGATGCCGTTGGGCGTGGCGAGCAGCGCGCCGCCCGCGGCGGTGGCGGGGCTCGACCCCTCGGTCAGGGGGAGCACCACGGCGGTCCCGACCCCGGCCACCACCGCGACCAGCAGCACCGTCCCCAGGGCGGAGGCCACCGGCCGCACCGTGCGGTCCAGCGCCTCCCACCCGCGCGGCAGCGGCGTGCGGCGGGAGACGGCGAGCGCCAGCACCAGGACCGCGAGCACCCACAGCAGTCCGGCGAGCAGGGTGGGGCCGGTCCGCACCGAGTAGCCGACGGTGGCGGTGGGCTTCGCGATGCCGCCGACGATGCCGCCGAGCTTCCCGGGGTCCAGCAGCCCGCCGAGCCCGCCGTCGTCCCCGCCGCCGCTCCCCCCGCCCGCGCCGGTGAGCTTCCCGACGTCCAGCGTCGTGGTGTCGTCACCCGCCCAGCACAGCAGCCCGAGCACGGCGAGGAAGCAGACCACCGTGACGGCGGCCCGGTACGCCAGCTCCCGCGGCGGCACCTCCGCCCGCCGCCGCAGCGGCTGCACGAACAGCCGGCCCAGCACCGCGGCGCCCACGAGGGCGACGCCCAGCGGCATCACGTCCAGCGCGGTGTGCGCCCCCGCGACCCCGCCCGCGCCGAACACCCCGGCCGAGCCGACGGGGGTCACCGAGCCGCCGGCGCCCAGCGCCACCACGGCCGCGGTCATCGGGCCCAGCCGGGCGTACCCGTCGGCGCCCAGCAGGTGCAGCCCCAGAGCCGCGGTGCCCGCCATGGCCGTGAACGCCCAGCCCACGGCGGCCGCGGCCTGCACGGCCCACCGCACCCCGGCACTCCTGCCCATCGTGCCCCCGCTCCTCCGTCACCGGTGCCCCGCGACCCGCGGCGGCCGCCGCCGCAGGCCCCCTCCAGCGCACCGCCGCAGCGGTGCGCCGTCAACGTTGCCACACGGTCACAGTGTCCGCGCCGGGTTCGTCGCACGGTGATCGAGCTGGAATGATTCCCCCCGTCATACGCCATCCCTAGAATCCCCGCAGAGGGAACACCCGGGGGACTACGTGAGTGGGGCAGGCTGAAAGTGCCGCAACTCGTTCTTGAATTCAACGGGCGGAGCCGGACCCTGGAGTCCGGCCGCACGTACGCGCTCGGACGCGACCCGCAGTCGGACGTGGCGTTCGACGACGCGCGGGTCTCCTGGCGCCACGCCACCATCTCCCACGACGGCGGCAGTTGGCTGCTGGACGACCACGGCAGCACCAACGGCACCTACGTCGACGGCCGCCGCACCGCCCGCGCGCTGCTCGTGCCGGGCACCGTGGTCTGCCTCGGCAACGCCGAGAACGGGCCCCGCCTCTCCTTCGCCCCGGTGCCGGGAGCGGTCGGCGTCGGCGCGGGGGAGTGGCAGGACGCGGGCGGCCACCGCCCGGCGCAGCCGCCCGCCGCCTGGGGGCAGCAGGTCGGCGCGGGCCCGGCGGCGCAGCCCGGCTGGGGCGCGCCCCAGCCGGGAACGCCCGGCATGCCGCACCAGCAGGGCGCGGCGGCCTTCCAGGGGGGCGCACCGGTGCACGGCGGCGTGCCGCCGCAGGGCGGCGCGCCCTCCGGCCCGGGCGCGCAGGACACGGGGGTCACCCCGGTCTACGGCGACCGCAACCCCACCATGATCCGCAACCTCGCGCACGGCATGCGCACCGTGCGGATCGGCCGCTCGCTCGACAACGACCTGGTCGTCTCCGACCTCGGCGTCTCCCGCCACCACGCCGAGCTGCGGCAGCTCGCCGACGGCCGGTACGAGATCGTCGACCTGGACAGCCACAACGGCACCTACGTCAACGGCCAGCCCGTCCAGCGCCACGTGATGGGCCCCGAGGACATCCTCGGCGTCGGCCACTCCGTCTTCCGGCTGGTCGGGGACCAGCTGGAGGAGTTCGTCGACACCGGCGAGGTCTCCTTCTCCGCCCGCCACCTCACCGTCGAGGTCGACCACAAGGGCGCGAAGAAGGTCCTGCTCAACGACGTCTCCTTCGGCGTCCCGGAGAAGTCGCTGGTCGCCGTCATCGGCCCCTCCGGCTCCGGCAAGTCGACCCTGCTGCGCGCCCTCACCGGCTACCGCCCCGCCGACCGCGGCGACGTGCTGTACGACGGCCGCAACCTCTACAAGCAGTTCGCCGAGCTGCGCCAGCGCATCGGGCTCGTCCCGCAGGACGACATCCTGCACAAGGAGCTCACCGTCCGCACCGCGCTCAAGTACGCGGCCCGGCTGCGGTTCCCCGGCGACACCCAGGAGGCCGAGCGCGCCGCCCGGGTCGACGAGGTGCTGTACGAGCTGCGCCTGGACAAGCGCGCCGACAACCGCATCACCGCCCTCTCCGGCGGCCAGCGCAAGCGCGTCTCGGTGGCGCTCGAGCTGCTGACCAAGCCGTCGCTGATCTTCCTGGACGAGCCCACCTCCGGCCTGGACCCGGGCATGGACCGCGAGGTCATGCAGATGCTGCGCGGCCTTGCCGACGACGGCCGCACCGTCCTGGTCGTCACGCACTCCGTCGCGGAGCTGGCCCTGTGCGACCGGCTGCTGGTGATGGCGCCGGGCGGCTCGGTGGCGTACTTCGGGCCGCCGGACGAGGCGCTCCACTTCTTCGGCTACGAGGGCTGGGCCGACGTCTTCCAGGCGTTCGAGAACTACCCCGACCACGACTGGGCCGGCCGCTACCGCGGCTCGGTGCACTACCAGATGTACTCGGCCGACGTGGAGGCCGTGGCCCCGCAGTCCGCGCCGATCGTGCAGGAGCAGTCGCGGCCGCCGAAGCCGCAGAGCTGGGGCTCCCAGCTGGCGACCCTCACCCGCCGCTACCTGTCGGTGATCGCCGCCGACCGCGGCTTCCTGGCGCTGTGCGCGATCCTGCCCGTGGTGATGGGCGCGGTCAGCCTCGCGATCCCCGCGAAGTTCGGCCTGCTGCCCGCCAACCCGCCGGTGAAGGACGGCCAGCCCCAGTTCAACGTCGACGCCGCGACCGTGCTCCTCATCGTGGCCGTGGGCACGGTGTTCACCGGCGCCGCCAACTCGGTCCGCGAGCTGGTCAAGGAGCGGGTCATCTACGAGCGCGAACGCGCCACCGGCCTGTCCCGCTCCGCGTACGTCATGTCCAAGATCCTCACCCTGGGCGCGCTCACCGCCGTCCAGTCCGTCGTACTGGCCCTGATCGGCCTCGGCACCCGCGACCTGCCCGCCGAGGGCGTGGTCCTCGGGGGCAGCCCGCTGGCCGAGATGACCCTGGCGGTGGTGCTCCTCGGCCTCACCAGCATGATGCTCGGCCTGGTGATCTCCTCCCTGGTGAAGACCTCGGAGAAGACGATGCCGCTGCTCGTCCTCGTCGCCATCGTCAACGTGGTCTTCTGCGGCGCGCTCTTCCCGCTCTTCGGCGCGCCCGGCCTGGAGCAGCTGGCCTGGCTCGCCCCCGCCCGCTGGGCGGTCGGCGCGCTCGGCGCCTCGGTCAGCCTGGGCGCGATCTCCCCGCCCCCGGACGGCAAGAACGGGAGCACCGACCCCCTGTGGGACCACGACCTCTCGTCGTGGGCCCTGTCCACGGGCGCGCTGGTCGTGCTCGGCCTGGTCTGCGCCTTCCTCGTGGTCCGGCTGCTGCGCCGCCACGAGCCCGAGGTGATGCGCTCGCGCTGACCCGCGGTCCGGGCGGCCGCGTCCGTACGGACCGGCACGTCACGACACGGCACGGCCCGTCCGGCGGGGTCCCACGGCACGGCGGAGGGCGGCACGGCGGAGGGCGGCACCCCGGTCGGGGTGCCGCCCTCCTGTGCGTCCCGGGGCGGGATCAGTACCAGTTGTGGGCCTGCCAGAAGCTCCAGGCGCCGCAGGGGCTGCCGTACCGGGAGTTCATGTAGTCCAGGCCCCACCTGATCTGGGTGGCGGGGTTGGTGCGCCAGTCGGCGCCGGCCGAGGCCATCTTGGAGCCGGGCAGCGCCTGGACGAGGCCGTAGGCGCCGGAGCCGGCGTTGGTGGCGCTCGGGTTCCAGCCGCTCTCGCGGGAGACGATCTGCGAGAAGCACGCGAACTGGCCGGCGTCGCCGATGATCTGCCGGGCGACCTGCTGCGGGCTGCCGCCGAGGACCGGGCGCTGCTCGGAACGGCTCGCGGCCGCCCGCCGGGCGGCCGCCCGGCGCTCCGCGGCCCGCTCGGCGGCGGCGCGGGCCTCGGCCCGGTCGTTGGCCGCGGCCTGGACGTGGGCGCGGTGGGCGGCGGCCCGCTTCGCGGCGGCCCTGCGGGCCGCGGCGCGCTCGGCCGCCCGCTCGGCGGCGGCGCGGGCCTCGGCCCGGTCGTTGGCCCCCGCCTGCACGTGGGCCCGGTGGGCGGCGGCCGCCGCCGCGCGCTTCGCGGCGCGTGCCTGCGCACGGGCCTCGGCGTTTGCCTTCGCCGCCAGGTGCGCGCGGTGCTCGCTGCGGCCGGCCGCCCGGTCGGCGCCGCCGGCCCTGGCCTCGGCCTGCCGGCGGGCGTCGGCGTCCTTGCGGGCGCTGTCGGCGCCGGCGGCCGGGGAGGCGGCGGTGGCGGTGGCGGTGGCGGCCTCGGCGGCGGAGACGGTGTCCGGGCCGTGCTGCGGGACGACCAGCGCCAGGGCGGTGGCGGCGGCGACGGCTCCGGTGGAGGCGCCGACGGCCAGGAGGTTGCGTCGGGACGGCGTGCGGGACATGCGGCAGGTCCTCTTCGGTAGGGTCCGGCCGCCCGGGGAGGGGCACGGGGTGCCCGCGTCCGGGTCGGCGGCCGGCGCACCAGGAGGGGATCCGTCGGTGCGTGCGGAAGGCGCTGGGGGTGCCTCAGCGCCAGGCGACCCGGTCATTCTTGGCAGGCCGTCCCAGACCGGGCAAACAGGTCTCCTACGACGCCCGGTAGGAGGTCGGCGCCCCGGACGCGGACCGGTCCGCGGCCCTCTCCGGTGCTCCCGACCCTGCGAAAACGGGGAGGCCGGCCCTCCGGGCCGTCGTTCGGCGGGGTGGGGGAGGCCGCCGGGGCGGATCCGCAGGCGGCGGCCGCCCGGAGGCCTCGTGGGGCTTTTGGTACCGTATGCACGGTTTTTCGCCCTACTGTCGCGCGTCGTACGGGATCCGGGGCCTGTGGGGGGCCTCACAGCGCCGCCCCGGCCGTGTGGCCCTGTGACCCGGGGCCCTCACGCTCCGCGTCCGCGCCCCCCGCCCGCACCCCGCCCGCGCCTCCCCGCCGCGCGCGGCACCGCACACCGGCCGGGGGCCGCCCCGCAGCCCGGGCCCACCGGCCTAGGTCCGCGGTCCCGGCCCGCCCGCCCCCGCGGCCCGACGCCCCGCCGGGCGCCCGGCGGTACCGTGGCCGCATGCCGACCCCGCCCCCCGCCGACCCCGGGCCCCCGCCGCCCGTGCGGCACTGCGGCTGCCCGCCCGCGGACCCCTGCCTGGCCGGCATCGAGGCCGTCAGCGGCGCCGTCCTGGCGATGAGCCGCCGCCTGGAGGTCGGCGAGGTGCTGCGGCGCATCACCGCCTCCGCCCGCAGCCTCCTCGGCGCCCGGTACGCGGCGCTGGGGGTGCCCGACGACCACGGCGGCTTCGCCCAGTTCGTGGTGGACGGCGTGAGCGAGGAGCAGTGGCGCGCCATCGGCCCGCTGCCCCGGCAGCACGGCGTCCTGGCCGCGATGCTGCACGAGGCCGTCCCGCAGCGGCTCGCCGACGTGCGCCGCGACCCCCGCTTCGAGGGCTGGCCCGACGCCCACCCCGAGATGTCCGACTTCCTCGGCGTGCCCATCACCGACGGCGACGAGACCGTCGGCGCGCTCTTCCTCGCCGACAAGCAGGGGCCGCACGGCTTCACCGACCACGACGAGGAGCTGGCCCGCATCCTCGCCGCCCACGCCGCCCTCGCCCTGACCAACGCCCGCCTGTACGAGCGCAGCCGCGAGCTGACCCTGGCCGGCGAGCGCGCCCGCATCGCCCACGAGCTGCACGACGCCGTCTCGCAGAAGCTCTTCTCGCTGCGGCTCACCGCCCAGGCCGCCGCCGCCCTGGTCGAGCGCGACCCGGCCCGCGCCCGCGGCGAGCTGGCCGAGGTGGCCCGCCTCGCCGCCGAGGCCGCCGACGAGCTGCGCGCCGTGGTCGTCGAGCTGCGCCCCGCCGCGCTGGACGAGGACGGGCTGCTCCCCACCCTCGCCTCCCACGTGGAGGTGCTGAACCGGGCCCACGCCGCCCGGGTCGCCTTCACCGCCGACGGCGTGCGGGCGCTGCCCGCCGCCCAGGAGGAGGCCCTGCTGCGGGTCGCCCAGGAGGCGCTGCACAACGCGCTGCGCCACTCCGGGGCCGCCTCCGTCTCCGTGGAGCTGCGCGGCACGCCGTCCCGCGGCGCCGTGCTGCGGGTGGTGGACGACGGCCGGGGCTTCGACCCGGCCGCCGTGCGCCGGGCGGGGCGCCGGCTCGGCCTGGTGTCGATGCGCGACCGGGCCGCCGGCGTCGGCGGCTCGCTGACCGTGGAGTCGGCCCCCGGCAAGGGGACCGCCGTGGAGATGGAGGTGCCCGGTGGCTGACGGGAACGGCGGGCGCCCCCGCATCCGGGTGCTGCTGGTCGACGACCACCAGGTGGTCCGGCGCGGCCTGCGCACCTTCCTGGAGGTGCAGGACGACATCGAGGTGGTGGGGGAGGCCGCGGACGGCGCCGAGGGCGTCGCCCGCGCCGAGGAGCTGTCACCCGACGTGGTGCTGATGGACGTCAAGATGCCCGGCACCGACGGCATCGAGGCGCTGCGGATCCTGCGCGAGCGCGGACTGCCCGCCCGGGTGCTGGTCGTCACCAGCTTCGCCGAGCACCGCACGGTCGTCCCCGCCCTGCGGGCCGGCGCGGCGGGCTACGTGTACAAGGACGTCGACCCGGACGCGCTCGCCGGGGCCATCCGCGCCGTGCACGCCGGCCACGTGCTGCTCCAGCCCGAGCTGGCCGGGGCGCTGCTCGCCGACACCGGCCCGCGGGTGCCGCAGGGCCGCGGCGGCACGCTGACCGACCGGGAGCAGGAGGTGCTCGGCCACATCGCCGACGGCCGGTCCAACCGGGAGATCGCCCGCGCGCTGCACCTGTCCGAGAAGACGGTGAAGACGCACGTCTCCAACATCCTCATGAAGCTGGACCTCGCCGACCGCACCCAGGCCGCCCTCTGGGCGGTGCGCAACGGCGCCGCCGACGGCCCGTGACGTGCGCCCGGACCCGTCCCGACCCCTCCCCTACCGATGGGTAACATGGCGCGCATGACCGTCACCGACACCGCAGCGCTCCCCCGGGACACCGAGTTCGACCGGGGCACCGCCGTCACCGGCCACCCCGACCTGCCCGGCGCCTACCGCGCCGACCTCGACGGCGGCTGGCGCATCGGCGGCGGCATCAACGGCGGCCTGCTGCTCGCCACCGCCGCCCGCGCCCTCTCCCGCGAGCTCGGCGGCGACTCCGGCCACGCCGACCCCTACTCCATCAGCGCCTACTACCTCTCCGCCTCGCGCCCCGGCCCCGCCACCCTGCGCACCGAGGTCGTCCGCCGCGGCCGCTCCGTCTCCACCGGCCAGGTCTCCCTGAGCCAGCAGGGCCCGGACGGCACCGAGACCGAGCGGCTGCGCGCCCTCGCCACCTACGGCGACCTCGACGCGCTGCCCGGCGACGTCCGCACCTCCGCCGCCCCGCCCGTCATGCCGCCGCCGGAGCAGTGCATCGGCGCCGACCAGGCCCCGCCGGACTTCCTCGCCCAGGCCGACCTGCTGCACCGCCTCGACCTGCGCCTCGACCCGGCCTGCGTCGGCTGGGCCCTCGGCGCCCCCTCCGGCAACGGCCTCATCCGCGGCTGGCTGCGCCTCGCCGACGGCCGCGAGCCCGACCCGCTCATGCTGCTCCTCGCCGCCGACGCGCTGCCGCCGGTCACCTTCGACCTGGGCCTGTACGGCTGGACCCCGACCCTGGAGCTCACCGTCCACGTCCGCGCCAAGCCCGCCCCCGGCTGGCTGATGATCAGCCACGCCACCCGCAACCTCGCCGGCGGCTACCTGGAGGAGGACGCCGAGGTCTGGGACTCCGCCGGCCGCCTGGTGGCCCAGTCCCGCCAGCTCGCCGCCGCCCCGCGCCCGCAGCAGTAGCACCCGGCCCGCCGCCGGCCGCCCGCCGCTGACCCCTGCCCGGGGCGCGGCGGGCCGCCCGGCCGCCCGCAGGTGCGGGCCCACGGGCCCGCCGCCCACGGGCCCGGGGCCCTGTCCCCCCGGGGTCCTGCCCGCCCCGGCGCTCAGCGCGGCCCGTCGTCCCCGCGCTCGTCCACCGCCGCGTTGTACGCCGCCACCTGCGCCCGGCGCGCGGTGCGCTCCAGCGGGCGCAGCACGCCGGCGCGCGCCGCCATCTCCCCGGCGCTCACCGCCGCCCCGTGCCCGCCCGCCGCGATCGCCAGCAGCGCCGCGATCCGCTGCGCCGACTCCAGCACCCGCACGGCCCGCGGCGGGTAGCCGGGCGCCAGCAACTCGCGGTGCCCGCGGCGCCGGTACGCCTCCAGGGCGCGCAGCGCCTCCGGCCCGGCCCCGGCCACGTCCAGCCGGGCCAGGACCGCGGTCGCCTCCCGCAGGCCCTCGGCCAGCTCCCGCTCGGCCTCCCGGAGCGTCGGCACGTCCGCCGGCGGCGCCTCCCGCACGGGTGAGCAGCGCCACAGCACGGTGGCGGACCGGTCGCCGGGCGGCCCGAACCACGCCACCTCCGGGACCAGGCCCAGCGCCGGGCCGCCGACGGTGAGCACGGCCTCCCCGGCCTCCAGCGCCCGCGCGTTGAACTCCGGGGGGCCGGTCAGGCCCAGCGGGTGCCCCGGCGCCGGCAGCGCCAGGCGGAAGCCGGTGGCGCCCAGCGCCCGCAGCCGGCCCAGCGCCCAGGTCAGCGCGTGCCGGTCGCCGTCCGCGTCGCCGGGGAGTCCGGCGACGCGGTGGGCCTCGTCGCGGCCGGTGACGGCCGCGGCGGCGTCGTCCGGCGGCGCGAACCCGCCCAGCAGGGCGTTGCCCCACGCGGTCAGCCGTCCGGCGCGGGTCTCCCCGTGCGGGTCCTGGAGGTCCTCGGGGCCCCGGGCCCCGGCGGGAGTGTCGAGCATCCGACCAGCCTACGGACAGGGCCGCCGTCCGCGTGGCGTAGGTTTGGTCCGTGCTCCGCGCGGCGCGCGCGGCGAAGTCGACACGAGTGGACCGCTCCCCTCCGGATCCGCCCCCCGGATCCGCCGGCGGAGGGCCGCATGCGAATTGGGGAAGGCGTACGCATGAGCGACGTTCTCGAGCTGGTGGACGTGTCCGTGGTCCGCGACGGCCGTCCACTGGTGGACCAGGTGTCCTGGGCGGTGGCCGAGGGTGAGCGCTGGGTCGTCCTCGGGCCCAACGGCGCGGGCAAGACCACCCTCCTCCAGGTGGCGTCCAGCTACCTCTTCCCCAGCACCGGCACCGTCCAGATCCTCGGCGAGAAGCTCGGCTCGGTCGACGTCTTCGAGCTGCGCCCCCGCATCGGCACCGCCGGCGCCTCCATGATCGACAAGCTGCCGCGCCGCCAGACCGTCCTGGAGACCGTCCTCACCGCCGCCTACGGCATGACCGCCCGCTGGCGCGAGCAGTACGACACCACCGACGAGACCCGCGCCCTCGCCCTCCTGGACCGCCTCGGCATGGCGGACTTCCGCGACCGCCGCTTCGGCACCCTCTCCGAGGGCGAGCGCAAGCGCACCCTGATCGCCCGCGCCCTGATGACCGACCCCGAGCTGCTGCTCCTCGACGAGCCCGCCGCCGGCCTCGACCTCGGCGGCCGCGAGGACCTGGTCCGCCGCCTCGGCGCCCTCGCGCAGGACCGGTACGCGCCGTCCATGGTGATGGTCACCCACCACGTCGAGGAGATCGCCCCCGGCTTCACCCACGTCCTGATGATCCGTCAGGGGAAGGTGCTGGCGGCCGGTCCGATCGACACCGAGCTCAACGCCCGCAACCTCTCCCTCTGCTTCGGCCTGCCGCTCACCCTGGAGCGCCGCGGCGACCGCTGGACCGCCCAGGGCCTGCCGCTCGGCTGACCCCCGCACCCCGCACCCGCACCCGCACCGCCGCCGGCCGCCCCCCTTCCGGGAGGCGGCCGGTTCGCGCCCATCGACCTGCGGAAACCGTTCCCCGCAGGTCCGTTGCTCCCTAGGATGGGTGCGTGGACAGCTGGGTGTGGTGGCTTCTGGCCGCCGTGGGTCTGGGTATTCCGCTGGTGGTCACGGCGATGCCGGAGTTCGGCATGTTCGCGGTGGGCGCCCTCGCCGCCGCGGGCGCGTCCGGTCTCGGCGCGTCCGTGGTGCTCCAGTTCGTCGTCTTCGTCGCGGTCTCCGTCGGCCTCCTCGTGGTGGTGCGGCCGATCGCCTACCGGCACCTGCAGCAGGGGCCGCCGGTGCGGATGGGCATCGACGCGCTCAAGGGCGCCAGCGCCGTCGTCCAGGAGCGGGTCGACGGCCAGGGCGGACGGATCAAGCTCAACGGCGAGATCTGGTCGGCCCGGGCGCTCAACCCCGGCACCGTCTACGAGCCCGGCCAGCAGGTGGATGTCGTAGAGATCGAGGGCGCCACCGCCCTCGTCGTATAGGAGAGCGCGTTGGAACCCGTCCTCATCGTCCTGGTCATCCTGGTGGTGCTGTCATTCATCGCACTGATCAAGACGATCCAGGTCATCCCGCAGGCCAGCGCCGCGATCGTGGAGCGCTTCGGCCGCTACACCCGCACGCTCAACGCCGGCCTCAACATCGTGGTGCCGTTCATCGACACCATCCGCAACCGCATCGACCTGCGCGAGCAGGTCGTGCCCTTCCCGCCGCAGCCGGTGATCACCCAGGACAACCTGGTCGTCAACATCGACACCGTCATCTACTACCAGGTCACCGACCCGCGCGCCGCCACCTACGAGGTCGCCAGCTACATCCAGGCCATCGAGCAGCTCACCGTAACCACGCTGCGCAACATCATCGGCGGCATGGACCTGGAGCGCACCCTGACGTCCCGTGAGGAGATCAACGCGGCGCTGCGCGGCGTCCTCGACGAGGCCACCGGCAAGTGGGGCATCCGCGTCAACCGCGTCGAGCTCAAGGCCATCGAGCCCCCCACCTCCATCCAGGACTCGATGGAGAAGCAGATGCGCGCCGACCGCGACAAGCGCGCCGCCATCCTCACCGCCGAGGGCACCAAGCAGGCCGCGATCCTCACCGCCGAGGGCCAGAAGCAGGCCGAGGTCCTCAAGGCCGAGGGCGAGGCCCAGGCCGCCGTGCTGCGCGCCGACGGCGAGGCGGCCGCCATCCGCACCGTCTTCGAGTCCATCCACGCGGGCAACCCCGACCAGAAGCTGCTCGCCTACCAGTACCTGCAGACCCTCCCCAAGCTCGCCGAGGGCGACTCCAACAAGCTCTGGATCATCCCCAGCGAGGTCGGCGAGGCGCTCAAGGGCCTCGGCGGCGCCTTCGCGGGCTTCGCGGGCGGACCGGCCGGCAACGGCCACCAGCCCGCCGGCCCCACCCCGCCCGCCGACCTCGACAAGGGCGCCGCCCGGCCCCGCGTCGACCCGGCCCGCCGCCAGTACCCGCCGATCGACCCCGAGTGACCGCGGCCGCCGCGACGCCGCGGTCCTGACGCCGCACCGCCCGGGGGCGGGGAACGGGCCCCCCGTTCCCCGCCCCCGCTGCCCCCCCGGAGGGCCGCCCCGGAGGGCCGCTCCGGAGGGCCGCCCGCACCCCGCCGCGGGCAGGCCGGGACCGGTCGTGCATGATCGGACCACCGTGACGGTCCGGCAGCGAAGGGAACGGCGATGACACCCTGGGAGGCGGCCGCGGTCCTCGCCGCCGGCGTGGGAGCGGGCACCATCAACACCATCGTCGGCTCCGGCACCCTCATCACCTTCCCCGTCCTCCTCGCCGTCGGCCTCCCCCCGGTCACCGCCAACGTCTCCAACTCCCTCGGCCTCGTCCCCGGCTCGCTCAGCGGCGCCATCGGCTACCGCCGCGAACTCGCCGGGCAGCGCGGCCGGCTGCTGCGGCTCGGGGCCGCCGCGCTCCTCGGCGGACTCACCGGCGCCGTCCTGCTGGTGCTCCTCCCCGCGAGCGCCTTCGACGCGATCGTCCCCGTGCTGATCGTCCTCGCCCTCGTCCTCGTGGTCCTCCAGCCCCGCCTCGCCAGGGCCGTCGCCGCCCGCCGCCGGGAGACGGGCCGCACCGCGCACCCCGACGCCGGACCGCTGCTCGTCGCGGGCATCTTCGCCACCGGGATCTACGGCGGCTACTTCGGCGCCGCCCAGGGCGTGCTGATGCTCGCCCTCATGGGCACCCTCCTCGACGAGGACCTCCAGCGGACCAACGCGGTCAAGAACGTCCTCGCCCTCCTCGTCAACGGCGTCGCCGCCCTCTTCTTCCTCTTCGTCGCCGACTTCGACTGGACCGCCGTGCTGCTGGTCGCCGCAGGCGCCGTCGTCGGCGGCCAGATCGGCGCCCGCGTCGGCCGCCGCCTGCCGCCCGCCGCCCTGCGCGGCGTCATCGTCGCCGTCGGCCTCGCCGCCGTCGCCAAGCTGCTGCTCACCTGAGGCCGCAGCGAGGTCCGCAGCCGGGGCCGCAGCCGGGGCCGCAGCCGGGGACCCGCGGCGCCCGGCGGGCCCACGCCCGGCCGCCCCGGCTCGACGCCCGGGCCGGAGTCTGCGAGGGTCGGACCCGAGCACCGCACCCCCACCCGGAGGCCCCCCGTGCCCGCAGCGCCCCTGCTCGCCGAGTCCGAGATCACCCGGCTCCTCGCCTCCCTGCCCGACTGGACCCGCGACGGCGGCACCCTCCGCCGCACCGCCGAGACCTCGGGCTTCCCCGCCGCGATCCGCGTCGTCGACGCCGTCGCCGAGCAGGCCGAGGCGATGGACCACCACCCCGACATCGACATCCGCTGGCGCACCCTGCACTTCGCCCTCAGCACCCACTCCGCGGGCGGCCTCACGGCGCTCGACTTCGCCCTCGCCGCCCGCATCGACCAGGCCCTCGCCGTCCACGGCTGAGCGGCCGCCCCTGCGGCCCGGACGGCCCCGCCGCCGTCCATGAGATGCTGGCCGACGGATCATCCAGGCGGGACGGACGGAACTTCATGGCTCAGGAACCCTCCGGCAGCGGCGGACAGCAGCCCTCGGAGTACGAGTACGGGCAGCAGTGGCACACCGGCCAGGCTTCCTCCGCCGAGGGCGGCATACCCGGCGGCCACCAGGCGTACGGCGACGGCGCGCAGGCGTGGGGCGACCCGGCGCAGGCGTACCAGGGCTACTACGGCGGCCACGCGCAGCAGCCCCACGACCAGGCCCACGGACAGCAGCCGTACGGGACGCAGGCGTACGACCCCGCGCCGTACGGGCAGCAGTCCCAGGGCTGGACCGGGTACGACCCGGCCGGATACGCGCAGCAGCCCTACGAGCAGTACGGCGGGTCCTACGGCGGCCACGGCGACGGGGTGTACGCGGGCGGCCACCCCTACGCCGACCCCGCCGGCCCGTACGGCACCCCCGACCCCGCCTACGGCGGCAGCGCGCAGAGCCACCAGGACGGCCGGACCCCCGGATCCCACGACCCCGGTGCGGCGGGCGCCGACGGCGAGGCCACGCAGCAGTGGCAGGCGCTGCCCGACCAGGGGGCGCCCTTCCCGCCGCCGCCCGCCGGCCCTCCGGCCGGATCCGCACCCGAGCCGCCGTCAGGCGCCCCCCGCGGCACCTACGGCAGCACCGGCGACGGCACCCGCGACGACGCGGACGACGACGCCGGCGGCACCCCCCGCCCGGCCCTCGCCGACCGCCTCCGCGCCGCCCTCACCGGCGGTACGGACGGTCCCGACCGCCGCACCCTCGCCGTCCGCGCCGCCGTCGGCGCGGGCGCCCTCGCGGTCCTCGTCGCGGCCGGCGTCTACGTCGCGGGTGGCGACGACCCCGGCAGCCCCGCCGCCTCCGGCGGCACCGCCCCCGCCCCGGCCGGCTTCTCCGTCGACCACACCAGGGCGTGGGCCGCCCCGGCCGCCCCCGCGGGGGCCGACGACGCCCTCCAGGGCTCCTGGCTGCTCCCCGGGGCCGTGGTGCGCGGCGACGGAAGCGGCGTCCGCGCCTACGACCCCGCCTCCGGCAGGCAGCTCTGGACCCTCCAGCCCCCGAAGCCGGGCGCGGTGCCCTGCGGCATGTCGCCCACGGCCGCCGCCGGGACCGGCGCCGTCCTGTGGACCCCCAGGGCCGGCGGGAAGAACTGCACCCTGCTCTCCGCCGTGGACACCGCCACCGGCCGGCAGAAGTGGACCAAAACCCTCTCGGACACCAAGGACTCCTACGGGGCCCGCGTCATGGTGAACGACACCCGCGTCGTCGCCGTCGGCGACTCCGAGGCCGTCGGCTACGAGGCGTCCAGCGGCAAGGAGAAGTGGAGCAACGCCGGCCGCGGCAAGTTCTGCACCCTGTCCGGCACCGGCTCCGGCAGCACCGTCCTGCTGCACAGCAGCTGCGCCGACAGCAGTCCCAAGGAGCAGGCCGTGACCCTCGACGCGGGCAGCGGCCGCCTCGTCTGGTGGCGCGGCCTCGGCAGCCCCAGGACCGTCTCCGTCCTGTCCGCCGAACCCGCGGTCGTCCTCACCACCGGGGACAAGGAGTCCGACGACAAGGTCCGCTCCTGGGACGGCAAGGGGAACCCGGGCGCCGAGATCCCGGTGGCCCAGGCCGGCGGCGCCCGCCTCGACGTCGGCCACGGCTCCCTGGACGCCGCGCCCGGCGTCTTCTTCAGCGGCACCACCCTGGCCACCGCCCTCGTCCCCGCCGACGGCAGCACGCCCGCCAACGGTTCCCTCACCGCCGTGGACCTGAAGAGCGGCAGGACGCTGTGGCGGACCACCGCCAAGGAGAAGGGCAAGGTCCAGCCGGTCGGCATCGACGGCGGCGCCCTGGTCGTCTCCACCGAGGAGCGCACCGACCAGCCCGCCCACCTGAGCCGCTTCGCCCTCGCCGACGGCGGCGAGTCCGCGGGCGGCGGCTTCCCCAAGGGCACCGGCTCCCTGCTCACCGCGGGGCGGCTGCTGAGCGCCGACGGCACGGTCGTCGCCGTGCCCGCCTTCACCTCGACCTACGGCACCTCCGCCACCGCCTACCGGGCCCGCGGCTGACCCCTCGGCCGGTCGCTCCCGGGCCGGTCACCCCTCGGCCGGTCACCCCTCGGCCGGGCCCGCGGCGGCGCGCCGCCGCCGCGGGCCCGTGCGTGCACGAGGGCGGCGGAACCCTCCCCGGCAGGGTTCCGCCGCCCGGTCCGTACCGGGCCGCCGCGCCCGGGCCGCGTCCGGCCCCGGACCGTCAGGCCCGGCACCGTCAGGCCCGGGCCGCGTCAGTCCCGGCTGCCGAGCCCCGATCAGGCCGGCTGCGGCAGCCAGGCCGCGAGGTCGCCCGCGTCCGCCCGGCGCAGCCCCAGCGCCAGCATCAGCGCCGCCTCCGGCGTCGGCTCGAACGGCCTGCGCAGCAGCGTCATCCCGGCCTGCTCCGGCGTCCGGTCCGCCTTGCGCTGGTTGTCCTCGGCGCAGGCCGCCACCGTGTTCAGCCAGCTGTCCGCACCCCCGCGGGACCGCGGCACCAGGTGGTCCACGGTCGTCGCCCGCCGACCGCAGTACGCGCACCGGTGCTGGTCCCGCACCAGGACGCCCCGCCGCGACCACGCGGCCCGTTGTCGGAACGGCACCCGCACGTACCGGGTGAGCCGCACCACCCGCGGCAGCGGCACCTCGACGTCCGCACCCCGCACCACCCGCATCGGGTGCGCCTGCTCCACCACGGCCTTGCCCTGCAGGACGAGCACCACGGCACGCTGCAGCGACACCGTCGTCAGCGGCTCGTAGCCCGCGTTCAGCACCAGCGTGTTCCGCATCGCGGACACCTCCCCGGCCCCTTGCTCCCGCCCCCGCGGCGGCAGGGCTCCACTGTGGATCGGCGGCGGCCGGTGCAACAACGCAATTTCGACGGGGCCCCCGCCCTCCCTTCCCCTCCTCCCCGCCCCGCCCCGCCGGCAGGGGACGGGAACGGCGCGGCCGCGCACCCCGCCCGGGGGTGCGCGGCCGCGCCGCTCGTGCTCCGCGCCCGCCGGCCGCAGCCGGCGGGGTGCTACTTGTTCTCGTACTCCGTCAGCAGGTTGGCCCGCGCCAGCGTGTGGAAGCGCAGGTTGAAGCCGACCACCGCCGACGTCGCCTCCGCGTCCGGCCCGAGCTTCTCCGTGTCCACCGCGTAGACCGTGAAGAGGTACCGGTGCGGCCCGTCGCCGGGCGGCGGCGCTGCTCCGCCGAAGTCCCGGGTGCCGTAGTCGTTGCGCACCTGGACCGCGCCCTCCGGCAGCCCGGCGAAACCGCCCGTGCCGGCGCCCGTGGGCAGCTCGGTCACGGACGCGGGGATGTCGAAGACCGTCCAGTGCCAGAAGCCGCTCCCGGTCGGCGCGTCCGGGTCGTAGCAGGTCACCGCGAAGCTGCGGGTGTCCGCCGGGAAGCCCTCCCAGCGCAGGTGGGGCGAGGTGTTGCCGCCCGACTGCACCTGGGCCTCCGGCAGCACCCCGCCGTCCCGGATGTCGTCGCTCGACACCGTGAAGGACGGCACCGGCGGGTGGAAGTCGTGCGGAAGGGGCCGCCTGTTGGCCTCGGTCACGTCCAGAACCTCCTCAAGGGGGATCTTGGTCGTCTTCCACCCTAGCCGCGGTCGCACACCCGCCTGCGGCACACCCGCCGACCGCACACCCGCCGGGCGCGCCGCGGCCGGGCGGCGCCGCCACCGGCGGACCGCCCGGCCGCGGCCGGCGGGTGCGCCGGGCCGACGGGACGTCGGGCTCAGAACCAGCCGCGCCGGCCGCCCACCGAGTGGATCCACTGGTGCAGGTAGTCCGCCCAGTCCGTCGAACCGACGGCGGCGTGCTGCACCGTGAACGACCGGAAGGTGTCGCTGCCCTCGGTGAACAGGCCGCCCCGCTTGTCCATCTCCAGCACCACGTCCACCGCCGTCTCGTCGGCGACGAACGACAGCTCCACCTCGTTCAGCCCCGGGTACTGCGGCGGGGCGAAGAACTCGATCTCCTGGTAGAACGGCAGCCGCTGCCGGGTGTTGCGGATGTGCCCGCGCTCCAGGTCCGCCCCCTTGAAGCGGAAGCCGAGCCGCACGAAGGCGTCCAGGATCGCCTGCTGCACCGGCAGAGGGTGCACGTCGACCGGGTCCAGGTCGCCCGCGTCCACCGCCCGGTCGATCGCCAGCTCCGTGGTCACGCCGACCGCCATACCGTGCAGCCGCTGGCCCGCCACCGCCGTCACCGGCGTCTCGAAGGGCACGTGCAGCGCGAACGGCACGGTGTGCACCGCGCCCTCCTTGAGCTCGAAGCCCTCGCCGATCCGCTGGCGGTGGAACTCCACGTCCTGCTTGTACTCGGAGTCCTGGGTCTCCACCTCGACCCGGGCCTGCAGCCCCAGGGTCAGACCCTCGATGCGCTGGTCGACCTTGCCGCCCTGGATCCGCACCTCGCCGTGGACGACACCGCCCGGCACCACGTTCGGGTCGTGCAGCACCGTCTCCACCGAGGCGCCGCCGGCGCCGAGGGCGGCCAGCATCCGCTTGAAGCCCATCGCAATCCTCTCCTGGTCGCGGGCCGCACAGCGGGCGGCCCACCGGGTCCCGCCCGGCCCTGCCTCGTCGCACCCCGGCCGGTCGTGCCGTGCCCGGTCGTGCCTGGTCCGGTCCTCACCGGGAGACGAACACGCCCCCGGCACGGTTCCGGCTCGGTCATACCTTGGCAAAGTCCCGGCCGCGCCACCAAGCCCGACGTGTCCGAACCGCCCGGGGGACCCGGACCGCCCGACGCGTCCGGACCCGGAAGCCCCCGGCCCCCGAGGCGCCGGCACCCGTGAGGCGCCCGGCCCCCCGGCGTATCGGGACCTCCGGCGTGCCCGGACCGCCGGGCGTCCCCGCCCCCTCGCCGGACTACCCTCGGTCCCATGCCGAGCACGGACCCCCAGCGCGCCCCGCTCCGCTGGGACTTCTTCGACCGGCCCGTCCTGGAGGTGGCCCCCGACCTGCTCGGCCGCGTCCTCGTCCGCAACACGCCCGACGGCCCCGTCGAACTGCGCCTCACCGAGGTCGAGGCCTACGACGGCCCGAACGACCCCGGCTCCCACGCCTACCGGGGCCGCACCGCCCGCAACGCCGTGATGTTCGGCGAACCCGGCCACGTCTACGTCTACTTCACCTACGGCATGCACTTCTGCATGAACCTGGTCTGCGGCCCCGAGGGCACCCCCTCCGGCGTCCTGCTCCGGGCCGGGGAGGTGACCGCCGGCACCGCGTCCGCCCGCACCCGCCGCCCGACCGCCCGCCGCGACGCCGAACTGGCCCGGGGCCCCGCCCGCCTCGCCCTCGCCCTGGGCGTCGACCGCGCCCTCGACGGCGCCGACGCCTGTCCCCCGGACGGCGCCCCCTCACCCTTCCGCGTCCTCACCGGCACCCCGCCCCCGCCCGGCCTCGTCGCCAGCGGCCCCCGCACGGGGGTCTCCGGCGACGGCGCCCACGCCCCCTGGCGGTACTGGATCGACGGCGACCCCACGGTCAGCCCGTACCGGCGCCACGCCCCCCGCCGCCGCGCGGCGCGCTGAACGGCGCGGCCGACCGGGAGGAATCCCGGTGGCGCCGACCGCGTAGTCTCGGACACGCTGGACAGCGTCGGCGCCCCGCGCGGGGCGCCGGCCACGTGACCGAAGGAGACACGAGACCGTGACGGACATCGTCGACGAGCTGCGGTGGCGGGGCCTGATCGCCCTCTCCACCGACGAGGACGCACTGCGCAAGGCGTTCGCGGACGGCCCGGTCACGGTCTATTGCGGCTTCGACCCGACCGCGCCCAGCCTCCACCTCGGCAACCTGGTGCAGATCCTCACGCTCAAGCGCCTCCAGCAGGCCGGGCACCGGCCGCTGGGCCTGGTCGGCGGCGCCACCGGACTCATCGGCGACCCCAAGCCCACCGCCGAGCGCACCCTCAACGACCCCGAGGTGGTGGCCGACTGGGTGGGCCGGCTCCGCGCCCAGATCGAGAAGTTCCTCGACTTCGAGGGGCCGAGCGCCGCACGGATGGTCAACAACCTGGACTGGACGTCGGGCATGTCGGCGATCCACCTGCTCCGCGACGTCGGCAAGTACTTCCGGGTCAACAAGATGATCGCCAAGGAGGCCGTCGCCCGGCGGCTCAACTCCGACGCGGGCATCAGTTACACCGAGTTCAGCTACCAGGTCCTCCAGGGCATGGACTACCTCGAGCTGTTCCGCCGCTACGGCTGCACCCTCCAGACCGGCGGCAGCGACCAGTGGGGCAACCTCACCGCGGGCGTCGACCTCATCCACAAGGCCGAGGGTACGTCGGTGCACGCCCTCGCCACGCCGCTGATCGTCAAGGCGGACGGCACGAAGTTCGGCAAGACCGAGACCGGCACGGTCTGGCTCGACCCCGAGCTCACCTCGCCCTACGCCTTCTACCAGTTCTGGCTGAACGCCGACGACCGCGACGTCTCCACCTTCCTGCGGATCTTCAGCTTCCGCTCGCGGGAGGAGATCGAGGAGCTGGAGCGCCTCACCCAGGAGCGCCCCGCCGCCCGGGCCGCCCAGCGCGCCCTGGCGGAGGAGCTCACCACGATGCTCCACGGCGCCGACCAGCTGGAGCGGGCGGTCGCCGCCTCCAAGGCGCTCTTCGGACAGGGCGACCTCGCCGACCTCGACGCGCCCACCATGGCCGCCGCGGTCGCCGAGCTCCCCCACAAGGCCCAGGTCGCCGAACTCGGCGAACTGGTCGACTTGTTCGTCGCCACGGGCCTCTCCGCCAGCCGCTCGGCCGCGCGCCGGACGGTCAAGGAGGGCGGTGCCTACCTGAACAACGCCAAGGTGACCGAGGAGGAGGCCGTCGCCACCCGCGCCGACCTCCTGCACGGCCGCTGGCTGCTGCTGCGCCGCGGCAAGCGCAACCTGGCCGCGGTCGAGCTCGTGTCCTGAAACGACCTGCTCTGACCAGGCACTTCATCACGGAGGGTGCGGATCCGGCCGGATCCGCACCCTCCGTGTTTGACGGCCGGGCCTCGGACGCCTAACGTAGGACGAGTCGCCTGATTCGGACGGCATACGGGCAGAGCCTCAGGCCGGCCCGCGCCGAGCCGGAGCGACCATCCACTGCAGCATCACCCAGCGATCAGGATTCGCCTCGGACATTCGTGTCCGCGGGGCGGGTGCGAGAACGGCCGGGAAAATGCGCTAACGTAGTGGGGGTCGCGGAAAAGAAATTCGGCGACAAACCCCGCCGGCGGGGGTCAGCGAAGCGGAGAGAGACACTCCGGGGGTCTGATAAGCTGGAGACACGGAAGAACGAAGCGCCCGGAGGGGCCCGCAGGGGCCGCGAAGGAAGCGTCCGTTCCTTGAGAACTCAACAGCGTGCCAAAAGTCAACGCCAGATATGTGAACCCTCTGGGTTCCTTTGAAGATGAACAGCAGCGAGGACGCTGTGCGCGGACCGGGCCTATTCCGCCCGGGGCCGCGCGGCTCTTCCGCTGATTGCTGATGAAGCATTCACGGAGAGTTTGATCCTGGCTCAGGACGAACGCTGGCGGCGTGCTTAACACATGCAAGTCGAACGGTGAAGCCCCTCGGGGCGGATCAGTGGCGAACGGGTGAGTAACACGTGGGCAATCTGCCCTGCACTCTGGGACAACACCGGGAAACCGGTGCTAATACCGGATACGACACGCCTCCGCATGGGGGTGTGTGGAAAGCTCCGGCGGTGCAGGATGAGCCCGCGGCCTATCAGCTTGTTGGTGGGGTGACGGCCCACCAAGGCGACGACGGGTAGCCGGCCTGAGAGGGCGACCGGCCACACT
>NZ_JAJLRA010000080.1 GCF_020991365.1 Streptacidiphilus sp. ASG 303
TTCGCGAAGCGCACCGGCGCGACGGCGACCTACGTGCCCACCGGCGACAACGTCTCGGCGTTCCTGGGCAGCAAGGTGCAGGGCGGCGCCGCGCCGGACGTGGCGTTCCTGCCCCAGGTCGGGGTGCTGCAGCAGTTCGCGAAGGCCGGGTGGCTCAAGCCGGTCTCCGCCGAGGTGGACGCCGCGCTGGCGAAGAACTACGCCAAGGGCTGGAAGGACCTGGGCGCCTGGCAGGGCAAGCAGTACGGCGTCTACTTCAAGGCCGCCAACAAGTCCACCGTCTGGTACAACACCAAGGTCCTGCAGGACGCCGGCGTGACCCCGCCGAAGAGCTGGGCGGAGTTCCTCACCGCCGCGCAGACCGTCTCCGACTCCGGCACCCCCGCGGTCTCGGTCGGCGGCGCCGACGGCTGGACCCTGACCGACTGGTTCGAGAACGTCTACCTCTCCCAGGCCGGGCCGCAGATGTACGACAGGCTCGCCCGGCACGAGGTCAAGTGGACCGACCCCTCGGTCGGCAGGGCGCTGACCACCCTGGGGCAGCTCTTCGGCAAGGACACCCTGATCGCCGGCGGCGCCAAGGGCGCGCTGCAGACCGAGTTCCCGGCCTCGGTGGACCAGACCTTCGCCCAGCCGCCGAAGGCGGGCATGGTCTACGAGGGCGACTTCGTGGCGGTGAACATCGCCAGCGAGACCAAGGCCAAGGTCGGCCAGGACGCGCGGTTCTTCCCCTTCCCGGCGGTGGACGGCGGCAAGGCGCCGGTGGTCAGCGGCGGCGACGTGGCGGTGGCGATGAAGGACACCCCCGCGGCGCAGGCGCTGCTGCGGTACCTGGCCTCCCCGGAGGCGGCCGCGGTGGCCGCCGCGCAGGGCGGGTTCCTGTCCCCGAACAAGGCGCTGGACCTGGCGGCGTACCCGAACGACACCGCGCGCGGCATCGCGAAGTCGCTGGTGGACGCGGGTGACGACTTCCGGTTCGACATGTCCGACCAGGCGCCGGCGGCCTTCGGCGGCACCAAGGGCGCCGGGGAGTGGAAGGACCTGCAGGACTTCCTCGCCCACCCCAAGGACGTCGCCGGCGCGCAGAAGCAGCTCGAGGCCGACGCCGCCAAGGC
>NZ_JAJLRA010000081.1 GCF_020991365.1 Streptacidiphilus sp. ASG 303
GGCAGCGAGGTCTGGAAGGTCTGGGTGACCGCGCTGCTCTCGTGGTTGATGGCGACGTAGCCCTTGCTGCCGCGGCCGAAGGCGATGGCGTTGTTGCCGTTGGACCACCAGTTGGTCACCGCGGTGCCGGAGACGGCGTTGCGGAAGGCCACCATGTTGGCGATCTGGCGCCACTTGTGCTGGCACTTCCAGCCGTCCTGGTAGCAGGCGTTGACGGTGCCGCCGCCCGGGGGTCCGGCGTCGACGTCGGTGAACTCGTAGCCGGAGTAGACGTTGGGCGAGCCGTAGGGCCAGGCGAGGAGGTAGACGTTGGCCAGGGTGTAGGTGTTGCCGGCCTTGTAGTTGAGGGTGGAGCCGTTGCGCTCGGTGTCCCAGTTGTCGACGAAGGTGCGGCTGCTGGCGCTGGGGAGGTAGCCGGCGCCCCAGGAGTCGTTCCAGTTGCTGAGGTAGGCGAGTTTCTCGCTGGTGAAGATGCGCTTGAGGTCGTAGGCGCCCTGGAAGGCGTCGACGTCGCCGGTGGCGGTGTACTCGCCGGGCTGGACGGCCTCGCCGGAGCCGTAGATGACCTCCTGGGCCCAGAAGACGTTGGGGTTGGTGAGCTTGGCCTTGACGGCGGCGAGGTCGGTGGCGGCGATGTGCTTGGCGGCGTCGATGCGGAAGCCGTCGACGCCCTTGGCGAGGAGGCTGTTGAGGTAGGCGGCGATGGTGGAGCGGACGTAGTCGCTGCCGGTGTTGAGGTCGGCGAGGCCGGAGAGTTCGCAGTTCTGGACGTTGCTGCGGTCGGCGTAGTTGCTGATGTTGGTGCGGCAGGAGTGGAAGTCCTGGTCCTGGTAGTAGCCGGGGTAGGTGTACTTGGTGTACTGGGTGCCGCCGGTGCCGGTCCCGGAGCCGGCGCTCATGTGGTTGACGACGGCGTCGGCGATGACCTTGACGCCGGCGGCGTGGCAGGTGTTCACCATGCTCTGGAAGGCGGTGGCGTCGCCGAGGCGGCCGGCGATCCGGTAGCTGACGGGCTGGTAGGAGGTCCACCACTGGGAGCCCTGGATGTGCTCCTGGGGCGGGGAGACCTCGACGAAGCCGTAGCCCTTGGGACCGAGGGTG
>NZ_JAJLRA010000082.1 GCF_020991365.1 Streptacidiphilus sp. ASG 303
ACCCCCTGTTCCAGGTCATGCTGACCCTCCAGAACACCGCCCAGGCCGTCCTCGAACTCGACGGCGTGGACATCGAACTCGCCGCCACCGGCGACACTCCGGCCAAGTTCGACCTCGCCCTCGACCTGACCGAAACCTTCAACAGGGAAGGCGCCGCCGACGGCGTGAACGGCGCACTCACGTACGCCGCCGACCTCTTCCAGGAGACGACCGCTGCGGCGCTCGGTGCCCGCTTCGTGCGGGTACTGCAGACGGTCGTCGCCGACCCGGACGTACGCGTGCACCACGTCGACGTCATGGACACCACCGAACGCCACCAGGTCCTCACCACCTGGAACGACACCGCACACGAGGTCCCCGCCGGCACCGTCGTGGACCTCTTCCAGGCCCAGGCCGCCCGCACCCCCGACGCCATCGCCGTCATCGACGCCGAGGGCGCCGAGGTGTCGTACGCCGAACTCAACAAGCGCGCCAACCGCCTGGCCCGGCTGCTGACCGAGCACGGTGCCGGGCCCGAGGACCGCGTAGGCGTGCTCATGTCACGCTCCACCGGAATGGTAGAAGCCCTGCTCGCGGTCCTGAAGAGCGGCGCCGCCTACCTGCCCCTCGACCCGGAACTGCCCGCCGAGCGCATCGCCTACATGCTCGACGACGCCTGCCCGACCATCCTCCTGACCACCACCGAGCTGGTGGAGCAGGCACGGAAGCAGGATGAGCGGTTCGGAAGCGGTTCGGACTGTGCGTTGGTCGTCACCAACGATCCGGAGACAGCCGCTCACATGGCATCGCTCGACGGAGACGATGTCACCGACGCGGACCGGACGGCGCCATCGGAGCCCTCGCATCCGGCCTATGTGATCTACACCTCCGGCTCCACCGGCCGTCCCAAGGGCGTCGTCGTTCCGCACGCGGGCCTGGTGAACCGTCTCGCGTGGATGCAGGGCGAGTACGGGCTGGGCCCGGGTGACCGGGTGCTGCAGAAGACCCCCTTCGGCTTCGACGTGTCGGTGTGGGAGTTCTTCTGGCCCG
>NZ_JAJLRA010000083.1 GCF_020991365.1 Streptacidiphilus sp. ASG 303
TGCTGGTGCTGGTGGCTCAGTACCAGTGGTGGGTCTGCCAGAAGGCCCAGGCGGCGTTGGGGCTGCCGTAGCGGGAGTTCATGTAGTCCAGGGCCCAGCGGATCTGGGTGGCGGGGTTGGTGCGCCAGTCGGCGCCGGCGGAGGCCATCTTGGAGCCGGGCAGGGCCTGGCCCAGGCCGTAGGCGCCGGAGGAGGCGTTGGTGGCGCCGGGGTTCCAGCCGCTCTCGTGGCTGACGATGGCGTCGAAGGCGGCCCACTGGGAGGCGGGGACCATCGACTGGGCCAGCGCGCGGGCCCCGGCGGCGCCGGTGGCGCCGGTGGGGGTGGTGGCCAGGACGGGGCGGGCGGCGGCGCGGGAGGCGGTGTCCTGCGCGGCGTGCCGGTCGGCGGCCTGGGCGGTGTGGTTGAGGTGGTGCAGGTGCAGGCGGTGGGCCGTGGGCCGGGCGGGGGCGGCGGAGGCGGCGGGGGCGGCGACGGCGGCCAGGGAGGCCAGGCCGGCGGTGGTGGCCAGCAGGGCGGCGGTCTTCCTCAGGCGGGGCAGGGCGGTGCGCATCAGGGGGAAACCTCGATCGGTTGTCGGGGACACCCGCCCCTGGGGGGTGGGGTGTCCGGGGCACCCGGTGGGGCTCTCGGTGTGCCGCGGGAGGCGCCTGTGCTCCGGGGGTGGACCCCGGGACGCCGTCGGACTCGGCCCAGTCTTGGCAGGCCCGGCGCGGGGCGGCAAACACCCGTCCTACGACCGCACTCCGTAGGCGGGGCGGGGCGCGGACGGCCCGGGACGGCGCCGCCCGGGGCGCGGGGACGCGGCTCGCAGGGGGCCGGCGGGGCCCGGGACGGGGCGGCCCGCACCCCGCCCGAACTGCACCGATGGCCGGAGAAAACCCACTTCGATCGTTAAACACCCGATTCGCACGAAAACAGAGGTTTATCCGGGCCGTGGACGGGGCGCGGGGGTCTCCTACCGGGCGTCGTAATCCCCCACGGGCGTGTGAGCCTCTTCACGCGAAA
>NZ_JAJLRA010000084.1 GCF_020991365.1 Streptacidiphilus sp. ASG 303
GCGCCGGTGTCGGTGCAGTCGATGACGACGACGGTGACGGCCGACGTCAACGCCACGCTGCAGCAGATCGCGCAGCTGACCGCGGCGGGGTGCCAGATCGTGCGGGTGGCGGTGCCCTCGCAGGACGACGCGGACGCGCTGCCGGCGATCGCGCGCAAGTCGCAGATCCCGGTGATCGCGGACATCCACTTCCAGCCGAAGTACGTGTTCGCCGCGATCGATGCGGGGTGTGCGGCGGTGCGGGTGAACCCGGGGAACATCAAGGCGTTCGACGACCGGGTGGGGGAGATCGCGCGGGCGGCGGCGGACGCGGGCACGCCGATCCGGATCGGGGTGAACGCGGGGTCGCTGGATCGGCGGCTGCTGGAGAAGTACGGGCGGGCGACGCCGGAGGCGCTGGTGGAGTCGGCGTTGTGGGAGTGCTCGCTGTTCGAGGAGCACGGGTTCCGGGACATCAAGATCTCGGTGAAGCACAACGATCCGGTGGTGATGGTCAACGCCTACCGGCAGCTGGCGGCGGCGTGCGACTACCCGCTGCACCTGGGGGTGACCGAGGCGGGTCCGGCGTTCCAGGGGACGATCAAGTCGGCGGTGGCGTTCGGGGCGCTGCTGGCGGAGGGGATCGGGGACACGATCCGGGTGTCGCTGTCGGCGCCGCCGGTGGAGGAGGTCAAGGTGGGGATCGCGATCCTGGAGTCGCTGAACCTGCGGCAGCGGGGGCTGGAGATCGTGTCGTGTCCGTCGTGCGGGCGGGCGCAGGTGGATGTGTACAAGCTGGCGGAGGAGGTCACCGCGGGGCTGGAGGGGATGAACGTGCCGTTGCGGGTGGCGGTGATGGGGTGTGTGGTCAACGGTCCGGGTGAGGCGCGGGAGGCGGACCTGGGGGTGGCGTCGGGCAACGGCAAGGGGCAGATCTTCGTGAAGGGCGAGGTGGTCAAGACGGTGCCGGAGTCGCGGATCGTGGAGACCCTCATCGAGGAGGCCCTCAAGCTCGCCGAG
>NZ_JAJLRA010000085.1 GCF_020991365.1 Streptacidiphilus sp. ASG 303
CTAGGCCGTGTCTGACAAATGATCATGTCTGGGGTTCGCGGAGCCACAGGATGAGTGAGGCCAGGACGAGGCCGGTGCGGTAGCGGGTGGCGAGCTTGTCGAAGCGGGTGGCGATGGCGCGGAACTGCTTGAGACGGTTGAAGCAACGTTCGACGACGTTGCGCTGCTTGTAGGTCTGCGGGTCGAAGGCGGGCGGGCGGCCGCCGCGGGAGCCGCGTCGCAGGCGGTGTCCGGCCTGGTCGGCGCGTTCGGGAATGGTCACCGCGATCCCGTGGTGCCTGCACCACGCCCGGATCGCGCGGGAGGAGTAGGCCTTGTCCCCCAGGACCCGCGCCGGCCGGGTGCGGGGCCGGCCGGGCCCCGGGCGCGGGACGCGGATGCCCTCCAGCACCGCGGGGAAGGCGGTGGCGTCCGCCGCCTGGCCGGGGGTGAGCACGATCGACAGCGGCAGGCCGCGGCCGTCCACGGCCAGGTGGACCTTCGTGGTCAGCCCGCCCCGGGACCGGCCGAGGGCCTGCCGCGCCGCCGAGCGTTGCGGATCCTCCAGTTCGTCCCGCTCTGGGTCCCCTTTTTGCGGGCGCCGGCGGCGTGCTGGTGGGCCCGGTTGACGGTGGAGTCCACCGACACCGTCCATTCCACCCGGCCCACCGCGTCGTCGCGGACCTGGACGTGCTCCAGCAGCCTGGCCCAGGTGCCGTCCGCCTCCCACCGGGCGAAGCGCTCGTACACCGTCTGCCACGGCCCGTACCGTTCGGGCAGGTCGCGCCACGGCGCCCCGGTCCGCAGCCGCCACAGCACCCCGTTGACCACCTGCCGGTGATCCCGCCACGGACGACCCCGCCCGTCGGCACCCGGCAGCAGCGGCGCGATCCGCTCCCACGCCGCATCCGTCAACTCACCACGACCCACCACAAGATCAATTATCAGACACGGCCTAG
>NZ_JAJLRA010000086.1 GCF_020991365.1 Streptacidiphilus sp. ASG 303
AGGTCGCCCTGTCCGCGGGCGGTGGTGGCGGCGGTGAGCTGTTCGGCCATGAGGGTGTCGTAGACCGGGCGGTCGACGGCGCGCAGCACGCCGATCGGGGTGTGGTGCAGGGTGTCGGGGTCGGTGAGGCGGGAGAGGGCGAAGGCGGTGGTGGGGCTGGGGCTGTGGGCGTCGTGGACGAGGACGGCGGCGGCGTTGCGCTCGGTGATCTCGGCCGTGTACAGGTCGCCGGTGGCCGGGTCGCGGAAGACGCCCCGCGCGCCCCCGGCGCCGAAGCGGACCGGCTGCCCGTGCTCCAGCCGGATCACGGCCTCGTCGCGGGTGGCGGGCTCCTTGAGGGCGTCGAAGGCGCCGTCGTTGAAGATGTTGCAGTTCTGGTAGATCTCCACGAGGGCGGTGCCGCGGTGCTCGGCGGCCGCGCGCAGCACCGACTGCAGGTGCCTGCGGTCGGAGTCGACGGTGCGGGCGACGAAGGTGGCCTCGGCGCCCAGGGCGAGGGAGACCGGGTTGAAGGGGGCGTCGAGGGAGCCCATCGGCGTCGACTTGGTGATCTTGCCGAGTTCGCTGGTGGGCGAGTACTGGCCCTTGGTCAGGCCGTAGATCCGGTTGTTGAAGAGCAGGATCTTGAGGTTGACGTTGCGGCGCAGGGCGTGGATGAGGTGGTTGCCGCCGATGGACAGCGCGTCGCCGTCGCCGGTGACGACCCACACGCTCAGGTCGGGGCGGGAGACGGCCAGGCCGGTGGCGATCGCCGGGGCGCGGCCGTGGATGGAGTGCATCCCGTAGGTGTTCATGTAGTACGGGAAGCGGGAGGAGCAGCCGATGCCGGAGACGAAGCAGACGTTCTCCCGGGCCAGGCCGAGCTCGGGCATGAAGGACTGCACCGCGGCCAGGATGGCGTAGTCGCCGCAGCC
>NZ_JAJLRA010000087.1 GCF_020991365.1 Streptacidiphilus sp. ASG 303
GGGGGGTCAGCGGGTGGTGGCGTGGGCGGCCTGCTCGATGAGGCGGGTGACGGCGCCGGGGTGGGAGACGGTCACGGAGTGGGAGGCGTTGACCGCGACGGTGTGGGCGTGGGCGCGGTGGGCCATGAAGCGCTGGGCGGCGGCGGGGATGTTCTTGTCCTGGAGGGTGACCAGGTCCCAGGAGGGGATGGTGGTCCACGCGGTCTCGGTGGCCTTGTCCGCGAGGGCGGTGGCGGCGATGGGGCGCTGGGTGGCGGCCATGGCGGCGGCGGTGGCGGCGGGGACGTCGGCGGCGAACTGGGCGCGGAACTTGTCCTGCTTGATGTAGAGGTCGGTGGTGGTGGTGGTGCCGTCGGGGGCGGGGACGGTGACCTGGGTGAGGGTGGGGCCCAGGGTGCTGCCGGGGAACTTGCCGGAGAGCTCGGCGGCGCTCTCGCCCTTGGCGGGGGCGAAGGCGGCGATGTAGACGAGGGCCTTGACGTGGCTGTTGTGGGCGGCGGCCTCGCTGATGACCGAGCCGCCGTAGGAGTGGCCGGCGAGCACGATCGGGCCCTTGACGGTCTTGAGGAGGGCGGCGAGGTAGGCGGCGTCGGTGTGGACGCCGCGCAGCGGGTTGGCGGGGGCGATGACCGGGTAGCCGTCGCGCTGCAGCCGCTGGATGACGCCGTTCCAGCTGGCGGACTCCGCGAAGGCGCCGTGGACCAGGACCACGGTGGGCTTGGCCGGGGCGTGGTGGGCGGCGGGGCGGGCCGGGGCGGCGGAGGCGGTGGTGGCCGCGGTGGTGGCCGCGACGGCGGCGGCGCCCAGGGCGGCGGCGGTCAGGACGGCGCGGCGGTGCTTGACGGCGTTGATCATC
>NZ_JAJLRA010000088.1 GCF_020991365.1 Streptacidiphilus sp. ASG 303
GGGACGATGTAGGCGGTCAGGCGCTGGTCGCCGGGGCGGTCCTCGCGGACGAGGACCGCGGCCTGGGCCACGGCGGGGTGGGAGGCGAGTGCGGACTGCACTTCGCCGAGTTCGATGCGGAAGCCGCGGAGTTTGACCTGGTCGTCGGTGCGGCCGAGGTATTCCAGGACACCGTCCTGGTTCCAGCGGGCGAGGTCGCCGGTGCGGTACATGCGGGAGCCGGCCGGGCCGTGGGGGGCGGCGACGAAGCGTTCGGCGGTCAGGGCGGGGCGGTTGAGGTAGCCGCGGGCCAGGCCGGAGCCGGCGAGGTAGAGCTCGCCCGGGACGCCGGGCGGGCACGGCTGCAGGGCCGCGTCCAGGACGTAGGTCCGGGTGTTCCAGATCGGCGTTCCGATGGGTACCGAGCCCGAGGCGCCTACGGCGCCGGCGACGGCGGGCCAGGCGGTGACGTCGATGGATGCCTCGGTCGGGCCGTACAGGTTGTGCAGCCGCTCGCCCAGGACCTCGCGGAAGTGGCCGGCGAGCTCGCCCGGGAGGGCCTCACCGCTGCAGATCACGGCGCGCAGCGTCGAGCACCGTGACGCACCCGCTTCGCGCAGGAACACCTGGAGCATGGACGGCACGAAGTGCGCGACCGACACCCGGTGGCGGACGATGGTCTCGGCGAGGTACGACGGGTCACGGTGTCCGCCGGGCGCGGCCACCACCAGCGTCGCGCCCTGGGTCACGGGCCAGAAGAACTCCCACACCGACACGTCGAAGCCGAAGGGGGTCTTCTGCAGCACCCGGTCACCCGGGCCCAGCCCGTACTCGCCCTGCATCCACGCGAGACGGTTCACCAGGCCCGCGTGCGG
>NZ_JAJLRA010000089.1 GCF_020991365.1 Streptacidiphilus sp. ASG 303
AGCCGCCAGCTGCACAGATGCATTTCCCACGCAACGAACTTGTTGCGCGATCCTTGAACGCAACGTAGCTTTTCCTTCATCAGAAACGAAGAGCACCCGAGGAGAGCATGATGCAGACGTTCACCACCCCCACCGCGATCTCCGCCGTCCTGGACGTCCCCGCCGGCCGCATCCAGGTCATCGCCGCCGACCGGCCCGACACCGTCGTCGACATCCGGCCCGCCGACCCCTCCCGGGGCCGCGACGTGAAGGCGGCCGAGCAGACCACGGTCGCCCTCGGCGACGGCGTCCTGCGCATCGGGACCCGGACGGAGAGGAACCGGCACCTCGGCCCCTCCGGCGCCGTCGAGGTGACGGTCCGACTGCCCGCCGGCTCCCACGTCCGGGCGACGGCCGCCGCCACCGAGTTCCGCGGCGTCGGCCGCCTCGGCGACGTCGCCGTCGAGGGCGCCTACCGGCACATCAAGATCGACGAGGCGGCCGGCGTCCGCCTCACCGCGGTCGACGGCGACGTCGAGGTCGGCCGGCTCGCCGGCCCCGCGGAGATCAGCACGGAACGGGGCGACATCCGCATCACCGAGGCCCTGCACGGCACGGTCGTGCTCCGCACCCGGTCCGGCGACATCACCGTCGGCGCCGCCGCCGGCGTCCCGGCCGCCCTCGACGCCGGCACCGGCCACGGCCGCATCAGCAACGCCCTGAGGAACGACGGCACCACCGCACTCGACATCCGCGCCACCACCGACCACGGCGACATCACCGCCCGCAGCCTCTGACCG
>NZ_JAJLRA010000008.1 GCF_020991365.1 Streptacidiphilus sp. ASG 303
GGGTAAGGCTCCCAGTAGACGACTGGGTTGATAGGCCGGGTGTGGAAGCCGAGTGATCGGTGGAGCTGACCGGTACTAATAGGCCGAGGGCTTGTCCATAGTTGCTCCGCGTCCACTGTGTAGTTCTGAAACCACGACCGCATTGCCTGTGGCCGGGGGCGGTTGACAGTTTCATAGTGTTTCGGTGGTCATAGCGTGAGGGAAACGCCCGGTTACATTCCGAACCCGGAAGCTAAGCCTTACAGCGCCGATGGTACTGCAGGGGGGACCCTGTGGGAGAGTAGGACGCCGCCGAACAATTGTTGAGGGAGGGCCCCGCAGCCGGGAACGGCAGCGGGGCCCTTTCGCATGTCCGCCCTCGGACGATCCGCTCAGGGCGGAACCCGATACAGGCCGGCGTCCCGGCGGGGCAGGCTCGGCGCATGCGCATTCTGGTGATCGGCGGGACGGAGTTCCTCGGGCGTGCCTTCGTGGCGCAGGTACTGGAGCGGGGTGACCGCGTCACGACCTTCAACCGGGGCCTGTCAGGCCCCGACGCGCCCGGTGTCGAGACGGTGCGAGGCGACCGGGAGGTGGCGGGCGACCTCCGGGCCCTGGTGGAGGGGCGCCGGTGGGACGCCGTGGTGGACACCCGCGGCGGGGTGCCGAAGGTGGTGGGGGAGACAACGCGGATCCTGTCGGGCCACGCGGACACCTACCTCTTCGTCTCCTCCTGCCACGCCTACGCGGACTGGCCCGCCGAGCCGGTCGACGAGCGGTCCCCGCGACACCCGTGCCCTCCCGACGCCGAACGCGGCGACGTACCGCCCAACGCGCTGAAGGCCGGCTGCGAGCGCGCGGTCGAGCAGCACTTCGACGGCGGTGTCCTCATCGTCAACCCCGGCCTGATCGTCGGTCCGTACGACAACGTGGGCCGACTCCCCTGGTGGCTCGAGCGGATCGCCCGAGGCGGACGCGTCCTGGTCGGCGGCGCCCCGGACCGGGCGATGCAGTTGGTGGACGTCCGCGACATCGCCGCGTTCATGCTGGGGGCGCTGTCGGAGAGGGCCACCGGGCGGTTCCTGGTGACGGGCGTCCGCTCCAACACCACCTGGGGCGACCTGCTGCGCGACTGCACGGCGGTCACCGGCTCCGACGCGGAGCCCGTGTGGGTGGACGACGCCTTCCTGGCCGAGCGCGGGGTCGAGCCGTGGACGGAGCTGCCGCTGTGGATGCCTCTCGGGAAGGGCGGCGACGGTGTGTGGCTCGCGTCCTCGGCTGCGGCGAGGGAACGGGGGTTCCACTGCCGTCCGGTCGCCGAGACGGTGCGGGACACCTGGGAGTGGGTGCGCGGGCGGGGAGCGGATGCCGGGCCCTGGATGCAGGGGGAGACGCCGCTCGGGATCGACCCCGGGAAGGAGTCCCGTCTGCTCGCCGAGTGGGACGCAGCCGTGTCCGGACGGGCTGGCGACTCCAGGAGCTGACACACCGGCGGTCGTACCCGCCGACGGGTACGGCGCGGCGCGGGCGCGGAGGCGCATGCGGGCGGACCGGGGGACGACCGCCGGAACCGACCCCCGGAACGGCCGCCGGATCCGGCGCTCAGATCCATCCGTCGAGCGAGGCGAGGAAACCGGGCAGGTCGTCGCGGTGGATGGTGTGTCCGGCACCGGCGACGACACGGACCTCAAAACCGCGGCGGGCCAGTTCCGCCGCGTGGGCGGGTCCGACGACGAAGCTCGGGTCGGCGAGCTGGACCAGCGAGGGCACGGCGGGCCGCTCCGGGAGGACGGCCCGCCCGGCCAGGTCGGAGAGCCCGCCGCCGGTGTCCGGGTCCCAGAGCGCGAGGGTGTCGAGTTCGATGTCGACGTCGGCCGCCTCCCACCGGGGGTTGAGGGCCGCGATCTGTTCGCGGGCCGCCGTGCGGAACCAGGCGAAGCCCTCCGGCCCCAGTCCGCGCCCCGGGCCGGGAATGCACCAGGCCGGGTCGGAGTAGACCGCGCGGCGCGGACGCAGCCTCTCGACGGCGAGGGAGAGGGCGAGGCCGCCCAGGGAGTGGCCGAGGGCGAGGTCGGCCCCGGCCGGCAGGGTGTCGACCAGGTCCTGGGCGAGGGCCTCGGCGCCGTAGCGCTCGGCCGGGGTGGCGCCGGTTCCGCGGGGACTGCGGCCGTGTCCGCGCAGATCCACGGCGATCACCCGGTACCCCCGGTCGGCGAGGGCCGGTCCGACCCGCCGCCAGCTGCGGTGGTCGGACATCATGCCGTGGACCAGCAGCGCGACGCGGTCCCCGGATCCCCAGGCGCGGGCGTGCAGTCTCATGATCCGATGGAAGCGCACGGCCGCCGCCACGTCCTGTTCCCACGCGGGAGTCTGCGTGCGTGTGTGCGGGTGCGTATGTGCGGCTGCGTGCGGCGCCGGTCCGGCCGGGCAGGTGCGCGGACTCAGCCGCCGCCGTCGCCGTGCAGCAGCCGCAGTGCCTCCTCGTCGTCGACCTGCCCGAAGTCCTCGTACCAGAGCCCGACCGAGCCGAACGAGCGCGGTTCGTACAGGCACACCACCTCGTCGGCCTCCCGGCCCAGTGCCGCGACGGCCTCGCGTGAACCCACCGGTACGGCGAGGACCAGGCGCGCCGGGTGGTGGACGCGCACCGAGCGCAGCGCGGCCCGCGCCGTGAAGCCCGTGGCCAGGCCGTCGTCGACGACCACGACGGTGCGGCCGGCCAGGTCGGGCACGGGCCGGCCCCGCCGGTAGAGGTCCTCGCGCCGCCGCAGTTCGCGGCGCTCCCGCTCGGCGAGGGGCGCCAGCTCCTCGGGGGTGGCCCGCAGCCAGGCCAGCGCCTCCCGGTCCCACAGGGGCGGGGCGTCGCCCGCGACGGCGCCGATGGCCAGTTCGGGCTGGCCGGGCGCGCCGATCTTGCGCGAGACCAGGGCCTCCAGGGGTGCGCCGAGGGCGTCGGCCACCTCGCGGGCGACCGGCAGGCCGCCGCGGGGCAGGCCGAACACCAGCGGGTCGGGCAGGGCGCCTGCCTCCTGCCGGGACAGCAGCTCCTCGCCGAGGGCGCGCCCCGCCTGCCGCCGGTCGCGGAAGCGCATCGGGGTCATGCGAACAGGTCGTCCACGTAGCACCACCGCCACTCCTCGCCCGGTTCGGCCGAACGGATGACGGGATGGCCCGTGCCGTGGAAGTGCGCCGTGGCGTGCCGACGCGGCGACGAGTCGCAGCACGCGACGCGACCGCAGGTCAGGCACTGCCTCAGGTGGACCCAGTCGTGCAGCCCCGCGGCCAGGCAGTCCTGGCAGCCCGGACCGCCGTCGGTGTCCTCGATGCCGGGGGGCTCCGTCGAGCCCGCCTCGGCCAGGTGTGCGCAGATCATCGTTGTGACTCCCGCGTCGGCGACGGTGCCAGCCTCTCACCCTCCGCCGTGCCCGGCATCTCTCCCAGCTCAGCGGCCCGGGCTCGGAGCCGGGCCGGCTCCGGGCGGTGCCGCCGCGACGGGCCGGGCGCGGCCGCGACGGGCCCGCTCAGCGCGGCCGGGCCGACAGGACGTAGCGGGTGGTGCCGTCGGTGACGGAGACGGCGTAGGGCTCGCCCCTGGCGAGGGCCGCGCGGGCCCGCCGGTGCTCGCGGTCGTCGGCGAGCCAGTGCCGGACCGGTCCGGCGAACGCGGGGCCGAACTGCTCGGCGACGTCCCGCGCACGGGCCCGCAGCCACCGCACGGCCAGCTCGGGGGTGTCCGCCTGCCGGGCCCCCAGCCGGAACTCCCGGGACAGGCCCGGGGTGCGGGCCGTGCACTCGCACCAGTAGCCGGACCGGGGCGGGAGGAGGACGCCGGGCCGGCCCGCCGTTCCCCCCGGGGCGGGACCGCCCCGCAGCAGGCAGCGGCAGCCCGGGAGGTGGGCCGCCGCCGCCGCCTCCGACGCCTTCACGGTCCCGGCCGGCAAGGCCCCACCGGGCGCGGGGACCGCCTCGCCTCCCGGGTGCCGTCCGCGCGCCTCCTGGGTCGTGTGTGTCATGGCGTCCACGCCGCTCCCTCCGGTCGTACGGCCCGCTCCGGACCGTCCCGCCTCCGCCCGTGCGGGCGGGACCCCGCCCCCGCCGCCGTCCGCCCGGCGGACCGCCGGGCCGTGAGGGTCGGCAGCACGTGGTCTCCCCGCGCTGCACCGGAGGGCCGCCGGGGTCTGCGGCCCCTGGTCGTCGGCTCGTCCATGGCGGTGCCGCCTTCCTGCGAACGCCCCCCGGTCGATTGTGCGAGGGGACCGCTGCTGCTTCCCGCGCCGCAGGCAGGGCGCACGGCGGCATGTCCCCCGACCGGCCCTGCGGCGGCCCGCCCCTCCAGGGGAGTGCACGACCCGTGCCCGCCGCCCGCAAAACGGCCGCGTGTCATCCGATCGCGTGTCCCGCCGGACGTCCCGGGGACGCCGCTCCCGCCGGCGGCCGTGCGCTGCGGTCCCGGGACGTCCGGCGCTCCGTCCCGGCGACGGGTGGGACGAGGGCCGCGGACGGGGCGGTCCCGACGGCCGGCTCCGTCGGCTGCGGTCCCTGCTACGGCTGCGGCGTCCACTGGTCCGGGGCGGGGATGTCCTCCCGGGCCTCCCACCACGCCTCGGGGACGCCGCCGGTGCCGGTGCGGGCGGCGACGACGCCCGCGGCGATGGCGCAGGTCGTGTCGCGGTCGCCCCACCCGCCGACGGTCTGCCACAGGGCCTCGGGCAGGTCGTCCAGGTGGCCGGCGGCGGACCACAGGGCGAACGGCACCGTGTCCGGGGCCGAGACCCGGTGGCCCGAGCCCAGGACGGATGCGGCATGGCGCACCGACGTGCCCTCGGGGAGGCCTGCGGCGACCAGCAGCAGGGAGCGGACGTCGCTGTCCGGCAGGTGGGAGGCCGCCTCGCGCAGGAAGGCCCCGCGATCCGGCGCGTCCCCGCCCTCGCTGGAGGCCGCCAGCGCGGCGGCGACCGCCACGGCCACCGCACCTGCGACGGCCTCCGGGTGCGCGTGCGTGGTCAGCGCCGACAGCCGGGCCTGCTCGGCCGCCGCGTCCAGGTCGTCCTTGAACCAGGCCCCCAGCGGCGCGACCCGCATCGCGGCCCCGTTGCCGTACGAGCCCTGCCCGCCGAACTGCCCGGTCGTCACGGTCCGCCAGTGCTCGCCCTCCCCGATCCGGCGGAGCACGCCGTGCATCGACGGCCCGTACTTCCGCGCCGGGTCCCGCGCGTACTCGGCGGCGAACTCCGCGGCAAGGCCGTCCGGGCGGATCCCGCGGTTGCGCACGAGGTGGGAGAAGAGCACCAGGGCCATCGCCGAGTCGTCCGTCCACAGCCACGGCGCGGGGCGCAGCCGCCGTGCGGCCCACAGCTCCTCCACGGGCTCGCCGGAGAGCGTGAACCAGCCGTCCCCGAAGGCGTCGCCGAGGACGAGCCCGTCCAGGCTGCTGCGTGCATGTCGCGGGTAGGTCACGGCCGCCCTCCCGGAGGCTCGGGTCCCCGGCATTCTCGCCGCACGGCGGAGCCGGCCGCGAGCGGATTCCGCCCGGTGCCGCCCGGACGTCCGCGGAGGGCGGGCCGGGCCGGAGGGCCGGCCGCGGACGGGCGGCGCGGGGCTGTGGGGCGGGGTTCCCGCCGTGGGCGCACGCACGGAGCGGGCCCCCTCGGCATGCCGAGGGGGCCCGCTCCGAACGGTGGTGCCCTTGTGCGCCGCCAGGGACTCGAACCCCGAACCCGCTGATTAAGAGTCAGCTGCTCTGCCAGTTGAGCTAGCGGCGCCCGCTCAACGTACATCCTACCTGACCAGGAGGGGTGCTCCGCACCTCCGCGCACCCGTACGGAGGGCTGCGTCCGGGCGCGCCGGGGGCCGGGGTCAGGCGCCCGAGCCGCTCGCGGCGGCGGACTCGTCGGACTGGAGGACGCGGCGGACGGCGTCGGCGATCGGTGTGGCGCGGACCAGCTCCCGGACGTGGCGGTGGACCGTGCGGGCGCCGGGCCCCCGGACGAGCCGACGGTCGAGGCGGGCCGCGCCCAGCAGCGCCGCGAGGTGCAGGTCCCGCAGGTCCGGCAGGTCGTGGGCGGCGGTGGGGCCGCCGGGTGCGTCGGCGGCCAGTCCGTGCAGCAGGTGCACGGCCCGCGCCTGGACCCCGGCGTGCCCGACGGCGGTGTACACCGTGGAGGGGAGGATCCCGAGGATGCGGCGGCGGCGGGCGGTGAGCAGGCCGCGGGCCTCCAGGGCGTCGAGGTGGGGCCGGTCGGCGCGGACGGACGCCCTGCGCACCCAGGGGTCGAGCCTCGGGCCCCGGCCGCGTTTGCCCCCGGCGGCCGAGAGGGCGGCGAGCAGGCCGTCGGCGGGTCCGCCGGTGGGGATCGGCCGGACCCCGGTGATCCGCCTGCCCTCGACGGTGACCGCCCCGGCGAGCAGCAGCTCCGCGAGGAGGGCCCCGCCGAGGACCCGGTTGAAGTTCCGCGGGCGGCGCAGGCGCCCCGAGACCGGGTCGGCGCAGAGCAGGAGCAGTTCCTCGGGCAGGGTGGGTCGGGGTCCTCCGTGCACGGTCGTTCCTCCTTGCGGGGCGGGTCCGCCCCTCGCTCAGGGATGAGCACGCCGGACGGGCGGTCGGCGGTTGCGGGGACGGGCCAGGACGGTGTGCCGGGGGGGGCCGGTGTGCCGGGCCCCGGTGTGCCGGTGTGCGGGCGCGCCGTCCGTGCGGCCGGACGGCGGACGGTGCGTCAGCCGGTGCGGGCGGCGAGCGGATCGGGCGCGGGGCGCCAGGGGCGGCACAGCGCCAGGAAGGCCGCGGCCGACAGCAGGGCCATGGCCAGCATGGCGGCCGTCATCGGCACGGCGGTCCGTCCGCCGCCCAGCCCGGACAGGACGGGGGAGAGCGCCCCGGCGGAGAACTGCAGGGTGCCGAGCAGCGCCGAGGCCGTGCCGGCGGCGCTCGGGGCGCGCTGCAGCGCCAGGGCGGTGGTGGTGGGGGAGACCAGGCCGACCGAGGAGGCGGTGGCGAAGAGCCCGGCGGCGATCCACGGCAGGCCGGCGTCGGTGAGGGAGGTCAGCAGGACCAGGGCGGTCGCGGCGGCGGTCAGCAGGACGGTGCCGGTGAGCAGGACGCGGTGGGCCCGGAACCGTCCCAGCAGGACCTTGCCGGTGAGCTGGCCGGCGGCCACCAGGCCGACGGAGTTGAGGCCGAAGAGGAGGCTGTAGGTCTGCGGGGACGCCCCGTACACCTGCTGGAGGGCGAACGACGAGCCGGAGATGTAGGCGAAGAGCGCCGCGAAGCCGAAGGCGCCGCACAGGACGTACCCGGCGAACGACGCGTCCCGCAGCAGGCCCCGCATGGTGCGCAGGGTGTCGGCCAGCCCGCCGCGGTGGCGGCGCCCCGGCGGCAGGGTCTCCTCCAGCAGCAGCGCCGCCGCGGCGAGGATCGCGGCCCCCAGCACGGCGAGGACCGCGAAGACGCCGCGCCACGAGGTGACGCGCAGCAGCTGGCCGCCCAGCATCGGCGCGAGGATCGGCGCGGTGCCCGACACCAGCATCAGCGACGCGAAGAAGCGGGCCGCGGCCAGCCCGTCGAACAGGTCGCGGACCACGGCCCGCGCGATGACGATCCCGGCCGCGCCGGAGAGCCCCTGCAGCAGCCGGAAGGCGATGAGGAGGCGGGCGTCGGGCGCGGCGGCGCAGGCGGCCGTCGCGGCGGTGTACAGGGCCATGCCGGCCAGCAGCGGGCGACGGCGGCCCAGCGCGTCGCTGAGCGGGCCCGCCACGAGCTGCCCGGCGGCCAGGCCCAGCAGGCAGGCGGTGAGGGTGAGCTGGACGGTGCCGTCGCCGGTCGCGAGGTTCTCGGCGATGCGGGGGAGGCCCGGCAGGTAGAGGTCCATCGACAGCGGGGCGAGCGCGGTGAGCGAGCCGAGGACGAGGGTGAGCAGCAGCCCGGCGCGGTGGGGCGCGCTCCTCGCGGGGGCGCGGGGCGGGGCCGGGTCGGCGGGGGAGGCGGACGTGCGGGTGTCGTGCATGCCGGTCGGGGGCTCCTGGGCTGGGGTGGGCTGGTGCAGGCGGGTGCGGGTGGGTGCGGGTGGGGCGGGGCCGATCCGGCCGGGTCGGCTGCGGAACGGGACCGCTCGGGCCGGGGAGCGGGCGAGGTGCGGGTGGGGTGGGGTGGGGAGGGCGGACGGTCCCGGTCCCGGCCAGGGTAAGGGGCGCGTACCGCTGTGACGACTGACACCGTACGGCGCCCCCGCGGGCGGGAACAGCGCGTCCCGCCCGCGGGTTGCAGCCGTTCGGCACAGGAATGCGACACGGACGACCTGGAAGGGGCAGCGCAGTGGCCGGCAGCGGGACCGCGGCGGAGCAGCACGAGGACCGGATCCGGGGCAGGGCGCGCGGGACGGCGCCCGCGCCGCTGTCGGTCCTGGACCTGGCGCCGGTCGGCGCCGGGTACACCCCTGGCGAGGCGCTGCGGGCCACCACCGAGCTGGCCCGGCGGACCGAGGAGTGGGGCTACCACCGCTTCTGGGTGGCCGAGCACCACGGCATGCCGGGTGTCGCCAGCTCCTCCCCGCCGGTGCTGATCGCGCACCTGGCGGCGGCCACCCGCACCCTGCGGCTGGGCTCGGGCGGCGTGATGCTGCCCAACCACGCGCCGCTGGCCGTGGCCGAGCAGTTCGGCCTGCTCCACGCCCTGCACCCGGGCCGCATCGACCTGGGGCTGGGCCGGGCGCCGGGCACCGACCCGGCGACGGCGCGGGCGCTGCGCCGCGGGCTGGGCGGCGAGGGCGCCGACGACTTCCCGCAGCAGCTCGCCGAGCTGACGGCCTTCCTCGACGGCTCGTTCCCGCCCGGGCACCCGTACGAGCGGATCCGGGCCGTGCCGGGGCCGTCGGCCGACGGCGGGGGCCGCCCGCCGGTGTGGCTGCTGGGGTCGTCCGGCTTCAGCGCGCGGCTGGCGGGCGAGCTGGGGCTGCCGTTCGCGTTCGCGCACCACTTCAGCGCGGCGAACACGGTGCCGGCGCTGGACCTGTACCGGGCGGCGTTCCGGCCCTCGGAGGTGCTGGACGAGCCGTACGCGGTGATCGGCGTGAGCGCGGTCGCCGCGGACAGCGCGGCGGAGGCGCTGCGGCTGGCCCGCAGCGGCGGCCTGTCGATGCTGCGGCTGCGCCGCGGCAGCCCGGGTCCGATCCCCACGCCGGAGGAGGCGGAGGCGTACCCGTACAGCGACCTGGAGCGCGACTTCCTCGACGACTGGCTGGGCAACGTGGTCCTCGGCGAGCCGGCGCGGGTCGCGGAGGGCCTGGAGGAGCTGCGGAAGCGGACGGGTGCGCAGGAGCTGATGGTGACCTCGCACGTCCACGGGCACGAGGCGCGGATCGCCTCCTACGGGATGATCGCGGAGGCGTACGGGCTCACGGCGGGCTGATCCGGAGGCGGGCCGGGCGGGGCTGGCGGGGGCCGGCCGGGCCGAGGCGGTCCGGGCACGGAACGGGTGCGGCCCCCCGGGGGTGCCGGTGCCGCGCCTTCCCCGGAGTGCCGGCCGGCCCTGCGGCGCAGCTGTCCTGACGGGGTGCCGGACCGGACCGGCCGGCCGCCGGACCGGCGCGGGGGCGCGCGGATCTCGGGGAGGAACGATTCCGTGCGCCTCTTGTGCACCCCCATGTGCGCCCCCGGCCGAGGGCATTCGCCTGTTCGGGAAGCGGAGGACTTTCCGGACGGGCGAGGGAGGCGGCCATGAGCGAGAGCGTCATCGAGCGGGGTGTGGAGATGAGCCCGGGCGACCCGGCGTGCGAGCACGTCTACGGCACCGCGGCCGAGTTCGGCAACCTGTACGCCTGCAGCCGCTGCGGGCACACCAGCTGGGACGGTCCGGCGCTGCCCGCGGCCGCCGTGCCCTTCGTGCTGCGGCGGCCGATCGACGCGCTGGACGTCTAGGCGGGGCGCCCGGAGCGGGCACGCAGGGGCTCCCGGGCCGCCGTCGACGGGACGGCGGCCCGGGAGCCCCCGTCTGTCCGGGGACGGGCTCTCAGCCCGCCGCGCCGCCCCGGCCCCCGTCCGGGTCGAGGCCGAACAGGCGGGCGGCGTTGCCGTGGCAGACCGCCCGCAGCCAGTCGTCGCCCAGGTCCAGGCGCGCCAGGGCGTGGAGCTGGTGGGCGTAGGGGTACGGGATGTTGGGGAAGTCGGTGCCGAGCAGGACCCGGTCCTGGAGGTCCTTCAGGCGCGGCAGCTCCGCCCGCGGGAAGGGCGCCTCCTGCTCGGCGAAGCCGGTGAACGCCATGGTGGTGTCCAGGCGGACGTGCCGGTGGCGGTCGGCCAGGTCCAGGAAGTCCGCGTACTCGGGCATGCCCATGTGCGCCACCACCAGCCGCAGCCGGGGGTGCCGGGCCAGCACCGCGCCGATCGGGCCCGGGCCGGTGTGCCGGCCCGGGGCCGGGCCCGACCCGCAGTGTGTGACGACCGGGACGCCGGCCTCGGCGAGCAGGCCCCACACCGGGTCCAGCAGCGGGTCGGCCGGGTCGTAGGCGCCGACCTGGACGTGCGCCTTGAAGACCCGGGCGCCGGCCTCCACCGCCGCGCGGACGTAGCCGGCGGCCTCCGGCTCGGGGAAGAACGTGGCGGTGTGCAGGCAGTCGGGGGTGCGGGCGGCGAAGTCGGCGGCCCAGGCGTTCAGCCAGGCCGCCATGCCGGGCCTGTGCGGGTACAGCAGCGCGGTGAACGCCCGGACGCCGAAGCCGCGCAGCACCGCCAGCCGCTCCTCCTCGGCCGTCCGGTAGGCGATCGGCCAGGGGCGGCCGGTGAGCGGTCCGGCGGAGTCGAAGTACGCCCACACCTTGTCCATGACCCGGGCCGGCATGAAGTGGGTGTGCACGTCGACGAGGCCGGGCAGGCCGAGGGCGCGGCGGAAGGCCGCGACCTCGGCCGCCTCGGCCGCCGGGTCCGTGCCCGGGCCTGCGCCGGCCGGTCCGCCGACCGCTCCCGTGCCGTCGCCCCCGCTCGCGCCGGCGGCCGCTCCCGGTCCGCCGCCGTCCGTGCCGCCGTTCCCGCTCACGCCGCCCCCGGCCGCGCCCGCTCCAGGATCGCGGCGGTGTCCGCGCCCGGCGGCAGGGTGCCGAACGCGCCGCCGCGGTCGCCGCCCAGCCGGGACGCGCAGAAGGCGTCGGCGACCGCCGGGTGCCCGTGCCGCACCAGCAGCGACCCCTGCAGGACCAGCACCATCGACTCCGCGAGGCGCCGGGTGCGGTACTCGGCGTCCGTGAGGTCGGCCAGCTCCTTCCGCAGGGCGTCGACGGCGGCGTCCAGGCGCCGGTCGGCGCCCGCCGCGAGCCCCACCTCGGCGAGGAAGGCCTCCACCGTCTCCGGCCTGCGCCCCATGGCGCGCAGCGCGTCCAGGGCGGCGACGTTGCCGGAGCCCTCCCAGATGGAGACCAGCGGCGCCTCCCGGTACAGGCGCGGCATGCCGGACTCCTCGACGTAGCCGTTGCCGCCCAGGCACTCCATGGCCTCGGCGGCGTGCGCCGGCCCGCGCTTGCACACCCAGTACTTGGAGACGGCGAGCGCCAGGCGCCGCAGCAGCCCCTCGCCCTCGTCGCCCGCCGCGGCCCGGTCGGTCGCCCCGGCCAGGCGCATCGCGACGGCGGTCGCGGCCTCGGACTCCACGGCGAGGTCGGCCAGCACGTTGCGCATCAGCGGCTGGTCGAGCAGCGCCGCGCCGAACGCCCGCCGGTGGGCGGCGTGGTGGACGGCCCGCACGGTGCCGTACCGCATGGCGGAGGCGGCGCCGATCGTGCAGTCCAGGCGGGTCATGTTGACCATCCCGATGATGGTCGGCACCCCGCGGCCCTCCTCGCCGACGAGCCACCCCGTCGCGCCGTCGTACTCGATCTCGGCGGAGGCGTTGGAGTGGTTGCCCAGCTTGTCCTTGAGCCGCTGCAGGTGGATGCGGTTGCGCGAGCCGTCCGGCAGCACCCGCGGCAGCATCAGGCAGGAGAGGCCGCCCGGCGCCTGCGCCAGCGTCAGGAAGACGTCGGACATGGGCGCGGAGGTGAACCACTTGTGGCCGGTGAGCCGGTACGTGCCGTCGCCGGCGGGCACCGCCCGGGTGGTGTTGGTCCGGACGTCGGAGCCGCCCTGCTTCTCCGTCATCGACATGCCCGCGACGAGCCCGCGCTTGGTGCGCGGGTCGCGCAGCCCGGGGTCGTACTCCCGGGAGGCCAGCAGCGGCTCCAGCCACGCCGCCAGCTCCGGCGCGGCCCGCAGCGCGGGCACGGACGCGTACGTCATGGAGACCGGGCAGGTGTGGCCGGCCTCCACCTGCCCCCACAGGAAGAACTTCGCGGCGCGCGCGGTGTGGGCGCCGGGCCGGCCGTCCCGCCAGGGCGCGGCGTGCAGGCCGTGGGAGACGGCCGTGCGCATCAGCTCGTGCCACGCCGGGTGGAACTCCACCTCGTCGATCCGGTGCCCGTACCGGTCGTGGGTGCGCAGCACCGGCCGGTTCTCGTTGGCCAGGCGGCCCCACTCGGCGGCCCGCTCCGACCCGGCGAGGACGCCCAGGGCGTGCAGCTCCGGCTCGGCCCAGCCCGCGCCCTCCCGGTGGAGGGCCTCCAGCAGCGCCGGGTCGTCGGCGGCGTCGTGGCCGTAGGGGTCGGGCACCTGGTTGGTGACCTCATGCGTCGGCGGCATCGCGTCCTCCCAGGGCGCGCAGGGTGAAGGAGAGCAGGGCGGGGACCACGTCGGAGGGGTCCGAGCCGGCGGCGAGCGGGCCCACCAGCGCCTCGCCGACCGCGCCGACCAGGGCGGCGGCGGTCAGCGCGGGGTCCTGGGCGGGCAGCCGCCCGGCGGCCGTGCCCGCCGCCACCTGGGCGGCGATCACGTCGCGGAACGCCCGCCGGAAGACCAGCCGCTCGGCGTCCACGGCCGGGTCGACGGGTTCCGCGAGCAGGGCGTGGGCCAGGCGGGGGGCGCGCAGGGCGCGGACGGCGAAGGTCTCCACCACGGCCGCGACCCGCTGCTCCGGCTCCAGGCCGGGTGCGGCCGCGGCCGCCGCCACCGCCTCGACCTCGCGGCCGACGACCGAGCGGAACAGCTCCACGGCGAGCTCGGCCTTGCCGGTGAAGTGCCGGTACACGCTGCCGGTGGCCATCCCGGCGCGCTCGGCCACGGCCGCCACCGAGCACCCGGCGTAGCCGCGGTCGGCGAGCAGGGCGGCGGCGGCCCGCAGCACGGCCTCGCGGCGGCCGTCCAGCCGGGCCTGCACGGCGGGGGTCCGTCGGTAGGGCACGGGAAGGATTGAAGCAGCGATTCACTGCTTCGTACAGAGGGGCGGACGGCGGGGTGCGGGCGCGCTGGTGCGGGGGTGCGGGGGTGCGGGGCGCAGGGGCGGGGCGCGGGTGCCGCACCGCACTCCTTACGGGGCGGTGACGGGCCGCCTGTCGCGCGCCCCGCGACGCCCGCGCGGCCCTACCGTCGGGGCATGGACATCCTGGTCACGGGCGGGGCGGGCTTCATCGGCGCACGGGTCGCGGCGCGGCTGGCGGCCGCCGGGCACCGGGTGCGGGTGCTGGACGCCCTGCTGCCCGCCGCGCACCCCGCCGGGCCGCCCGGCCCCGGCGCGCTGCCCGACGGCGTGGAGCTGCGGGTCGGGGACGTGCGCGACCGGGACGCCGTCGAGGACGCCCTGCGGGGCGCCGACGCCGTCTGCCACCAGGCCGCCATGGTCGGCCTCGGCGTCGACCTCGACGACGCGCCCGGCTACGTCGGCTGCAACGACCTGGGCACCGCCGTGCTGCTGGCGGCCATGGCCCGCGCCGGGGTGCGCCGCCTCGTCCTGGCCGGCTCCATGGTCGTGTACGGGGAGGGCCGGTACCGCTGCGCCGGGCACGGCGACGTCGCCCCCGGCCCGCGCCGCCCCGCCGACCTCGACGCCGGGCTCTTCGAGCCGCCCTGCCCGCACTGCGGCGCGCCCCTCGCCCCGGACCTGGTCGACGAGTCCGCCCCGGCCGACCCGCGCAACGTGTACGCCGCCACCAAGCTCGCCCAGGAGCACCTGGCCGCCGCCTGGGCCCGGGCCTGCGGCGGCCGGGCCGTCTCGCTGCGCTACCACAACGTCTACGGGCCCGGCATGCCCCGCGACACCCCCTACGCGGGCGTCGCCTCGCTCTTCCGCTCCGCCCTCGCCCGCGGCGAGGCCCCCCGGGTCTACGAGGACGGCAGACAGCGGCGCGACTTCGTGCACGTCGACGACGTGGCGGCCGCCAACCTGGCGGTGCTGGAGGCCGACGGCGGCCACCCCTTCCGGGCGTACAACACCGGCAGCGGCGACGTGCACACGGTGGGGGAGATGGCGGCGGCGCTGGCGGAGGCGGCGGGCGGGCCGCGGCCCGTGGTCACCGGGCAGTACCGGCTGGGGGACGTCCGCCACGTGACGGCCGACTCCGGGCGGCTGCGCCGGGAGCTGGGCTGGCGGCCGCGGGTCGGCTTCGCCGAGGGCATGGCGGGGTTCGCCGCCGCCCCGCAGCGGGCGGGGGCCCCGGCGGGGGCCTCCTGACGGCGCGTCGGGCCGTCGGGCCGTCCGGTGGCGGCCCGCATCCCCGCATCCCCGCATCCCCGCGCGGGCCGCGGGACCGGGGCCGCCCGGACCCTGCGGACATCCGTGCCCAAACGGCTGCGGGCCCTCCGACGGTGTCGTTACGCTCCCGGCCCATGATCACCCATGCCGAGACCATCGACCGCGCCCTGGAGCGGATCACCGCCGGGTACGTCCTCCCCGAGCGGACCGCCGCGATCGAGTCCGCCCTCCGCGGCCGGCTCGCCTCCGGCGCGTACGACGCCCTGGACGGCCCGGCCTTCTGCGAGGCCGTCACCGCCGACCTCCAGGAGGCCTGCCCGGACCGCCACCTGCGGCTGCTCTGGAGCGACGAGCCGCAGTCCCTTGAACCGGAGGACGAGGACGCGGGGCGTGCCGCCTTCCTCGCGCTGCAGCGCAGCAAGAACCAGGGGATCCGGCGCTTCGAGCACCTCGAGGGCGGCGTCGGGCTCGTCGACGTCTCCCTGATCGCCGACCCGGCCGAGGGCGCCCGTGCGGCCGGCGCCGCCATGGAGCTGGCCGCCGGCACCCGCGCCCTCCTCCTCGACCTGCGCCGCTGCCCCGGCGGATCGCCCGAGGGCGCCGCCCTGTGGTGCAGCTTCTTCTTCCCCGACGGCGGGGTGCACCTGAACGACATCCACGACCGCCCCGCCGGCACCACCCGCCAGTACTGGACCGCCTCCCACCTGCCCGGTCCGCGCTACCTCGACCGTCCGCTGCTCGTGCTCACGAGCGCCGCCACCTTCTCCGGCGCCGAGGACGTCGCCTACACCCTCCAGGCCCACGGGCGCGCCGTCGTCGTCGGCGAGACGACCCGCGGCGGCGCCCATCCCACCGACCGGTACCCCGTGACCGCGCACATCACCGTCACCGTGCCCACCGCCCGCACCGTCAGCACCGTCACCGGCACCAACTGGGAGGGCGTGGGCGTGGTCCCGGACATCGCCGTCCCCGCGGAGGAGGCGCTGGAGACGGCGCGCCGGGAGGCCCTGCGGCGCCTGGCGTAGCCCGGTCCCGGCGCGTCCCGCGGCCCAGGCGTTCCGCGGCCGAGGCGCCCCGGGACGGGCGGCCCGGGCGGTCAGGCGCTCCGGGCGGCACCGGCCGGCGCCGGCGCCGCGGGCAGGACGACCTCGAAGCAGCAGCCGCCCTGGACGTTGCGCACCGCCGCCCGCCCCGCGTGCGCCTCCACGATGCCCCGCACGATGGCCAGGCCCAGCCCCGCCCCGCTGTCGCCGTGGCTGTGCCCCCCGGGGGCGGCACGCGGCGTGCGGGCGGGGGCGCCGCGCCAGCCGGTGTCGAAGACCCGCGGCAGGTCCTGCTCGGGGATGCCGCCGCAGCCGTCGCTCACCGACAGCACCACGTCGCCGCCCTCCCGCCGCGCCCCGACCGCGACCGTGCCGTCGGCCGGCGTCGCCCGGATCGCGTTGACCAGCAGGTTCCCCAGCACCCGGGTCATCTCCCGGCCGTCGACCTCCACCGCCTCCGGCGCCACGCCGCCGCCGACCAGCCGCACGCCGTGCTCGCGGGCCAGCGGCTGCGCCCCCGCCAGGGCCTCGTCCACCAGGTCGTAGGCGGAGACCCGGGCCAGGGTGAGGGTGAGCGCCCCCGCGTGGATGCGGGAGAGCTCGAAGAGGTCGTCGACCATGCCCGTGAGCCGGTCCACCTCGACGCGGATGCGGCGGTGGTAGCGGGCCGGGTCCTCGGCCACGCCGTCCTCCAGGGACTCCGCCATCGCGCGCAGCCCGGCCAGCGGGGTCCGCAGGTCGTGGGAGATCCAGGCGATGAGCTCGCGGCGGGACGCCTCCAGGGCCCGCTCGCGGCGCTGCGACTCGGCGAGGCGGGCGCTGGTGCCCGCCAGCGCCTCGCCGAGGGCGGCCAGTTCGCTGGTGGGCGGGTCGGCGGGGGCGGTGAACCCCTCCTCGCTGCCCACCGTCGCCGCCGCGTCGACCAGCGCCCTGCTGCCCGCCACCACCCGGCGGCCGATCAGCAGCGCCGGCACCAGCGCCGCGACGGCGGACATCCCGACGACGGCCATGACCACGCCCAGGTCGTGGTCGGACAGGAACATCGCCTGCGCCACGGTCACCGTGCCGGCCGTCATCGCCGCCACCGCGACCACGGCGACGGCGGAGAGGGAGGCCGCGACCGTGCGGCGGCGCAGCAGCCGGACGGCGGGGGCGGCCAGCAGGCCGACCGTGCCGGCGCCGAGGGCGGCCAGGGCGGCGATGAGCAGCAGGTCGTTCACGGTGTGCCCCCGGGGGTGCGGTGCGGTCCGTCGTGGCGGGTGCGGGAGCCGTCCGGGGGCCGGCCGCCGCGCCGGGCGCGGGTGCCCGCGGTGTCCTGCGGGCCCTGCGGGCCCTGCGGGTCCTGCCGCGCGTACGGGCCCTGCTGCTCGTACGGGTCCTGCCGGTCCTGCGGGGGCCGTGCTGCGTCCGGCCCGCCGGCGGCGGCGCCGTGCGCGCCGCCGGGGCCGGGGTCGAAGCGGTAGCCGACGCCCCAGACGGTGGCGATCAGGCGCGGCCCGGCCGGGTCGTCCTCGACCTTCTCCCGCAGCCGCCGCACGTGGACGGTGACGGTCGACAGGTCCCCGAACTCCCACCCCCAGACCCGGCGCATCAGCTCCTCCCGGGAGAAGACCCGGCCCGGGTGCCGCAGCAGGAAGGAGAGGAGGTCGAACTCCCGCACGGTCAGGGCGAGTTCGCGCCCGTCGCGGAAGGCGCGGCGGGCCGCCGGGTCGACGGCCACGCCGCCCGCCGCCAGCAGCTGCGGGAGGGCGTCCGCCGCGGCGCGCGGCGCCGCCGTGCGCCGCAGCACCGACCCCACCCGCAGCACCAGCTCGCGCGGGCTGAACGGCTTGGTGACGTAGTCGTCGGCGCCCAGCTCCAGGCCGAGGATGCGGTCGGCCTCGTCGCCGCGCGCGGTCAGCATCACCACCGGCAGCGGCGGGCGGCCCCCATCCGCGTCCGCGGCGCGCAGCCTGCGGCAGACCTCCATGCCGTCCAGCCCGGGCAGCATCAGGTCCAGTACCACCAGCGACGGCCGTTGCGCGGCCGCGGCGGCGAGGGCGGCCGGTCCGTCGGCGGCCCGGTCGACGGTGTACCCGGCGCGGGCCAGGTAGCCGGCGACGACCTCCGCGACGGTGGGGTCGTCGTCGACGACCAGGATCCGCGGGCCGGCGGCGCCGGGATCGCTCTGCTCGGTCATGCGGCCGAGTCTAGGACGGGCCGTGTCCGGAAGATCCGGATTGGTCAGGACCGGTAGGACTTCCGTAAGGAGTGGTGGCGGCTTTTGCGGCCTTTGCGCTCGTAGCGTGGCAGGGTGACCGCATCCCACCCGACCGGACCGGCCCCCGCGGCCCCGGTGGACGTCGTCCTGCCCTGCCTCGACGAGGCCGGGGCGCTGCCGTGGGTCCTGGAGCGCATCCCCGCCGGCTGGCGGCCCCTCGTCGTCGACAACGGCTCCACCGACGGCTCGGCCGCCCTCGCCCGCTCCCTCGGCGCCACCGTCGTCCACGAGCCCCGCCGCGGGTTCGGCGCCGCCTGCCACGCCGGGCTCCTGGCTGCCACCGCCGACGTCGTCTGCTTCCTCGACTGCGACGCCTCCCTCGACCCCGGCCAGCTCCACCGGGTCGCCGACCCCGTCCGGGAGGGCCGCGCCGACCTCGTCCTCGGCCGCCGCGTCCCCGCCGGGCGCGGCGCCTGGCCCCTGCACGCCCGCCTCGCCAACGCCGAACTGGCCCGCCGGCTGCGCCGCCGCACCGGCGCGCCGCTCCGCGACCTCGGCCCGATGCGCGCCGCCCGCCGCGAGGCGCTGCTCGCCCTCGCCCAGCGCGACCGCCGCTCCGGCTACCCGCTGGAGACGGTCCTGTCCGCCGCCGCCCTCGGCTGGCGCATCGGCGAGGTGCCGGTCGACTACCGGCCGCGCGCCGGGCGCTCCAAGGTCACCGGCACCCTGCGCGGTACCCGGCAGGCCGTCGCCGACATGCGGCGGGTGCTCGCCCGCACCGGGCAGCCGCCCGTCACCGGCACCCTGCTGGTGGTCGCCAAGGAGCCGGTGCCGGGCCGGGTCAAGACCCGGCTCTGCCCGCCCTGCACCCCGGAGCAGGCCGCCCGCCTCGCCGCCGACGCCCTCGCCGACACCCTCGCCACCGGCCTGCGGCTGCCCGTGCGGCGCCGGGTGCTGGTGCTGGACGGCCGGCCCGGCCCGTGGCTGCCCGCCGGCTGGGAGGTCGTCCCCCAGTGCGGGGGCGGGCTCGACCGGCGGCTGGCCGCCGCGTTCGCCGCCGCCGACCCGGGGCTGCCGGCGCTGCTCGTCGGCATGGACACCCCCCAGCTCACCCCGGCCCTGCTCGCCCCCGCCCTCGGCCCGGAGGCGTGGCGGGACCGCGACGCCTGGTACGGGCCGGCGGCCGACGGCGGTTTCTGGGCGCTCGGCCTGGCCCGGCCGGACGCGGCGGCCGCCCGGCGGCTGCTGGAGGGCGTGCCGATGTCGGTGCCGGACACCGGCGCGGAGCTGCTGCGGCGGCTCGGCGGCGAGGGGCTGCGCACCGGACTGCTGCCGCAGCTGGCCGACGTGGACACCGCTGCGGAGGCGGAGGAGGTCGCGGCGCTGGCTCCCGGGACGCGGTTCGCCGCGGGCTGGCGCGGGCTGTGCGGTGCGCAGGCGGCGGACGGTCCGGCGGCGGGCCCTGCGGCGGCCGCGGGCCGTCCGGCGGTGCCGGCGGGTCCGGCGGGTCCGGGGAGCGGCTGAGATGGGGTGGACGGACACGGGGGCGGACGCCGCCGGCGGCGGCCCCGCCGCGGGCGGACCGGGCGGGCCGGTACGGGTCCGGGCGGACGGCGGCGCGGACGGCGGGGCGGCCGCCCGGCCGCCCCGGCCCTGGATCGACGACCCGTTCGCCGCGGCCCTGCGGGCGGGCTGCGGCCCGCTCTGGCTGCGGCGCGCCGACGGCGGCCGCCACCGGCTGGAGGTGGAGCGCTGGTGCGCCCCGCCGGACGCCGCCGACCGGTCCGTCCTCGGCCGCTGCGCGGCCGGTCCCGGTCCGGTCCTGGACGTCGGGTGCGGGCCCGGGCGGCTCGTCGCGGAGCTCATGGCCTCGGGCGTCCCGGCGCTGGGCGTGGACGTGGTGCCGGCCGCCGTCGCGCGCACCCGCGGGCTCGGGGGCTCGGCGCTGCGGCGGTCGGTGTTCGACCGGCTGCCGGGGGAGGGCCGCTGGTCCGCGGTGCTGCTGATCGACGGCAACCTCGGCATCGGCGGCGACCCGGCCGCACTCCTCGGCCGCGGCGCGGCCCTGCTGGCCCCGGGCGGGCGGCTGATCGCCGAGGTGGACCGGTCGGACGCGGACGAGCGGGTCGAGGTGTGCGTCGAGGACGGGCAGGGACGCCGCGGCACCCCGTTCCGCTGGGCCCGGCTCGGACTGCGGGCGGCGGTGCGGGAGGGGGTCCGGGCGGGTCTGCGGGTGGCGGAGGCGTGGGACTGCGGTGCGCGGCGGTTCGTGACGCTGGAGCGGTGACGCGGCGAGCGGTGAAGGGGCGAGCGGCGACGGGCCGAACGATGGCGGGGCGGCGGGGCCGCGCGGGGTGACGCGGGGCCGGGACGGGGGCCGGCGCGGGTCGGCGGCGCGTACGGCGGCGGCCGCCCGCGCGCCCCGGGTCGGGGTGCGCGGGCGGTCGGTGGGGGTGCCGGCCCGGAGCGGTCCGGGCGGCGCGAGGCCGGGACGGGGGCCGGTGCGGGCCGGTCCGTGTCAGCGGCGGGCGCCGGTGAGGGGGGCGTCCGGCACGGGGTGGTCGGCGACCGGTGCGACGGCGGCGGCGCGGCGGGTGCGGCGGGTGCGGCGCTCCAGTCCGGCGGAGACCGCCGTGGCGGCCAGGGCCGCGACGGCGAGGGCGGCGCCGATCCAGTTGGGCGAGGTGTACCCGTGGCCGCCCTCGATGGCGAGGCCGCCGAGGTAGGCGCCGCCCGCGTTGCCGAGGTTGAAGGCGGCGATGTTGGCCGCGGAGGCGAGGGTGGGGGCGCCCTCGGCCTGCTGCATCACCCGGGTCTGCAGCGGTGGCACGGTGGCGAAGCCGGCTGCGCCGAAGAACAGGATGGTGACGGCGGCGAGCGGCTTGCTGTGGGCGGTGGCGGTGAAGACGACGAGGATCACGGCGAGGGCGCTCAGCACCACGTACAGGGTGGGCATCAGCGCGCGGTCCGCGGCGCGGCCGCCGGCCAGGTTGCCCGCGAACAGGCCGACGCCGAACAGGACCAGCAGCCAGGTCACGGTGGACGGGGCGAAGCCGGTGACGTCGGTCATCATCGGGGCGATGTAGGTGAAGGAGGCGAAGACGCCGCCGAAGCCGAGCGCGGTCATCGCCAGCGCCAGCCACACCTGGGGGCGCCGGAAGGCCGCCAGTTCGCGGCGCAGCCGGGCGTCGGGGTCGCCGGGGCTGTTCGGCACGAGGGCGGCGATGCCCGCGAGGCCGACCACGCCGAGCCCGGCGACGACCCAGAAGGTCGAGCGCCAGCCGAGGTGCTGGCCGAGCAGGGTGCCCATCGGCACGCCCAGGACGTTGGCGACGGTGAGGCCGGTGAACATCAGGGCGATGGCGCCGGCCCGCTTGGCGGGGGCGACCAGGTCGGCGGCGACGACCGCGCCGACGCCGAAGAACGCGCCGTGGGAGAGGGCGGCGACGACCCGGCCCGCCATGAGCAGCCCGTAGGTCGGGGCGAGGGCGGAGAGCAGGTTGCCGGCGATGAAGAGGACCATCAGCCCGAGCAGGACGTGCTTGCGGGGCCGCCGGGTCACCAGGGCGGTGAGCAGCGGCGCGCCGACGACCACGCCGAGGGCGTAGCCGGAGATCAGGAGCCCGGCGGTCGGGATGGAGACCGCGAAGTCGCCGGCCACCTCCGGCAGCAGGCCCATGATGACGAACTCGGTGGTGCCGATGCCGAAGGCGCTGATGGCCAGCGCCAGCAGGGCGAGAGGCATGGGGTGGGACCTTCCGTGGGGGTGCATCGGGTTTTTCGAAAGCGTCTAAGGCGCTTCTGCAATAGTTGCAGACGCGTTCTATGTAAGCACGCGGGTAAGCTGGACGCAAAGGGAGGAGGATGCAGATGGGCATCGCCGACGACGCGGCCGAGGTCCGCGCCCAGGGGTGGCGCACCCTCGCCGCACTGCACGGCCGGATCGAGGACGCGCTGGAGAAGGCCCTGCAGCGCGCCCACGACCTGTCCGTCGTGGAGTACACCGTGCTGGACGCCCTCGGCCGCCAGGACGGCTGGCACATGCGCATGCAGCAGCTCGCCCGCGCCGTGGTGCTCAGCCAGAGCGCCACCACCCGCCTGGTCACCCGGCTGGAGGACCGCGGCCTGCTCGCCCGCTACCTGTGCGACACCGACCGCCGCGGCATCTACACCGAGGTCACCGAGGCCGGGCGCGCCCTGCTGGAGGCCGCCCGCCCCACCCACGACGACGCGCTCGCCCGCGCCCTCGCCGACGCCGCCGACCTGCCCGAGCTGGCGCCCCTGGTCGACGCGCTCGCCGCCCTGCCCGCGGTCCCCGCGGTCCCCGCGGCATCGGCGTCCGGAGTTGGGGCGTCCGGGGCCGGGGGGTCCCGGCCGGCAGGGGCTTCCGCGGCGACCCGCTGAGCGGCCGCGGAGCCGGGGGGCTCTGCGTGGCCGGGGGGCTCTGCGTGGCCTGGGGCGTCCCGCTGCGGGGCGCCCCAGGCGTTGCGCGGCGGCGGGCCCGGGCCCTGTGCCCCGCGGGCGGCGGCGCGCCGCCCCGGCGGACGGCGTCCCGTGCCCGACCGCCCCGGCGGGCGGCCGACCCCGCGTCAGTCCGTGCGGCGGCGCCCGCCCGCCCCTGCCGCGCCGCGCCGGGCCGCGCCCCGGCGGCGCACCGCCCGCAGCAGGACCACGGCGGCGGTCGCCGCCGCCACCGCGGCCAGGCAGGCCAGCCACCCGCGCAGGTAGTCCAGCGGCAGCAGCGACGGATTGCCGTGGTCCTCGCCGCTGCGCAGCAGCACCGGCAGCGCGACGGCGGTGAGGGCGGCGGCCGTCAGCAGCCCCGCCCGCACCGGGCCGCGCAGCCACGGCGGCAGCAGGCGACCGGTGGCCAGGCCCGCGAGCAGCACCAGCGGCACCCACACGCCGTCGTGCAGCACCACGGCGGCCACCGCCCAGCGGACGACGCCGAGCGGCTCGTGGACGTACGGGTCGCCCAGCAGCCCGGCCACGCCGTAGCCGGTCACGGCCAGTCCGGCCGCGCCCACTGCGGCGCGCAGCGCACGGGCCGCGGGGCCGGCGGGCCGGCCGTGGACGGCCGGGGCGCGGCCGGGTTCCCGCTCGTCGGCCTGCCCGTGTGCGTGGGTGCGTGCCTGCTCGCGTGCCCGTACCCGTGCCCGTGCCCGTTCCTGGTCCCGTGCCTGGGCGGGTCCGGTCCCGGGGGATCCGGCGGGCCGTCCCGGCCGGGCGGCCGGGTCCGCGGGGTGCGGACGGTCCGGCTCCGGCCCGGGCCCCGGCGGGTCCGGGCGTCCGGTGCTCACGACAGGACCTCCAGACGGGTGACCCACTTGGTCTGCAGCACGCCCGGCCGGTTCGGCGCGATGAGCCGCGCGGGCCGGCCGTGGTCGGCGGCCAGGTCCTCGCCGTCGATGCGCAGCGCCAGCAGGGTCAGCGGGTCGCTGGCGTAGTGCGGGCCCAGCTCGGTCACGCCGTACGGGCCGCGGTCCGGCGAGACCACCCGCACCCGGGACGACGCGGGCGCCCCGGCCCGCTCCAGCAGGTCGCGCACCCGCACCCCGGACCAGCGCGCGGACGCGCTCCACCCCTCCACGCAGGCGATCGGCAGCTCGGCCTCGTACTGCGGCATCGCCCGCAGCTCCGCGAGCGTCACCTCGTACGGCCGCGGCCCCAGCACCCGCAGCCGCCAGGCGGCGGTGTCCACGGACGCGGTGCCGGCCTGGGCCGCGGTGCGGTTCACCGGCAGGCCCTGCGGGCCGATGTCCGGCCGGCGCGGGGCCAGCAGGTCGAGCCGCCGCAGCCCGGGGACGGTCTGGCCCGCCGTCACGGCGGTGACCGCGCCGACCGCCGCCCCCACGGCCAGCAGGAACCGCCGCCGGTCCGCGCCCCCGTCCCGCGGCGACGGCCGCCGCCAGTGCGCGGCGATCAGCGGTGCCTTGGCGGCGACGTGCAGCAGCAGGCCGCCGATCGCGATCCACGCCGCCCAGTAGTGCGTCTGCCGGAACGGGAACGGCCACGGGTACCACTGCGCCGTGTTGAGCAGCCCGGTGAAGAGCTCCAGCAGTGCGGCGGCGACCAGCAGGCCGACGCCCAGCCGCTCCGCCGCCTGTACCGGGCCGCGGGCCGGCGGCCAGGCGAACAGCCGCGGGTAGACCGTCCACAGCTTGGCGCCGAGCAGCGGGATCGCGGCGATGCCGCTGACCACGTGCAGGCCCTGGGTGATCCGGTACCCCTGGACGGGACGGCTCGGCAGGCCGTCGCGCAGCCAGTCCGGCGGCTGCTGGAGCACGTGGCTGAGCAGTCCGGTGGCGAAGCAGACGGTGAAGGCCGCCGCCAGCCACCGGCCCAGCACGACGGCGGTGCGCGGGTCGTGCAGCCGCTCGCTGAAGGCGCCCTCCCGGAACGGGCCGCGGCGCAGCCGCCCGGGAGGGGCCGGCATCCGGAGGTCGAGTCGCATGGGTCCATCACACCGCCGCGCGGTGCGAAAAGGGCGATGCGGCACCTTACGGAATGCGGACACCGCGCCGCGCCGGGGACCCGGCCGGCGTGCACGGTGCGAGGGTGGTGGCCATGCCCGACGCCGTCCGCCCCGCCGCGCCCTCCGCCCCCGGCCCGGGACCGGCCCCCGGGTCCGGCCCGGAGCCCGGCCCCGGCCTCGGCGCTTCCGCCGGCCCGGGGGAGCCGCATCCCGCGGCCGGGCCCGCCGGCGCCGCCGGTGGGCCCGCCGGCCCGCCCGTCCCCGCCGCCGGCCCGCCCGTCCCCGCCGCCGGCCCCGGCGGGCCGGCCGGCGCCCGCGGCGGCCTCGCGCCGACCGCCGCCTGCGCGGCGCTGCTCCTGCTGCTGGCGGCCTGCCTCGCCGCGGCCGTCCGGTGGGGCGGCGACTTCGGCCGCACGCACGCCCTCCTCGCCTGGTACGCCGCCTGCTGGGCGCTCTTCGCCGCCGCCGTCGCCCTGCTGCGCCGGGTCCCCGCCCGGCGGGTGGTGCCGCTGGTCGCCGCCGGGGGGCTGCTGCTGGCCGCCACCGGCCTCGTCGCGCCGCCCCGCACCAGCGACGACTCCTACCGCTACGCCTGGGACGGCCGGGTGCAGGCCGCCGGCGTCTCCCCGTACCGCCACGCCCCGCTGGACCCCGCGCTCGCCCCGCTGCGCGACCCGTGGCTCTTCCCCCGCGGCACCTCCTGCCGGGGCTGGGACCTGCGCCGCGCCGACGGCGTCTGCACCCGCATCAACCGGCCCGCCGTCCACACCATCTACCCGCCGGTGGCGGAGGGCTGGTTCGCCGCGCTGCACCTGGCCGCCCCGGCCGGCGCCCGCCACAAGACCGCCCAGGTGGGCGGCCTGCTGGCGGCCTGCGCCACCACGGGGGTCCTGCTCGCCGTGCTGCGCCGCCGCCCCGGGCCCGACCGCCGCCGGCGGGCGGCGCTGTGGGCCTGGTGCCCGGCCGTGCCGCTGGAGGCCGTGAACAACGCCCACGTCGACACGGTGGGCGCGCTGCTGGCGGTGGCGGGCCTGGGACTGGCCGCCGTACCGCCGGGGGCGCTGCGGCGGGGGGCGGGGACCGGGACCGGGGCCGGGGCCGGGGCCGGGGCCGGAGTGCTGCTCGGCCTGGCCACGGCGGTGAAGCTGCTGCCCGGGCTCGCGGTGCCCGGCGTGCTCGCGGGCGTCCTGCGCCGGGGCGCGTCCCGCCGGCGGCGCGCGCTGCTCGCCGCGGGCGCCGCCGTGGCCGCCTTCGCGCTGGTGTACCTGCCGTACGCCGTCTCCGACGGTGCCGCGGTGCTGGGCTACCTGCCCGGCTACCTGCACGAGGAGGGCTACGACGACGAGCGGCTGCAGCGGTTCGGCCTGCTGCGCCTGGTCCTGCCCGACGCGGCGGCCCAGGCCGCCGCCGCCCTGGCGGTCGCGGCGGCGGTCGTCCTGGTCCTGCTGCGCGGCGACCCGGCGCGGCCCTGGCGGGGGGCCCTGCTGGTGACCGGCACGGCCTTCCTGGCGCTCTGCCCCGGCTACCCCTGGTACGGGCTGCTGGTGGTGGCGCTGGTCGCACTGGACGGCCGAGGGGAGTGGCTGGCCGTCCCGGGGGCGGCCGCCGTGCTGTACCTCGCGCACGGGGGGCCGCCGTGGCTGCAGCCGTCCGTGTACGGCGCCGCGCTGGCGGCGGTGGTCGCGGGGGCGGTGCTGCGGCGGTCCGACGGGCCGGGGCGTGCGGGCGGACCACCGCGTACCGGCGGGCCGGGCTGGGCCGGCGGCGGTCCGGCCCGAGTGGTGTAGACCTAGGTCTAGTCCAATCCATTGACGTGGTCCCGACACGCGGTCACGCTGGTGCCCGGCGCCCCGCCGTGCCCCTCCCCCGGAGCGCCGGGCGGGCGCGCACCCCCGCCGGCCCTCTCCCAGGAGGCACCCCGTGCCGCACACCCCGCGCACCCCCCGGCCCCCGGTCCACCGCCCCCCGCGCCTGCGGGCACGGCGCCCCCGGCCCCAGGACCCCCGGCTGCAGGACCCCCCGCCGCCGCGCCTCCGCCGTGCGGCCGCCGTCGGCGCCGCCGCGCTCCTCGCCGCCGCCGGCCTCCTCGCCGCATCCCCGAGCGGATCCGCCCGGGCCGCCACCGGCACGGCCGCCGCCCTCGACTCCCGCTGGTACGCCGCCGCGCCCTACCTGATGCCGCGCGACAACAACCCGCCCGACGCGACCGCGATCATGTCCGCCACCGGCCTGAAGGCCGTCCAGCTCGCCTTCGTCCTGGCCCCCGACGGCGGCGGCTGCACGCCCACCTGGGACGGCGGGGCCGCCGTCTCCACCGACACCCAGGTCGCCGCCGTGGTCGACGCCGTCCGTGCGGCCGGCGGCGACGTCTCCGTCTCCGCCGGCGGCTACGGCGGCACCAAGCTCGGCCAGGTCTGCGGCACCCCGGAGGCCACCGCCGCCGCCTACCAGCAGGTGGTGGACCGCTACCGGCTCAGGGCCGTCGACTTCGACCTGGAGGAGCCCGAGTACGAGAACGCCGCGGCGATCCGCAACGAGATCGGCGCGGCCAGGATCCTGCAGGGCGCCAACCCCGGCCTGTACGTCTCCGTCACCACCGCGGGCACGGCCGACGGCACCGGCTGGTTCGGCCGGCAGATGCTGGCCGAGGCCAAGGCGCAGGGCTTCACCCCCGCCAACTTCTCGATCATGCCGTTCGACGGCGGCTTCAACGGCGCGGCGGCGCAGATCTCCGCCCTGGAGAACTTCAACGGCGTGCTCCGCTCCACCTTCGGCTGGGACGCGGCCACCGCCTACGCCCACGAGGGCGTCTCGATGATGAACGGCCGCAGCGACACCGGCGAGTACTTCCGCCAGGACGACTTCCGGCAGGTCCTGGACTACGCCACGGCGCACGGCCTGGCCCGGTACACCTTCTGGTCGCTCAACCGCGACCGGCAGTGCGCCGTCCCGGACAACAACGGGCAGACCTCCGGCAGCTGCAGCAGCGTCACCCAGCAGCCGTGGGACTTCGCCCGGTACTCCGTGCGCTTCGCCGGCGCGACCCCGCCGCCGACCCCGTCCCCCACCCCCACGTCCCCGACGCCGACGCCGACGGTGCCCACTGGGTGTGCGGCGCCGGCGTGGAGTGCGGCGACCGCGTACAGCGGGGGTGCGGTGGTGTCGTACGGCGGGCACGTGTGGACGGCGAAGTGGTGGACGCAGGGCGACATCCCGGGCAGCAACGCCCAGGACGTCTGGACCGACGGCGGCGCCTGCAGCGGCGGCACGGGCTCCCCGACGCAGACGCAGACGCCGTCCCCGACGGTGCCGGGCGGGTGTGCGGCGCCGGCGTGGAGTGCGGCGACCGCGTACACCGGGGGTGCGGTGGTGTCGTACGGCGGGCACGTGTGGACGGCGAAATGGTGGACGCAGGGCGACACCCCGGGCAGCAACGCCCAGGACGTCTGGACCGACGGCGGCGCCTGCTGAACCCTCCGGCCGCGGCGGGCCGGGACCGAGACCCGGCCCGCCGCACCGCTCCCGGCCCGGCCGGGACCCGGTCCGCCTACGCCGGAGCGCCGGGGCCCGCCCGCCCCGGCAGCGCCCCGCCCGCCGCCCGGGGGCCCTCGCGCAGCATCCGGGCCACCCGGTGCGGCGGTCCGGGCCGGGCGAAGTACCAGCCCTGGGCGGTGTCGCAGCCGGTGGCGCGCAGCCGCTCCGCCTGCGCCGCGTTCTCGACCCCCTCGGCCGTCACCGACAGGCCCAGCGCATGGGCCAGCCGCACCATCGCGGTCACGATCTTCTCGTCGGCCTCCCGCCGGTCGCCGCCCGGGTCGCGGAAGCCCTCCACGAAGGACCCGTCCAGCTTCAGCGCGTGCACCGGCAGCCGGGAGAGGTACGCGAGGTTGGAGTAGCCGGTGCCGAAGTCGTCGATGGCGATCCGCACCCCCATCTCGGCGAGCGCCTGCAGCGCCTGCAGCGGGCGGCCCGCCGGGCCCATCACCGCGCTCTCGGTCAGCTCCAGCTGGAGCAGCCGGGGCGGCAGCCCGGTCCGTTCCAGGACGCCGGCCACGTCGGCGACCACGTCGGAGTCCCAGACCTGGCGCACCGCCAGGTTGACGCTCACGAAGACCTCCGCGTCAGGGAACTCCTCCAGCCAGCGCCGGGCCTGGCGGCAGGACTCCTCCAGCACCCACTTGCCCAGCGGCACGATCGCCCCGGTCTCCTCCGCCAGCGGGATGAACCGGTCCGGCGACAGCGTCCCGAAGCGCGGGTGCCGCCACCGCACCAGCGCCTCCGCCCCGTGCACCCGGCCCTCCTCCAGGCCCACCAGGGGTTGGAACTCCACCGCGAACTCGCCGCGTTCCAGCGCCGGGCGCAGCGCCGTCGCCAGCAGCTGGCGGGTCATCTGGTGGGCGCCCCGGTCCGGGTCGTACAGCGTCCAGCGGGCCCGGCCGTCCGCCTTGGACCAGTACAGGGTGGCGTCCGCGTCCTTGACCAGCTCGGTCGGCGTGGTGCCCCGCACCGGCCGCTCCACCACGCCGACGCTGGCGGTGACCGCCAGGCGGTGCCCCGACACCTCGAACGGCTCCTCCAGGACCCGCAGCAGCTCCTCCGCCAGCCCGGTCAGCTGGTCGCCGCCCTCGCTGTCCGGGACCAGCAGGGCGAACTCGTCGCCGCCGAGCCGTGCCACCAGCCGCCCGCCGCCGGTGAACCGCTCCCGCAGCCGGGCGGCCACCGCCACCAGCAGCCGGTCGCCGACGTGGTGGCCCAGGGTGTCGTTGACGGCTGCGAAGCCGTCCAGGTCGACGTAGCAGAGCCCCACCCGGCGGCGCCCGTCGTCCGCGGCGTCGCAGGCGGCGGCGAGGCGTTCGAAGAAGCAGGCACGGTTGGGGAGCCGGGTCAGCGGGTCGTGCATCGACTGGTACTGCAGCCGGTCGCCGAGGCGGCGCTGCTCGCTGACGTCCTCCACCATGGCCAGGGTGCAGAGCGGCCGGCCCTCGCCGTCCCGGATCAGGGAGACGGTGATGTTGGTCCACACCGTGCCGCCGTCGCGGTGCCGCAGCCGCTTCTCCAGGCGCAGCCGCTCGCGTTCCCCGGACACCAGCTCCAGGTAGAGGCGGCGCGCGGACTCCTCCGGGTCGATGAAGGCGTGGATGTGCATCCGCACCAGCTCGGACACGTCCCGGCCGACCATGGCGCCCAGTGCCGGGTTGGCCTCGATGATGCAGTCGTCGGCGTCGACCAGCGCCATGCCGATCCCGGCGTCGGCGAAGGCGGCGCGGAAGCGGGACTCGCTCGTCCGCAGGGCGTCCTGCAGGCGTTCGGCCACGCCGTGCAGGGGGGCCTCGCAGGAGGGGCAGACGATCTCGGCCGGGAGGTGTCCCGGAGGTGTCATGGACGGTGCGGCGGCCGGTGCGGCCGCCACCGCCGGTGTCATCGCCGGCGTCACCGCCGTCGCCTCTGCCCGCGTCCCGGCGTGGGCCACGGAGGGGACCGCGGCAGGTGGCGCGGTCGGTTGCGAGGCCGGTGGTGCGGTCGGTGGTGCGGTCGGTGCCGTGACCGGGTTCCCGGCCGGTGCCGTGTGGGACGCCGCCCGGGAGGTGCCCGGCCGCTCCGGTGGAGGGGAGCCGCGGCCCGTGCGCTCCCCGGGGCGGTCGTGCCCGTCCCGTACCCGGCGTTCCTGGTGTCCCTGGTGTCCCTGGTGTCCTGCGTGGACACCGGCCCCGTCGTCCATGTCGGTCCCGTCGTGCGCTTCGGTCCCCCGGGTGTGCGTCCGCCCCCGGTGTGCACCGGTCCGCCGACGGGCCTCCGGTCGCCGGTGCCCCGGGGCCTCCGGCCGGTCCGGTGCGGCAGACCCGGCCCCCGGCGCCGGTCCTGCCGGGTCTCTGCAGTCAGGACCGGGACCGGGACCGGTCCCGCCTCCGCGGCCGCGGGTGTGCGGTGGCCCGCGGACCGGGAGGCCGGCCGGTGCGGGGTGCACCGCTGCGGTCCGCGTCCGCGCGCACGCACCCGGCGTGGAGCCCGGGGTTCACGCCGGGTGCGTGCGCACGGTCACGCCTGCGGTCCGGCCTGCGGTCCGGGTGCGCCCGCCCGGTGGGCACGGGCGCGTCGTACCGGTCCGCCGGACACGGGACCGTGCCCTCAGGCCAGGCGGGCGGTGAGGGTGATGGTCGTGCCCGACAGCGCCTGGCTGACGGGGCAGTTGGCCTTGGCGTCCTCGGCGGCCTTGGCGAAGCCCGCCTCGTCCAGCCCCGGCACCTGCCCGGTCACCGTGAGGTGGATTCCCGTGATGCCGGTGCCCGGCTGGAAGGTCACCTCGGCCTCGGTGTCGAGCCGGGTGGGCGGGGTGCCCGCACCGGACAGGCCGTGCGAGAGGGCCATCGAGAAGCACGCCGAGTGGGCGCCCGCGATCAGCTCCTCCGGGCTGGTCTTCCCGTTCGGCTCCTCGGCGCGCGACGGCCAGGACACGGGGAACTCCCCGATGCCCGAGGAGGCGAAGGCCACCTGCCCCCTGCCCTCCAGGAGGTTGCCCTCCCAGGCCGTACGCGCGATTCGCTTGGTTGCCACGATCCGTTCCTCCTGTGCTGGGCTGTGCTGGACTGGGCTGTGCTGGGATCCGCATCCGGTCGACCTCACCCTATGCCGGTGATTCCGCCGGACCTCTGACGTCAGGGCAGGCGACACAGCGTCAGCCGGGCGCCCGCCGGGTCGGCGCAGGGCACCATCCGGCCGTGCGGGGAGTCGAACGGGTCCACCAGCACCTGCCCGCCGAGCCGCTGCACCGCCTCCGCCGCCGCGTCGGCGTCCGGCACGGCCAGGTACACCGACCAGCGGGGCTCCGACGTACCGGTCCGGTGGCGCCCGCACACGGGCGAGTCGCCCCCGCCGGGCACCTTCCACGCCGTGTAGTCGAACTCGCGCCCGTCCCCGATCTGCTCCTGCTCGTACGGGAAGAGCGTGCGGTAGAAGGCGTCCGCCTCCGCGCCCTCCGACGTCTCCAGCTCGTACCAGCACGGCGCGCCCGGCTCGCCGACCAGCTCCGCGCCGGTGTGGCCGCCCGCCTGCCACAGCCCGAAGGACGCCCCCGCGGGGTCGAAGGCGTACGCCATGCGCCCCGCGCCGGGCACGTCGTGCGGCCCCATCACGGGCTTGCCGTCCGCTGCGGCGACCCTGCCGTACACCGCGTCCACGTCGGAGGCCGCGAGGTAGACGTTCCACATCGACGGCATGCCCTCGCCGCCCGGCGGCGGGGGCATCAGGCCGGCCACCCGCCGCCCGCCGCTGCGGCACATCGTGTAGCCGTTCATGGCCGGGCCGAGGTCCTCGAACTCCCACCCCATCACCTGGCCGTAGAAGGCGCGGGCGGCCTGCGGGTCGGGCGTGGTCAGGTCGGCCCAGCAGGGGGCGCCGTCCGGGTACGAGTCGCGTGGGGGCATGGAGTCTCTTCCTCGCTGCTCCGGTCTTCCGCGCCCGGGGAGGGTCGCTCCCCGCAGGCGTGTGCGGTCGCTCCGCGTGCCCAGAATCCGGCCGTCGGCAGCGGCCCGCAACCGCTCCGCCGCCGACCGTGGACGGCCAGCCGGGGCGGGTGCCCCGGGAGGCGCGGAGGGGGGCCGGGAACCCGTCGTCGCGGCTGTTCCGTCCCGCCTGCCCCCTCCCCGCCTGCCCCCCCGCCCGGCCGCTCGGCCCCTGTGTCGTGCGCACCGCCCCTTCCGCCCGGCCTGCGGCAGCGCTTTTCCCCGGCAGGCAGCCGCCCTCACGACCCTGGGCGGGCCTGCCGGTCAGGTCGGCCCCGGAGCCGGCCGGCCCTGGCCCTGGCCGGCCCGAGGCCCGGTCGGCCCCGGCCCTGGCCCTGGCCGGCCCTGGCCCTGGCCGGCCCTGGCCCTGGCCGGCCCCGGCCCTGGCCGGCCCCGGCCCTGCTCAGCCCGAGGCCCGGCCGGCCTCCGGCAGGGGAACCACGGCCACCGCGCGCTCCACCAGCGAGCCCAGGTAGAGCCGCCCGTCGTGCTCGCAGACCCCCGTCACCTGGCTGAAGCGGTCACCCGGCCCCTGCAGGTCGTGCACGACACGCCCGTCGGCGTCGACACCGATCACCCATACGGTGCGTTCGGGGGCCGGCTGCAGCCGCGGCGGCAGCGCCCACACGGCGCGGCGCACCGCCGGGTGCGTCCGGTGCAGCAGGTCCAGGACCGGGTCCCGGTGGCTCGGCATGGCGATCCAGACCACCCCGGACGGGCCGGTGGACATGTTGTCCGGGAACCCGGGCAGCTCCACCAGCACGTCGCGGTCGCCGGCCCGCCCACCGGCCAGCCACAGCCGGGACACCCGGTACGCCCCGGTCTCCGCCACCGCCACCCAGACCTCGTCCGGCCCCAGTACCACCCCGTTGGCGAACTGCAGTCCCTCCAGCAGCACCTCCGGCTCGCCGCCGTCCGGACCCACGCGCAGCAGCCGTCCGGTGCCCGAGTGCTCCAGGATGTCGGCCTTCCAGTCGTCGATCGTCCAGCGGCGGCTGGACTCGGTGAAGTAGACCGTGCCGTCGGCGGCCGTGACGGCGTTGCTGCAGAACCTCAGCGGCTCGCCGTCCATGCTGTCCGCGAGCACCTCCACGGCGCCCTTCCGGTCCGCCGTACCGACCGCCGCGCCGGCCGCCGGGTCGACGCGCAGCAGCCGGCCCAGCCGGGCGTCGCAGACCAGGAGCCGTCCGTCGGGCAGCGGCTGGAGCCCGGCGGGGCGTCCCGGAGCGATGTCGGCGACGGTCTCCGCCACCGAACCGTCCGGGCCGAGCCGCAGGATCCGGCCGTCCGCCACCCCGCACAGCAGGCGTCCCTCCGCGTCCACCACCACGTCCTCCGGGCCCTCGCCGCTGATCGGCAGCAGCTCCGGCGGCGGCATAGTGGGCGGCCCCTTTCGCTCCCGGGCGCGCCCGGTGGGGGCGGGCGGCTTCCACACGACCGGCTGCAGCGCGGTACGGGGCACGACGGGCTCCTCTCGGCGGGCGTATCGGCCGGCGCCCAGACTACGGACGGCCGGGCCGGGCGACGAGATGCTTGTTACTGTGGCGTTCGCCCACCCGTCCATTACCGGCCGGCGAAAGCCCCGACGCCCGGAGAGGCCCCGATGACGGACCAGCCCACCACCGCCCCCGCCGACAGCACGGAGAAGACCGGGGCCGGCGTGGCGGACCCGGCGGTGCGGGCGGAGCTCGAGCGACTGCGGCAGTCCATCGACAACATCGACGCCGCCGTCGTCCACATGCTCGCCGAGCGGTTCAAGTGCACGCAGCAGGTCGGCCGCCTCAAGGCCGAGCACCGGCTGCCCCCGGCCGACCCGGACCGCGAGCGGCGGCAGATCGAGCGTCTGCGCGGCCTGGCCGCCGACGCCCATCTGGACCCGGTCTTCGCGGAGAAGTTCCTCACCTTCATCATCGCCGAGGTCATCCGCCACCACGAGGACATCGCCCGCTCCTGATGCGCGGCCCGGGTCCGCTCGCAGGCACTGCTCGGGCCCTGGCCCCGGCCCCGTCCTCAGCCCGGGCCTCGGGCCTGCGGGCAGCCGGCTGCCCGGGCGCGCTGTGGCACGGACGCCGGGTCGGAAGGTGCGTGAGGTCCGCCGGTCCGCGATCGCGACGCGCTGGCGGCTGCCGTGGTGTCCGGCGGCGGCTGCCGGGTTTCCTCCTGCCGCTGGGCCCGTAGGGCCCGCTGCGCCTGCCGGGATCGCTCCCCGGTCGCGGCGTGAGCGTCCCGGCGCTGTCGCCGCGCACCGGGAGGACGTGGTGACCGATGCCCGGAGTCGGCCCGGTTATGACGATGCATACGTGCGCACTGCACCGGAACCGTGTCTGTGGTGTTTCGGGCTGCCAGGACGGGCCCTCGTCCGGTACGTCCGGCGCGCTCGTACTGTCGGGCTGCTGGAATCTGGCGGCGGTCCGGGGGTGCGGCAGGCGGAGGGGCCGCCGCCTGGTTCCGCCGGTCCTGGCGTGCTCGGAGGGCCGACGCGGGGCCCGGCGGTGTGCCGGGCCCCGGGGCTGCGGATGCTTCTGCGGAGGTCAGCCGTCGGCGAGCAGGACGATCAGACGGTCCAGCAGGCGCGGGGTGAGGTGGCGGCGCAGGGCCGCGGCGATGTTCTCGGGTGTGTCCAGGGTGATTACGGCGTAATCGCCCTGCGGGGCCGGGGGAGAGGCCGTCGGACGGCGGGAGCGTTGGGCGGGCGCTGCCGGAGTCGGCAGGGTCTGCTGCTCCTGGGGGAGCCGTGCGATCCGCCGGGCGTCCTCCACACCGAGGGCGCCCTCCGCGAGTGCCTGCTGGAGTTCGGGCCGCAGCCGCAGCAGGGCGAGCCGCTGCGAGATGAACCCCTGGGACTTTCCCAACCGGGCGGCGAGCTCCCGTTGCGAGTACGCGTAGCCGTCGACCAGCCGTTGGATCGCGCGGGCCTGTTCCAGCTCGGTGAGGTCGTCCCGCTGAACGTTCTCGATCAGCGCGTCCTCACCCGAGTGGAGCGCGTCCCCCCGTACGTGCACCGGTACCTCGGTCAGCCCGGCCATCCGGGCGGCGGCCAGCCGCCGGTGCCCGTGCAGCACGACGTACGGCGCGTCACCCACCGCACGGCGGTGCTGGGGGTAGTGGAGGAGGAACGCCTCGCGGGTCACCACGCCGAGCGGCTGGAGCACACCGCGTTCCCGCACGGTGTCGGCCAGGCCCTCCAGGTCGCGCAGCTCCTCGCGCGGGTTGTCGGGGTTCTCGGCCAGGGCGGTGAGCGGCAGCACGGTGGGGCGGGCGTCCACCGTGGCCGTGGTCGTAGCTGCGGCTGCGGTCGTGGCCGGGACCAGGACTGCCGTGGCCCCGGGCGTGAGCAGGGTGGCGAGGTCGATGCGGCGCCCCATCACCGGCCTCCCTTCCGGGCGGCGGCTGCCTGCTTCCGCCGTCCCCTCGGCCGCGGCGGCCTGCCGTTCACGGGCTCGGCCGGTGTGACGACCGGTGTGACGACCGGTGCGGCTGCCGATGTGACAGCCGGTGCCGCCGTGGTCCCGCCGGCCAGGGACGCCGGGGCGGTCGTGGCTGCGGACGTGGCCGGGTCCGCGCCCGCTGTGCCGGGCGTGCGCTGCGACGCCTGCGCGTTCCGCCCGCTCCGTACGCCCTTCCCGCTCCGCCCGCCCCGGCCGTCGGCCGGCGCGGGAATGCCGCCGACCACCGCCGCCGGTCCCGCCGCTGCCGATGCTGCCGCGGCCACGGGTTCGGCGGCGCCGAGGCCGACCTCCAGGGCGAGCCGGAAGAAGTCCTCCCGGGCCTGCAGGGCGACCCGGTTGCCGCCGTACTGGGTGACGACCAGTCCGTCGGCCGAGGCGCGGGTGTGGAGCTTGTAGTGCCGGACCACGGTACGGGCCACCGGCCACCCCTGGGCCTCGACGAAGGCCCGGGTCTGCTCCAGGTCCGCCCGTCCGTCGCGCGGGTCCCAGTTGTTGACCACGACCCGGAACGGCAGCCCGCGCGGCTTCACCACCCGCTCGATCGTGCGCTGGGTCGGTTCGAAGCCCAGCGGTTCCGGCTCGATGGGCACGATCACGTCGTGGGCGTGGTCGAGGACGGCCCGCAGCGCCTCCGCGGCGGGCCCCTCGCCCAGGGGGCACCGCTCACCCGGGTCGGTGCGCCCGGAGAGGTCGAGCCAGCCGGGGGTGTCGACGAAGACGTGCCGGGCCGAGGGGATCAGGTGGAGCGCCGCGAGCCCGGCGGGGTCGTCGTGCGCCTGGACGAAGTCGAAGGGCAACCCGTCGCCCACCCGCTCCGACCACCACACGGCGGAGCCCTGCGGGTCGATGGAGACCGCGACGACCGGCGGGTCCTCGCCGGCGGTCCCGCCGAGGACGTCGGCGGTGACGGCGGCGAGGTTGACGGTGAGGGTGGACTTCCCCACGCCGCCCTTCTGGTTGAGGATCACGTGCACCTGGGCCATGGACCGTCCCTGGGGTATGTCGAATCGGACATTCAGGATGTACGGCCACTCTGACAGTGCCACCGGCGCGCACCCCGCACCCGCGCCCGGTGTCGTGGTGCACGCCCCCGTTCACGCCCCTCGTTCGGCCCTCGGCCGAGGGCGGGGCCAACGTCCTTTCCGGAAGCAGGACTTGGCGGCCCACCGGTGGCCGCGTCACGGTCCGGGAGCCGCGCCGATGCGTGCCGGAGGGCCCGGCCGGGCCCTCCGCGCCCCCGGACGCGGGCCGCCGCACGTCACCGCGGCCCGGTCAGGCGCCCGCGCCGAGCTCCTTGCCGTACCAGACCTCCATGTACGGGCCCGTGCAGTATGCCGGGATCTCGGCGTAACCGTGGCGTGCGTACAGTGCGCGGGCCTCGACCAGGTCGAGGCGGGTGTTCAGGACCATCCGGCGGGCGCCGAGCGTGCGCGCCTCGTGCTCCAGCGCCTCCAGCAGGAGGCCCGCGCCCCCGCGGCCGCGGAAGGCGGGCCGCAGGTAGACGCGGGTGAGTTCGGCGCGTCCGTCGTCCAGCATCAGGACCCCGCCGCAGGCGGCGGCCTCACCGCCGCGGCGTCCGACCACGAACTGCCCGGTGGGCGGGGCGAGGAGTTCGGCACCGTCCCCGGCCAGGCCCCGGTCGACCTCCTCGGGCGTTGCGGGCCGTCTCCAGTAGCGGCTCGCCACCTCGTCGTAGTAGGCGCGGCGCAGACCGGTCGCGTCGGGGGAGTCGAAGGCCTCGGGGGCCAGGGTCCAGGACGTCATGACGCACTCTCCTACCCGAGGCGGCCGGGGACCGGCCAGCGCATTTCGGCGGGCCCGGGGGCCGCCCTCAGAGCCGCCGTCCGGCCCGGCCCTCCCGGCCGTCCGCCCCGGTGCAGGCATCTGCCCCGGTGCAGGCCTCCGCCCCCGGGGTCGGCCCGCCGTCCGCCGGCACCGACGCCACCGGCATCCCCTCCGGCGCCCCCGGCACCGGCACCGGCACCGGCGGCGCCGACGAGGCCGACGAGGCCGAGGTCTGCGCGATGAACGCGCCCGCCAGCACCAGCAGCCCGCCGAGCACCTGGGGCACCCCCAGGTGCTCGTCCAGCAGGACCCACGCCGCGACCGTGGCGACCACCGCCTCCAGGCAGGCCACCACCCCTGCCACCGGAGGCGACAGGCGACGCACCGCCACCACGCCGGTCAGGTACGCCAGGACGGTCGCCACCAGCACCACCCAGGCCACCAGCAGCAGGGCCGGAACCCGTTCGCCGCCCATCGCCACCGAGCCGCCCAGCACGTGCCACTCCGTCTGCCACGGACGCGCCACCGCGGTCAGCGCCACCGCGCCCACCAGCAGCCCGTACGCGCTGACGGCCAGCGGGTCCACGGGCTCGCCGCCGCCGCTCCCGGCGTCCGAGAGCACGAAGTACCCGACCTGGCAGCAGGCCGCCCCCAGCGCCAGCAGCACCCCGAGCGGGTCGAAGCCCAGACCGGACCAGACCTCGACCACGCACCCCAGGCCGCCCACCGCCAGCACCGCGCCGAGCGCGGCCGCCCGGGTGACCGGCCTCCGCTGGACGAACCGCACCCACCCCAGGAGCAGCGGCGGCCCCAGGTACTCGATCAGGAGGGCCACCCCGACCGGGATCCGGGAGATGGACGCGAAGTAGAACGCCTGGACGCCGGCCACCCCCAGCAGTCCGAACCCGACCAGCAGCCCGGGCCGCCGCCGCAGTTCGCCCCGGTGCCGCACCGCGACCGGCAGCAGCACCAGGGCCGCACCGGCCACCCGCAGCCACACCACGTGGAGGGGGTCGAGGCCCGCGGAGATCAGCGGCTTCGCCGCCGTCCCCGAACCGCCGAAGGCGAACGCGGACAGCAGGGCGAGGGCGAGTCCGCCGGCTCTGCCGGAGTGCGGCGCGGACCCGCCGTGTGTCTCTGAATCGGGCATCCGGCCATTCTGGCAGGGGCGTGCTGCGGGCTGCTTCGCAGGTCAGGATGGATGCGGCGGTGTTCCCCGCGGCACCGTCGGGCTCCCGTCGGTCCACCCGCCAGCCGGATACGGCCCGTCGGACGCGGCCCGTCGGGCGCCGACGGTCGTGGGCGGCGGCACCGCGCGGTACGGCCGCCGCCCGCTCCCCGCCGCCCGGAGACGCCGAGGGCCCCTCCGTGTCTCCACGGAGGGGCCCTCGGTACCGCATGTGCGCCGCCAGGGACTCGAACCCCGAACCCGCTGGTTAAGAGCCAGCTGCTCTGCCAGTTGAGCTAGCGGCGCTCACCTGCGGGAAGAACTCTACCGCATCCGGCGGGTGCTCCCGTTCACGGCCGGTCGGCCAGGAAGGCCGTGGTCCGCGCCCGGTCGTCGCACTCCGCGAAGAGCCCGCCGTCCGCCATCCCCACCTGGATCCCGCCGCCCGGGACCCCCAGCACGAGCGAGGGCGGTGCCACCGGGGTCGCGCCTGACGCGCAGTAGCCGTCGCCCTCGCCCAGCACCGACACCAGGGTGACCCGCACCCAGGCCCTGCCGCCCGGGGCCAGCCGCACCGGCCGCGCCGCCCCTTCGCGGACGGTCCGCAGCGGACGGTTGCGGCGCGGGTCGCCCTGCCCGGCGACCGCGACGGAGGGGAAGCCCTGCAGCACGCAGGAGCCGGGCCCGCGGTTGGTGAGGGAGACCAGCACCGCGTAGGTCCCGTCGGGGTTGGAGGGCTCCAGCCGCCGGGCGCCGGAGGCGGCGAGCCCGCCGGGGGAGCAGGCGGCCGAGGCGGTCCCGCCGGGGGCCGGGCGGCCCGACGCGCCGTCCGCCGGCCCCTGGGACGCGGGCGCCGACGGCACGGGCGCCGACGGTGCGGACGCCGACGGTGCGGGAGCAGCAGGGCGCGACGCCGGGCCGCCGGGCTCCGCGGTGCCCGAGGGGCGTCCCGAGGGGGCCGGGGAGGCGGACGCCGCACGCGACGGAGCCGCCGTACCCGGGGCGGCCGCCCCGACCGTCCCCGGACCGCACGCCGTCAGGAGCCCGCCCGCCGCCGCCAGCACCGCGGCCCCCCGGACCGCCCCCAGACCCCGGACCGCCCCGTACCCTCGAGTCCTCGCCATGACCGCGTCCCCCTGTCGTCCGTCCTCCGGCGGCCGCTCCGGCCGTCGTCCGCATCCACGCGGCCGCCGCCGGGCGGGTTGCGGCCGTGCCGGGCTGTGACACGGCGGTGACCGGCCCGTCGCGCCCCGCGCCCGGTGCCGCGCCCGCGCTGCTCCCGGCGCCCGCCGCCGGTCGCGCGGCGCGTCCGGCTGCCGCATCCTGGGTGCATGGACAGCGGTGGCGCAGGTCGGATGCAGGAGTCCTTCGAGGGCTGGCTGCGCGGTCACGGCTGGAAGATCCTGGACGAGCACTGCGACCACGACTGCGTCGACGTCGAGGCGTGGCACGCCGACGGCGCGCGCCTGCTGGCGGAGGTTCAGGAGGACACCGCCGACGCGGACCGCGACCTCGACACCGCCTACGGCCGGCTGCTGCGCCGGATGGACGACAACCCGGGCACCCGGTACGCCGTCGTCGTCCCGGAGGGCGCGGTGGAGGCGGCCCTGCGGGTCTCCGCGCGGGTCCGCGGACTGCTGGGGGTCGACCTGTACGCGGTCGGCGCGGGCGGTGCGGTCCGCCGCCTCGACGGCTGACGGGACTCCCGGTCCGCATCCTGCCGCTCCCGGCCTCGCCCGCCGCGGCCCCGTCCACCGCGCCCCCGTCCACCGCTGCCGTGCACGTCGGCGGGTGACCGGCGGCCGGTTTCCCGACCCCGGGCCCCCTGCAGCCGTCGGCCCCCGGTGCCCTGCCGACCCCACGGCCCGGGCCGGGCCGGGCCGGTGCCGAGGGCCCGTCCGACGGCACCCCGGCCCCGCACCCCGGCCCCGCACCCCCCTCGGCACCCGGACCGCCCGGCCCGGCGCGGATCCCGCCCGACGCGCCGTCATGTCCGCCACCCGGCGGTCACCTCCTGCGCCCGGAGGGTGACAGCGCGTGCGCGACCTGTGCGCCCTGCGTAGCTTCGACCGGGTGCGGGTGCTCCGGCCCGCAGCCGGCAGCGGGCCACACACCAGGGGAAGCAGGTCACCACCGATGCGCCTACGAAAGCTCACACACCTCCGCGGGGCCTGCGGCCCCGTCGCCCTCGCCGTCCTCGCCGCGGTGGGCGCCGCCGCGCCCGCACCCGCGCGCGCCTCGACGGTGCTGGTGGTCCGGCCGGGGGAGACGGTCCAGCAGACGGTGGACCGGGCCGCCCCCGGGGACATCGTCTTCGTGCCGGCGGGCGTCTACCGGGGGAGCGTCGACATCCGCACCGACGGCGTGACCCTCGTGGGCTCCGGCCCGGCCACCCGCTTCGTGCCCGCTGCGGCGGCGGGCACCGGCGCATGTGCCGCAGCAGGGCACGGCGTCTGCGTCACCGGAACCCCCGGGCACCCCCTGGCGGGCGTCCGCCTCCGGTCGTTCTCCGTCTCCGGTTTCACCAAGGACGGCGTCATGGCGACCTGGACCGACGGCCTGTCGGTGCGCGGCGTCGTCTCGCGCGGCAACGGCGAGCACGGCATCCGTCAGGACCGGTCGGTGCGCGGCGTCTTCCGGGACAACACCGCCGCTGACAACGCGGAGACCGGCATCTTCCTCGCCAACACGGTGACCGAGGAGGGCGGCGCCACCGACGCGGAGGGCGCGGTGGTGAGCGGCAACCGGCTCTCGGGCAACCGTGTGGGCATCACCGTGCGGCGCCTGCAGGACCTCGTGGTGGAGCGCAACGCCGTCATCGGCAACTGCGCCGGGATCTTCGTCGTCGGCGACGAGGGCATCCCCCGGGCCGGGAAGCTGGCGGTGCGCTCCAACCGGGTCTGGGAGAACAACCGCTACTGCCCGTCGACCGCCCGGCTCCCCGTGATGCAGGGCGCCGGCATCGTCCTCACGGGCGTGGAGGAGGTGCGGGTCGTCGGCAACGACGTCCGGGACAACCGCGGCGCGTCCCCGCTCTCCGGCGGCATCGTGCTCTTCCCGAGCTTCGTCGGGGTGGCCAGCTCGCGGAACACGATCGGCGGCAACACGGCCACCGGCAACCAGCCGGCCGACCTCGCCGACCGCGACAAGGGCACGGACAACGTCTTCGACGACAACCGGTGCGAGGTGTCGCAGCCCGCCGGGCGCTGCTGACGCGGGCTCACCGGTCCCGGCCCGCAGCCCGGCCCGCCCGGACCCGCCCGGACCCGCAGCCGGGGCGCGCACGCCCGGTGCCCCGCCGCCGCGGTGCCGGGCGGGCCCCGGCGGCGGAAGGCGGCGTCGCCCCGCGTCCCGGCCGCTCCCGGCGCTCCCGGACCGGCCCGCGCCACCGGGACGGCGGGCGCGCGGGCTGCGGCCTCCGACACGACGAGGGCCCTTCCCCGTGACGGGGAAGGGCCCTCGGTCCTGCACAGTGCGCCGCCAGGGACTCGAACCCCGAACCCGCTGGTTAAGAGCCAGCTGCTCTGCCAGTTGAGCTAGCGGCGCCCGCTGACCAGGAGACTGTACACGGTGCCGCGGCGGATCGCCGAATCGGCCCGCCCCTCGACGCACGGCCGCCGACCTGCGAGCGTGGCCCCCGGGCCGCCCGGCACGCTGCCGGCCCGCCCGTCACCGCCCGCCACCGCCGCCCGTCCCCCGGAGGAGCCGCCCATGAGCGCCGCGCCCGCCCCCCTTCCGCCCTTCGACCCCCGCGACCCGCTCGGGGTGGACGACCTGCTCGACGAGGAGGAGCGGGCGGTCCGGGACACCGTGCGCCGCTGGTGCGCCGACCGCGTGGCCCCGTACGTCGCCGACTGGTACGAGCGCGGCGAGCTGCCCGGGGTCCGCGAGCTGGCGAAGGAGCTGGGCGCGCTCGGCGCCCTCGGCATGCACCTGGAGGGGTACGGCTGCGCGGGCGCCTCCGCCGTGCAGTACGGCCTGGCCTGCCTGGAGCTGGAGGCGTGCGACTCCGGCATCCGCTCCCTGGTGTCGGTGCAGGGCTCGCTGGCCATGTACGCGATCCACCGGTGGGGGTCGGAGGAGCAGAAGCAGCGGTGGCTGCCCGGCATGGCGGCCGGCGAGGTGATCGGCTGCTTCGGCCTCACCGAGCCCGACCACGGCTCCGACCCCGCCTCGATGCGGACCCGGGCCCGCCGCGACGCGGGCGGCGACTGGGTGCTCGACGGCCGCAAGATGTGGATCACCAACGGCTCGGTGGCCGGGGTGGCGGTCGTGTGGGCGCAGACCGACGAGGGCGTCCGGGGCTTCCTGGTCCCCGCGGGCACCCCCGGCTTCTCCGCCCCGGAGATCAGGCACAAGGCGTCGCTGCGCGCCTCCGTCACCAGCGAGCTGGTCCTCGACGGGGTGCGGCTGCCCGCCGACGCGGTCCTCCCCGGCGTCACCGGGCTCCGCGGGCCGCTCGGCTGCCTCAACCAGGCCCGCTACGGCATCGTCTGGGGCGCGGTGGGCGCCGGCCGCAGCTGCTTCGAGGCCGCGCTGGACTACGCGGGCAGCCGGGTGCAGTTCGGCAGGCCGATCGGCGGCTTCCAGCTGACCCAGGCCAAGCTCGCCGACATGTCCCTGGAACTGCAGAAGGCCCTGCTGCTCGCCCTCCACCTCGGGCGCCGGATGGACGCGGGGCGGCTGCGTGCCGAGCAGGTCAGCTACGGCAAGCTCAACAACGTCCGGGAGGCGATGGGCATCGCCCGGACCGCCCGCACGATCCTGGGGGCCAACGGCATCAGCCTGGAGTACCCGGTGATGCGGCACGCCGCCAACCTGGAGTCCGTGCTGACCTACGAGGGCACCGTGGAGATGCACCAGCTGATCGTCGGCAAGGCCCTCACCGGGCTCGACGCCTTCCACTGAGGTCCGGGCGGCGGGCCGCCGGCCCGCCGCCTCCCCGGCCCGCCCCCGATGCACGGAGAAGGGCGCCCCCCGTGAGGAGGACGCCCTTCCCGTTGTGTGCGCCGCCAGGGACTCGAACCCCGAACCCGCTGGTTAAGAGCCAGCTGCTCTGCCAGTTGAGCTAGCGGCGCTCACCGACACCGCAGACTCTAGCAGTCGGCCCCCTCCGACTGAAATCGGTTCTCCCCGCGCGCCGGGAGCATGCGCTCCCGGGCCGTGCGCCGGGCGGCGCGCATGCAGGCGCGCAGCAGCACCCCCGCGTCCGGGAGCCACGGCTCCCGCTGGTCCGGGGCGACGATCCAGCGCCCCGAGCCGAGCCCGGGGGAGTCGGGGGCGTCGACCATGCGCTGCAGCGGGGGCACGGTCACGGCGTCGCCCGCACCGTGGCAGAGCGCCGCGGGAGTGCCGGGGCCCCACTCCTCCCAGCGCAGCAGCGGGCTCAGCCGCTCGGCGGTGCCGGGCCGGGCGAAGAGCAGCAGCCGGCCCCGGTAGGAGGCGGCGGGTCCGCATCCGGGCCCGGTCGTCCACAGCTCCTCGAGGACACGCCGCCCCGGCAGCCCCGGCAGGCTGACCACGTCGAAGACGCGGCCGCAGGGCAGGACGGTGGCGGCCCAGGGGCGTTCCCGCCACAGGGCCTGGATGCTGCGCGGGTACTCGCTCGCGGACGCCAGCCAGGCCTCTCCGGCCACGGTGACGTACTCCACGGATTCATACGTCCAGATGTCCACGGACAGCAGATGTACCGGCCGTGCCGTTCGTGTGCGGCGGGAAGCGGGGTTTGCCGGACAGGACCCCCGGGCGCGGCGTACCCTTCCACCCGCATATGCCGGAGGTCGGCGGCCGCGGGACGTCCACCGGCCGCCGCGACCCCGCGCCGGAGGGGCGCCCGCAGGCCGGGGCCCGGCGGGCGGACCCGCACGGACGCCCCTCGCACCGCTCACTCCGCAGGGGCCGCCGGGAGGGCCGTGCCCGGGGCTCCGGCCGTCCTCGCGGGCACCGCCGTCCTCACCGTCCTCGCCGTGCTCACGGCCCCCGCGGTCCTCACTCCGCCGTGCGCCCCTGCTTCTGCAGGACGCGCCCGTACTCGACCATCTTGGCGGCGTAGTCCGGCGTCCAGTCCGCGCGGTCGGCGATCTCGGCGCAGCTCAGCGCGTCGAAGCGGCGCGGGTCGGCCAGTTCGGCGGCGGCCACCGCCTGGAAGTCGGTGGCCCGCTCCGCCGCGGCCCGGAAGGCGAGGGCCAGTTCGGTCGAGCGGCGTAGCAGCTCCCCCGGGTCCTCGATCGACTCCAGGTCGAAGAAGTGCTCGGCCTCGGCCTCGCCCGCGCGCGGTTCGAAGAGCAGCGGGGCCGGGCGGAACCGCCGGGCGGCTCCTGCGCCCTCCGCAGAGCGCTGGCGGTCGGCCGGGTCGGACATGGGCACCTCCATGGGGTGGCGGGGCGGGTTCCTGCGGACACGTCGAGTGGCCGATCCGCCGGACGTGCCTGATCCGGCGTCGGCCGTGACGCGCAGGGGCGACGCAGGCACAACGGCTCACCCCCACGGTGGTATTCCTCGCCGGGTGCCGCCGTATGCGCGGCGCGCGCCGGTACGGCGGGCGGCCCGGCGCACAGGGCCTCCCGGCGCGCGGGGGAGCGGCGCCCGCCCCGCCCCCACCCGCCCCGCCGCCCCGCCGCCCGGCTCACCGCAGGCCGACGCGGTGCTCGGCCAGGTGTGCCAGGACGGCGTGGTTCGCCTCCCAGCCGTCGGGGAACTTCACGCTCACGCCCAGCTGCACCGGCTCGGTCGACGGGTGCTCGTCCAGCAGTTCGGCGATGCCGGCCCGTGCCACCACGATGCAGGCGTGCCGGTGCCGGGAGGCCAGCACGCACAGCCGCCCCGTCTCCAGGTGGAAGGCGGTGGCGTCCGGGCGGCCGGACAGCGGGTGCAGCACCACGGTCACGTCGTACTCGCGCCCCTGGAGCCGGTTGGCGGTGTCCACGGTGACGGCGGGGCCCGGCGACCCGTCGACGGGGACGCCCAGGCCGGTCAGGGCGGCCCGGACGGCGGCGGCCTGGTCCCGGTGGGCGGTGCCGACCGCGATCCGGTCGGCGGTGACCGGCGCCGTGCCCTTCTCGGAGACGGCGGCCAGGCCGCGGTCCAGCAGCCGCCGCACGGTCCGCGCCACGACGTGCACGGCCTCGGGGTCGGTCCGCACGGTGTGCCGGGCAGGAAGCTCCAGCAGCCCCCAGCCCGACTCGGCGGCCTCGTCGATCACCGCGTCCACCGGCCCGCCGTCGCCCGCCGCGCCCACGGTGAGGCGCCGGTCGCCCTCGCCGGTGCCGGAGCGGAACGGCGTGAACGGGTAGAACGCCCGCGAGACCAGCCCCGCCGCCGAGTACGGCAGCCGCCAGGAGACCGGCAGGTTGTGCGGGCGGATGCCGGGGTTGTGGTCGAGGAGCGCGGTGACCGCACTGCGCGAGGGGTCCCAGGACAGGCCCGCCCACTGGTCGGTGCCGACCACGGTGAACGGGTCGAGCTGCCCGGGGTCGCCCACGAACAGCGCCCGCTCGAAGAGCCGCGCCACGGCCAGCAGCGCGTCGGACCGCATCTGGTACGCCTCGTCGACGATGGCGTGCCGCCACGGATCGACGTCCTTGACCCACTGCCACTTGGCGGCGGTGGAGACCACCACCTGCTGCTCGGCGAGGTCGCCGATCCGGGGCGAGGCGGTGACCCCCGCGTGCCGCAGCGCCTCCGGCGCGGGCCGGCCGTCGCTGCTGTGCAGGCGGCCCACCGGCAGGTCGGGGGCGGCCGTGGCGAGCCGGTCCACCAGGTCGTCGACCTGGCTGTTGGTCTGCGCCACGATCATCAGCCGCTCGCCGGCGGCGACCAGCTCGCGGGCCGCACGCACGACGAGGGTGGACTTGCCGGCGCCGGGCGGGGAGTCGACCACCACGCCGCGCTCGGTGCCGGAGAGCACGGCGGCGAGGATCTCGGCGGTGACCCGGTCGGCGGCCGCCCCGGGGGAGGCGGTGGGGTCGGCGGGGTTCACGGTCGGGCTACTCCCATTCCTCGTCGGCCGCGGCGGCCGCGGCCGGACCGCCGGTGTGCGGACCGCCGGTGTGCGGCCCGCCGGGGCGCGGGCCGGGCACGGCGGAGGCCGAGCCGGGCGGACCGCCGTGCGTCCAGGGGGTGTTTTGCGGGTCGGGCAGCGGCGCGGCCTGCCGCACGGAGAGCTCGAACAGGGTGAAGCAGACCCGGTCGCCGGGCTGCGGCACCGTGCCCGGCTCGGGCTCCCTCCGCCGCCCCATCCCCGAGGTGAGGCGCAGCACGACGGTGCCCTCGGCGGGGTCGTGCCGCACGACCTCGGCCTTCTGCGCGGCGGGCGCCGCCCCGTCCTCGCCCGGCGGCCCCCACACCCGGTGCACCTCCCGGCCGGGGTCGGCGTGCGGGCGGTCGCCGGTGCGCACGGTGACCAGCGGCCGGGGCTTGGGGGTGCGGCCCGAGGTGTCGTACGCCGCCTCGACGGCCTCCACGGTCCCGGCGAAGGCCTCGCCGGAGAGGCGGTGCTCGGCCATCGCCAGCGGGTCGTCCAGGGCCTCCTGGAGGTCCAGCCTCGCCTGCTCGCGCTCGCGCTGCGCCAGCTTGCGGGCGGCGGTGACCGCGTCGTCGAACCGGGGCTGCGGCGGCTCCCCGGCGGCGAGCCGCTCGCGGTGGCCGGTGTAGGACCAGCGGTCGCCCTCCCACCGCTCCGCCACACGGGCGCCGGGCGGCAGCGCGCGCAGCAGGTCGAGGCCCCGCCAGACCTGGTCCCAGGTGGGCCGCAGCACCTGCTCCAGGAGGCCGCGGACCTCGTCGGCGGTCCGCCGCACGTGGGCCTCCGCCCGTGCCGCCTCACCGGGCGGGGCCGCGCGCAGGGCCGCACGGGCGGCGTCGTGGCGGGCGACGGCGGGGCCGAGCAGCTTCTCGTCGAAGCGGGGGTCGGTGGCCGGTCCGGCGGGCGGGCAGTGCAGCTGTCCGCGCCCGTCGCGGGCGGACTCGGCGTACCGGGCGGCCTCGGCGCCGCCCAGACCGGGCGGCGGGGCGATCCAGGCGAGCAGGGCGCCCAGGTGCTGGTCCTCCAGGTGGGACTGGCCGGTGGCCCAGTGGCGGCCGAGCAGCGCCGTCATGGCGAGCAGCATCGAGGAGCCGGGCACCTCGGCGCGCTCCCGCAGGTGGGTGAGCCAGCGGCCGAGCAGCGGCACCCGGCTCGGCACGGGGTAGGGCCCGGCGTCCGCGTCGTCGGCGGTGCGGCGGAACCGCGTGGAGCGGCCGAGCAGGCCCAGGTGGTGGACGCCCGCGCTGTTGGGGACGACCAGCTGCGGGGCGTCCGCGCACAGCTCGCGCACCACGGGGAGCCGCTCCCCGGTCTCCGGGTCCTTCTCGGTGCCCTCGACCTGCTCGGTCTCCTCGCCGTAGCCCTCCAGGTAGGGCAGCAGGTCGCCGGCGAGCGCCGCGAGGAAGGCGAAGCGCTGGTCGCGGTCGAGGGGCTGCGGCACCACGTGGAGCCGCGGTGCGTCGCGGTCGGTGCCGAGCATGGCCGCGAGCGGTGCGCCGTCCTCGCCGGCGGCGGCGAGCGGCACGACGACCATGGGGCGGTCGGAGAGGTGGCGGTGCCGGACGGTCGCCAGCGGCTGCGCCCGGTCCTGGTGCACGGCCTCCAGCCGGGCGAGGGTGGTCAGGAGGCTCACGGGCGCAGGCCCCCCTCGGCGAGGGCCTCGGCGCGCAGCGCGGCCGCCCGGGCGAGGCGGGCGGCGGCCTCGTCCACGGCGTCCGCCGGACCGCCGGCGCCGCCGTCGGCCGGGCCGCCGTCGTGGGCCGGGCCGCCGCCGTCCCGGGCGCCGCGGCCCGGGACGCCGCCCGCCGCCGCGGCCAGGGCCCCGCCGACGGTCCGCAGGGAGCCCAGCTCGCCGCGGACGGAGCGGCCCAGCTGTCCGACCGCGTCCGCGCAGCGGGCCTCCCGGCGGCAGTGGAAGCCCAGTTCGCAGGTGGACAGGCAGTCGGGGGCGTAGGCGGCGGGCACGGCGGCGACCGCGTCGGCGAGCTGCCCGTCGGTGCGGGCGGGCGTGCCGTCGTCGGCGGTGGACAGGTCGAAGCCCGCGTCGGCGGGGAGCGCGTCGAGGATGCGGTCGATGCGGGTCATCCGCCGCAGCTGGCGGCGGGTGACCGCCAGCTCCCGGCGGACGTCGACGACGGCGGCGGTGGGCCGGTTGGAGAAGTCCCGGGGGCAGACCAGCAGCACCGTGGGGTCGGGCGCCGCGGCCGGGCCCTCGGGCTCGTCGTAGGGGCCGTCCCCCGGCTTGACGCCGGCCAGCTCGGCCGCGGCCTCGCGCAGCGCCAGGACGTACACGGCCGCCTGGCGGGCCGCCGCGCCGACCTTGGCGGGGTCGGCGGAGCCGTCCAGGATCGGGAAGGACTTGATCTCCACGACCGTCCAGCGGCCGTCGGGGCGCACCACCACGGCGTCGGGCTCCAGGTGGGCGGGGGAGCCGGCGACGTCCAGGCGGAGCATGGGGTGGTCCAGCAGCGTCCAGCGGCCGGGCCGGGCGGCGGCCTCGGCCAGCGCCTGCCGGGTCCGCTCGGCCCGCACCGCCGTACCGGCCCGCGGCAGCAGGTCCGGTACGGCGACCCCGTCCGCGTCCGGCTCCGGCAGGCCGAGGTGGCGCTGGAGGAGGAGCAGCAGCTCGGCGTACCCGTCGGCCTTGACCCGGGCCTCGAAGACGTTGCCGCGGGCGATGGCGAACGGCGACCGGCCGAAGGGCGCGGGACTGCCCAGGCGCTCGGCGAGGACCGTCTTGTCGACCCCGGCGGCGTCCAGCAGGGCGCGGCGGCGGCAGCCGGGGTTGGCGGCGAGCGCGGCGAGGGCGCGGGCGTCGAGGCTGCGCTGCGGCGCGGGGCCGCGCAGCCCGGCGAGCCGCTGCGCGGGGGGCTCGGCGGACCCGTGGGACGCGTACCCGGGGTGCGAGTCGTTCATGGTGCGCGCCAGTCTTGCATCCGCCGCCGACAAACGGGCGCGGCGGCCCGGATCCGGCCCGTTCCCGCGGCAGGGCACGGCAGTTACCGCCCGGGCGTGCCGTCCGCCACCGGGCCGGGGGGCCGGCCGGCGGGCCGTCTGACGGTCCGTCCCGTCCGCGCGCCGCGCCGGACGGCCGTGTCCCCTGACGGGTCGGCGGTTTGCCCCCGTCGTCCGCTCCTCGCTTTGATGCCGGGGGCGGCGGGTCGCCGTCCCGTGCGGCGAGGAATGCGGTGGACATGAGGGGCAGGCGGGCGCTGGGGCGCCGGTTCGGGTGTCTGTGGGCGGCGTACGCGGTCAGCTCGTACGGCTCGGGGCTCGGGTTCGGCGCGTTCCCCCTGATCGCGGTCCTGGTGCTGCACTGCGGGCCGGCCCAGGTGGCGGCGCTGTCCTCCGCCGGGCGGGCCGTCGGCGCCCTGGTCGCGCTGCCGCTCGGCCCCTGGGTGGAGTTCCGCCGCAAGCGGCCGGTCATGGTGGCGATGGACCTGACCCGGTTCGCGGCGTTGGCGACCGTCCCCGTCGCGTTCGCGCTCGGCCGGCTCGGCTTCGCCCAGCTCCTCCTCGTGTCCGTCGTCACGGCCGCGGCCGACATCGCCTTCAGGGCGGCCTGCGGCGCGTACCTGAAGGCGCTGGTGCCGGCGGAGGACCTGCTGGTCGCGAACAGCCGGTTCGAGTCCACGATGTGGACCTCGACCACGGTCGGACCGCCGCTGGGCGGGGCCGCGATCGGGCTGCTCGGCCCGATGGCCACGGTGGTGGCCGACGCGGTCAGCTACCTGCTCTCGGCGCTCGGCGTCCGGGCCGTCGGCGGGACGGAGGCGCCCCCCGCGCGCACCGGTGCACCGCGGCTGCGGGCGGGCGACCTGCTCGAGGGCTGGCGCCACATCCTGGCCCACCCCGTGCTGCGCCCGCTGTTCCTCAACGCGGTCGTCGTCAACGGCCTGATCATGGCCTCCGAACCGCTGCTCGCGGTACTCCTGCTGGGCCGCCTCGGGTTCGCACCCTGGCAGTACGGCCTCGTGTTCGCGGCCCCCTGCGTCGGCGGGCTGATCGGCTCACGGCTCGCGCGCCCGCTCGCGGCGCGGTTCGGCCGCCACCGGGTGATGCTCACCGCCGGGGTGCTGCGGGCGTGCTGGCCCGTCGGGCTGGCCCTCGTCCGGCCCGGCGCCCCCGGGATCGTCCTCGTCGTCGCCGTCCAGCTCGGCCTGGTGACCTGCTGCGGCCTCTTCAACCCGCTGCTGGCCACCTACCGGCTCGACCGCACCGCCCCCGGCCTGGTCGCCCGCACCCTGTCCGCGTGGTCGGTCGGCAGCAGCGCCGCCATCGCGGCCCTGACCGCCCTGTGGGGCCTGCTGGCCGCCGTCACCGGCCCCCGAACCGCGATCGCCGCCGCCGGCGTCCTCCTCCTGGCCACCCCGCTGCTGCTCCCCCGCCGCGGGGACGCGCCCCGGGGCGGGCCCGCCGGTGCCGGGGTTCCGGAGGCCGCCGGCCGGGTCTGAGGCCGCGGCCCGGCGCCGGCCCCGCCCGCCCGACCAGTGGCGGCCGCGGCGCTCGGCGCGGGGCGGAGGCCCTGCCCGCCGGGCGGCACCGGGGACAACCGCCCTGCCCGGCCGCCGCGCCTCAGCGGGCGGGGACCGGCGGCCGGGAGGCCGGCGGTGCGTCGGCCCCGGCCCCCGGCGCCGCGCCGCCCCGGGGCCTCGCCGCGCCGTCCCCGGGCCTGGCCGGGGCGGGGACGAAGGCCGCCGGTGCGGGGGCCGGCCCGGCGGCCGCGGCCGCGCCCCGCCCACCGGCGCCCGCGCCGCGCCGCAGGCGGTCGGCGAGGCGCAGCGCGGGCCCGGCCAGCAGGGCGCCCGCGCCCATCACGGCGCAGCCGGCCACCGCGTCCAGCAGGTAGTGGTTGGCGGTGCCCATCACGACCACGGCGATCAGCACGGGGTACAGCAGTCCGGCGATCCGCACGGCGGTCCGGTCGGCGCACCGCCAGACCAGGACGCCGCACCACAGGGCCCAGCCCACGTGCAGGCTGGGCATGGCGGCGAACTCGTTGGTGAGGTGGCCGAGCCCCTTGGGCGCGCTCGCGTCCGCGCCCCACCAGCCGACGGCGGCGTGCTGCCGCATGGAGTCGGTGAAGCCGTACGAGGCCTCCAGCAGCCGGGGCGGGGCGGTCGGCAGGAGGGTGAAGCCGGCGAGTCCGAGCACCGTCGAGACGCCGAGCCAGGTGCGGGCGTGCCGGTAGCGGCCGCGGTGCCGGTGCCACAGCCAGGCCAGGACCAGCGGGGTGACCAGGTAGTGGAGCGAGGCGTAGGCGAAGTCGGCGGGGACGGCCAGCCAGGCGTGGCGGGTGAAGGCGGTGTTCAGCAGGTGCTCGGGCGACAGGCGCAGCCGGGCTTCCGCGGACAGCAGGGCGTGGCCGTTGCGCAGGGCCCGGGGGAGGCTCCCGGCGACCAGCAGCCGGCTGCCGTCGTAGGCGGCGTAGATCAGCGCGAGCAGGAGCAGCTCCCGCCACCAGTGGCGGGGGACGCCTGCGGCGGCGGGGGGTGCGGACGGCGACGACATGCGGGTGAACTCCGGGTGGCGAACGGGCGTACGTCATACCGTACGCTGTACGTTGGCAGAAGGCGCAGGCGGCCCGGATTCGGTGTCCGGGAACGGGGGAGGCGCCCGGCGCCACCGTCGACCGCGACCCGCCGTGACAGGACAGATGCACCCGGAACCCGCCCGTCTCCCGCAGAACGGCCCGCTGCCCGGCCCGGAGCGGAGCCCCGAGGGCGCTCACGCCGCCGGCTCCGGGCCCGCCCCCGGCGAGGGGGGCCGCACCGGCCGGGACCTCCCCCGGCAGGACCGCCCCTCCCGCCGCCCCCGCGCGCCCCGCCACACCCTCAGCGCCGAGCGCATCCTCGACACCGCCCTGCGGCTGCTCGACGAGCGGGGCATCGACGTCTTCTCGATGCGCGCCCTCGCCGAGGAGCTCGGGGTGGGCACCATGGCGCTGTACACCTACTTCCGCTCCAAGGAGGAGCTCTTCGGCGCCGCACGCGAACGCGTGTTCGCCGAGCACGCGCCCCCGGCCCGCACCGACGCGCCCTGGCACGACCAGCTCCGGGACTCCTGCCTCGCCCTCTACCGGCTCTTCACCGGGCGCCCCGCCGTCCTGCAGCTCCTGGCGGAGCAGCACCGCGCCGAGCAGCACCGCGCCGGACCCCCGGCCGACCGGGTGCCGACCACGGGCGCCGTCGGCGCCATGGAGCACATGCTGGGGCTGATGCGCGGCGCGGGCCTCGGCCGGGAGGAGGCCGCCCGCGCCCAGACCGCGCTGATGCAGTACACCGTCGGCGCGGCGCTGCGGGCCGGCCGCGCCTGCGGCGACGCCGAGGCCCGGCGGCGCTTCCGGGCCCGCCTGGAGTCGCTGCCCGCGCGCGACTTCCCGCTGGTCGTCGACCTGGCGCCGGAGCTCGCCGAGGCCCAGGAGAGCGCGGCCCAGTACGCCTTCGGGCTGGACCTGATCCTCGCCGGCCTGCGGGCTGGGGGATCATGGGAGGCAGTGGGCCGCGACGACGGGGCCCGGCCCGAACGGCCCAGCTGAGGAGGCACGGCTCCCATGCCCGCCCGCATCCTGATCGTCCGGCACGGCGAGACCGAGTGGTCCGCCACCGGCCGCCACACCGGACGTACCGACATCCCGCTCACCGAGGAGGGCCGCCACATGGCGCGCGCCCTGGGCGAGCGCCTCAAGCGCGCGCCCTGGGACGGCCTGCCCGGCGCCCGCGTCCTCACCAGCCCGCTGGCGCGGGCCCGGGAGACCTGCGAGCTGGCGGGGCTCGGGGACCGCGCGGTCCCGGCCCCCGAGCTCATGGAGTGGGACTACGGGGCGTACGAGGGCCGCACCGGCGACGCCATCCGCGCCGACGGCCACCCGGGGTGGGTGATCTGGCGCGACGGCGTCCCCGGCGGCGAGACCCTCGCCGACGTGTCCGCCCGCGTCGACGCCTTCCTCGCCCGGATCGACGAGGAGCACGGCCGCCCCCACCAAGCCACGGTGACCATGGACTGCGCCGACTGCACGGTGGTCCTCTTCGCCCACGGCCACCTGCTGCGGATCCTCACCGCCCGCTGGCTCGGGCTGCCGCCGGAGTACGGGCAGCGCTTCAAGCTGCGCCCCGCCTCGCTGGGCGTGCTCGGCTGGGAGTACGCGGAGCCCGCCGTGGAGCTGTGGAACGACACGGCCCACCTGGCCTGACGCGGCCCGCCTGGCCTGACACGGCCCACCTGGCCTGACGCGGCCCTGCGGCCCGGACCGCCCGGCACGGCCCGCCCGCGGTGCGGCCCGCGGCGCGTCCGCGGGCGGTCCGGCCGCGGACGCGCCGCTCACCCCGCCAGGTCGTAGCGCTCCACGAAGGCCGCCACCTCCGGCACGTCCCGGTGGGGCCGCAGCAGGGCCGCCGTGCCGGCCAGCATGGAGCGGATCCGCGCCGAGCGGACCTCCTGCAGCAGGTGCAGCGCCTGCGTACCGCCGGCCGCGGCGGCCGCGAGGTCGCCGCGGCCCAGCCGGCAGTGGGCGAGCTCCGCCGTGTAGAGGGCCCGGTTGCGGACGAAGTGCGGCTCCTGCAGCTCCACCGCCCGCCGGGCCAGGTCGGCGGCGCGGTCCCAGTCGCCCAGCGCGGACCGGCACTGCGCCTCCAGCCCGGTGATCTCCGCCGGGCCGTAGAAGGACATCCACTCCGGGTCGGCGTCGCGTCCGCCCCGCTCCAGCAGCCGGTGGGCCCGCAGCAGCGCCCGCTCGCAGGCGCGGCGCTCGTGCAGCACCGCCCAGCCCCCGGCCTCCCGCATGGCCAGCAGCGACAGCAGCCGGTCGGACCCCACCCGCTCCGCCGCGTGCTGCCCCGCCTGCGCGGCGCGGACCGCCTCCCGGGGCCGCCCCGCGTCGCGGGCGAGGAAGGCGCTGTTGCAGAACGCGTGGGCCTCCAGCGCCGGGTCGCCCGCCATGCGTGCGGTGGCCAGCGCCTCCGAGTAGAAGGAGCGCGCGTCGGCGAGGCGGCCCGAGTCGTGGGCCAGCCAGCCGACGGAGATCGCCAGCTCGCCCGCGCCCGCCTGCAGGCGGCGCTCGGTGGCCGCGCTGTAGCTGCCGGTGTTCAGCAGCAGGTAGGCGCCGCGCAGGGAGCGGCCGGCGGACTCGAAGAGGGCGTCGGCGCCCTGCCGGTCGTCCAGCACCCTGATCCGGCGGACGGCCTGCTCGACGCCCTCGGCCTCCTCGGCGCCGACCCGGCGGGGGGTGTCCGGCCCGGCCCACGCCGGCCGGTCCAGGCCGAGCGCCGTCACCAGGGCGGCCGGGCCGCCCGCCATGAACGTGCGGCGGTGCACGTCGTCGTTCTCCTTGCCGCTGGTGGTGCCGGTCGTACGTGTCGTACCCGTCGCACTCGTCGTACCTGTCGTGCCTGTCGTGCCGGCGCCGTCGGCGCCGGTGTCCCGACGCCCGCCCCCGGATACGCGGGCGGAGCGGGACGGGTTCGCCCGGCCCCGCACCGAACCGCGCGGGGCGAACCCCAGGTCGGTCAGGGACAGGTCCGGGAACATGTGGCGGAACACACGCTCGTAGGCGTAGTTGGGACAGCGGATCTCGCCCGCCTCCACGCGCCCGATGTACCGGGCGTCGCACGAGACGTGCTCGCCGATCTCCCGGCCCGCCCGCCGCACCCGGGCTGCGAACTCCCCGGGGGAGAGTCCGCCGCGCAGGGCGCGCATCGCGCTGTTGGCCGGGGGCCGGTCCGACGGGTCGAGGGGTCGGCTGGGTGCCATGGCTCTGCTCCCCGGGTGGCTCCTGGGTCCCCCGTGGCCGCCGGTGCGGCTGCAGGGGACGCACCGACAGTACCGGGAGTGCCGATGCGAACACGCAGAGTTTCCGCCCAAAGCGGACACGCCCGCGCGGATCCGCCATGAAATGCCACGGCCCGCCCGCATCCTGCCCGTGGCCTGCGCCCCTCCCCGGCGTTGTGCTGGTCGGGAGACCGTCCCGCCGACAGCTGTGAGGTGCGCATGGACGCCGGAGTGCCGCAGTCAGTGCCCCGAGCGGGCGGCGCCCTGCTGCCGCCGGCCGTGGTGGACGGGCTGCGCGCCGCCGTCAGGCGCGTTCCCGAGGCCGCCGAGGCGCTGCCCTTCGACACCGTCGCCGTCCCGCTCCGCCACGGACTGGAGGCCGCGGACATCCTGCGGCTGCGCGGCGTCTGCGGCGCGGTGCTGAGCGACTCCGGCGGCACCCGCCTCCTCTTCCTGGTGCCGCCCGGCACGAGCGAGCGCTGGCACCTGGCCGGCAGCTCCTGCACGCCCGGCGCGGCGGCCGCCCCCGGCGCCGGCTGGCTCGTCGGCACGCTCGGCGCGGGCGCTGCCCTGCGCGCCACCGACCCCTGGGTCCTGCGCGCCGTGCTCTGCGAGGCCGCCGGGACGCTCATGGCGGGCGGCTTCGGCCCCTACTGAGCACGCCGCCCGGCCCCCCTCCGCCCGGTCCCCTCCGGCGGGCGTCTCCGCCCGGTCCCCGCCGCACGGACCCCCGGCAGGTCCCCTCCGGCGGGCGCCTCCGGTCGGCTCCTCATACTGGTCGCCATGGGACGCAGCAGCCGAGGACCGGACCACCGCACCCGCGAGCGGATCGCCCGCCGCACGGCCACCGGCCTCGCCGAACTCGTCCCCGACCGCGACCGCCCCCGCGGATGGACGCTCCTCCTCGACGGCGCCCCGCAGTCGTACGTCGACCTCGACGACCCCGCGCACCTCTCCTTCGAGTACCAGCGGCGGCTCGGCCACGTCGCCGACCTGGCCGCACCGCCCGGCAGGCCGCTGACCGCGCTCCACCTCGGCGGCGGCGCCCTCACCCTCCCCCGGTACGTCGCCGCCACCCGCCCCCGCTCCCGGCAGCAGGTCGCCGAGATCGACACGGACCTCACCGGGCTGGTCCGGGCCGAGCTGCCGCTGGACCGCGGCTGGCAGGTCCGGGTGCGCGGCGGCGACGCCCGCGCCGTGCTGGAGCGCGCGCCCGAGGGGGCCGCCGACCTGGTGGTGGCCGACGTGTTCAGCGGCGCCCGGGTACCGGCGCACTGCGCCACCGCCGAGTTCGCGGCCCTCGCCCTGCGCGCCCTCGCCCCGGGCGGCCTGTACGCGGCGAACATCGCGGACGGCGCGCCGCTCGCCTTCGCCCGCTCCCAGGTCGCCACCCTGCTGGGGCTCTTCCCCGAGGTGTGCCTGATCGGCGATCCGGCGGTGCTGCGCGGCCGCCGCTTCGGCAACCTGCTGCTGGTCGCCGGCCGGCTTCCCCTGCCGCTGGCCGAGCTGACGCGGCGCACCGGCGCCGACCCCTTCCCGGGGCGGGTCGACCACGGCCGGGCGCTGGCCGACTTCACCGGCGGCGCGGCCCCCGCCACCGACGCGACCGCCGCGCCCTCCCCGGCGCCGCCCCCGGGCGTCTTCCGCGACGCCGCCCGCTGACCGGCACGCCCGGGCCGTGACCGGGACAGGACCGGTGCGGGACCGCGGCGCGTGCCCGGCCGGCGGATGCGCCGGTCCGGCGCACGGGGGTGCACCCCGGCGCGCCGTGCACCCGGTACGCCCCGGCGTGCGGCGCGCTCCGGCCCGTCGCAGCCGCGCCGGGTGCGCCCGGCGCCGCGGCCCGCGGCCGTCAGTGGCCGCCCGGCAGCCCGCGGCGGCGCCAGACGGCCAGGCCGGTGAGCAGCAGTCCGGCGGTGATCGGCGCGATCACCGCGGCGCCCGTCCCCGAGGGCGCCCGCGGCAGCCGGGACGAGGCGTCGGCGGCCCGGTGCCCCGGAGCCGCGGCCCGCGCAGGCGCCGGGTCCCGGACGGATCCGGCGGGCCCGCCGGCGCTCCCTGCGGCGGAGGCGTCCTGACCGGTCGTCATGAAGGAGGCCGCGAGCAGCAGCGCCCCGGCGGCGGTGGTCCTGCGGCGGGCGCCGCACGCCCGGTGAATGTCGTGCACGTCAGGGGAGAACGACCGTCGGCCGAACGGGTCACGACCGGCCGTGCGCCCCGCCTCCCCGCCCCTCCGCCCCTCCGACTCCCTGACGGCCCGTCGGCCCGCCGTGCTGCCGGCCCCCGGGCGGGACCACGCGCCGCGCGCCGCGCGCCACGCGTGACGCCGCGCCGGACCCGGCACTCCCGGTCCGGCGCGGCGCGGCGGGTGCGGCGGCCCCCTCACAAGCCGCCGCGCCCGCCCTGCGGCGGGGTGCCTGCCCTCCGGGGCCCCCGCCGGTCCTGCCCTCCCCGGCTACGCCCGGCCGTCGGCCGCGGGGAGGCCGTGGCGCCGGATCACGTCCGCGTACCAGTGCGCGCTGCTCTTCGGGATGCGCCGCTGGGTGGCGTAGTCGACGTAGACCGCCCCGAAGCGGCGGCCGTAGCCGTGGGCCCACTCGAAGTTGTCCATCAGCGACCACAGGAAGTAGCCGCGCACGTCGACCCCGTCGGCGATCGCCCGGTGCACGGCCGACAGGTGTCCGTGCAGGTAGGCGATCCGCTCGGGGTCGTTGACGGCGCCCTCGGGGTTGACGTAGTCGTCGAAGGCCGCCCCGTTCTCGGTGACCATCAGCGGCAGGCCGGGGTGCTCGCGGGCGGTGTCGCGCAGCAGGTCGTACAGGCCGCTGTCGTCGATCGCCCAGCCCATCGCGGTCGTCTCACCCGGCGGCAGGTGGAAGACGACCTGCTCGGAGCCGGGCCAGGGGGAGTGGTCGCTCTTCCCGTGGGCGTCGTTGCGGGAGGCCTCGCCGGCGGTGGCGGACGGGTCCGGGGCGGACACCAGGGTCGGGGTGTAGTAGTTGATGCCCAGCAGGTCGACGGGCCGGGAGATCTCCGCCAGGTCCCCGTCGCGGACCAGGTCGTCCCAGTCGACCAGGTGGGCGGTGTCCTCCAGGAGGTCGGCCGGGTAGGCGCCGTGCAGGACCGGGCCGGTGAAGATCCGGTTGCCCACGGCGTCGATGCGGCGGGCCGCCTCCAGGTCGCCGGCGGAGGCGGTCAGCGGCCTGACCTGGTGGAGGTTGAGGGTGATCGAGGTCCGCGCGGACGCGGGGACGGTGGAGCGCAGGACCCCGATCGCCCGTCCGTGGGCGAGGTTGAGGTGGTGGGCGGCCCGCAGGGCGGCTTCGGGCTCGGTGCGGCCGGGGGCGTGCACACCGGACCCGTAGCCCAGGAAGGCCGAGCACCACGGCTCGTTGAAGGTCGTCCAGATCTTGATCCGGTCGCCGAGCGCCTCGGCGACCAGGGCGGTGTAGTCGGCGAACCGCTCGGCGGTGTCGCGCGCGGGCCAGCCGCCCGCGTCCTCCAGCTCCTGGGGGAGGTCCCAGTGGTAGAGGGTGGCGACCGGGGTGATGCCCTTCTCCAGCAGCTCGTCGGCGAGGGCGCGGTAGAAGTCGAGGCCGCGCTCGACGGCGGGGCCGCGGCCGGTGGGCTGGACCCGGGGCCACGAGACGGAGAACCGGTAGGCGTCCAGGCCGAGGTCGGCCATGAGGGCGACGTCGTCGCGGAAGCGGTGGTAGTGGTCGGCGGCGATGTCGCCGGTGTCGCCGTTGCGGACCCTGCCCGGCGTGCGGCTGAAGGTGTCCCAGATGGAGGGGGTGCGGCCGTCCTCGGCCGCGGCGCCCTCGATCTGGTAGGCGGCGGTGGCCGCGCCCCAGGTGAAGCCGGGCGGGAAGGACAGCGCGGCGGCCTGGTGGGGCAGGGTGCCGGTCAGGGGCTCGGATCGTACGGCTGTCATGCGGGAGCGCTCCCAGGATGGTGAGGGCGGGTGGGGGTCGGCGGGCGGGGGTCGTTCCTTCCGTACGGCCGCGGCCGGTGCGGCGGCCGTACGGAAGGTGCCGGTGCGGCCGTGCGTGCGGCGGGCGGCCGGGCCGGGGGGGGGGGCCGCGGCCCTGCCGGAGGGGCCGCGGCCGTGCGGGAGGGGCTGCGGGACGGCGCGGTCAGCTCTTGACCGCGCCCGCGGTGATGCCGCCCACGATGTGCTTGCCGAGCACGGCGAAGACCACCAGCAGCGGCAGCGTGGCGACCAGGGCCCCGGTGATGATGACGGCGTGGTCGGTGGTGTGGGCGCCGGCGCCGAGGCCGGCGAGCGCCACCTGGACGGTCGGGTTCTGCTGGCTCAGCGCGATGAAGGGCCAGAAGAAGTCGTTCCAGGACTGGACGAAGACCAGCATGCCGAGCACCGCCATCGCGGGCCGGGCGACCGGGAACACCACGTGCCAGACCACCCGCAGCGAGTGGGCGCCGTCGACCCGGGCGGCCTCGATCAGCTCCATCGGCAGCGCCTCCACCAGGAACTGCCGCATGAAGAAGACGCCGAAGGCGGCCACCAGCGACGGCAGGATCACCGACTGCAGCCGGTCGCCCCAGTTCAGCTTCGTCATGATCTGGTACAGCGGGATCACGCTGAGCTGCGGCGGGATGGTCATCGTGGCGACGACCAGGGCCAGCAGCGCGTTGCGGCCCCGGAAGCGCAGCTTGGCGAAGGCGAACCCGGCCAGGGTGGAGAAGAGCACGGTCGAGACGGTGACGCAGGCCGACACGATCGTGGAGTTGAGGAGCGCGTCCCCCATGTGGACTTCGTTCCACACGACGTTCAGGTTGTGGAAGAGCTGGCTGCCGGGCAGCAGCGGTGTCGGCGGCTGCACGACCTCGGTGTCGGTGTGGGAGGCCGCGACCACGGTCCAGTACAGCGGGAAGAGCGAGACCAGTGCGGCCACGACCAGCACGGCGTACGTGAACGGGCCGGCGCGGTGGGTCTGCCCGGCTCCGCCGCCCAGGCGCCGGGGCCGGCCGGTGCGGTGCTTCTGCGGGGCGCGGGGCGCGGCCGCGGGCGGCGGGACCGGCGCGGCGGTGGAGGAGAGGGTCATGGCGGTCAGGCCCCCAGCTTCTTGCGGTTGGCGCGGGCGACGGCCGCCTGCACGGCCCCGATGAGCAGCAGGAGCAGGAGCATGACCCAGGCGACCGCGGCCGCCCGACCGAGCTGGCCGTTGGGCCAGCCGAGCTCGTACAGGTACAGGCTCAGCGTCTGGTACTGGTGCGCCGAGCCGCCGCTGACGCCGACGCCGCCGCCGAAGAGCAGCGGCTCGCCGAAGAGCTGGGTGGCGCCGATGGTGGAGACCACGATGGTGAAGAGGATGGTCGGCCGGATCGACGGGATCGTCACGCTGACGAACTGCCGCCAGCGGGAGGCGCCGTCGATGGCCGCGGCCTCGTAGAGGTCGCCGGGGACGGCCTGCATGGCGGCCAGGTAGATCAGGGCGTTGTAGCCGGTCCACCGCCAGGTCACGATGGCCGAGATGGCGATCTGGGCCGGCCACTTGCCCGCCTGCCAGTCGACCTTGCCGAAGCCGAACCAGCCCAGCACCTCGTTGACGATGCCGGCGTCGTAGCCGAAGAGCTGCACGAAGACCAGCGAGGCGGCGGCGATGGAGGTCGCGTACGGGGCCAGGATCGCCACCCGGAAGAAGGTGCGGGCCCGCAGCTGGTAGTTGAGCAGGTGGGCGAGGCCCAGCGCCATCATCAGCTGCGGGACGGTGGAGATCACACCCAGGGTGAAGGTGTTGGCCAGCGCCCCCCAGAACTGGTCGCTGTCCCAGAGCCGGGTGTAGTTGTCGAAGCCCCGCCAGTCGCCCGTTCCGCTCTCGCCGAGGGAGAGCCGGTGCAGGGAGATCCAGCCGGTGTAGATCAGGGGGAACAGGCCGAAGGCCGCGAAGCAGGCGAAGAAGGGGGCGACGTACGCGTAGGGCGACGCCTTGAGGTCGAGGCGGTAGAGCCTGCTGCGCCACGACGGCCCCGGTGAGGGCGGGGCGGGGCGGTGGGCGGCGGGCGGGGTCTGCGGCGGGCCGCCGCCTGCCGTCGTCACGGAGGTGGCCACGAGTGGCGTCCTTCCCGGGCGTGTCGGTCCGGGCGTCGAGGGCCCGGACGGGTCTGGCGGTGCGTCGGGTCCGGCGGTGGGCCGGCCCCGGCGGTGCGTCGGCGGGGGCGGGCCGCCCGGCCGGGGACGTGCGCCCCGGCCGGGCGGCCTCCTCACCGCCTGCGGCTGCGGCGGGTGAGGGCCTGCCCGCCGGCTAGCTGTCGGTCTTCTCCTTGACGTTCGACACGACGTTCTCCCAGGCCTTGGCCGGGTCGGTGCCGTGCTGCTCGATGTCCAGCAGGCCGTTCTTGGTGATGATGTCCTTCACCTGGCCGTCCCACGGGCCGACGGGCGCCGGGGTCACGGACTTGGCGATCTCGGAGTAGATCTTCCCGGTGGGCGCGTTGCCGAAGTACGGCTGCGTGGCGTTCTGCACCTCGGGGGAGTCCAGGCCCGCCTTGGTGGAGGGGATGTTGCCGAACTTGGCGAAGATCTTCGCCTGCTGCTCGGGCGCGGTGAGCCACGCGGCGAGCTTGGTCGCCTCCTCCTGGTGCTGGCCCGCCTTCGGCACGCCGAGGAAGGAGCCGCCCCAGTTGGCGGGGACGGGCGCCGCCGCGATGTCCCACTTCCCCTTGCCGGTGTCGCCGGCGTTCGTCTGGATGATGCCGGTCATCCAGCTGGGGCAGGAGATGGTGGCGAACTTGCCGTTCTTGAAGCCCGCCGCCCAGGTGCCGCCCTCGTCGAACTGCTGCAGGCGGGCGCTCAGCCCGTCCTTGATGGTCTGGACCGCGGTGTCCCAGGCCAGCTTCACGCCGGGGCTGTCCTTGTAGACGAGGTTGCCCTGGCCGTCGGAGTACTGCTGCGGCTGGCTGGAGACCACGGCGTTGAAGACGCCGCCGGAGGAGTCCACGAACTTGCTGCCCGCCGGGGCCTTCGCCTGGAACTGCCGGCCCACCGCGAGGTACTTCTCCCAGCTGCCGGCCCACAGCTTGCCGACGGCCTCGCGGTCGGTGGGCAGCCCGGCCTTGGCGAAGAGGTCCTTGCGGTAGCAGACCGCCATCGGGCCCACGTCGGTGCCCAGGCCGATGGTCTGGCCGCCGCTGGTGGTGGCCTGCTTCCACTTGTAGTCGACCCAGGTGGAGGGGGAGACACCCGGCGCCTTGCTCAGGTCCGTGAACTTGTCGTACAGCTTCGAGGTGGCCTCGGCGATGTAGCCGACCTCGATGGCCTGGATGTCGTCCACGCCGCTGCCGCTCGCCAGGTGCAGCTTGAGGGCGTCCCAGTACTTCTGTGCGTCGGTGTTGTTGTCCTGGACGATCTTGATGTTGGGGTGGGCCTTCATGTACTCGTCGTACAGGCCCGCCTCGGCGTAGCCGAACTGGCCGAAGGTGCCGATGCGCAGCGTCATGGCGCCGCCGCTGCTCCCGCCGCCCTTGGGGTCGCCGCCCTTGTCGCCGCTGCTGCCGCAGCCGGTGGCCAGGGCCGCGCAGGCCGTGAGTCCCGCGACCGCGGCCAGCAGGGTTCTGCGGCTGCGGGGGCTGCTTGTGGTGCGCATTCCACTCTCCTAGGTCCAGGGTGGGTCCGGGGTGCGCCACAACGGCCCGGAGGCCGTGCGGATCGTGGCGTGACGGGATGGTGCGGAGGAAGGGTGCTGTCGGCGCTGTCCTCGCGGTCGTTTCACCGCTAGTGTGTGGGAGCGCTCCCACGAGGCATGTCGGAAGACTCCTGCCTCGGGGGGGTGGGTGTCAAGGGTTGGCGTCGCTTCCGTTGCGCGAGCGTGTCCGGCACGTCACGCGTCCGTGTCCCGCCGAGGGCCTGCCGACGGCCTGTCGCGGGCCCGCCGGCCGGGGCGGCCCGTGCCGGAACCCCCGGCCGCGGCCGCCGCCGCGCAGCTCAGGGCGGCGGTCCGGGGCAGGAGCGGCGACATCCGTTCGCGGACCGGCCACAATGAGGCCAGCCCGCGTCCGCCGAGTCCGAGAGGTGAACCATGAGTCATGCCGCGCAGCGTCCCGCGGGCCCTGCGGTGAGGGGCGGCGGCCGCCCCACCCTGGAGGCCGTGGCCGCCCTGGCCGGCGTGGGCCGCGGGACCGTCTCCCGCGTCATCAACGGCTCCCCCCGGGTGAGCGACCGGGCGCGCGAGGCGGTGGAGCAGGCCATCGCCGAACTCGGCTACGTCCCCAACCGGGCCGCCCGCACCCTCGTCACCTCCCGCACCGACTCCATCGCCCTCGTGATCCCGGAGACCGAGACCCGCCTCTCCTCCGAGCCGTTCTTCAACGACATCATCCGCGGCGTCTCCGCCGAGCTGGCCGACACCGACATGCAGCTGCTGCTCATCCTCGTCCGCACCGACAAGGAGCGGGACCGGCTGGCCACCTACCTGGCCGCCCACCGGGTCGACGGCGTCCTGATGGTCTCCGTCCACGAGGACGACCCCATCCCCGGCCTGCTGGAGCGCATCGACATGCCGTCCGTGCTCGTCGGCCGCCGCTCCGAGCTGGAACCGCTGTCGTACGTCGACGCCGACAACGCCGGGGGCGCCCGCATGGCGGTGCGGCACCTGCTGCGGCGCGGCTGCACCCGGATCGCCACCGTCACCGGCCCCCTCGACATGGAACCCGCCCGCGCCCGCCTCGCCGGCTACCGCAAGGCGCTGGAGGAGGCCGGCCTCGGCGGCGACGAGGACCTGGTCGGCCGCGCCGACTTCACCGAGAGCGGCGGCCGGGAGGCGATGCGCGGCCTGCTCGGGCGGCGGCCGGACCTCGACGCCGTCTTCTGCGCCTCGGACGTGATGGCCGCCGGCGCCCTCCAGGTGCTGCGCGAGGCCGGGCGGCGGGTGCCGGAGGACGTGGCGGTGATCGGCTTCGACGACTCGATCATCGCCCGGCACACCGACCCCCCGCTGACCAGCGTCCGCCAGCCGATCGAGGAGATGGGCCGCACCATGGCCCGGCTGCTGCTGGAGGAGGTCTCCGAGGAGGGGCGGGCCCGGCGGCAGGTGGTGCTGGCGACCGAGCTGGTGGTGCGGGCCTCCGCCTGACCGGGGGTGCGGGATGCCGGGCGGCGTGCGCGGGATCGCGTGCGCGGGACGGCGTGCGCCGACCGCGGGTCGCGGGTCGCGGGTCGCGGGTCGCGGGTCGCCGGGTACGGCCCGGTGGCCCGCACCGTGTCCCGCGAGTGCCGCGAGTGCCGCGGGTGCCGCGGGTGCCGCGGGTGCCGCGGGTGCCGCGGGTGTGCGGGCGCGGGGCCGCCGCGCCGCGGCCGTGGGCCGGGGCTGTGGGCCGCGCGCTCCCGGGCGCGGGGTGGTGCCGGACGGGCCGTTCCGCTGCCGGGCGGCTGCGCGTAGCGTGGGGCGGAGGGGGAGCGGTGCTCCCGCGCCGCACGGTGGATACGGAGGCCCGTGATGCTGGGCGTGGATGTGCTCGCCGGACTGCTCGCAGCCGGTGCCGTGTGGGTCGCCCTGGGCGTCCGGGTGGTCCAGCAGTTCGAGCGGGGCGTCGTGTTCCGGTTCGGCCGTGTCCACAAGGTGGTGCGCGATCCGGGGCTGCGGCTGCTGGTGCCGGTCGCCGACCGGCTGCGCAAGGTGAACATGCAGATCGTGACCATGCCGGTCCCCGCCCAGGAGGGCATCACCCGTGACAACGTGACCGTCCGGGTCGACGCGGTGATCTACTTCAGGGTCGTCGACCCCGTGCTGGCCACCGTGAACGTGCAGGACTACATGTTCGCGATGCTCCAGGTGGCGCAGACCTCGCTGCGGTCGATCATCGGCAAGAGCGAGCTGGACGACCTCCTCTCCAACCGCGAGGAGCTCAACCAGGGCCTCGCCGTGATGATCGACAGCCCGGCGCTGGCCTGGGGCGTCCACATCGACCGGGTGGAGATCAAGGACGTCGCGCTGCCCGAGTCGATGAAGCGCTCGATGGCCCGGCAGGCGGAGGCGGACCGGGAGCGGCGCGCGAGGATCATCACCGCCGACGGCGAGTACCAGGCGTCCCAGCGGCTCTCCGAGGCCGCGAAGATCATGGCGGAGACGCCGGCCGCGCTGCAGCTGCGGCTGCTGCAGACGGTGGTGGAGGTGGCCGCCGAGAAGAACTCCACCCTCGTGCTGCCCTTCCCGGTGGAGCTGCTGCGCTTCCTGGAGCGGGCCACGCCGGGCGACGTGTTCCAGGCGGCCGCCGGGGCGGCGGCGGCCGGGGCGGCCCCCTCCGCCGCCCCGGCCCCCGCGCAGAGCGGTGCCGGAGGCCCGGACAGGACGGCGGGGACGGCGCCCGCCGAGGCCCCCGCGCCGTTGGACGGCGCCGGGCACCCGCAGCTCGCGCCGCTTCCCGACCTGTCCGTCCCCCCGGACCTCGTCGAGCGCACCGAGCCCACGGAGCCCACGAACCGGTAGCCGCGCCGCCGGGCGGCGGACCGGCTCCCGGCCCGGCCCCGTGGGCCCGGTCCTGCGCGCCTGGTCCCGTGGGCCGGGGACCAGGGGCTGGGGATCAGGAGTTGGGGCGCAGCGTCCAGACGACGGTCATCTCGCCGGTGACGGCCCCGTCCTCGCGCGTGATCTCCACGGTGACGGGGAACTCCGGCCGCTCGCCCCGGTCCAGTTCGGCCACCACGTCCGCCGCCGGGCGTCCGAGCACCGCGGTGGCGGTGACCGGGCCCATGGCGAGCTTCCGGTAGGCGATCTCGGCCCGCACGGCCAGCGGCACGGCTCGCGAGAGCTGGTCGCTGAAGGCGGCCAGCACGATGCAGCCGCTCGCCGACTCGGCCAGGGTGAACATCGCGCCGGCGTGCGGGCCGCCGACGTGGTTGTGGTAGTCCGGCTGGTCGGGCAGGCGGAGCACGGCCCGCTCCGGGGACGTCTCCAGGTACTCCAGCCCGAGGGTGCGGGCCATGGGCACGGTGGCTGCCAGCAGTTCGCCGATCGAGGGCGTGGTTCCGGTCATGGGGCGGATGTTACCAGCGGGTAGCTTGAGGTGGGCGGCCCGTGCCCGCATCCGTGCGAGCCCCCGGGCCGCCGCCCTCCCGGACCACTGTCGGCGACGGGCCCCCGGCGGCCCGTGCCGGCTGTTCCCCCGTCTCCTCCCGGGCCGGTCGAGCTGTCGAGGCGTCACGGCTGTGCCGTCGCACCTGCCGTGGCCGTCGTTGCCGTCGTGGGCTGTCGTGGGCCGCAGGGGCCGCGGTGTCCGGGCCGGGGCGGGCTCCGGCATGTGGGGCCGGGTGCGGAGGCGGTGCTCCGGCCGCGCGGCCGCTGCGGACTGCCCGGGTTCCGTCGGCGCGGCCGCTGCGGGCAGGGGGGCCGGTGGCGCCGGGGAAAGCGAAGGGCCCCGGCCGGTCTCCCCGGCCGGGGCCCTTCTTCATGGGGTGAGCGACGGGACTTGAACCCGCGGCCCCCGGGACCACAACCCGGTGCTCTACCAGCTGAGCTACGCCCACCATGTGTCCGGACCGCTCCGCGTTCCGACGTGGATAACTCTACAGGATCGGCGGGGGTGCTCGCGCCAGCCTTTCCGCGCGTCCGCCCCGCGGTTCCGCGTCCGCCCCGTGGTCCCGTCCCGCTGCCCGGGCCGCAGTGCCGGGCCGCAGTGCCGGGCCGCCGGGACGGCGCCGCGGCCTCCCGCGCCTCGGCACCGCCGTGGCGGGCGCGGGACGCGGGAGGCGGTGCGCGGAGCCGATCAGGACGGCGGGAGCACGTGCTTCGCGGCGATGGACCGCGCCGTGTCGCTGTCCGGGCCGGGCTGCGGCACGAACACCGCCTCGCGGTAGTAGCGCAGTTCGGCGATGGACTCCCGGATGTCGGCGAGCGCCCGGTGGTTGCCGTTCTTCTCGGGGCTGTTGTAGTACGCCCGCGGGTACCAGCGGCGCGCCAGCTCCTTGATCGAGGACACGTCCACGATCCGGTAGTGCAGGTGCGCCTCCAGCCCGGGCATGTCGCGGGCGAGGAAGCCGCGGTCGGTGGCCACCGAGTTGCCGCAGAGAGGGGCCTTGCCCGCGTCCGGCACGTGCTCCCGGACGTAGGCGAGCACCCGGGCCTCGGCCTCCGCGAGGGTCGTGCCGGCGTCGAGCTCGTCGAGCAGCCCTGAGGCGGTGTGCATCTGACGCACCACCTCGGGCATGCCCGCCAGCGCCTCGGCGGGCGGCCGGACCACGATGTCCACGCCCTCGCCGAGGATGTTGAGCTCGGAGTCCGTGACCAGCGCGGCGACCTCGACCAGGGCGTCCTGGGCGAGGTCGAGGCCGGTCATCTCACAGTCGATCCATACCATCCGGTCGTTCACATGTCTCACCCTACGGCGCGGTCGCGCTGGCCGGGGAGCGCACGCGCCTGCCGGGCCTCCGCGGCCGGGGGACCGGCCGCCTGCCGGTCCGCCCCGCCGGGGCGCTCCGGTCGCTCCGGGGGGTCCGGCCGGTCCGAGCGGTGGCCGCGCCCGCGGGCGCCCGGCTGGGGGCGCCCGTCGTCCGCCGCCGCGTGGTCCGGTAGCGCGGAGGGCGGGGCGGACCGGCCGATCCGCTCGCCCGGCTGCCAGGGCTGCCCCGCGGAACCCTGCGGGCCGGGGTGGGCGGCCTGCCCGGGCAGACCGCCGCCCCCGCCGTTCGGGTACTGCCCCGGGGGCGCCGCCGACGTCCGGTCGCCCGGCGTGGACTGCTGCGGCACCGCCGAGGCCGCCTGCGGGCGCCGGGAGCGGAAGTTGGTCCGGTAGACGGCGGGGGAGACCCCGAGCTGGCGTCGGAAGTGCCCGCGCAGCGCCACCGGCGAGCGGAACCCGCAGCGGCGCGCGACCTCGTCCACCGACAGGTCGGACGTCTCCAGCAGCCGCTGGGCCTGCAGCACCCGCTGGGTGATCAGCCACTGCAGCGGGGCGCTGCCGGTCAGCGACCGGAAGCGGCGGTCGAAGGTGCGGCGGCTCATGTACGCGCGGGCTGCCAGCGCCTCCACGTCGAACTGCTGGTTGAGGTTCTCCAGGGCCCAGGTCACGACCTCGGCGAGCGGGTCGTTCCCGATCTCCTCCGGTAAAGACCTGTCGATGTACTGGGCCTGCCCCCCGGGCCTGCGGGCGGGCACCACCAGGCGGCGGGCCAGCGCGTTGGCGGCCTCGGCGCCGTGGTCGGTGCGCACGACGTGCAGGCAGAGGTCGATGCCGGCGGCCGTGCCGGCGGACGTGAGGACGTCGCCGTCGTCGACGAAGAGCTCCCGCGGGTCGACGTGCACCCGCGGGTAGCGCTTGGCGAGCGTCGGCGCGTACATCCAGTGGGTGGTGGCCGGGCGGCCGTCCAGCAGGCCCGCCGCGGCCAGCACGAACGCGCCGGTGCACAGGCCGATGATCCGCGCCCCCTCCTGGTGGGCCTTGCGCAGGGCGGCTATCGCCTCGGACGGGGGCGCCTGGGAGATCGAGCGCCAGGCGGGCACCACGATCGTCCCGGCCCTGGCCAGTGCGTCCAGCCCGTACGGGGCGGTCAGGGTCAGGCCGCCGGTGGTGGCGAGCGGGCCGTCCTCGCCCGCGCACACCAGCAGGCGGTAGCGGGGGACGCCCGCGTCCTGGCGGTCCACGCCGAAGACGGAGAGGGGGATGGACGACTCGAAGATCGGGGCCCCGCCGAAGATCAGCACGGCGACGGTCTCCCGCCGCCGGCGCCCGGAGAGCTTGCGGAACGCGCCGGAGGGCGCCGCGGCCGCGCCCGGCCGTTCCGGGGGTGCTCCGGTGCCGGGGGAGGCGGCACCCGGACCGGCCGGCCCGGCGGCGTGGCCCGTGACCGGGGCGGCGGACCCCGCCGCGGAGGAGGGCGAGCCCGGATGTGCGGGCGTGCCGGCAGCTCTCGGGTCACCGCCCGCGGGGCGGGACGGGCCGCCGGCACCGTCCAGCGCTGCGCCGCTCCTGCTCACCCTGCTCAAGGCGCTCAAGCCCCCCTACCTCGTGTGGCCCGCGGGCGCCGGTGTCCGCGGTGCCCCGCGGCGTCCCGGGGACGCGCCGCCGCGCCCCGTGCCGCCACCGGGATCCGCGGTGTCAAGGATGCCCGTCCCGTCCTGCTCCAGCACTGCTCGCTCCCCCGGCGCCAGCCAAGATCGAATCTACTGGTTCCGGACCGGCCGTTGCGACACCTTCACCGCCCAACGTTATGTCGACATGGCAATTTGGCGTGATGCATTCGATCACGAAGCGTGGCATCCGTGGGCCCCGCTGGGAAGAGGGCGTTCCGTCGGGTGGCTTGTTGTCGCACGGCGGGCGGGGTGCGGACGGCCGCACCGCCATGGTGCCTCACCCTCTGGGCTGCGTATATGTTCAAAACCTTTTACCTGTGCGGAAGTTGACCGAAAACCGGCGTTGCGGGACGCCGTCCGCGGTAGTTCGATGGTGCGCCCGCGCGGGCGCGGGCGGATCCGGTGCGCACCGGCACGCGCGGGGGCGCCCGCCGCGCCTCGGTGTACCGGTGCCGGCGCCGCCCGGCCGGCGTTCTCCGGCCATCGGCGGCTCGTCGGACCGTGTCACCGGCCGGTGCGTCCCGCCGGCCCGATCCGGGGGCCCGATCCGGGGGCGCGGCCCGGCGTCGCGGGCCGGGGCGGCCGAGTGGCGGGGCCGGCCGGGTCGCCCGGTGCGGCGCCCGGCGGCCGCCGTCCGGGGCTAGGGTCTGCGGCATGGACAGCCGCATGCCCGTGGAGGCCGCCCATCGCAACGCGGCCGGCTTCTGGCTCGCCCGGGCGCGGGCGCTCGGCCTGCCGACCCGCACCGCGGCGGGATGGACGGCGGTGCGCGCCGCTCCCGGCGGTGCGGACGCGCACCGCCTCGTGGTCACCCGGCCGTACGGGGACGCCGCCGCGCTGGCCGGGGAGCTCGCCGGGCTGGTCCGCGAGTGGGGTGCGGGCCAGGCCTGCGTCGAGGACCCCTACGGCGGACTGGACCTGGCCCCGTTCGGCTTCGAGGCCGCGATCCCGCAGCCGGTGATGATGCGTCAGCCGGACGCGTCCGCGCCGGGGAACACCTGCCGGGCCGCGCCGGCGAACGCCCCCCGGGCCGCGCCGCGGACGGCCGACGGCACCGCGTGCGTCCGGCGGGACGCCGTGGAGGTCCGCGAGGCGGTGGACGGCGCCGCACTGGCGGACGCGGAGCGGGTCGTCGCCGAGGGGTTTCCGCTGACGGGGAGGCTGCCGTGGCGGAGCGGTGCGCTCCTCCCCGAGGCGCTCCTGCGCGAACCGGGCTGGCGTGCCTGGCGCGCCGACCGCGGGGGTGTGCCGGCCGGAGCGTGCGTCAGCTTCGACGACGGGTCGGCCGTGGGGCTGTACTGGGTGGCGACCCTGCCCGCGCACCGGTCGCGGGGTGTGGCGCGCGCGCTGGTGCGGGCGGTGCTCGACGCCCATCCGGGGCGGACGGCCGTCCTCACGTCGACGCTCCTGGGGGAGCCGCTCTACCGGAGGGCGGGGTTCACCGAGCGGGGGCTCTCCCGCTGGTGGCGTCACCCGGCGAGCCCCCCTGCCCTCGCACCCGCCGTCGCGCCCGCCGCCACCGGGCGGTAGGAGGGCCGGCCGCCGCTGCCCGGCAGGGCGGCCGGGGCGGCGAAGCGGGTCCGGGCCGGCGGCGCCGTCCTGGCCGGGGCGGCGGCTCCGCGGGCGGTGGGGAGGCCACCGGCGGGGGAGGGGGCGGCGGAGGGCGCCGGGCGGGCGCTGAGCACCATGCCGACGGCTTCGGGCAGGCCGGACGCGGACAGCGTGGGGTGGTACCCCAGCTCGGGCCACGGGCGGCCGTGGTGCAGCCAGACGCTCTGCAGTCCGCTGAGGCTCGCGCCGGCGATGTCGGCGGGCGCGTGGTCGCCGACCATCCAGGTGCGGGCCGTCCACGCGCCGTCGGTGGGGACGCCGCAGCGGCGGGCGGCGATGCGGAAGATCTCCGGGTCGGGTTTGGCGAATCCGGCCTCCTCCGAGATCACCCAGCCGTCCACCAGGGCGGCCAGGCCCGTGCGGCGGATCTTCTCCAGCTGGGGGGCCGTGCCGCCGTTGCTGACGATGCCGAGCGTCCAGCCCGCGGCACGGGCGGCGCGCAGGGCGGCGAGGTGGGGGGCGGGGCAGTGGATGTGCGCGTTGATGCCGCGGCGGTAGTGGGCGAGGAGGGTGTCGAACGTGGCGTCCAGGCCGTAGCGCTGCCGCAGGGCGCCGAGCAGGGTGCCGCGGGGGACGAACCCGCTGCCGTCGAGGGTGGTCAGCCAGCCGATGTCCTGGGGCGGCAGGCCGTGCTCCGCGAGGAAGTCCCGTGCCCAGCCCCGGAAGGCGGCGTCCCGGGGCAGCAGGGTGTTGTCGAGGTCCATCAGCAGCAGCGGCATGCGCCGCATGGTGCCAGCGGCGGCGGTCATGCATCCGGCACTTGCCGCCGAGCGGCCGGAAGCGCGGCCGGAAGGCCGCGGGCATGGCCGGAATGCCGCCTGTCGCCGGCCCCCGGCACGGTGGCGCACCACGGGGACAGGCGCTGTTGCGCTTCGATCCGTGCTCCGGCATCCTCCTGTCAACCTCAGGGAACGGGGCGGCGGGGTGAAGTCCCTGCCCGCTGCGGGGGGACGTGGGCGCGACGGCGCGCACACGCCCGCGCACGGCGGCTGCAGAGTCTCTCCGCGCTCCGCACCTGGGCGGGAACGCCCTGTCGCCGTACTCTGGAAGGGAGAAGTCGCGCAGTCGCGCCGCGGCCTTCCGGGCCGGGCCCCGTGCCGCATGCGGCGTCCTGCTGCCACCCTCCGCCGCGCCCTCCCCAGCCGTCCCCCCTCTCGCCGAGAATCCCGAGTCATGGCCGCTCACGAGCCCCACAAGCCCGCCGACGGCGACCCCGCCGCCCGGCCGACGGGGCCTTCCGCCTCCACGGGGGAGCCCTCCGCCGCCGATCCGCGCCGGGCGGCCGAACCGCGCAGGCACAGGTCGAAGCCGAGGCAGAAGCCCGGCGCCCTGCCCCACGTCCAGGAGCCGTTCGGAGAACCGCAGTCCGTCCACGCCTGCGATCCCGCCTTCCAGCACGGGGTCGTGGTCGGCTTCGACGGCTCGCTGTCCAGCGAGCGGGCCCTCGCCTACGCCGTCGGCATGGCCCGCCGCTCCGGTTGCGGACTGGTGATCGTGCACGTCGCCAACCGGCTGCCGGCGACGGTGTGGGCGGGCTGCGAGCCGCCGGTCTTCGTGGACGTCCCGGACCACCGCACCGAGGTGCTCGGACTGGAACTCGCCTGCTCCGACTACCTGGCCGACGTGCCGTGGGTCCTGGTGGAGCGCGGCGGCGACATCTGCCACGAGCTGGAGGAGGTCGGGCGGGAGTACGCCGCCGACGCCATCGTGGTGGGCAGCACGCACGGCCTGGTCGGCAAGATCTTCGGTTCCGTGTCGGGGCGGCTGGCCCGCCGGGCCAACCGCCCGGTCGTCGTCATCCCCTGAGGGGCCGGGGGACGGTCCGCCGGCGGTCCTGACGGGCCGTCCCCCGGCCCGTCGGGCCGCTCCATGGCCCGCCGCGGCCCGCGGCCCGCGGCGGGCCACGGGCCCGGTGCTCCCGGCGCCCCCCCGCCCCTCCGCTCCGCCCTGCGGGGGGCGCGCCGACGGTCCGTCACGGGGTCATGCCGAGCTCCCTCGCGATGAGCATGCGCTGGACCTCCGAGGTGCCCTCGCCGATTTCGAGGATCTTGCAGTCCCGCCAGAAGCGGGCGACCGGGAACTCGTTCATGAAGCCGTAGCCGCCGTGGATCTGCGTGGCCTCCCGGGCGTTGACCACCGCGGCGTCGGAGGAGTGGAGCTTGGCGATCGCGGCCTCCTTCTTGAACGGCTCGCCGTGGAGCAGCCGGGACGCGGCGTCCCGCCAGGCCAGGCGGGAGGTGTGTGCGCGCATCTCCATGTCGGCGATCTTGAACTGGATGGCCTGGTTGGCGCCGATGGCGCGGCCGAAGGCGTGCCGCTCCGAGGCGTAGGACAGCGACTGGTCGACGCACCCCTGGGCCAGGCCGGTGGCCAGGGCTGCGATGGCGATCCGCCCCTCGTCGAGGATGCGGAGGAACTGGGCGTACCCGCGGCCGGGCTCGCCGAGCAGGTTGGCGGCCGGGACGCGGCAGTCGGTGAAGGAGAGCTCCCGGGTGTCCGAGGCGTTCCAGCCGACCTTCGAGTACTTCTTCGACACGGTGAAGCCGGGTGTGCCGACGGGGACGATGATGGACGAGATCGCCGGCCGGGTCGAGGCCCTCCCGCCCACTTCACTCGAACGGGTGGCCGGTTCGGTGAGGGCGGTCACGGTGACCAGGCCCGTGATGTCCGTCCCGGAGTTGGTGATGAAGCACTTGGTGCCGTTGATCACCCACTCCCCGGTCGCCTCGTCCAGCCGGGCCGTGGTCCGGGTCGCGCCCGCGTCCGAGCCGCCCTCCGGCTCCGTCAGGCCGAAGGCCCCCAGCATCTCGCCGGAGCAGAGCCGGGGCAGCCACTCCCGCTTCTGCTCCTCGGTGCCGAACCGGTACACCGGCATCGCGCCCAGCGACACCCCGGCCTCCAGGGTGATCGCCACCGAGGAGTCCACCCGGGCCAGCTCCTCCAGGGCCAGGCAGAGCGCGAAGTAGTCGCCGCCCATGCCGCCGTACTCCTCGGGGAACGGCAGCCCGAACAGGCCCATCCGCCCCATCTCCCGCACGATCTCGTACGGGAACTCGTCGTGCTCGTAGTAGTCGCCGATCTTGGGTGCGACGACGTCGTTCGCGAACTCGGCGACCGTGCGCCGCAGGTCCTCGTACTCGGAGTCGAGCCGGTGGTCGAGCATGGTGACGCTCCTGGGCCTCTTGGGGGTGGCGAGGGTGGGGGAGGCCGCGGCGGGGTCCCCGCCGCGGCCGGCGGGGCGGGTCAGCCCCCGGTCAGGGCGCGCACCGTCCGCGAGGGACTGGGGCGGCCCAGGTGCCCGGCGAGCCAGACGCTGGTGTCGGCGAGGGCCCCGAGGTCCACGCCGGTCTCGATGCCGAGCCCGTGCAGCATCCAGACGAGGTCCTCGGTGGCCAGGTTGCCGGTGGCGCTTTTCGCGTACGGGCAGCCGCCCAGGCCGCCCGCGGAGGCGTCCACCACGGACACGCCCGCCCGCAGCGCGGCGAGCGTGTTGGACAGCGCCTGGCCGTAGGTGTCGTGGAAGTGCACCGCGAGCCGGTCCGGCGCCACCCCCGCCCGCCCCAGCGCCTCCAGCAGCGCCGTGACCTGGCCCGGGGTGGCGACGCCGATGGTGTCGCCGAGGCTCAGCTCGTCGCAGCCCATCTCCAGCAGCCGCCGGCCCGTCGCGACGACCTGGGGGAGCGGCACCCGCCCCTCCCAGGGGTCGCCGAAGCACATCGACAGGTAGCCGCGCACCCGCACGCCCTCCGCCGTCGCGCGCGCCACCACGGGCGCGAACATCTCCAGCGACTCCTCCAGGGAGCGGTTGAGGTTGCGGCGGGCGAAGGTCTCGGTGGCGCTGGCGAAGACCGCGATGTCCGCGACCCCGTGGGCCAGCGCCCGCTCCAGGCCGCGCTCGTTGGGCACCAGCACCGGCAGCCGCAGACCCGGGTGGCGGCCGGGGAGGTCCGCCAGCAGCGGCATCAGCTGCTCCGCGTCCGCGAGCTGCGGCACCCACTTCGGGTGCACGAAGCTGGTCGCCTCCACGGTGCGCAGGCCGGCGGCCGCCAGCCTGGCGACGAACTCCGCCTTCACCTCGACGGGCAGCGGCAGCGCCTCGTTCTGCAGGCCGTCGCGGGCGCCCACCTCGTGGATGCGCACGCGTGCGGGCAGTCCCGGCAGGGGGACGGCCTCGGGGAGTCCGAGGTCCAGCACCGACCCGGTCACCGCGCCGCCTCCGCGGGCCCGCCGTCCGCGGCGGCCGTCCCGTCGTCGCCGTCGCCCGCCGAGACCACGGCGAGCACCTCGTCCATGGACACGCCCGCCCCCTGGACGGCGCGCAGCTGCTCCACCGTGCCGTCGTGCGGGGCGGCGATGACGTGCTCCATCTTCATGGCCTCCAGGACCAGCAGCGGCTGGCCCTTGCGGACCCGCTCGCCGACGGCGGCCTTCACCACGGTGACGGTGCCGGGCATCGGGGCGGTGAGGGTGCCGTGGTGCGCGCCGGGACCGCCGCCCGCCGCGCGCTCCGCGACCGGGTCGTACGGCAGCACCGCCCAGGTGTCGCCGTCCAGGCCGAGCCAGAGGGCGGGCCCGCCCGCGGCGGGGGCGGCGGTGTCGGCGGCGAGTGCGAAGGTGTGTCCGACGCCGTCGAGGGAGACCTCCAGGCGGTGGCCGCGGCGTGCCGCCCTGGCGGTGCGCACGGGTCCGTCGCCGAGCCGTACCTGCAGTTCGGAGGCGTTGCCGGGGCCGTTGTCAGTGGTGGCCGCTACGTTGTCCGTCGAGGTGGGCCGTACCCGCACCTCCACCGGTTCGCCGCCCGGGAGGCGGAGCCGGTGGACGGTCCAGGCGGGCTCGCCGCCCAGCCGCCAGGCGGAGGGCAGGGAGAACGGGTCGGTCCAGCCGCCGGGGGCGGGGGCCGGTGCGAGGGCCAGGTGCCGGGCGAGTGCCGCGGCGCACAGCACGGTGTGGGGGAGCGGGGCCGCGGGAGGGGCTCCGGAGGGTGAGCCGTCGGGCAGGTCGGCGGCGTCGGCCGGGGATGCCAGGAGGTCGGGGGTCTGCTGGACGGTGCGCTCGACCAGGCCGGTGTCGAGTCGCCCCGCGACGACGTCGGGATGCGTGAGGAGCCGGCGCAGGAAGCCGGTGTTGGTGGTCACGCCGAGGATCAGGGTCTCCGCGAGGGCGGCGCGCAGCCTCCGCAGGGCCGTGGCCCGGTCGGGACCGTAGGCGACGACCTTGGCGAGCATGGGGTCGTAGGTGGAGCCGACGAGGGTGTCCGGGGCGAGCCCGGAATCGACCCGGACACCCTCCCCGGTCGGCTCGCGCAGCAGCAGGACGCGGCCTCCGGTGGGGAGGAAGCCGCGTGCCGGGTCCTCGGCGCAGATCCGGGCCTCGATCGCGTGGCCCCGGAAGGAGACGTCCTCCTGGGTGACCGGGAGGCGCTCCCCGGCGGCGATCCGCAGCTGCCACTCGACGAGGTCCGGCCGCCCGGGGCCGGCCGGGCTGTCCAGGCCGCGCACGTGGGCGGCGAGTTCGGTGACCGGGTGCTCGACCTGGAGGCGGGTGTTCATCTCCATGAAGTAGTACGCCGACGGGTCGTCGCCGGGAACGATGAACTCCACCGTGCCCGCGCCGGTGTAGCCGCACGCCTCGGCGGCGCGGACCGCGGCGGCGCCCATGGCGGCGCGGGTGTCCTCGTCGAGGAGGACGGAGGGGGCCTCCTCGACCAGCTTCTGGTGGCGCCGCTGGAGGCTGCACTCGCGCTCGCCCAGGTGCACGGTGGTGCCGTGGGCGTCGGCGAGCACCTGCACCTCGATGTGGCGGGGCCGGTCGATCCAGCGCTCCACCAGGAGCGTGTCGTCGCCGAAGGCGGTCCGGGCCTCGCGCCGGGCGGCGGCGATCTCGTCCGGCAGGGCGGCCGGGTCCCTGACCAGCCGCATGCCCTTGCCGCCGCCTCCGGCGGAGGGCTTCAGCAGCACGGGGAAGCCGATGCCGGCGGCCGCGGCGGCGAGGTCCGCGTCGCTGCGGGCGTCGTCCCGGCTGCCGGGGACGACCGGTACCCCGGCCGCCCGCACCGCCTCCTTGGCGTTGATCTTGTCGCCCATCAGCTCGACCGCGGAGGGAGGAGGACCGACGAAGACCAGGCCCGCCTCGGCGCAGGCGCGGGCGAAGGCCGCGTTCTCGGCGAGGAAGCCGTACCCCGGGTGCACGGCCTGGGCCCCGGTGCGGCGGGCCGCCTCCAGGAGGCGCGGGACGTGCAGGTAGGTCTCGGCCGCACCGGAGTCCGACCGGTCGGGCGGGCCCAGCCGGACCGCGGTGTCGGCCTCCCGCACGTGCGGTGCGTCGGCGTCGGCGTCGCTGTGGACGGCCACTGCGCGCACGCCGAGGCGGCGCAGGGTGCGGATCACCCGGACGGCGATCTCACCGCGGTTGGCGACCAGGACGGTGTCGAACATGGGAGGTGCTCCTCCGATGGCAGGGTAGGCGTGCCGGCGGCCCGTCACGTCGGTGGTCGCTTCGGTGGTCGCTTCGCCGACTGCGTCGTCGGCCGCACCGTTCGGTGTTCCGCCCGGCGATCCGGTCGGCCATCCGGTCGCCCGGCCGGCTCGCGCCCCGGTGGTCACGTCGGTGGTCACGGCCGCCGTCACATCCGGAAGACGCCGTAGGGGCGGGGCTCGGCGAGCGGGGCGTTGGCGCAGGCGGTGAGGGCGAGACCGACCACCGTGCGGGTGTCCTTCGGGTCGATGACGCCGTCGTCCCAGAGCCGCGCGGTGGCGTAGTAGGCGCTGCCCTGCCGCTCGTACTGCTCCCGCACCGGGCGCTTGAACTCCTCCTCCGCCTCGGCCGGCCAGTCGGCCCCCTGGGCCTCCAGCTGGTCGCGGCGGACGGTGGCCAGCACCGAGGCGGCCTGCTCGCCGCCCATGACCGAGATCTTGGCCCCCGGCCACATCCACAGGAAGCGGGGTGAGTACGCCCGGCCGCACATCGAGTAGTTGCCGGCGCCGTAGGAGCCGCCGACCACCACGGTGAGCTTGGGCACCCGGGTGCAGGCCACCGCGGTGACCATCTTGGCGCCGTGCTTGGCGATGCCGCCCGCCTCGTACTGGCGGCCCACCATGAAGCCGGAGATGTTCTGCAGGAAGAGGAGGGGGATGCCGCGCTGGTCGCACAGCTCGATGAAGTGCGCGCCCTTCATGGCGGACTCGGAGAAGAGGATGCCGTTGTTGGCGACGATCCCCACCGGGTGGCCGTGCACCCGGGCGAAGCCGGTGACCAGGGTCGGCCCGTACTCGGGCTTGAACTCGGCGAAGCGGCTGCCGTCCACGATCCGGGCGATCACCTCCCGCACGTCGTAGGGGGTGCGCGGGTCCACCGGGACGGCGCCGTACAGGCCCGCCGGGTCCACCGCGGGCGGCTCGACCGGGGCGACCTCCCACGGCCGGGGCGGCCGCGGGCCCAGGCCGCCCACGACGGAGCGGACGATCGCCAGCGCGTGCGCGTCGTCCTCGGCCAGGTGGTCGGTGACGCCCGAGGTCCGGGAGTGCACCTCGCCGCCGCCCAGCTCCTCCGCGGTCACCACCTCGCCGGTGGCCGCCTTCACCAGCGGCGGGCCGCCGAGGAAGATGGTCCCCTGGTTGCGCACGATCACGGCCTGGTCGCTCATCGCCGGGACGTACGCACCGCCCGCCGTGCAGGACCCCAGCACCGCCGCGATCTGCGGGATGCCGGCGGCCGACATCCGCGCCTGGTTGTAGAAGATCCGCCCGAAGTGGTCGCGGTCGGGGAAGACCTCGTCCTGCATCGGCAGGAACGCTCCTCCGGAGTCGACGAGGTAGATGCAGGGCAGCCGGTTCTCCAGCGCCACCTCCTGCGCCCGCAGGTGCTTCTTCACCGTCATGGGGTAGTACGTGCCGCCCTTGACCGTGGCGTCGTTGGCGACCACGACCACCTCGCGCCCGGCGACCCGGCCGATCCCGGCGACCACCCCGGCCGCCGGTGCCGCACCGTCGTACATCCCGTCGGCGGCCAGCGGGCACAGCTCCAGGAACGGCGATCCGGGGTCCAGCAGGGTGTCCACCCGGTCGCGGGGCAGCAGCTTGCCGCGCGCGGTGTGCCGCTGCCGGGCCCGCTCCCCGCCGCCCAGCGCGGCGGCCGCCAGCTTCCTGCGGAGCTCGCCGACCAGGGCGGTGTGCGCCTCGACGTTGCCCCGGTAGGTGTCCGACCCGGGGTCGGCGGCGGTGCCCAGCCGCGGTGCCGCCGCCTCGGCGGCCCACGTCGGGGGAGCGGCGGCGTACGACGAGAAGACCATGGCCACGAGCTCCTTTGCCCTGCACCGCCACGTTAATTAACGTTAACTTACGCGCCCAGGTTAACCATCGATAACCGCACTGTCTAGGATCGGACCATGTCCCGCACCGACGCCCCCGCCGCGACCCCGCGCCGCGACCAGATCCGCCGCGAGGCCGCCCGGCTCTTCGCCGCCCGCGGCTTCCTCGGCGTCGGCGTGGACGAGATCGGCCGGGCCGTCGGTATCAGCGGCCCCGGCCTCTACCGGCACTTCGCGGGCAAGGACGCCATGCTCGCCGACCTGCTCGTCGGGATCAGCGAGCGCCTGCTGGACGAGGGGCGCCGCCGCGCCGAGGACGCGCCCGGCGCCGCCGCGGCCCTGGACGCACTGGTCCGCGGCCACATCGACTTCGCCCTCGACGACCAGGACCTCATCACCCTCCACGACCGGGAGCTGCTGCACCTGAAGGACGAGGACCGCCGCCGGGTCCGCCGCCTCCAGCGCAGCTACGTCGAACTCTGGGTGGACGTGGTGCGCCGGGCGTTCCCCGCGCCCTCCCCGCTGGCCGCCGAACCCGGGGCCCGCGCCGCCGTCCACGCCGTCTTCGGACTGCTGAACTCCACCCCCCACAGCGCCGTCCGGCGCGGTGCCCAGCCGGCCCTGGGCCGCGACGCCATGGCGGCACTGCTGCACCGGCTCGCCCTGGGCGCCCTCGCGGCGGCCGCCGGGACCGACGGCGGCGCCCCGGCCCCGGTCCAGGCCCCGGTCCAGGCCCTCGACCCGAACCCCGACCCGGCTGCGGTCCCCTCCCCGCCGGACGGCCGTGCCGCCGCCGGGCCGGGCGGCTCCGCCCGGCCTGGCGACCGACCGCTGCCCGGCGGCTGACCCCGGCCCGCGCCGGGCGTCCGGCCCGCAGCGCCCGGCCCGCCCGGCCTGGTCGTCGGCCCGCCCGGCCTGCTCGTCGGCCCGTCCGCTGCGGGCCGCGCCCGGCGGCATCCCGCTACCCGTCCGCCGACGAGGCCGCCGCGGCGGCCTCCCGGTCCGGGCCCTCGGGCGGGACGACCACGCAGAACTCGTTGCCCTCGGGGTCGGCCAGCACCGCCGTGCACCACCCCTCCTCCTCGAAGGGCTCCCGCACCACCCGCGCGCCCAGCGCGCGCAGCCGTGCCAGCTCCGGCTCCATCCCGGCCACCCGCAGGTCGAGGTGCATCCGGTTCTTGCCCGCCTTGGGCTCCGGCACCTGCTGCAGCAGGAGTTCCGGCCGCCGTCCCGAAGGGTCCGTCAGGCTCACGTACGGCGGCTCCCACGGCCCGGCCCGGTAGCCGAGCACCGCCGACCAGAAGCCGGCCAGCGCCTCGGGCTCCGCACAGTCGAGCACCCACACCAGTTGCATTCCTGCCCCTTACCCCGGAATCCGCGTCCTCCGCCGGCACCGCGCCGGCCGCAGCAATGAGATCACCCGGAAGGGTGACTTCCGAGATCGGACCCAACCGGCCCAGCGGCGGCACCGAATAACGGTCATGACAGTCACCCAGGAGCAGCAGGCGCCGCAGGGCGGCCGGACGGCCGGGCCCGGCCGGGCCGCCCGCACGGGCGTCGGCGCCCTGGCGGGCGCCCTGTCCGCGGCATTCGCCCTGGGCGCGGGCGAGCTGGCCGCGGTCCTGACCGGCCCGCAGTCCTCCCCGGTCGTCTCCGTGGGCTCCCAGGCCGTCGACCTCGCCCCGACCCCGCTGAAGGAGTACGCGGTCCGCACGTTCGGCACCCACGACAAGGCGGTGCTGCTCGGCGGGATCTACGCGGTCCTGGTGCTGCTGGCGCTCGCCGCGGGCGTCGCGGCGCTGCGCCGCCCCCGCCTCGGGGTGCCGCTCTTCGCGGTGTTCGGCGCCGTGGGCGTCTGGGCCGCGGTCAGCCGTCCCACCGGCACCGCCGCCTGGAGCGTCCCCTCGCTGGTGGCGGCGGCGTGCGGCGCGGCGGTGCTGCACCTCCTCGTCCGTACCGGCCGGGCCGCCGTCGGCATGGGCGTGGGAGCGGGTCACGCCCGGGCCGCCGGGCCCGGTTCCGGGGCTAAGGGCGGTCCCGGTGCGGCGGACATCCCGGAGGCCGGGGACGCCGCCGCCCCCGAGGAGCGTGCCTCCGGGCCCTCCGGCCCCGGGGAGCGCGGCCCCGAGGCCCCCGTCGCCGCGCCGCCCGCTCCCGCCGCCCTCGACCGGCGCCGCTTCACGGCCGCGGCCGGCGCCACCGCCCTCGACCGGCGCCGCTTCACGGCCGCGGCCGGCGCCACCGCCCTCGACCGGCGCCGCTTCACGGCCGCGGCCGGCGCCACCGCCCTCGCCGCCGCCGGCGCCGGCTTCGGCGGCCGGGCCCTGGACTCGCGCCGGTACGACCGCAGCGCGGCCAGGGAGGCCGTCCGCATCCCCGCCCCCGTCCGCCGCGCTCCCGCCGTCCCCGCGGGTGCGCACCCCCGGGTGCCCGGCCTGTCCCCGCTGTTCACGCCCAACGCCGGGTTCTACCGCGTGGACACCGCCCTGGTCGTGCCGCAGGTCGACCCGCGGGACTGGAGGCTGCGCATCCACGGCATGGTCGACCACGCCGTGGAGATCACCTTCGACGACCTCCTGCGCCGCCCGCTGGAGGAGCACGACCTCACCCTCTCCTGCGTCTCCAACGAGGTGGGCGGCCCCTACGCGGGCACCGCCCGCTGGATCGGCGCGCCCCTCGCGGCCCTGCTCCGCGAGGCGGGGGTGCGGCGCGGCGCCGACCAGCTGGTCAGCCGCTCCGTGGACGGCATGTCCATCGGCACCCCGGTGGACGCGGTGCTGGACGGCCGGGCCGGGATGCTCGCCGTCGCCATGAACGGCGAGGTGCTGCCGGCGGCCCACGGGTTCCCCTGCCGGATGCTGGTGCCCGGCCTCTTCGGCTACGTCTCCGCCACCAAGTGGCTGACGGAGCTGGAGGTGACGACCTTCGACGCCTACGACCCCTACTGGGTCAGGCGCGAGTGGGCGCCGCGGGCGCCGGTGAAGACCGCCTCGCGGATCGAGGTGCCCAAGCCCTTCGCCCGTGTGGCGTCCGGCGCCGTCACCGTCGCGGGCACCGCCTGGGCCACCCACCGCGGCGTCGACGCGGTGGAGGTCAGGGTCGACGGCGGCCCCTGGGCCGAGGCCCGGCTCGCACCGCAGGTCAGCGAGGACGTGTGGCGCCAGTGGACGTGGGACTGGACGGCCCCGCCCGGTACGCACCGCATCGAGGTGCGCGCCACCGACGGCACCGGCGCCGTCCAGACCGAGGCCCGCGCCACCCCCTTCCCGGACGGCGCAACCGGCTGGCACAGCACGGTGGTCACCGTGACCTAGCCGCCCCTTCCCGGGTTGATCCCCCGGGACGTCCCCACGACAACCCCATACCGCGCGGCCGTCCGGCCGCCGGCGTCCCCGCCGCAGCCCGGACGGCACGCCACCCCCATGCCCTGAACGGGCCGGACAGAACCAACCACACCCCTCACCACAGGAGAAGAAGGACATGAACGCCCTGCGCACCACCGCCTCCCTCGTCGCCGCCGGCGCCCTCGCCCTCACCCTCGGCGCGTGCAGCAGCAGCGGCAGCGGCACCAGCGACTCCGCCTCCGCCCCGGCCTCCGCGTCCGCCCCGGCCCCCGAGAGCAGCATGCCGATGGACTCGGCGAGCCCCTCCGCCTCCATGGCCTCGGGTCCGTTCGGTGCGGCCTGCTCCGCGGTGCCCGCCAGCGGTGCCGGCAGCTTCACCGGCATGGCGAAGGACCCGGTGGCCACGGCCGCCTCCAACAACCCGGTGCTCTCCACCCTGGTCACCGCCGTCAAGAAGGCCGGCCTGGTGGACACCCTCAACTCCGCGAAGGACATCACCGTCTTCGCCCCGACCAACGACGCCTTCGCCAAGCTCCCGAAGAAGACCCTCGACGCGGTGCTCGCCGACAAGGCCAAGCTGACCAAGATCCTCACCTACCACGTGGCCCCGGGCAGGATCGCCCCGGAGCAGCTGGCCGGCGAGCACAAGACCCTCGAGGGCGGCTCGGTCAAGGTCGCCGGCAGCGGTGAGGACTTCACCGTCAACGGCAACTCCAAGGTCGTCTGCGGCAACGTGCAGACCTCCAACGCCACCGTCTACATCGTCGACACCGTGCTGATGCCGGCCTCCTGACGCCGGGTCCGCACAGGCGGGGCCGGGCTGCCGACCGCTGGTCGGCAGCCCGGCCCCGCCGTCTGTGCCCCGCCCCGGGGGCCGCGCGTCCCCGTCAGCCGCCCAGGCCCGCCTCGGCCAGCAGGTAGGCGGTCAGCGGCCCGTAGAGCTCGGGGCTTACGTTGTCGTCCAGCGGCACGGTGACCCGCAGCGTCCCCTCGGCCTCGGCGAGGAAGAGCGCCGGGTCGTTGCAGTCGGCGAACCCCACGGTCTCGATGCCCCGCAGGCCCGCGTGGCCCGCCCAGCCGTGGTCGGCGACCACGAGGTCCGGCAGGCCCCCGTCCGCCTCCAGGACGTCCAGCACCGCCCGCATGGGCCCGGGTTCGTGGGTGTGCAGGAGGCGGGAGCCCTCGTGCAGCACCGCCACCCGGTCCACGGCCCGCACCTCCCGCCGGCGCCGGCCGTCCGCGCCGTCCGCGCCGCTCGCGCCGTCCGCGCTGCCCGTGCCGTCCGGCGGCAGCGGCAGGTCCCGCGGCACCACCACCGTGCAGCCCGCCCCGGCGAGCGCCCGGGCCAGTTCCCGGTGGACCGCGAGGACGCCGCCCGGGTGCCCGGTCGCGAACAGCACCCGGGCCCGCCGCCCCACGGCCTCCCGCAGCACCGCCGCCATCCGCTCCAGGGCGTCCGCGCACAGCTCGGCGCCGATGGTGTCCTGCCCGCGCACGTGCCCCGGGTCGGCCACCACGCCGCAGCGCTCCGCCATCACGGCCAGCACCGCGGACTCGTCCGCCCACCGGTCGCCCAGCTCCAGGCCCAGCCAGTAGTAGCGGTCGCCCTCGGCGAGCGCACGGTAGTGGTCGAGGTTGTTCTCCCTGGTCGTCGCCACCTCGCCGGCGATCCGGGACGCCGTCAGGTGGGCCAGGAGCCCGGCCCGGGAGGGGGCGCGCCCGGGTGCGCCCCCGGTGGTCACGTCTGCTGCTTCCGCTGCTTCCGCGTCAGTCGACATGCGGCCATTGTGCCGGGGCTGCCTCAGCCCGCCACCCTGCCGAGCCAGTCCAGCATGCCGCGGACCTCCCCCGCCGCCGGGTGGTGCGGCCCGTGGCGCCGCTCCAGGTCGGCCAGCAGCCCGGTCAGCACCTCCCGTGCCGCCGCCCGGTCCCCGGTGGACAGCAGCAGGCCGCCCGCCCGGCGCCGGACGTCCAGCGGCAGGTCGGGGTCGCCGCCCGCCGCCCGCTCCGCCCACGGCAGCAGCGCCCGGTACTCGGCGAGGGCGGCCACCGGGTCCCCCAGCTGCTCCACGCACTGCGCCGCCTCGTAGCGGAACCGCAGCACCTGCGGGTCCGCGGGCCCGTACGCCTCGGCGCGCTCCCGGGCGAGGAGCCGCAGCTCCGGGAGCGCCTGCCGGTACCGGCCGTCCTCCAGCAGGGTGGCCGCGTACTGCTTGCGCAGCAGGTGCACCACCGGCGACCGCTCGCCGTGTTGTGCCGCCGCGGCGGGGACGAGGTCGCCGAGGACGCCCACCGCCTGGGTGATCCGCCCGGCGTCCAGCAGCCGCCGCACCTCGTCGACCGCCTCCGCCACACCCCCGGCGCCCGCCGGGCCCCCCGTCGCGCCGACGGCGCCGCCGCCCCCCGGGCCGGCCCCCGCCGCTCCCGGGGCCGCCGGACCGCCCGGGGGCGCCGCGCCGGCGCCCGCCGGCGCCGCGGTCCCCGGCCGGTCGGGCCACGGCGCGTGCGGGCGCAGGAACGGCCGGGTCGGGTCCATCGGCCCGCTCCCCCCACGCCCGGCGGCCCCGCCGGGCGCCGGGAGCAGTCCGGCCAGCGCCCCGTACACCTCCCAGGCGTCCGCCGGCCGGTCCCCCGGGTCCTTCGCGAGCAGCCGCAGCACCAGCGCCTCCAGCGGCCCGGGCACCTCCGGCCGCACCTCCCGCAGCGGCACGGGCGGTTCGTACAGGTGCCGGTGGAGCACCCCCAGCGCGGTCGAACCGGCGAACGGCACGGTGCCGCTGAGCAGTTCGTGCAGCAGCACGCCCAGCGCGTACAGGTCGGTGCGCGGCCCCACCGCGCCGCCCATGGCCTGCTCGGGCGCCATGTACGCGGGGCTGCCGACGGGCGCCCCGGTCCTGGTCAGCCGGGTGCCGTCGGCCTCGAGGACGGAGGCGACGCCGAGGTCGAGGACGGTGAGCGTGCCGTCGGGCCGCACCATCACGTTGCGCGGCTTCAGGTCGCGGTGGACGACCGGCACGGCGTGCACCGCCGCCAGGACCGAGCACAGCTGCGCCCCCACGGCGACCGCCCACGGCCAGGGGTAGGGGTCGTGCTCGGCGAGGTGGTCGGCGAGGTCCGCGCCCTCCACGTACTGCATCACCAGGAAGAGCTCGTCGCCGTCGCTGCCCGCGTCGTGCACGGTGACCAGGCCGGGGTGGTCGACCCGGGCGGTGACCCGGCACTCGCGGGCGAAGCGCAGGCGCAGCTCCTCCGCGTCCTCGCCGCCTGCGGCCACCCGGTCGGCGCGGACCAGCTTGACGGCGACCCGCCGGTCCAGCGTCCGGTCGTAGGCGGTCCAGACCTGGCCCATGCCGCCCTGTCCGACCACCGTCGCCAGCTCGTAGCGGCCCGCCACGACCCGTCCGCTCAACGCCCCTCCTGCTCGCGCAGGTAGGCGCTCAGCTCGTCCAGCTCGGCCCGCACCCGGTCGATCCGGCCGCCCTGCGGCGGCACCGCGGGCGGGGGCGGCGTCGCGTCCGCGAGCGGCGAACCCGGCAGCGGTGAACCCGGCGGCGGCGAGGCGGGCGGCGGCGAGGCCGGCGCCGGCGCCTGCCCGGTCCGGGGACCGCCCGGTGCGCCGCCGGCGTCCGCGGCGCGGGGGGTGCCGGGGGTCCGGAAGGCGTCCGGCGCGTACGGGGCGCCCGGCGCGTACTGGGCGTCCGGCGCGTACGGGGCGCCCGGGGTGTACGGGCCGCCGTACGCGCCCCCGGGGGTGTACGGCCCGGCCGGCGGGTACGGGGCGTAGCCCGGGTGTGCCCAGGCGCCGCCCGCGGGCGACCGCCTCGGCCGGGTGTCGGCGTACAGGAACCACGCCGCCGAACCCGCGCCGAGCAGGAGCAGCAGCGCCACGCCGGTGTTGGTCTGCCAGTCGTTCTCGTCCTGGGTGTACCCCGCGAGCACGAACGCGCCGGTGGAGGCCGCCGCGACCGCCGAGAACGCCCACCAGTCCGCCGCACGCTGCCGCACGAGGGCCAGCCGCAGCAGGGGGACCCACGCCAGGATGCCGAGCGACGCCAACGGCACCGCCGCGAGCAGCACCCGCAGGACCACCGCCGCCACCGCCGCCGCGCGGCTCCGGGGCCGCTCCGCCCACAAAGGCGGGGGAGGAGGACCGAAGGACATGACTGCTCCTGCTGGTCGGCGGCGCACGCGGCGGTGGCGTGTGCGGTGGTGACGTGTGCGGCGGGTCCGGGCGGGCGCCGCCCGGCGGTGGCGGTGCCCGGTCCGGTGGGGCCCGGTCCGGCGGTGGTGCCCGGTCCGGCGGTGCTCAGTCCGGGCGGACGCTGCCGTCCGCCAGCCCGTCGTACAGCCCCCGGACGAGCTGCCCGCCCAGCTCGCCCGCGAGCCGCAGGGCGGCCTCGAAGGCGGCCAGGGTCCGGAAGCGCTCACTGTAGCGGCGCTGCTCCCCGAGCGGGAGCCGGGGAAGCTGCAGCCGCCGCACGTCCAGCCGGGTCGCGGCCGTGGTGTAGCTGCTGGCCTGCCTGGTGTTGGCGCTGCCGCGCAGGAACCCGGCGACGAACCAGGGGTCCAGCGCCTCCGGGTCGCACCGCAGCAGGTGGACGCCGCGCCCCAGGGCCGCGCCGTCCAGGGCCGCGTCGGCGACCCGCGCCACCCCGCCCCGGCCGAGCACCGGCACCACCACGTCGCCCTCCCGCACGAGGACCGGCTCCTCGGCCGGGCCGTCGGGCAGCGTCCCGCTGGGGGCGGTGCCCGCCACGACGTCGTGCTCGGTGAGCACCCGCGGCCCGCCCCCGCCGGGGGCCGTGCCGCCGCCCCCGGCCCGCATCACCAGCGCCCCGTCCCGGGCGAGCTGCCCGACGGTGGTCACCGGCCACCGCGCCGGTCCGGCGGGGGGTGCCTGCGGGGCCAGTTCGGAGGTGCGCAGCAGGGCCGCCGTGAGCCGGTCGCGGACCCCGTCCAGCCCGTCGGCCCCGCCGTCCCGCGGCGGCGGCAGGTGCCGGGCCGGCGCCAGGTCGACGTCGTCGTCCAGCAGGCCGATCACCGGCAGGACCCGGCTGACCCCGGGCCGCTCGGCCCCGGCGCCGCCGGCCTCGAACGCGTGCCAGGCGTCGAGCACCGCCGACCGCACCGCCTGCCACGGCTGCCGCCCGCCGTCCCCGGCGGGCAGGGCGCCGGCGTCGACGACCAGCAGCCGCGGGTCGGCGGCCGCGCCCGCCGGGGGCCGCCGCAGCACCCACAGGTGGAGCGGGATCGCGTGCGGCGGCGCGGCCCCCGCGGGCAGCGCGACCACGGCCCGCAGCACACCCCGGCGCAGCAGGTCGGCGCGGATCCGCCGCCCCGACCTGCGGGAGGCGACCGCGGGGGGCAGCAGCAGCACCGCGACCCCGCCGTCCCGCAGCCGGGCGAGGGCGTGCTGCACCCAGGCCAGTTCGGACTCGGCCCGCGCGGGCAGCCCGTACTCCCAGCGAGGGTCGTAGGCGAGCTCCTCGTGGCCCCAGGCGCGCTCGTTGAACGGCGGATGGCACAGCGCCGCGTCGGCCGCCAGGCCGGGGAAGGCGTCGTGGCGCAGGCTGTCGCCGACGTGCACCCGGACCTGTCCGGGCCCGTGCAGGGCCAGCCGCAGGGCGGTGAGGGCCGCCGCCTGCGGGTCCGACTCCTGCGCGTACACGGCGTCCGGCGCGCCTGCCGCGCGCAGCAGGGCGCCGGTGCCGGCCGCCGGGTCCAGGACGGCGGCGGCGGGCCCGGCCAGCGCGGCCATCAGCTCCGCGGTGCCGGCGGGAGTCGCGGAGCCGGCCCGGGGCCCGGTGTCCGGCAGCCGGCCCAGCAGGAACTCGTACGCCTGGCGGGGGCCCAGCTCGTCCGCCAGCGAGGCCGCGCCCCGCAGCAGCGGCAGCCGCTCGGCGTACCCGTCGACGGGCACCGGGTGGTCCGGGCCCAGGCGCTCGGCCAGCACCTCGGCGACGGCCGGTCCGAGCCCGTCGCGCACCGCCGCCGGGCCGCTCCACTCCCCGGGCCGCTCCTGCGCGAGCAGCAGGACGGCCCCGGCCCGGGCGAGGGCGGCCGCGGCGCCGGCCGGGTCGGCCAGGAGCTGCTGCCCCACCTGCTCGCGCAGGGGGACGCTGGTGAGCTTGCCGCGGCGCAGGAGCCACGCCTCGACCTCGGCGGCGTCGAAGGCCGGGCTGGTGTCCGTGCCGCCCACCGGGCGGGGGAAGTCCGCGTGACGGCGCCGCCAGTTGCTCACGGCGGCGCGCCCCACGCCGGCGAGGCGGGCGATGCCGCCCGCGGTCACCTCGGTCCTGTCCGGCACATGTCCCCCTGTCACCTGCGGTCGCCGCGATCATAGCGACCCCGCGTGTTCACGGCGTGTAAAACTTCCAGAGAAATCAACAGTGTTGACTCGGTTAACAAAGCCATGCTCTGATGGCTTCGCCCCACCGCCTCCACCGTCCCCGAAGGAGAACCACCATGGGCCGCCGCACCCGCAGCACCCTCCTCCTGGCCGCCGCCTGCGGTGCCGCCGTCGCGCTCACCGCCTGCGGCCCGGGCGGCGCGGGCGGCGGGAGCGCCTCCGGGGCGCCCGCCGCGGCCTCCCCCGCGCCGTCCCCCACGGGCCTCGCCGACCTGGGCGCGCAGCAGATAGCCGCCAGGGCCTCGGCCGCCATGAAGTCCCTCCACTCCGTCACCGTGGACATGAAGGGCGCGCCCGGCGGGGACGTCCCCGGATTCCACATGCGGATGGACACCAGGGGCGACTGCGCCGGCACGCTGGACCTGGGCAAGGGCGGCGCCGAGCTGGTCAAGGCCGGCCGGACCGTCTACCTCAGGTACGACGAGGCCTTCTGGAGGTCGCAGGGGAAGGACGGCGCGGCGGCCGCCCGGTACCTCCACGGCCGCTGGGTCAGGATCCGGAGCACCGACTCCGACTACAAGGACATGGCGTCCATGTGCGACCTCCGCGACCTCCTCGGCGGGTTCGACGAGGACACCGCCGGCATGAGGAAGGGCGCCCGCACCACCGTCGGCGGCAGGGCCGCCGTCGTCCTGAGCGGGAAGGACGGCAAGGCTACCGAGACCGCGTACGTCGCGACGGAGGGCAGGCCCTGGGTGCTCCAGCTGGTGTCCACGGGCGGCGGCGACGACGGCACCGTCCGCTTCAGCGGCTTCGACCGGCCCGTCGCCGCCCGGGTGCCGGCGGCGAAGGACGTCACCACCCTCGGCTGACCCCGCGGCGCCCCGCCGGGCCCCGCGCCCGACCCCGGCCCGGCCCTGTCCGGCGGGCCCGGACCGGCGGGCGGAGGACCACCGCCGGGCGGCGCACCCGTCGGCGGACGGGTGCGCCGCCCGGCGGCGGAGAGGGATGCTGGAGCGGTACCCGCACCCCCGTCCGCACCCCGCCCGAGGTGGAAGCGCATGGCAGAGCACCTCCCGCCCGCCCTCGAAGCCCTCCTGGGCTCCGCCCGCACCGCGGCCCTGGCCACCCTCAAGCGCGACGGCCGACCGCAGCTCTCCAACGTCAGCTGCACCTGGGACCCGGCCTCGTGCACCGTCCGCATCTCCACCACCGACGGCCGGGCCAAGACCGCCAACCTGCGCCGCGACCCGCGGGCGAGCCTCTACGCCACCACCCCCGACTTCGGCGCGTACGCCGTCGCCGAGGGCACCGCCGAGCTGACCCCGGTCGCCGCCGACCCGCACGACGCGGTCGCGGACGAGCTGGTCGAGGTGTACCGGCTCATCCAGGGCGAGCACCCCGACTGGGAGGAGTACCGCGCCGCGATGGTGGCCGACCGGCGGCTGGTGGTGCGCCTCCGCGTCGACCGCCTGTACGGCTGGGCGCCGGTGGACGCTCCCCGGACAGATGATTAGTATCTCTAAATATGTATGAGGCTCATGACTCCGCCGGAGAACAGCCCGCCCCCGGCTGGCTGCGCCGCCTGACCGGTTACTGCCGCCCCTACCGGCGCAACGTGCTGCTCTCCTTCGGCGCCTCACTCGCCGGCATGGCCGTCACCGCCGTCGTCCCGCTGATCACCCGGCTCATCATCGACGACGTCGTCACCGCCCACACCCGCCCCCTCACCCCCTGGGCGGCCCTGCTCGTCCTCGCCGCCGTCGCCGTCTTCGGCCTCACCTGGGTCCGCCGCTACTACGGCGGGCAGCTCGCGCTCGACGTCCAGCACGACCTGCGCACCGACCTCTTCCGCTCCCTCACCCGCCTCGACGGCGTCCGCCAGGACCAGCTGGACACCGGCCAGGTCGTCGGCCGCGCCACCTCCGACCTCCAGCTGATCAACGGCCTGCTGTCGATGCTGCCGATGATGACGGGCAACCTCCTGCTCTTCCTCATGTCGGTCGCCGTCATGCTGTGGCTCTCCCCGCTGCTCACCGTGGTCGCCCTGGTCATGGGCCCCGCCCTGTGGTGGTTCGCGCAGCTCAGCCGCAAGCGGCTGTTCCCGGCCACCTGGGCCGCCCAGCAGCAGGCCGCCGCCGTCGCCGGCGTGGTGGACGGGGCCGTCACCGGCGTCCGCGTCGTCAAGGGGTTCGGCCAGGAGGAGCAGGAGCTCGGCCGCCTGGAGCGCGCCTCCCGCCGCCTGTTCGCCTCCCGGCTCCGCGCCGTCCGGCTCAACAGCCGCTACGGCCCGGCCATGCAGGCCGTCCCCGCCCTCGGCCAGGTCGCCGTGCTGGCCCTCGGCGGCTGGCTGGCCGTGCGCGGCCAGGTCACCCTCGGCACCTTCGTCGCCTTCTCGTCCTACATCGCCCAGATGACCGGCCCCGTGCGGATGCTCACCATGCTCCTCACCGTGGGCCAGCAGGCCAGGGCCGGCGTGGAGCGCGTCCTCCAGCTCATCGACGAGCGGCCCGTGGTCACCGAGCGGCCCGGCGCCCACGTCCTCACCCCCGCCGAGGCCGACGCCGACGCCGACGACGGCACCCCCGCCCTCGCCTTCGACCACGTCACCTTCGCCTACACCGGCACCGGCACCCCGGCCGGGGACGGCGACGCCCCGGAGCCGGTCGTCCGGGACCTCACCCTCCGCCTCGCCCCCGGCGAGACCGTCGCCCTGGTCGGCGCCTCCGGCTCCGGCAAGTCCACCGTCGGCATGCTGGTGCCCCGCTTCTACGACGCCACCGCCGGAACCGTCCGCGTCCACGGCCACGACGTCCGCGACCTCACCCTGGACTCCCTGCGCGCGGCCGTCGGCATCGTCCCCGAGGACAGCTTCCTGTTCTCCGAGACCGTCCGCACCAACATCACCTACGGGCGCCCCGACGCCACCGACGCCGAGGTCGAGGCCGCCGCCCGCGCCGCCCAGGCCGACGGCTTCATCGCCGCGCTGCCCGACGGGTACGACACCGTCGTCGGCGAGCAGGGCCTCACCCTCTCCGGCGGCCAGCGCCAGCGCATCGCCCTGGCCCGCGCCATCCTCACCGACCCCCGCATCCTGCTCCTGGACGACGCCACCTCCGCCGTCGACGCGCGGATCGAGGCCGAGATCCACGACGCCCTGCGCAGCGTCATGCGCGGCCGCACCACCCTCCTCATCGCCCACCGCCGCTCCACGCTGCAGCTCGCCGACCGCATCGCCGTCCTCGAACGCGGCCGCCTGGTGGACCTCGGCACCCACGAGGAGCTGCAGGAGCGCTGCGCCCTGTACCGGACGCTGCTCACCGACCCGGACGCCATGGCCGCCGACGTCCGCACCGCCGACCCGGCCGCCGGCACCCCCGCCGCGGCCGACGGCCACGCCCCGGACGGCGTCACGGCCCCGGACGGCCACGCCCCGTCCCCCGAGGGCCACGCCCCGGACGGCGTCGCCGCCCCGGACGGCCACGCCCCCGGCGCCGCGTCCCCCGACGGCCGCGCCCCCCGCGGCACGGTCACCCCCGCCCTGTGGGACCGCGAGCGGTACCCCGACACCGACGGCGACGACGACCCCGCCGCCACCGCCGCCCGCGCCATGGCGGCGGCCGGCTCCGGCGGCCCCGTCTCCCGCAACCTCGGCTCGCTGCCCGCCACCCCCGACCTGCTCGCCAAGGTCGCCGCCCTCCCGCCCGCCGCCGACACCCCCGACGTGCCGGCCGGGGAGGCCCGCGCCGCCGACCCCGACTTCACGCTGCGCCGCCTGCTCAGCCCCTTCCGCCGCCCCCTCGCCGCCGCCCTGCTGCTCGTCGCGGTGGACGCGGCGGCCGGCCTCGCCCTGCCCGTCCTGATCCGCCACGGCATCGACGACGGCGTCAGCAAGGCCGCGGTCGGCGGCGTCGCGGCGGCCTCCCTGGCCGCCCTCGCCGTCGTGCTCCTCGACTGGCTGGTGCAGACCGCCGAGACCCGGCTGAGCGGGCGCACCGGCGAGCGCGTCCTGTACGTCCTGCGCGTCAAGATCTTCGCCCACCTCCAGCGGCTCGGCCTGGACTACTACGAGCGCGAGCTCGCCGGCCGGATCATGACCCGGATGACCACCGACGTCGACGCCCTCTCCACCTTCCTGCAGACCGGTGTCGTCACCGCCGTGGTCAGCCTGCTGACCTTCTTCGGGATCTTCGCCGCCCTGCTCGTCATCGACGCGGGGCTCGCCCTCGTGGTCTTCGCCGTGCTGCCCTTCCTCGTCGGCGCCACCCTCGTCTTCCGCCGCAAGTCCTCGGCGCAGTACACCCTGGCCCGCGAGAAGGTCTCCACGGTCAACGCCGACCTGCAGGAGAACACCGCCGGCCTGCGGATCGTCCAGGCGTTCCGCCGCGAGGACGTCAACGCCGACCGCTTCACCGCCCGCAGCGACGAGTACCGCACGGCCCGCATCCGGGCCCAGCTCTACATCGCGCTGTACTTCCCCTTCGTCCAGTTCCTCTCCAGCACGGCCGCCGCCCTCGTCCTCATCGAGGGCGCCCGGCGGGTCGACGCCGGCACCCTCACCACCGGCGCCCTGGTCGCCTACCTCCTCTACATCGACCTGTTCTTCTCCCCGGTGCAGCAGCTCTCCCAGGTCTTCGACGGCTACCAGCAGGCCGCCGTCGGACTCGCCCGCATCCGCGACCTGCTGCGCACCCCCACCAGCACCCCGCCCGCCGCGGCCCCGCTCCCGGTCACCGGGCTGCGCGGCGAGGTCCACCTCGACGACGTCCACTTCGCCTACGGCGGCGGCGGCGCCACCGTGGACGGGCCGGCCACGGCGAACGGGGCGGGCGCGGGCGGCCCGGGCCGCGGCGGGCGCAAGCCCGAGGCGCTCACCGGCATCTCGCTGCGCATCCCCGCCGGGCAGACCGTCGCCCTGGTCGGCGAGACCGGCGCCGGCAAGTCCACCCTGGTCAAGCTGGTCGCCCGGTTCTACGACGCGACCGGCGGCGCCGTCCGCGTCGACGGCACCGACGTGCGGCACTACGACCTCGCCGGCTACCGGCAGCGGCTCGGCGTCGTCCCGCAGGAGGCCCACCTCTTCGCCGGGACCGTCCGCGACGCCATCGCCTACGGCCGCCCGGACGCCTCCGACGCCGAGGTCGAGGCGGCCGCCCGCGCCGTCGGCGCCCACGAGATGGTCGCCCGCCTCCCCGGCGGGTACCTGCACCGCATCTCCGAGCGCGGCCGCAACCTCTCCGCGGGCCAGCGCCAGCTCCTCGCCCTGGCCCGCGCCGAACTCGTCGACCCCGACATCCTGCTCCTCGACGAGGCGACCGCCGCCCTCGACCTCGCCACCGAGGCCGCCGTCAACCGCGCCGCGGACCGCCTCGCCGGGCGCCGCACCACCCTGGTCATCGCCCACCGCCTGACCACCGCCGCCCGCGCCGACCGGGTGGTCGTCCTCGACCGCGGCCGCGTCGTCGAGGACGGCACCCACGACGCCCTGCTGGCCGCCGACGGCACCTACGCCCGGCTCTGGCGGGCCTTCACGGGCGAGGAGGACGAGGCCGACGCCCGCCGGCTGCCCGCCCCCGTGCGCTGATCCGCCCCCCGCCCCGCACGACGACCCCGTCCGGCCGCGCCCGACCCCTCCGGGGGCCGGGCGCGGCCGGACGCGCACGAGCCGCCGCTCCGCCTGCCGGACGGGCCGCGCGCCCCCTCCACGTCCCCTCCCCGGGTCCCCTCCGCCTCCACCCGCCCTCCTCCCGGCCCTCCCGCCCCCTCCTCGGAACCCGCCCCGCGCGCCCCTGAACCGAACCGCGCGCCGGGGCGTACGAGAGGCGACCGACACGGCACCCGCGCGGTGCACCGTCCGCCAGTACCCGGCAGCCCTGCTCTTCCCGCAGGCTCCCGCCGCCACCGAGGAGGCCTGATGCGTATGCGTACGCCCAACCGACCGCCGACGGACGACCGAAGGCCGTCCCGCGGCGGCCCCGGACAGTCACGGCTGCTGCGGATGCTGGCCGTCGGCCTCGTCGCGGTGGTCGTGCCCCTGTGGGTGTACAAGCAGGGCGGCGGCAGCACCCCGGCCGCGCAGGCCGTCGCCTCGGACAGCCTGCCCGCGGGCACCGTCCAGACCGCCTTCGGCCCGCTCACCCCGGACGAGCGGACCTTCGTCACCAAGGTCCGGCTGGCCGGGCTCTGGGAGCTGCCCAGCGGCATGATGGCGCAGACGCACACCACCAACCCGTCCGTGCACGTCGCCGCCCAGCACCTGATCGACGGCCACAAGAAGCTCGACGCCCAGACCCTCAAGATCGCGGCGGAGCTCGGGATGGGCCTCCCCAACCAGCCGTCCGACCAGCAGCAGGGCTTCCTCCAGCAGGAGCAGGCCGCGCAGGGTCCGGCCTTCGACCGCACCTTCGCCCAGCTGCTGCGCACCCAGCACGGGATCATCTTCGGGGCCATCGCCAAGATCCGGAACAGCACCCGCAACACCCTGGTCCGCCAGCTCGCCGACAGCGCCAACAACACCGTGCTGGACCACATCACCGTGCTGGAGAGGACCGGCGTCGTCGACTTCGACTCCATCGCCGCGGCCGCCACGCAGCCGCCCGCGCCGCCGGCCCCGCTGCCGCCCGGCGTGGCCGTGGGCCAGGCACTCCCCGTCACCCAGCTCGCCAACGCCTGGGCCGCCAGCAGCGGCGCCGCGGGCGTCCCCGCCGCCGGCACGGTCCAGGGATCCACCCAGCAGCAGTCCGGCCAGGTCGGGCAGCCCGGCCAGCCCGGACAGGTCGGGCAGCCCGGACAGGTCGGACAGGCGGGCCAGACGGGCCAGGTCGGCACCGGCGTCCAGATCGGGCAGGGCGTCCAGAGCGGACAGGGCGGACAGGGCGTCCAGGGCGTCACCGGCACCTCCACCGGCACCACGACGGGCTCCACCGGCGGCTACTGACCCCGCCCCGACCTGCCGACCGGCCGACCCGCCCCTCACCACCGGCCACCCGCCGGCGGCCGTCCTCCTCCCACCGCCACCCACCGTTGAAAGGGAGAGTGCTTCGACGATGTTCGGGACCTCCGACCCGCAGACGCCGGCCCCGCGCAGCGCGCACCGGTTCCGCCGCACCCGCCGCACCTGGACAGCCCTCGCCGTCGGCCTGGCCGTGGCCGGCGGCGGCCTCGCCGTGGTCAACCAGACCGCCCTCGCCCACACCTGGCGCTACGGCTCCGGAACGCCCGTGGCAGCCGCCTCCCCGGCCCCCTCCGCCACGGGCGTCCAGAACCAGAGCAGCCAGGTCGGCCAGGGGGGCCAGGCCCAGGGCGGCCAGGCGCCGAACGGACAGGCCCAGAACGGCCAGAACGGCCAGAACGGCGGCGGCGCACAGAACGCCTCCCCGCTCTCCCGGCGCGACTTCACCGACATCACCAGGGTCGGGCCCAACGTCAGGGAGCCCCGCACCCGCCGCGGCGGATCACGCGGCGTCTTCTTCTCCCGCTGCGGCGTGAGCGACCACAACAACCCCGACAACTTCATCGTCGCCCCGGGCGTCTCCAACGGCGCCCACCACATGCACGACTACGTCGGCAACAAGACCAGCGACGGCTTCTCCAACGACCAGACCCTCGCGGCCGCCGGCACCACCTGCGTCCGCAACGACCGCTCCGCCTACTTCTGGCCGGTCCTGCGGCTGCGCAACAACGTGCAGGAGGCCGACGCCAACGCGCCCGGCGGCGGACAGGACCAGAACGTCGGCCAGATCCTCAAGCCCGCCGCGGTGAGCCTGCAGTTCCGCGGCAACCCCGTCGCCAAGGTCGTCCCGATGCCCCGCTTCATGCGCGTCATCACCGGCGACGCCAAGGCGGTCACCAACGGCACGGCCAACGCCAGGGCGCAGTGGACCTGCAGCGGCTTCACCGACCGCCGCCTCTCCGACACGTACCCCGTGTGCCCCGGCGGCCGCCGCACGATCCGGGTCCTGGACTTCCCCAGCTGCTGGGACGGGAAGAACACCGACAGCGCCAACCACCGCACCCACGTGGTCTTCCCCGACCCGCGCACGGGACGCTGCGCGGCCGGCCTCAAGCCGGTGCCGCAGCTGCGGATGGTCCTCTCCTACAACGTCCCGCGCGGCCAGGTCTTCGCGCTCGACACCTTCCCGGAGCAGCTCCACAAGGCGGTCACCGACCACGGGGACTTCGTCAACGTGATGTCCGACCGCCTGATGCGCGCGGTGGTGGGCTGCATCAACGCCAACCACCGCTGCGCCTGACCCCGGGCAGCCCGGACAGCCGAACGGCCGGGCAGCCGGGCCGCACGGCGCACCGGCTCCCCGGTGCCGGGCCGCGGCCGCTCCGCTGCCGCCGCAGCGGAGCGGCCGCCTCCGTACCAGGGGGGCGGCCCCCGTCGCGCCGCGCGCCGGGGGCGACCGCCACCCGGTACCCGGTACCCGGTACCCGGTCTCCCGACCTCCCGGCCCGGGCCCCCGGCCGGCCCGGCGTCCTCAGCAGGAGACCAGCGCCGCCAGCAGCGGCGCGGGGTCCGCGCCCTGCGGCAGGTCGCTGACCTGCCCGTCGCCGACCTCCACGACCTGCCAGCGCCCGTCGTCCTCCCGGACCGCCAGGTCGGTCGTCACGAACCGGCACCCCAGCGCGTGCACCAGCGGCCGCACCGCCCCCAGGTCGGGATCGGCTGCCGGTGTGCCCCCGGCGAGGACGGCCGCGTCCGGATGCGGCGTCACCAGGGCGGCCTCCCCGTCCACCCACCACACCCGCCACTCCTCGGCCCGGCCCCCGCGCAGCCGGTACCGCTCGAAGCGGCGCAGCACCACGCCCCCGGTCAGGAACTCCCCCTGCAGCTCGACGAACCGGGACACCACCCGGTGCAGCGCGGCCGTGTCCGCCAGGTCCGGGACGAAGCAGGCCTCCTCCCACTCGTGCTTGCGGGACTTCACGAAGTCCTTCACGACCGCCGGTCCCGTACCGCCCAGCCGGCGGGCCGCGGCGGCCAGCTCCTGCGGCGGCGGCACCGCCGCACCCGGCAGCCAGGTGCTCTGCGGCGTGGCCCCCTCGAACGCCCCGTACCAGCCGGGGAGTTCGTGCGCGGCCGTGTACCCGGCGGGCGTCGTCAGCAGCGTGCAGCCCCGCGCGGCCAGGGCCCGGGCCAGGGGCGTGTAGGCCGCCGACGGGACCATCCAGCCCCGGTACCAGGCGGCGGACGGTCCGCGCGGCACCCGGCGCACCGCCGCCTCCGCTTCACCGGCCAGCAGCGCGTCGTGGTCCACGAGCGCGGTGTCGCCGCCCAGTTCACGGACCACCTCCGCCTCGCCGGCGAAGTGTCCGTCCGTACGGTGCGGCGCGAGGGGGTCGCAGGGCAGCAGGATCACCGGAGCGGTCACCCGGCCAGCGTAGGCCCCGGCCGTCTCACCCGGTCCCGGCTTCCGCGCACTCCGCCCCGGCGGCCTCCGTACCGTCAGCACCCTTACCGGTCACGTCGTGCGCCGCCGAATCCGTCGGCCCGGCCGGTCCGGCAGGTCCGGCCGGCCCCGCCGTGCTTCCGTCCGGGCGCCAGTCCTCCGGGGCGAGGTCCCGGTCGTGCACGGCGCCGGGGTCCACCACGGCCGACAGCTCCGCACCGCGCAGCCCCTCGCACGGCAGTCCGGTGGCGGCCAGCAGGACCGTCGTCGCCACCGGGACCGCGATCGCGGGCCGCCACTCCGGCAGCACGACGAAGGACGTGTCCGCGCCCACCCGGACCACCCGCGCCCGCAGACGCCGCCGCTCCACCGCCGCGGGCCGCCCCGGCACGGACCCCCCGGACACCGCGGCCCCCGCCCCGGCGGCACCGGCCCGGCCGCCCCCGGCCGCCTCCCCGGACGCCGCGCCGGCCGCCTCCCCGGTCGGCGGGGCGGCTGCCCGCACCCGCCCCGGACGCCGCCGCGGCGCACCGCCCAGCACCACCCCGGCCTCGCGCAGCAGCCGCCGCACCTCGCTCTGCGCCCGGTGCGACGCCACCGCGAGGTCCTTCACCCGCGCGCCGTCCTCGTACGCCGACCTGAGGTCTGCGGCGAGACGGGCACGCGCGGCCACGTCCGCGGGCTGCTGGCCGGACTCTTCGACGGCGGTCATGGGGCGGGGTCCTCCGGTCTGGGATTCCGAAGATCATCCCCCATGCCCGTCACCGCGCACCAGGGGACCCGTCGCAACGGACCCCGCGCCCGCTCCCCGTCGGCCGGCGGCGGACGGGGATGCGGATACCGGACGCCCGGCTTGAACGCGGCTGCGCCGGGTGCCCGGTGCAGCCGTGCTTTTGTGATCGACATAACAACTTCGACAGGGACGATCAAAAAAAGCCAGAACAAGACAGTTGTGGTCTGAGGGGCGTGCGCGACCCTGTGTCCACGTGTCGCGGCCCGCCGCTCCGATCCCATCGGATCCGTGCGTCGGCCGTCGGCGCGGAGCCGCATCCGCACAGGCCAGGAGCACCGCACGCGATCCGTGCGGGGCTGCCTGCCGCCCGGTTCCCACAGTGAGGTGGAACATGGCGCACGACCGCACCAGACCGAACAGAAGAGCCCTGGTCCGCACCTGGGCCGTCGTATGGGTGGCGGCGGCCACCCTGTTCGGCGGAGGGGTGATGGCCGCCGGCACCGCCCAGGCGAGCACACAGACCGACTACGTCGCCCTCGGCGACTCCTACAGCGCGGGCGTCGGGACCAGGACGTACGACCTGGACAGCACCTGCCAGCGGTCATCGAAGTCGTACCCCGCCCTGTGGGCGTCCCGCTACGGCACCCAGAGCTTCTCCTTCACCGCCTGCACCGGGGCCACCACCCAGACCGTCCAGAGCAGCCAGCTCGGCCCGCTCAACAGCGGCACCGACCTGGTGACGATCACCGCGGGCGGCAACGACGCCGGCTTCGCCGACGTCGTCACCGCCTGCCGCACCAGCAGCGACGCCGACTGCTTCGGCAAGCTCGACAACGCCGAGTCCATCATCCGCAACACCCTGCCGGGCCGACTGGACAGCCTGTACGGGGCGATCCGCAGCAGGGCGCCCTACGCCCGGGTCGTCGTCCTCAGCTACCCCCAGCTGTACGAGACCGGGAGCTGCTTCGGCGGGATCGCCCTCAACCGCCGCCAGCGCATCGACGACGTCGGCCTCATCATGAACTCCACCCTCCGGGACCGCGCCCAGGCGGCCGGCTTCACCTTCGCCGACGTCGACGGCAGGTTCGCCGGACACCGGCTGTGCTCCGGCACCCAGTGGCTCAACGGCCCCTCCATCCCGCTGTCGGACTCCTACCACCCCAACGTCGACGGCCACGCCTCGGGCTACCTGCCCACGCTCAGCGCACTCGTCCAGTAGCCGCGGCCCGCGCACGGCGCGGCCTGCGACGCACCCTTGCGGAGTCGGAACCGACGGGGTGCACCCCAGCCGGCCCGCTCCTGCCCCCACGGGCAGGGGCGGGCCGTTCCGCACCGGCCTCCCGGCCCGCGGGCGGCCCCCCGCGCCGGCCACCGGGAGCTCCGCCCGGCCCCCGGCCCGGCGGCACTCCCCTCCTTCGGACCGGACCCTCTGGGGCCGGATTCCGGCGTGACCGGTCCTCAGGTGCCCTTCTGCGAAGTCCAGCCAATGACGGCGAGGAGAATTATCATTCCCGCTTATGGAGATCAGGCAGTTGAAGTACTTCATCGCCGTGGCCGAGGAAGCCAACTTCACGCGCGCCGCCCAGCGCGTGCACATCAGCCAGCCGGGCATCAGCGCCCAGATCCGCCAGCTCGAGAACGACCTCGGGGCAACCCTGTTCGACCGGTCGGGCCGCGGCGCCGGCCTGACCGCGGTCGGCGAGGTCGCGCTCGCCCACGCCCGGGAGGTGGTCGCCGCGGCGCAGTCGCTCCGCCGGTCGGTCGACGAGATGAACGGGCTTGTCCGGGGGAAGCTCGTGGTGGGCATGGTCACCGCCTGTACCGTCACCCCGCTGTTCGACGCGCTGTCCGCCTTCCACCGTGCGCACCCCGGTGTGGAGGTCAGCCTGATCGAGGACGACTCCGACAGGCTCGTCGGGCACGTCCGCGAGGGCAGGGCCGACATGGCGCTGATCGGTGCGGCCGGCGGACCGCCGGCGGGACTCGACGGATGGCCGATCATCACCGAACCCGTCGTTGCAGCCGTCCCCGCCGGCCACCCGCTCGCCGAACGGGGCCGGATCCCCCTCGCCGAACTTGTCGGCCACCCGATCATCTGCCTGCCGCAGGGCACCGGCGTCCGCGCGGCTTTCGACCGGTCGGCCGCCGCCCTGGGCCTCACCCCGGCCGTCGCCCTCCAGGCGAGCGCTCCGGGCGCGGTGGCCGCGCTGGCGCTGCGCGGCCTCGGCGTGGCCGTGCTCTCCGAGTCCATGGCCGCCCGGTACGAGGGGCTGCGGACCGTCCCCATCGCCGACGCCGGAGTCCCGGCCGTACTGGCGCTCATCACCGCGACGACCGGGAGCCCTGCACTCCGCGAACTGCTGGCGTACTGCCGCCGGTTCTTCGGGGAGCCGCAGCCGGCGGGAGCGGCCCCGCTGGGCGGCCTGGCCGCCGGGTAGGGGCGGCCCGTCCCGCGCCGCCCCCACCCGGGCCCGGGGCGAGCCCCGGGCGGCCTCAGCCCTTCGCGGCCACCGGCGACGGCCCGGGCGTCTCCGGTGCCGGGGCCGGGCCGGGCTGCGGGGCTGCCTGGAAATCGGCGGCGCGGATCAGCACCAGGGCCAGCACCCCGCCGACCAGGGCCAGGGCGGCGGAGATGGTGAGCAGAGCGTTGATGCCGTCCGCGAAACCGTCCGCGGCGAGCTGCTCGATCCTGCCGTGGTACCGCTCCGGGACCGACTGCACCGCCCCGGCCAGGTCCCCGGCCCGGACCCGGGCGGCGAGCTCGTCGCTGCGGGCCGCCAGGCCGGGCACGCCGCGCAGTCCACGGTGGAACCGGTCGGTCACGACGGCGGCGAAGGCCGAGCCGAGGACGGCGACGCCGGCGCTCACCCCCAGCTGGCGGAACGTGCCGTTCACGCCCGAGGCCATGCCGGAACGCGAGAAGTGGACCACGCCCACCGCGGTGGAGGCCAGTGGCGGGTTCACGAGACCGGCGCCGATCCCGCCGAGCACCAGGCCGGGGAGGAAGTGGGTCCAACCGGTCGACCCGGTCACCCGGCCCATCAGCAGCAGGGCGGTACCGACCAGGAGCAGGCCGACGCCGATCAGGCAGCGGGGCTGGACCCTGGCGCTCAGCCGGCCCGCGACCAGTGAGGCGACCAGCATCGACAGGGAGGCGGCGAGCAGCCGCAGCCCGGTCTGCAGCGAGGAGTACCCCAGCGCGTCCTGGAAGTGGATCGCCAGGAAGAGGAACATCGCGAACAGCGAGCCGTTCATCGCGAAGGCGGCCACGGACCCGCCCACGAAGGTCGGGATCCGGAACAGCCGAAGGTCGAACATCGGCTCTCCGACGATGGCCTCGACGCCGAGGAAGGCCGCCAGCAGGACGCCGCCGACGACCAGTCCGATCACCGCGCCGGGATCGCTCCAGCCGGCCTCGCCGGCACGGATGAGCCCGTACACGAGGGTGGCGAGGCCGCCGGTGAGAAGCACGAAGCCCGGCAGGTCGAGCCGTCGGGCGGACGGCGACCGGGACTCGTCCGCCCGCAGCGCGACGACGGCGGCGACCGCGACGCCGATCGGGATGTTGATCAGGAAGACGCCTCGCCAGCCGACACCGCTGGAGATCAGGCCGCCGAGGACCGGCCCGGCCGCCGAGGCGACGCCGGTGACCATGCCCCACACGCCGAACGCCGATCCGCGCTCCCTGCCCTCGAAGCTGCCTGCGATCAGGGCGAGACCGGTCGCGAACATCATCGAGCCGCCGACGCCCTGCAGGAGCCGTGCGAGCACCAGCATCAGCGGTGACTGAGCTGCGGCGCACAGCAGGGATGCAGCGGTGAAGACGGCCACTCCGACGGTGTAGAGCCGTCTGCGCCCGAACCGGTCGGCCAGCGTGCCGGCGGTCAGCAGCAGGGAGGCCAGGCTCAGTGCGTAGGCGTCGACCACCCACTGCACGTCGGAGAGGCCGGCCCCCAGGTCCCGCTGTGCGTCGGGCATGACGACGTAGACGATCGTGGTGTCGAGCAGGAGCATGAAGGTCCCCCCGCACACTCCCAGCAGCGTCCACCATTTCTTCTCCATCTGCGTTCCTTCCGTTGAGCGGGGCGGGGGCGGCCGAGGGGCAGGCCGCCGGGGGCGCGACCGCCGCGTGCCGGGACGCCGCGCCCGGGGCCGGTGATGTGCCGAAGGGCTGACCGCGTCTCCGGGGACTCCTGCCACCGACGGGCCTCCGAGGCACGGACCGTGTGCACCCGGTCGGCGCTCCGGCCGAACCCCGAGCGGATGGACCGGGGTTGCGCACGTCGGCCCCGGAAGGCGAGCGCGTCGGGCCAGGTCGCACCGCGGTTCCTTCGGGAGGGCCGACGGCAGTCGGCACCCTGGGCACGGCCGGGGCTCCCCAGCCGCCTCCCCATGGTCGCGAGACCCCTGCCAGAAGTCCAAGGATGAGAATCGATCAATTCCAGAAGCTGAAGTTATGAAACGTGCCGCAGGCCGGCCTGCGGGCACGACGTCCCCGGGACACGGCGGACGCTGCCGGCATGCTTCCGGGGACGGCGGCGCAGCACGCCACGGCGAGCCGGGCGCCGGGCAGAGGCGGCTCACGGCCCGGCCGGACCCGGATGGCCGGCCCGCACGGCTTCCGCCCGAACCGCCGGGCACCCGGCACGGAGCGGCACCGCGTTCGGAGCGGTCGTACGGAGAAGGCGCCGTCGGGCGGAGAAGGGGCCGTCGGGCGGAGAAGGGGCGGCGCCGGTCGGGCGTACGGTGCGGCGTACCGGCCGGACCTGGCCCCACCGAGGCGGCGGGCCCCTGCTCCCGCCCGTCAGTCCTGACCCGCGGTCCGGGACCGGAAACCCGCTTCGACAGAGGGAGGTGCCTCGGCGCCCGTGGACGTCATGATTCCGACCCCGGTCTCCTCCCGTCCCACCACGCACAGCCGGGTGCCGGGGGTCAGTCGTCCGGGAGGAGTGCTTTCCGGAGGCCTTCGGGCGACAAGGGCCGGGCCCTGTGCCGGGGTGGTGCCGGGCGGCGCAATGGCGACATCGTCGCTGAGCATGTCGATCTCGCTGTCCGTCCGGGGCGGGGCAGACGTGCCGCAGGACCGGTTCCCGGTCGGTGCCTCGCAGCCACGGCAGGCATGCATCCCGGGGTCAGTGCTGCTGCGGGGGCTGCCCGTACCCGCCCTGCGCGTACGGGTTGCCGGGCTGCGGCTGTCCGTAGGGCTGGGGGTACTGCTGCTGGGGCGGCGGGTAGCCGCCCGGCTGCGCCTGGGCGGGCCAGGGCTGCGGCGGGTACGGCGGCGCGGTGCCGGGGTGGCCGCCGCCCGGGCCCTGCGGCCCGCCGGGACCGCCCGGGGGCCGGCGCCGGCCGCGGGACACGGCGGCGATCACCACGATGACGACGACGAGCAGGGCGACGCCTCCGGCCGCGATCCCGATCAGGGCGCCGGTGGACAGGCCGTCGTCCTGGGCGGCGGTCGCACCGGGCCCGTTCCCGGAGGGCGCGGGCGCGCCGGACTGCGGCTTCGTGCCGCTGCCGGCCGAGGTGCCGGGCGCTGCGGCCCGGGGGAGGGGGCCCTCCTCGGGACCGGGCGGGATGTCGGCGGTCAGGGCCTTGTAGGGGCGGATGATGCCGTAGCCGTAGTGGGGGTCCGGCAGTTTGCGTCCCTTGAGCTCCTCAGGCACATATGCCGTCTTGACGAGCCGGTTGACGACCTGCCCGGCGGTCAGGTCGGGATACTTGGCCCGGATCAGCGCTGCCGCAGCCGAGACGAAAGCTGTGGCGTCCGAGGTTCCCGTCCCTGATCCGTAGCCACTTGCGGTGGCTGTCGTAGCAGAGGTCACGTCTACTCCGGGTGCGGTCAACGCCAAATAGGGCCCGTAATTGGAATCCCGCCAAACCCTGAGCCCCTTGTCCACCGCTCCGACGGCCACAACCCCAGGAAGTGCTGCCGGAAAGTTTTCCTGACTGCTCGCCTCGTTGCCCGATGCCGCGATGAGAACCACGTCGTGTCGCTGGGCGTACGCCACTGCTTCTCGAAGATCGGGCGGCTCTTCGACACCACCGATGGACATGCTGATGACTGAAGCGCCATGGTCTACAGCGTAATGAATGGCCCGCCCTGTACCGTTGGTCCCATCAGCGCCGAACTTTGCAACCGGCAGGATTTTGACACCAGGTGCCAGGCCGACAACACCGTCGGAGTTGTTCGGTCCGTGCCCATGGCCGGCGATGATGCTGGCCATGCTCGTCCCGTGCTTCTCCGGGTCGTAGTCCTTCCTTCCGTCGCCGCCGTGTCTGGCGTCTGTCCCAGGAAGGATCTGGCCCGTAAGATCCGGGTGGGATGCGTCGATTCCCGAGTCGATAACAGCGACCTTCACCCCGGATCCGGTCGTGATCCTCCAGATGTTCTGGACATTGAAATCCTTCAACGGCCACTGCATTTGAAGGTCTCTGATGTTGTCTGCGTGGGCGGCGGGCGCGCCGACGAGTGCGACGGCGCCTGCGAGCAGTACCCCGGTCAGTGCCCGCAGTGTTCGTGTGGGCTTCATGCGGTGCTTCCTTCCCTGTGCAGGCCAGTGGCCCCACGCGGTGCGCGCGGGGCCACTGCCGACGTTCTGCTCCGGCTCGCGGCGAGCCCGGTTCATTCGATCACGGGCGGGTTCACCGGGCCGTCTCCGCCGGTCCAGGTGTCCTCGTCCTCGACCAGGTAGTCAGGACGACTGCCCCGCTTGTCCTTCTTGCGCTGGCCCCCGGCCCCCGCCCCGGGCATCGCACCACCGTTCCGGCCGTTGGCGGACGCGTTGCCGCGGTTGCGGCCGAGACCGGAACCACCCTCGGTGAAGGCGCCACCGGCACGCTTGCCGTCTGCGCCGATCATGCCGCCGCCGCGTCGCGCCAGTCCGCTTCCGCGCGAGCCGGCTCCGGTTCGGCCGCCACCCATGCCCGACATGCCGCCCATGCCTCCGGCGCCGGTTCCGGTACGGCCCTGCCCGGCGGCGGAGCCACCGCCTGTCCCTGTGCGACCCGCAGTCGTACCGCCTCCGTACCCGTTCCCTGTACGGCCGCCGGTCGACGATGTGCTGCTGCCGCCTCGTGCCCTGCCGTATCCGCCGCCGGGCAGACCTCCGCCGATGTACCCACCGCCGGAACCGACGCCTCCGCCGGCGGACCCGCCGCCGTATCCGCCGCTGCCCGATCCGCCGCCTGTCCCGGAGCCGATGCCACCCGGGACCTGAGTGCCCGGTGTGGTCGAACCGCCGCCGTGGCTGTCGATGCCTGTGTGGGAGGGCGGCTGTGTGTCGATCCGGTGGTCCCCGCCCGGAGGCGCCGTTCCCCCTCCGGGCGGAGTGCCGTGGGTCTGGTGAATCCCGATGTCACCGTTACCGGTGTGTGTGCCGTCGCCCACCGAGTTGGGATCGCGATAGGTCGGACGGGTGCTTACCCGGCGATCGCCGCTTTCGGTGCCCCCGCCGATACCGCGAGGACTTTTCGGGGCGGGGCCGACGTCACCGGGCGAATTGATCCTTTGCTTCGGCGGCGACGGGATCGGGTTGAGGTGTCCTTTGCCGGACGAGTCCGGCGGAACCATCACGTTGCTGGCGGCCTTGTACTGCGGCGCCAGCCGCTCCATCACCGCGATGGCCTGCTGGTGCCGCTCCTCCAGGAGCGACAGGCTGCCCGAGTTCCTCTGCACCGCCGCGTCACGGTCCATGCCGGCGGCGACGTCGGCGCGGAACTGCGTGTCGCTCCGGCTGCCGTCGCCCAGCTTGTCCTTGGCCTTCTCCCACGTGCTGGGCACGTGGATGGAGGCCATCTCGGTCTTGGCCGTCTGGAGGGACCGGCTCGCGTACCTCAGCGCGTGGGAGGTGTTCTCGGCGTGGAGGCCGGTGTTGCTGATGCTCTCCTGGAGGACGGCCGAGCGCTGGGCGAAGCCGTCGGCGGCCGAACCCTCCCAGTGGGCGGCGATGTGGTCCGTGGCGGCCTTGAGCTCCCGGGCGGCCGCGTCGAGCTCCCGCTTGACGCTCATCCAGTGGTCGGCGACCTCGTCCATCCGCTCGGGGCGGCTGTTCTCGACCATCTGCTTGATCGGGATGAGGTCCCAGTGCTCGAAGTTGGTGATCCCCGCACGGGTGGTGCCCATCGGGACGTCGACCCTGTCGCTCATCAGGCCAGCCTCGATCCGGACTCGGGCTGCGCGCCGCCGCTCATGGCCGTCCGGATGCTGTACTCGCTCTCGCGGTACGAGTCCGTCACGGCCTTCGTCTTGCCGCCGAAGTCGTCGATCATCGCCTCGAGCTTCCTGATCAGCTCCTCGAGGGACGCCTTCATCCGCGTGTGCGCCCCGTGCAGCTCGTGCGCCTCGGGGAAGTCCCACCCGACGTCCGACGCCGCGAGCACGGTGTTGTACGTGGCCTTGCCGGCCGTCTCGCCGAGGTTCCTCTGCAGGTTCCTCAGCCTGGTGACGACCGCCTCCAGTTCGTCCGTATTGACCCGGTAGCCGTTGGCCACTGCGCGTCCCCCTGCCATCGCTGGTTCCCCGTCAACGTCAGCTGCCCCACAGCCCGGGGCCGGACGATCCTATCCCGTCCCGATCTGACAGGAACACTGCGCCATTGCCGCCCCGGACGGCCGGTCAGCGGTCCGGGAGGAGGTGCACCCGGTCGAAGCGCCGGGCTATGGTCCGGCCCCTGGGGCTGCGTGCCAGGTGGACCCGGCCCATGCCGCCCGCCCCGGGCCGCGCGACCAGGCGGCAGGCGCCGGGACGTGCCGGATCCGCTGCCTCGAGGGGCTTCATCGCGCTGTCGCTGCCTTCCGTGGCGTGGTGCGGGAGGACTGGCCGCGCGGTACGTGCCCGGAGAGCGTCGTGGTGCCCGGGCCGCCGCCGACAGGCGCACCGGGCGGTTTCCCCGCGTCCGCCGGGTCCGCGACGGGCGTCCCGCTGCTACCGTCCTCCGAGGGAAGGCTGTTGACGTCCGATCAGCCGGGGGGCGGCATGCGGGGAAGCCGGGACGGACAGGACGGCCGGAGCCGGCAGGACGGCCGGGACCCGTCCGCCGCCGACGGCGGGCACCAGACGCAGGCGCCGGCGCCCGGCCCGGACCCGGGGCCGCCTCTGGTCGGCACCCCGGACTTCAAGGCCGACGCCCACGCCCGCTACGCCGCCCTGCGGGCCCGCGGTCCCGTGCACCGGGTGCGGTTCGCCCGCGGCCTGGAGGGGTGGCTGGTGGTCGGCCACGACGCCGCCCGCGAGGCGCTGCTCCACCCGGCCCTCGGCAAGGACACCGCCCCGGCCGAGGCGGCCCTGGAGGCCGCCGGCTACCTGTCGAACCGGCCCGGCGTCGGCCTGGGCGGCAACATGCTGACCGCCGACCCGCCCGAGCACACCCGGCTGCGCCGCCTGGTCGCCGGGGCGTTCACCCCGCGCCGCACGGAGGCGCTGGCGCCGCGCGTCCGGGAGATCGCCGACCGGCTCGTCGACGCCTTCGCCCCGCTCGGCGAGGCCGACCTGGTGGCGTCCTTCACCGCCCCCCTGCCGATGACCGTCATCTGCGAACTCCTCGGCGTGCCCGAGGAGCAGCGCGACGGCTTCCGCACCTGGTCGCAGCAGGCGCTCGGCAACCCGCCGTCCGCCGCCCGCGAGGGCGCCGCCGCGCTCAGCCGGTTCCTGGCCGACCTGCTCGCCGCCAAGCGCGCCCGGCCCGGCGACGACCTGCTCTCCGCGCTGGTGGCGGTGCGCGACGAGGACGACGGGCGGCTCTCCGACACCGAACTCGTCGGCACGGCCGTCCTGCTGGTGGTCGCGGGCCACGAGACCACCGTCAACCTGCTGGGCAACGCCCTGATGGCGCTGCTGCGCCACCCCGGCCAGGCGCGCCTGCTGCGCGAGCGGCCGGAGCTGCTGCCGGGTGCGGTGGAGGAGTTCCTGCGGTACGACGCCCCGGTGGAGCTCACCCCGCAGCGGTTCGCCGCTGCCGACGTCGAGCTGGGCGGGTGCCTCATCCGCCGCGGCGACATCGTGCAGGTCGCCCTGACCTCGGTGGGCAGGGACGGGTCCGGTACCGGCACCGCCGACCCGGACGCGCTGGACGTGACCCGGGACGCCGCCCGCCACCTCTCGTTCGGCCACGGGATCCACTACTGCCTGGGCGCCCCCCTGGCCCGCCTGGAGGCCGCGGTCGCGCTCGGCACCCTGCTGCGCCGCCTCCCCGGCCTGGAGGCGGCGGTCCCCCTCGACGAGGTGGCGTGGATCCCGTCGGGGATCATGCGCGGACCGGTGGCGCTGCCGGTGCGCTTCACCCCGCAGCCGGGCGCCGCCCTCCCCGGGCAGGCCGCCGCCCCGGACGCGCGCGTCCCGGACTGAGCCGCGCCCGGCACACGGCGGCCCGCCGGGCCCCACCGGGCAGGCGGGACGCCGTGGCGGGGCGCGCACCGGCCGGGGAGCCCCGTCAGTCGGCGAGGTCGCGGACCGCCACGGCCTTCTCCACCCGGATCCGCACCAGCAGCTCCCCCGGCACGCCGTTGCGGGCCCCGTACTCCTCGGCGCGGTCCTCCCCCATGTACCGGGCGGCGATCCGCGTAGCCCAGTGGCGGACCTCCGCCAGGTCCTCGCTCAGCTCCGCCCGCCCCTCCAGCACGGCGAAGGAGTAGGGCGGCCGCTCGTCGTCGACGCAGAGCGACACCCGGCCGTCCCGGGCGAGGTTGCGGCCCTTGACCGTCTCCTTCCCGGTGTTGAGGACCACGTCGTCGCCGTCGAGCAGGAACCAGACCGGCGCCAGGTGCGGGCGGCCGTCGGCCCGGGTGGTGGCGAGCTTGCCGGTGCGGGTGCCCTCGCTGACGAAGGCCCGCCATTCGCTGTCGGTCATCGGGGTTGCCATGCCGTCCATGGTGGCCGAGCCGGGCGGCCGGCGCACCCGCCCACCGCCTCCGGCGGCCGCCCCGCAATCCGTTCGCCCTCCGCGCGGTGCGCCTCCTAGCCTTGCCGTATGGACGAGCAGCACCGCACCGCGCCGGACGACGGCGACGCAGCGCACCGCCTCCCCCTGGTGGCGGTCCTCACCGGTGCCGGGATCTCCACCGACTCCGGCATCCCCGACTACCGCGGCCCCGACGGCGTGTGGCGGCGCGACCCCGAGGCGGAGAAGCTCGTCACCTACTCGTACTACATGGAGGATCCCGAGGTCCGCCGCCGCGCGTGGCGGGTCCGCCGCGACGCGCCGACCCTGCGGGCCGAGCCCAACGCCGGCCACCGCGCCCTCGCCGACCTGGAGCGCACCGGCGTGCCGGTCCGCGTGCTCACCCAGAACGTCGACGGCCTGCACCAGCGGGCGGGCCTCCCCGCCCGCAAGGTCCTCGAACTGCACGGCACCGCCCACCGGACCCAGTGCACCCGCTGCCACGCCCGCGGTGACATGAGCGCCGCGCTGGAGCGGGTGGCGGCGGGCGAGGACGACCCGGCCTGCCTCGTCTGCGGCGGCGTCCTGAAGTCGGCCACCGTGATGTTCGGCGAGGGACTGGACCCGCAGGTGCTGGGGCAGGCCCGCTCGATCGCCCGGGCCTGCGACCTCTTCCTGGCCGTCGGCACCTCCCTGCAGGTCCATCCGGCGGCCTCGCTGGTCGACGTCGCGGTCGCCAGCGGCGCCCGGCTGGTCGTCGTCAACGCCGAGCCCACCCCGTACGACCCGCTCGCGGCCGAGATCGTCCGCGAGCCCATCGGCACGGCCCTGCCGCGGCTGGTGCGGCGCATCGCCGAGGAGGCCGGCGCCCCGCTGCCCGGCGCCGGCTGAGGGGCCCGGCCGCGCTGCGGCCGTCCCCGGACCGGTCGGCGGCAGGCGGACGGCAGGCGGGCGACCGGCGGACGGCAGGCGGTCGATCGGAGGGCGATCGGTGGACGATCGGGTGTGACATCGCCGGGGTACGTGCGCGCGTTCACGCCCCACCCGTATTGTTGGCGTCCATCGCGGCTCCGGAGCACCAACCGCCCCATGGCGCCCGAACCGCGGCAGCAGCCCGGCCGGCCCCGTCGCTCACCGCGTCGGCCGGAACCGTCGACCTCCTCGCCCCGAACCGGACCCCACATGCCTGCGCCACAGCCCCACAGCACCGAAGAAGCCCCCGCCGCCTCCGTCCCCGAGCCGCGCTCCCACACCTCCGCACCCGCCCCCGGCGCCCCGGCGCCGGCCCCGGCGGAGGCAGACGGCGACCGCTCCGGCATCCGCGACCTGCTGCGCGGCCACGCGGCCCAGGGCGGGTTCGCCCCCGCCGACGCCGCCGGCCCGTGGTCCGCGGCGGCCGGCACCGTCACCACCGCCGAGGAGGCCCGCGCCGCGTCCACCGCGCTCGCCGAGCTCCGAGGCCGCGACCTGCCCGCGCTGCGCGCCGCCGCGCCCCGCATCGCCGACGCCACCCCGCTCGCCGAACCGGCCACCGCCGCCGAACTCACCGCCGCCGCGGCCCTGCTGGTCCGCGTCGCGGCCACGCTCGGCACCCTGCGGCCCGAGGCGTACGAGGCCGACCTCGACGCCCTCGCCGACGCCACCGCCACCGGCGGCCTCGCCCTGGGCCCCCGCCGCTCCCTGGTCAAGCAGGCCAAGCGGCTCGCGGTGTCCCGCTGGGTGCGGCGCGCCGTCCTGCACGCCGCGCTGGTGGAGGCCGCCGCGGTCCGGGCCGACTGGCAGAAGGAGGCGCCCGGCTCCACGCCCGCGGCGCCGTCCGACGCCGACCTCTTCGGCGAACTGGTCCAGCACGTCCAGGGGATGGAGGCGAGCCTGCGGGAACTGGACCGGCTCCTCCCCGACGCCGGGCTGCAGAGCCTGCCGCTGGCCGAACTCGCCGAGCTCCTCGACGTCCTGGCCGCCGACGAGGGCGCCCTCCACCGCCTGGCCTCGCTCCACCAGCAGCGCGCCGAGCTGGAGCGGGCGGGTCTGGGCTCCCTGCTGGAGAAGCTGGCGGACGTCCAGGCCGACGCCGACCGCGCGGTGGCGGAGTACGACGCCCTGCACGGCGGCGACGCCGGGGCCGAGGACGGTCCGGACACCGCCGCGCACGACGCCGCCGCGCACGACGACGCCGCGCACGAGGACGCCGCCGCCGAGGACAGTGGCGCCGAAAACAGTGGCGCCGAGGACGCGGAGCGCGGTCCCGAGGACGCCGAGACGACCCCGGACGCCGCGCACGAGGACGCCGAGGGCGCCGAGTCGGAGCCGGCAGAGGCGGAGGCTGTGGCCGGTCCGGGCGACGACGCCGTCCCGGCTCCCGTGGCGGAGCACGGTCCCGATGCGGCCGAGCAGGTCGAGGACGTCGAGGCCGCCACCGCCCCTGCCGACGAGGTGGAGACCGCCCAGGCCCCGGCCGCCGTGGCCGAGGCCGAGCCCGCGCCCGAGGCCGAGCCCGCGCCTCCCGTCGCCGCTCAGGAGCACACTGCTCCCGCCGAGCAGGCCGCACCGGAGCCCGTGTCCCAGCCCGCGCCCGTCGAAACTGCCGAGGTCGCAGTACCGGTTGCCGGGACCGACGCCCTCCCCGTCCCCGCCGAGGCCGAGCCTGCTGCCTCGCCCGTGCCCGCCGCCGAGGTGCCTGCTCCGGTCGTGGCCGAGCCCGTCGTCGAGCCTGAGCCCGAGCCCGTTGCCGTGGCCGAGCCCGTCGCTGAGCCCGAGCCTGTCGTCGTGGCCGAGCCCGTCGTCGAGCCCGAGCCCGAGCCCGTTGCCGTGGCCGAGCCTGTCACCGAGCCCGAGCCCGAGCCCGTTGCCGTTGCCGAGCCCGTCGTCGAGCCTGAGCCCGAGCCCGTTGCCGTGGCCGAGCCCGTCGCTGAGCCCGAGCCCGTTGCCGTGGCCGAGCCCGAGCTTGTCGCCGAGCCCGAGCCCGCCGGATCGGCCGCCCCCACCACCGCAGAGCCCGTCGTGGCGGAGCCCGCCGCCGCTGCGTCGAGCCCGGTGGCCAGGACGCGCCGCCCGCGCAAGCCGTCCCTCACCCCGGGGCGCCCGGTCGCCGCCTACTCGGCCGCCGAACTCACCGCCCTCGCCCGCTGGATCGACAGCGACGGTGTCGGACGCACCGACGAGGAACTGCTGCGCGCGATCATGAAGGAGCTGGGCTTCACCCGCCTCGGCCCCCGCATCAAGGAGGCGCTCTCCGCCGCCGTCGGAGCGGCCCGCGCCGACTCCTGACACCTGTCCGGCCCGCCCGTCCTGCCGCGCGTCGGGCCCGTACGCGTCCGGGGCCGCCTCCCGGGGACCTGTCCGTCCCCGGGAGGCGGCCCCCGCCGTTGTCGGCGGGCCGGACGCACGGTGCGGTCAGCGCAGGACGCCTGCGGCGCGCGCCGCCGCGAGCCAGGCGGGGAACTCCGCGAGCAGGCGGTCGTACAGCACCTGGTCGGGCACGGAGCGCGGGTCGCGCCCGGCGGCCAGGAAGCCGGCGTTGTCCACCACCCGCTTCGCGGGCACCGGCAGCTCGTCGAGCCTGCGCAGGAAGGCGAACTCCTTGCCGTCCGGGTCGCCGAAGCCCACGAACTGCCAGAACAGCGGCAGTCGCGACGCCTCGCAGAGCAGCCGTTCGGCCGCGCTGCGGGAGGTGGGCCCGCCGTCGGTCTGGAAGACCACGAACGCCGGGTCGGTCGCCCCGGAGGCCCGGTAGTGGTCGATCACGGCCTCCATCGCGGCGTGGTAGTCGGTGCGGCCCATGTGCCCGTACGACGCGTGGAGGCTGCCGATCCGGCCGGCGTGGTCGTCGAGGGTGAGGTCGGCGACGCCGTGGACGCCGGTGGAGAAGAAGACCACCGGTACCGTGCCGTCGTCGTCGAGGTTCGCGCACAGGCCCAGGATCTGCTCGGCCAGGTGCTGCACGGTGCCGTCGCGGTAGAAGGGCCGCATGGAGCCGGAGCGGTCGAGGACCAGGTAGACGGCCGCCCGCAGCCCGGACAGGCCGTTCTTGCGCAGGCTGACCCCGGCGGCCTTGTACAGGTCGACCAGGCCCGGTGCGGCGCTCGCCACCCGTTCGGCCCCCACTGCCGCGCCGCCCGCGGAGCCTTCCGCGCCCCCGGGACGGGGACCGTTCCCGCCGTCGCCCCGGTTCTCGCCCGCGCCCTCGTGGGGCCGTTTCACGTAGTCGATCGCCATGGTCGTGCTCCTCCGCCGGGCGCCGCCGCCCGGCCCGGTCGCACGCTACCGCCCCGCCCGGCAGCCGTCAGGCCTTCCGTCCGGTCCGCGTCCGCAGGCCGCGTCCGCAGGCCGCGTCCGGAGACCATGCCCGGAGGCCGTGCCCGGAGGCCCTGCGCACCGCGCTGCCGCGCCGCCGTACCGCCCCGTGCGGCGGCCTCAGCCGAAGAAGCCCAGGGCGGCCGCGGCGCCCACGCCGCCGCAGACCATGAAGATCGGTGTCAGCACCTTCACCTCGACCCAGCTGCCGGCGCGGAACCGCATGGCCTTGGGCGGCCCCACCGGGTACCAGCGCTTGCGGCCCAGCGGGATCGGCCACAGGATCGGGCAGCCCGACACCGTCAGCGCGTCGCCGATGCAGTGGACGAGGGCGCCGAGCACGATGGGCAGGCCGACCCACAGGTACTGCTGCCCCGGCTCCGTGAACAGCCAGGAGGAGCCGTTGCCGGGCTTGTCCAGGATGTCGGCGAGCATCCAGGCGCTGGTGGCGCCGAGGAGCCAGACCAGGACGTCGCTGGAGACGCGGGCCTGCCGCCAGAGCAGCCCCTCGATGGCGAGCACCATGTGCACGAAGAGCACCGCGAGCACGCCCCACCGGCCGCCGTACACGCAGACCGCCGCCGCGCCGCCGCCGAAGAGGACGGCCCACAGCCAGGTGTGGGTGAGGGTGCGGTGGCCGCCGGAGCGCCGCGGGTCGCCCGCGCCGCGGGTCGACTTGTAGACCGCGTACGACAGCTTGTCGATGACCTCGCACATCCAGCGCGACACCGGGCCGAACGCGCGGGAGATGGTGGCGGCCTTGTGGTCCAGGTCCGGTGCCAGGGCCGCGCCGGCGCAGATGAGCGCACCGGTGACCAGCACCGGCCAGGGCATGGCGTGGTCGAGCGCGTACGCGCCCGCGCCGACACCCAGCCACGCGGCAGCCCCGGACAGCGAATGCGCCGGCCCCATCATGGTGATCCCCGCCCCTCGTTCCGCGTCCGGCCTGCCCCTCGGCGTCCGGACCGGCCGCAGCATAGCGGTCCGGATGATCGACTAGGGCGCGGGGGCGGTCGCGGTGACGGTCACGGTGGGCCCCGGGACCGGCGTCGACGCGTGGGTCCGGCCCGAGCCGAAGGCGGAGCCGAGGCCGAAGAACATCACGGCGACGCAGCAGCACATCAGCACCTGTCTGCGCAGGGCCGCCCGCTGCTCCCGGGTCGGCCCCTGCGGCGTGCCGTCGTACCAGCCGTCGTGATGCGAGCTCATGGGGCCCAAGCATCCGTGCGGATTGTGAACTCTGTCAAGGGTTAGGTTTTGTCGCGGCCGTCCACCTCTGTGACGGAACTGTGGCTCCGATGTGAGCTGGGTCAACGTGGGGCGCGTACTCGGTATATTCACACCAGGCCCCTTCGAAGACCGGAGACACCGTGTCCAGGAAAGTCACCGTGACAGCTGCGGAGGTCGCCCGGCTCGCCGGGGTGGGACGGGCCGCCGTCAGCAACTGGCGCCGGCGCCACGAGGACTTCCCGGCCCCGGCGGGCGGCACCGACGCCAGCCCCCTGTTCGCGCTCTCCGAGGTCGAGGGATGGCTGCGCAGGCAGGGCAAGCTCGCCGACGCCAACCAGCGGGACTGGCTCTGGCCCCACTTCGACGCGCTCGGCGACCGCGACCGCATGGGCCTCGCCGTCGCCGCCGTCGGCGCCGCCTGCCTGCGCGGCGGCCCCGACCGGACGCCGCTCCCCCTCCCCGACCTGCCCGACCTGGCCGAGCCCGCCGACCCGGGCCTGGTGGACCGCGCCGTCGAGGTGGCCCGCGCCGAAGGGCCGTACGAGACCTTCGAGTTCCTGCGGGGGCGCTGGCTCGACACCCACGTGCGGCAGATCAGCTCCACCCCCGGGGAGCTCGCGGAGCTGATGACCGCCCTCGCCCTGCCCGACGGGGACGCCCCCTCCGCCGGGGCGTCCGCCCCCGCCCCCACCGTCCTCGACCCCGCCTGCGGCACCGGCACCCTGCTCTCCAGCGCCCTGCGCCGCACCGCGGCCCAGGGCCGGCCCGCCGCCCTGCTCGGCCAGGAGTCCGCCCCCACCTGCGCCGCGCTGGCCGCCGTGCGCCTCGCCTTCGAGTACCGGGCCGTCGCCGGGTCCGCCGGGTCCGCCGGGTCCGCCGGGTCCGCCGGTTCCGCCGGGTCCGGACCGGCGGCCGGGAGCCCGCCGCCCGCCTTCCCCGCCCCCGACATCCGGACCGGCGACACGCTGCGCGCCGACGCGTTCCCCGACGTCCGCGCCGACGCCGTGGTCTGCAACCCGCCGTTCAACGAACGCGACTGGGGGCACGACGAACTCGCCTGGGACGACCGCTGGACCTACGGCCTGCCGCCGCGCACCGAGTCCGAGATCGCCTGGGTCCAGCACGCCCTCGCCCGGCTGCGCCCCGGCGGCACCGCCGTCCTGCTGATGCCGCCCGCCGCCGCCTCCCGCCGGGCGGGGCGCCGCATCCGCAGCGCCCTGCTCCAGCGCGGCGCGCTGCGCGCCGTCGTCGCCCTGCCGCCGGGCGCCGCCCCGCCCCACGGCGTCGCCCTCCACCTGTGGGTGCTGCGCAACCCCGGCGACGCCCCGGCCCCCGACTGCCTCCTGCTCGTCGACGCCGCCGGGGCCCAGGCCCCCGCCGGCCAGCCCCACGCCCCGCAGCCCGCCGACGGCCGCACCGGGCCCGACTGGCCCGCCGTCCACGCCGCGGTCCTCGACGCCTGGCGCGAGTTCGAGAGCCGCGGCGAGCACACCGAGGACCGCCCCGGCCGCCACCGCGCCGTCCGGGTCATCGACCTGCTCGACGACGAGGTCGACCTCACCCCCGCCCGGCACATCCCGCAGGGCGTCGCCGCGGGGGAGGCCCCCGACCTCGGCGGCCGCTGGGACGACCTCGCCGCCGCGCTCCGGCAGGCGGACGCCCTCTCCGCGGACCTCCGCGCGCTCGGCTCGCCCGCCGGCACCGCCGCCCCCGCGTCCTCCGCGGACCGGCCCGCCGCGGCGTCCCCGGCCGGAGTTCCCCAGACCACCGTCGGCGACCTGCTGCGCAGCGGCCACCTCTCCCTCCACCCGGGCACCTCGGCCCACCAGCCCCTCGTCCGCGACGGCGAGGCGCCGCCCGGCGCCGTACGGGTGCTCACCGCCGCCGACGTCCTCGCCGGCGCCGAGCCGTCCGGCTGGCTGCCGGCCGCCGAGGTCGACCCCGCCTGGACCGTCACCCGGCCCGGCGACGTCGTCGTCGCCGTCGCCCCGCACCACGCCGCCACCCGGGTCGCCGACGGCGCCCCGGCCGTCCTCGGCCCGCAGGTCCACGCCCTGCGCCCGGATCCCGGCGCCCTCGACCCCTGGTTCCTCGCCGGCAGCCTGCGCAGCCGCGCCAACGTCCGCCAGGCCGGCACCCACGCCTCCACCACCTCCCGCGTCGACCTGCGCCGGATGCAGCTGCTGCGCCTCCCGCTCGCCGAGCAGCGCCGCTACGGCGCCGCCTTCCAGCGGCTCGACGCCTTCGAACGCACCGTCGCCCGCGCCGCCGCGGCCGGCGACGACCTGGTGCGCTCCCTGACCGACGCCCTCGCCGCCGGCCTCGTCCCACCGGAGCCGGAGGGCGCCCCCGGGACCGGCTGAGCCGCCCGCCGCGCCGCGCCCACCCGGCCCGCACACCGCACAGCTGCACCACCGCACAGCTGCACCACCGCACCACCGCACCACGGCAAAGCCGCACCACCGCACCACCGCACCACCGCACCGCCGTCCGTACGGCGGAGCCGCACGAACGACCCGCACGCACAGCAGACACGCAGACAGCAGACACGGACACACGGGGGAAACCAGTGCCCGACATCCACATACGTCCCGACGCGCTCCGGCAGTCCGCCACCGGCCTGCGCACCGTCGCCGGCGGCGTCGGCCCGCAGGCCGGCCACTGGCTCGACGCCAGCTTCGCCGCCGCGCTCTCCCACGGCGGCTGGGAGTCCGCCGGGGCGCTCTCCGGCTGCGCCGCCGCCTGGCAGGACCACATGAAGCAGGTGGTCCGGCAGCTCCACGACCACGCGGACCGGCTGGACTACTCGGCGGGCTCGTACGAGTCCGCCGACGCCGAGGCCACCCGCCGCCTCCGGCAGGCGCTGACCGACCTGAACGCGGGCTGAGGCCGCCATGGTGACGATCGCCCAGCTCAAGCAGGCGAACCCAGCGATGTGGCAGTCCGCCGCCGACGGCTGGCTCAACCTCGCCAAGGAGTCCGAGCAGGCCTGCAACGACATCCACGACCAGGGCAGGGGCCCCCTCGACGAGCACTGGCAGGACCGCGTCGGCCAGGCCGCCCGCGGGCAGCTCGCCCGCGACGCCGACACCCTGGAGGCCGGCGCCGACATCATGCGCGGCGTGGCCATGGTCCTCGACGGGCTCACCACCAGCATCGAGTACGCCCAGCGCACCCTCCAGGACGGCCTGGACCTCGCCGCCCGGTACGGCTTCGACGTCGACGGGCAGACCGGCGCCCTCACCCCCAACGGGAGCGGCGACGTCCCCGAGGGCCACCGCTACGGCGCCGAGGTCTCCGCCCTGCTCGACGAGGCGCTGCGGCAGGCCGGCCAGGCCGACCGGAAGGCCGCCGACGAGCTGCGCAGGCTCGCCGGCACGACCGGCGTCACCGACCCGGACGTCGCGCTCAACCGGTACCAGGGCGAGGCGTCCCAGACCGAGCTGTCCATGTACAGGGGCGACATCCCCGACGGCTCGGACCCCGCCCTGGTCTCCGAGTGGTGGGACTCCCTCACCCCGCAGCAGCAGGAGCAGCTCAAGCTCTCGAACCCCGTCGAGATCGCCGGGCTCGACGGCATCCCCGACGGCGTCAAGCAGGAACTGCGCGGCACCGACGGGAAGTTCGACCGCGTGGAGTTCGTCCGCTGGACGATGGAGCACTGGGACGACGACAACGTCGACATCGACGGCGAGAACAACTGCACCAACTTCGCCTCCGAGGGGCTGCACCACTCCGGCGTGCAGTACAAGGGCTGGAACACCCTCGACGACGACGGCTGGGGCAAGAGCACCGCCGGCGGCTGGGGCTGGGACTGGCTCGACCGCAACGGCCACACCCACACCAACTCCTGGGGCGGCGCCCAGAACCTGCACGACTTCCTGAACCGCAACGGCAGCCACGAGGTGCCGCTCTCGCAGGCGAAGCCGGGCGACATCATCTTCTTCGAGGAGGCGTCCGACCAGAACGAGCACATCAAGCAGGGCACCATCCACCACACCGCCGTGGTCACCGCCGTCACCCCCGACGGCGACATCCGCTACACCCAGCACAGCGACCAGCGGCTCAACGTCTCCCTCAACGGCCGCGAGCACCACGAGACCACCGCCGAGGGGCAGCAGAACATCCGTGTCGTCCGCGTCGAGCCGAACTGGTACTGAGAGCCGATGAGCAGCCACCCCGAACCGCCCCGCAGCCCCGCCCCGCAGCCCCCGCCGCCGCACGGGGCCCCGCCGCCCCGCGGCCCGGTGCCGTACGGCCCCGGACCCCACGGACCGGGAGCGCACGTCCCGGGTCCGCCGGGCCCCGGCGGGTACGGACCGGCGGCGCACCCCCCGGCGGCGCATCCCGCGCGGACCCTCCGCGTCCGGGGGCCGCTGGCCCTGCTCGTCCTCGGCCTGGCCGCCACCGGCTTCGCCCTGTGGTCCTGGAACCACCACGTCGGCGCGTTCGTCGACGCCTGCAAGGCGGGGCCCGGCATCCCGGCGTCCGGGACGGCCGCCGCCGTCGGCGGCCTCCTCCTCGGCCTCGCGGCCACGGTCTGGCTCGCCCGCCGGGTCCTGGCCGCCCCGCGCCGCGGCGCGGGGGCCGTCGCCCTGGTGATCGCCGCCGTCCTGCTGCTGGTCCAGGCCGTCGAGGCCAAGGAGGTGCTGGGCTCCCGCGGCCCCCAGGCGAACCCCTGCTCCGGCAGCCACGCCCCGTCCCGCCTGCTCTGACCCGTCTCCGTCCGCCCTGACCCGCCTCCGCCCGCCCCGCCCGCACTCCCGCCCGCACCCGCCGGTCCCGACCCCGGCGGGTGCGGCCGTGGCGGTCGGCCCTTGGGCGCGCGCTGTGCGAGCATGGCCGACGGCCGGGCGCGGACCCGGCACGTGACCAGGACGGACGACGGCGAAGGGAAGCGGCATGGTGCTCGGCCTCGGATGGAGACTCCACGGGGACGGACGCACCCCCGGCCCCGGCGAGGTCGTCAGGCCCGCGGAGCGGTTGTCCTGGCCGCGCACGGTCGGGCTCGGCGCGCAGCACGTGGTCGCCATGTTCGGCGCGACGTTCGTCGCCCCCGTCCTGATGGGCCTCGACCCGAACCTCGCGGTGATGCTCTCCGGCGTCGCCACCATCCTCTTCCTGCTGATCACCCGCGGGCGCATCCCCAGCTACCTCGGCAGCAGCCTCTCCTTCGTGGGCGTCGCCGCCTCCATCAAGGCGGCCGGCGGCGGCATCGGCACCGTCACCGGCGCCATGCTGGTGGTCGGCGTCGTCCTGGCGGCGGCGGGCGTGGCGGTCCAGGCGCTCGGCGCCCGCGTGGTGCACGCCGTGCTGCCCCCGGTCGTCACCGGCGCCGTCGTGATGATCATCGGGTTCAACCTGGCGCCGGTCGTCGCCCGCACGTACTGGCCGCAGGACCAGTGGGTCGCCCTGCTCACCATGGCCTTCACGCTCTGCGCGATGGTCGTCGTCCGCGGCTTCCTCTCCCGCATCGCGGTCTTCCTCGGACTGGTCTTCGGCTACGTGCTGTCCTGGCTCTTCGACCGGATCTTCGGGCAGATCCACTCGCCGAACGCCGCCGGCCAGGTCACCGACCACTGGCGCGTCGACCTCAGCGGGGTCGCGCACGCCGACTGGTTCGGCCTGCCGGCCGTCCACGCGCCCGACTTCAAGCTCTCGGCCGTGCTCCTCGCGCTGCCCGTCGTCGTCGCCCTCATCGCCGAGAACGCCGGGCACGTCAAGGCCGTCGCCGAGATGACCGGGGACGACCTCGACCCCGACCTCGGCCGGGCCATCGCCGCCGACGGCGCCACCACCGTCCTGTCCACCTCCCTCGGCGGACCGGCGACCACCACCTACGCGGAGAACATCGGCGTCATGGCCGCCACCCGCGTCTACTCCACCGCCGCGTACCTGTGCGCCGCGCTCTTCGCGATCCTCTTCGGCCTCTGCCCCAAGTTCGGCGCGGTCGTCGCGGCCACCCCCGGCGGCGTCCTCGGCGGCATCACCGTCGTCCTCTACGGCATGATCGGCCTGCTCGGCGCCAAGATCTGGCACGAGAACGACGTCGACCTCGGCAACCCGCTCAACCTCGTCCCCGTCGCCGCGGGCGTCATCATCGGCATCGGCAACGTCTCGCTGACCTTCAGCCAGGACTTCAAGCTCGACGGCATCCCCCTCGGGACCCTCGTCACCATCCTCGGCTACCACGCCCTGCGCCCCCTCGCCCCGCCCCACCTCAAGGGCGAGCCCCCGCTCATGGACGCCGCCGAACCCGGCGGCGACGGCGACGGCCACGGGGGCACTGGCGGCGGCGGGCCGCGGACCGGCCGCTGAGCCCGCACCCGTGCCCGCGGCGACGACCGCCGAGGGCGCAGACGGCGGCCCGGCCCGGCTGGGCCGGGCCGCCGGTACCGTGGCCGACGGCCGGGGCAGCCGCCGGACGAGGAGCTCCGCCGACACCGCCCACCCCTCCCAAAGCAGACCGGGGACCACGGACTCCTCCTCGCCGACCCCATGGACCCCCCCACCGCTCCGCTCCGCCCTCGCGGACGCGCTCGGTGTCCCTCCCGCCGCCGTCGGCATCGCCGACGGGGACGGCGGCATGGGGGAGTCCACCTGGTCCGACCCCGTCCTCTGCCTCTCCTACGCCTGCGGCGGCGGTGTCACCCCCGTCCGGGACATCCACACCGCCGACTCCCTCCCCGGCCTCCCGTCCGAGCAGGTGCTCGCCGTCCGCCCCGCTGCCCGGACCGGCATGCCGGCCCTCCGCCACGCGGGCACGCTGCGGCCGAGCGCCCACCGGGTCGCGACGCCCGGCGGCACCGTCGCCCGCGCCCGGGTGCACGCGGACGACGCGTGCACGAGCCTGACGGTCGACCGGGTCGAACCCGGCCCGCTCGTACCGCACAGGAGTGGAGGAAGCCGAGGTTGAGGGCAGCCGACAGGTCGTCGGTGCGGTGGGCCTGGGCGGGCACCTCCGGCGCCAACGCTTCGGGGGCGGGTGCCTTCACCATCCGCTCGCCGGTCCGGCATGGGGAGCCCGGTCCGGAAGGCCATCCCGTCGCATTCGTCCGCGTGTGCGATACCGTGCCCGGAACCGTTTCTGCTGCCGCGGGGGTGCGCGTGGGCGTGGTGCTGCCGGACGAACTGGTGTGGGTGCTGGACCTGATCGGGGTGTCCTGGCCCAACGTGGACGAGGACGACTACCGCAGGACGGCCGACTCCCTGCGGTCCTTCTGCGACGAGGTCGACAACGGCCGCGCCGACACCCACGTCGCGGTGCAGCGGATGCTCGGTGAGAACGCCGGAGCGGCGACCCGGGCCTTCGAAGCCCACTGGGGAGTGCTGTCCGGAACCCACCTCCACCAGCTCGCCGAGGGCGGCAGGCTCGCGGCGAACGCCCTGGACGGCGTCGCCGTGCTCATCGAGGGGGCCAAGGCCGCTGCCATCGTCCAGCTGGGCATCCTGGCGGCCGAGGTCGCAGCCGCGCAGGCCGCTGCGCCGCTGACGTTCGGCCTCTCGGAGGCCGGCGCCCTGGGCGCCACCCAGGCCACCCGCCTGATCGTCCGCCGACTGCTCAAGGAGGCGGAGCAGGCCATCGTCGCCGAACTGATGGCCGTCGCCGAGGGGCCGGTCATCAACGCACTGTCCGACATGGCCGGGAACCTGGCCGTCCAGCTGGGGGAGAACGCCCTCGGGATGCGTGACGGCGTCGACATGTCGCAGGTGGGCAGGTCCGGCGCGGACGGTTTCTCCCAGGGCGTCGACGAGGCCGGCAGCACACTCGGCCTGTCCGGCGGCGGCGCGGGCGGCCACGACGCCTGACCCCGGGGGCGGGCCGTCGGTGCGGCACCCCGCCTGCGCGGTGCCGCTCGCGGTCCGCCGGGCTCTCAGGGCTGGTCGCTGGGCACTGCCTCCGCCACGCGGGCCAGCATGTCCACATAGCTGCGGCCGACCGGCAGGGAGAACAGCGAGTCGACGTACTCTCCGACGTCCAGGCGGAAGTCCCCGCCGGCCGGCGGGGGGAAGTCCGACAGCACGTAGCGCCCGTAGGACGGGGAGGCCGGGTCGGTGTCCACGGTCCAGTCGCCGCCGTACTCGTGCATGACGTACTGGGCGGTGTAGGCGAGGACGTGGGTGAACAGCCACCAGTAGTCGTCCTCGGGCAGGGCGGCCACGTCCTCGTCCCGCATCAGCTCGTGCACGGGCGAGAGCATCGTGTAGGGCCGCTCCGCCACCGCCTCCGGATCGGCGCCGAGCACCTTGGCGAGGCGCACCAGGGAGTCCCGGGACCCCTGCTTCCAGTCGTCGAGTTCGGCCAGCAGCGTGTCGATGTCCTGCCGGTCGTCGGGGGAAGGCATCGCGCTCCTCAGTTCCGGGTGGTGAAGACGATCCGCGCCCGCAGCAGGGCGTTCCTCAGCGCGGGTGACGGGTGGGCGTCCATGAAGTCCCAGTGCAGCTGCACGTCCGGGTCGCGCCGCCGCGTGGCGACGTCCTTCGCGATCTGCTCGAAGAGGTCGTCCGACAGAGGGACGAACTGCTCGACCGGAGTGCCGTTGACCGTCTTCCACCGCTGGTAGGTCTTGACCTCGACATGGTATCGACGGCCCGAGGCGTCGTGCGCGGTGACGTCCACGTGCCTGCCGCCCGAGCCCGTGACCGGGTAGGGGGCGTGGTCATGAGTGGCCACCGGCACGTGGTTCCCGTGCCGTCGGCCGCCCCACAACCGGGCCGCCGCCCGCTCGCCTGCGGCCCAGCGGCGTTCCCCCGGCTCCTCCTCCAGGTGTCGTCTGCGGGATCGCCAGTTCCGTACGTCGTCCGTCGTCGGTCCGGTGGAGGGGCCCGCCTCCAGCTCTCTCGGCCGGCCGCCCGCGCCCTCCGCCCCGCCCCGGTGCGGCGGAGTCGGCCCGTCGCGGCCCGCGTCGCCGCGCCGGATGCCGTGGAGGGCGTCCGCCACGGACTGCTCGTGGGCGCGGTGGTTGGCGTTGGCCTGGTGGTGGCCGCGTGCGACCTTGTCGAGGTGCTCGGTGAGTGCCTTCTGCGCCTTCGTCACGGAGTCCAGCAGCTTCTCCACCCCCGACTCCGCAGCCTGGGCGAGGGAGCCGCGGCCACGGGTGCGGCCGAAGTGGTGCCGTGCGGCGCCCAGGTGCGTGCCGCCCTCGGTGTGCAGGTGCTCGCTGTGGGCCGAGAACCGGGCGGCCAGGCGCTCCGTCTCCTCGAAGTTGTGCCGGATCTCCTCGGTCACCGGGCCGCTCCCGCGGAGTCCCCGGCCAGGTGGCCCCTGCTCCGTGCGTGCGGTCCCGGGTCCGTGGCGCCGGTGCCGCCTTCGCGCCCGACCGTGCCCTCCGGTTCCCGGAAACGGCCCCCCGTGGCCGATTCGACGCCCATGTGACCATCCCCCTTTGGCGAAGAAACGCTTCCGCACTCTAGCCGCAAGCCTTGCGGCCGAAGCCGGGAGACCTGCGCCGCGGGGGAGTGCGTCCGGCCCTTGGGAGATGCGCCTGTCGCGGGCGTGGCCGGCGGCGCAGCGGGCGGCACCTTCGCGACGCTGGGCGCCGTGCACTGGACGGCGGGTGTGCCGGAACCCGCGCTTGCCGTCCTTGTCGGGCCGGAGGGCGTGGCGTGCACGGTTCGCCCGAGGTCCTCTGCGCTGCCCACGGGCGCGTTGTGCGTGGGGTGGGCCACCCGCTCTCGAGCGTCGATCGGCAGGATCCCGCTGCGAGCCTCCGTGACCTCCCTCGGCAACTCGATCGAGTGAAAGCATCGTTCACATCTAAAGCTCTCGCTATGCTCGCGTCCGGAGAATCCTTCTGTCGGTTGAACAGATCTCTTTCTCAGGGGGCGCCATGAGGATCAAGCGGGTGCATGTGGAGAACTTCCGTTGCCTGAAGAAGGTGGACATCGCGTTCGACCGGATCACCTGCTTCGTGGGCCCCACCGGCGCGGGGAAGTCCACCGTGCTGCGCGCCCTCGACTGGTTCTTCAACGGCGAGAGGTCCGTCGCACTCGGTGACGAGGATCTGCACTCCGCGGCCGACGGACGCCGGATCACGGTGGAGGTGGAGTTCGACGCGCTCACCCCGCGCGACAGGGAGTCGCTCGGCAGCTATGCGCCGCCGGACGCCGAGACCGTCATCATCTGGCGCACCTGGGAGGACGGCGAGGACAGGATCACCGGCAAGGGCCTCGCCTACCCGCCGTTCGAGGCCGTGCGCGAGCAGCCGAAGGCGATGGCGAAGCGGACGGCGTACCGCGAGCTCCGCGAGCAGCGGCCCGACCTTGGCCTGCCCGCAGCCGGCAGCGAGGAGGCCGTGCTGGAGGCGCTGCGCCTGTGGGAGCTGGACCACCGGGACCAGCTGTCCGAGACTGAGATCCCCGGCACCCACTTCTTCGGCTTCGCCGGCCAGAGCAAGCTCGCCGAGCTGATCGACTTCGTCTTCGTCTCGGCTGACCTGCGCGCCCACGAGGAGGCGGACGACCAGAAGACCTCCACCGTCGGGCGGATCCTCGACCACGCGGTGGACCGCACCGTGGCGAGCAAGCAGCTCGACGGGGTGGAGGAGGCCGCCCACCGGCAGCGGCAGGAGATCCACGCCAGGGTCTACGGGCCCGTCCTCGACGGCATCTCCCGGCAGCTGTCGAGGGAGGTCGCTCAGTTCACGACGGGGCGTCAGGTGCTGGTCTCACCTGTGGTCCAGGCTCCCCGGCCGGCCAGGACCACGTTCCGGATCAGTATCAGGGACGGTGCCGCCGAGACGTCCGTGCACCGCCAGGGGCACGGGTTCCAGCGAGCCCTGATCATCGCCGCACTCAAGCTGCTGGCCGAGCGCAGGCGTCCGCAGGACGGGGAGCGCACCCTGTGCCTCGCCGTCGAGGAGCCCGAGCTGTTCCAGCACCCCGCGCAGGCGCGGACCTTCGCGGAGGTGCTGCGCAGGCTCGCCGCCTCCTCCGGGGGCGGCGTGCAGGTGATGTACGCGACGCACAGCTTCGTCTTCGTGGACCACCGCAGCTACCACGAGATCCGCCGTCTCGGCCAGGACTTCGTCGACGGCCACCCGGTCACGCGGGTGCGGTCGGTGACCGAGGCCGACCTGTGCCGGCTCCTCGACCTGTACGTGAAGGCCGACGACGTCAGGCGGCGCACCGGGAGCACGTGCACCGGGACCCTCGCGGAGGCGTTCTTCGCGAAGGCCGCCGTGCTGGTGGAGGGGGACACGGACGCGGCCGTCGTCACCGGCTGCGCCGAGCGGCAGGGGGCCAATCTCGGAGCCGAGGGGATCAGCGTGATCGACGTGAACGGCAAGGGGAACCTCATCCTCTGCCACGCGATCCTCACCGCGCTCGGAGTGCGCTGCCACGTGGTCTTCGACGGCGACGAGGGGCTGCTCGAGCGCAAGCTGGAGTCGGTCCGGCATCTGCCGGAGGAGGAGCAGCGGCAGAAGCGGAAGAAGTTCGAGGAGGAGGCCGACCGTGAGGCGAGGAAGAACACCGCCCTTCTCGGCTACCTCCGCCGCCCGTCGGGCCCGTGGCCCGAGACGGCGGCAGAGCCGACGCATACCGTCTTCGGCGACAACCTCGAGGTGTACCTCGGCGGGGAGTGGCCGTCCTGGGAGCAGCGCAGGCGCGAGCTGGTCGCCCTGGGGGACGGCTTCACCCACAAGAACACGGCCACGTACCGGGAGGCGGCCCGGACCGCCGAGGCCGGTCCGCCGCTGCTGCTCCTGACCCTCCTGGAGAACGTGCGGGCGCTCGCCCGGGACTGACGTGCGCGGCGGAGGCGCGCGACGACGCCTCCGCCGGCCGCGGCGGGCGGAGGTGCCTCCGGCGCCTGCCCGGGTCTGCCCTGTGGCGCTGCGGGTATCCGGCTGCCGGTCCCATCGGCCGGCGTTCGGCCCTTTCCCGTACAGCCAGGTCACCGCTTCGCCATGATGGGCGCCATGCAGCAGCTCGAGGCCCACGAAGTGTCCCTGCACAAGGTGTTCAGCAGCGACTACGACTTCCGGATCCCGGACTACCAGCGGCCCTACGCCTGGGACGTCGAGCAGGCCGTCCAGCTGCTCTCCGACCTCGAGGAGGCGCTGGAGCGGGGCACCGGGGAGCCCTACTTCCTCGGCTCCGTGGTGCTCGTCAAGACCAAGGGCGACGCGCGCGCCGAGGTCATCGACGGGCAGCAGCGCCTCACCACCCTCACCATCCTGCTGTCGGTGCTGCGCGACCTCGCTGAGGACCCCGACCTGCGCAGCGACCTCGGCAGGCTCGTCACCGAGCCGGGCGACAAGGTGCTCGGGCTCGCACCCAAGCCGAGGCTCACGCTGCGCGAGCGCGATGCCGGCTTCTTCCGGACGCACGTCCAGGCCGTCGGGTCCGTCGCGACCCTGCTCGCCCTCGACGAGCGGACGCTCCCCACCGACGCCCAGAAGTCCGTCCTGCGCAACACCGCCGCCCTGCACCGCGTCCTCGGCGACTGGCCGGAGAAGCGGCGGCTGGAGCTGGTCCGGATGCTCGGCGAGCGGACGTTCCTGGTCGTCGTCAGCACCCCCGACCTGGACAGCGCCCACCGGATCTTCAGCGTCATGAACTCCCGCGGCCTGGACCTCTCGCCCACCGACATCTTCAAGGCGCGCATCATCGGCGCCCTCGGGCCGGAGGAGTCGCAGGAGAGCGCCCGCAGGTGGGAGGACGCCGAGGAGGCCCTGGGGCGCGAGGACTTCGCCGACCTCTTCCTGCACCTGCGCATGGTCTTCGCGATGCGGCGAGCGGAGCGGGAGCTGCTGAGGGAGTTCCAGGACCAGGTCCTGAGCCGGTACCTGGCCGACCGGGCCGGGTCCTTCGTCAACGACGTCGTCGTCCCCTACGCGGACGCCTACGCGAGGATCCGCGACGCCGACTACAAGGCCGCCCACGGCGCGGCGAAGGTCAACGCCTGGTTCCGGCGCCTCCAGCAGATCGACAACAACGACTGGCGCCCCGCCGCCCTGTGGGCACTGCGCCACCACGAGAACGACCCCGTCTGGCTGGACCGGTTCCTCCGGGCCCTGGAGCGGCTCGCAGCCAGCATGTTCGTCCGCCGCGTCTACACGACGCCCCGGGTGACCCGCTACGCGGAGCTGATGCGCGAACTCGACGCCGGACACGGCCCGGACGCCCGGTCCCTCGTCCTCACGGAGACGGAGAAGGCCGACACCCGCGCGCGCCTCGACGGGGACCTCTACCTCGCCACCAAGACCCGCAAGTACGTGCTGCTGCGCCTGGACGAGATGCTGGCGGGCCGGTCCGGGGTCTCCTACGACCACCCCGTCGTCACCGTCGAGCACGTCCTGCCGCAGAACCCGAAGGCGGGGTCGCGGTGGCAGCGGGACTTCACCGACGAGCAGCGCGCGGAGTGGACCCACCGTCTCGCCAACCTCGTCCTGCTCAACCGGGCCAAGAACTCCTACGCCCAGAACCACGACTTCGCCGAGAAGAAGGCGAAGTACTTCACCGGCAGGCACGGCGCCTCCCTCTTCGCCCTCACCAGCCAGGTCCTGCACGAGGACAAGTGGACGCCCGACCTGCTGAGGAAGCGGCAGCGGAGGCTCCTGGGCCTGCTCGCGGAGGAGTGGGACCTGTGAGGCGGCGGACCGGCATGCCCTGCCGTCGCCTACTGCCCGCCGCGGCCGAACGGAGGGAGCGTGCGGCTCGTCCTTCTGGTGTCCGTCCGCTCCTCCGCCCACCGTGCCGTCGTCCGTGACGCTCCGAGGAGGGAGCGGTCGGGCGAGGGACTGTCCGGAACGTCTCATCCGTATGTAGTGCCTGGGTGAAGTTGCAGTTCGGAAGGCATGCGGGTCTAAGACCACTGCGCTCCGACCTCCCGGCGACCACCGGTCCGCAGAACCGTTGCCTCGGTCGGCACGCCCCACCCCGTGACTCCTCTCCGGGAATCACCATGCCCCCCCCTTTGCCGGAGGACTCCGTGCCCGGTCGTGCCCGCAACCGCCGAGCGGCGGCTGCCGCCTGCTGCGGCTTCGTCCTCCTGGGGATGTCCGCGTGCGGAGGGGACGGGAACCGCCCAACCGCCGGCAGGCACGCCGCAGCGAGCCGGAAGGCGGTATCCGGGAAGACGGCCGAACCCCGTCACCGGGCCTCCGCAACACCTGCGTTCTCGCCGTCGCCCACCGCGTCGAAGGCGCCGGCCCCGCCGGCGACCAGGAAGTCCGCCTTCTGCTCGGGAAAGCCGCAGAACGTCGTCTTCATGCAGGCCGGTGGGGCCACCAAGGGGAAGGCCGGAATCCCCGGCTACATGAAGATCGACCATGTGCGGTGGGTGCGTGACGAGTCCGGCATGACGATCACCTACACCATGGCCGGACGGATCCCCGAGGCTCTTCCCGATCTCTCGGGCGTGAGCTGGGTCAGCTCTCTCGGCACCCGCAACAGCATGGACGCGGCCGGGAGCGTCACCGTCTCCCTGTTCCAGGACGAGTGGCGCGTCATGGCCGGTGCACCGGACCCGAACGCCTCCAGCGAGTACATCTCCGTCAGGCCGCGACTGAAGGGGAGGACCCTGACGGTCCGCCTGCCCGCCCAGCTGAGCACGGACGGCGGTGTGCTCCAAATCTCCCGGACCACCCATGTGGCGACCTTGGTCAACGGCAAGACGGGACTCGGCGAGGGCACCTGGTACGACGGGTGCCCCGATGACGGCGGCAGGACGCTCGACTGGGAGAACACGCTCATCCGGTTGAAGTGAGCTGGCGCTGCAAGAACTGGTCCGCACCGGTGGCGTAGAGGCCCTGCTCGGAGGACTCCATCCGGTCCTGAGTGGTCGCATCGACGCACAGTTCGACGGACCGACCCGGGCGATCCCGCCTCCTTCGGAAGGACGGGCCGCCGGACAGGGCGCGTCGGAGGCCGCGGACGGCATCCTCCATGCACCCGGCGCCCTCCTCCGGAAGCCGCTCCGCGGTTTTTGTCCCCACCGCCGAGGGCCGGGCCCTGCGGGCCGCCGGCCGGCACTCTCCCGGGTAGGGGGACCACGGGCTTCTCTGCCCGGACCGAACCGGTCGAATTCCGGCTGTGTACGATCGCCGTGCAGGAGCGGATGCGACAAAGGGGGAGCGCATGTCCGGTTCGGGAGAGTTCTCGATACATCCGGCCGACCTTCGGACGGCCGCGCCGAGGTTCGCGGCGGAGAGCGAGCGGCTGAAGGCCGCCGCCTCGGCGCTGGAGGGGGCACTGGCCCGGCTCGGCAGCCCCTGGGGGGACGACGACCAGGGGCGGAAGTTCGCGGACGCCTACAACCCGCGTCACGAGCAGCTCAGGAAGACCACCGGCGTGCTGGTCGAGGGGCTTGCCAGCATCAAGGACGGGCTGCTCGCGGTCGCCGACAACCACACGGAGACCGACCGCTCGAACGCCGACGGCATGCGCTGACCAGGGGGCTGGGAGATGAGCGCCGCCGACAAGGCCAAGGAGATCGTCCAGGACCTCACCGGGATGTGGTGGCCCGCTGCCGACGAGCACGGCCTCCGCGAGGCCGCAGGCGCCTGGCGGACCTTCGCCGAGGCCGTCGACGACTGCTGCGCCGCCGCCAACAGCGAGGCCCGCGGGGTCATCGAGAACAACAAGGGCCCGGCGATCGAGAAGTTCGACGAGTTCTGGCGCCGCTACCACGACGGCGGCAGGGGCTGGCTCACGGACCTCGCCGGAGCCGCCCGGGCCATGGCCCAGGCCCTGGACCGGTACGCGGACGAGGTCGCCGAGGCCACCCGCAGGATCGAGCACGCGCTGGAGATCGCCGGCGCCGCGCTGGTGGCCGGCACCGCCCTCGCCGTCTTCACCGGCGGCCTGTCCGAGGCCGCCGCCGCGGCGGCCGCCGCGACCATCACCGAGGTCGCCGCGAGCGCCGGCGTCGCCGTCTCCACGGTCGTCGCCGAGATTGCCGCCACGACCCTGACCGGTGTCGTCTTCGGCGCCGTCGAGTCCGTCGCCGTCGACCTGGCCGTGGCCCAGCCCATGCGCATCGGCCTGGGCGACCAGAGCGGCCTCAACCTCGACGAGGTGCACGACGCCGCCACCAGCGGCGCCGTGGTCGGCGGCGTCCTCGGCGGAGCGGGCGGCAGCGCGAAGGCCGTCTCCGAGGCCGGCGGCCTCCGCAACGTCCTCGGTGGCTTCCGCCTGCCCGACTTCGGGGGCCCGCGCCTCGCCGTGGCCGGTGGTGCCGACGCCGGCAGTGCGGACATGCGCCTGTGGATGAAGGCCGGGGGCGGGGACGGCGGTGCCGCCAAACCGGTCCCGCCCAGCGGACACTTCCCCGAGGACGCGGTCAACCACGTCATCAAGGGCGAGATCAAGTACAGGGCCGACGGAAAGCCCAAGGTCGTCGGCTACCACCTGCGCCCCGGCGGCAAGGACCGCCCGGGTGTGAAGGTCCCCAAGATCGACGACCGGGACAACCGGACCGGCCTGACCAGAGGTAACGTCTGGATGAGGGATCCGCGCACCGGCGAGTGGGTGATGAAGCTCCGGAAGAGCACCTTCTTCCCCGACACCTGGTCGGAGAAGGACGCCGCCCGGGCCATACGCAAGGCGTTCGAGAACTCCACAGTCGTCGACCCGGCGAAGAACATGTGGGAAGGCGAATACAAGGGAATCATCATCCAGGGTTACTACGACCCTGTGACCGGTGACGCGATCACCGCATACCCGAAGTTTCCGGCCCCTTGAGCAAGAACCAAGGAGAACGCGCTGTGCAGCGCATCACGGACTACTACTCCCTCGACGGCAAGGCGCCCCGGTACACCGGCCCCGAAGAGCTGAGCGTGCTGGGGCAGTGGGTCGACTCCGACATCCAGCTCTCCCCCTATTCGGTGCTCCAGGTCCTCGACCTGGTGCGCAAGGCCGAGCAGGACGTCTTCGCGGTGACGGAGGAGTTCGGCGGCAACGCGCACACCACCGAGATCTCCCCCAAAGGCGTCTCCATCGAGAACGACTGGGTCGAGCACGTACGCGGCACCTTCACCCTCGACCAGGCGCTCGACGTCCTGCTCGACTTCTGGGAGTTCTGCAAGGTCTGTCTCGGTGAGAAGTCCGAGCAGGTGCACCGGGAGTGGGTGGCCGAGCACGGCCGCGACCCGCTCCGGGCGTACTGACCGGACAGGGGCCGACCTGTCCCTCCGCTTCGTCGTCCTCATGCCCGCGGTCCCGGGTGCTGCGGAGCACCTCGGTCTCAGCGCAGGCGAATCCGCAGAATCCCGTCTCCGGGCGCATCCGGCCGCGTCACCGGCCTCGACCCGCTGCGCTGCACCTTCATCCCGTCGGGGGACTCCAGGACACCTGAACCGCGCGGAACACAGGTACGCGTGCGGGTCAGCCCTGTGACCGCCGGGCCCTGGACATGGCGGCGAGACCGGCGAAGAGCTGGGCGGACCACTCCGGGTGGTTACTCAACTCGTCCGGGAGATGCACGAAGCTGCGCCCGTGCCGGATCATCGACTGCCCGCTGAAGTGCGCGGCGCGTCCGCCGTTCGGGAGGACGACGAGCTCCCAGTCGCTGGAGCCGTCGTCCTCCTCCGCACTCGTGCAGAGCGCGAACCGGCAAGGCGGTGTGGCCCTGAACGCGAAGAAGCCGTTCGCATGCGGGGCGGTGCAGAGGCTCGCCGGCCGGGGCCGAGGCTCGTCCTTGTGCATGACCAGGGGCCGCCAGTCCGGGTCGCCGGAGGCGTCGACGCAGTCGGCGGACAGGTGTCTGCGGAGCTCCTGGTGGCGGAAGGCGATGTCGAGCAGCTGTTCGACGGCTGCATGGTCCACACGTCGGCCCAGGGTCCATTCGTCCTCCCATTGATTGCGGAGGGCACCGGTGACCCAGGAGTGCAGCGTCCAGAGCACGCGGCTCCAGCTTCCAGCCGTCGCTGAAGTTCAGGTGTGCCTGGGACTGGGTGATGCCGATCTCGGCGAGCAGCCTGGGCAGGACGTCGCGGGAGAACTCGGCGGTCACCCGCTGGCTGTCACGCTGCGCGGTGCGGCCCAGCAGGTCGCCCCAGATCCGCCCCAGCCCGGTCTCCGCGTCGTCGCGGCCGTACACGCGGACCCGCTGCACCTCGTCCAGCTCCGAGCGCAGCCCCGGGTCCGAGAGGAAGACCGCCGGCTCCACCCGCGGGATGCGGGCGCGCGGGCCGCTGAGGTTCAACCTGCGCGCCGCCCACTCCAGCCGGCTCTTCAGCTCCTTGGACTTCAGGTCGGTCAGGTGGAGCGGGTTGTCGATGGTGCGGACCCGGTCCGGGCCGCGGAAGCTCCAGGTCGAACCGGTGTTGGCCACCGTTCCGGGATGACCCTTCAGCTCCACGAGGTACAGGCCGCCGAGCGTGGCGATCAGCAGGTCGCACTCGTTGATCCGGCCCGAGGCGGCGGTGAAGGAGAACGTCGCCCAGGCCCGGTACGGCTTGGCCCGGGGCATCAGCGACCTGATGTGGTCCAGCGCCTCCTGCTCCCAGGGGAACGGCGACTTGCGCGTCTGGAACCAGCGCTTCTGCTCCGGCTGCGCTCCGGGCTTTGGGGATGCGGGCCTGATCGCTGCCGTCACCGCTGGGCCTCCACCTCTGACCGCTTCCTCCACGAACTGCTCGGCAGACCCTACTGGCGGATGCCGACAGCCGGGGCAGGCCCCGGAGGCCCGGTCGTGTGCCTGTCGGCGTCCTCCACCGCCGGACTGCGGCAGAGCCGAACGGGTGACCTGACGCGGCGCCGGTTGCGGCCCTGCCTTCCGCGTTGCCGGGGCTCCGTCGATCCAGCCGGTCCCGGGCCGGTCCGCCACGGCGGATCTGTCCAGGCCTTTCCCCTGCCGCTCCGGGGCGCCCCGAAACCGCACCCGGGCCGTGTGACACGTAGCACCCGCGGCGTCTCCCGCGCGGGCGCCGTCGGGCCGTTCCCGTCCGCGCGGCGGATGCGCCGCCGCGGGCCCCCGACCGGCCCTGACCTGCGGGGCGGTGCGGTCGGGGCGCCCCGTGCCCCGGCGCGCGCCCCGGTCGCGGGGGCGTCCGGCGCCCCGGAGGCGGCGGCGGGCCGTCCCGGTCCGCGGACGAGGGGGTGTTGTCACCCCGTGCGGGAGACGCAACGATGACCGCCGGACGGGCCCGGCGCCCCCTGACCGGGGGAGAAGGCGGGGTGCGGGCCGTGCCGACCACGGCTGCGGCCCGGCGGCCCTGCCCCGAACCCGCCGCCTGCCCCGCGCGTACGACACCGGCACGGCGGCCGCCCGGGCCGGCGGGCGTCCCGCGCCTGCGCCACCGGGTGGGAATTCGGCGAGGAACGACTGAAGAACCACCGGGGAACCACTGAAGTTCCAGGGAAGATCCGCGGAAGATCCAGGGAAAGAGGTCGCATCCATGGTCCAACGGCTCGGTGTGGTCGCGGAGTCCGCCGCGGGGGAGGCCCGCGTCGCGGCGACTCCCGCGACGGTGCGTCAGCTGGCCGGCCTCGGCTACGAGGTCGTGGTCGAGTCCGGCGCCGGCCTGCGCGCGGGTTTCACCGACGCGTCCTACGCCGGGGCGGGCGCGCAGGTCGTCGGCCGTGAGGAGGCCTGGCGGTCCGACGTCGTCCTGAAGGTCGTCGCGCCCTCCGCCGGGGAGGTCGCCGCGCTGCGCGACGACGCGACGCTGATCGGCCTGATCGGACCCGCCCTCGACCCCGCACTCGTGGACACGCTCACCCAGCGCTCGCTCACGGTGCTGGCGATGGACGCCGTGCCCCGCATCTCCCGCGCGCAGTCGCTGGACGTGCTGAGTTCGATGGCCAACATCGCCGGCTACCGGGCGGTGATCGAGGCGGCCCACGCGTTCGGCCGCTTCTTCACCGGCCAGGTGACGGCGGCGGGCAAGGTGCCGCCGGCGAAGGTGCTGGTCGCCGGGGCCGGGGTCGCCGGCCTGGCGGCGATCGGGGCGGCGGGCGGCCTCGGCGCGGTCGTCCGGGCCACCGACCCGCGCCCGGAGGTCGCCGACCAGGTGCGTTCGCTAGGGGCGGAGTTCCTGGCCGTCGAGGTCGAGCAGGAGGCGAGCGCCGACGGCTACGCCAAGGCCACGTCCGCCGACTACGACCGGCGCGCCGAGGCGCTCTACGCCGAGCAGGCCGCCGACGTCGACATCATCGTCACCACCGCGCTCATCCCCGGCCGCCCGGCGCCGAGGCTGATCTCGGCCGAGCACGTGGCGAGCATGCGGCCGGGCAGCGTGATCGTCGACATGGCCGCCGCGCAGGGCGGCAACGTCGCCGGCTCGGTCCCCGGCGAGGTCGTCGTCACCGACAACGGCGTGACGATCATCGGTTACACGGACCTGGCCGGACGGCTGCCCGCCCAGGCATCCCAGCTCTACGGCACCAACCTGGTGAACCTGATGAAGCTGCTGACGCCGGGCAGGGACGGACAGGTCGTCCTCGACTTCGACGACGTGGTCCAGCGGTCCATGACGGTCGTGCGGGACGGCGGGAAGACATGGCCGCCACCGCCGGTGGAGGTGTCGGCCGCGCCCGTGACGCGGCCGTCGGACACCGCGGGGCCCGCCGTGGGGAAGCCCGCCGTGGGGAAGAGGTCGAAGCCGCCGCTCACCGACCGCCGCAGGTTCGCGGTCGTCGGCCTGGGCGCGGCGGCGCTGTTCCTGCTCGCCGGGTTCTCGCCGAACCAGCTGGCCGGGAACTTCACCGTCTTCGTCCTGGCCGTCGTCATCGGCTACTACGTCATCGGCAGCGTGCACCACGCACTGCACACCCCGCTGATGTCGGTCACCAACGCGATCTCCGGGATCATCGTCGTCGGCGCGCTGCTCCAGATCGGGCACGGGCACACCGCCGTGGACGTGCTGTCGTTCGCCGCGGTCCTGCTGGCGAGCATCAACATCTTCGGCGGCTTCGCGGTCACCCGCCGCATGCTCAGCATGTTCACGAAGGACTGAGGCCCATGACCGCTGCAACGGCCACCCAGGCCGCCTACATCGTCTCCGCCCTGCTGTTCATCCTCAGCCTGGCCGGACTCTCCAGGCACGAGACCTCCCGCTCCGGCACCGTCCTGGGCGTCTCCGGCATGGCGGTCGCCCTGGCTGCCACGGTCGGGCTCGCCTCGCGCAGCATCCCCGCGACCGGCGTCGGCCTCGCCGCCGCCGCCATGGCGATCGGCGCGGGGATCGGGCTCTGGCGCGCCCGCGTCGTCGAGATGACGGGCATGCCCGAGCTGATCGCCGTCCTGCACAGCTTCGTCGGCCTGGCCGCCGTCCTCGTCGGCTGGAACGGCTACCTCGACGTCGAGGCGCAGCCCGGAACCTGGACCGAGGTCCCCGGCTCCCTGCTGGGCGTGCACCACGCCGAGGTGTTCATCGGCGTCTTCATCGGTGCCGTCACCTTCACCGGATCGGTCGTCGCCTACCTGAAGCTGTCCGCGCGGATCAAGTCCCGCCCGCTGATGCTGCCGGGCAGGAACGCGCTCAACCTCGGCGCCCTGGCCGCCTTCGCCGTCCTCACCGTGCTCTTCGTGGTGCAGCCGGGCCTCGGGCTGCTGATCGCGGTCACGGCGGTGGCGCTCGCCCTCGGCTGGCACCTGGTCGCCTCCATCGGCGGCGGCGACATGCCGGTCGTGGTGTCGATGCTCAACAGCTACTCCGGCTGGGCGGCCGCCGCCTCGGGCTTCCTGCTGAACAACAACCTGCTCATCGTCACCGGCGCGCTCGTCGGCTCGTCCGGCGCCTACCTCTCGTACGTCATGTGCCAGGCGATGAACCGGTCCTTCCTCTCCGTGATCGCGGGCGGCTTCGGCATCGAGGCGCCCGCCGCCGCCTCCGCCGAGCAGGGCGAGTACCGCGAGATCACCGCCGAGGAGACCGCCGGGCTGCTGCGCGGCGCCTCCTCGGTGGTCATCACCCCCGGGTACGGGATGGCCGTGGCCCAGGCGCAGCACCTGGTCGCCGACCTCACCCGCAGGCTGCGGGAACGGGGCGTCGAGGTGCGCTTCGGCATCCACCCCGTCGCGGGACGGCTGCCGGGCCACATGAACGTCCTGCTCGCCGAGGCGAAGGTGCCCTACGACATCGTCCTGGAGATGGACGAGATCAACGACGACTTCGCGAAGTCGTCCGTCGTCCTGGTGATCGGCGCCAACGACACCGTCAACCCCGCCGCCGAGGAGGACGCCGCCAGCCCGATCGCCGGGATGCCCGTCCTGCGCGTCTGGGAGGCGGAGGACGTCGTCGTCTTCAAGCGGTCCATGGCCCCCGGCTACGCCGGCGTGCAGAACCCCCTGTTCTTCCGTGAGAACAGCCGGATGCTCTTCGGTGACGCCAGGGACCGGGTCGAGGACATCCTGAGCGCCCTGGGCACGCCGGTGTGAGCCGCGACGGGGCCGGCCCCGGCCCCGCGCGGGCTCCCCGGGCCCGGGCTCCCGTGCCGCCGCCCCGGCGGCACGGGAGCCCGTTCCCGTGTCTCAGGCGTGCCCGGGGAACTCCTCGGCCCGCACGCCGCTGATGAAGTCGGTCCACGCGTCGGCCGAGAAGCAGAGGACCGCCCCGTGGGGGTCCTTGGAGTCCCGGACGTCGACCAGGTCGAACCGGTCGCGGACCTCGACGCAGTCCCCGTCCGGGATGCTGTGGCCGGACTTGTGCCAGGTGGTCGGGCCGTCGTGCGTGCCTGCCGTGTCCATGGTTTCCGCGTCCTCCTTCTCGGGGCGTGCCCGCTGTCCTGCCGCCGTCGGTCCGCAGCGCCATGGCCGGTGTGCCCTCCGGCGCGTACGAACCGGTGAACGCCCGTCGGGCGCCGGGGGTTCAGGCGTGCGGCCCCTGCAGCCGTCCCGCCTCGGGCGGGTAACGGCCCGGGCGGCTCCTGCGATGCACGGGAGCTGACCGCGCAGGCCGACGGAAGGGGATGCGGTGTCGTTCGACGGATGCGACGCGGGGGCGGAGTTCGACCGGCAGCTGGGGGTGCTCGTCGACCGGGGGTACCCGGAGGCGGCCGGAGTGGACGCGAGCGCGTTCGCCGCGATGCTGGCCCCGCTGCGTGAGGTCGCCGTGGCGCGCGGCGCGGGGACGGCTCCGCCGAGCGGAGGGCGGGTGCCGTTCCTGCTGGTGGTGACCCGCGACCTGGTGCCGGTGGAGGAGTCCGTCCCCCGGACGACGCTCGCGGGGAAGGACCGGCCGGGCGTCGTCGACCGGAACTACAGGGACGGTGACCTCGCCCGGTTCGCTCCGGCCGGGGGCGTCGTCCTCCCGGCGGGCGGCGCCTACCTGCTGCTCGACGTGGACCGTGGCGAGGAGTTCTGCGGGGCGGTGCCCGACGAGGCGGTGGAGGCGGTCGCGGCGCGGGGGAGGAGCCCGCTGACCATCGAGGAGGGCATCGCCCTCGTCACCCTGCACCCGGGGGCGCTGGAGAAGAACAGGTGCTTCTCGCTGGGGGGTTCGCGCTGCGGTGACCGACGGGTGCCCGCGGTGTGGATCAGCCGGGGCGCGCCGAAGCTGGGCTGGTGCTGGGCGGGCAACCCCCACACCTGGCTCGGCATGGCGTCCGCCGCCGCGCGGGTGGGAACCGGCGCGGACCGGTCGGCCGCGGTGGGCTGAGAGGCTTGCCCCGGCAGGGCGGCCCGGTACTGCTGCCAGGGCCGCTGCCCGGGTCCTGCCGGCGTCCTCACCCGGGTTCCCCGTGCGGTCCGGTCGGGGTTCCGGCGGGTGTTCCGTCGGGATTCCGACGCGGCTCCGTCGCCTCCAGGGCGGCCCCTTCCGTCGGTGCTCCGCCCCGGGGCGGCCCCGGCCGCCCTGGGGCAGGTTCCGCGCCTCCGGCTCGGCGACTGTCCTGCGGGACCCGGCCCGGTGGTCGGCACCACGGCCGCCCGACCGGCGGACGGCACTGCGGTTCCGGCCCCGCAGTCCCGGCAGCACGGTGCCGGCCCCGCGATCGCTCCCCGGCGGTCGGCCGGTCGTGCACCGGTGGGATGATCTGCCGTCACCGGGATGGACCGCGCGGTGCGCAACGAGGACGCAGGGGCAGGGGCAGGGGCAGGGGCAGGGAACGCGGGACACGCGGCGCGGGACACGCGGGACACGGAACACGGGGAGGACGGGCATGCGGGTGGACGGGGCCGGGGCGGAGCGGGCGGGGGTCTCCCGTGCGGCGGGCGGTGCGGAGGTGCGGCGGCCGGGCAGGCGCGGGGTGCTGCTGGCCGCGCTGGGGGGCGGCGCGGTCGTCCTGGGCGGGGGCGTGGGCGCCGCCGTGGTCGAGGACGTGCTGCCCGGCGGCGTCCGGCTGCGCCGCGCCCTGGGTCTGACCGGCCCCGACGGCACCGTCCCGGACGTTGCCCCCGGGCCGGTGCACACCGTCACCGAGCGCTCCCGGGCCCGCGGCGGCGCGGTCCGGCTCGTCACCATGGCCCCGCCCGGCCACGATCCGGCGCGGCTGCCCGTCTGCCTGGCCCTGCACGGCCGGGGCGCCGACGCGCGGACCCTGGTGGCCCTGGGGATGCCGCAGTTCCTGGCGGCCGCGGTGCGGGCGGGCGTCCCGCCCTTCGTGGTGGCGGCGGTGGACGGCGGCGACGCCACCTACTGGCACCGGCGGCGCGGCGGGGGCGACCCGCAGGCGATGCTGCTGCACGAGGTTCCGGGCTGGCTGCGCGCCCGCGGGCTGGGCCGTTCCACGGCGGGGGAGCCGCGGGCGGTGCTGGGCATCTCCATGGGCGGCTCCGGCGCCCTCCAGTACGCCCTGGGCCGACGCGGCGCCGTGGACGCCGTCGCGGCCCTCAGCCCGGCGGTCTTCCGCACCTGGCCGGATGCGGCCACCACGGGCGGCTACGACGGGGAGGCGGACTGGCGGGCCCACGAGCCGCTGCTCGCCCTCGGCCGGCCGCACGGCCGGCGCCTCGGGGTCTGGTGCGGCACCGAGGACCCGTTCTGTGACGCGGCCCGCGTGCTCGCCGACCGCGGGGGAGTCGTCGAGCGGCACTTCCCGCGGGGCGAGCACACCGACGGCTTCTGGCGGCGCGTCATGCCGGAGGCCTTCGCCTTCGTCGGCCGGTCCCTCGCTGCGGCCCATCGGTGACAGGATCATGTCGTGAACTGAGTCAAATATGACAATGTGCTGTGGCGCCGCCTCATCCCGGCTAGGCTGCGGACCCGCTTCCGTCATCTCCAGGAGAGGCAGGCCCCTATGAGGCCCCGTCGCATACCCGCCGTCGCCGCAGCCGCCGCCCTCGGCACCGCCGCGCTGCTCACCGCCGCCCCCGCCCAGGCCGCCGGATCGGTGCACCTCACCAAGATCTACTACGACAGCCCCGGCAGGGACACGCGCTCCAACGCGAGCCTCGACGCGGAGTACGTCCAGATCAGGAACTCCACCTCCCGGCCGGTCAGCCTGCGCGGCTGGACCCTCACGGACGCCTCCCGCCACGCCTACGTCTTCCCCGCCTTCACCCTCCGGGCAGGCGCGACCGTCACCGTCCACACCGGCCAGGGCCGCAACTCCGCCGCCCACCTCTACCAGCAGCGCCGCGCCTACGTCTGGAACAACGACCGGGACAGGGCGACCCTGAGGCGCTCCTCCGGCGCCGTCCAGGACACCTGCTCCTACGCGAACGCCGACCGCGACTGGACCTCCTGCTGACGTTCCGTCCGAGGGGATGCCGGGCTCCGGCCCGCCCGTCCGGCCGGTGGCCGCCCGACGGGGCGGGCGCCGGCCGGACGGCGTTGCGGTGCCGGTCCGGGGCGGGTGCACCGGAGGGGGCCGACCCCCTCCGCGCCGTCCGCCGGAAACCGGGGTGTGGCAAGCTGTCCCGTCCGGTGGCGCCGAGACCCGGAGGATGAGAGCGTCGTGGCACGTCCCTCGATAACCCGCGCGCACCGCGCACTGATCGGCGTGGTCGCCGCGGGCGCCTGCCTGATCGCCGGCATCGGCTTCGCCGGTTCCTACAACGCGGTGCGCGAGCTGGCCCTCCGCAAGGGCTTCGGCACCTTCTCCTACGCCTTCCCCGTCGGTGTCGACGCCGGGATCGTGGTCCTCCTCGCCCTGGACCTGGTCCTCACCTGGCTGCGTATCCCCTTCCCGCTGCTGCGGCAGACCGCGTGGCTGCTCACCGGCGCCACCGTGGTCTTCAACGCCGCGGCCTCCTACCCCGACCCGCTGGGCATGGGGATGCACGCCGCCATCCCCGTGCTCTTCGTGGTCGTCGTGGAGGCGGCCCGGCACGCGGTGGGCCGCATCGCGGACATCACCGCCGACCGGCACATGGAGTCCGTCCGGCTGGTGCGCTGGCTGCTCGCCCCCGTCCCCACCTTCCGGCTGTGGCGCCGCATGAAGCTCTGGGAGCTGCGCTCCTACGACGAGGTGGTCCGCCACGAGCAGAACCGCCTGGTGTACCGGGCCCGGCTGCGCGCCCGGTACGGGCGCGCCTGGCGCCGGACCGCCCCGATCGAGGCGGTCCTGCCGCTGAAGCTCGCCCGGTACGGGGTCCCGCTGGACATCGCCGCGCTGGAGCGCGGCGGCGGGGCCGACCCGGCGCCCGGGCACGGGCGGGAGCCGGCCGCGCCCGTCCTGGACGGGGCCGCCCGGATGCAGGAGATCGCCGTGGCGGCGGAGCAGCCCGAGGCGTCCCGGGAGGGAGCCCCGGACGCCGGGGCGGCGGCCCGGGCCGTGTCCGGGGCGGTGCCCCGGTCCGGGTCCCGCCCCGTGCCTGACGCCGCGCCCGGGGCCGGACCGGTGCCGGCGGACCCGGAGGTCCCCGAGCAGGCCTCGGAACCGCCTGCGGAGCCCTCCACGGAGCCCTACGCGGAGCTCTATGCCGAGCCCGAGGAGGACCTGGTGGCCTCGGCCAACGGCCACCGGCGCCCCCTGCGGGTGCCCAGGCCGCGGCAGGCGCAGCCGTACGCGGACGGGCCGCCGCAGCCGCAGCCCCAGCGGCGCCCGGAGGCGGACCCCGAGGCCGCCTGGGCGCCTCGGGCCGACCCGGGCCCTGACCCCGGACCCGGACCCGGCCCCGCGCCGGGCCCGTCCGCCGGTCCCGCCCCCTCCTCCGGGCCCGTGGGCGGGCCGGAGGAGTCGTGGCCCGGGGTGCCGGAGGCGCCGGAGCCCGGGGAGCCCGAGCCCGCTGCGTCGTCCAGGGAGCAGAAGCTCGACGTCTACCTCAAGGGCCTCTGCACCTACATCGACACGTACGGCAAGGAGCCTGACCACTTCCGGCTCTCCCAGCACCTCTTCCACCAGCACGGCGTGACCGGCCGCCCCGGGCAGCCCGTCAGCCCGGACCAGCTGCGCCGCGCCTGGCCGCAGCTGCAGGAGCGGTACGCCGAGCTGGGCCGCGAGTAGCCGCTGCGGTCGGCCTGCCCGCGGCGGCCGCCCGCCCGCCGGCCGCCCGCTCACCGCTCGGCCAGCCGGCGGCGGCACTCCGCCGCCAGCTCCGGGTAGGCGCGGGCGATGGCGTCGAGCAGCCGCTCCCGCAGCAGCTGGGCCGCCTCGGTGCGGCCGGCCCCGCCGTGGAGGCCGTCCAGCAGGGCGTCGTACCCGGTGAGCCGGTGGCGCAGGTAGTCGACCTGCCAGCGGGCGAGCGTCGCGGTGTCGGTGGTGGCCAGGACCGCGGGCCTGGGCACGTGGTCCGGCCGGTCCCAGGCCCGTTCGCGGTCGCGGCGGTTGCGGTGCCGCACGGCCTGCTCGGCGAGCTCGTCCCGTGCGAGCCGGGGCACCGCGACGGCCTCGGCCGCGATGCGGTCCAGCACCTCCCGCCGCCGCCGCGCCGCGGCCTCACGTGCGGCGGCCGACCGCCGGGCCGCGGCGGCCAGTGTGCGGGCGAACTCCTCGGTGCCCTCGGCGGCCTCCACCCGGCCGACGGCGAACATCCGGGTCGGCGCCTCGGCCCCGTAGAAGGGGCTGCGCCCCTGGGCGTCGGGCTCGCCCAGCAGGTCGCGGACCATGGACGGCGTCCAGCCGCGGGCCCGCAGCGAGGCGAGGGTGTAGTAGGCGCGGTGCCGTCCGCCGCGCTCGCGGTCGGCGGCCGCGGCGGGCGTCTGGGTGTCGCTGGTCCGGGATTCCGCCATCGTGGTGTTCCCCCCGTCGTCCGGCGAAAGTCGGAACCCCATGTATAGACGACACCACTGACAGTGACTGCGGCGGCCGTGCGCCCCGGGGGATGCGGGCGCACGCCCGGCAGCGGGTCCGCGGGGCCTCGGCCCGCCGCGTCCGGGGCCCTCCGGCGCCGGAGGGCGTCCCGGAACACGCCCGGCGGCGGCGGACTTGACCTTCCACAGCGCCCGCAGACCGAAAGGACGTCCATGTCCCGCTCGTTCCTCTTCCTGCTGGGCAGCAGCCGCCCGGACGGCAACACCGAGCTGCCGGCCCGCGCGGCCGCCGGGCACCTCCCGCCCGGCACGGAGCAGCGGTGGGTCAGGCTCGCCGAGCGTCCCCTGCCCGACTTCTCCCACGTCCGCCACGCAGACGGGCCCAGGGCCGCACCGGTGGGGGAGGAGGCGGACCTGCTGGATGCCACGCTCGCCGCCACCGACGTCGTCATCGCCTCGCCGCTGTACTGGTACACCCTCTCCGCCGAGGCCAAGCGCTACCTCGACCACTGGAGCGGCTGGCTGCGCCTCCCCGGCCGGGACTTCAAGGCCGCGATGGCGGGCCGCACCCTGTGGGGCGTCACCGCGATGGCCGGCGACGCCGGGACCGCCGGCCCGCTGGTCGGCGCGCTCCACCACACGGCCGCGTACATGGGCATGCGCTTCGGCGGCGTACTGCTCGGGAACGGCACCAGGCCCGGGGACGTCCTGGCCGACACCGGCGCCCTGGAGCGCGCCGGGACGTTCTTCGCCCGGGAGGCGCCGCTCGCCCGCTTCCCGCAGGCGGCGGAGGCGCCGGCCCGGTGACGGGCGGCAGCGGTCCCCGCCGGGCGGCGTCGTCGAGCCGGGAGAATCAAGCCGGGAGCATCGGGGCGGGACCACCGGGGCGCGCCATTATCGTGCTGCCGTGACCGGTTCTCCACGTCGCCCGCTGCTCTTCCTCGATGTCGACGGACCGCTCATCCCGTTCGGGGCGGCGCCGCAGCAGTACCCGACGTACCGGACCGGCCCCCACCTGCGGGAAGGCGGCTCGAATCCGCTCCTGGCCAGGATCAATCCCGCGCACGGGCCCCGGCTGGCGGCGCTGCCGTGCGAACTGGCCTGGGCCACGACGTGGATGGACGACGCGAACGAGTGCGTCGCGCCACGGATCGGCCTGCCGCCGTTGGCCGTGGTGGCCTGGCCGGAGCCGTCCGACGTGGATGAGCAGGACGAGCGGAACGGGTTGCACTGGAAGACCCGCGCTCTTGTCGGCCGGGCAGCAGGGCGCTCGTTCGCCTGGGTCGACGACGAGATCACCGACACCGACCGCACCTGGGTCTCCGCGCACCATCGAGGACATGCCCTGCTCCATCGTGTCGATCCGCGTCGAGGCCTCACCGATCATGATTTCGAGGCTCTTCACGCATGGCTGCAGCGGGCGGCCGGATCCGTCGGCGACTGATCCCGTGTCACCGGGACTCCACTGCCCGTCCACCGGGTGAAGTGCGGAGCCGTCAGTCCGTGAGAAGGGTCCGTCCGCGGAGCAGGCCGAGCCCGGCGCGACCGCAGCCCCTCCGTCCGAGGAGCTCGATCCGCGGGGCCCGGCCCTCGACCCGGCCCGGACCCCAGGAGCCGGACAGGCCGGCGACGACGGCGTCCTGGTCCCGGCGGAGGCCGCTGACCGGGGAGAGCGGAGTCGGCGGGTCGCCGGCGATCAGGGCGGTGTCCCCGCCGGTCGTGTGGTCCCGATCGGTCGGCAGTCCGTCGTCGTCCAGCAGCAGCCGCGCCCGCACGGCGGGCGGGACGCGCCGCGCCGCGTGCGGTACGTGCGGTACGTGCGGTACGTGCGGCACGCGCGGGACCGCCGGGGCGTCCGGGGAGCCGCCGACGGCGCGGAGGCCCGGTGGGCCACCGGGCAGGGCGGAGTCCGCCGTGGGGGCGGTGCGGGCGGCGGGGGCGGCGCACCGGGCGGTGGCGTTGCCGGGGGCGGCGCGGCCGGTACCGGTCAGCGGTGCGGCGTCCTCGCCCGCGCTCACAGGCGCCGGTGCATGATGTGCAGGCCGACGTAGCCGTGCTCCGGGTGGAGGAAGCCCTCCGGCAGGGTGCCGATCACCTCGAAGCCGAGCGAGCGCCACAGCGCCACGGCCCGGGTGTTGGTCTCCACGACCGCGTTGAACTGCATGGCGCGGTAGCCCTCCGCGCGCGCCCACGCCAGCACGTGCTCGCCCAGCGCCCGGCCGGTGCCGCGGCCGGAGTGCGCGGGTGCGACCGCGAAGCTCGCACTGGCGATGTGCGCGGCGGGGCCCATGTGGTTGGGGTTCATCTTGGCGGAGCCGAGGACGGTGCCGTCGGCGTCGACCGCGACGACCGTGCGGCCCGGGGCGTCGAGCATCCACATGCCGCGCGCCTGCTCCTCCCCGACGTCGCGGGGCCAGGTGTAGGTCTCGCCGGCCTCCATGATCGGCTGGAGGAACGCCCAGACCGCCGGCCAGTCCGCCGGGGTCGCCTCTCTGATCGTCACGGCCCCAGCATGGCGCCCGGCCCGGGGGAGGCGCGAGCGGATTACGGCCGGCGGGCGCGCTCCGGCCGGCCTGCGGGGCGTAGCGGGCGGCGCAGGCCGGCCGGGAGCGCGGCCGGGCGGCGCAGGTTCACCCGCTGGAGGTCCGGGGCGCCGAGGCGCTGCCGGTGCCGGCGGCGCCGGGCCGGACCGCCGAGGTGATGTCGAGCACGAAGACCATCGTGGCCCCCGGGCCCACCCCCAGGCCCGGGCTCCCCTTGCGGCCGAACGCCTCGGCCGGAGGCGCCACCACCAGCAGTCTGCTGCCGACCCGCCGCCCGATCACGGTGTGCTCCAGCGCCCCGATCACCTGGTCGGCGCCCGCCTGGAAGAGCTGAGGCCGCTCGCCCGGGTCGTACGAGCTGGGCACGGCCCTGCCCTCCGTCCAGTCCACCGCCGTGTAGTCGACGGTCACCCGGTCCTGCCGGCGCACCACCCGGCCGTCGCCGGCGCTCACCAGGCGCACGGCGAACCGCTCGCCCCGCGGCGGCCGGTCCGGCACGGTCAGCACCGCCCTGGTCCCGAAGGCGCCGGAGACCGTGATCCCCGGGTCGATGCTCCCGACGTCCCCCGCGGCACCGGCGCCCCCCGTCCCGCCGCCCGGGGCGGCCGCGCCCGGGGTCCCCCCGGCCGGCGGGACGGCCCGCGCCGCGCCGTTCCCGGGCCCGGCGGCCCCCGGGGCGGCCGCGCCGCCCGCCGACTCCCGGGCGCCGCCCGACACCTGGTTGACCACCGTGTACCCGACACCCCCGCCGGCCAGCAGCACGAGCGTGGCGACCGCGGCCAGCAGCCGGGGCCGGCCGGGGCGGCGCCCGCCGGGGACGGTCCACTCCTCGTCCGGCGCCGGCCCGCCCCGGGCCTCCCAGCCGGTCCGTCCGTCGAAGCCCCGCCCGTCGAAGCCCCGTCCCCCGAGGTCCCACCCGTCGAGGTCCCATCCGTCGCCCGGCGGCACCGGCTCGCCGCCGGCCCACCGGTGGGGCGCCTCAGGCCCGTACGGCACCCGCCAGTGCGCCGCCAGGGCCGACTCCAGCGCATCGCCGCCCGTCGTGCCCCCGCCGCCCGGGGGCGTCCCGGCGGACAGCAGGATCAGGCAGCGCCCCACCAGCTCCGCCGCGGCGGGCCGCCGCGCCGGGTCCTTGTCCAGCGCGGCCCTCACCAGCGGCAGCAGCCCTGCGGGCACCCCCGCGGTGTCGGCCTCCTCCCGCATGATCCGGTACGCCACGGCGTCGGGTGCCCCGCTGCCGAACGGCAGCCGTCCGGTGGCCGCGTACGCGACCAGGGCGCCCCAGGCGAAGACGTCCGCCGCGGTGCCGCCCCGGTCGCCCCGGTACTCCTCGGGGCTGGTCCAGCCGGGCGTCCCGGTCCAGCCGCCGGTCCGGGTGATCGCCGTCTCGTCCAGGACGCGGGCGATGCCGAAGTCGAGCACCCGCGGCCCGTCGGACGCCAGGACGACGTTGCCGGGCTTGAGGTCGCGGTGCACCACGCCCGCGGCGTGCACCCGGTGCAGGGCGTCGGCGACGCCCGCCGCCAGGGCCGTCAGGGTGGCGCCGGGCAGCGCCCCGTGGCGGGCCAGGTGGTCGTGGAGGGTGGGGCCGGCGACGTACTCGGTGGCAAGCCAGGGGCGGGCGGTGTCGGTGTCGGCGTCGAGCAGCGGCACCAGGCAGGGGCCGGTGACCCGCCGCAGCAGGTCCACCTCGCGGCGGAAGCGGGCGCGGAACGACGGGTCGCCGGCGATCTCGGCGCGGACCGCCTTGACCGCGACCCGGCGGCCGTCCCGGCCCTCGCAGGCGTAGACGATGCCCATCCCGCCCGCGCCGAGCCGGCCGAGGACCCGGTACGGGCCGATCTCGGCGACGTCTCCGTCGACCAGGGGAAGAACGCGGCTGGTGGCCATGGCTCCTCGGGTGGCGGTCGAGCCCCGCTCCGGCGCGGGGCGGCGGATCGGGGCGGCGGACCGGCCGCCGCCCGGGCGGCGGCGGCGTACTGCTGCACGCATGACGCGGCCGGGCGCCGAAGGGTTCACCCGGGACGGGTCCCGCGCCGCGGTGAGGGGACCGCCCCGCCGCGCGTCGTGACGCCCCGACGCGCGCCGCGGCGGCCGGGCACGCCGTTGACGGCGCGGACGGCGCTGGCTAGCGTCCCGTCAACAGAGTGTTGAAACCGGTACCGGACCCCCGGAAGGGGCGCGGATGGCGCAGCACGACACCCCTGCCCGCACCACGCTCCCCGCCGCGCTGCGCGCGGACGTGGACGCCTCGCTCGCCGCCGTGGACGCCGACCTCGCCCGCCGCTACCCGGGCGACCCCGGCACCCGGCAGCCGGTGCACACCGTCTACGTCCCCGCGGACGTCCTCGACGCCGGCACGGTGCGCTCCTGGGGCGACCGGGCCCTGGCGGCCATGGACGCCCACGCGCCCGGCCCGGCGGCCTTCGCCGCCGCCCTTGGCCTGCCCGCCGGCCCGGCCGCGGAGGAGGTGCACGGCCGGGTCCGGGCCAAGCTCGCCCGCGAGCCCGTGGAGGACCTGCGGGTCGACTTCGAGGACGGCTACGGGATGCGCCCCGACGCGGAGGAGGACGCCGCCGCGGTCCGGGCCGCCCGCCTGCTGGCGGAGGCCGCCGCCGAGGGCTCCGGGCCGTTCTGCGCGGGCATCCGGATCAAGTGCCTGGAGGCGGCGTCCCGCAGCCGCGGCGTCCGCACCCTCGACCTCTTCCTCACCGCCCTCCTCGACGCGGGGGGCGGCCTCCCGGAGGGGCTGCGCGTCACCCTGCCCAAGGTGGCGTACCCGGAGCAGGTGGCCGCGATGGTCCGGCTGTGCGCCGGGTTCGAGGAGGCGGCCGGGCTGCCCGCCGGGCGGATCGGCTTCGAGATCCAGGTCGAGACCACGCAGGCCGTCCTCGGCGCCGACGGCCGCGCCACCGTCGCCCGCATGATCGACGCGGCGCGGGGCCGCTGCACCGGGCTGCACTACGGCACCTTCGACTACAGCGCGGCCTGCGGCGTCGGACCGGCCCAGCAGAGCCCGGACCACCCGGCGGCCGACCACGCCAAGGCCGTGATGCAGGTCGCCGCGGCCGGCACCGGCGTCCGGCTCTCCGACGGCTCGGTGAACGTGCTGCCGACCGGCACCACCGCCGAGGTCCACGCCGCCTGGCGGCTGCACCACGCCCTGGTCCGCCGGGCCCTGCACCGCGCGTACCACCAGGGCTGGGACATGCACCCCGGCCACCTGCCGACCCGCTACGCCGCCGTGTACGGCTTCTACCGCGAGGGGCTGGCCGGGAACGGCCGCCGCCTCGCCGCGTACCTGGCCCGCACCTCCGGCGGCGCCGTCCTGGACGAGCCCGCGACCGCGCGGGCGCTCGCCGGGCACCTGCTGCGCGGCCTGGACTGCGGGGCGCTCGACGCGGCGGAGGTCGAGCGGGCGTCCGGACTGGACCGCGCCCGGCTGGAGGCCCTGTCGGGGCGCGGACCCGCGGGCTGAGGGCGCCCGCCCGCGCCCCGCGCTGTCCCCCGCACTCCGTTCGCTGTCCCCGCACCCCGCGCGCTGTCCCCCGCGCCCCGCGCCCCCCACGCCCGTGCCCCCCACGCCCGCGCCCCTCATGCCCGGCCCCTCATGCCCGGCCCCGGACACAGCCGGCCCCGGACGCAGCCGACCCCGCGCCGGCGGTCGGCGCGGGGTCGGCGGGCGGGTCCGGGACGGGCCCGGACGGGGGTCAGCGCAGGTCGGCCGCCTTCACCGACCAGATGCCGCGCCCGTGCGTCGCCGCGTACACCTTGCCGTCGGGGCCGAGCTTCAGCTGCTGCACCGCCACCGCGGGCAGGTCGCCGACGACCTCCCAGCCGCTGCGGTGCGGGGCCCGGTAGACCACGCCGAGGTCGGTGGCGAGGGCCACGCCGCCGCCGGGCAGCACGAGCAGCGCGTCGGCCGGGGCGTCCGGCAGGTTCGCCGAGACGTCCTTCCAGCTCGTGCCGCCGTTCCAGGACTCGAAGACGTGGCCGATGCCGGCGCCCGGTCCCTCCGTCCAGTGCCGGGAGAAGCCGTTGACGGCCAGGTAGACGTGGTCGGCGTTCGCCGGGTCCACGGCGAAGCCGGACAGGTAGCGGTTGGGCACGGTGCCGTCGACCGGCAGGTTCAGCTGGTGCCAGCCGGTGCCGTCCGCGTTGCCGACGGCGATGCCGCGGGCGAAGCCCACGTTGTTGCAGGGGCCGCACCAGGCCGCGTAGACCCGGCCGCCGGAGGAGGCGACGGCGGTCGCGACGTGGCCGGCGCCCAGGTCGAAGGCGTTCCTCCACTCGTCGGAGCTGCGGATGGCGTACCCGTGGGTCTGCACCCACACGTGCCGGCCGCCCGCGATCCAGGTGTTCCCGTCCTTGCCGTCGGCCGCCAGCGGGGCGATGAAGCGGGCCCCGGCGCCGCCGAGCCGGTTGTCGGGCGGGGCGACCGCGTACGAGGTGGCCTTCGACGGGTCGGTGAGCCAGGAGCCGTCGTTGACGGCGCAGTTCTGCGTCACCTGCAGCGCCAGGTACACGTACTCCTGGGCGATGTTGCAGCCGTTGCCCGGGTCGGTGAGGGTGTCGCCGCCGTCGCCGCCGAAGTTGGAGCCCATGACGCGGTCGCGGCCGCGCAGGATCGACTGCCCGTTGTCCTGCAGGCCGCCGTTGACGGCGACGCCGCCGAAGTCCCGGTCCTGTCCGACGCCCACCGAGTAGTACTGCAGGGTGTCGATGGTGCCGTCGTTGAGCGAGGTCCAGTCGGTGGCGTGCCCGGAGGCGTCCGCGGCGCCGCGCGTCGGGCGCCGGTACACGCCGCCGTCGTCGCCGACGTACAGGTAGGACCTGCCGTGGCTGCGGCCGACCGCGACGGCGTGCTGGTCGGGGTGGGTGGTGGCGTTGCAGTCGCCGGTCTGCTTCGACGGGTCGATGGACCAGCAGGAGAAGCCGAAGTTCCAGTACGGGCCGGGCGCCGACCAGTTCGCGCCGCCGTCGCGGGTCTCGAAGACCTCCTCCAGGCCCGCCCACACGTGCTCCGGGTCGGCCGGGTCGACCTGCAGGAACTGGTTGTACCAGGCCTGCACGCCCGGCATGTAGCCCGGGTCGGTGAGCGCCGAGCCCGACTTCGCGAGCGTCTGGTAGTCGGCGATCCGCTTCCAGGGGCCGAGCGGCGAGCCGCTGCGCGAGACGTAGACCCCGGCGAGCGAGCTGTCGGGGTTGGTCGCGAGCTGCGTCGGCGACTGGTCGATCGCGTAGTAGCGCGAGCCGTCGGCGGAGCGGGCGAAGGTCACCGAGCCCACCTCGTCGGGCGCGGTCGGCAGGTCCCCGAGGCCGGTGGTCAGCCGATGCCAGCTGCCGTCGGCCGCCTTGGCGTAGAAGCCGTTGTAGTCGTCGCCGCTGCGCCAGCCGACCGCCAGCACCACGCGGGAGGGGTGGCGGGGGTCGACGGCGACGTCGTTGGTGATGTTCTTGTAGGGCGCGTCCGGGTCGGAGGCCTTGGGGTGGCCGGGGAGGTAGTCGGGGTTGGGGGCGTACTCCAGCTTCCACGCGCCGGTGAGCGTGCGGGAGGAGTGGCTCCACACGCCGCTGCTGGTCGCCGCCCAGACCCTGCCGCCGGCGAAGCGCAGCTGGTGGATCGTGGTGTTCTCCAGCTCGGGGCCGCCCACCCGGTCGCGCTCGGTGAAGGCGCCGTACCGGGGGTTGGAGAGCGCGTAGACGCCGCTGCCCAGGTAGGCGTCGGCGTTGGTGTTGGCCTCGCCCGTCGCCAGCCACAGCCGGCCGCCGTCCAGGGCCAGGGCCCCGGTGGACTGCGAGGGCAGCCGGTCGCTGATCGGCTGCCAGTGGCCCCCGCCCTGCGAGGAGCGCCACACGCCGCCGCCCGCGCTGCCCGCGTAGACGTACCCGTCGCCGTCGGCGGCGAGCGCGGTGGTGCGGCCGGTGACGCGTCCGGCGCCGCCGCTGGAGTTGGAGTCGATGTCGCGGTAGCGCGGGTCGTCCGAGTCGTAGGGCAGCTTCGTCACGTGCCGCCACCGGCCCCCGGCCTGCGGCAGCGCCTGCATGGCGTTCCAGGCGGCGGTGTACGCGCCCGGCCGGAGCGTGCCCGGCGAGGTGCGGGCCTCGGCGTACTGCGCGGCGCCCTCGGCGATCTCGTCGGCCGCCTCGCCCCCGTCCCCGTCCTCGGCCGCAGCGAAGGGGTGGGCGCCGGTGCTCCTCGCGTCCTGGACGCGGTGCCTGGCGGTGTCCGCCAGCTCCCGCGCCCCGAAGGGCTTTCCTGCGCCGCCGGGAGACGCCTGGCCGGCGGGTATGCCCACCAGGGTCGACACGGTGACGGCGGCACAGATCGTGAGCCACCGTCTGGTACGGGTTGGTGCTGACAACAGTTCCTCCCCAGCGTGGATGTGCGTTCGGGGGGAACCCGACCACGGGAGGGGCGGGAGGGACCCGGCCGGTCGCGAGATTTGACCGAAGCTTTGTACGGAACCTGACATGAGGGGCATACCGCCTCCCGCCGGGCCCGCGCATAGGGTGGACGGTGACACCGACCCGCCCTCCCGGGAGCCGCATCCGCCATGTCCGACCCGCACCGCCACCTCACCGTCAAGGGGCCGGCCCGGCACGGCATCGAGATCAAGAAGTCCCGCTTCGTCTGCTCCCTCGCCCGGGTCGCCGACGAGGAGGAGGCGCAGGCGTTCATCGCGGCGGTCCGCAAGGAGTTCTGGGACGCCCGGCACAACTGCACCGCGTTCGTCGTCGGGGACGAGCAGCGCCGGGAGCGCTCCAGCGACGACGGGGAGCCCGCCGGGACGGCGGGCGTGCCGATGCTGGAGGTGCTGCGCCGCCGCGGGCTCACCGACACGGTCGCGGTGGTCTCCCGCTGGTTCGGCGGGGTGCTGCTGGGGGCGGGCGGCCTGGTGCGGGCCTACGGCTCCGCGGTCTCCGAGACGCTCGACCTCGCCGGCGTGGTGGAACTGCGGCCCGTCGCCCTGCTCGCCGTCACCGCCGACCACGTCCGCGCGGGACGGCTGGAGAACGATCTGAGGGCCGCCGGGCACGCCGTGCGCGACGTCTCCTACGGCGCCGCGGGGGTCCGCATCGAGGTCGGGGTGCCCGAGTCCGGCACCGCCGCCTTCCACGCCTGGCTGGCGGAGGCCACGGGCGGCACCGCCTCCGCCGTCGAGACGGGGCGGACGCGCATCGAGGCCGACGCGGACTGACCGGCCGGGCCGGGCCCGCAGCCGCCGCCCGTGCCCGCCGCCCGTGGCGGGTCCGCCCGTCCGCCTGCGCCTGCCCGGGCCCGCCGCCCGCGACCGGTCCGGCGCGTGCCCGGTGCCGCTTCCGCACATCGCCGGCCGGCCGGCCGTACCGACGTGCCCGTGCGCCCCGCCCAGGCGCCCCCGGCGTCCGGGGGAGGCCCCGCCGGGCGCACGCCGGGCCGGTGCGCACGCCGCTCCCTACGGCCCCCGCCGGCCCCGTACGGCCCCGTGCGGCCCCGTACGGCCCCGTCCGGACCTTCCCCGGGCCTCTCCCCCGAAAGCCGCCCCGGCTGCGCTCCGCAACCGCCGAATCACTCGAACGGGTGACCACCGTCCGGCCCAGGAACTCATGCCCGGGGCGGCGGCGTTCTCCCACCAACCGGTACGGACGGGACACCTCGCCCGGCCGACGGCCGACACCCACCCACGGAGGACAGCAGGATCCCACCGCAGCACCACGGGAGGACCAGCGCATGACCCGTCCCACCTCGTCCGACCAGTCCGATCCGCCCGCAGCCCGCTACCGCATGGTCGTCACCAGCGGCCACGGCCACACCGACACCGCCGCCCTCGCCGACCAGCGGCTCCGCGGCTGGCTCAAGCAGGAGGGCTACGACGAGCCCCCCGCCGCCCCCGCCCCTCCCGTCGCGGACGGTGCCGCCCCGCCCGAGGCCGCCCGGTACCGCATAGGCGACCGCGCCTCCCTCGACCTCGACGCCGGACCGCTGCGCGGCGGCACCGGCCGCTACCTGCGCCGCCGCGTCCGCCAGCCCGCACCGCACGGCGTCCGCCAGACGACCCTCACCGTGGCGACCCCGTCCGGGGGTCCCACCTGGGTCCGCCTGGAGGCCGAGCACCTGCCCAACGGCCCCGGGGTGCGCAGCTCCGGGCGGGTGCCCGTCCCCGGCCTCGCCCGCGACCTGCTCCCGCTGCTCGACGCCTCCGACGGCCCGGCCGCAGTCCGCGACCGACCCGCCGTGGTCGGCCCCCGCGCCGTGGACCGCCTGATCGACGAGCTGTGCGACCCCGACCGCCGGCTGCCGATCGTGGTCGCCAGCGTCCCCGCCGACCTGGACCGCGACGCCTGGCTCGCCGACGCCGTCCGGCCCGCCGTGGCCGGCCTCACCGGCCTGGCCGTCCTCTACGTCCTCGACCACGCCGCCCGCCCGGCCTTCAACCTGGCGCTGGAGTACCACCCCGTCTACGGCGGGGCCGTCCGCACCTACCTCCCCGGACTCGACCCGGCCGCCCGCGGCGACGGCGTCCACCACCCCGTGATGTCGCGCCGCCTCCTGGAGGACGATCCGCGCCGCGCCGCCGCCATCCTCGCCCGGGAGCCGCGCCGGCTCGCCGCCGACACCCCGCTGCCGGACGTCCTCGCCGACGTCCCGGTGCTCCGGACGCTTCCCCTGCCCCCTGCGCCGCCCCGGCCCGGCAGCCCCCCGGCCGACCAGAACGCCCGGGGCGCCCGGACCGACCAGGACGCCCGGGCCGCCGAGGCCGCCGAGGAGTCCGCACGGGAGGAGCAGGCGGGAGCGGACGAACTGCAGCGCATAAGGCGTCAACTCCAGCACGCCGAAAGGCTCGAGCGCTCCCTCCTGGCCGAGGCCGACGACCAGTACGAGGCGCTGAGGCACGCCCGGGCGCAGGTCCGGGTGCTCACCCGCAGGCTGGTCAGCGCCGCCGGCCCGGCCGCCGCCGATCCGGCGGAGGTCGCCGGCGACGCACGGCGGGAGGAGGACGCCAACCCGGCGACCTTCGCCGAACTCGTCGCCCGCCTCGGCGAGTTCCCGTCCCTGGTGTTCACCGGGGACGTCAAGGAGGCGCTGGCCCTCGACGAGCGCAACGCCGGGCCCGGATGGGCGCGCCTCGCCTGGGACGGCCTGCTGGCCCTCCAGGACTACGCCGACGCGGCCGCGCGCGGCCGCGCCCACGGCGACTTCAAGCAGTGGTGCGAGCACACTCCGCCGGACTGCCACCCCTTCCCACCGCGCAAGGCCGTCCGCGGGGAGTCGCACACCGTGAGCACCAACGCGAAGTGGAAGAAGGAGCGGATGCTGCCGGTGCCCCATGCGGTCGACCCCTCCGGCCGCGCCTTCATGGGGGCCCACCTGCGCATCGGCGGCGGCGGTACCGCGCCCCGGCTGCACTACCTCGACGACTGCTCCGGCACCGGCCGCATCTACATCGGATACATAGGACTCCACCTCACCAACACCCGGACGAACTGAGCGGCGGAAGCGGCGCCCGCCGCCGGGTCTCCGCCCCGGTGCGGAGCGGCGGACGCGGGCCGGGGGGTCCGCCCTCCGCTGCCCCCGGTGTCCCGCCACTCCGCGTGCGCGGGCCCGGAGGCCTGGGCGCCGGGCCGTTCCCGGCGCCGGCCCTGGTCGCTCCCCGTGCGCGGGTCCGGAGGCGTCCGGGGCTGTCGGCTGCGGCAGAGGCACGTTCCTCCGCAGAGGCCGGGGCCCGGGGTTCCGCCTCCGGGCGGGATCCACCGGAACGGGGCCGGCCGGCCGCCGCGACCGCGCCGCCTCCGGCGCTGCACCTCCGGGGCGGCACCGCTCCTGCGGCAGTGCCGTCACGGCACGGCCGCCCGGACGCGGCCGGGACGCCTCTGGGGCGCACCCCCCGCGCTCCGGCGCGCCCCCGTCCGCCGGAAAGCTCGCCGGTGATCCCCCACAGGACCCTCCGGGGCGGAACAATGGCCCCGGGGGCCGCCGGAACGCCCGCGGGCGAGGCCCCCGGTACCCGACGACCTGCCGCGCGACCGGACGAAGCCGACCACGGGGGAGCGACCGCCGATGCAGTACCCGCAGAACCGCACCACCGGCCGCCTCACCCGCTCCCTGTTCCGCCGGGATCCGGACGGTCCCGTCCCGCACGACCCGGTCCCCGACGGCACCCCGCCCGGCCCCGTTGCGCCGGGCGTCACCGTGCCGGCCGGCCCGGCGTCCGGCGATCCGGAGCAGTCCGGCCCCCCGGCGGGGCGCGGCACCGCCACGGCGCCGGACGCTCCCTGGGCGGGGCCCGGGGCCGGCGGCGCACCGGACCACGGCGTCCGCGTCGCCCGCGAGCGCACCGCCACCGCGGCGGCCGAACTGGCGCGCTTCCTCGACCTGCTCGACCGCGCCGGCCGCCCCGGCCCGGCGGTCGACTTCGCGTCGCAGCGGCGTGTCCACGAACCCCGCCCCTACGTCGCCCCGGCAACCGCCGAACCGCCCCGCTGGGAGGAGTTCGCACCGCCCGAGCCGGCGGGCGCGCCCGCCGGGTCCGCAGACGCCGCCGACGCCGGCCGCCGCCTGCTCGACCCCGTGTACCAGCGGGAGCGCGCCCAGGCGCGCCTGCGGCACCAGCGCGCCCTGCGGGAGTGGCGGGAGCGCCAGGAGCTGCTGGACGGCGACGACGACGCCCGGACCCGCGCCCGGCAGGACCGCATCGAGCACGAACGTGCCGAGCTGGCCCGTGCGCGCGCCGTGGAGGAGTACAACGCCACCCTCGACGAGTGCCGCCGCGCCTACCGGGCCGCCGAACCGGCCGCCGTGGAGTCGCTCCTGGAACGGGCACTCGCCGCAGCCGGGCACGCCACCCCCGACCTGCCCGCCGCCTGCCGGACGGCCTTCCGGCCGCTCACCCGCACCGCCGTGCTCGACCTGGAACTGCCCTCGCCCCAGATCGTCCCGTCCATCGCCGGCTACCGGCCCTCCGCCGAGGGCGGACCCCCGGAGCCGGTGCCCCGCCCGGACAGCGAGCGGGCCGTCCACTACCTCCAGCTCGCCGCCCGCCTGGCCCTGCGCGCCCTGCACGCGGTCGCGGCCGCGGACGGCGACGAGGTCCTGGGCGGCGTCGTGCTCAACGGCTTCGTCCGGGGGCCGGGCACGCCGCCGGGCGGCTGCTGCCTGCTCACCGTCGACGCCGACCGGGACGACCTCGCCCGCACCCGCCTGCTGCCGCCCGGCCGTCCCGGCCTCCCTGCCCGCGGCAACCGTGCCGACCGTGCCGACCGGGAGGACGCCCTCGCGGTGCTCCGCGCGCTGCCCTCCGCGGTCACCCCCGACCCGTACGGGCCCGCGCCGGTCACGCCCCTGGCCACCGCCAGCGCCGCGGTGCCCGCCGAGGGGGATCTCTCACCGGCGGAGTTCTCCCGGCTGATACGCGAACTGACGGCCCGTATGGGGCTCGGCGGCTGGACGCTCCGGCTGCGGGGCCGCGACGGCCTGGTCGCGGTCGCCGAGGGCGGCGAGGCGGCGGCGCTGCCGGGGCGCCGGGTGGTCTGGGCGGCCCGCCGCCCCGACGGGGTCGACGCCGATGCGGTTCGGACCCTGGCCGAGGCCGTCGCCGAGGAGCGCGCGGACGGGGGCGTCTGGCTGACCACGGCGCACTTCACCCCCGAGGCGGCCGAACTCGCCGCCGCCGACGAGCGGCTGCTGCTGATCGACGGCGATCGGCTGCGCCTGCTGCTCCGCACCCACCTGGACGGGGAGCTCGCCTCCGGCACGGACTGACGGACCCCGCGGTCCCGGCCGATCGTCTCCTCCGCCGACCGCCGACCGCCGACCGCCGACCGCCACCGCCGACCGCGTTCCCCGACCGTCGGCTGCGGTCTCGCGCGCCTGCGCCGCCGGAGGGCCGCGGCGCAGGCGCGGACCGTCCCCGCGCGCCGGGCCACCGCGGCACCGCGTGCGGCCGGGGCGCGCCGGAAGGCGTCGAGCCCGCAGCGCGCCCCGGTCGGGCGGCCCCGGCGCGGACTCCCGGGGCGCGGCGCCCGCAGCGCGCCGTTCGGTTGCGGGTCCTGTTCCCGGCGGCCGCAGGCTGTCACGCTGGTGGGTATGGGAATCGCGTTTGTGGACAGGTGGCGTGCCCGGCACGGCGGGGCGGCGGTCGCACCGGCGGCACAGGCGTCCGACGCGGCCGCCGCGGCCGGGGGGACCGATGGGACCGGGGGGACCGGCGAGGGGATCGGCGGACTCCTCGCCGAGTGCGAACTGCTGCGCGAGCAGGCGGGCCTGGCCGGCGTCGTCCTGGACGACACCCCGGCGTCCCTCTCCGCGCTCGACCAGCTGCTGCCCCGTTGGCGTGACGACCCGGAGGCGTCCGACTGGCTGGGCAACGACGCCGGCCTCTACCTGGGCACCGTCATCGTCCGCACCGTGCCGGGGGCCGCCTGGCGCGTCTGGCCGGACGGCCGCCCGACGGTGCTGCTGCCCGCGGGGCGCGAACTGGACGTGGTGCGGATGGGCCACAGCTGGGCCACCGACGGCTACCCCGAGCTGGCGGTCGCCTGCGCGGAGGCCGAGGAGGACTGACCCGCCGCCGGAGCCCCCGGCCCGCCGGGCGCCGGGTGGCGGCCCATCCCGGGTCCGGCCGGGTCCGGGCGGTGTCCCTCCACCGTCGGGTGGGCCGGGAGGGACGACGCCGGCATGCGGAACACCGCCACCGCCCTGAACGGCGCCAGGCACTCCTGCGGTGCCGGCCCGCCGCCGGTCCAGCGCACCGTGAGGTCTGATCCGCGCGCCCACAGTTCGGCGCCGGTCGGCTTCCCGCAGCCGACCGCGTCGGTCACCGCGACGAGCACCTGCCCCGGCGCCGGGACGGCCGGTCCGCTGCCGGCGAGCCTGGCGCGCAGTGCCGCGGCCGTCTCCTTCCCGCCGCCCACGTCGAACCAGTGCGGGTACGCCCGGGCGTCCTGCGGGGTGGTGAGCACCGAGTCGGCGCCGCTCGGGATGCCCACCGCCACGCGGAGGAGGACGGTCCCGGCGTCCACCCGGTGGCCGCCCGTCCCGGCCGGTCCCGACGGGGACCCGGTGGGTGGGGCCGGGGGCGGGGGAGCGGCCGACGACCCGGCGGTGCCGCTCCCGGACGGATCCCCGCCCGGGGTGACCCGGGCGGACGGGGTGGAGCCGCAGCCCGCCAGGACGGCCGCGCCCAGGACGGCGGCGAGCAGTCCGGCCGCCGGCCCGCCCCTCCGCCTCCGCGCGCCGCCCGCTCGTGTGCCGCCGGCCTGCGGGCCGCCCGCCGACGTGCTGCCCGCCGACGTGCTGCCCAGCGGTCCGGACCGGTCTGTGTGCGTCGCAGTCATGTCAATCCGACGCGGCCGGTGCCCGCCCGGTTCCACCGTTCCCGGGGACCGGATCCGGGGCGGGGGCCGCCGCCGGAACGGCGACCGAACGCAGGGCGCCCGCCGTCCGCCCCGTGCCCGCCGTCCGCCCCGTGCCCGCCGTCCGCCCCGTGCCCGGCTCGGGGGCGGCACCCCGCATCGGCCAGTGGTCCCGCACCGCAGCCAGCGCCGCCGTGATCGCCGGGCGGCGCGACGCCTGCTGCCGCCAGAGCGCGAACACCCGGCGGACCGGCTCCGGCCGCACCGGCCGCGCCACCACCCCCGGCGGGAGCGGACCGCGGCCGAGCCGCGGCACCAGCCCCACCCCCAGGCCCGCCGCGACCAGGGCGATCTGCGTCTCGAACTCGCCCACCTGGTGGGCCACGTCCGGCTCCTCGCCGGCCTCCCGCATGGTGCGGACCAGCCAGTCGTGGCAGATGTTGCCCGGCGGGACGCTGATCCACCGCCGGCCCCGCAGGTCGGCGGTGCCGACCACCGCCGCGGCCGCCAGCGGGTGCCCGGCGGGCAGGACCAGGTCCACCGGGTCCGTGCCGAAGTCCTCCCGGGCCAGCCCGTCGGGCACGGGCAGCGGCGTGTTCTCCCAGTCCTGCACCACCGCGAGGTCAACCTCGCCGCGGGCGACCATCTCGGCGGCCTGGTAGGGGTCGGTCTCCAGCAGGCGCACGTCCAGGTCCGGGCACCGGACCTGCAGCTCCGCCAGCGCCCCCGGCAGCAGCCCGCGGGCCGCGGTCGCGAAGGCCGCCACCATGAGCCGCCCGGCGGCGCGTCCGCGCTGCTCCTCCAGGGACACCTCCGCCTGCTCCACCAGCGCCAGCACCTGCCGTGCCGTGGCGGCGAGCGCCTGCGCGGCGTCGGTGAGCACCACGCCCCGGCCGCGCCGCTCCAGCAGGACGGTCCGGGTCTCGCGCTCCAGTTTGGAGATCTGCTGGGAGACCGCCGAGGGGGTGAAGCCCAGCGAGGCGGCCGCCGCTCCCACCGAGCCGTGCACCGCCACCGCGTGCAGCGCGCGGAGCCGTCCGAAATCCATCATGCAGCGATGCTAAACCCAGGTCTTCAGATGTCATCGCTGGTGCTGAACGGTTGTCCGGCGCCATCCTCGTGCCATGCCCCCGCCCCCCGCCGCAGGACGCGGCGCCATGACCCCCGCCCACATCGGCCTCGCGGTCGCGGTCGCAGCCGTCTGGGGCCTCAACTTCGTCCTCATCGACGTCGGGCTGCACGACTTCCCGCCGCTGCTCTTCTGCGCCCTGCGGTTCACCGCGGTCGCCCTGCCCGGCGTGCTGTTCGCCGGGCCGCCGCGGGTCCCGTGGCGGTGGGTCCTGGCGGTCGGGTTCGTGCTGGGCGTGGTCAAGTTCGGCCTGCTGTTCGTCGGCATGCACGCCGGCATGCCCGCCGGGCTCTCCTCGCTCGTGCTGCAGAGCCAGGCCGTCTTCACCGCCGTCTTCGCCGCGGTGCTGCTGCGCGAGCGCCCCGGCCGCCTGCGCCTGGCGGGCATGGCCCTGGCCCTCCTGGGCATCGCCCTGGTCGCCGCCGACCGGGGCGCCGGCGGCCCGGCCGGATCCTTCGCCCTGGTCGTCGCCGCGGCGGCGGCCTGGGGGCTCTCCAACGTGCTGACCCGCCGGGCCGCCCCGCCCGACATGCTCCGCTGGATGGTCTGGGTGAGCGCCGTGCCGCCGCTCCCGCTCCTCGCCCTCTCCCTGCTGTTCGAGGGGCCGCGGGCGGACCTCGAGGCGCTGCGCACCATCACCCCGGCCGGCCTCGGGGCGGTCGCCTACGTCGCGTGGGCCGCCACCCTCTTCGGCTTCGGCGCGTGGGGGTACCTGCTGCGCGCCTACGACGCCTCGGCGGTGGCGCCGTACTCGCTGCTCGTCCCGGTCTTCGGCATGTCCTCGGCCTGGCTGCTGCTCGGCGAGCGGATCAGCCCGGCGGCCGCCTGCGCGGCGGTCCTGGTGGTCGGCGGGGTCGGGCTCACGGCCCTCAGGCCGCGCCGCCGGACAGGCCCCGCCCCTGCCCCGGGCACCGCCCCGGACCACCGTCCCGCTCCAGGTCCCGGTCCGGCCCCGGTCCCTGCTCGCGCTGCGGGTGCGCCGTCCGCACCCCGTACGACGCCTCCGTCCGGCGCAGGACGCGCAGCAGCGCCTCCCGGTCCCCGGCGCTGACGTCGGCGAAGTACTCCTCGGCGACCTCCTGCCGGACCAGGCCGATCCGCTCCACGGCCCGCCGGCCCGCCTCGGTGAGGTGCAGGCCGACGGCCCGCCGGTCGGCCGGGTCCGGTGCGCGCACCACCAGGCCGGACGCCTCCAGGGCGTCCACCACCGTGGTCGCCGAGCGGGGGGCGATGTGCAGGACGTCGGCCAGTTCGCTCAGGCGCATGGCGCGGCCGGGGGTCTCGCAGTCCGACGCGTGCGCCAGGACCCGCAGCGCGCGCCCCTGGCCCGGCGTGATCCCGTACGGCTCCAGGCCCGCGGCGGTGCGGCGGCGCATCCGCTTCACGGCGCGCGTCAGCGCGTCGGCGAGCTCGGCGGCGTCACCGGGCTCGGCGGTGCCGCCGGGCTGCGGGGCGTCGGGTCGCGGGGCGTCGGGCCGGGCGTCGTCGCCGGGCCGGACAGGGGTGCCGGAGCCGGCGGCGGGCCGGGCGGCGGCCGGTCCGCCGGCGGACCTGGTGGTCGGCGGGGCCATGGGCGGGGCTCCTCGGTGCGGGGTGGTCGCCCAGCGTAGTGGCACGGTGCGGACGGGGAATACGGTGAGGCCGGGCCGCCTTGCGGCTGGTGACGGCCCCGCCTGTCGCAGCGTACGTCCGGCCCCCTGGAGGGAACATGCCCCGATCCGAGGCGCGCGTCACCACCGACCGCCCGCACCGCTACGCCAAGCAGCTCGTCTCCCACCTCGGCCGCCGCATCGAGGCCTCCTGGGACGAGGAGGCCGGCCGCGGCGGACTGGCCTTCGCCGCCGGGACCGGCACCCTGACCGCCGAGCCCGGCGCCCTGCTCCTGGCCGTCGAGGGGGACGCCGCGAGCCTCCCCGTGCTGGAGGACGTCGTCGGCCGCCACCTGGTCCGGTTCGGCACCAAGGACGAGCTCGTCGTGGAGTGGTACCGGGACACCGGTGAGCCCGGCCTGGTCCACCGCGGCGAGGGGGAGCAGGACTGACGCCCGACCCCCTCATGGACCTCACCCCGCGAACTCCGGCCGGGAGGCGGCTGACCCGGGCCGCCCGCGTCCCGGCGCGGGCCCCGTCACCGGACTCGGCCCCGGCCCCGGAGCCGCCCCGCCCCCTGCCCCGGCGCCGGACGCCGCCCGCGATGTCCGAGCCGGGGGGTACGGTTCGTGCCAAGGCGTACCGCACGACCGCAGGGGGTGCCTCATGGGCGGACGCGCGGCGGTGCAGCAGCCGCCGGGGGAGCGGCAGCTCGCCGTGGTCGAGGGTGTCCTGGAGCGGATCACCTACGCCAACGAGGAGACCGGCTACACCGTCGCCCGCGTCGACACCGGCCGCGGGGCGAACGACCTGCTGACCGTCGTCGGCGCGCTGCTCGGAGCCCAGCCCGGCGAGTCGCTGCGGCTGCACGGCCGCTGGGGCTCGCACCCCCAGTACGGCAGGCAGTTCACGGTGGAGAACTACACCACCGTGCTGCCCGCCACCGTCCAGGGCATCCGCCGCTACCTCGGCTCCGGGCTCATCAAGGGCATCGGCCCGCGGCTCGCCGAGCGGATCGTCGACCACTTCGGCACCGGGACCCTCGAGGTGATCGAGCGGGAGCCCGCCCGGCTGATCGAGGTGCCCAAGCTCGGGCCCAAGCGCACGAAGCTCATCGCCGCCGCCTGGGAGGAGCAGAAGGCCATCAAGGAGGTGATGGTCTTCCTGCAGGGCGTCGGCGTCTCGACCTCCCTGGCCGTCCGCATCTACAAGCAGTACGAGGACGCCTCCATCGGCGTGGTGAAGAACCAGCCGTACCGCCTGGCCGCGGACGTGTGGGGCATCGGCTTCCTCACCGCCGACCGCATCGCGCAGGCGGTCGGCATCCCGCACGACAGCCCGGAGCGGGTCAAGGCCGGCCTGCAGTACGCGCTGTCGCAGAGCAGCGACCAGGGGCACTGCTACCTCCCCGAGGAGCGCCTGATCGCCGACGGCGTCAAGCTGCTCCAGGTGGACGTCGGCCTGGTCATCGAGTGCCTGGCGGAGCTGGTCGCGGAGGAGGGCGTGGTCCGCGAGCGGCTGCCCTCCCCCGAGCCGGGCGGCGACCCGGTCACCGCCGTGTACCTGGTGCCGTTCCACCGCGCCGAGATCTCGCTGGCCGCCCAGCTGCTGCGGCTGCTGCGCGCCGACACCGACCGCATGCCCGGCTTCGCCGACGTCGACTGGGAGCGTGCGCTCGGCTGGCTGCGCACCCGCACCGGCGCCGACCTGGCGCCCGAGCAGGAGCAGGCGGTGCGCCTGGCGCTCACCGAGAAGGTCGCCGTGCTCACCGGCGGTCCCGGGTGCGGCAAGTCGTTCACCGTGAAGTCGGTCGTGACCCTCGCCCTCGCCAAGAGGGCCAAGGTGGTGATGGCCGCCCCCACCGGCCGCGCCGCCAAGCGGCTGGCCGAGCTCACCGGCTGCGAGGCGTCGACCGTGCACCGGCTGCTGGAGCTCCGGCCGGGCGGCGACGCCGCCTACGACCGGGACCATCCGCTCGACGCCGACCTGGTGGTGGTCGACGAGGCCTCCATGCTGGACCTCATCCTTGCGAACAAGCTGGTCAAGGCGGTCGCCCCCGGCGCCCACCTGCTGCTGGTGGGCGACGTCGACCAGCTGCCGTCGGTCGGCGCCGGAGAGGTGCTGCGCGACGTCCTGGCCGAGGGCGGACCGGTCCCCGCCGTCCGCCTGACCAGGATCTTCCGGCAGGCCCAGCAGTCCGGCGTGGTCGTCAACGCCCACCGCATCAACGAGGGCCTGCCGCCGCTCACCGAGGGCCTCGCCGACTTCTTCCTCTTCGTGGAGGACGACGCCGAGCGCGCCGCGGGCCTCACGGTGGACGTGGTGGCCCGCCGCATCCCGGCCCGCTTCGGGCTGGACCCGCGCCGCGACGTGCAGGTCCTCGCGCCCATGCACCGCGGCCCGGCCGGCGCCGGCAACCTCAACGTGCTGCTCCAGGCCGCCGTCACCCCCTCCCGCCCCGACACCCCGGAGCGCCGCTTCGGCGGCCGCACCTTCCGGGTCGGCGACAAGGTCACCCAGATCCGGAACAACTACGAGAAGGGCCGCAACGGCGTCTTCAACGGCACCGTCGGCGTGGTCACCGGCATCAACCCCGAGGAGCAGCGGCTCACGGTGCTCACCGACGAGGACGAGGAGGTCCCCTACGCCTTCGACGAGCTGGACGAGCTGGCCCACGCCTACGCGGTCACCATCCACCGCTCGCAGGGCAGCGAGTACCCGGCCGTCGTGATTCCCGTCACCACCTCGGCCTGGACGATGCTCCAGCGCAACCTGCTCTACACGGCCGTCACCCGGGCGAAGCGCATGGTCGTCCTGGTCGGCTCGCGCAAGGCGATCGGGCAGGCCGTGCGCACGGTCAGCGCGGGGCGGCGGCACTCCGCCCTCGACCACCGGCTGGCGGCGGGCTAGCGTCGCGGTCGCGGCCGCGTTCAAGGGGTGAACGCGCACACCCGCCCCTTTCGGGCCACCCCGGGTGCGCGGTTGTCCCCCGTATGGGGGAAGGTAGACCTAGTCAATACACCTTGGCAGAGGTTTCATTCGTCGGTGAGGAAGACGTGAGCGACAACTCGGTAGTACTGCGGTACCAGGACGGCGAGTACGAGTACCCCGTCGTCGAGAGCTCTGTGGGCAACGCCGGCTTCGACATCTCGAAGCTCCGCGCGCAGACCGGCCTGGTCACGCTGGACAACGGCTTCGGCAACACCGCCGCGTACAAGTCCGCGATCACCTTCGTGGACGGTGAGAACGGCATCCTGCGCTACCGCGGCTACCCGATCGAGCAGCTGGCGGAGCAGGGCAGCTTCATCGAGACCGCCTACCTCCTGATCAACGGCGAGCTGCCCACCGCCGACCAGCTGGAGACGTTCCGCAACGAGATCACGCAGCACACCCTGCTGCACGAGGACGTCAAGCGGTTCTACCAGGGCTTCCCGCGCGACGCCCACCCGATGGCGATGCTGTCCTCGGTGGTCAGCGCCCTGTCCACCTTCTACCAGGACAGCCACAACCCGTTCGACCCCGAGCAGCGCCACCTCTCCACCGTGCGCCTGCTCGCCAAGCTCCCCACCATCGCGGCCTACGCGTACAAGAAGTCGGTGGGCCACCCGTTCGTCTACCCGCGCAACGACCTCGGCTACGTCGAGAACTTCCTGCGGATGACCTTCGCGGTGCCGGCCGAGGAGTACGAGCTCGACCCGGTCGTCGTCAACGCCCTGGACAAGCTGCTCATCCTGCACGCCGACCACGAGCAGAACTGCTCGACCTCCACGGTCCGCCTGGTCGGCTCCAGCCAGGCCAACCAGTTCGCCTCCATCTCGGCGGGCATCTCCGCCCTGTGGGGCCCGCTGCACGGCGGCGCCAACCAGGCCGTCCTGGAGATGCTGGAGAAGATCAAGAACGACGGCGGCGACGTCGACGCCTTCATCCGCAAGGTGAAGAACCGCGAGGACGGCGTGAAGCTCATGGGCTTCGGGCACCGCGTCTACAAGTCGTTCGACCCCCGCGCCCAGATCATCAAGAGCGCCGCGCACGACGTCCTCTCCCAGCTGGGCAAGGCCGACGAGCTGCTGGACATCGCGCTGAAGCTGGAGGAGCACGCGCTCTCCGACGACTTCTTCACCGAGCGCAAGCTCTACCCGAACGTGGACTTCTACACCGGCCTGATCTACCGCGCCATGGGCTTCCCCACCAGCATGTTCACCGTGCTGTTCGCCCTCGGCCGCCTGCCGGGCTGGATCGCCCACTGGCACGAGATGATCAAGGACCCGGGCAGCCGCATCGGCCGTCCCCGCCAGATCTACACCGGCACCGAGATCCGCGACTACGTGCCGCTCGGCAGCCGCTGAGCCCGGGGCGCGCCCTGCCGCGCCCCTCGGTCCCGGTCCGGCCGGGCCCGGCTGCCGCCTCCCGCCCTCGGGCGGTGCGCGCGGCCGGGCCCCCTGCCGCCTCCTCCCCGCCGGGGGCGGGGCGGCGCACGACGCCTGACGTCCGGCCGGGACGGCCGCTCAAAGCGTCCCGTTCCGTGTCGCGGCGCCGTGCGTGGGCGGACCGTCCAGCGAAGACGGTCCGGTGTCCGGGGTCCGCCGGAACCCCGTCGGCGGCGTGCGCGGGCTGGTCCGCCCGGCCGCCGCACTCCCAAAGGTATGACGCGGAAGGCTCCGGCGGTGCGCCGGGGTGCGGTGTGAGATGACTCTCACGCCCGGACGGGCCCGCCCCGGGGCACCCCCGCCGCCGGGCCCGCTCACCCTCCGTGATACTAATCACCCGTTCCGCGACCGCGGCCCTCCCGGGCCGACCAGCCCAGGGAGGGACGCATGGCCAGGAACGTCGTCGTGACCGGCGGCGGCACGGGCATCGGCCGCACGGTGGCGCGCCGCTTCGCCGAGGCGGGGGAGCGGGTCGTGATCGTCGGCCGCCGCCGCGAGGTGCTGGTCCGCGCGGCCGCCGAACTCGGCCCCGGTGTCACCCCGCTGGTCTGCGACCTCGCCGACCCGGACGCGGTGGAGGCCGCCCTGGGGGAGCTGCCCTCCCGCATCGACGTCCTGGTCAACAACGCCGGCAGCCGCGAGACCGCCATGGGCCCGGGCCCGCACGCGCTGCTGGCCCGCTGGCGCGGCGACTTCGAGCGCAACGTCATGACGGCGGTGCTGCTCACCGAGTCGGTCCGCGACCGGCTCACCCCCGGCGAGGGCCGGGTGGTCACCGTCAGCTCCATCGCCGCCCTGCGCGGCGCGGGCTCGTACGGCGCCGCCAAGGGCGCCCTGCACGCCTGGAACCACTTCCTCGCCGCCCAGCTCGGCCCCTCGGGCATCACCGCCAACATCGTGGCGCCCGGCACCGTCGCCGGCACCGAGTTCTTCGGGCCCCGCCTGGACGAGGCCGAGCTCTCCCGCCGCGCCGGGCGCACCCTGCTGGGCCGCATCGGCCAGCCCGCCGACGTCTCGGCGGCGGTGTACTTCCTGGCGTCGCCCGAGGCCGGCTACATCACCGGCGAGATCCTCAACTGCAACGGCGGCGAGCTGCTGGGACGCTGAACGGCTCCGCCGCCGGCCCCGGGCCGGGGCCCGCTGCCCCTGCCGGGGACCGGCGGCGGCCGTCCAGCACCCCGCCGTCCAGCACCCCGCCGTCCCGCACCCCGCCGGCCCGGAGGCCGAACCGGCGTCGGGGCCGGCCCCCGGACCGCCGCCGCCGTCAGTCCGTCCGCGCCGTCAGTCCGTCCGCGCCGTCAGTCCGTCCGCGCCGTCAGTCCGTCCGCGCCGTCGGTCCGTCCGCGCCGTCAGTCCGTCCGCGCCGCCTGGAAGGTGCGCAGGCGGAGGCTGTTGGTGACGACGAAGACGGAGGAGAAGGCCATCGCCGCCCCCGCGATGACGGGGTTGAGCAGGCCGAGCGCGGCGAGCGGCAGGGCGGCGACGTTGTAGGCGAAGGCCCAGAAGAGGTTGCCCTTGATGGTGGCCAGGGTGCGCCGGGCCAGGCGGATGGCGTCGGCGGCCACCCGCAGGTCGCCGCGGACCAGGGTGAGGTCGCCGGCCTCGATGGCGGCGTCGGTGCCGGTGCCCATGGCCAGGCCCAGGTCGGCCTGGGCGAGGGCGGCGGCGTCGTTGACGCCGTCGCCGACCATGGCCACCGTGCGGCCCTGCTCCTGGAGGCGGCGGACCGTGGCGACCTTGTCCTCGGGCAGGACCTCGGCGATCACCTCGTCGATGCCGACCTCGGCGGCCACGCTCCGGGCCGCCGCCCGGTTGTCGCCGGTGAGCAGGACCGGCGTCAGGCCCAGGGCGCGCAGCTCGCGGACCGCCTGCGCGCTGGTGGGCTTGACGGTGTCGGAGACCTCCAGCACCGCCCGGGCCCGTCCGTCCCAGCCGACCGCGACCGCGGTCCGCCCGGCCTGCTCGGCGGCGGCCTTCGCCCGGACGAGCTCCTCGGGCAGCTGCTGGGACCGGTCGGCCAGGAACTGCTCGCGGCCGGCGAGGACGGCGTGGCCGTCGACGACGCCCTGCACGCCCCGGCCGGGGACGCCGGCGAACTCCTCGACGGGCGGCAGGGACCCGACGCGGTCGGCGGCGGCGGTGGCGACGGCGCGGGCGATGGGGTGCTCGGAGGCGTGCTCCAGGGCGCCGGCCAGCCGCAGCACCTCCTCCTCGTCCTCGCCGTCGGCGGTGTGCACGGCGGTCAGGGCCATGCGGCCGGTGGTGACGGTCCCGGTCTTGTCCAGGACGACCGTGTCGACGGTGCGGGTGGTCTCCAGGACCTCGGGGCCCTTGATGAGGATGCCGAGCTGGGCGCCGCGGCCGGTGCCCACCATCAGGGCCGTGGGGGTGGCCAGGCCCAGCGCGCAGGGGCAGGCGATGATCAGCACCGCCACCGCGGCGGTGAACGCCTCGGCCGGGTTCCCGGAGACCAGCAGCCAGGTCGCCAGCGTGGCCGCGGCGAGGAGGATGACGACCGGGACGAAGACGGCGGAGATGCGGTCGGCGAGCCGCTGGGCGGCGGCCTTGCCCATCTGGGCGTCCTCCACCAGCTTCGCCATCCGGGCCAGCTGCGTGTCGGCGCCGACCCGGGCGGCCTCGACCACCAGGCGGCCGCCGGCGTTGAGGGTGGCACCGGTGACGGCGTCGCCGGGTGCGACCTCCACGGGCACCGGCTCGCCGGTGAGCATGGAGGCGTCGATCGCGGAGGTGCCCTCCACCACGACCCCGTCGGTGGCGACCTTCTCCCCGGGGCGGACCACGAACCGGTCGCCGACCTGCAGCCGGTCGGCGGGGACGCGGACCTCGCGGCCGCCGCGCAGCACCGCGACGTCCTTGGCGCCCAGGTCGAGCAGGGCGCGCAGCGCGGCCCCGGCGCGGCGCTTGGAGCGGGCCTCGAAGAACCGGCCGAGGAGGATCAGGGTGGTGACGGCGGCCGCGGTCTCCAGGTAGAGGGTGGAGGCGGCGTCGGCCCCGCCGACCGCGAGGGTGAAGCCGTGCTTCATCCCCCGCATGCCCGCGTCGCCCCAGAACAGGGCCCACACCGACCAGCCGAACGCGGCCAGGGTGCCCAGCGAGACCAGGGTGTCCATGGTGGCGGCGCGGTGGCGCAGGTTGGTCCACGCCGCCCGGTGGAAGGGCCAGCCGCCGTAGGCCACGACCGGCCCGGTCAGCGCGAACGCCAGCCACTGCCAGTCGTCGAACTGCAGCGCGGGGACCATGGAGAGCAGGACGACCGGGACCGACAGGGCGGCGCTGATCCGCAGGCGCTGCAGCAGCGGGTCGGGCCCGCCGGGCTCGGCGGCCCCGGCGGCGGCCCCGGCCGCGGCGGCCGGCTCCGGCTCGGGCGGCGGGGGGAGTTCGGCGGTGTAGCCGGCCTTCTCCACGGTGGCGATCAGGTCCTCGACCCGGATCCCGGGGCCGAAGTCGACGCGGGCCTTCTCGGTGGCGAAGTTCACCGACGCCTGCACGCCGTCCAGGCGGTTGAGCTTCTTCTCGATCCGCGCCGCGCAGGAGGCGCAGGTCATGCCACCGATCGCCAGCTCGACGCGGTCCGGGTCCTCGCGCACGGGGGCGCTCGTGCTCATGATCCCCTCCTGGGGTGGTGCCGAGTGGGGTGAGGGGCGCGGGCGGGCAGGCCCGCGCCCCGGCGGGTCAGGCGCGGCCGACCAGCTCGTAGCCGGCCTCGTCCACGGCGGCGCGCAGCGCGGCCTCGTCCACCGGCTGCTCGGAGGAGACCGTCACGGTGCCCGCCTTGGCGTCGGCCGACACGCCGGTCACGCCGGGCAGGGCGGAGACCTCCTCGCTGATCGACTTCTCGCAGTGGCCGCAGCTCATGCCGGTGACGGTGAAGACGGTGGTGGTGGACATCTCTCGTGCCTCCTGTGGACGGGTCTCTCCGATGGACAACACCATACCCCCCTGGGGTATTCCCGGGCAGGGGGGTCCGGGGTGGATGATGCCGATGAGGCCGAGGGTAGTGAGGTCGCGGAGGTTTGCCCCTTTCGGTCGCCCCCCGGCAGGCCGGGCGGGGCGCAGAACCACCCGCCCAGCCCGCCCCGTCCGGCCCCGCCTGGCCCAGCCCGCCCCGCCCGGCCCAGCTCGCCCCGCCCGCCCCGCCCCGCCCGGGCCGGTCCCGCCCCGCCCGCCGGGCCTGCCCGGCGCCGCTGCCGGCCGGTCCCCGGCCGGGAACGGCGAAGCGGCCTGCGGGCCGGAGAGTGCTCTCCGGCCCGCAGGCCGCTTCGGGTTTCGGGTCCCGGATGCCGCCGCCCCGCGGCGGTGGCGGGGTCAGAGGGGCAGCAGGTCGGGCCGCTTCGCCTCAATGTGGTCGCCCGAGGACTCGCCCCGCAGCCGCCGCCCCACCCACGGCACCAGGTGCTCCCGCGCCCACTGGAGGTTCTCCCGGCGCAGCTCCGCCGGGCTGTGCCACTCCGGCGGCGGCCACGCCTCCTCCGGGTCGCGCTCCACCGGCAGCCCGAGCACCTGGGCGGCGCGCAGGGCCACCCGCTGGTGCCCCTCCGGCGACAGGTGCAGCCGGTCCGAGCTCCACGCCCGGCGGTCCTGGACCGACCGCAGCGACCAGAGGTCCAGCACCGCGCAGCCGTGCCGGTCGGCGATGGCCCGCAGATGGGCGTTGTACGTCGCGATCCGGCCGCGCAGCCTGCGCAGCACGGGCATGTCCCGCGTGTCGAAGCCGGTGCAGATCAGCACCGTGCCCGCGGCGGACCGCAGCTGCACCACGGCGGCCTCGAAGGTCTCGGCGATCGCGTCCGGGTCGCTGCCCGGGCGCAGCACGTCGTTGCCCCCGCCGCAGATGCTCACCAGGTCGGGCCGCAGCTCCTGGACCCGGGGCACCTGCTCCTCGACCATCTGCGCGATGAGCCGGCCGCGCACCGCGAGGTTCGCGTACCGGAAGCCCCCGTCCGGGCGGCCGGCGGCCAGCAGCTCGGCCAGCCGGTCGGCCCAGCCCGCGTATCCCGCGCCGTCCGGTCTGGGGTCGTTCAGGCCCTCGGTGAAGCTGTCCCCTACGGCCACGTACGAGGCGATGGTGAAGTTGTCCGATTGATCTGCCACGGCTCCCCATCCTGAACCCGCCCACGTGACCTACGCCACCGTAGGGAGGGGTTGACGAACCGTGACATCCACCACTCGGTCACCGGGAATAGCAGGTCCGGGCGCTGCTCGGCCGCCCCCGCCCTTGCCCCCGCCCCCGCCCCCGCCCCTGCGGCCGTCCCCCGTCCGCCGCCCGGCTCCCGCGGCGGCCCCGGCGTACGGCCCCGCCACCGCCCGTCCCCTCCGCACCGGCCGCCGGTCCGGGGGCGTCCCGCCCGACCCCCCGTCACTTGGCGTCGGCGTAGCAGTCCACCACCCGCGTCTCCATCGGCATCCGGACCGGCGTGTCCCCGAAGACCAGGGTGCGGGCCTCCTCCGCGGCCGCCGCGACGGCGGCCGCGGCCTCGTCCGCCTGCTGGGTGGGGACGTGCACCACCACCTCGTCGTGCTGGAAGAACACCAGGTGCGGCCGCCCGCCGGTGGCGTCCGGACCGATCTCCGCCAGCCTGCGGCGCAGCGCGGCGAGCAGGGCGAGCGCCCAGTCGGCGGCGCTGGCCTGGATGACGAAGTTCCGTGTGAAGCGGCCCCGGGCGCGCGCCGCCCGCTCGCCGTCGGGGCCCGCGGCCGGGCCGTCCCCGGGCGGGCCGCCCGTCGGGCCCCCCTCCTCCGGCCCGTCCTCCCCGGTCCGTCCCGCCGACGGCGGCGGGCACACCCGGCCCAGCCGCGAGGCGACCACCCCGCCCTGCTCGCCCGTGCGGGCCGCCGCCTCCACGTACGCCATCGCCGCCGGGAACCGCCGGTTCAGCACGGCCAGCAGCGGCCCCACCTCGCCGCTGGTCTGCCCGTACATCGCGCCCAGCAGGCCCAGTTTGGCCCGGGCGCGGTCACCGCCGAACGCCGTCCGCGCCAGCGCCTCGTACAGGTCGCCCTGCGCGGCCGCCCGCGCCAGGCCCGCGTCCTGCGACACCGCCGCCAGCACCCGCGGCTCCAGCTGCGCCGCGTCGGCCACCACCAGCGACCAGCCCGGGTCGGCGACCACCGCGCCGCGCAGCATCCGCGGGATCTGCAGCGCGCCGCCGCCCCGGCTGGCCCAGCGCCCCGACACCACACCGCCGACCACGTACTCCGGACGGAACCGCCCGCCGCGGGCCCACGCCTCCTGCCACGCCCAGCCGTGCGCGGCGTGGATGCGCGACAGCTCCTTGTAGCGCAGCATCAGCGCCGCCGCCGGGTGGTCGACCCGCTGCAGCACCCAGGAGCGGGTCGACGGCAGGCTGATGCCCTGCTCGGCGAAGGCCCGCAGCACCTGGGCGTGCGAGTCCGGGTTGAAGGGGCGCCCGCCCAGCGCCCGCTGCACCTCGCCGGCCAGCTCCGCCAGCACCCGCGGCCGCACCCCGGGCGGTGTGCGCGGGCCGAGGAGGCGGGTCAGCAGCCGGTCGTGCACGTCCGCCCGCCACGGCAGGCCCTCGTACGTCATCTCCGCCGCGGCCAGCGCCCCGGCGGACTCCGCGGCGCACAGCAGCCGCAGCAGGCCGGGGCGGTCCCCGCGGGCGGCGCGGCGCTGCTGGTCGGCGTGGACCTCGACCACGGCCCGCAGCACGTCCGTCCCCGGCGGCAGCTGGTGGCGGTCGGGCTGGAACAGGCCGGGCTGGCCGTCGTGCGCGGGACCGTCCGGCAGGTCCTCCGGGACCGGCAGGCCGTGCAGCCGGGCCCAGGCGGCGCCCAGCGACCGCGGCGCGCCGTGGCGCCCCTCCCGGCCCAGCAGCAGGGGCTCCACCAGGGACAGGTCGTGGCAGCGGGCGACCCGCAGCGGCAGCAGCCCCGGGTACACGCCGTCGGCCGACGCCCACACCCACCGCGGCCGCTCCCGGGTCTCCGCGGCGGCCACGGCCGCGGCCAGGTCCGGGGCGTGCTCGGGCGGCCCGGCCGGGGCGCCGTCGTCGGCCAGGCGCTGCAGCCGGCCGCCGGGGCCGTCGGGGTCGGCCACGAGCGCGATGCGGGCTGCCATGGGGTCCTTGGGTCCTTCTCCGGGTCAGGGGACGCCTCCGACCATAGCCGCGGGGTCCGACAGCCGGACCCGGCCGGACCGCCGCCGCGCCGCACCCGGCCCCGGCGGCCCCGCTCCTCCGGCCGGTCCCGGCCCTGCGGCCCCTGCCTGCCCGGACCGGCGGCCCGGGGGCGTGCGGCCCGGAGGGGCGGGCACAATCGGGGCATGGACGAAGGCGGGGACGCGGCGTGCTGGCTGGACCGGGTCTGCACCGGGTGCGGACGGTTCCGGGAGGACGGCGCCGCACCGGTCTGCGACCACTGCGGCACCCCCGTGGAGGGGGCCCGCGGACCGTCCGCGGGCGGTGACGACCACCCCCGGCCCGCCCCGGACGCCGGGCCCGTCCCGGACCGCGACCGCGACGCCGGCGGCCGCGCCCGCAACGCCCGGCCCCGGGACGGCCTCGGCCGCCCCCTGCCGTACGGCTCCCCGGGCGTGGCCCGGCAGCCCGAGGGCGTGCGGCGCACCCCCGCGGAGACGCTCGCCGAGGCGCAGCGGCTCCTGGACGGCGGCATGCCCTTCCACGCCCACGAGGTGTTCGAGGACGCCTGGAAGGCGTCGGCCGGGCCCGACCGCGGACTGTGGCGCGGCCTCGCCCAACTGGCGGTGGGGCTCACCCACGCGGCGCGCGGCAACCCGTCCGGCGCGGCGGCGCTGCTCGGCCGGGCCGCCGACGCCCTGGCCCCGTACGGCGCCGACGCGCCCCACGGAGTCCCGGCCGCCGCCCTCGCCGCCTGGGCCCGCCGGGCCGCGGCCGCCGGCGGGACCGCGGACGGCGCCCCGCCCCGCCTGCCCGCGCACCCCGGCGGCGCCCCGGACGCCTCCGGCGTAGGGGAGCGCGCCGCCGCACCCGGCCCCCGGGACCGCCGGCCCCAGGACGGCGCCCGACCGGACGGCACCTGACCGGACGGGACCCCGCCGGACGGCACCTGACCGGACGGAACCCCACCGGACGCCACCCGACCGGACGGAACCCCGCCGGACGGCCGGGGCGGCCCTACCGGAGGATCCCCGCGGTCCGGGCCGCGACGAGCCAGTCGGGGAACTCCACCATGAGGCGGTCGTACAGATCCGTGTCGGAGACGCCCCGCGGATCCGTGCCGGCGCCGAAGTAGCCGGCGTTGTCGACCACCCGCCTGCGGAGGGTGTCCAGGCCGCGGAGGAAGCCCAGGGCGCTGCTCGACCCGAAGCCGACGAACTGCCAGAAGATCGGCAGGGAGGAGGAGGCGCGCAGGAGCCTGCGGGTCCTCCTGCGGTCGAAGGGGTCCCCGTCGGTCTGGAAGATCACGAAGGCCGGGTCGACGGCCCCGCTCTCCCGGTAGTGGTCGATGACGGCCCGCATCGCGGGGACGTAGCGCGTCCCGCCCCAGCCCAGCGACCGGTGCAGGCGGTCGATGCGGCCCCGGTGGTTGTCCAGGCCGATCTCTGCCACGAGGTCGACGCCGGAGGAGAAGAACACGAGCGGGACGACCCCGTCGTCGTCGAGGTTGGCGGAGAGCCCCAGGGCCTGTTCGGCCAGGTGCTGCATGGTGCCGTCGCGGTAGAACCCCTGCATGCTCGCGGAGTGGTCCATGACCAGGTAGACCGCCGCACGCTGCCCGGCGACGCCGCGTTTGGCCAGGGAGACGCCCGCCGCCTTGTAGAGGCTCACGAGCTCCGGTGCCGTGCGCCGGACCTTGTCCAGGCTGACGGCCGCCGGGCCGCCCGCCGGGGCGCCGCCGCCCTTGCCGGGATCGCCGTCCACGTCTTCCTCCCCCCGGGCCGTCCGTCACGGCGAGCCCGCGGAACGCAGGCCGCCCCGGTCGGGCCCGCGCCAGACCCTAGTGGTGCGTGCACGGCAACTCCAGTGCCCGGGGCCTCCGCGGGTGCAGTTGACGGAGCGTCACTTCCTGCCGCCGTTCCGCCCCCGCCGACCCGCGCTGCGGCCGCTCCTCCGTCCCGCCCCCGCCTCCCGGAGCCGCGGCCGCCGCTCCCGCGGAGGCGCCTCCGGGCGGCTGCCGCCCCGGCGCCGGGCCCGCAGAATTCCGTTGCGGTCCCCGCGGCGCCGTGCGACGGTGGAGGCCGTCCGCAGTCGTCGAGAAGGAGCAGGCCGTTGCTCGTCTGAGGCCATGAGACACCGTGCCCCGCGTGAGTCCTCCGCGCGGCATGCGTCCGGCCCAGGCAGCGAGCCGCCCTCCCGCACCCGCCCCCGTGTCCGTCCCCGGACCCGGCGCCCCGCGGACGGGTCCCGCAGCGCCCCCTGCCGTCCCCGCCGCCGCAGCGGTGTCTCCGCACCACCGCCGAGACCGCCACGCACACCGCCGGGAGACACCTTGGCCACCGCCCGACCCACCGCACCCTCGATCCGCTGCTCCGCCCTGGGCTTCGACTGGCCCGACGGCACCCCCGCCCTCGACGGCCTCGACTTCACCGTGGGGGCCGGCCGCACGGGGCTGATCGGCGCCAACGGCTCCGGCAAGTCCACCCTGCTGCGGCTCGTCGCCGGGCAGCTCGCCCCCACCCGCGGCACCGTTCGCGTCACGGGCACCCTCGGCCTGCTCCCGCAGGACGTCGTCCTCGATGCGGGCCGCCGCGTCGAGGAGGTGCTCGGCATCGCCGCCGCCAGGGCCGCGCTCCACGCGATCGAGGGCGGCGACACCCGCGAGGAGCACTTCACGGCCGTCGGCGACGACTGGGACGTCGAGGAGCGCGCCCACGCCGTCCTCGACCGGCTCGGACTCGGCCGCATCGGCCTGGACCGGCGCATCGGCGAGCTCTCCGGCGGCGAGTCCGTGCTGCTCTGCCTGGCGGCGCAGCTGCTGCGCCGCCCCGACGTCCTGCTCCTCGACGAGCCCACCAACAACCTCGACCTCGACGCCCGGCGGCGGCTCCACGACGCGGTCGCCTCCTGGACCGGGGTGCTGCTGGTCGCCAGCCACGACAGCGGGCTCCTGGGCCTGGTCGACCGGATCGCCGACCTGCGGGACGGCGGTGTCCGCTGGTACGGGGGCGATTTGGAGGCGTACCGGGAGGCCGTGGCCGCCGAGCAGGAGGCGGCGCGGCGCGCGGTGCGGGCCGCGGAGTCCGACGTCCGCCGGCAGCGGCGCGAGCTCGCGGAGGCGCGGGTCAGGCTCGACCGCCGGCAGCGGTACGGGCAGAAGATGGAGGGCACCAAGCGCGAACCGAAGATCGTGATGGGGGGACGCAAACAGCAGGCCCAGGTGTCCGCGGGCAAGCACCGCGCCCTCCACGACGACCGGCTGGAGCAGGCCCGGGAGCGGCTGGCGGAGGCGGAGGGGGCGGTCCGGGACGACGACACGATCCGGGTGGACCTGCCGGACACCGCGGTCCCGGCCGGGCGCACCGTGTTCACCCTCTCCGGCGTGCGGCTGCGCTGCGGGGCCCTGGCCGACCTGGAGGTGCGCGGCCCGGAGCGGATCGCCCTGACGGGCCGCAACGGCGCGGGCAAGTCCACGCTGCTGCGCACCCTCGCGGGGGAGCTCGCACCCGAGGCGGGTGAGGTCGCGGTCGCGGTGCCGGTGCGGTACCTGCCGCAGCGGCTCGACCTGCTGGACGACGGGCTGACGGTCGCCCGGAACGTCGGCCGCTTCGCCCCGGCCGCCACCGACAACCAGATCCGCGCCCGGCTCGCCCGCTTCCTCTTCCGGGGCGGGCGGGCCGACCTGCCGGCCGGCGCCCTCTCGGGCGGCGAGCGGTTCCGGGCGACCCTGGCGGCCCTGCTGCTGGCCGAGCCCGCCCCGCAGCTCCTGCTACTGGACGAGCCGACCAACAACCTCGACCTGGACAGCGTCCGGCAGCTCGCCGCCGCCCTGGAGTCGTACCGCGGGGCGCTGGTGGTGGCCTCCCACGACCTGCCGTTCCTGGACGCGATCGGGGCCACCCGCCGGCTGCACCTCGACGGCAGGCTGAAGGAGGCCGGCGGCCCGTGAGGCCCGCCGCCGCCCCGCCTCCCCGTCTCCCTGTGGCCGCACCTGGCCGACGACCTGACGGCCCGACGGCCCGGCGCGCCGTCCCCGCGGCAGGGGCCGCGGGGGCGGTGCGGCGGGGCGGTGCGGCGGCGTAGGGTCGCCCGCGTGACGAATCCCCTCCTCAGCCCCAGTCCGCTCCCCTACGAGCTGCCGCCCTTCGCCGAGATCCGGGAGGAGCACTACCTGCCCGCGTTCGAGCGCGGCATGGCCGAGCAGCTCGCCGAGGTCGAGGCCGTCGCGGACAGCCCCGAGCCCCCGACGTTCGAGAACACCGTGGTCGCGCTGGAGCGCTCCGGCGCCCTGCTGCGCCGCGTGGAGAACGTCTTCTTCAACCAGGCGTCCGCCGACACCAACGAGGCCGTGCAGGCCGTCGAGGCCGAGGTCAGCCCCCGGCTCGCCGCCCACAGCGACGCGATCCTCCTCCACCGCGGCCTGTTCGGGCGCGTCGGCGCGCTGTACCGCGACCGCGCCGGCCTGGGCCTCGACCCCGAGTCGCTGCGCCTGCTGGAGCGCTGGCACGACCGCTTCGTGCGGGCCGGCGCCCAGCTCTCCGAGGCCGGCCGGCAGCGCGTGCAGGAGATCAACCAGGAGCTCGCCGCCGCCGCCACCGCCTTCGAACGCAACCTCCTCGCCGCCACCCGGGACGCCGCCCTCGTGGTCGGCACCGCCGAGGAGCTGGCCGGGCTCGCGGAGGACGCCGTCGCCGCCGCCGCGGAGAACGCCCGGGAGCTCGGCCGCGACGGCGCGTACGTGCTCAGCCTGAAGAACTTCTCCAACCAGCCGGAGCTCGCCGTCCTCGACGACCGCGACGTGCGCCGCCGCCTGCTGGAGGCCTCGCTCGGCCGCGGCCTGCCCGAGAACGGCGTACTGGCGGTGCGGATGGCGCGGCTGCGCGCCGAGCGGGCCGCCCTGCTCGGCTTCGAGAGCCACGCCGCGTACGAGGTCGCCGACCAGACCGCCGGCAGCACCGGCGCCGTCTCCGACCTGCTGGCCCGGCTGGTGCCCCCGGCCGTCGCCAACGTCGGGCGGGAGGCGGAGGCGCTCTCCGCCCTCGGCGACGGCGACCTGGAGGCGTGGGACTGGGCGTACTGGTCCGAGAAGGTGCGCAAGGAGCGGTACGACGTCGACGGGGCCGCCATGCGCCCCTACTTCGAGCTGGACCGGGTGCTGCGCGACGGCGTCTTCTTCGCGGCGGAGAAGGTCTACGGCCTGTCCTTCACCGAGCGGCCCGACCTGCGCGGCTACCACCCGGACGTGCGGGTCTGGGAGGTCCTCGAGGAGGACGGCACGCCGCTGGGCCTCTTCCTCGGCGACTTCTTCGCCCGCGCCTCCAAGCGCGGCGGCGCCTGGATGAACGAGCTCGTCCCCCAGTCCCGGCTGCTCGGGCAGCGCCCGGTCGTGGTGAACAACCACAACATCGCCAAGCCCCCGGCGGGCGAGCCCGCACTGCTGACGCTGGACGAGGTCACCACCCTCTTCCACGAGTTCGGCCACGCCCTGCACGGCCTCTTCTCCGACGTGCGCTATCCCCTCTTCTCGGGGACGAACGTGCCGCGCGACTTCGTCGAGTACCCCTCCCAGGTCAACGAGATGTGGGCGCTGTGGCCGGAGGTGCTCGCGAACTACGCCCGCCACCACGCGACCGGCGAGCCGATGCCGGCCGCGCTGGTGGAGCGGATGCAGGAGGCGGAGCGGTTCGGACAGGGCTTTCGCACGGTGGAGTACCTGGCCGCGACCCTCCTGGACTGGGCCTGGCACACCCTGCCGGCCGGGACCGATCCGGGGGACGCGGAGGCGTTCGAGGCGGCCGCGCTGGAGAAGGCGGGCGTTGCGGTGCCGGCGGTCCCGCCGCGCTACCGCTCCGGCTACTTCGCGCACATCTTCGCCGGCGGCTACGCGGCCGGGTACTACTCCTACGTCTGGAGCGAGGTCCTGGACGCGGACACCGTCGAGTGGTTCCGGGAGAACGGCGGCATGCGGCGGGAGAACGGCGACGCCTTCCGGCGCGCGCTGCTCTCCCGCGGCGGCGCGACCGACCCGCTCGAGGCGTTCCGGGCGTTCCGCGGCCGGGCGCCGGAGACCGGTCCGCTGCTGGTGAGGCGCGGACTGGCCTGACCCCGGCCCTCTCCCGGACCCGCACCCCGGCTCCCGTTTCCCACACCCCCGACCCCCGCCGCCGGTCCTCCGGCGGCCACGGCGCCCCGGACACCCGCGTGTCCGGGGCGCCGGCCGTTCCGGGGGTGTCCGCCGGGTCGGGACGCCTGCCGTGCGCGGGGCGCCTGCCGTGCGCGGGGTGCCCCATGTGTCCGGATCGTGGCGGACACGCCCCGGTCGGGGACACCTCGTGGCAGGAGTGTGCATTCACTGGACACATGTCTAGTCAGTGGGCCGGGGGCTGGCTACGCTGGCGCACCCACCCGCCTGCCGGGGCCCGGTACCGGGCCGCCCCGCGTGCGACCGCCCGTCCGGCCGCCCACCCGTCCTCCGTCCCGCACCCGTCCGCACCGGCCGGTACCGCGGGCGCCCGGCGGCAGGAGACCCACCCTCATCCGTCCCGAGGAACGCCCCCATGCCAGCCATGCAGCCCCCGCCCCGCCGCACGGCGGCCGGCCCGACCCGCCGCCCGCCGCGCCGTGCGCAGGCCCCCGCCCCCGGCACGCAGGCACCCGGCCTCCACCTCCGGGCCGCAGGCCTCCACCCCCAGGCCCCCGAGCCCGCCGCGCCCTCCCTCGCGCCGGTCCGCACGGCCACCCGCCGCCTCAACCGGGGCTTCGCCGCCGTCAACGCCGCCTGCTTCGCCGTCACCGTGCTCCTCGCCTGTACCGCCGAGGACCTCCTCGCCACCGAGGTCGCCGGACGCGTCAACCTGGGCATGGCGCTCGGCCTCCTCCAGGGCGCCCTGCTGCTGTGGACCGCCGCCCGCTTCGACCGCCGCTCCGAGCACCTCTGCGACCGCCGGGCCGACGCGCTGCGCGCCCACTGGGAGGCGCAGGCCGGGGCCGAGGCGGATGCGGAGGCCCGGACCCAGGCCCAGGCCCCGTCCCGCCCCCGGGCCGGACACGGCCACCGGTACCGCAGCCACGGAGCCGCCCGATGACGACAGCCCTCCCGCCGTCCCCCGCCGGGGCGCTCCTCCTCGCCGCCCCGCACGCCGCCGCCCCGCACGCCGTCCTCGGCGAGAGCACCCAGACGATGGTGCTCATCTCCTTCATGGTCTTCGTCGGCCTGGCCCTGCTCCTCTGCGTCTTCGCCGGCCCCGACCGCGACGAGGTCGCCGACTTCTACACCGCCAACCGCACCCTGACACCGCTGCAGAACGCCCTCGCGCTCTCCGGCGACTACATCTCCGCCGCCACCGTGCTCGGCACCACCGGCATCGTCGCCCTCTCCGGCTACGACGGCTTCGCCCTCGCCTTCAGCACCGTCCTCGCCCTCGGCGTGCTGCTGCTGCTCGCCCGGCCGATGCGCAACGCCGGGCGCTACACCCTCGGCGACATCTTCGCCATCCGCGCCTCCGGCGGCGCCCCCCGCACCGCCGCGGCCGTCGCCACCCTCGCCGTCTCGCTGCCCTTCCTCGTGGTGCAGCTGTCCGGCGCCGGCTCCGCCACCGCCCTGCTGCTCGGCCTCACCAGCGACGGCGCCCAGCAGACCTGCACCGCGCTCATCGGCGCCCTGATGGTCTGCTACACCGTGCTCGGCGGCATGCGGGGCACCAGCCTCGTCCAGATCGTCAAGGTCGTGCTCACCTTCGGCACCGTCGTCGCGGTCGCCGTCTCGGTCCTCCACCACTTCGACTGGCACCCCGGCGCCCTGCTGGACGCCGCCGCCAGGGGCAGCGGGCAGGGCGACGCCTACCTCCGCCCCGGCCTGCAGCTCGGCCACACCGCGGAGGGCCGCCTCAACTTCATCGGACTGCAGCTCACGGTCGTCCTCGGCGCCGCCTGCATGCCCCACATGATCATGCGGGTCAACGCCGCTCCCGACGGCGCCGCCGCCCGCCGCTCCACCCGCCACGCCGTCGCGATGGTCGGCCTCTTCTGCCTGGTCGTCGCCGTCCTCGGCCTCGGCGCCGCCGCCATGGTCGGCGACCGGGTCATCGCCGCCGTCAACCCCAACGGCCAGGGCGCCCTGCTGCTCCTCGCCGGCACCGTCGAGGGCGGCACCGCCACCACGGCCGGCGGCGTCCTGTTCACGGCGGTCGCCTGCTCGGTCTTCGTGACCGTGCTGGCCGTCGTCGCCGGCATCACCCTGACCGCCGCCGCCACCCTCGCCCACGACGTCCACGCCCACGCCGTGCACCGCGGCCGCCTCACCCAGAAGCGCGAGGTGCGGGCCGTCCGCTGGTCGGTCCTCCTCTTCGGCGCGCTCGGCATCGTGCTCTCCATGGCGGCGCAGGGGTACAACGTGCAGTTCCTGTCGTCGCTGGCGGTCGCGGTCGCCGCCTCGGCCGTGCTGCCGGCGCTCGTGTACTCCCTCTTCTGGGAGCGGTTCAACCGCACCGGCCTGCTGTGGAGCGTCTACGGCGGCGTCCTGCTCTCCGTCGGCCTGCAGGCCTGCTCGCCCACCGTGTCCGGCAGCCCCTTCGCGCTCTTCCCGCAGAGCGACTTCGCCTGGTTCCCGCTGCAGACGCCGGGACTGGTCTCGGTGCCGGCGGCGTTCCTGCTCGGCTGGGCCGGCAGCCTCCGCGGCGCGCGCCGCCCCGCCCCGGCCGGGGAGCCCTCCTACGCCGCCGCGGAGGCCCGCATCCTCACCGGCATCGGATCCGAGTAGGACCCGCCGCCGGCACGGTGGCCACCGGCACGGCGCCGGTCTGCACGGTGGCGGCCTGCACGGCGCCCGCCGTCCCTCAGGCCCTGGGCCCGGACCCGTCCGGGCCCAGGGTGGCGTGCCAGCTCGCCGACATCACGTCCAGCAGCAGCTCCCGGTCCGTGCGCCAGGTGCCCTGCACCACCGTGTCCGTGGCCACCTGGTGCAGCTGGCGCACCAGCAGCTGCAGGCGCAGCTGCGCCTCCGTGCGGGCCGCTCCCTCGAACCGGTCCAGGTAGCCGGACATGGTCTCCACCAGCCGCTCGATCGACTCCGACCGGCGCTCGGCGACCATCCGCTCGACCGCGCCCGCCTCGTTCAGGGCGGCCAGCAGTCCGGCGTGCGACTCGTACCAGTGCAGCGCCTCGTCCATCCAGCGCCGCAGCCCCTCCCGCGAGCCGACGGCCTGCTCCAGTGCCGTGTACCAGCCGCGGTCCGAGGGCGTCACCTGCTCCAGCAGTGCCGCGGCGGCCTCGGCCTTCGAGCGGAAGTGCAGGTAGAACGTCGCCCGGCTCGTCCCGGCCCGGCCCACGATCTCGTCGACCGTCGCCGCCGTGTAGTCCTCCTTCTCCAGCACCTCCCGCACCGCGGCGAGCAGCCGCTTGCGGGTCAGCTCCCGGTACTCGGTGCGCAGTGAGGACGGCCGGCCGGCGGACCGCCGTGCGGGTCCGGCGGCGGCTGAAGAGGTCACGCGTCCAGCCTATCCCGGTCCGCCGGGCCGGCGGCCTGCCCGGTCGTGCCGTCCGCCTGCCCGGTCGTACCGCCTGCCGGGTCGGTCGTGCCGGCCGTCGTACCGGTCCGCTGGGGGCGGCTCCGTCCGTGGCGTGCGCGGGACGGCGCCGGTCAGCCGCACCGGCTGCGGCGCGGCCCGTCCCGCGCCGATGCCGCAGCAGGTACCGGGTCGCCCCCGACGCGGACCCGTCCGGACGGCTCCGGCCGCCGCCCGCCGGAACCCCGCTCCCCGGCCCCGGCCGGTGGCCGGCCCCGGTGTACTTCCCTGCGGCGCGAACGCTCCCGGGGCCGGACGACAAGTACAGGACGAGACCGCCGCCCGGCGGTCGGAGACGGAGACTCCGTGGAACCGGACCACGACGGCCGGCGCGGCCGCGCCGACGACCGCGACGCCGACCACACCGAGGCTCAGGCCGACGCGGGTGCCGACGCCGATGCCGACGCCGATGCCGACGCCGAGGAGCGCCGCAGCGACGCCCAGCTGACCCGGGCGGCGTCCGACGCGGCGGCGTTCGCCCCGCTCGTCGAGCGGTACTCGGCCGCCCTGCACGGCTACTTCGCACGGCGCGCCCCCGCTGCCGCCGACGACCTGCTGTCCGAGGTGTGGCTGCAGGCGTTCACGGCCCGGCGCACCTTCGACGCCTCGCGCGGGTCGGCCCGGGGCTGGCTCTTCGGGGTGGCCCGCAACGTCCTGGCCGGGCACATCCGGCGCGCCGGACGCGACGGGGGCGCGCCCGCACCCGCGCCCAGCGACCCGTGGCAGGCCGTGGACCAGCGGCTCGACGCCGCGGCCCTGGCCCCCGCACTCCACCGGGCCCTGGCCGAACTCCCCGCGGACGAGCGGGAACTGGTGCTGCTCGTCGCCTGGGAGGAGCTGACGCCGACCGAGGCCGCCGCCGTCGTCGGCGTCCCCGCCGGCACGGCCCGCTCGCGCCTGCACCGGGCCCGGAACCGGATGCGCGAACGCCTCGCGTCCTCCCGCCCGGCACCCCTGGGCCTCACGGCGGTCGGAGAGCGGGCATGAACGGCAGCCGTCCCCGAAGCCTCCCCCGCCCCCGCGGCACGGCCCCCGTGGCCCCCGCGCACGACGCATCCCCTCCCCACCGCACGGAAGGAACCGGCATGACCGACCGACAGGCACTCCTCGACTTCCCGGGCGCCGAGGCGCTCCGCGCCGCGGGCCGCGTCGAGCCCCCGTCCGCGCGGACTCTCGCCCGGGCGGCCGCGGCGGTCGACGCCGCCATCAGGGACGAGGCCGCGACCGGCGGCGGGAGCGCGACGCAGGAGCGGGCCGCCGTCGTCGTCCCGTTCCGCCGCCGCCGGCTCGTCACCGGCCGGCGGGCCGTGGCCACGGCCCTCGCGGCGGCCGCGGTCGCCGCCGGTGCGGCGGTGTACGCCGACCCCGTCGCTGGCCCGTCCGCCGGACGGGCCCCGGGGCAGGCCCGGGCCGCCACCGCCGCGACGTTCCTGGAGGACACCGCGAAGGTGGCCGCCGCCCTGCCGGCCTCCTCCGGGCGGTACTGGAGGATGCACCTGAGGACCGCCGCCCCGGGCGGCGGGTCGAGGACCTTCGACGAGTACGTGTCGCGGTCCATGCACTACTCCGTCGTCGCCCGCGGCCACACCTTCACCAAGCCTCAGCCCGGCACCTGGAAGCTGGGCCCGAGGAGCTTCGGGTGGAAGGGCCTGGACGCCCTGCCCGCCGACCCGGCGGCCCTGCTCAAGATCATGAACAGTTCCCGGGAGTACGCCGGCCAGAGCGCCTTCATCCAGGCCGGCACCCTCCTCGGCGGCGCCCCCTCAAGCCCCGGGCTCCGCGCCGCCCTGTACGGCGCCCTCGCCAGGCTGGACGGGGTCAAGCTCGTCGGCCCCGCCAGGGACAGCGCCGGCCGCAAGGGGACCGAGCTGGTCTTCAGCGGCGTCGCGAGCACCGACTACCTGATCATCGACCCCCGGACCAGCGCGCTCCTGGAGACCCGCAGCGTCACCACCAAGGGCCGCCCCGACCCCGTCGACCGCACCACCTACCTCTCCGTCGGCCCCGCCGACCGCATCGGCTGACCACCCCCGGCGGCGCCCCGCCGCGCCGCCGGAACGCGGTGGGCGCCCCGGGGCCGGCCTCGGTTCCGGGGCGCCCCCACGCGTCGACGGCCGCCGAGGGGGCCCAGGCGGTCTCGGGGGGTGTCGGTACGGGCGAGGCGGGCGCCACAGGAGCGGCACCGGAGAAGGAAGGCGACCGGCATGCGGTCCCGGGCCGGGGCGGCCGGTCGGCGGTCGACCATCCGGGCGGCCACCCCGTGGTCCTCTGCCCCCACACCGGTGATCAGCGTGGCCGCTGCCAGCCCCGGATCGGACCGCCACCGGCACGACCGCGACCTGCTGCGGCCGGAGTCCCCGACGGGGGCCGGCCCTGTCAGGCAGAGCCGCCGATCTCCCGGTCTGCGGCAGCGATCTGGTCGTGGAAGCGCCTGTGGACCCAGTGACGCTCTCCGAGGAGGTCGATCTCCCCCCATCGGCCGGACACCGGGCCGAGCCGGGTGGTGCGCGGCATCGTGGCCGCCAGGCGCTGCGGGCGGGCGCCACCGGACAGCTTGCTGCTGTCCAGCACGTGGATGGCGTCCTGGGTGACCGCCACGCACCGGTACGTGTTCCAGAACATCGTCAGGCCGGTCAGATAGGTGAGGACGAAGAAGAAGAAGTTCGGCGCGCTCTGGCAGATGAACGCCTGCCGTACCTCACTTCCAGCGGGCAGAAGGGCTGCCGAGCGGTGCACCAGGTCCTGCCGCGGTCCGAGAGGACGCCGGTCGCTCCCGCCGAGCCCGTCGGTCATGGGTGTCCCCTTCCCTCCCGCGTGCCTCCCCGGATGCCGCGAGACGGCCGCGTCGCCGGGGCGCGCCGCGTGCGTGTGAGCCGGCGGTCCGCCGTCCGAACACCATATGACCTTGTGTCAGGTCGAGACCCGCGGCTGGAGCATCGGCTGCCGTACAGCGGAGGCCGGGCCCGCCCGTCGAGCCGCCGTGCCTCGTCGTCGAGGCCCCGGCCGGCAAAGTCCCCGACCATGCTTCCGGGGAGGCGGCCTCGCGGTCCGTTCCCGACAGCTGAGGTCCGGTCGCCCGGCTCCCCGCCGATCGGCATCGGACCAGGCACGCCCATGCCGGAACCACAGCCCTGCACCCAGCCCCTGTGACCGCTCCTCCGGCTGCCTCCTCCACCGCGCGGGTACCGACCGTTCTCACGCAGCGGTGCCGGCCGCCACCGTCGTCGTCGGGACGCCCCCTCCGGAAGCCTCCGCATGCGCGGCAGCGCTGATCCGGCTCACTCCTGACCTGCGACGCAGCGCGGTGCCTGCCATCGTGCGCTGTGAGTGACCTCCAGATGCCGGGCAACCCGGCACGGCTGCGGCACGGGACATTGACCCTGACGTCGGCGGCAGGGTTGCACCATGACCGGCATGAACAGCACCGCACCGCAAAGCAGCAGAGTCGTCGCCGTCACCGGGGCCGGCACCGGCATCGGCCGGGCCACTGCACGCGCCTTCGCTGCCGAGGGCGCCCACGTCTTCGCCATCGGACGGCGAAGCGGACCACTCGAGGAGACTGCGGCCCTGAGCGACCGGATCACGCCGCTGCTCGCCGACATCACCGCCGAAGGCGGACCCGAGGGGATCGTCCGGGCCGCACTGGGGACCTACGGCCGACTGGATGTCCTGATCAACAATGCCGGCATCGTGTGCAGCGGCGCTCTCGGCGTGCTGACGCCGGACATGATCGCGTCCCAGCTGGCCACCAACCTCATCGCTCCTGTCCTGCTGACCCAAGCCGCCCTGCCGCTTTTGGAGACGTCGAGCGGAGTGGTCGTCAACGTGAGTACGTCCGTGGGCCTGCGCGCCTGGCCCGGCAGCTCGGTCTACGCCGCGACCAAGACCGCCCTTGAATCGTTGACCCGCAGCTGGGCCGTTGAGCTGGCACCCCGCGGAATCCGGGTGGTGGCGGTCGCCCCAGGCGCGATCGACACCCCCATCGGCGAGCATCAGGGCCTTTCGCCGGAACGCAGGGCCGCCCTCCGGGAGTGGCAGCTGGCGCACACTCCGCTGGGTCGGATCGGCCGGTCCGAGGAGGTCGCCCGGGCCATCACGCACCTGGCCGCACCGGCCGCGTCGTTCACCACCGGGGTGGTGCTCCCCGTCGACGGCGGGGCAGTCGTGGCGTGATAGGAGTGGCCCCGGAGGTGGGAAGGGTGCGGATCGGCGAGCTGGCTAGGGCAACCGGGACGACCGCTCGTGCGCTGCGGCACTACGAGCAGGCAGGGATGATTTGTCCGGATCGGACATCGAACGGCTACCGCATCTATGACGAGCACGCGGTGGTGCGGGTCCGCAACCTTCGCCACCTGCTGGCCGCCGGCCTCACCCTGGAGGACGTCCGCGTCTTCCTGCCGTGCCTGGACGGCGACCTGGCGTCCGCCCCGCCCTCTGAGAAGGGCCTTCAAGTTGCGCGGGAACGGCTGGCGATCCTCAACGAGAGGATCGCCGCCCAGACCGAAGTGCGAGACCGGCTGGAGACCGCACTCCGGGAGAAGGCACGGGAGACCCACGCTCGGGAGGCCCGAGGCCTCCACGACCAGTAAGCACCTTCAGGATGGCCACCGACCGGGTGACCGCTGCAGGCCGTAACAGGCGAGGCCCTCGGGCTGTTGACCGAGATGCCTCACGTCTCACGTCGCCAGCCTGGCGGCCTCGTTGGCCGTCTGTCCTGCCGCACTCGACCTGCCGCACGCGCTCATCGAGCGGGTCACGATGCTCATCCTCACCCGCGAGGGTGACCGACGATGCAAGCTCCCACCCCACTGGCGGGCCCTGGTCGCGCTGGTCTACCTGCGGGAGCACACCACCTACGCGAAGATCGCCGCCGGGTTCGGTATCAGCGAAGGCACCGCCCACGCCTACGTACGCTCCGTGACCGACCTGCTCGCCGGCCGGGCACCCTCCCTGACCCGGGCCCTGCGCCGAGCCCGCCCCGAGTACGTGCTCGTGGACGGCACCCTGGCCGAGTGCGACCGCGTCGGCGACAGCGAGGCCGGTTCCTCGGGCAAGGCCAGGCGGCACGGGGTCAACGTCCAGGCCGTCACCGCACCCGACGGCGCCCTGCTGTGGCTCTCGCCCGCGTTGCCGGGCCGCACCCACGATCTGACCGCGGCCCGCACCCACCGCATCATCACCGTCTGTGAACGCCTGAAGATCCCCGCCCTCGCGGACCGGGCCTACGTCGGGGCCGGCGGTACCTTCTGCACACCCTTCAAGCGCCACGGCGGGCGCGACCTCACCGCCAAGCAGCAGGCCGTCAACCGCGCGCACGCCCGACTCCGCTTCCCCGTCGAACGCGCCTTCGCCCGCCTGAAGACCTGGCGCATCTTCCGCAAGGCCCGCTGCAGCCCGAACCGGCTCACGTCAGCGATCCGGGCCGTCCTCACCCTGGAGCAGCACCGCTGAAGATGCTTACTCGTAGACCGTGGCAGCAGCGAGTGCCCGCGCCAAGAAGGTCCAGTCGCCTCGGGCCGGCAACTCCTGGTGGAAGTTGCCATACCAACCGGGAGACGCCTTGACCCACGCTGCCAGCGCCTCAAGGAAGCGGTCAAGCGTCGGGTTCTCCCACTCGTCCCCACGCCGGATGAAGTCGTCGTGCAGTTCCCGCAGGAAGGCGACGAACGCCTCTCGGTCGGAAATCTCCTCGTCGGGACGTAGCAGCGGCATGGGGGAACACTACTGCTCGGACGTGGGACCGCGGCCAAAGGCCGGTTCTCCGGGTGCAGGCATGGTCCTCTCCGTGTCGCAGATCCAGGAGGGCTGCCCAGGTCGCCACATGGATCTGAAAGGTCAGCTCTGGCCTTCGTCCGTCGTCGGGCGCCCTCGCACGGTCCATAGACGGCCCAAGCACAACCAGCCCCGGTCCGTACCGCGGATCACTGCTTCTCCAAGGAGACCTTGAGAGCTCGCGTGGTCCTGCGGAGACGGAGCGCTCTGAAGGCCCTTTTGATGGCCTTCACGAACCCTTCGAGCAGCACGTCGCCGATCAGGTCAAAGATGAGCCATGCAATACCGCGAAAGACGGCGCCCACAATAGCGCCGACTATCTCTTCCACCAGGCCTCCCAGGGGTCAAGGCGGATGACGTTACACGCGGGCGCTGGCGCGATCTTTGGCCGGTGGCCTGCCTGGGCTGGGATCGAGCATGATCAGGGGCCGTACGCCTGTCGGCAATTCGGGCAGGTCCTGGGCCTGCCCGCCATGTGTCCGAGTGGCCTCCTCGTCGTGCATGACGCGGGTCCCGGACCTGGTAGGTGCCCAAAGATCGTGTCGGCGCCCGCCCCAACCCCCGGCCTTCCCTCGTCTGCGGGGCGCCCGGGCGGCCGCCGGAGCGGCACGGAGGCAGGAGTGACGGCGAGCGGACCGGCGCGCGCCGCGCCGCGCTGTGCGCGGCGCCTCGAACCCGCGGAGAAGGTTGTTGTTCAGCTGCTCATGGATGCCGGTTCCGGCTGGTGCGCCCGGGTCTCCTCGGCATGGTGCAGCGCGACTCTGACGGTCCGGCCGTTCGCATGGCTGAGCACGTCCATACGGCTGGGGAGGGCTTCGACCAGGGTGAGGTCTCGGCCACTGGTGGAGCCGTCGCCGGCTTGGCGGGCGTGGGGGATGCCGAGGGCTCCGCCGTTGTCGGAGACGGCCGGCGACCGGTGGCAGGGCCGGGGCCTGGTCTTCGCGACGGCGAACGGCACGCCGATCGAGCCGGGGAACCTCAACAGCCACGGGTGCGGCGTCCGCGAGCGGGCCGGCCGGACCGCCCGGTTCCACGACCTCAGGCACACCGGCATCACGCTGCTGCTCGGCCTCGGTGCCCCGCCGCACGTGGTCCGCGACATCGTCGGGCAGAGTGCCCTGGAGGTGACGATGAACATCTGCGCTCACGTCGACCTGTCGAAGAAGCGGGCGGCGCCCGACCGGCTGGGTGGTCTCCGCGACGGGTGGCCCCCGTTGCCGTCGGCACTGCCGCCAGAACGCACCGGCGCCCCTGAACCGATCCCCGGTCCGGGACGTTCGTCCTGATGAGAGGTGGCGCCCCCGGCAGGACTCGAACCTGCGACCAAGTGCTTAGAAGGGGCATACGCTCTGTCTAGCTAGAGCATGTGTGACCTGCGCAAACGTCCCAGCCAGGGCTGGCGGCGCGTCTTGTCACCGCGTATTCGCCAGAAGACATGAGCAGGGGGCGGCACTCCCAGTAGCCGAATATATGTTCGGCACCAGTTGGATCGGCCTTGCCAGGGGGTGTTTCGGCTTGATGCGTACACATCTTTGCCTGCGTCTGTGAGCAAAGATCAAGCCTTCGTTCACCTATGGGTAAGTTAGCTCCGCAGGCATCCAAGCTCCCTGACCTGCGGCTGCTGCGTAGCCCCGAAGGCATGTAGCCCTACCGGCGGGTAAGGCGATGGTGTGTCGCAACGCTTGCGCACGCACCCCCTACTTGCTCTAGGCTGCTGGATCTACTGCAGTGGGCAGAGTGGGGGACGTGTGCGTATCAGCCGAGTTCTTATCCAGAACTATCGCAATTTTCGCAAGCTGGAGATCAACCCATTTCCTGCAAGTGCAGTAATTGTCGGCGAGAACGGAGTGGGAAAGTCAAATTTGCTCCGGGCGCTGAGGATCGTTCTAGACCCTGATCTCCCAGAAAGCGCTCGCATGCTCCGCAGCGAGGATATCTGTGATTACGCAGAGGTTGGTCTAGCTGAAGGCGTTGAGGTCCGGATTGAAGTTGATCTCACTGACTTTGAAGGAAACAGGAAGGCTGAGGCCGCCCTCGACGGGTGCTTCGTAAGCCTCGACCCTTTGACGGCCCGCATCACCTATTTCTTTCATCCCCTCAGGGGCATTGGAGAAGAAACAAAAGCTTCAGGCCTTACACGCGATGACTACACCTGGGAGGTCGGAGGAGGGCCCGAGGGGAAGCGAGATGCAAAATATCTGCGGCGCGACGTCCCCTTCACTGTCCTCCCTGCCCTGCGAGACGCAGTGGGCGACCTATCTCGTTGGCGTGACTCACCCCTGCAAGAACTTCTTGAAGTTCGCCCCCCTAGCAGGGACTCGCTCGAGCTAGCCGCACAACGCATCTCTGATGCCATGGATGAGCTTGCGAAGGCGCCTGAGCTGAGCGAGGTCTCGAAGGACCTTTCTCAGCGTTTGCAGTTGATGGCAGGAAATCGACTCTCTATTGAGCCGAATTTTGGGTTTGCCTCAAGTGACGCGGATAGGCTGCTGAGGGCGATCCGGATGTTTGTGGACTCGGCGCGGATTAGGAGTGTTGCTGACACATCCACCGGCGCCGCCAACGTCATCTATTTGGCATTGCTCTTGGAGCGCTTGAGCGGTCGACAGAAGACTGACTCTATTTTGCAGTCCATCCTTGCTGTGGAAGAGCCGGAAGCTCACCTTCATCCGGTTCTCCAGCGGCAGGTTTTCCGTTATTTGCTCAAGCATGAGCCAGCGCTGATTGTTAGCACGCACAGCCCTAATATCGCTGCAGTATCACGGCTCGAGTCGCTGGTGCTACTACGACCTGGTTCTGACGGGTCCACTGTAGCTTCATACACTTCCAGGATTGAGCTCGAAGAAAGGCAGCATCAAGACCTGGAACGGTACCTTGATGTGAGCCGCGCTGAGATTCTATTTTGTTCAGCGGCCATCCTTGTGGAAGGCACCGCTGAAGTTTACGTAATCCCGGCCCTGGCTAAGTCTCTAGGATTCGACCTTGATTTCCACGGGGTGATCGTGGGGAATATATCTGGAACGGATTTCAAGCCTTTCCGGACCTTGTTGGGAGAGTCCGCCCTAGCTGTTCCGCATGTCATTGTTACCGACGGAGACCCAACTAGTAAAAAGGGCGATTACATTCACTTGGGGTTGCGTCGGGCAGCAAAGCTTATTCCTGCGCCCAGGAAGGCGGAATTTGACATGCGTATCGAATCCCTCATCTCCGCCAAGGACACGGCTTCTAGTGCCCCCCTTAGGCTTGAGGCTGCTGAAGCGGATGTCTTCATTGGGCCGAAGACCCTAGAAGTAGATGTGGCCGGCTTGCTGCATAAGGAGATGGTTCTCGCTCACACTGAACTAGAGGAGTCGACAAAGCTCCGAGTTAAATTCGACGAAGCTGTGTACGCCCTCAGGTCGGGAAGCGAAGAATCTGAAGTTCAGGATGAGCTTCTGCGGCGGGTCAATCACGTCAGCAAGGGGCGCTTTGCCCAGCGTCTTGCTGCGCATGTGGAAGAAGCTGACCTAGCGTCCACCTTGGTGAGCCTTATTTCTAAGGTTCATGAAGAAGCTATGGATGCCAAAAGTGAGAGCGCTGAAGAGCGAGTGCAGCGCGCCCTTATTAACTATGCGCCCTATGGATACTTGCTGGCAGCGCTTGATAGAGTCTCTATTCTAGTGCGCGGGCACGGTCTATTTTCGGAATTCTCTGGAGTTGCGAATGTCTGACCAGAAGACCGTGCGGCCCGTCCTGGCTGCTGAGATTGAGCAGCTCAACCCGGCTCAGCGCATGGCAGCAATGCACAACGGCGACCTGGTTGTTCGAGCAGGACCGGGCTCAGGTAAAACGCGGACACTAGTCGCAAGAGTGGGCTACCTTCTGGAAAGCGAAATATCGCGGTACCGTGGTGTCGCAGCCCTAACTTACACCCGACATGCGGCCCAGGAAATTGTAGATCGCTTGGATCGTCTAAGTGTCAGGCCAGGACGTAGACTTACTGCAGGAACTGTTCATTCCTGGTGTCTTTCTGCAGTCCTCAGGCCGTATTCATACCTTGTAGGGCTTCCGTCGCCCGATGAATCTAAGCTCGTAGATGATAAATCCGGTGAATGGATTACTCTACTTCAGAGATGCTTCGATGTAGCTGGTGCTCTTGAAAATCCCAGATACGAGAAAGCAGCCATTACTAGGCTTCGCCGGCGGATCGCTGCTGGATATGAGGTCCAAGCAGATGACCCGATGACGCAAGCCGCAATACTGGTCGATAGGGAACTCGAAAGGCGCGGTTGGATTGATTTCGACGCAATGGTCTCTCGCAGTCTAAAGATCATCAATGAGAATCCCAAGATTGCGCGCCTAATCGTTTCTAGATACCCGTCTCTCGTAGTTGATGAATATCAAGACCTCGGCCCCGTCCTGCACAGGTTGGTAGTTACACTTCGGGATGAATTCGATATCCAGGTTTCGGCCTTTGGGGACGTAGACCAGGCGGTGATGGGATTTACTGGAGCTGAACCCGAGTTTCTGAATGAGCTATCTTCCAAAGATAAATTTGAGACCATCTCTCTTCCGCTCAATTATCGGAGTGGCCAGGCTATCATCTCTGCGAGTCAGGCAGTGCTTAATGAATCTCGTCCCTATCAAGCAACCCCCGATAGGGAAGATTTGGGAAGTATTGAGTTGGCTTACGTAGAGGACGGTGGTCTGTGGGATCACAGCAATGCAGTAATGGAGTATATTGATGAATTTTTGGCCTCCGGATTTCCTTGTCATCAAATAGCTGTGCTGTACCCAAGGAAGGGGCCCCTGCTGGATGCGCTGCTGTACGCGTTCAAGCAAAGCAGCCATGCCTATGTGCATGAGGGTGATGAAAGCCTTCCGAGGAGCGATCTAACTGACTTCATCCGAACATGTGCGGCTCGCACCTTTTCCGGATTTCAACCGATCGGGAGCCTGGCTGAAAAAGACGCCTCCGACGTTGCAACCTTGCGTGGTATTTCTCGACGTTACGCCGAATTGCGACGAAAGAGCGGACTGGTGGAGCTGGAGAGCCGTGCTTGTGACGCTTTGATCGCAGAGGTCTGCGTGGCTGCCTCATGGGGAAGCTCTGGAGACCTTCTCAGTTGGCTCAGCTTTATGGTCGAAACTCTTGAACTTAAGGCAGTGGCGAACGCGAGCAACCGAATCGGGGATAGCGAGGATCTGAAGCTCTTTTTGGATCGGTGCGAAGAGCTTGAAATAACTTTTGAGGACATGTCCTCGGCCGCGATCCGAGCTGGCAAAGTGACGCTTACTACGTATCACTCAGCTAAAGGGAGAGAGTGGGACGTTGTAATCCTTCCAGGGCTTGTTGAAGGCGTGATGCCGGGATGGAGGTGGAACCAGCGAATGAAACGCTTTGTGGAGCCCTCTGGCAGGCAACTTTCCCAAGATCGAATGGCGTTTTATGTCGGGTTGACTCGTGCGCGTTCCTCCGCCGTCCTTGTATTTGGGGATTATTGGGAGGGGAAATATGGTTATGTAAATCGATTTGGAATCTCGCGTTTTGCGCGAGACGTGATCGATCATATGAGCGCTCAGTGATGGAGGGGTCCTGCTTTACATCCAGCTGCTACGGGTTGCCGCAGCGATGAAGTCACCTCCGGCCGGTCTCGCCGACAAGGATCCTAGGATTGGGCTCTACCGGACGCCTCCAGCGATAATGGTGGCCGACGGACCAGCCTTCACGTAGCTGGGAGACTCATTCATGCTGGTATGGCCAGTGAGGGGTCTGAAGTCTAGGTGAGGAGAGCCCAGTGCCAGAGACCAGCCCTAGAGGAACGTACCTTCAGGTCGCGAACGCGATTCGCAAGGGCCTTGCTGATGGTTCCATCGCCTCGAATGAGCTACTACCGTCTGAGGCGCAACTTATGTGTCAGTTTGGCGTGGCGCGCACGACGGTACGGCGAGCGTTTCGGGAACTGGAGCTTGCCGGAGAGATCGAGACGATTGCCGGTGTTGGCCGACGGGTGAAAGGTGCGGTTCAGGGGGCCCCGTTCCAGCGGGTGGTGGATGCGCTCGTTCGGCAGGTGCGCGACGGTTCGCTTCCGACGGGGGTGAAGATTCCGAGCGAAGCCGAGTTGGCGACGGAGCACGGTGTCACACGGAACACCGTCCGTCGGGCCGTACGGGAGCTGGAGGCTGCTGGTGTCATTGAGTCGAGGCATGGGGTCGGGCGCTTCGTTCGGCAGGCTCCGAGCGCAGAAGACCAACCGTAGGCTGGTGGAATGGGACTGACCGACTGGGCGTATGACCTTGCCGAATCCCTGCTCTCCGAGCGCTTGCCCCAACGTTGGGCGCACTCTAAGCGAGTCCTTGCGCAGGCTCAGCGGCTGGCGCCGGCCCTCGGTGCTGATGCTGAGCTGCTGGCCGCAGCGGCCATTGCACACGACGTGGGCTATGCCCCTGATGCCGTCGACACCAAGCAGCACATGATCGACGGAGGTCGGTACCTCCGCGACGTGGTCGGTGCCGATGCTCGAATGTGCAGCCTGGTGGCCTTCCACACGTCGTCGCCGTGGGAGGCGGCCGAGTTGGGACTGTCCGACGTGCTCGCCGAGTTCGAGCCGGTGGTTCCCGAGCTGGTCGACGCCATCACGTACTGCGACCTGACCAGCGGACCGACCGGCGACCTGGTTGACCCTGTTCGTCGTCTCGATGAGGTCTTGCGGCGATATGGCCCCGGCCATGTGGTGTTCCGGGCGGTGTCCGCGGCGCGGCCGAGTCTGCTGGAGATGGTCAGGCGGGTGGAGAAGCGGCTGGCGGCGGCCGGCGTCCGGTAGTCAGCCGATGTGTGGCTCGGAGCGTTCCTGGAACCCGTGGTCGAGGCGGAGGCGTGTGGTGGGCGACATGTCGAGCCTCGGGAGTTCGCCGCGGGGAACCCACCGCACCTCGTAGGACTCCGAGCTGGCGGTGACGGTGCCGCTCAGGGGCCGGGCGCGGAAGCACAGAGAGAACTCCTGGCGTACCTCGCCGTCGGAGAATGCGATGACGTGCCCAGGGTCGGTATAGATGCCGACCAAGCCGACCACCTCGACCTTGATGCCGGTCTCTTCCAGCACCTCGCGGACGACCGTGCCCGTGATGTTCTCCCCGATTTCCTGGACGCCTCCGGGCATGCCCCAGCGCCCGTTGTCCGAGCGCCGCTCCAGTAGCACTTCGTGCCGGTCGTTGACGACGAACGCCGTCACGGCCGGGACGATGCTGTTCGGCTTCGGGGCGGCCGGATCGTTGAAGTAGTCGCTGCGGCTCACGTTTTCACCTCGGGAGCGGTACGGATTCGGCCCAGACCTTCTCGAAGCTCTGCTGGTATGTCGAGACCAGCGCTGCTCCGGCGATCTTGCGCAGGTGCAACACCGGCGCCATAGGGGCGCTTACCCCATAGACCTGCGTGTTGACCAGCCACTCGTCATCCGAGCGATACAGCGAGTTGTGGAGCGTCGACCGGTGCTGCCGGAACTCGATCCCCGAGACGTCGTACAGCGGGCGGTAGAGCTTCATCACCTCACGGACCTTATAGGCGACGCCCGCGCCGATCTCTTCCTCTTCCCCACGCCGTGCGATCTCCGGGCTGTCGGGGTCCCCGAGCAGGATCCGGGCCTGAACGCCGGACTGTGTTTTCAGCCTCAGTAGTTGCAGCCACCGGGGGTTCTCGGCGAGGAAGACGCCGGCGTGCACCAAGACGCCGATTTCCCGTTCGGCCCGGCCGAAGAGCTCCAGCCATAGGTCCGGCGGCACGTAGGACCGGTGCGGGTAGACCTTGAGCACTTCCGCATCTGCGGCGTCCTTCCGCTGGCCGTCGGGCAGGCCATCCGGCCACAGGTACGCCTCGTCCTCGCGCACGTACGCGGCGACGGCCAGCCGATGCCGGCGGTACGGGGCCCGCCCTTTGGTTATCCACCGTTCGACCGTCTTCGGGTCGACGCCGATGTGGTCCGCAAGCTGCTCGACGCTGATGCCGCGGGTCAGCATGGCTGAGCGCAGGCGTTCGTTCGCCATCCTTGCTCCTGGGACGTCTGGGGACGTACTCCGTGCCTCTGACGCTATCCGGGACGTCCCGCCGCGTCCAGTTCTGCGGTCTCTGAGTCCCCTGTCAGTCCGGCACTCTGATGCCACGTCAGGAAAGACGGCGAATCCGGGAGAGGGCTTGACACCTGGATGAGACCGCGTCACCGTGAGATGCACGGTCAACCATGTATCTCATGGTTGAGCGGCCCGAACAAGGCCGCTCCGACCTGCACAAACGCGCCTGCCGACGGAGGGCCTGCGCCCACCTCGGCAAGTGAAGGGGCCCCGGACGGACGGGGCCGAGGGACCCGGACCCCTGGTCAACCGGAGGGCGAGACCGAAAGGTCATGTCGTCTGTGCCTGAAGCGGGAGCGCGCTCCCGAAGAGGACGACACCACTGGCTGTGCCGCCGAGACCGGGCGGCGCGGGCTACTGCTGATCAACCCATGTCTTTTCGCCCCGGCCCGTGTTTCCCGGCCGGGGCCTCTTTGCTCGGACTCTGCCGAGCGTCCCCGGCCTGTGAGTCGGGGCGGCTGCCTCCCGGCCAAGGAAAGCGCAGCCGCCCCGCTCCGGGCCGGTCCCGTCTAACCCAAGGAGATCGACCCGTGAGGACCATCGTCTCAGGTCAGTACGCCGCTACGGCGGCGGAGTTCGTTGAGCTGGCGCTCGGCATCGACACCGAGCTGTTCACCGGCCCGGCCGGCCCGGAGTCGCCCGAGGAGCGGGCGGCGCGGTTGGACGTGGCCGGCGCGGTGCTGGCGGACCTGCGCCGGGAGGACCCGGAGCTGGCCGCCTACGCCACCGCCCTGCTCGCCACCGCCCCCGTCCCGCTGCACTCCCGGCGTCCGACCGCTGCCCGCCGCCCCGCCACCCCGGCGGGGGTGGCGGCATGAGGACCGGACCGTTCCCCGCCGTGCTCGCCCGACTGCGGCTGCTGGCCGTGCTCGCCGGCCTGGCGTGGCTGCTGGGCATCACCCCCGCCGTCCCGGTGCGGCTGCTGCTGTGTGTCATGGGCGCCATGGTCCTGGCCGTGGACGTCCTCTCCGACGCCGCCCGCCCCACCGGCCCGGCCCGCACGCCGGGCCGCGACACCCGGGGAGGTGCCCGGTGACCGCAGCCGCCCGCGAGGCCGCCGCCCGCGCCGCCGAGGCGGCCAGGGCCGCCGCTGCCGCCGCCCACGCCGCGGCCGAGGCCGCCCGCCGGGCCCGCGAGGCCGCTACCGGGGGTGCCCGGTGAAGCGCGGACCGAAGATCCTGCTGGTGCTCGGACTGCTGGCCGTGGTCGGCATGGCGTTCCGGGTCTCCTGGAACGCGCTGCGCGACGTGGCCCACGTCATCGGCGCGGACCCGGTCGCCGCCACCGTCTACCCGCTGGTGGTCGACGGCCTCATGGCGCTGGCGCTGGTGGCGGCCCTGGTGCTGCCGGAGGGCGACCGCCGGTTCGCGCTGCGGATCCTGGCCGGGTACACCGTCGCGTCGCTGGTGCTGAACTACGTGCACGGGCTGGTGCCCGGCCTGCACAATGCCGGCCGGGTGCGGCTGGCCGACTGGTCGCCCGCCAACTGGGCGCTGGTGCTGCTGGCCACCTCGCTGCCGGTCGGCTCCATCTTCTACGGCTCCGACCTGGTCGCCAAAGTGCTGCACCACCGTCCCGCGACCGGCGAAGCACCGCAGACCGTGACGAATCGGTCGGTGCCTGACCTGCCCGCACCGGCCGACCCCGCCCCCGAGCCGTCGGTCTACGCCCCGCCGCCCCCGGCCCCGACCGAGGCGGCGCCGGTCGTGCCGCTCGCCGCTCCTGTGGCCGACTCCCGTCCGACCGTGGCCGCCCGTGCGGTCCGGCCGCGCAAGCCGACCGGGAAGCTCCCGGCCGCCGCCCGGTCGCCCCGACCGGTCCGCACCCCGGACCAACTCCTCACCGAGGCGCGGGAGGCCACCGCCGGGTGGCCGGACCGGGAGCTGACGGCCGACCGCATCCGGGTCGCGGTCCGCACCTCCGCCGAGAGGGCCCGCACCCTGCGGGACGCCCTCAAGGCCGAGCGCGTCGCCGCCACCACCCCGGCCGGGCTGCACCTGGTCACCGAGGCCGCTCCGGATGCTGCGGCGGTTGAGTGATGGGCGGCCCCCGGTTCTGGGACCCCGACGGGGAGCGGTTCGGCCTGCCGACCTACCCGTGGCGGATGGCCCCGGAGGGTCTGGCGACCCGGCGGCAGCTCCGTGCCGAGGGGCTGCGGCCCGGCGGCCAGGACGTGGCTGCGCAGATCCTCTGGCGCAACCGGCGGCGCGGCGTTCGCGCGGCTTACCTCTACAGGGTCGACCTGGCTCGCCCGGTGCGGCCGATGACCCCCGCCCGCGCCGCCGCACTCGCGGCGGCGATGCGGGCCCGCCGCACCTGCCCGGTCTGCGGGCGGGATGCGGGCTACGTCCTCCCCGCCCGCTACGGCACCTGCCTGCCCTGCGCGGAACCCGCCGCAGCCGCGGCCTGAGGAACAGAGCCACTTCCAGTTGATCCGGGGCGCGCCCTCGCTTGCCGGCTTCCGGCGCGCCCCGGCACCTCCACTCATGAGAGAGGCACGCGAAGTGAACCACGACGACCACAGCGCTGACGACGAGCTGTTCGCCCGTCTGGAGGCGGATCTGACCGCCGACTTCCCCGAGACACCGGGGGGTGAGGTGGTGGACCTGGGCAAGGCCCGCACCGCCCGTCGCCCCGCCGACGGCCCCGCCGTCGTGCCGGTGGTGGGCACCGCGGCGGACGCGGACGACGACCCGGACGACACCGTGTACGTGGACGACCCGGCCGCCGCCCCCGCTGACGTGGCGGCCGAGCGGCGGCGGGAGCCGATCCTGCCGAAGTGGGCGAGCAACGCGGAGCAGTTCAAGGCCGCCGCGAAGTGGGCCGCCGGACAGGCCGCCTACGTCACCGCCTACCACGCCGCCCGCTCCCCGCTCTACGCTGCCCGCCTGACCGCCCGCGCCCCGCGCGGTGCCGCCCGGATCGTCCGCGGCGCCGGCCGGTGGGTGGCCGACACTCAGGGCGCGCCGATGCGGGCGGTGGCGGTGCGCAAGGAGGACGCGGAGCTCTACCTGCGCCTGACCCGGCAGCGGGACGCCAAGGTGCGGCTGCGGACCCTGATCGCGGCTCTGGTCGCCGCGTTCGGCGTCGCGTTCGTGGCGGTGCTGCTGGTCATGACCCCCGGCTGGACCCACCTGGCGCTCGCTGCCGCCACCGTCGCGGCGCTGGGGTGGGCCGGGGCCCCGGCCGATCAGCCCCTGGTCACCCGGGCGGTGGTGAAGACCCGGGCGCCGCGGCTCACCTCGGACATCGTGGAGCGGGCGCTGCTGGCGCTCGGGATCGGCGGCATGGGCAAGGGGGAGATCACCTTTCCCGCCCCCATCACCCGCGACGGCCCCGGCTGGCGCGCGGACGTTGACCTGCCCCACGGCGTGACGGCGGGGGACATCATGGAGCGCCGCAAGCGCCTGGCCTCCGGGCTGCGTCGTCCGCTGGGGTGCGTGTGGCCGGAGGGCAACGCGGACGAGCACGAGGGGCGGCTTGTGCTGTGGGTCGGGGACAAGGACCTGTCCAAGGCGGAGAAGATCGCGTGGCCGCTGGCCAAGTCTGGCCGCCACGACCTGTTCAAGCCGGTGCCGTTCGGCCGCAACCCGCGCGGGCAGTGGGTCGCGGTGCCGCTGGTGCAGCACAACGTGCTGTTCGGCTCCCAGCCCGGCCAGGGCAAGACCTCCTCCGTGCGGGTACTGGCCGCCGGGGCGGCGCTGGACCCCACGGCGGAGATGTGGACGCACGAGCTGAAGGGTTCCGGCGACCTGGACCCCTTCGAGCCCATCTCCCACCGGTTCGTCTCCGGCATCGACGACGACTCCATCGAGTACGCCGCCGAGTCCCTCACCCTGCTCCGCAAGGAGGTGATGCGCCGCACCGGCGCGCTGAAGAAGCTGCCGCGGGACCTGTGCCCGGACAAGCGCGTCACCCGCGAGATCGCCGACAAGCGGATCGGGCTGCACCCGCTGGTCTGCATCGTGGACGAGTGCCAGAACCTGTTCGCCCACGCCAAGGTGGGCAAGCAGGCCGGGGAGGACGCCGAGTTCATCATCAAGATCGGCCGTGCGTTCGGCGTCATCCTCATCCTGGCCACCCAGCGCCCCGACAAGGACTCCCTGCCCACCGGCGTCTCGGGGAACGTGTCGATCCGGTTCTGCCTGCGGGTCGCCGGCCAGGTCGAGAACGACATGATCCTGGGCACCTCCGCCTACAAGAACGGCATCCGCGCCACCACCTTCCGCCCCGAGGTCGACGCCGGCCTGGGCTACCTCGCCGGCGCCACGGCGACGCCGACCGTGGTGAAGACCGCCTACCTCGACACCCCCGCCACCGAGGCCATCGCCAAGCGCGCCCGCGCCATGCGCGCCGCGGCCGGCACCCTCACCGGCCACGCCGCCGGGGAGGCGCCGGAGCGCTCCGACCCGCACGCCACCCTGCTGGACGACCTGGCCGCCGTCTGGCCCGCCGGTGAGGCCCGGGTGTGGGGCGAGACCCTGACCGGCGCCCTGGCCGCCCTCCGCCCCGACGCCTACGCCGGGTGGGCCCCGGAGCAGCTGGCCGCGGCGCTGCGGCCGCTGGGCATCGAGCCGGGGCAGATCGGCCGCCGTATCGACGGCAAGACCGTCAACCGGCGCGGCTACGACCGCGCCCACATCACCGCCGCGATCGCGGAGCGTGACCGGAACCGGTCCGCCTGACCGCCCGCCCGGGGTGCTAGCGCTAGCGGGCCCACCCCGCTAGCGCTAGCACCCCCGCTAGCACCCCACAGTGCTTCCCACCAGTGCGCTAGCGCATAGCACCCTACCTGCACAAACCCCCGAAACCGGCCCCGGAGACCCCCTGTGACCCTCCTCCTGCTCGCCCTCGCCTGCCTGACCGTCGTCACGCTCGGTTACGCCGGGCTGTGTGCGGTCCAGCCGTTCGGGCCCTGCCGCGCCTGCCGCGGCATCGGCTTCCAGACCACCACCGACCGCAAGGGCCGCCTCAAGCGCGGCAAGGACTGCCGCCGTTGCAAGACCACCGGCCACCGCATCCGCACCGGCCGTCACCTCTACAACGCCTGGCGCCGCACCTACCGCGCCGGCACCCGCTGATCCCCTGCCCACGCACCGCCCGACCGATCGGGAGTCCTGCCGTGCTCATCACCTTCTCGACCGCGTTCGTCTTCGGCCTGATCACCGGCGTCCTGGTGTGGACCAAGCGCGTCGGGGTCGGCACCGCGCTCGCCGTGTGGCTGTCCGGCTTCACCCTCGCCTCCACCGGCCTGGCCGGGCCCGTCAACACCGCCCTCGCCTCCGTCATCACCGCCCTGACCCAGCTCCACTGAAAGGAGCCGCCGCCGTGTCCACGCTGCCCGCCCGGCCTGCGCCGCCCAGCGTCCGGCCGCTGGCCGCCGCCCACTTCAAGGACGCCCTGCGCGCCCTGGAGAGCGGCGACCGGCCCGCCGCCGTCCGCGCCCTGCTCGACATCGACCCCGAGTCCTGGACCGGCATCGAACACCGCCTCGCCCTGCTCGGGGAAGACCTGGCCGCCCTGCTCACCCTCGCCGCCGCGGACGTGGCCCGGTGACCGGCGACGCCGTGTTCCTCGCCGCCGCCACCGCCCCCGCCGCCCTCCTCCTGCCTCCGCTAGCCGTCGCCTGGCGGCGCTCCGCACGGCAGGGCGCGGCTGTGCTGGCGATGCTCGCCGACGAACGCGCCAAGCGCGCCGCCGGGCCGGACGACGACCCGCCGCCCCCGGACGGCGGCCAGCCCGCCGAGGCACCCGCGCACCTGGCCCCGGTCATCCCCCTGCACACCCGCACCGCCCCTGCGGCCGCCCGGCTGCGGCGCGCGATCTGAAGGCAGCCCCCGTGTCCGGTAGTCGCGGGCCGGGGGGCGCGGTGGTTCAGTGCAGCGTTCGCTGCCTCCACCACCGGCCTATGTCCCACTCGTTCACCGTGCCGATGAACGGGCTTGTACGCCGCCGTAGCCGATTGTCCAGAGGCTCCAGAAGACGTCCGAGGTCTGTTCTGGCCCGCGGTGGCAAGCGGTGCAGCACTACGTCCAGTCGGTCTCGCGCTGTGAGCCAGTCACACCCCGGACACGGACAGGGAAAGAGATCCATACGGCCGGGCTCGCAGACCGCTTCCCGGTAGCGGGCCAGGTCTGCCGCGACGTCACCCGGCAACAGGCCGTCGCTCTGCAACTCGACACGTCGGATGGCCACTCTGGTGGCGGCAGACACCCCGGCGACCTGCCGTAGGGGTCTGCCAAAGCTCAATCTCCGGTGCTGAGCGCGAAGCAGATTCGGGCGCCTACGCGGCATAGCCCTTTCGGTTCGCAGTCACAGCGTCATCCTTCCACGCTCACTGCAACCCCCGCTGCTCGATTAAGCCCGTCCACGCACGAGCCCCGGGACCGGTCGGCATCTCCCGCCAAGGTTCCGCCGCCCGCCCCGGGGCCCTACCTGATCCCGCAGCAACGAGACAGGAGATCCCAGGATGCACCCGCCCGCGCTGCCCGCGCAGCGCCACCTGCCGGCCATCCTCGCCGCGAGCGTGCCGCTCGCCGGATGGGCCGCCACCACCACCGTCCTGGCCCGCCGCCTGGACGCCGCCCGCCGCGACCCCCTGACCGGGCTGATGACCCGCGACGCGTTCACCGCCCGCGCCACCCGCCTGATCGCCCGCCGACCGGTGCTGGTGGTGCTGGTCGACCTGGACGGCTTCAAAGTTCTAAACGACGCCCGCGGCCACGCCGCCGGAGACGCCGTCCTCGCTCACACCGCCCACCGGCTCGCCGCCGCCATCGGCCCCACCGGGGCGGTCGGCCGGTTCGGCGGAGACGAGTTCACCGCCGCCCTGCCCATCGGCCCTGACATCGACCACGCCCTGACCGCGCTGTCGCTGCTGCACTCCGAGCTGACCGAACCCGTCCCATTCGGCACGGACCTGCTGCCCGTCGGCGCCTCGGTCGGCGGCCACCTGGCCGCCCCCAGCACACCGTTGGCCGACGCGCTGACGGCGGCGGACGCGGCGATGTACGCGGCCAAAAGGGGCGGCGGCGGGTGGGAGCTGTCCGAGCACCCCGCCCGCACCTACACCGCCGCCCCGCGCCGCTGGCGCCGTCACCGCCCCACCACCGCCGAGCGGAGGGCCACCTGATGTCCCCACAGCCCACCCCCGGGCGCTGCCCGGCAGCCCACCCCGAGGACCCCACCGGCTGTGACGGCCCCGCCGACGCCGTGACCATCCACGACCGGCACGGTGCCATGGTGACCGGGTGCGTGCACCACGGTGCCCGACTGCTCGCCTCCCTGGACGGCGGCCAGGTCCACCCCGGCACCGTCCCCGGGGCAGCCCTGGACGCCTACTGCCGCGCCACCGTGCTGCCGCCGTTCTGCTGGCTCAGGGAGGCCCAGTGAGCACCCCTACCGTTGTGAGGGATCTGCGGTCGTTCTCCTTCGGAGGCGGGGTGCAGTCGATGGCCGCGCTGGTGCTCGCCGCGCAGGGCCGCATCGACTACCACACGTTCCTGTTCGCCAACGTCGGGGACGACTCGGAGAACCCCGCCACCCTCACCTACGTCCAGCGCTACGCCCGCCCCTACGCCGCGGCCCACGGCATCGAGCTGACCACCCTGGACCGGGTCATGGTCCGCTCCGGCGAGACCCGCACCCTCTACGGAGAGATCACCCGGGAGGGCTCGAAGTCGCTGAAGATCCCGGTGCGGATGTCCAACGGGGCCCCCGGCACCCGCTCGTGCACCGCGGACTACAAGATCCTGGTCATCGGCCGGGAGCTCAAGCGCCGCGGCGCCACCCCCGACCACCCCGCCACGGTCGGGATCGGCATCTCCCTGGACGAGATCCACCGCGCGAATCGGCGCCGCAGCGAACCCCACGAGCACATCGCCTACCCACTGCTGGAACTCGGCCTGCGGCGGACCGACTGCGCCCGGATCATCCGCGACGCCGGACTGCCGGTGCCGCCGAAGTCCTCCTGCTGGTTCTGCCCCTTCAAGCGCCCCGAGTCCTGGCACGAGCAGCGCCGCAGCGAGCCCGAGCTGTTCGAGAAGGCGTGCCAGCTCGAAGAGCTGCTGAACCGTCGCCGCGACGAGCTGGGCAAGGACCACGTCTACCTCACCCGCTTCGGCAAGCCCCTACGGGACGCGATCCCGGACGGCGTGGACACCCTGCCCTTCGAGATCGACGACGGGGATGGGCTGTGCGACTCCGGGTGGTGCATGACATGACCCACCCCGCCCTCCCCCCGCTGGCCGGCGCCGCCACCTGGCAGGCCGTCATGCAGACCGCCGGCCACCGCTGCCAGTGCACCGGAACCTGCGGCGACCCCCACCCCCGCGGCGGCGGACGCTGCGACCGCGTCCACGGCGGCCACACCCACCGCCACGGCGGCGGCACCGTCCGCCTCCTCGCCGCCCCCGCCGATCCGGCCCGGCTCACCCTGCCCCTACACCGCGCCACAGCCCTGCCCGTCGGGGACCTGGCCGCGTGGTGCCCGCCGTGCCACGACGCGGCCCGCCGCACCGCCGCCGCCCGGACCGCCGAGGCGGCCCCGCCCGGCGCCGACGCCCTGTTCTGACCCGCACCGCGCAGGCACCCGGTCGCCAGAGCAACGTTGAATTTCAACGCTGCCAACTCCGGCCGGGCGCCTGCGTCCCTCCCGCTCGAAGGGAGCACCGCCCGCATGACCGCATCCTCGACCCCCGTCCTGACCGCCGCCGCCCTCGCCGCGGCCCGCCGCGGCTGGCACGTCTTCCCCCTCACCCCCGGCGCGAAGAGGCCCGCCGTCCGCGACTGGGAGCACCGCGCCACGACCGACCCCGGCCGCATCCGGCGCTGCTGGCAGTCCGGCCCGTTCAACATCGGCCTGGCCTGCGGCCCCTCCCGGCTGCTCGTGGTGGACCTGGACACCCCCAAGCACCCCAGGGACACCCCGCCCGAGGCGTGGGCGCTGCCCGGTGTCGTGGACGGCGCCGACGTCCTCGCCGTGCTCTGCGAGCGGGCCGGACAGCCGTTCCCGGACGCCACGTTCACCGTCCGGACCCGGTCCGGTGGGCTGCACCTGTACTTCGCCGTCCCCGAGGCGGTGCCGCTGCCGCCGTCCACGATCGGCACGCTCGGGTGGAAGGTGGACACCCGCTGCCGCGGCGGCTACGTCCTCGCCCCCGGCTCGATGGTGGACGGGGCCACCTACCGCGTGGAGCGCAACGACCCGCCCGCGCCCCTTCCCTCCTTGCTGATCAGCGAGGAGGCCCCGGACCGGCAGGCGCCGCGGATCACCCCCGCCCGGTGGCGGGACCGGATGAGCGACGCCGACGCCTACAGCCGCGCCGCCCTGGACGGCGAGACCACCCGCGTCCGGCAGGCCCCGGAGGGACAGCGCAACCACACCCTGTTCCGCGCCGCCGCCGCCCTCGGGCGCTTGGTGGCCGCCGGCACCCTGCCCCGCGAGGCCGCCGAGGGGGCGCTCACCGAGGCCGCCGCCGCCGTCGGGCTGGGGGAGGCGGAGATCCGCCGCACCCTCGCCTCCGGCCTCGCCCGCGGCGCCCAGCCCACGATCCCGGGAGTGGCCGCATGAGCATCCACAGCCCTGTGGGCGGCTCCCTCTTCGCGGACTGGGACGCCGCCCTCACCCCGCCCCCGCCGCCGCAGGCCGAGGCGGAGTTGTGGGAGGACCCCATCCCCCTCGGGCAGGCCCGCGCCCTGCCCCCGTTCCCCACCGACGCCCTGCCCGCGTGGCTGGCCGACATGGTGGCGGCCGTGGCGGAGGAGACCCAGACCCCGCCGGACCTGGCCGGGTGCGTCGCCCTGTCGGTGCTGTCCACCGCCGCCGGCGGCCGCGCGCAGGTGGCGGTGCGCGGGCGGTGGCGGGAGCCGGTGAACACCTTCATCGCCGTCGCCCTGCCGCCCGGCAACCGCAAGAGTGCCGTCTTCTCCCTGATGACCGCGCCCCTGCTCGCGGTCGAGAAGACCCTCGTGGAGACCAGCGCCGCGACCCGCGCCGAGGCGGAGACCACCGCCCGCCTCGCGCGGGCCGCCGCCGACAAGGCCGCCGCCAAGGCCGCGAACGCCGCCCCCGACGAGCGCGACGCCCTGACCGCCGAGGCCGTCGTGCTGGCCCAGGCCGCCGAGGCGGCCACCGTCCCCGAGCGGCCCCAACTGGTGGCCGACGACGTCACCCCCGAGGGCCTGGCCACGCTGCTGGCCGAGCAGGGCGGCCGGATGGCCGTCCTCTCCCCGGAGGGCGGCATCTTCGACATCATCGCCGGCCGCTACTCCGGCACCCCCAACATGGACGTCTTCCTCAAGGGCCACGCCGGGGACGTGCTGCGGGTCAACCGGCAGGGCCGCGACCGCCAGTACATCGAGGCCCCCGCCCTCACCATGGGCCTGGCGGTGCAGCCGTCGGTGTTCACCGACATCGCCAAGGTCAAGGGGTTCGAGGGCCGCGGCCTGCTCGCCCGCTTCCTCTACTGCCTCCCCGCCTCCCTGGTCGGCTACCGCAACCTCACCCCCGACCTCATCCCGGAGGCGGTGGCGGAGGCGTACACCCGGCAGGTGGCGGCGCTGACCCTGGCCCTGGCCGGTTGGACCGACCCGGCGGTGCTCACCCTCACCCCGGAGGCGGATGCCGCGATGCTGGCCCACCAGCAGGGCACCGAGCCCAAGCTCCGCAAGGGCGGCGCCTTGGCCCACATCGACACCTGGGCCAGCAAGCTGGACGGCGCCGTCGCCCGTCTCGCCGGACTCCTCCACCTGGCCGCCCACCCCGCCGACGGCCATGCCCGCCTCATCGACGCGGACACCATCCGCGCCGCCGGCCGCCTCGGGGACTACTTCACCGCCCACGCCCTGGCCGTCTTCGACGCCATGGGCTCCGACCCCGCCCACACCGGCGCCCGCACCGTCCTGGACTGGCTGCGCGCCAACCCCGCCGACCGCATCTCCCGCCGGGAGCTGTTCCGCAAGCTGCCCCGCGGCGAGTTCCCCACCGTCGCCGACCTCGAACCCGCCCTGGCCCTGCTCGAAGAACACGGCTGGATTCGCCAGGAAGCGCCCCCGGCCCGCGCCGCCCGCGGCGGCCGGCCACCCGCACCCCGGTATGCGCTGCACCCCGCCATCACCCACCCCGGCCCCTGACCCCCGGACACAACCGACAGAACTGACACAACCCCGCCCCGACACGGCTGACCAGCGCAAACGCCGCCAGGCAGCCGCGAGACACAACCTCCGGAAACTCAGACACAACCCTGACCGCGCGACCGGCCCCGGGTTTTGGCGGAGTTTCCGGAGATTTCGTCACACCGCACCCCGGCGCCGAATCCCCAGCTCAGAGCTCACAGCCGGGGGTTCTGTCAGTTCTGGCGGTTCTGTCACGCCCCCACCGCCCGGAGTCGCCCTTGCGCATCCGCCCGCACGGCACCGAAGACGGGTGCCACCGCACCGCCACCCCGCCCACTGACGCCGAGGAGGCACCCCAGTGACCACCGCCACCCCCGAGGCCCTGACCGTCCCCGAGGTCATGGCGGCGCTCCGGCTCAGCCGAAGCAAGCTCTACGACCTGCTGCGCTCCGGCGAGCTGTCCAGCATCAAGATCGGCCGTTCCCGCCGCATCCCCGCCGACAGCCTCGCCACCTTCCTCCGCAACCGAATCGAGGGGAATGCCTGATGGCCAAGCGTGCCAACGGTGAGGGAAGCATCAGCCGCCGGAAGGACGGCCTCTACCACGGTCGGGCGTACGTCACCACGACCTCGGGCATCCGCAAGCGCGTCTCGGTGTACGGCAAGACCCGCGAGGAAGCGCACCAGAAGATCACCAACCTCCAGGCCCAGGACAACCAGGGCGTCCCGACCCCCGACACGAACGTGACCGTGGAGGAGTACCTGGCCTACTGGCTGGCCGGCATCGTCAAGGCCCAGCGTCGTCCCAAGACGTACCAGGGCTACGAAAGCGTGGTGCGGGTCCACCTGGTCCCTGCCCTGGGCAAGCGCAAGCTGCGGACGCTGCGGGCGGCGGAGATCCGCAACTGGCTGGGACGGCTGGCCACGACGTGCCAGTGCTGTCGGCACGGCTGGGACGCCGCCCGTACCGAGCCGAAGTGCTGCGCGGCAGGGGAGTGCTGCCGGTCCCACCTGTCGCGCCGCATGGTGCAGTCCGTGCACGCGGTGCTCCGCAACGCTCTGGAGAACGCCGTCCGCGAGGAGCTGATCGTGCGGAACGTCGCCAAGCTCGTGCAGGTGCCGACGCCCGACTACGGCATCGGGAAGGGGCTCACCGTCCCTCAGGCCCGGCTGCTGCTCAAGGAGTCCCGCAAGGACCGGCTGCACGCGCTGTACGTCCTCGCGCTCGTCATGGGGATGCGCCGCGGCGAGCTGCTGGGCCTCCACTGGGATGCCGTCGACCTGGAGCGCGGCACGCTGATCGTGTCCAGCAACCTCCAGCGGGTGAAGGGGGAGCTGCTGCTCGGCCCGACCAAGACGGCTTCCTCGCTGCGGACGCTGCCGCTCCCCCCGCTGGTGGTCGAGGCTCTGGAGGAGCACCGCGAGCGGCAGGCGCAGGAGCGCGCCGCGGCCGGAGACCGGTGGGCCGAACGGGGGCTCGTCTTCGCCTCCCGGGTCGGTACGCCGATCGAGCCGGACAACCTCCGCCGCAGCTGGTACCCGCTCCGCCGCCGTCTCGGCCTGGACCTCCGGTTCCATGATCTGCGCCACACCTGCGTCACGCTGCTGCTCGATCTCGGGGTGCCGCCCCACGTGGTCCGCCAGATCGCCGGCCACAGCGACATCGCGGTCACGATGAAGGTGTACGCCCATGCCTCCCTCGACGAGCAGCGCAGGGCGCTCGGGGCCCTCGGGGAGCGCCTGGGCTGACCCGTTGGGGTACGGGTTGGCGTAGGAGCATGCAAAAGAACCCCCATCCCGGCGAGGGTGGGGGTTCTGCTGCTGGTCAAGCTGGTGGCCAGGGCCGGGGTCGAACCGGCGACCTTCCGCTTTTCAGGCGGACGCTCGTACCAACTGAGCTACCTGGCCGTACTGCACTGCGCATCCCCAGGTTAGGGGATGAGCGATCCCGACGGGACTTGAACCCGCGACCTCCACCTTGACAGGGTGGCGAGCTAACCAACTGCTCCACGGGACCTCGTGACGCAGATGGACTCTGCGCATGGGTACTGCGGTGCCCCCAACGGGATTCGAACCCGTGCTACCGCCTTGAAAGGGCGGCGTCCTGGGCCACTAGACGATGAGGGCTTTATGGCCCACCCGGCTTCCTTGCGGCCGTCGGGGACGTTGAGAAGCATATGGGATGCCGGGCGGGAACGCCAAAACCGTTCGCGGCCTGTCGCGCCGTCGCCGCCGGTCAGGGGGAGGCCGAGGGCGCCGGGGCCTGGGGGGAGCCCGTCGCGGACCCCGTAGCCGGGCCCGGCGGCCGTCCCGGCGTGGCGCCGGGGGAGGCGCCCGCCGACGTGCCGGACGGGGCGCCTGCGGGGGAGGCAGGGGAACCGCCCGCCGGCGTGCCGGACGGGCCCGGCGGCGGAGGCCCGGCGGGGGAGGCGGACGGGCCGCCCGGCGCGGGGGAGGAGGACTCGTCGGCCAGGTGCCGGTCGATCTGCGCTGTGGTGCGGCCCAGCCCGCCCAGGGTGATGTCGTCCCAGGCCTGCAGCCGGTGGGTCACCCGGTCGAAGTACAGGACGGAGAGGCTGACCGGCGTCGGCGGGTTGCTCTCCAGTGCCCGCAGCCCGGAGCCCCCGGTCGAGCCCTGGACGAAGATCCGGGTGCCGTGCTCCAGCATCCGGGTGTCGCGCACGTGCGTGTGGCCGGCGAGGACGAGCGGCACCCGCCCGTCGAGCTGCTGGGCGGCGGTCGGCTCGTGGACGGCGGCGATGTCCGGCGGCGTCCGCATGCCGGCGATCCGCGCGGCGAAGGCCTTCCCCATCGCCTCCTCGGCCGGCTCCCCGCCCACCTGGACCGACCGGTCCGGGGTGAACTGCGGGTCGCCCCAGCCCGCGATGCGCAGCCCCGCCACGGTCGCCGTGCGGCCCTCGTCGAGCACGACGGCGTGCCGCTGCCGGGCGACGGCCGCCTGGCTGCCGGCCGAGTCGTGGTTGCCCCGCACGTAGACGTAGGGCGCGCCCAGGCCGGGGATGCCGTCGGCGAAGGCGTCCTCGGCGGCGGAGCCGTGGTCCATCAGGTCGCCGGTGTCGACGACGGCGTCGATCCGGTACTCGGCGACCACGGAGCGGATGAGGTCCCAGGCCGCCGGGTTGAGGTGGATGTCGGAGACGTGCAGCACCCGCACCGTCCCCGGGTCGGGGTTGTAGGCGGGCAGCGTGGTCGCGGCGTCGTAGAGCTTGGTGACGTTGCCGACCAGACGGGCCAGCTCCTGCCGGTACACGCCGAAGTCGGTGACGATGGACCGGGCGTTGCCGACCACCTGGGGCGCGCCGGTCAGCAGGCCCGTGAAGTGCGGCTCCAGGACCGACTTGGGGTTCCAGCTGAGGGCCGCCCCGCCCAGGGACGCCACCAGGAGCCCGAGCGAGGTGCCCGCGGCGGCCAGGGCGCGGCGCGGGCGGCGGTACACGACCAGCCCGACCGCGCAGGAGCCGGCCGCGACGGCGGCCGCGGCGCGCAGGCCCAGGTCCAGCATGCCGTGCTCCACGCCGGAGGCGACCTCGTCCTGGAGGTTCGCGAGGCGGGCGGGGTCCTTGGCGATGGCGCGGGCGGCGTCGGGGTTCAGCCGCCGGACGTCGACGTCCAGGCGGAGCGGCGCGCGGTGGGTGTCCAGCTCCAGGGAGCCGAGCGGGGCGATGTCGACCCGGCTGCCGCCGTGCAGGTCGGGGTGGAGCGACATCCGCGTCTCCACGGGCCCGACCCTGGCCGGGGAGGTTCCCGCGACCACCAGGCCGAGCCACCCGCCGAACACCGCCACCGCGGCCAGGACGGCCGCCCGGCGCAGCCCGGGTCCGGGCCGCAGGAACCGGCCCGGTCCGCGTCGGGGCGGCCGGCCGGCCGGGCCGGGCACGGTGCGCGGGCTGGGGCGGGTGTCGGCAGGCATGCTGGGGATCATGCCCGGGGGTCCCGTCCCTTATACGGGTGCCGGCGCGGGCGGGGAGCGCCCGGGCGCGGCGCGGACGGGCGCCGGGTTCCCGACCCGGTGTCAGGGGCCCTCCGGTCAGGCCCAGCCGAGTTCGTGCAGCCGCTCGTCGTCGATGCCGAAGTGGTGGCCCACCTCGTGGACGACGGTGGTGCCGATCTCCTCGACGACCTCCTCGCGGGTCCCGCACATGCGCAGCGTCGGGCCCATGTAGACGGTGATCCGGTCGGGCAGCACCCCGGCGTACCACTCGCCGCGCTCGGTCAGCGGCGTGCCCTCGTACAGGCCCAGCAGCTCCGGGTCGCCGGGGTCCGGCTCCTCCTCGACGAAGACGGCGACATTGTCCATGAGCTTCGCCAGCTCGGCGGGGATCCGGTCCAGGGCGTCGCCGACGAGGGACTCGAACTCGTCTCGGGTCATCTCCACAGGCCCATTGTCGGGCCCGCACCGCGCCCGGCCCAGACCCCGCACCGCGCCCGGTCCGGACCCCGGACCCCGCACCGCGCCCGGCCCAGACCCCGCACCGCGCCCGGTCCGGACCCCGGACCCCGCACCGCGCCCGGCCCAGACCCCGCACCGCGCCCGGCCCAGACCCCGCACCGCGCCCGGTCCGGACCCCGGACCCCGCACCGCGCCCGGTCCGGACCCCGCACCGCGCCCGGCCCTGGCCCCGTGCCGTCCGCACCGGCCCGGTCGGGCCCGGCTCAGCCCCAGACGGCCCGGGCGATCCCTCCGCCGGCGAAGGCCGCGCCCAGGCCCGCGGCGATGCTCACGGCGACGTTCGCCGCCGCGTACAGCCGGGCGCCCTGCTCGGCCAGCCGCAGCGTCTCGTACGAGAAGGTGGAGTAGGTGGTCAGCGCCCCGCACAGGCCGGTGCCCAGCAGCAGCTGCAGCGAGGACGGGGCGGCGCCGACGGCGGCCGCGCCCGTCAGGACGCCCAGCACGAGGCAGCCTGCGACGTTGACGGCCAGCGTGCCCCAGGGGAAGACCGAGTCGTGCCGGGCCTGCACCGCGCGGTCGGTGAGGTAGCGCAGCGGCGCCCCGACCGCGGCGCCGGCCGCGACCAGCAGCCAGGTCATCCGGCGGCCTCCCCGTACCCGCCGGACGCCTGCCCGCCGGACGCCTGTCCGCCGGACGCCTGTCCGCCGGACGCCTGTCCGCCGGACGTCCGCCCGCGGCCGCCGCAGCGGACCACCTCGACCCGCTCCAGGGTCACCAGGCCGCCGGTGAGCAGTTCGTCCAGGTGGGGGAGGAACCCGTGGATCCGCTCCTCGGTGTCGACGATCACCACGGCCACCGGCAGGTCCTCGCTGAGCGACAGCAGCCGGGTGGTGTGGATCCGGGAGGACGCGCCGTAGCCCTCCACGCCGTGGAAGACGGACGCCCCGGCGAGTCCGGCGGCGTGGGCGCGGTGGACGATCTCGGAGTGCAGGGGGCGGTGGTGCCAGGTGTCGCTCTCGTTGATGTGGACGGTGAGCCGCACGGCGGGTCCGGTCGTTCTCATCGGGTCCTCTGGAGCAGCAGGCGGCGGGTGAGGGCCGACGCCGCCCAGACGGACAGCAGGGCCGCGGCGGCGGTGGCGGCCAGGTAGGCGGCGGCGGTCGCGGCCCGGCCGGACGCCAGCAGCCGCTGGGCGTCGACCGCGTAGGTGGAGAAGGTGGTGAAGCCGCCCAGCACACCCGTGCCGAAGAAGGGCCGGAGCAGCCGGTGCGCGGACCACGCCTCGGTCAGGAGCACCATGAAGACGCCGATCACGGCGCATCCGGCCGCGTTGACGGCCAGGACGGTCCAGGGGAGGGCGCCGGGCGCGGTCGGCCACAGCAGGGTCGCCCCGTAGCGGGCCCAGGCGCCCAGCACGCCGCCGGCGGCCACCACCGCCACCACCGGACCCTGACCGTGGAGGAGGGGCGGCCGGACGGCGGACCGGGGGGCCGGGAGGGGGAGGCCGGGCGCGGAGGCCGGGGGTGCCCCTGCGGTGCCGGGCCGCGGTGTCTGCACGGGGCCTGCTCCTCCTCGTCGCCGTGCCCCGGCGGGGCGCGGCGCGCGCCGGGCGCACCCGCCGTCGCGCGCCCCCGCGGGGCCTCCCAGCGTACTGCCGCCGTACGGCCGCCGCGCTGCCGTACGGGCTGCCGTAAGGGCTGCCGCCCGGGCGGACGCAGCGGCCGTGTCCTCACGGCCGTGCGCGCGTTGGGCACCCGTAGTGGCCGCACGCAGCGGGCGGCCCGGGTGGGGCGTACGAGAGGCTTTCCCGTGACTGCGGTTACTCCCGTGACATGTGCGACGTGTCGTCCCGCGGCGGCGGCCGCGCCCGCCACCCGGCCCGCGCCCGCCACCCGGCCCGTGCGCACCGCCCCGGCCGCCCGGCCCGTGCCGCGCCGCAGGGCCCTCGGCCGCGCCCTGGCCGCGGCGGCCGGCGCGGTGCTGGCCGCCGGGGCGCTGGGCGGCTGCATGGACGTGAGCAGCGTGCCCGCCTCCCAGGGGCCGACGTCCGACGGCGGCCGGGGCGCGGCCGACCAGGTCGGCCGGGGCGTGGGCGGCCGTCCGTGGTACGGGGGCTCCCGCCCGGTGCCGGCGGGCTCCAGGGGGTCGGGCACGGTGGACGCCTCCCCCTCCGCCTCGGGGACGGCGGTCCCGTCGCCGACCCCCGGCGCCACGGCCCACGCGTCCGGCCGGGCCTCGGCGCCGCCGACGGGTCCGGTGCCCGGCGGTGGCGGTACCGGGACCACCGGGCGGCCCGCCCCGGGGGGCACGGGCGGTCCTCCGGGGAGCGCCTCCCCGTCGTCGAGCCCCCAGCCGAGCGTGTCGCCCCCCGCCTCCCCGGCGTCGCCGTCCGCCTCCCCCGCCCCGGACCCCGCACCCAGCGGCGCCTCCCCGTCGACGCCGGCCGGCGCGGGCGCCTCGCCGCACTGAGCCGTACCGCCGACCCGCCCCGGCCCGCGGTGCCCGCGCCGTGCCCGGCGGGACCGCCGGGTGCGGCGCGCCGCCGGGAATACCCGGCCCGCCGCCGGGGTTCCCCGTACGTCCTGCGGCCCGTGCCGCGGGACGGGCCGGGCGGTGTGCCCCGGACGGAACGGCCGGTCTGCGGCCGGTGCTCCGAACGGGCGATTTGCGTGCCCCCGTCCGCGGCGTCTATAGTGGTAGATCGTTTGATTTCATCTGCCCGGCGCCGCTCCCCTACAGGCGCCCTTGGCGCGTTCCGGCGATCCGTGGCTTGACTGCATCGAGGCGGTCTGTGCGAACCCGCGGACTTAGGCGCGTGCCACTTCCGGAAGGTTCTGCATGTCTCTCGTTGACGACGACCGCTTCGCCATGCCCGCGGACGGTTCCGCCGCCGATGCCCCCGCCGTCGACCAGCAGGTCGACGCCCCCGTCACCACCACCGCCGACCCCGGCACCGCCGAGGCCCCCGAGGCCGGCGCCGCCGAGGAGCCGACCGTCACCTTCGGCGACCTGGGCCTGCACCAGGACATCGTCCGCGCCCTCGCGAAGCGCGGCGTCACCACCCCGTTCCCCATCCAGGCCGCGACCATCCCGGACGCGCTGGCCGGCAAGGACGTGCTGGGCCGCGGTCGCACCGGCTCCGGCAAGACCCTCAGCTTCGGCCTGCCCCTGCTCACCCGTCTGGCCGAGGGCCGCACCCGGGCCAAGCGCCCGCGCGGCCTGATCCTCGTCCCGACCCGCGAGCTGGCGATGCAGGTCTCCGACGCGCTGGAGCCCTACGGCTCGGTGCTCGGCCTCAACCTCAAGGTGGTCTGCGGCGGAACCTCGATGCCGCGTCAGATCTACGCGCTGGAGCGGGGCGTCGACGTCCTCGTCGCCACCCCCGGCCGCCTGCGCGACCTGATCGACCGCGGCGCCGCCACCCTCGACGAGGTGCAGATCGCCGTCCTCGACGAGGCCGACCAGATGGCCGACATGGGCTTCCTGCCCGAGGTCACCGAGATCCTCGACCTGGTGCCGGCCGGCGGCCAGCGGATGCTCTTCTCGGCCACCCTCGAGAACGAGATCGACACCCTGGTCAAGCGCTACCTGCAGAACCCGGTCACCCACGAGGTCGACCCCTCCGCGGGCGCGGTCACCACGATGACCCACCACATCCTCGTGGTGAAGCCCAAGGACAAGGCGCCGATCACCAGCGCCATCGCCGCCCGCAAGGGCCGCACCATCATCTTCGTCCGCACCCAGATGGGCGCCGACCGCGTCGCCGAGCAGCTGCGCGAGGCCGGTGTCCGCGCCGACGCGCTGCACGGCGGCATGACCCAGGGCGCCCGCACCCGGACCCTGGGCGACTTCAAGGACGGCTACGTCCACGTGCTCGTCGCCACCGACGTCGCCGCCCGCGGCATCCACGTCGACGGCATCGACCTGGTGCTCAACGTCGACCCGGCCGGCGACCACAAGGACTACCTGCACCGCTCCGGCCGCACCGCGCGCGCCGGCCGGTCCGGCATCGTCGTCACCCTCGCCCTGCCGCACCAGCGGCGCGGCGTCTTCCGCCTCATGGAGGACGCCGGGGTGGACGCCTCCCGCCACGTGGTGGGCGGCTCCTTCGACGCCGACGTGGCCCGCATCACCGGCGCCCGCTCGCTCACCGAGGTGCAGGCGGAGGGCGCGGCCGGCGCCGCGAAGGCCGCCGAGCGCGAGGTCGAGGACCTGGCCCGCCGCCTGGAGAAGCTGCAGCGCCGCGCCGCCGAGCTGCGCGAGGACGCCGACCGCCTGGCGGCCCGCGCCGCCCGCGAGCGCGCCGAGCTGGGCATCGAGGACGAGCCGTCCGACGCCGTCGAGGCCCCGGAGGCCGAGGCCGACGCGCGGGTGGCCGCCCCCGCGGACACCGACGCCGCCCCGTCCGCCGCCCCCGTCGCCGAGGAGGCCGCTCCGGCCGCCGACGCGGAGGAGCGCACCCGTCCGTTCAACCGGGACCGTGACGACCGTGGTGGCCGTTCGTTCGAGCGTCGGGACGACCGTGGCGGCTTCAACCGCGACCGCGGTGGGGACCGTCCGTTCAACCGGGACCGTGACGACCGTGGTGGCCGTTCGTTCGAGCGTCGGGACGACCGTGGCGGCTTCAACCGCGACCGCGGTGGGGACCGTCCGTTCAACCGGGACCGTGACGACCGCGGTGGCCGTTCGTTCGAGCGTCGGGACGACCGTGGCGGCTTCAACCGCGACCGCGGTGGGGACCGTCCGTTCAACCGGGACCGTGACGACCGCGGCGGTCGTTCGTTCGAGCGTCGGGACGACCGTGGCGGCTTCAACCGCGACCGCGGTGGCGACCACCGCGGCGGGGACCGTCCGGCCCGCTCCTTCGACCGCCCGTACGGCGGCGACCGCGACCGCGGCGCCCGTCCGTCGTTCGGCGACCGGGACCGCACCAGCCGCCCCCAGGGCCGGCGCGACGACCACCGCTCCGGCGGCCGCTCCTTCGGCGACCGTGAGCACGGCGCCGGCGGCCGCGGCTTCGAGCGCCGCGACAACGGCGGCAGCGGCTTCGGCGGCGCCGACCGCAAGCCGCGCTGGAAGCGCAACGGCTGACCCGCCGTCGGCCGGCCCGCAGCGGCCGACCCCGCACCGGCGGCGCCGGTGACCACGGCTCGGGGCCGCCTCCCCCGGACATCGTCCGGACGGGAGGCGGCCCCGGGCCGTTTCCGCGTCCGCCCCGGCCCGCCCGCCACGGGTGGACCGGGGCGTCCGGCCCGGACACGCCGGCACCGGGCCTGCGGCGTCCACCCCGCCGCGTCCCCGGCCTCACGCCGCTGCCGGGTGTCCGGGTCGGCCCTGTCCGTCCCGCGGACATCGCGCGCATCCCGCCCGGACCGCCTCTCCGCCCGGTGAGGCGTCCCGCCCGGGTGCTAGGCTCCGGCGACCGCACGTGATCATGAGGCGCCGTCCGCCGCTGCGAGGCCGCCCTGTCGCCGTGCTCCACCGCCCCCACCGCACTCCCGTGCTCCAGGAGCCGTCCTTGCGCAGGCCCGCCGCCGCCTTCACCGTCCTCGCCCTGACCCTGTCCCCGCTCGCCGCCGTGCCGTCGGCCGCAGCCGCGCCCGTCCCCCGGGGGGCGGTGTCCCCCCAGGAGGCGGTGATCCCCGCCGGGACCCTGCCCGGCGTCCAGACCGACACGCCCTCCCTGGGCGGCACGACGGGCTTCCTCCACACCCAGCAGGCCCTCGGCCTCCTCTGGACCTCCTACGACGGCGCGACCCGCAGGGTCGCCGCCCCGCCGACGCAGGCGTCGGGGACCTGGACGGGCGGCCCCGACGTCGTGGCGTCCCCCCGCAACCCGGGGATGACCACGGCCGTCCTCCAGGACATGGCCACCGGAGCCGTCGCAATGGTCCCCGTGCCGACGGGCACGACCTACCGGACGACCGCGGGTTCCACCGTCGTGGCCTCGGGCACGGCCGCCGACGGGACCCAGACCCTCCACCTGCTGACCCCGCGCACGGACGGCACCGTCGACCGGGAGCAGGTCGGCGGCCTGCCCGCCCGCATACGCACGTTCAACTCCTTCCTGTGGACGGGCCCCCGCGGCTTCGCGGTGACCACGACCGACACCTCCGGCGCCTCCCACCGGTCGTACGTCACCCTCGCCGACCACACGGCCCGCCCGCTGCTCGAACAGCACACCGTCGACGACGCCCCCTTCGTCCGCGACAGCGACCACGTGGGCGTGTGGACCGCCGACGGCCGCTTCCTGCTGTACCGCTACGACGCCCTCGACACCCCGGAGCGCACCTACCCGCTGCCCCGGCAGGCCGCCGTCCGGCCCGTCGGCCTGGTCGGCGACTGGCTGCTGGCCGCCCGGTGGGAGGCCTCCGCCGACACCCCCGGAACGGGTCCCGCCACCGACACCCCCGTCTTCCGCACCGTCGCGATCCACCTCACGGACGGCGAGGAGCGGCCCCTGCTCACGACCTCCACCGCCCAGGGCGTCCCCCTGCCCGACGGCGGTGCGCTGCTCGTCGGCGGTTCCGGTGCCGACGCCGCGGCGAGCCCCGACTGGGGCGTCCAGCGTGTCGAGCCGGACGCCTCGGGCGTCCCGGTGCTCCACCGGGTGTACACCCCCACGCCGAACCGCACCCTCGTCCGCGGCCTCTCGACGGCCCAGGGCTGGCTGACGGCGCTGACCCTGCCCCCGAGCGGCCGGGCGGCGTCGCTGACCAGCCGGCAGATCGGAGCGGCGGGCGACATCACGGTGGCCGCACCCTTCACGACCGCCGCCGGTGCGCGCTACGCCGACTGCTGGCTGGGTGCGGACTGCCCGCACTTCCTGGAGACCGGGCAACGGGCCGAGCAGCCCGACGACACGCTCGGCGGCGCCGGACAGGGCCCCTCCGAGGTCGTCGACGCGGACGGCCGCCACGTCCTCCACCGGGTGCGGCAGGCCGGGGGCGGCGCGCTCGTGGAGGTCGTCGACACCGACTCGCGCCACGTCGTGCGCACCGGCACCGGACCGGTCGGCGCCCTGCACGGCACCGCGCTGCTGCAGCCCGGGGCCGCGCCGGGCACGGTGTCCGTGACCGACATCGCCACCGGCAGGGCGGCCGCCCCGATCGCGCTGGGCGCCTCCTGTACCCCCACCGAACTCCAGGCGACCGGCCGCTGGGTGTACTGGGCGTGCGGAGCCGAGCAGGCCGGAGTGCTGGACACCGCGGCCCACCGCACCACCCCGGTCCCCGCGGGCGGCCGCACCGTGCTCGGCGACGGCTTCACCGTCCGCGCCGACGCCGGCGGCCTGCTGACCCTCACCGACGTGCGGGGGGACGCCCCCGTGTCCCGTCCGGTCGGCACCGCCCGCGACGCGGACCCCGGCGACGGCTGGGCCGTGGACCGCAACGGCGGCCGCATCGCCTACGTCGACGCCCAGGACGCCGTTCACGTGCAGGCCAGCGGCGTGCCCGCCTCGCCCCTGGCCGTGGCCGACCGCCGGGAGGGCGCCGCCGCGATCGACCTGCGCTCGGGCGAGAGCTGGCACAGCACCTGGTGGCTCACCCGTCCGACCCCCGGCTGGCGGCTCGAGGTGCGGGACCCGCGGACCGGGCGCGTCGTGCGGACCGCCTCCGGCCGTCCCGCCGCGGGCCGGGTCGAGATCTACTGGAGCGGGCGGGGCAGCACCGATGCCCGGGTCGCCGACGGCACCTACGCCTGGTCGGTGGCCTTCACCCCCGCCGACGGCACCGGACCGGAGGCCACCGCCTCCGGCACGGTGCGCGTGAGCGGCGGCGCCCCCGCCGACCACGACTACGGCTCCTCCGCGCTCGGCGACGTCCTCGTCTCCAACTCCGCCGGGGACGTCGGCTACCGTCCGGCCACCGGCACCGGCGGCGTCGGCGCCGCCCGGCGGATCGCCGCCACGCACATGCCGCTCCTGAGCGCCGTCGTGCCGATCGGCGACCTGGACGACGACCGCTGCAACGACGTGCTGCTCCGCTTCCGGGGCACTCTGGAGATCGCCTACGGCACCTGCGGCGGCACGGTCCGCCCGTCCCTCGCGGTGCTCGACGAGGAGGGCTGGGGCCGGTACGACCGGCTCCTCTCGCCCGGCGACCTGACCGGTGACGGACGCCCGGACCTCCTGGCGCGTGACCGGTACGGCGTGCTGTGGATGTACCCGGCGAACAGCACCGGCCGGCTCGACCCGCGGCGCAGGGCCGGCTCCGGCCTGTCCGGCTACACGCTGCTGGTGGGGGCCGGCGACCTGAACGGCGACGGCGTCGGCGACCTGCTCGGCCGGGACCGGGCCGGGGTCCTCTGGCGGTGGTTCGGCAACGGCGCGGGCGGCTGGAGCGCCCGCGTCCGGCTCGGTTCCGGCTTCAACTCCTACAACGCCCTGGCCGGCGTCGGAGACCTCACCGGCGACGGGAAGGCCGACCTCGTGGGCCGGGACACCCGCGGCAACGTGGTCCGCTGGAACGGCAGGGGCAACGGCTCGTACGCGGGCGGCACCCGGATCGCCACCGGCTGGCAGGGCTACAGCGGCCTGTACTGAGCCCGCCGTCCCGCCGGGGGCCGGAGCCTTGAGGCCCCCGGCGGGACACCCCCTCAATGCGGTGGCGGACACCCGGGGATCTCCGGGTACGCTTCACTCGGCAGCAGCCGCGTTCACCGGCGCACTGCCGGCGGGCCGCTAGCTCAATTGGCAGAGCTGCGGACTTTTAATCCGTAGGTTCAGGGTTCGAGCCCCTGGCGGCCCACCCCGCCCGACCTGCACCGGAACACGACGGAGGCCCCCGCGGAGACCGCGAGGGCCTCCGTTTGTGCTTCGCCGGCCCGCGGCGGGCCGGGGTCCGCCCACCGCGGCCTCCGTGAGGCATCGGGCACGTCCCCCCTCCACCCCGCCCGGGGCGGGCTGACGGGGCGGACCGCACCCGGGGCTCCGCGACGCCGGTACGGCCCGGGACCGCGGTGCTGCGGATGCGGCGTGCGGCGGACGCGAGGATGCTGAACGGGTGGCACGGGGTACTTCGGCGGGTGGTGCGGACGCGCGGCGGCTGCCGGGCCCCGGACGGGTCAACTATGCGGGGGCGGTCTACGGTTCACTGCTCGCCGCCTCGGTGGTGGCCGGAGCCGGGACGCCGGGTCCGTATCCGCGCCTGGAGCTGGCCCTGCTGCTCCTCTGCACCGGTGTGGTGTTCTGGGCCGCGCACGTCTACGCGGGCTTCGTGGGCGAGCGGTTGCGCGAACAGCCTGTCAGCCGGGCCGATGTCCGCCGCATCTGCACGCGCGAGTGGCCGATCGTCCAGGCGGCCTTCCTGCCGGCCGCCCTGATCGCGTCCAGCCCGCTGCTGGGACTGGGCTTCAGGGGCGCGGCATGGCTGGGGCTGGGCGCCGCGGTGGTGCAGCAGGTCCTGTGGGCCAGTGCCGCAGTGCTCCGGGCCGGCGCGGCCTGGTGGCAGGTCGTGTCCGCCGGTGTCGTCAACCTGCTCCTGGGGCTGGTCCTCGTCGTCGCCAAGGTCTGGCTCCAGCACTGACGCGTCCGGGTTCCTCCCGCCCGGCACGGCGGAGGACGGGCCGGCGGCCCGTCGTGCCGGGCAGGGGTGCCGTGCGCCGGACCACGACGCGCGCCGGACCACGACGCGCGCCTGACTACGACGCGCGCCGGACGTCGGCGACCCGGACGTCCTCGGTCTCCGGGGCGCCGAAGGGCTCCACGAAGGCGCCGTCGCGGGTGGCGGTGACCTCCAGGGCGAGGTTGCCGCCCATGAAGCGCAGGTCGATGCGGGCGCGGGGCTCGCCGAGGCGCTGCGGCATGCGGTGGATGCGCTCGGCGGGGTAGTCCAGGCCGGTCAGCTCGGCCTGCAGCGCGTCGTAGCCGGTGACCGCGGTGCCGCGGAGGGCGGCGGTGATGCGGTCGGCGTGGGCGGTGCCCTCGCACGCCTCGATCTCGCTCAGCGGGACCTCGCGGAGCGCGCCGGTGCGGGGGGCGGTGGCGGTCGGCGCGGGCGGCTCGGGGGCGTCGGCGGGGAGCGGGACGGCGATGTCGCCGTGGGCGTCGGGGGTGCCGGGCGGGGTCTGGCCCGGCCCGTATCGCGGGGTCTGCGGGCCCTCCCAGCCGGGCAGGTCCTCGGGCCGCGGCGCGGCGTCGCCCGGGTTCCGGACCGGCAGGCCCTGGGGCGCGGAGGCGTCGCCCTTGTCCCCGAGCGTCCGGGAGGCGCAGTCCTGCATCGTGCGGTTGACCAGGTCGAGGAAGCGCATCTGCGGGTCGCCGGCGGCAGGCGGAGCCTCCTGCCGGGCGGCCGGGGCGTGGGCGGCGGCGGGGGCCGCGGAGGCGTGGCCGGCGCCGGCGGCGGCGGGGGCCGTGCTGCCGCAGGCGGAGAGGGCGGCGCAGCCGAGGGTCGCGGCCAGCAGGGACTTCGTGAGGAAGGTCGATCGCATGGGTGAATCATCGGACCAGTGATCATCGCCCCACCTGAGTACCCGTACTCACCTTCGCCCGGGGCCGGTGCTCAGTCCGGACCCGTCGGCAGCCGTGAGCCGTGGGCGGCCAACTCCCCTTGACCGCACAGGGTTTGGCCGCTCATCCGGAGGTCGGCCGCGGCGGCAGGGCCCCGCAGCGGGCGGCGGCGTCCTCGCGCCGGCAACGCGGCGGGGCTGCTCGCCGCGCCCGTCCCGCGGTTCCCCGGGACCGGCGGATCCGCGGGACCGGCGGATCCGCGGGGCTGCGCCAGGCCGATGGGCCGCCGGGTGGTCCGACGGCCTGTCGGCGGACCGTACCGCGGTCCGGCGGCCCGTACCGGTGGAGGAGCCGCCCGGTCCGTCACCCCGGGCTCCCCACGGGTCCCGCGCTCCCGGACGGGGTCAGCGGGCGGCTTCGCCGCCGTCCTCCCCGGCGGGGAGGACGTCCGGGGCGAGCGGGGCGCCGGGGCGGAGGTTCCAGCGGCCGGCGCGGCCGCTGAGGGCGGTGGCGGTGAGGGGGGCCACGTCCAGGCGCCAGAAGGTGCGGGGCGGGGCGCCGAGGGCGTGGACGGCGGCGGCGCGCACCACGTCCGGTTCGGCGACCGCGACGACGCGGGCCGGTCCTCCCTCCGCCAGGCCGTCCAGCCAGGCGCCGACCCGGGCGAGCAGGCCGAGCAGGGACTCGCCGCCGTGCGGCGCGGCCGCGGGGTCCGCCAGCCAGGCGGCGACCGCAGCGGGCTCGGCCGCCGCGACCTCGTCCAGCCGCAGTCCCCGCCAGCGGCCCGGGTCGCACCCGCGCAGCGCGTCCTCGGGGGCGGCGCGCAGGCCGAGGGCCGCCGCCGTCTCCCGGCAGCGCGCCGACGGGGAGGCGAGGACCAGGGCGCCGCGGGGAGCCCGCCCGGCCGCCGCCCGCGCCCGCCGCAGGCCGCCGGCGTCCAGGCCGCCGCCGCCGCTGCCGTCCGGTCCGCTCCCGTCGCCGAACCGTGCCTCGCGCAGCGCGGCGCAGCCCGCCGGGGCGACCAGGGACACCCGCACGGTCATCGGTCCTCCTCCTGTCCGGGCCCCGCGGGGGACTCGCTGCCGGGGCCGCCGGACCCGTGCTGACGGCGGATCGCCCGGACTGGGGCGCCGGGCGCAACCGGCCCGTCCGGGGCCGCCGCCGGTCCGGATGCCCGAAAGGCGCCCTTGGCCCGACTGCCCGTTCACGGTACGGTCGTCGCACCATGACGACGGCGTGACGGAAGCCCGGTGAGAGTCCGGCACGGTCGCGCCACTGTATGCCGCGCAGGCGCAGCCCTCCCTCGGGGGGATGCGGTTGACGGTAAGTCAGACCCGGCGCCGTCGTCCGTGCTCCATCGAGTGGGACGCGTGTTCCCAGAGGAGGCCCTGCCATGGCAGAGACCGCCGTTCCGGCTGCCCTTCCCCCCGTCCGCCCCGTCGCGGCACCCCTGTCCGTCCGCGAGATCCTGCCGTGGGCGGCCTTCCTCGCCGTCGTGGCGCTGGTGGTGCTGTACTTCGTCGGCGCCGAGCAGGGCGCCACGTCGCTCGTCTCCGGCGAGGCGGTGCACGAGTGGGTGCACGACGCCCGCCACCTGCTCGGCTTCCCCTGCCACTGAGCGGGGGACGCACCCGTGAAGCCCGCATCCGGCGGGCGCCCGCCCGCCGCCCCCGTCCCCCCGCCGCCCCCGCCGTCCCGCCCGGCACCCGCCGGGTCGGCACTGGTCCGGGCCCTGCTGGTGCGCGGCATGCTGGCGGGCCTCGCCGCCGGCGTGGTCGCGCTCGCCGTGTCGTACCTGCTCGGGGAGCCCCGGGTGGAGGCGGCCGTCGCCTTCGAGGAGTCCCACGCGCACGGGCACGGCGAGGAGCTCTTCAGCCGGACGCTGCAGTCGACCGGCGGCCTGGCCACGGGGGTCCTGCTCTTCGGGACCGCCGTGGGCGGCGTCGCGGCGCTGGCCTTCTGCTTCGCCCTCGGCCGCACCGGCCGCCTCGCCCCCCGGGCGACCGCGGCGCTGGTGTCGCTCGCCGCCCTGGCCGGCCTGTACCTGGTGCCGTTCCTGAAGTACCCGGCGAACCCGCCGTCGGTCGGCGATCCCGACACCATCGGGACGCGGACGGCCCTGTACTTCCTGATGATGCTGCTGGGCGTGCTGCTCGCGTCCGCCGCGGCGGTCCTCGGCCGCGCCCTCGTGCCGCGGTTCGGCGCCTGGTACGCCTCCGTGGCGGCGGCCGGCGCCCTCGTCCTCGCGGTCGGGCTGGCCTACGCCCTCCTGCCGGGGGTGGACGAGGTGCCGGCGGACTTCCCGGCGACGCTGCTGTGGCGGTTCCGCCTCGCCGCGCTCGCCGTGCAGGCCGCCCTGTGGACCGCCTTCGGCCTGCTCTTCGGGGAGCTGGCCGAGCGGGTGCTGCGGCCGGGCCCCGCCCCGGCCGCCGCGCGGACGCCGCCCCCGCACCCGGCCGCCTCCGTGCGGTGACGCCGGCGCCGCTCCCCGGGCCCGGGACACCGGGTGGACCCGGCCCCGCCCGGGGAGCGGCGGCGCGCACTAATCTGGGGACATGTCGAACCCCGATGGCCTGCTCATCGACCTCGCCGCCAAGGTGGAGTCGGAGCACAGCAATCAGATGCCCCTGACCGTGGTCGTCCCCGGAGCCGTCATCACCGGGAAGCTCGCCCCGGAAGCCGTGTGGAAGCAGCGGGTGGCGGAGGTGCTGGGCGCCTCGGAGCACCTCAAGGGGTTCGCGGGGGTGTTCGTCCCCTCGGCGACGGCCGCGGGCGACGGGACCGGCGCCGGTGACGGCGGCGGCGGCCGCCCGACGCACCTGTACTTCCACGTGGCGAGGATCCTCCAGGGCAGCCTCGGGCTCCCGGAGACCGGCGGCATGTACCGGGTCGCCATCGCCGACGTGAGCAGCTGGACCATCGGCGACCTCAGCTACTCCGAGCACTGACCGGGGCGGCCCGGCCGTCCGCCGCGCCGTCCGGCGGCCGGGCCGCGCCGTCCGGCGGCCGGGCCGCGCCGTGGCCCGCCGGGGCCTGCGGGGGCTGCCCGGCCGCCGGGGCGCGGGAATGGCCGTGCGGCCCCGGCCGTTGACCCGGCGGGACGATACCGGCCCGGGTATGCCCGCCGGTCCCGCGGTGCGGGCGGACGCGCACCGGCCGCACGGCACGGCACGGCCCGCGGGCCGGACCGCCGAGGTGAAGGAGAGGGCGTCGATGCAGGTGGACGAGGAGGCGACGGGTGCGGTCCTCAACCGGCTGCGCCGCGCCCAGGGCCAGTTGGCCGGGGTGATCGCCATGATCGAGGCGGGCCGGGACTGCAAGGACGTGGTCACCCAACTCGCCGCCGTCTCGCGGGCGCTGGACCGGGCCGGGTTCAAGATCGTGGCCAGTGGCATGCGGCAGTGCATGGCCGCCGCCGACGGCGACGCGCCGCCCATGACGGAGCAGGAGCTGGAGAAGCTCTTCCTGGCCCTGGCCTGATCCGCCCGGTCCCCGGCCGCTCCGGCCCCCCGGCCCCGAGCCGCGGACCGCCCGCCGTCCGGAGGGGCGCAGACGGCGTCGCGCGGGCGCCGGCGGCCGGGCCGGACGGAGCCGCGGCCGCCGCGGCGGCGGGTGCGGCGGCCTCCGGTGCCGCCGACTCCCTACTGTGGCCCCATGGGCGATCACGACGCACAGACCACCGGGGGCGGACCGGACGACGCGGCGGGCCAGGAGATCGAGGCCGTCGTCACCCTCCGGATCCGCGTCACCGACTGGCCGGCACTGCGGGCGGCCGGCCACCGCGCGGTGGCCGGCATCGGCTTCGAGGGCGCCGATCCCGAGCGCCAGCGCGCCGGCATGGCGGCCGAGGTCGACGAGGGCCCGCAGGGCGCCCTCAACGTCCTGCTCGACCCCGAGCAGCTGCTGGAGGGCGTCCCCGGCGTGGAGCTGCTGGGCGGCGCCCTCACCACCGCGCCCGGCGACTCCTTCGAGCCCGACTTCGCCGAGGTCTTCCCCCTCGACCTGCCCCCCGACGCCGGGGCCGGCGGCTGGCTGCTCACCCCGCGCACCGCGTGCCTGCTCCACGAGCAGCTCTCCGCGCTCTCCGACGCGGGCTACGACGACGTGGAGGAGTACGGCGGCGCGCCCGTGGAGCCCGGCGAGGAGCACGAGTGGGCCCTGCTGGGGCGGCTGCCCCGGCTGACCTGGCGGCAGGACGTCCCGTGGCGGCGCTCCATGGCCCGCGCCTTCGACGACCTCGCGGGCGACCTCGCCGACGGCCGCTGGCCGCAGCCCCGCTGCCCCGCCGAGGAGATGGCCCTGCACCTGGCCCTGGACGACGCCGCGGCGGCGCTGGAGGACGAGCCCGACCACATCGCGGAGCTGATGGAGGAGCTGCCCGCCCACCCCTACGACTACGACTGGGAGGCGTGCCGGGAGGCGTTCCTCCAGGACGGCGGGGTCCTGCTGCTGGAGGACCCCGGCGCGGACGGCATCGAGGACCCCGAGTCGGAGGCCAACCGCGAGCTCGGCCTCGGCGACCTGCGCGCGCCCGCCTGGTTCACGTCCTTCGAGGGCGAGGAGCCGCGCGACCCCGACCGGGGGTTCCGCCGGTGAAACCGCCGGGGGCCCCGGCCGCGTCCCCACCGGTGACCGTGCGCCGTCCGCGCGGCATCCGAGAGGCAGGGCACCAGCATGGGAATCGTCGCCTGGATCGTCCTCGGCCTGGTCGCCGGGGCCATCGCCAAGATCCTCCTGCCGGGGCGCGACCCCGGCGGCCTGATCGTCACGACCCTGATCGGGATCGCCGGGGCGTTCGTCGGCGGCTGGCTCTCGGCCAAGCTGCTCCACCGGACGATCGGCAACCACTTCTTCGACCTGGCCACCTGGGGCGCGGCGATCGCCGGCTCCCTGGTGCTGCTGGTCGCGTACCGGATCCTCTTCGGCAACTCCCGCGACTGACCCCGGGCCGGCGGGGGCCCGGTGCGGCCCGGCCCCGGCCGGGCGCCCGGGCCTCAGCGCGGCCCGGCGGCCTCCGCGCGGCCGACGACCGCGCCCGCCCGGTCGACGCAGAGCACGTCCACCGCGACCGGCGCGCCGCGCAGCACCTCCAGGGCGGCGCCGCGGGCCGCCGCGGCGACCAGGCCGCCCAGCGGCACGCCGTCCGCCGCGCAGAGCCGGACCGCCTCCAGCGCGGTCCCGGCCGAGGCCACGGCCTCCACCAGGGCGTCGCCGGCGCCGCCCTCGCGGGCGAGCCGCGCGAGGAGGGCGTGGTCGACCCGGGAGCGGCCCGAGTGCAGGTCGAGGTGGCCCGCGGCCAGCTTGGACAGCTTGGCGAAGCCGCCCGCCACCGTGAGCCGCGGCACGGGGTGGCGGCGCAGGTACTTGAGGACGGCGCCCGCGAAGTCGCCCATGTCCAGCAGCGCGTCCTCGGGCAGCCCGTACGCCTCGACGGCGGCCCGCTCGGAGGTGGCGCCGGTGCAGGCCGCGACGTGGGTGCGCCCGGCGGCGCGGGCCACGTCGACGCCGCGCCGGATCGAGTCGATCCAGGCGGAGCAGGAGTACGGCACCACGATGCCGGTCGTGCCGAGGATCGACAGCCCGCCGAGGATGCCGAGGCGGGGGTTCCACGTGGAACGGGCGATCTCCTCCCCGTGGTCGACGGAGAGCTCGACCTCCACGTCGCCGCTGCCGCCGTGCCGGGCGGCGACGGCCGCGACGGCGTCGCGCACCATCCGCCGGGGCACGGGGTTGACGGCGGGTTCGCCGACGGGCAGCGGCAGGCCGGGCCGGGTGACGGTGCCCACGCCGGGCCCGGCGCGGAAGACCACCCCGGAGCCGGGCGCGGCCGGGCGGACGGTGGCGCGGACCAGGGCGCCGTGGGTGACGTCCGGGTCGTCCCCGGCGTCCTTGACGACGCCCGCCATGGCCCGGCCCTCCGCCAGCTCCTCCGCGGCGAGGGCGAAGGACGGCCGCTGCCCGCCGGGCAGGACGACGGCCACCGGGTCCGGGAAGTCCCCGGTCAGCAGGGCGGTGTACGCGGCCGTGGCCGCGGCGGTCGCGCAGGTGCCGGTGGTCCAGCCGTGCCGCAGGCCGCTGCTGCGCAGCTGCCCGGCGCGACCGCCCCCGCCGCCCGATCCGTCCCGTGCGCCGCCCCCGCCGCCCGATCCGTCCCGTGCGCCGCTGCCGCTGCCGCTGCCGCCGTCGCCCCGCCGCTCAGCCACGGGTGCCCCTGCGGCGGTCCCGGCGGCCGCGGCCGTGCGGGCCGCGGGGGTGTGCGGTGAGGGTGCTGGTCCTGGGCGGCACGGCGGAGGGCCGCCGACTGGCGGACGTGCTGGCCGCCGACCCCGCGGTGGACGTGGTCAGCTCGCTGGCCGGCCGCACGGCGGAGCCCCGGCTCCCCGCCGGGCTGGTGCGCACCGGCGGCTTCGGCGGCCCGGAGGGGCTCGCCGCCTGGCTGCTGGAGCAGCGGGTGGACGCGGTCATCGACGCCACACATCCCTTCGCCCGGACCGTCACCGCCAACGCGGCCGTGGCGGCCGCCGCCGTCCATGTTCCCCTGCTGGTCCTCCGGCGCCCCGGGTGGGTGGCCGGACCCGGCGACGCCTGGCACTGGGCCGGGTCGGTGGCGCAGGCGGCGCGGCTGGTGCCGTCCCTGGGCCGGCGGGTCCTGCTGACCACGGGCAGGGGGGAGGCCGCGGCCTTCGCGGAGGTGTCCGGCGTGTGGTTCCTGGCCCGGTCGGTGGAGCCGCCCGACCCGCCGCCGCCCGCCCACGTCCGGGTGCTGCTCGCCCGCGGGCCGTTCACCGTGGAGGGGGAGCGGGAGCTGCTGGCAGGGCACCGCATCGACGCGGTGGTGACCAAGGACAGCGGCGGGGAGGCCACCGCCGCCAAGCTCACCGCCGCGCGCGAGCTGGGTCTGCCCGTGCTGCTGGTGCGGCGGCCGCCGCTGCCGCCGGGGGTGCCCGCCGCGGAGGACGTCGCGGGGGCGGTGCGCTGGCTGCGGGGGCTGTGAGACCGCCGCCCCGCCGTCCTCCGCGCCCCGCCGCTCCCGCTCCCGCCCCCGCCCCCGCGTCCGTGCCCGTGGCCTCCGCCCGCCCCCCGTTCCGGTCACCCCGTTCCGGTCACTCCTCGTCCGAGGCGAGCGCGTTGACCGCGGCCGCCGCCATCGCGCTGCCCCCGCGGCGGCCGTGCACCACCAGGTGGTCCAGCGCCGCGGGGTGGGCGGCCAGGGCCTGCTTGGACTCCGCGGCCCCGACGAAGCCCACCGGCGTGCCGATGACCAGGGCCGGGCGCCCGGCGCCCGACTCGACCAGCTCCAGCAGCCGGAAGAGGGCCGTGGGCGCGTTGCCGACGGCGACCACCGCGCCGTCCAGCCGGTCCCGCCACAGCTCCAGGGCGGCGGCGCTGCGGGTGGTGCCCAGCTCGCGGGCCAGGTCCGGCACGGCCGGGTCGCCGAGGGTGCACACCACCTCGTTGTCCGCGGGCAGCCGCCGGCGGGTGACGCCGTGGGCGACCATGGCCACGTCGCACAGCACCGGCGCGCCGGCCCGCAGCGCGGCCCGGCCGCGGGCGACCGCCCCCGGGCCGAACGCCAGGTCCCGGACCAGGTCCACCATGCCGCAGGCGTGGATCATGCGGACGGCGACCCGCTCCTCGGCGGGCTGCAGGCCGGCGAGGTCGGCCTCGGCGCGGATCGTGGCGAACGACCGGCGGTAGATCTCCGCACCGTCCTTCTCGTACGCGGTCACGGGTGTCCTCCCGGTGGGCTCTGGCAGGGGTACGGGTACAGGGTGCTGGGTGCCGGGCGGGGCTCAGCCCGCGTCGAGGAGGGAGTGCAGGGAGCGCACGAGGGCGGCGGTGAAGGCGTCCCGGGTCCCCGTGTCCACCAGGTCCAGCGAGAGGTAGGGGTTGAGGTCCTCCAGCTCGACCAGGAGCAGCCCGCCGTCGCGGGTGCGGCAGGCGTCCACCCGCTGGATCCCGTGGTCGAGGGTGTTCCAGTCGACGAAGCGCTGCGCGAACTCCAGGTCGGCCGCGTCCGCCCGGTAGGGCTCCAGCTCCCAGCGGCGGTCCGGCCGGGGTGCGTACAGGGCGTACTGGAAGACCCGGTCGACGAAGTAGAACGACACCTCGTACCGGAAGTCGATCCGGGGCTGCACCAGCAGCCCGCCGTCCGCGACGGGGCCGGCGAGGCCGGGGAGGCCGGCGGCGGGGACGGTCCGCAGGCCGAGGGAGTCGGCGCCCTGCACCGGCTTGACGACGTACGCGGCCGCCTGCGGCAGGCGGCCGAGGTCCTCGCTGCGGTCCGCGGTGGGGATGACCGGGTACCCGGCCGCGGTCAGCTCCACCAGGTAGCCCTTGCCGGCCATGTCGCCCCGGCCGTGCAGCGGGTTGAGGACGCGGGTGCCGTGCGCGGCGGCCCGGGCGCGGAACGCGTCGTACGCCTCGCGGTGGTGCAGCACCGGGCCGCTGTTGCGGACCAGGACGGCGTCGAAGCCGTCCATCAGCCGCACCGCGTCGACCGGGTGGCACAGGGCGACGGTGAACTCCTCGCGCAGCCGGGCGGAGAGGAGGGTGTCCTCGTCGCCGTAGCGGCGGCCAGCGGCGGGGTAGGTCAGGTCGGTGACGTGCAGGACGGTCGGTCTGGCGGCCACGCCGGCTCCTTCGCGGGGGACCGGTGCGGGTCACCGGCCCCCGTATGGTTACCAGGCGGCCCGGTCAGGGGCGGCCGGGGGGTGCGCCGCCGCCCCCGGAGGGCTCCGCGCCGGTGCCGCCGGGCATCCGCAGGAACCAGTCGGCGGCGGCCGCCGCCACCTCCTCCAGCGTGCCGGGCTCCTCGAAGAGGTGCGTCGCGCCGGGGACGACGACGACCTCGTGGGGCGCGGTGAGCAGCGCGGCCGCCTCCCGGTTCAGTTGCAGCACCTCGTGGTCCCGGCCGCCGACCAGCAGCAGCACGGGCGCCCGGACCCGGCCCAGCGCCCGCCCCGCCAGGTCCGGTCGGCCGCCGCGGGAGACCACGGACCGGACCCGGTCCGGCCGCTCCGCCGCCGCCTCCAGGGCGGCCGCCGCGCCGGTGCTGGCGCCGAACAGGCCCAGCGGCAGGCCGGCCGTCGCCGGGGCGGCGGCGGCCGCGTCCACGGCCGTGACCAGCCGCTGCGACAGCAGCGGGATGTCGAACCGGTACCCGGCCGTCACGGCGTCGATCCGCTCCTCCTCCTCGGTGAGCAGGTCGAGCAGCAGCGTCCCCAGGCCGGCCTGCTGCAGGACCCCCGCCACGGCCCGGTTGCGCGGGCTGTGGCGGGAGCTGCCGCTGCCGTGGGCGAAGAGCACCAGGCCGTGCGGCCGCGCGGGGAGGACGAGGTCGCCGGCGAGGTGCGACCCGTCGAGGGGGATGCGGACCGGCTCCTCGGACACGGTGCCTCCAGGTGGTGCGCGTGGTGCGGTCAGCGCCCGACGTCGCGGGCCAGCTCCAGGGCCAGCACCCGGTCGAGGTGGGCGAAGGTCTCGAACCGGGACCCGGCCGGCACCTCCTCCGCCTCCTCCAGCCGGTGCAGCAGGGCGAGGGCGGTCCGGGTGTCCAGGCCGTCGGCGAACCGGGCGCGCGCCTCACGGACGGTCGCCGCGTGCATCGGACGGGACGGCTCGCGCGCCCATGCGGCGACCAGCGCCCGCCACCGGGCGGTCGTGGCGGCGGCCCGCCCCAGGTCGCCGGAGGTGAGGTCGGCCGGTTCGCCGGGCGCCAGGCCCAGGAGGGCGAGCCGCAGGGCCGGGGGGTCGTCCAGGGCGCCGGGGGGCGCCGTGACCGGGCCGACGTCGATGCGGCCGGCCCCGGGGGCGGCGTGCGGCACGGCGCCGGGGCAGACCACGTGCACGTCGGCCGGTCCGCCGAGCGCGCCGGTGACGTCCTGCACGCCCACCTGCACGGTCGGCGGGTGGACGTTCAGCAGGGCGGCGTCCCGCATCAGCTCCTTCACCCGCTCCTCGGGCAGGTCCGGCAGGGCCAGTCCGAGGACGGTCTGCCGGCCCCCGAGGGCTGCGGTGCGCAGCAGCACGTCGGCGACGACGAGCGTCCGCAGGGCGCAGAGGCCGGCGGTGCCGCCGTCCGCGGGGTGGGCGTCCGGGCAGGAGGCGTCGGCGTGGATCCGCAGCAGGGGCATGGCCAAGACGTCCTCCGGGGGTCGTGCGGCTCCTCCCTTCAGGGTGCACCGCCGCAGGGCCGCCGCGCACCCCGCGGCGCGGACCGGACCGTCACCGGCCGTCCAGCCCCGGGCCGTCCAGCCGCGGGCCGTCCCGTCCCGGGCCGGGCCCCCGTCACCGGCCGTACGGCGGCCGGTCCCGGGACATGCGCCGGGCGACGACGGCCAGGTCGACCGCCGCGACGGCGGCGAAGGCCGCGCACAGGGCCGCGAAGAAGACGTAGGTGTCGCGGTTCGGGGCGCTGCCGCCGGGGACGGTCCGCCAGGCCAGGAGGGCGAAGGCCGCCGCGCCGACGGCGAAGAGCGCGCCGAAGACCAGCGACAGGGTGCGGCGCAGGGGCAGGTCGCTGCGGGCGTGGCGGGGTTCGGTGCCGCTGCGGCGGGGGCCGGCCATGTCGTCACCTCGATCCGGCTCGGCAGGGGCCGTTCCGTGCGGACCGGCTCCTGTCCGGCCTGGTCGCCTACCCCCGGGGCGCGGTCGCAGTCGGGCCGGTCCGGTGCCGTCCCCGCCGCTTCCCTGGTGGGCGGGCCCCCGGGCCGTCCCGGGCGTTCCGCCGTACGGGGCGCCGGACGGCCGGTGCGGCCCTAGCATGGCGGACTGACGGGTCGTCGGCTGCCGAGGGCAGGGGTGGGAGCATGGTGGAAACGGCTGACTGGATGCGTCCGCAGACGGGGGTGGAGCCGGTCGACCTGCGCACCGACCTGCCCCACTCGGCGCGGATGTACGACTACTGGCTCGGCGGCAGGACCAACTTCGCGCCGGACCGCGCGCTCGGCGAGATGTTCGAGAAGCAGATCCCCGGCATCCGGGCCATGGCCCGCGAGAACCGGCGGTTCCTGGGCCGCGCGGTGCGCCACCTGGCGGCGGAGGGCGGCATCCGCCAGTTCCTGGACATCGGCACCGGCATCCCCACCGAGGGCAACACCCACGAGGTCGCGCAGGCCGTCGCCCCCGACAGCCGGGTGGTGTACGTCGACAACGACCCCATCGTGCTGGCGCACGCGCGGGCCCTGATGACGGGCGGCCGGGAGGGCGGCACCGCCTACATCCACGCCGACCTGCGGGAGCCCGGCAGGATCCTCGCCGACCCGGCGCTGGCCGGGACCCTGGACCTGGACCGGCCCGTCGGCCTGACCCTGGTCGCGGTGCTGATGCTGCTGGAGGACGCCGAGGACCCGTGGGGGCTGGTCCGGGAGCTGATGGACGCGCTGGCGCCCGGCAGCTACGTCGCGGTCACCCACCCCGGCGCCGACTTCGACCCGGAGGCCATGGCCGGGGTCGCCGCGATGGCCGCCCAGGGGGGGATGACGCTGGTGCCGCGCACCCGCGACGAGGTGGCGCGGTTCCTCGGCGACTGGGAGCCGGTCGAGCCCGGCGTCGTGCCCGTCATGGGCTGGCGCCCGGACGGCGAGCCGCCGGCCGACCCCGCGGCCGCCTACTACTGGGCGGGGGTGGCCCGCAAACGCGGGTGACCCCGCCCCTCGGCGTCCCGCCCCCGGCGTCCGGCCCCGGGCGTCCCTTCCCGGGCGGCCCCTCCCCGCGGTGCCCCCGCCGCGGCCCTCCCCGGTGAACCGTTTCCGCCCGGGGCGCGTAGGCGCTCCCGACGGCGGTCGACGGCACCGGGGAGTGGTCCATGGCGATCGGTGCGCTGCGGCGCCCGCTGACGGTGCTGCTCCTGCTGTGCGCGCTGCTGCCCCTGGGCGCCGGGCGGGCGGCCGCCCACGCCGTCCTGGAGCGTGAGGCCCCCGCCGACGGCGTGCTCCTGCGGACCGCGCCCACCGAGGTGGTCCTCCGCTTCAGCGAGGACGTGTCGGTGCCCCCGGACGCCGTCCGGGTCCTGGGCCCGGACGGCCTGCGCGCCGACGACCGGCGGCCCGGGCACGCCGGGGGCGACGGCCGCACCGTCCGCGTCGGCCTCGGCGGCCGGCTGCCCCGGGGGACCTTCACGGTCTCCTGGCGGGTGGTCTCCGCCGACGGCCACCCCGTCTCGGGCGGGTCCTCCTTCTCCTTCGGCCGCGAGTCCGCCGCGGTGGCCGCACCCGCCCAGGACACGGGCGGCGGTCCGGTCGCCCTCCTCTACGGCGTGGGCCGCGGCCTCTCCTACGCGGCGTTCTGCCTGCTCGCGGGCGGTGCGTTCCTCGCAGCCGTGTGCCTGCGCGGGCCGGTGCCCGCGCCGCTGCGCCGCCTCCTGCTCACGGCCTGGCTGGGCCTGGTCGCCGCCACGGTGCTGCTGCTGGTGCTGCGCACCCCGTACGAGTCGGGCGGCTCCCTCGACGCGGCCGCGCTGCGGGCGACGGCGGGCGGCAGGCCCGCGCGGGCGCTGCTGCTGCGGCTGGCCCTGGCCGTCCTGCTGGGCCCGGTGCTGCGGCAGGCCGAGCCGTACCCGGCCGGGCCGCGCCGGGCCGGTCCGTCGGCCGTCGCGGCGCTGCTCCTCCCCGCGGCGCTCGTCTGCGGCACCGCGGCCACCTGGGCCGCGGCCGAGCACGCGTCGGTGGGCCCGCAGGCCGCCCTGGCGGTGCCGCTGGACCTGCTGCACCTGCTGGCGGCCGCGGTGTGGCTGGGCGGCCTGGCCGCGCTGCTCGTCCTGCTGCGCCGGGCGCCGGAGCCGGCGGCGCGGGCCGCGGGGGCGGCGGCCCGCTTCTCGCGGGCGGCGCAGGCGGCGGTCGCGGTGCTGGCGGTGACGGGGGCGTACCAGTCCTGGCGGCAGGTCGGCTCCTGGGACGCCCTCACCGGGACCGGCTACGGGCGGCTGCTGCTGGCCAAGCTCGCCGGGGTGGCGCTGCTGCTGGCGGCGGCCGGGTACTCGCGGCGGTGGACGGCGCGCCCGGCCCGGCAGCCGCTGCGGGCGGACGCCCGGACGGCGGTGGCCGTCGCGGCCGTCGCGGCCCGGCCGGCGGCGGACGCCCGCCCGGCGGCCGCGGACGGCCCGCTCGGGTCGGACGCCCCGGCTGGCGGCCCGGCTGGCGCCCCGGACGAGGGTCCGAGCGGGTCGGACGGCCCGGACGCCCCGTTCCCGGAGCCGGCGGAGGCGGCACCGGGGACGGGCGACGCCCGGCGCCGGCTGCTGCGCTCGGTGGCCGCCGAGGTGGCCGTGGGCGCGGTCGTGCTCGCGCTGACGACCGCGCTCACGGCGGCGGAGCCCGCCCGGACCGGCCGGGGGTCCGCGGCCGCGGCGGCCGCCCCGGCGCCGACCGCGTTCCTGGAGCTCCCCTTCGACACGGGTGCCCCGGCGGGCCGCGGCCGGGGCAAGGTCGACGTCGTCATGGACCCCGGCCGCACCGGCGACAACACCCTGCAGGCCGTCGTGCTCGCCCGGGGCGACGCCGTCGCGCTGGTCCCCGAGGTCCGGGTCCGCATCGCCCTGCCGGAGCGGGGGATCGGCCCGATGGAGGTGCGGCTGCGGCGGCGCGGCTACGTCTGGCAGGCCGACGACCTGCGGGTTCCGCTGCCGGGCCGGTGGACGGTGACCGTGGTGGTGCGCACCTCCGACACCGACGAGGACACCGTGACCGGCCGGATGGACGTCCCGCCGTACCGGTGACGCCGACCCGCCGGTCCGGCCGGTCCCGCAGCTCCCGCCGGTCCGGCCGAACCCTGCGGCCCCCTGCTCCGTACTCCTTGGGGGCGGCAGGACCGCCCGGTCAGGAGGAAGGGCCATGGACGACCGGATCCGCTACACGCTCACACGCACCGACGGAGCGGGTGGGGCGGGGGGCCTGCGGGAGTCGCTCTCCCGTGTCGAGGGGGTGTCCGAGGTGGCCGTCGACCGGGCCCTGCGCACCGTGACCGTCCGCGGCACCGACCTGGAGGGCTGCCTGCTGCGCGCGGCCGCCGGGACGGCCGGCTACGCCCTGGTGGACGCCGTCGCCGTCTGACGCGTCCCGCCCCCGCCCCCGCACGTGCCGGAGACCCGCCCCGGCCGTCCGCGCCGTGCGCGATGCTGGTCCCCTGGAGGCGGACGGGCGTGCGGAAGGGGACGGCGGGCGATGGCTGCGGACTGGGCGTGCGTGGAGGCACCCGAACCCCTGGGCGGGGTGAGCGTGGCGGTGACGGCCGCCGGGGCCGCCGCCGTGTCGTTCTCGCCCCGGCCGCCGGACGGGGCGGACCCCCGCCTGGCGGCCGCGCCGCCCGCCGGGGAGGAGCGGGCCGCCCTGGTGGCCCGGCAGGTCGCCGAGTACCTCGCGGGGCGGCGGCGCGCCTTCGACTTCCCCGTGGACTGGGGCCTCACCGCGGGGCCGCAGCGCACCGTCCTGCAGACGCTGCACCGCACCGTCGGCTACGGCCGCACCGTGACGTATGGGGAGCTGGCGGCGGCCAGCGGGGTGTACGACGACGTGGCGCCCGGCGAACGGTGGGCGGGCGCGCGCGGCGTGGGGCAGATCATGGGGTCCAACCCGCTGGCGCTGATCGTGCCGTGCCACCGGGTGGTCGCCGCGGACGGCCTGGGCGGCTACGGCGGCGGGTACGGCGGGGTGGGGACCAAGCGCTGGCTGCTCACCCTGGAGGGCGTGCTGGCGCCCACCCTGGACTGGAACGGGCCCGGCTGAGACCCGTCCGGGCGCGGACGCGCCGGAGGCCCGGCCGGTGCCCGGCCGGTGCCCGGCCGGTGCCCGGCCGGGCCTCCCCGGGACGTCAGGACGTCCGCTGCCCCGGCTGCGGTGCGGGCGCCGCGGGTCCGGCTGCGGGTGCGGGCTGCTGCGGCTGTGCCTGCGCTGCCGGGGCCTGCGCCGGTGCGGGGGCCTGCGCCTGCGGGTCCTGCGCCCGGTGCGCCTCCTCGGGGGCGATCCGCTCCACCGTCGGGGACTCGTCCCGCATCGCCTTGGTCTCGGCCTTCAGGATGCGCATCGACTTGCCCAGCCCCCGCGCGATGTCCGGCAGCTTCTTGGAGCCGAACAGCAGGAACACCACCACCAGCACCAGGATCAGGTGCCAGGGCTCCAGTCCGTTCCTCAACCACACGGTCGGCTCACCCCTCTCTGCGTCGCAGGTCCGGGCGGACGCCCGCACCCTCCTGAAGTATCACCCTCGCGAGCCGGTCCGTCAGGCCCCTCCCTCCCCGGGCGCCGCCCGCCCGGGGAGCCCCGCGAGCCCCGCCAGCACCCGGTCGGGCCGGATCGGCAGGTCCAGCGGCCGCCAGCCGGTGGCGTTGTGCACCGCGTTGCCGATCGACGCGGCCACCGCCACCGTGGAGATCTCGCCCAGGCCCACGCCCCCGCCCGGCACGTGCTCCCAGCCCTCCTCGTGGAAGCGGACCGTGATCTCGGGGATGTCGCCGATCCGCGGCAGCCGGTAGGAGTCGAGGCTGTCGGTGAGCACCGCCCCGGTCACCGGGTCGGTGCGCCGCTCCTCGTGCAGCGCGTAGCCGACGCCCTGCACGATGCCGCCCTCGCACTGGCTGCGGGCCAGCCGCTCCGCGTAGATCCGCCCGGCCGCGATCCCCGCCCAGATCCGCAGCGGCCGCACCGTGCCGAGCCCGGTGTCGACCTCCACCTCGGTGACGTTGACCGCGCCCGCGAAGCCCCGGCCGATGGCGAGCCCGCCCAGCGGGAACGGCGTGACGTACCCGCGCCGGTCGCGCCGCCGCCGGCCGACGACCCGCAGGCCCTCGGCGCCGTCCAGCGCCGCGGCCGGCCCGCCCGGCAGCGCGGCCCGCAGCCGGGCGGCGGCGTCGAGCGCGGCGGGCCCGATCGAGGGCGTGCCCGAGCTGGCGGCCGACGCCGGCCCGTGCACCGTGCCGCTGTGCCCGACCTCGACGCGGACCCGGTCGGCGGGCAGCCCCAGCTCGGCGCGGAGCACGTCCGCGATGACGCTGCGGCTGCCGGTGCCGATGTCCTGGGTGGCGGTGCGGGCCACCACCACGCCGCCCTCGACGGTCAGCTCGACCTCGGCCGCCGGGTCCAGCAGGTACAGCCAGTTGGCGGTCGCGACGCCCACGCCGCGCCGGAACCGCCCCGTGGCCGACCCGGACGGGGCCCGCCCCGCCCAGGCGGGCAGCGCCGCCGCCCAGTCGTAGACGGCGGCGCGCCTCGGGTTGCCGTCCCAGCGGCGGCGCAGCGCGATCGGGTCCTCGCCGAGCCGGTGCGCCGCCTCGTCGACGGCCTGCTCCAGCGCCCAGGCCATCGGCGGCCCGCCCGGCGCCCGGAACGGCAGCCCGGGCGGCGTGTGGGTGACCACGTCGTGGTCGCGCAGCCGGCGCGGCGCGGTGCCGTACAGGTAGCGGGCGAGCGCGGCGCTGTTGGTGCCGACGGCGGTGCCGCCGTCGCCGTGCACGTCCAGGGTGAGCGCGGCGAGGTTCCCGTCGGCGTCGGCGAGCAGGGACAGCTCGGCGCGGGTGGCGGGCCGGTGGCCGCCGTGGGCGAGCTCCTCGGCGCGGGTGAACACGACCCGCACGGGGGCGCCGGCGGCGCGGGCCAGCTCCGCGGCGGCGACCGTCTCCACCCCCAGGCCCACCTTGGCGCCGAAGCCGCCGCCGACGTGCTCGGCGTGCACGTGCACGCGCTCCGGCGCCAGTCCCCAGCGCTTCGCGGCGGCGGCCCGCACCTTGGCGACCGACTGGGTGGAGACGTGCAGGTGCAGGTCACCGGCCCCGTCCCAGTGGGCGACGCAGGCGTGCGGCTCGGGGGAGGAGTGGGACTGCGCGGCGGTGGTGAAGACGGCGCTGACCAGCCGCTCGTCGCCGCGGGCGCGGGCGGCCGCGATCCGCTTGGCGGCGGTCCCGCCGCGCCAGCTGAAGTCGGCCGGCCCGCGGACGTTGCCCCGCCACTTCGCCGGGGGCGGCGGCGCCTCGTTGGACCGGGGCGCCGCCCTGCGGGCCTCCGCGGTGCCGTACACCAGGGGCGCGTCCGGCCGCCGGGCCGCGTCCGCGTCCAGGACGGCGGGCAGCGGCGTCCACTCCAGCGGCAGCGCGGCCGCCGCGGCCAGCGCCGCGGCCCGGGTGGGGGCGGCGACGGCGGCGACCGGCTGTCCGGCCCAGCGCGCCGTGCGGTCCGCGCCCAGCAGGTCCACCACGGCGGACGCCCCGTCGTGGGCGGCGGGCACGGCGCCGACCCGGGCGTGCGGGTGCGGGGAGCGCACCAGGACGCCCTCCAGCTGCCCGGGCAGCCGCACGTCGGTGGTGTACCGGGCGCGGCCGGTCGTCTTCTCCGCGGCCTCGACGCGGGCTGGGGCGGTCCCGTCGGGGGCGTCGTGCTTGCCGGCGCAGGCCGCGGCGACGGCGGCGAGGATGCCCTCGTACGCGCCGCAGCGGCACACGTGCCCGGCCAGTGCCTCGGCGATCTCCGCCCGGGCCGGCTCGCCGTCGCCGTTCTTCGCGCGCCACCGGTCGGTGAAGGCGGCGGCCGCCACCACGAAGCCGGGGGTGCAGTAGCCGCACTGCAGGGCGTCGTGCGCGGCGAACGCCCGCTGCACGGGGTGGTCGCCGCCCAGCCCCTCCACGGTGGTGACCTCGCGGCCGCCGACCTCGGCGCAGGGGGTGGTGCAGGCGGTGGCGGGCTCGCCGTCCAGCAGCACGGTGCAGGAGCCGCAGGCCCCGGTGCCGCAGATCGTCTTGGTGCCGGTGAGCCCCAGCCCGTCCCGGAGCGCCTCCGCGACGGTGCTGCCGGGGGCCGTGCCGACGCTGCGGCGCGCCCCGTTGACGGTGAGGTCCGTGTTCTCCATGCGCACATCCTGGGGGCGGCGCGACGCCCTGTCAGGAGGGAACCGGAAATCCGTGCGGCCCGGACCCCGGACCGGGGTCCCGGAGATCGCCGGGGCCGCTAGAGTCTGCGCTGAACGGACGTCACCCATCCTGCCCCGGCAGGGAACGGAGGACCGCAGTGCCGGACCGCGACCCGCGGCCGACGGCCGACCGCCGGCCCGTCGGCGCCCCTCCGCCGAACATCGCCCGGATCTACGACTACCTCCTGGGCGGCAAGGACCACTTCTCCTCCGACCGCGAGGTCGGCACCCTCATCGAGCGGAACACCCCCGAGATCCACATGGGCGTGAAGGCGCAGCGCGACGTGCTGCGCCGCGTCGTGCGCCACCTGGTCGCCGAGGCCGGGATCACCCAGCTCGTCGACATCGGCTCCGGGCTGCCCAGCGCCGGCAACGTCCACGAGGTCGCCCACGCGATCGACCCGTCGGTGCGCGTCGCCTACGTCGACAACGACCCGGTGGTGCTCACCCACGCCCGCGCGCTGCTCGCCGACAACGACCGGACGATCGTCGTCGAGGGCGACCTGCGCCGGCCGGCCGGGATCCTGGCCGACCCCGCGCTGCGCGCCCACATCGACTTCGGCAGGCCGGTCGGGCTGCTGCTCTGCGGCATCCTCCACTACGTCCTCGACGAGGAGGACCCGGCGGGCGTCACCCGGCAGCTGTACGACGCCCTGGCCCCGGGCAGCCACGTCTTCGTCCACCACCTGGTGGCCAACGGGGACGACGCCGACCCCGACGCGGTCTCCATCGAGCGGGCGCTGCGGCAGAGCGTCGGCCGGGGCCAGTTCAGGACCCTGGAGGAGATCGCGGCGCTGCTGCACGACCTGGAGCCGGTGGAGCCCGGGGTCACCCTGGTCTCCCGCTGGCGGCCCGACGCCGACACCGCGCAGCTGGAGGAGCACCCGGTGCTGCGCCTGGCGGCGGTGGCCGTCGCCCGCAAGGGCTGACCCCGCCCCCGGACCTCCCGGGCGGCCGTACGTCGTGCGGGCGGACCGGCCCGGGCCGGTCCGCCCGGGCCGGGCGGCCACACGGTCCGGCGGCCCGTGCCGGGCCGTCAGCGGCGGTCCGCCGCCGCCGCGTCCACCGCGATCATGGTGGCCTGCATCAGCGCCACCGGCTTGCCCGAACCGGTCGTCGCGTCGGCCCCGCCGAGGGACTCCACGGCGGCGGTCACCACGGTGATCGTGCGCCCGGAGCGCACCACCGTGGCGGCGGCGCGCAGCCGCTCGCCCACGCCGGGGCTCAGCAGGTTCACCTTGAACTCCACGCTGAGCACGTTCTTCCCGGCCGGCATCATCGACTGCGCCGCGGCCCCGGCGGCGGCGTCGGCCAGCGCGGTGACGGCCCCGGCGTGCACGAAGCCGTCCTGCTGGGCGACCTCCGGGCGCACCGGCAGGTCCAGCACCACCCGGCCGGGCTCCACCTCCACCACCTCGACGCCCAGCGTCCGCAGCAGGCCCTGGCGGGCGAGGGTGTCCCGCACCCGGTCGGCGGCGGCGGTCTCGTCGGCGGTCGCGGTCATGGTCTCGGCTCCAGTCGTACGGTGCACGGCGGTCCGGTGCACGGGCCCGGCCACCATGCGCGGCCCGCGCCGCCCCCGTCAAGATCGCCCCGCCGCGGCCGTCCCGGCCGGGTCCGCCCCCGCCGCCCCGGCCCCCGCCCGCCGCGCTCAGACGCCGTCCACCTTGAACGGGTCGTGCTCGGCGAGCAGCTTCTCCAGTCGCGCCTGGTCGACCCGGTTCACCACCTCCGCGCTCTCCTGCCGGTCGCGCACGCACTTGGCCAGCGTGAACGCCGAGGTGACCACGTACAGCAGCCCCACCGCGAGGAACGCCCGCGTCCACGGGTCGACGGGCAGGCAGGCGATCCCCGTGGCGAGGGCCGCACCGGACAGGGCGAAGGAGAGGACGGCCTGGACGTAGTAGGCGGACGTGGTCCGCGGCTGCATCGATGCGCTCATGTCCGCATGGTGGCGGCGACCGGGCGCCCCCGCCTGAGTACGGCTACTCAACCCCGGCCCGTGCGTCCCCCCGTGCCTCCCCTGCCCGTCCCCCGTCCGCCTCCCGTGCGCCTTCCCGCGGGCCCCGCGTGCGGCCCCGGGCACGGCCGCGGGCCCGGGGCGTGATCCCCGGACGGCCGGGGCAGACGCACCCCCGCAGCTGTGCAGGCACAGCGCCGACGCCGGCGGGACCGGCGCCGGGGGCCGCGACTGTGGAGGACCGCACGATGAGTTCCAGAGCAGGGCAGGACACAGGACCAGGGGCGCGGGACGCCTCCTCGCCGCCCCCGGACGGCCGCACCGACCTGCGGCCGGGACCGGCCGCGGCGGGCGCGGGCGCGGCCGGGTCCGGCGGCGCTGCCGGGGCCGGCGACGGGGTGCAGACCGGCACCGTCCGCACCAAGGTCCCCGCACGGCTGGACCGCCTGCCCTGGTCCTCCTGGCACTGGCGCATCATCATCGGCCTCGGCACCGTCTGGATCCTGGACGGCCTCGAGGTCACCATCGTCGGCAACATCGCCGGCCGCCTCTCCGAGAAGGGCAGCGGCCTGGCGATCTCCGCCGCCCAGGTCTCCGGGCTGGCCGCCGCCCTCTACGTGGCGGGCGCCTGCGCGGGCGCGCTCTTCTTCGGCTGGCTCACCGACCGGTACGGCCGCAAGAAGCTCTTCATGCTGACGCTCCTGGTCTACCTGGCCGCCACCGCCCTGACCGCGGTCTCCTGGACGGCCTGGTTCTTCCTCCTCTGCCGCTTCCTCACGGGCTTCGGCATCGGCGGCGAGTACGCGGCGATCAACTCCGCGATCGACGAGCTGATCCCGAGCCGCCACCGCGGCCGGATCGACATCATCATCAACGGCTCGTTCTGGATCGGGGCCGGCGCCGGCGCGCTGATCTCCGTCCCGCTGCTGAACACCGCGTTCCTGGCCGTGAACGTCGGCTGGCGCCTGGCCTTCGGCCTGGGCGTCGTGCTCGGCCTGGTGATCCTGCTGGTCCGCCGGCACGTCCCGGAGAGCCCGCGGTGGCTCTTCATCCACGGCCGCGACCACGAGGCGGAGGACGTCGTCGCCGAGGCGGAGCGCACCGTCGAGGCGGAGAAGGGCGTGCGGCTGGAGGAGCCGGACGAGGCGATCACCATCCGGCAGCGCCGCAGCATCGGCTTCCTCACCATCGCCCGCACCATGGTGAAGCTCTACCCGGGCCGCACCGCCCTGGGCCTGTCGCTCTTCATCGGCCAGGCGTTCCTCTACAACGCGGTGACCTTCGGGTACGCCACCATCCTCAACGCCTTCTTCCACGTGCCGAACGGCTCGACGGGCTACTACTTCGTCGTGATCTGCGTCGGCAACTTCCTCGGCCCGCTGCTGCTGGGACCGCTCTTCGACTCGGTCGGCCGCAAGCCGATGATCTCCGGGACGTACATCCTCTCCGGGGTGCTGCTGCTCGGCACCGCGGCGCTCTTCCAGAACGGCGCGCTCTCCGCGACCACGCTCACCCTCTGCTGGACCGTCGTGCTCTTCTTCGCCTCGGCGGGTGCCAGCTCGGCGTACCTGACCGTCAGCGAGGTCTTCCCGATGGAGACCCGCGCGCTGGCGATCGCCTTCTTCTACGCGGTGGGCACGGCGGTCGGCGGCATCTCCGGCCCGCTGATCTTCTCCAAGCTGGTGAGCACCGGGAAGCCCGGCGACACGGCGCTGGCCTTCGCGATCGGCGCGGGGCTGATGATCGCGGCGGGCGTCGTGGAGCTCTTCCTCGGGGTGAAGGCGGAGCGGCGCGGCCTGGAGTCGATCGCGCTGCCGCTGACGGCGGAGGAGCCGAAGGCCGGCGCGGTGGCGGCCTGACCGGCCGGCCGCACCGGACGGACCACCGCACCCGAGGACCCTCTCCTCACCCACGGTGACCGATTCCTGACGGGGCGGGAGGGACGTGGCGCCGCGGATCGCACGATCCGCGACAAAACGCCCCTCCCGCCCCTGCCGTATCACCCCGCATCGTCCAAGTGGCTTGGAATCACGGCGTCCTGCGATTAACGTTTGATAACGCAGCGCGGTCGCAAACGCCGTACCACGACGGCACCGTGCGCCATCGCCTAATCCCACGGCGCCGCCCCCTCGGTGCCAGGGAGCCGGGGAACCACGTTCCTTGGGGTGAATCGGCCGTACCGGACCTGCCCGCTCCCCGACGAGGCGTCACCCCGCCTTCCGCCGGGGTCCGGACCCGCAGGCCCGTGGCCGTAGGAGACCTTCCTGCTCCGAACCCGTCAGCTAACCCGGTAGGCGAGAGGGAAGGAAAGGAGTGCGCCAAGCCGTGGCGTCGTCGTACCCCGAGGGCATGCCCTCGACCCTGCCCCTGCCGTCGGAGCAGGCCTGGGCCCCCGTCCCCGAACCCGTCGCCGCCCTCGCGGGCGACCCCGACCGCGGCCGCCACCGGCTGCCCCGGCAGCGCGGCGGTGTCGGCTCCTCCGCGGTGATCGGCGTCGCCGCGATGGCCGCCACCCTCGGCACCACCGGCTTCACCACGTACGCCGCCGCCTCCGCGGCCGAGCACGCGGACGAGCAGGGGAGCGCCGACGCCGTCGACCCCGGGCTGGCCCTCGCCGCCCGCATCCAGGCCCAGGCCGACAGCCAGCGCACCGCCGCCGACGAGTCGGCCCGGATCCAGGCCGCCCGCGACGCCGAGGCCAAGCGCGCCGTCCAGGAGCAGGCGGCCAAGGCGTCCGAGGCCAAGGAGCTGGCCGCCCGGCGCGTCGAGGAGGCGCGGCAGAAGAAGGAGGCCGCGGAGCGCGCCGCCCGCGAGGCGGAGCGCAGGCTGCTCGGCACCTTCGTCGTGCCGGTCTCCGGCTACACCCTCACCGCCGGCTTCGGCCAGGCCGGCTCGTACTGGTCCCACCTGCACACCGGACTGGACTTCGCCGTGCCCACCGGCACCGCCGTGAAGGCCCTGGGCGCGGGCACCGTCACCTCGGCGGCCTGGGCCGGGTCCTACGGGTACCGCGTCATCGAGACGCTGCCCGACGGCACCGAGATCTGGTACTGCCACCTCTCGTCGATCGTCCAGGGCTCCGGCAAGGTCAGGCCCGGGGACGTCATCGCCCGCTCGGGCGCCACCGGCAACGTCACCGGCCCCCACCTCCACCTGGAGGTCCGGCCGGGCGGCGGCGCGCCGATCGACCCCAAGCCCTGGCTGACCGGGCACGGCCTCGAGCTCTGAGACGCGTTCCCCCTCCGTCCCCGACGGCCCCGGTGATCCCCCCCGACACCGGGGCCGTCGGTCTGTCCGGGCCCGCCCGACCGCGCCTGCCCGCCCGACCGCGCCTGCCCGCCCGTGCGGGCAGGTCCGTGCGGGCCGGCCCGGGGCGCGCCCTCAGCCGCGCCGGTCGGCCACCACGTACGACGCCAGCGCCACCGCACCGGACACCGCGAACACCGAGGGCCACGCGCCGAGCCGCTTCGCCAGGGGGTGCGACCCGGCGAACGCCGCCGCGTACAGCCCGGTCAGCGCCACCGCGCCGCCCGTGCCCGCCTGCCGCCGCCACTGGCGCGCCGCCACCGCGCCGGCCGCGGCCAGCGCGACGCCGCCCAGCGGCCGCCGCTTCGTCCACCGGGCCACCCCGTAGCCCCCGACGAGCCCGCCCGCCGCCACCGCCGCCGTCGGAACCTTCGCCACCGTTCTCCTCCTCCGCGTCCGGACCTGCTTCCACCCCGACCCTAGGCCGCCGGACCCGGTCCGGCGGCGCCGGGGCATCGCGGACCGCAGGTGTCCGCGTTCCCTCCTAGCGTGGTCCCACCGACGAAGAAAGGGACCGTCCCATGGCGACCTCCTCCGCAGCCCCCGCCCCCTCCGCCCCCTCCGGGACCCCCGCCCCCTCCGGGACCCCCGACGGGGAGCGCGGCGACCTCCTGCGGATCCTGTCCGACCAGCGCCGCCTGCTGCGGATCGCGGTCCGCGGCGTCACCGACGAGGACGCCCGCCGCCGCACCACCGTGAGCGGGCTGACCCTCGGCGGCATCCTGCGCCACGTCACCGCCTGCGAACGCTCCTGGGTGGGCCTGATGACCCGCGGCGACGGCGTCATGCCCGAGGGCATGCTCGACGGGGACCAGCACCGGATGCGGGACGACGAGACCGTCGCCGGGCTCCTCGACGACTACGCGGCGGCCGCCCGCGAGACCGAGGAGGCCGTGGCCGCGCTGGAGAGCCTGGACCGGCAGTGCCTGCTGCCGCGGTTCCCCTGGGGTCCGCAGGAGGACGTCCACTGGTCGGCCCGGTTCGTCCTGCTGCACGTCCTGCGGGAGACGGCCCACCACTGCGGCCACGCCGACATCGTCCGCGAGGCCCTGGACGGGTCCAGCACCACCGCGCAGATGGCGGGGGACCCCGCCGCCTGACCGGACCGGCTGCCCGGTCGGACCGGTTGCCCGACCGGACCGGACCGGCCGGCTGCCGGGCCCGGGCGGCCGCGTCCCGCCGCCGGCCCCCTCCGGGCCCGGCCTCAGGCCGCGCCGTCCCCCGAGAGCGCATCGAGCCCGGCCTGGTCGGGCTCGGGCGCCAGGTCCGGGTACTCGTCCCGCAGCAGGGCCGGCAGGCCCGGGACCGTCCACTCGCCCAGCAGCCGCACGGCCTCCTCGGCGACCAGCCGCCCGTACCCCTCGACGTCGCGGCCCAGCTCGGGCGGCAGGCCGCCACCCGTGGCGATCATGGCGGAGAGGCTGCGGTACACCCGCTCCAGCAGCCGGTTGCCGAGGAGGAGCCGTGCGTTGTCCGTCGTCATGCCCAGCATGAGGACCCGGGTGCCGTCCCACGCCTCGGGCCGGCCGTGCTCCTCCTCGGGCACCACCAGCTGCGGCAGCGCCGCCCAGGCGGCCGCGCGCCCCTCCGGGCCGAGCTCCCGGTAGGCGTCCAGCCGGGCCCGCACCGCCGCCGGGTCCGCGAGGTCCACGCCGTCCGCCCGCAGCAGCATCGCGTACAGCCGGGGCCAGGTCAGCCGGCCCGGGATGCGCATCACCAGCGGGAAGCCCTCGGCGAGGGCCGCGACCTCCGCCTGCAGGCGGGCCTGCCGCTTGGCGTTGAGCCGCTTGGCCGCCCGCTGGTGGTCGACGACCGCGGCCAGCGCGTCCAGGTACGCCCCGCAGCCCTCGGCCTCCGCGTCGGCGGTCATCGGCAGCAGCTCGTACAGGAGGCGGTCGGCGTCCTCGGCGGTGGGCTCGGGGAAACCGTCGTGCATGCGGGCGCCGGAGAGCTCCAGCAGGGTGAGCACGGCGCGCAGCGGCCGCTCCGCCACCTCGCGGCCCTGCTCGGCGCACCAGGCCAGCAGGTCGTCGGTGCGGGTGCGGGGGGTGAGCTCGAGAGCCGTGGTGTCCATGCCCTCACCGTAGCCCGGACGCCGGGGCCCCTCCGCCGTCTCGCCCGCCGTCTCGCCCGCCGTCCCGCCGAGCGCCCCCCTCTGCGGTCCCGGACCCGCGGCGGCGGCCCCCGCCGCGGGTCCGGCCGCGGGTCCGGCCGCCTCCGGCGGCCCGTCCGCGGGTAGAGTCGCCCGCCGTGCACCCCGTACAGATCCGAGGCCCGCGGCTGGCGCTCCGCGAGTTCACCGCCACCGCCGCCGACACCGACGCCCTCCAGGGGATCTTCGGCGATCCCGAGACCGTCCTCCACCTGCCCTTCGGGACGCGCGACCGCGCCACCTGCGAGCAACTCGTCGCGGGCTACCTGAAGGACGCCGCGACCACCCCCCGCACCGCCTACGCCCTGGCCGTCGAACGGCGCGACACCGGCGAGGTGGTCGGCACCGCCTACTTCTGGACCGCCGACGAGCACGCCGGGGTCATCGGCTACGCGCTGCACCGCGGCAGCTGGGGCTGCGGGCTCGGCTCGGAGACCGTGCACCTCCTCTGCGCCCTGGGCTTCCGCGGGCTCGGCCGGCACCGCCTCACCGCCGACCGCGAGCCGCTGAACGAGGCGTCCGGGCGCGTGCTGGAGAAGGCGGGGTTCACCGTCGAGGGCTACGCCCGCGAGAACGTCCTGGTGGACGGTGAGTGGCACGACTCGGTGCGCCACGCGCTCCTGGAGTACGAGTGGCAGCCCCCGGAGGGCATCACCCTCGCGGAGGCGTAGCCGCCCGGCGGGTCCGGTGCCGCGCCGGGGCCTGTGCCCCGGGGGTCCGGTGCCGCGCCGGGCCGCGGACCCGCGTGCGCCCGGACCCCCGTGCGCCCGGCGGGTGCCGTGCCCGGCCGGTCCGTGTCCGTCTGCCGCATGCCCGCTCGCCCCGGCCCGCTCGCCGGGTGCCGGCCGCCCGGAGGGCGACCGGCGCTCGGCGGGGGCGTGCGCGCCGGTGCGGCAGCGCCAGGGGAGCGCTTCGCCTGAAGTTCACGCTGGCGGCGGGTACACCGCTGGCGCGGTGCCGCAGGCCGGTGGCACGGTGGAGGGACACCCCGCACGGCCTGCCGCGCGCCGCCGCCCGGCGGCCCGCCCCCGTGGCCCCGGCCCTCGACCCCCGACCCTCGAAGGGTGCGGTCACCGCATGGACCAGACCCTCACCGCCACACTCGACCGGCGCGCCGGACTGACCGTCCTCACCCTGGTCGGAGACATCGACCACGACGCCCGCCCGATGCTCGACCGCCTGCTCGCCGGGCTCCCGGAGCCGCTCGGCCGGATACGTGTCGACATGCGCGGCGTCGCCTTCATGGACTCCGCCGGCCTGCACTTCCTGGCCGAGCTCCACCGCCGCCAGTCCGGGGGCGGGGACGGGGCGCCCACACTGGTGGGCATCCGGCAGCAGCCCGCCGACGTGCTGCGGATGACGGGCATGGACGCCCTGCTCACCATGGCCGCCTGACGGAGGGCCGTGCGGCGTGCGGCACCCGGACGGCCCCGCCCGGCGCGAGAACCCCGCCGCGCCGCCGGAGCACGGAGCGCGAGGCGGCGCCCGCCGCACCCCCGCCGCACCCCGTCCCCCTCGGGACAGGCCCGTGTCCTCCATGCGCGTCGCCCGGGTCGCCGCACGTGGAGGACGCCCTGGCCGTCAGCGCGCCCGGCGGTCTCCGGCCGGCGACCGAGGCCGTCCCGCTGCCGCAGGTGGACGAGGCGTACGCCCGCATGCTCCCGGGCGCGGCCCGCTTGCTTGCGGTGCTCCTCCCGGACTGAGGCCGGGAGCGGGCTCCGGGACGCGCCCCGGAGCCCGCTCCGCGCGCCGTCAGCCGGCGGCGGCCGCCTTCAGCTTCCCGACCTGCTTCTCCAGCAGCTCCGGCGCCACCTCGGGGGCCCGGTCGCCCTCCATGAAGTCGAGGGCGGCGAAGAGGGCGAGGGACGACCCGGAGCGGACCTGCACCATGCGGATGACCAGCGGGGAGCCGTCGGAGCTGCCGGCCAGGTCCAGTGCGATCGCGTCGTCGCCCTGCGAGGGCGCCTGTACGACCTTGACCTTGATCTTCGTGACCGTGCCGTCGCTGTTGTCCTTGGAGGTGTAGGACGGGCAGGCCTTCACGGCCGCCCTGAGGTCGGCCATGGCCCGCTCCGCCCCGCCGGGCGCGTAGGCGGCGATCCGGCTGAACGTCATCACGGTGGGCTTGTCGGTCCGCGGGTAGTTCTGGTCCACGGCGGCGGTCGGCTTCACCGCCCGCTTGCCGGCGCCCATGTCCTGGATGGGCTGGCAGGCTGCCGGCGTGGCGGTCGCCGTCGAGCCGAGGAGGTCCTCGCCCTTCGCCGGCCGGGCGACCCTGTAGCCGGACGGCAGGTCGGCGGCGGTCAGGGCCGCGCGCTTCAGCTGGGCGGCGGTCAGGGCCGGTGCAGGGGGCGTGGACGGGGAGGCGGCCTCCGACGGGGAGGCGGGCGCGGAGGAGGCCGGCCTCGCCGCTCCGGCCGCGTCCGCCCCGCCCTTCCCGCTGCCGCTGTCGCAGGCGGCGGCACCGAGTGCCAGGACGGACAGCAGGGCGGCACCGGTCAGCGCCGGACGGGAAAAGCGGGGCATGGGTCGATCTCCTCGGGCGGGCCGGCGGGTGCGGACACTCTAGGGGATTGCCAACTCTTTACCCAAGGGTTTTCCGGGGTCTCCCGGCCCGCTCCCGCCCCGGGCCCCGGGGTCCGGGCACCGCCCACGACGAGTCGTCAGAAGCATGCACGGGCAGGGTTCCTGGTCCCTTCCCGCCGACCGCGACGCCCCGGCAGCCCCTCCCCGCCGTCCCGGCCCGGACCGCTCAGCCCGCCCGCTCGGCGGCGCTGCGCTCCACGCAGAACTCGTTGCCCTCGATGTCCGCCAGCGTCACCCAGCCCGTCCCGTCGGGGCGGCGGTGGTCGCCCACCAGCGAGGCCCCCAGGGCCAGCAGCCGCTCCACCTCCTCGTCCCGGGTGCGGTCCTGCGGCTGCAGGTCCAGGTGGACCCGGTTCTTCACCGCCTTGCGGTCGGGGACGGCCACGAACAGCAGCGTTCCGGCGGGTGTCGCCACCAGTGCCTGGGGGTCGCCGGGCCGGTCGTCCTCGGCCAGGGAGGCGCCGAGCACCTCGGCCCAGAAGGCGCCCAGCCGGTAGGCGTCGGAGCAGTCGAAGGTCACGTGTCGCATGAGAGAGGTCATGGCGCACCACAGTGCCGGTCGCCGCGCCGCCGCACCACTGCTTTCCGCCGCGCGACCGGCTCCCGCAGGGGCCGCGGCTCCGGCAGGGCCGACGGCTCCCGCAGGGGCCGGCGCGGAGAAGGCGGTGTCGGAGGGGTCGCACAGGGTGCCGCCCATGTCCGACCTCTACGCACGCGAACTGCACGTCAGGATCCGTGACGCCCTGTCGGACGCCGAGGCGGCCGGGCTCCGCCGGCACCTCGGCCTGGGGCCGGGTCCGGCCGGTCCGACCGCTACCGCCTCCCTCTCGGTCGCGTACGGCGACGGGGGCGGGGGCGGGGACGGCGGCTCCGGGACCGAGGACGACGAGTACCCCCTGCTGGGCGGCCGCGGCCCCGCACACCGGATCGGCGGCACCCTGACCGCGGACCTCGCCCCCGACGGGACGGTCACCGCCCGCCAGGAGCCCCATCCCGACGACTTCCACGACGTCGGCGTGCTGCTCGCCTGGCTGGCGGCCCGGGCGGACAGCCCCGGTCCTGCGGTCGTCGTCGGCACGCTCCGCTTCCACGAGTCCTCCGTCGCGCACCCCCTCACCGTCACCGGCGGCGCGGTCGACTGGCCGACCTGACGGCCGTTGCGGCTGTCGTTGCGGCTTTCGTCGCCGCTGCCGTCGCCGCTGCCGGGCCGGGGCTTGTCCGAAGGTCCGGCCCCGGAGGTCCGCGCACCCCTCTGGACGGATGGTCTGCGCGCAGATAATCTATGGGAAGACGAAAGGGAGGGGAGCCCGCACATGTGGACCTACGAGCACACCCAGGAGACCGCCGCCCCCCGCGAGGCGGTCTGGCGCCTCTGGGCCGACGTCGAGAACTGGGGCACCTGGAACGCCGACATCGAGAAGGTCGCCATCAGCGGCCCGTTCGCCGCCGGCGCCGAGATCACCATGGCCCCGGCCGGTCAGGACCCCGTGCACCTGCGGGTCACCGAGGCGGTCGAGAACGAGCTCTTCGTCGACGAGGCCCGCTTCGACGGCCTCGTCCTGCGCACCGCCCACCGGATCGACCCGGCCGGACCCGGCCGCATCCGGGTCGTCTACCGCATGGAGATCACCGGACCGGCCGCCGACGAGGCGGGCCCCCACATCGGTCCGGCCGTCACCGGGGACTGGCCCGACACCGTCGCCGCGCTGGTGGCGCGGGCGGAGCAGGGCCGGTGACCGCCGGTCCGGGGGAGAGCCCCGGATTCCTGCTCTGGCACGCCACCCTGCGCTGGCAGCGCGGCGTCGCCGCGGCCCTGGCCCCCCTGGGCCTCACCCACGTCCAGTTCGTGCTGCTCGCCAGCACGTGGTGGCTCAACACCCACGGCGAGCAGCCCAGCCAGCAGGCCCTCGCCCGGCACGCCGGCACGGACGTGAAGATGACCTCCCAGGTGGTGCGCGCCCTGGAGCAGAAGGGGTTGGTCGTGCGCGAGGTGGATCCCGCCGACACCCGGGCCCGGCGGCTGCGCACCACCGACGCCGGGGCCGGGCTCGCCCCCCGGGCCGTCGCCGCCGTCGAGCGCGTCGACGCGGAGTTCTTCCGGCCGGTGCCCCGCGGCGACGCGGTCGCCCTCCTCGGCCGCCTGGTCCGCCCCGAGGACTGATCCGGCCCGGGCACCGGCCCGGGCGCCGCCCGGCACGGACGCCGCCCGGCACGGACGGGGGCGGGACCGCCGCGTCGGCGGTCCCGCCCCCGTCCGTGCACCGGTGCACCCGCCGACGGCCCCCCGCCGGGCCGGACGGCCGGTCCCTCACCGGGCCGCCACACCGCCCCCGAGCCCGGCAGGCTGCTCGGCGGTGCAGTACCGGCACTTGGAGGCGCCGGCCGGCAGGTCCTCGGCCAGGCAGGCCGGGCAGGTCTTGAGCGGCCCGGGGTCGCCGAAGACGGTGACGCCGCGTCGGGTCTGCATGTGCTTGTAGGGCACCACGATCAGGAAGTACACCACCGCCATGAAGATGACGAAGTAGATCAGCGCGGAGAGGAACGACCCGAAGTCCAGGTAGGTGGCGTTGTTGCCGGGCGCCCCAAGTTGCACGCCGAGACCCACCGAGTGGCCGCCCTGGGCGCGGGCGATGATCGGGTTGATGACGAAGTCGGTGAACGCCTTGATCAGGGTGCTGAACGCCAGTGCGGTGATCAGCCCCACCGCGACGACGATGACGTCGCCCCGCAGCAGGAAGTTCTTGAAGCCCTTGATCACGGTCCACTCCTTCGCCCATGCCGTCGACAGGACAACAGGAGACCCCACGTCCGCGCCCGGAGCGGGGGAGCGCGGCCCGCCGCCGCGCCGTCCCACCCGGACGGCGGTACCCGTCGGCCCCCTGCCGCCCGCAGGCGGCTCCGCCCGGGAGCCGCGCGTTCCGCGCCGGGCGTTCCGACCCGATGAGTTCCGCGCCGCCGGTCCGTCTGCACCGGTGAGAACCCCACCCCTCGCGAGGAGCAGACCATGGACGACCACCGGGACACCGCCCGCGCCACCGGGACCGAGACGGCGACCGCCACCGCCGACGACCGCGACGGCTTCACCCTCACCCGGGTCTTCGACGCCCCCGTCGACACCGTCTGGCGGGTGTGGACCGAGCCTCTCCACTTCGCCCGGTGGTTCGGCGCACCGCTGCCGACCGTCTCCGTCGACCTGCGCCCGGGCGGTGCCTGGCGGGCCACCGTCGCCACCCCCGGTGGCGAGATGCCGGTCGGCGGCGTCTACCGCGAGGTCGACCGGCACCGGCGGCTGGTGTGGACGATGGAGATGCCCGGTGACGAGGTGGTCATGAGCGCCGACTTCACCGACCTGGGCGACGGCCGCACGCAGGCCGTCTACCACCAGACGGTCGGCTCGCCGGAGATGTGCGACCAGGCCCGCGAGGGGGCCGAGCACATCATCTCCCGCTTCGCCGACCACCTCGCGACCGTCTGACCCGCCCGCCGGCCGCCCCCGCCGGCCGTCCTCGCCGGCTGCCCCCGCCGGAACGAGGCCGGCGAGGACGGGGCCGGCGGGGACGGTCAGCGGCAGTCCGGGTCCGGGACGACGGCCGTCTGCGCGGGGAGCGTGATGTCGTTCCCGTCGTCGTCCTTGCCGAACCACCGCGTGGTCGAGTAGCCACGCTGCCCCGGACCGACGCACTTGGTGGCGAGGTTGCCGAAGCCGTCGGGCATGTTGAGGACCTGGGCGGGGGAGTCCTCCCCGCGCCCGCCGAGCACCGGGGCGTCGCCCTTGCCCCGTTCGTCGTCGTGGCTCTGCGAGCAGCCCGCCATCGCGAGCACGGGGAGGACGGCGAGCAGGACCGCCGCGCGCCGCGCCCTACCTGCAGGCCGCATCGGAGACCACCTGCAGGTTGGAGGGGCCGCCGCTGTTGGTCGTGACGTAGGCCCGGTAGCCGTGGCCGACGCACTTGGTGGCGAGGTTGCCGAAGCCGTCGGGCATGTTGAAGACCTGGGCGGGGGTGTCGTCGCCCTGCTGGTGGAGCACCGGGGCGTCCCCCTTGCCCCGCTTGTCGTTGTACTCCTGCGAGCAGCCCGCCGCCGCGGCCAGCGCAGCGGCGGCCAGCACGGCCGCGCCGGCCCGCCGCCACCGGTGTGCGTTCCCCATGTCCCGTTCCCCCTCCGTCCACCCTCCGGCTGCGGAGGGCCCCCAGCGGTACGACCACAGAGACGCGCCCCCCGCACCGCCCGGTTCCGCGGCCCGGCCGTGCCGGTCGTGCCGGCCGGACCGATCGGACCGCTCCTCCGCGTCGGACAGCCCCGTCTGCCCGGCCTGCCCGGCCTGTCCGACGCCCGGTCTGTCCGGGACGCCCGTCGGACCGGGCGGCCCGTGCGACCCGTCCGGGCCGGGGCGGCACCCCCGTCGCCGCCCCGGCCCGGACGGGTGGTCAGAGCAGACGCCGGATGTCGCCCCGAGCCCGGTAGAAGCCCCCGGCCGCCGACTGCCGCACCTCGGTGACCAGGTAGCGGGCCCCCGCCACCCGGACGTCCTTCGGGAACTGCACCCGCAGCGCCGGGTCGTAGCCGGGCGACACCACCCGCACCCGCAGCCGTCCGGCCTCCTGCACGCACTCCACGACCACGCCGTCCGCCCCCGACTCCGCCACCGCGGCCGCGCTCACCGTCTCCAGGTGCGCCGACGGTGCCACCGCCTCCACGTGCGAGGCCTTCACGTCCCGCCGCTCGGGCACCCGTCCCTGCTCGGCCTCCCGCACCGCCGCCTCGCTCGCGTCGATGCAGGCCAGCGAGCCGTCGGTGGTGACGATGTAGAGCCGCCCGTCGCGGTACTGCATCGAGTACGCCGACCCGCAGCCGGTACCGAGCTTCCACAGCCGCGTGCCGTCGGCGGCGAAGCAGTACACCGAGGAGTGGCTGTCGCCGGCGAAGACGTACCGGCCGTCGGGCGAGGTGGCGCACGAGAACACCGCCGCGTCGCAGCGGTACCGCGACCGCACCGACCCGTCCGCCTTGGCCAGCCGGTACACCCAGCCCCGCCCGGTGCCCGCGAACACCTCGCCCGGCTCCTGCCAGCCGAACAGCACGCCCCCGTCGGTCGGGGTGTGCCACTGCTGGTCGCCGCTGTGGGCGCCGTACGCGGTGACGCCCGCCGAGTGGCCGTGGAGGACGCTGTCGCCCGAGCAGCGGACCATCCAGCCGTGGGCGCCGGCGCTCCGCCGCGACCACTGGAACTCGTCCTCGTGGTCGACCGTGGTGATCCCGCCCTGCCGGTCCGAGACGCCGAGCACGCCGTCGTCGATGTCCAGCCAGTAGATGTCCACGTCCTCGGCTATCTCGTACGCCACCCGCGGCACCTTGCCGCTCAGGTCGTAGACCCGGCCGTCGTCGCACCCCGCGTACAGCCAGAAGTCGTCCGCCACGATGCACTTGACCCCGTCGGGGAGGCCGAAGCGGGAGACGACCCGACCGTCGTGGGTGAGCGCGTACACGTCGCCCCGCTGGTTGCCGACGTAGGCGTGCTCCTCGCCCACGAAGACGCCGAACGCGGCCGCACCCGACGCGAACCGCCACAGCACCGGCGCCTGGTGCGCGGTGGAGCGGACGCTGGTGATCTGCCGCCGCGTCACCGCGCGGGCCTGCCGCACCCCGCGCACGGCGGGTGCGTACCCCTTGCGGACCTTCTCGCCGACCTTGCGGGCGGCGGCGGCCGCGGCCTTCTCCGCGCTCGGGAACGAGGAGGTCCGGACCTGGCCCTGCTCCCCGATCCTGCCGTAGCGGATCGTCACCTCGACGCCCTCGACGCGCACCTCGTAGAACTTGTGCGCCCCGCCGCCCTCCTCGGACAGCTCCAGGTACGTCGTCCCCTCCGCCACCGCGGCGCTGGTCATACGGGTGCCCCCTCAGGCGGTCCGGTGTTCCCCCGACACAGATCACCCTAGGAGGCACCACTGACACTCCGGCCCGCCCGCGGACCGGCCCCGCAGCCCGCCCCGCAGCCCGCCCGCAGCCCGCCCGCCGCGCCGCACCACCGGCCCGCACCTGCCCGTCCGGGCCCGCGCCCCCGCCCGGCCGCGCGGCAGCGGCACGAGGTCCCCGCACCGCCGTACGGCCCGCACCGTCCGCCTCCTCCGGCCGGGCGCCCGGGTCACGCCGGACACGCCAAACACGCCGGTCACGCCCGGGCCGGGGGCGGGAAGAACCACACGCCGCCGACCCTCGTCGGCCCCGGCGGCAGGTCCGGCGTGCGGGCGTCCCGGACCCGGCAGCCGCCGCACCGGGTCTCGTCCGTGACGGGGCGGAAGGGCGCGTCGCAGACCGCGCAGTCGACCAGCGGGCGCACCGGTGGCGGCGGCGGGGCCTCCTGCCGCACCTGCTCGGTGAAGCGCGGCGCGGGCGGCATCTTGTCCAGCAGCCGGTGCCGCAGCACGCCCCTGGGCGACCTGAGCGCGTACGGCAGGCCGGTGACCAGCGCCGCGCGGAGGTGGGCAGTGGTGGCGCCGCGCAGCAGCCACTCGGCGGCGATCGGCACGAGCGCCTTCAGGTCCCGGCCGCCGAGGACGAGCCGGTGGTCGTCGTCGCGGAGCGAGAGCAGCAGCCGCTCGGCGGCCGCCGCCCGCGCCTCCTCCGCCTCCGTGGGCATGGGCCCGTCGTCGTCACGGAGGGCGTCCCCGCCGCCGGGGCCGTCTCCGTCCTGGTCGCCTCCGCCGTCGCGACCGTGGGCGCGGTTGTGGCCGTCGGAGGCGCCTGGACCGTCGCGGCCGTCGCGGACGTGGCCCCCGGCGTCGTCCCCGGCCGCATGCCCCGCCCCGCCGCCCGGTTCCGGCCGGGTGCCGCCCCCAGCACCGGCACCGCCCGCACCGTCCCCGGGCCCGCCGTCCCCCGCAGACCCGCCGGACGCACCCGCCGCCCCGGCGCCCCCGGGGAACCCGCACCCGCAGCAGGCCGCGGGACCGTCCGCCGGGCGGTCCGTCCCTCCTCCTCCCGCCCCGTCCGCCCCGTCGCCGTGCACCGGGCCGTGCCGAAGCGCCGGCGCGGGGGGCGGGAGGGAGGGGGGAGTCTTCCTCCCCGTGGTTTTCTTCCCTCCCGCAGGGAGGACGGTGCCGGAGGACGGGGTGGCGGCAGGCCCGCGTTCCCGCATACCGGCATACGGCACGCGGGGGAGGGGCGGCCGTCGGCGGCGCTCGCCGCCCTCCCCGCCGTGGTGGCCGGTGACGATCCGGGCGGCCTCGTCCGGGCCCAGCGGCACCGTGGAGACCACGGACTCGGAGTGGACCTGGCCGGTGGCGCTGCGCCACTTCACCGCGTGCAGCAGACCCTTTCGGGTGAGCTGGCGGCGGGCCCGGTCCACGGTGATGCGGCCGCCGGCCAGTCCGGCGGCGATCTGGGTGACGGTGGTGGTCAGGGCCTCCTCGTCGCCGAGGGAGAGACAGCGGAGCAGCATCCGGAAGGCGGTGTCGGAGAGGTCGTCGTCCCACAGGACGGCGTTGTCGACCCGGGTCCAGTCGCCCTGCGGGGCGGTAGCATGCCTGAGCATCGTCGGGGCTCTCCTACGTAAGCCTCGGTGGGTGAAGGCCCCTCAGCCGCGTTTGCCAGAACGCTTGAGGGGCCGCTCCCTTGTCCGGGCCCTGCCCGGCGGGAGATCGGTGTCGGGGACACCGTACATCCGGATGCCACATATCGTGATGGCATATTCACTGCGCGTAGTTGACGCCCGATGGCGTTCGTCCGATCGCACAGACCCTCCCGACCAGCGCTTTTCGCGCCCCGGCCCCCTCCTCGCGCTCCTGACGGTTCCTCACCCCCCGCCCCGGAATCCCGCCCGTCCGGGTGGCGCACGGGAACCCCTGTTCGTTGAGGGTTCGGCGAGCGCCGGACCGGTCCCTGACCGGCCCGTCGGCGGAGCGGACCACGGAGCGGATCGGAGACGCGGGTGGACACGGCGGAGTCGGCGGAGACTGCGGAGGCGGACGCGTCGGCCGGGAAACACGGGCGGTGGCGCCGCAGGACGCGCGGCCCGCGGTCCTGGTGGCGGGAGCTGCCCGTCCTGCTGGGCGTCGCGCTGCTCCTCTCCCTGGGGGCGAAGACCTTCCTCGTCCAGGCCTTCTCCATCCCCTCCGGGTCCATGCAGGGGACGCTGGACCTGGGCGACCGGGTGCTGGTCGACAAGCTCAGCCCCTGGTTCGGCGCCGAGCCGCACCGCGGCGACGTCGTCGTCTTCCACGACCCGGGCGACTGGCTCGGCGAGGAGTCCCCCGGGCAGGGCGGCAACGCCGCCCTGCGCGATGTCCGCAGGGTGCTCTCCCTCGTCGGACTCGCGCCGTCGGACGACGAGAAGGACCTGATCAAGCGGGTCATAGCCGTCGGCGGCGACACCGTGCGGTGCGACGCGGGCGGGCCGGTCGAGGTCAACGGCGTCCCCCTGGACGAGCCCTACCTCTACCCCGGTGCGACCCCCTGCGACGACGACCCGGTCGGCACCGTCACCGTCCCCGCCGGCCACCTGTGGGTGATGGGCGACCACCGCAACGGCTCCTGGGACTCCCGGTACCACCAGCTCCAGCACCCCGGCGACGGCTTCGTCCCCGTGTCGGACGTCGTCGGCCGCGCCTTCGCCGTCGTCTGGCCCGTCCCCCGCTGGACCGCCCTCCCCGAGCCCGCCACCTTCCACCAGCCCCGCCTCGACCACCCCTCCGCCGCTGCCGCACCCGCCCACCTGACCCCGGCCGCCCCGGCCGCCGCCCTCATCTTGGCCGCCCCCTCGGTCCTGCTCCGCCTAAGGGCTGTCCCGTAACTCCTGGTCAGCGATGAGATGATTTTGGCGTGGCTGGTGTGATCACGACGTCGGAGCCGTCCTGGATAGCCCCGTTCACTGGGCTGAGCCCGCGCGCGTTCGGCAAGCTGATCACGATGCTGCGGCGTGAGGGAGCCGATGCTCCCCGGGCTGGTCGGCCATGGTCACTGCCGCTCGAGGACCGGGTGCTGATGGTGGCCGCGTACTGGCGGACCAACCTCACCCTGCGCCAGCTCGCACCGCTGTTCGGCTTCTCCAAGTCCGCCGCCGACCGGATCGTCGACCACACCGGCCCGCTGCTCGCCCTCAAGCAACGGCAGCGGTTCCGCAAGGGCACCAACCTGATCGTGGACGGCACCATGGTGCCCACACGCGACCACAGCATCGCCGAGTAGTCCAATAATTACCGGTACTCGACCAACCACCAGGTCGTCATCGATGCCGACACCCGGCTGGTCGTGGCGATCGGACGCCCAGTGCCCGGCCACCGCCATGACAGCAAGGCCTGGGAGGAGTCCGGAGCGAGGGCCGCCGTCGGCAGGACCACCACCATCGCCGACGGCGGCTACCTCGGCACCGGCCTGGTCATCCCGCACCGCCGTCCGCCCGGCGGACAACTCCCGAGTGGAAGCAGGAACACAACCACTCCCACAAGCAGGTCCGCGCCCGCGTGGAGCACGTCTTCGCCCGCATGAAGACCTGGAATATCCTGCGCGACTGCCGGCTCAAGGGCGACGGCGTCCACCACGCCATGCTCGGCATCACCCGCCTGCACAACCTCCTGCAGGCCGCGTAACCCAGCGAGCGGCACCGGGGGCAGTACATCCGCAGCCGCACGTGATCAATTACGGGACAGCCCTTACAGGACGTCTCATTTGGCGTAATCGCTAGTCTGGTGCCGTGGTGACGATGGTCGAGCGCATGGTGCCGGACGGGTTGTGGGAGCTGTTCCAGCGCGTGGTGCCGCCGGCGCCGACGCGGCCGCAGGGCGGTGGACGGCGGCGCTACGGGGACCGGGAGGTGCTGGCCGCGATCGTTTTCGTGG
>NZ_JAJLRA010000090.1 GCF_020991365.1 Streptacidiphilus sp. ASG 303
ACCTGCCACTCGCTCGCGCCGTCCATCCGGGCGGCCTCCAGGAGTTCGCGGGGGACGGCGGTGAGCCCGGCGGCGATGAGGACCATGGCGAAGCCGGCCCACATCCAGATGTAGGCGGCGATGATGGCGGGGGTGACCAGCGAGGGTCCCAGCCAGGAGACACCGCGGTAGGGGGCGGTGAAGTTGGAGGCGGGCAGCCGCAGGCGGGCGCCGGCGGCGGCGCCGGGGAGGGTGAAGGTGCCGTCCTTGGCGGAGGTGGCGCGGGCGACGACCCTGCCGTCCCTGACGGCCTCGACGCGGACGCCGGAGAGGGCCTTCTCGCCGGGGTCGACCTGTCCGGGCCTGCCGCCGCCGCCCGGCTTGAAGTCGAGCCAGACGGTGCCGGTGACCGCGCCGGGGGCGGGGGCCGCGGCCTTCGCCGGGGCCTGGGAGGCGACCGAGGCGGGCGGCAGCCCCACCAGCGGCAGGGCTGCGGCCGAACCGGGGGCCGCCGCGGAACGGGTGGTGAACGCGCCGCCGGCGGAGGGGGCGAGGTCGCCGTTCACCCGGGGCCGGGCGCCGGGGTAGGCGGAGGCCCTGGCGAAGGTGTCGTGGACGCCGACGACGACGGCGTTGGCGACGCCCTTCTCCGGCTGCTGGTCGTAGACGAGGCGGAAGATGATGCCGGCGGCCAGCATGGAGACCGCCATCGGCATGAAGACCACCAGCTTGAAGGCGGTGCCCCAGCGGA
>NZ_JAJLRA010000091.1 GCF_020991365.1 Streptacidiphilus sp. ASG 303
CTGTGGCAGCAGGACCTCCTCGGCGGTGAGGAGGATCCGAGCAGCCTGCTCAACGAGCAGCTGGCCTACTGGCGCAAGGCCCTGTCCGGGCTGCCGGAGGAACTGGCCCTGCCGACCGACCGGCCGCGTCCGGCAGTTGCCACCCACCGCGGGGCCCAGGTCGGACTGCGCCTGGACGCCGAACTGCACGAGCAGCTGGCAGGCCTGGCCCGCGAGCGGGGCGTCACTCTGCACATGGTGTTGCAGGCCGCGCTCGCGGTGACCCTCTCCCGCCACGGCGCCGGCGACGACATCGCGATCGGCACCCCCGTCGCGGGCCGCCGGGACGACACCCTCACCGGCTTGGTCGGCTTCTTCGTCAACACCCTCGTCATGCGCACCGACCTCAGTGGCGACCCCACCTTCACCGACGTCCTGACCCGAGTGCGCAATGTCGCCCTGGACGCCCACGACCACCAGGACCTCCCTTTCGAGCGCCTGGTCGAAGACCTCGCCCCGGCACGCTCGATGGCCCGCCACCCCCTGTTCCAGGTCATGCTGACCCTCCAGAACACCGCCCAGGCCGTCCTCGAACTCGACGGCGTGGACATCGAACTCGCCGCCACCGGCGACACTCCGGCCAAGTTCGACCTCGCCCTCGACCT
>NZ_JAJLRA010000092.1 GCF_020991365.1 Streptacidiphilus sp. ASG 303
ACGACGGCGTTGGCGACGCCCTTCTCCGGCTGCTGGTCGTAGACGAGGCGGAAGATGATGCCGGCGGCCAGCATGGAGACCGCCATCGGCATGAAGACCACCAGCTTGAAGGCGGTGCCCCAGCGGACGCGCTCGGTCAGGACGGCGAAGACCAGTCCGAGCGCGGTGGTCACGGTGGGGGCGACCGCGACCCAGACCGCGTTGTTCCTCAGCGCGGTGAGCGTCGCCCGCTGGGTGAACAGGTCGCCGTAGTTGCGCAGGCCGACGAAGTGGGCGAAGCCGTCGGCGCCGTAGAGGCTGCGCGCCAGCGACCACAGGATCGGGTAGAGGACCAGGGCGCCCAGCAGGACCAGGGCGGGCAGCAGGAAGAGCACGGCGGACCAGGAGCGGAGGCCGCGGAGGCGGCGCTTCGGCGGGCGGGCCGCCGCGCCCGGCGCCGGGGAGGACCCCGGCGCCGGTGCGGTGGTTGCGGTGGTGGCCATCGGTGGTGGTCCCGTCTCAGCCGGTGTAGGCCTTGGCGGCGTCGGCCTCGAGCTGCTTCTGCGCGCCGGCGACGTCCTTGGGGTGGGCGAGGAAGTCCTGCAGGTCCTTCCACTCCCCGGCGCCCTTGGTGCCGCCGAAGGCCGCCGGCGCCTGGT
>NZ_JAJLRA010000093.1 GCF_020991365.1 Streptacidiphilus sp. ASG 303
ACGACGGCGTTGGCGACGCCCTTCTCCGGCTGCTGGTCGTAGACGAGGCGGAAGATGATGCCGGCGGCCAGCATGGAGACCGCCATCGGCATGAAGACCACCAGCTTGAAGGCGGTGCCCCAGCGGATCCGCTCGGTCAGGACGGCGAAGACCAGTCCGAGCGCGGTGGTGAGGGCGGGGGCGACCGCGACCCAGATCGCGTTGTTCCTCAGCGCGGTGAGCGTCGCCCGCTGGGTGAACAGGTCGCCGTAGTTGCGCAGGCCGACGAAGTGGGCGAAGTCGTCGATGCCGTAGAGGCTGCGCGCCAGCGACCACAGGATCGGGTAGAGGACCAGGGCGCCCAGCAGGACCAGGGCGGGCAGCAGGAAGAGCGCGGCGGCCCAGGGGCGGGTGCCGGGCACCCGCCCCCTCGGCGGCCGCGCCGCGGCGGCGGGGGCTGCGGGGGCGGCCATCGGCCGGCCTCAGTTCCCGTACGCCTTGGCGGCGTCGGCCTCGAGCTGCTTCTGCGCGCCGGCGACGTCCTTGGGGTGGGCGAGGAAGTCCTGCAGGTCCTTCCACTCCCCGGCGCCCTTGGTGCCGCCGAAGGCCGCCGGCGCCTGGT
>NZ_JAJLRA010000094.1 GCF_020991365.1 Streptacidiphilus sp. ASG 303
CGCATGGTGCCGGACGGGTTGTGGGAGCTGTTCCAGCGCGTGGTGCCGCCGGCGCCGACGCGGCCGCAGGGCGGTGGACGGCGGCGCTACGGGGACCGGGAGGTGCTGGCCGCGATCGTTTTCGTGGCCACCTCGGGCTGCACGTGGCGGCAGCTGCCGCCGGTCTTCGGCCCGTCCGGGCCGACCGCGCACCGTCGCTTCGCCGAGTGGACCCGGGCCCGGGTATGGGCAAAGCTGCACCGCCTGGTCCTTGACGAGCTCGGTGCCCGCGGGGAGTTGGACTGGTCCCGGTGCGCGATCGACTCGGTGAACATGCGGGCCCTGAAAGGGGGGAGCTGACAGGTCCGAATCCTGTGGATCGGGGCAAGAAGGGCTCGAAGGTCCACTTGATCACGGAGCGGTCCGGTCTGCCCCTCTCGCTGGCCATCTCCGCCGCGAACACCCACGACAGCCAGGCCCTCATCCCACTGGTGCGCGGCATCCCGCCCATCCGCTCCCGCCGTGGGCCGCGGCGCCGCCGCCCGGCCAAGCTGCACGGCGACAAGGGATACGACTACTCCCACCTGCGCGCCTGGTT
>NZ_JAJLRA010000095.1 GCF_020991365.1 Streptacidiphilus sp. ASG 303
CCGACTTCCGGAACGCCGAGGACTTCGGCGAACAGCGCGCACAGCACGGTCTCACGCTCGGTCGCGGGCTTGCGGCTTCCGGGGGCTCCGCGCAGTTCGGGCGCGGGAAGCGCACGGTGGTCGAGCTTGCCGTTCACCGTCACCGGCAGCGCGTCCAGGGCCATGAATGCCGACGGGACCATGTAGTCGGGCAGTGTGGCAGCCGTGCGGGCGCGCACCTCTGCGACCAGGTTCGTCATGTCGGTGCCCGCCGCCTTGTCGCGCGGGACGATGTAGGCGGTCAGGCGCTGGTCGCCGGGGCGGTCCTCGCGGACGAGGACCGCGGCCTGCGCCACGTCCGGGTGCGTGCTGACAGCGGTGCGGACTTCGCCGAGTTCGATGCGGAAGCCGCGGAGTTTGACCTGGTCGTCGGTGCGGCCGAGGTGTTCGAGGAGGCCGTGGGTGGTCCAGCGGGCGAGGTCGCCGGTGCGGTACATGCGTGCGCCGGGGCCGCCGTAGGGGTTGGCCACGAAGCGTTCGGCGGTCAGGGCCGGGCGACCGAGGTAGCCGCGGGCCAGCTGGGCGCCGGC
>NZ_JAJLRA010000096.1 GCF_020991365.1 Streptacidiphilus sp. ASG 303
CAGCCGGGCGAGGAGGGCGTGCTCGACGAGGGTGATCAGCGCGGACTTGGCGCTGTCGCGGCGTCGGGCGTCGGTGGTGATGATCGGCGTGTCCGGGCCGAGCTGCAGGGCCTCGCGGACCTCGTCGGGAGTGTGCGGCTGGTGCCCGTCGAAGCCGTTGAGGGCGATGACGAACGGCAGGCCGCTGTTCTCGAAGTAGTCGATCGCGGGGAAGCAGTCGGCGAGGCGGCGGGTGTCGACCAGGACGATGGCGCCGATGGCGCCGCGGACCAGGTCGTCCCACATGAACCAGAAGCGGTCCTGCCCGGGGGTGCCGAAGAGGTAGAGGATCAGGTCCTCGTCGAGGGTGATGCGGCCGAAGTCCATGGCCACCGTGGTGGTGGTCTTGCCCGCCGTGTGGGTGAGGTCGTCGATCCCCGCGGACGCGGAGGTCATGACGGCCTCGGTGCGCAGCGGGTTGATCTCCGAGACCGCGCCGACGAGGGTGGTCTTGCCGACACCGAAGCCGCCCGCGACGACGATCTTCGC
>NZ_JAJLRA010000097.1 GCF_020991365.1 Streptacidiphilus sp. ASG 303
GTAGGAGCGCTCGTTGTCGTTGACGACGATGACCACGGGCCGGTCCTCGGCGTCGGCGATGTTGTTCAGCGCCTCCCAGGCCATGCCGCCGGTCAGCGCGCCGTCGCCGATCACCGCGACCACCGGGCGGTCGCGGTGCCCGGCCAGCTGGTTCGCCTTGGCCAGGCCGTCCGCGTAGCCCAGCACCGTCGAGGCGTGCGAGTTCTCGATCACGTCGTGCTCGGACTCCGCCCGCGACGGGTACCCCGACAGGCCCCCCTTCGCGCGCAGCCGGGAGAAGTCCTGCCGCCCGGTGAGCAGCTTGTGCACGTACGACTGGTGGCCGGTGTCGAACAGGATCCGGTCACGCGGGGAGTCGAAGACCCGGTGCAGCGCGATGGTGAGCTCCACCACGCCGAGGTTGGGGCCGAGGTGACCGCCGGTCCGCGAGACCGCGTCCACCAGGAACCCCCGGATCTCCTCGGCGAGCTCCGCCAGCTGTGCGGGGGTGAGCCGG
>NZ_JAJLRA010000098.1 GCF_020991365.1 Streptacidiphilus sp. ASG 303
GCTGCGCTGGTAGAGCGCGATCACTCGAGGAACGTCATGGAGCTATCACCGTCGCCCCTTAACCGTCTGGGGAACAGCAGCCTCGGAGTCCTTCCGGCGGTTGCTGGCATTGCCTACGCGGCGCAAGCCGACCGCGGGGTGCTGCGGCTCGCGGCCAGTCTGGCCGTGATCGGGTTCGGCATACTCGCAGTGCGGGGATATCGACTCAGCGTCACGTACGAGCACTCGCAGATGATGATCCGTGGGTACCTGCGCACGCGGGTAATCAACCGAGAGCGCATCTCTGAGATCACGGACTTCCCCGCGGTGAGGTGGACGGCCCGCAACGGACGTAAGCGATGGACCCCTTTGACAGCCCTCATGACGAGCCCTGGCGAATTCTCGGCAACCCGTCTTCACAAGGAACGCGCCATCAGGAGGCTGCGACAGTGGGCACGTCGAGGACGCGGCTAACGAGAGCGTGGTGACCGGGACCGTGCCAGATCCGTGCCAGAA
>NZ_JAJLRA010000099.1 GCF_020991365.1 Streptacidiphilus sp. ASG 303
ACCGGGTGGTGGTGCCCGAGATGAACCTCGGCCAGCTCGCCCGGCTGATCCGCGCCGAGTACCTGGTCGACGCCCGCTCCCACACCCAGGTCAGCGGCATGCCGTTCAAGGCCGAGCAGCTCGCCGACGCCCTCCAGGCAGCCCTCCGGGAAGGACCGACCGCCCATGTCTGACAACGACGGCACCGCCCGCAACGGCACCGCCCGCAACGGCACCACCGCCCCCGCCGCCGCGCTGCCCGCGCTCTCCCTGGTGCCCAGGGCCGCCGCCCCGCAGACCGCCCGGGACTTCAAGACGGACCAGGAGGTCCGCTGGTGCCCCGGCTGCGGCGACTACGCCATCCTGGCCGCGGTGCAGTCCTTCATGCCCGAGCTCGGCCTGGCCCGGGAGAACGTCTGCTTCGTCTCCGGCATCGGCTGCTCCTCCCGCTTCCCGTACTACATGAACA
>NZ_JAJLRA010000009.1 GCF_020991365.1 Streptacidiphilus sp. ASG 303
GCCGGCCGCTTCGCGGCCGTCCCGGCGGGGAGCTCCGCTTCGCTGCGCACCCCGCTGCTGACGTTCCCGCACCGCTACTGCCTGGGGGTGGTACTGGCCGGTGGCGTCGGCCCTCCGCTTCGCTCCGGGCCGTGGGCTGGCTGGGAGGGGGTGACCCGCTGCGTGCCGGGGGCGCCTGGAGTGGTGACGGGCTGTCAGGTTGTCTTGTGCGATCCTGCCTCACTCGGGACCCGTCAGGCCGCAGTGCCGGTGTATCATTTTAAGGCGTCACCAAATCCCGCCTCACCGCTCCCCTGCCCCCGGGCTTCATGCCCTATCTTCGACAGATGCCCGCCTCTTCTCCCGTCGACTCCTGACGGCTTCTTCGGTGCCGAAGGATTAGCCGGTTTCACCCGCCTGCCCGGTGTATCAGAAATGCCTGCCGACGAAACCCGGGAAACGTGCTGTGCGGTCCCGGATGGACGAGGGGAAAAGCTGGTGACCATCATGCTCGACGGCCTCGGTGATCCTGCGCCGTACCACCGGGTGCGGCTGCGCGGCCACCAGGAGGAGGCGGTGGCCGCGATCGTGCGGGCGCTGACCCCGGCCCCGGGCACGGGGGTGCCGGCAGGCGGGCTGCGAGCCACCGTCCAGATGGCCACGGGGTCCGGGAAGAGCTTTGTGGGGGCGGTGGCCGCAGCCCGGCTGGCGCCGCGGGGGCCGGTGCTGGTGGTGGTGCCCACCCTGGACCTGCTGACCCAGATGATCGGGGCGTGGCGGGCGGCCGGGCGCCAGGGTGAGGCGTATGCGGTGTGCTCGCTGGGGCGGGGCGAGGTGCCGGCCGGGGTGGGGGTGAGTACGGCGCCGCTGATGGTGGCGTACTGGCTGCGGGCCCGCAGGCGGTCGGTGCCGGTCACCCTGTACGCCACCTACGCGAGCGTGGGGGCGGTGGCGGACGCCTACGCGGCGGCCGCGGGGCGCGGGGAGGCGCTGGCGCCGTTGGAGCTGATGGTGTGTGACGAGGCCCACCGCACCTCGGGGTCGCTGGCGAAGCGGTGGGCGGTGGTGCACGACCAGACCGCGATCCCCGCGGTGCGCCGGCTGTACATGACGGCCACCCCCCGGGTGTGGGAGCCGCCCCGCTTCCGGGGCCGGGAGGGCGCAGCCCAGCCGCTGGGCGAGGGGATGGTGTGCTCCATGGACGATGCGGCCCTTTACGGCCGCACCGTCTACTGCCTGGGCTTGGCGGAGGCGATCGACCGGAGGTTGCTGGCGCCGTTCGAGGTGGTGGTGCTGGAGTTGCGGGCGCCCGAGCAGCACGCGGACCTGGCGGCGCGGCAGCCGGTGCCGTGGGGTCCGGGGGTGGGTGAGGACGAGGGCGGTGAGGAGGACGAGGTGCGGCCGGCGCGGGTGGCGGCCATCCAGGCCGGCCTGCTGCGGGCCGCCGCCGAGCGTGGGCTGCGGAAGACGATCACTTTTCACAATCGCACGATCGAGGCCCGGTACTTCTCGGAGACGCTGAACCAGACCGCGGAGCGACTGTGGCTGGAAGACCCCGGCACATACCATGAGGAAGTGTGGGCGCAGTGGCTCGCCGGCGAGCACGACCCCGATTTCCGGGCGGCCATTATCCGCGAATTCGCGCATGCCGGCGAAGGTGACGGAATCCCGTACGCCGTGATGTCGAATTGCCGGGTCCTGGGGGAAGGGGTCGACATCCCGGCGGCGGACAGTGTCCTCCTCCAGGGGCGCGGGTCGATGGTGGACATCGTGCAGGCCATCGGCCGGGCCCTGCGGATGCAGCCCGGGGAGGGCAAAACGGCGTCGTTGATCGTGCCGGTGTTCCTGGCCGACGGCGAGGAGCCCGGTGACCTTCTCGGCTCCCGCAGCTACGAGCCGCTGGTGAGGATCCTGACGGCGATCCGGGCGCACGACGCGAAGGTCGTGGAGATGCTCGCCGTGCCCCAGCGGTCCGGGAGGCGCACCACCGGGCGCAGCGCCGAGTCGGCTGTGGCTCCTGGTCAGGGTGCTCAGGGGGAGGTTGGGGGTGTGGTGTCGTTCACGCTGCCGGTGCGGTTCCAGACCCCGCCGGACCCGGATGTCCTGGCGCTGTTCGTGAACCTGCGGGTGCTGACCGGGGAGAGTCAGTACTGGCGTGAGGGGATCGCCGCCGCCCGCGCCTGGCACGCCGAGCACGGGGGTCTGGACGTGCCCTACTCCGGTGTGGTCGGGGAGTTTCCGCTGGGCCGGTGGCTGTCGGAGAAGCGGGCGGAGCATGCTGTGGGGACCCTCGCCGGGCATCGCGTGCTCATGCTCGAGCAGCTGGGGATGATGTGGGATGTGGGCGATGTGCGGTGGGCGGCCGGGCTGGACTGGGCGCGGGAGTGGGCCGCCGCCCATCACGGCAGCCTCGCGGCTCCCGCGCGGGCCTGGTTGGGCGGGTATGCGGTCGGGGCGTGGCTGGCCGCCGCCCGGGCCGCCGCCGCCCGGCCGGTAGGGGCGCCTGGGACGCTGCCGGCCGGGCGGCGCCGGCAGCTGGAGGCGATCGACCCGTGGTGGTGCCCCGTCTGGGGCGTTGCGTGGCAGCGCGCCTACACCGCGGCGCGGGCGTGGTGGCTCGCCTGCCGGGGCCGGGTCGACTGGGCCGCCCTGCCGGCCGAGGCGGCCGTCGACGGGGAAGCGATCGGGCGGTGGGTGGCGGCGCAGCGCGCCGCCTGGTCCGACCTGGACCCTGGGCAGCGGGAGCTGCTGGCCGCCCTCGGCATCGAGGAGGACCCGCAGGCGGCGCGGGAGCGGGCACGGCGGGTGGCGAAGGCCGCCGCCCGGCCGGGCCTGAGCCGCGAGCAGCGCTTCGCCCAGGGCTTGGAGGCTGCCCGCGCGTTCCACGCGCGCGAAGGGCACCTGCGGGTCCCCCGCGCCCACCAGGAGCCCGTGACGGGCCCGGACGGCGGCGTGACGACGGTGGCGCTGGGGGTGTGGGTCAACAACACCCGCGCCCGCCGCGACAAGCTCAGCCCCGAGCAGACGGCCGCCCTGGACGCCCTCGGCATCCGCTGGTAGACGCGGGTCAGGAGTGAGGCGGGAGCGGGCGCCGGCAGGGCGGCCCGCCCCTTGTCCGTCGTCACGCCGCCGGACGGGAGCCGAGCGGGTTGGGACCACCCCCCGCAGGCGCGGAGAGCGGTGCACACGGCCCGCCCCCGGGCCCGTGTGGGTGAGACCATCCCCGCGGGCGCGGAGATCCGCCGCATCGTCTGCACCACGAACGCGATCGAGTCCGTCAACGCGCGGATCCGCAAGGCGGTGCGGGCCCGGGGGCACTTCCCCAACGAGCAGGCGGTGCTCACGTGCGTCTACCTGGCCGTGATGAGCCCGGACCCGACCGGCCAGGGACGCAAACGCTGGACGATGCGCTGGAAGCCCGCCCTGCAGGCCTTCGACATCGCCTTCGACGGCCGACTCTCCATCGGCCGCCGGCAACTCGCACAACCCGAGTTACACCGCTGGCTGCAGACCCCCTTCGCGGCGCAGTTCGTCGATTTCGTCGCCGAGGAGACCGGCGGAGGTCCGCGGACCCAACCGGACGACTCCGCCGCCTTCGTGGACGCGGCCCTGCACGTGACGGACGGGAATCCGCTGCTGCTCGACGCTCTCCTGCGACTTGGGTCGGGTGCTCCCGGGGTCCTCGGTTCGTGGGCGGGCAGGGACGGGTCGGTAGCCGCGGCGCCGGATGCGGGACTACGTGCGTGGGCTGCTGGGCCAGGTGGGCCGCAGGAACAGCCGGCAACCGGCCGAGCGTGCCGGCCATTGGTCGCCGCACAGGTGGCAGCATCTGCTGTGCTGGGCCGGTGGGACGCCGACGGTGTCCGCGATGACCTGCAGGAGTATGTTGCCGGGCGACTCGGCGAGCCGGACGGCGTTTTGATCATCGACGATACCGGCTTCATCAAGAGGGGCACCATCTCCGCCGGCGTGCAGCGTCAGTGCTCCGGAACCGCAGGACGCACGGAGAACTGCCGGATCGGCGTCTTCGCGGCCTGCGCCAGTCGCAAGGGCCATGCGGCGCCGCCGTCCGTCGCCGTCTTGCGCTCCAACTCAGCGGCGGGTTCGGCACCGGACAGGCAGGAGAAGGCGACGCGGGTCCCGTCGGCGAGGAGGCGTTCGACCATCGACCGGCCGATTCCGCGGGGCCCACCGGTGACGATGGCGCCCATGCCGTGCAGCTTGGGCACGACGTCCGCGCTCCGGCGGTGAGTGCTGGTGTTCATGGTTCCTCTCTGAGCAAGGTCGTCATCGACGTGTTCCCCCGGCGGCGATGTCAGGAGGGTGTGTCCAGGGCCTCGGGCGACGATGTGCTGCTCGCGTTGCCGACGGGCCGGGCCGGGCCGAGGACCGCGGAGGGACGGGAGCCCGGCGGTTTGCACGCCCTGCTGCGGGCGGCACCTACGACGGTGAACCCGGTGCCCGTGAACGGTCGTTCCAGCTGTGGCGCGGGACCTTCGACGCGGGGTGCCATCCGGCGCATTCCCCTCCCCAGGACGGCGGGGAAGGCCGGAAGGGACCCGGGCAGCCGCCTCGGCCGCCGGCGGCAGGCGAAGCCGCAAGGAGCGGGGGCGGCGTCCGGAGCGCCGCGGCCGGAGCCGGGCCGTCGAGCATCGGTGGCCCGTCGCGACGATCAGCGGGCGAGGGAGGCCGCGTCACCCATGACGGCCACGGGGTGATCCGCGGGATCAAGCGTGCGCAGCAACTCCCGCATGTGGGCCTTCGAGAGGCTGATGCAGGCGTGTGTGGGGCCGCCGTGGTCGACGTGGATCCATATGCCCCCGCCGCGGCTCGCCCCCATGGGCTTCGTGCCGTCCATCGGTGAAGTTCCCGGCTGCCGGTTGTAGTTGAGGGCGATGACGTAGTCGAGGGCCCCGGCCAGCGGCTCGCCTTCGAAGCCGGTGCCGCTGGCCGAGAAGGCACCGGACTGGTGGTAGGGCAGCTTGGCGCCCGGATCGGCCAGTCGTCCGCCGGCGTCGGTGAGGCCGAACACCCCTATGGGACTGTGCAGATCGCCTTCGTAGTGTTTGTCCATCCAGCCCTTGTAGCCGTTGTGGGCCGCCCACACCTCTCCGCGGCGCCAGCCGCCGTCGGCACGCTGCCAGAGCACCACCCGCGAGGACGACGAGTTCTTGCCGGTTCCCGTGACGACGACGACCTGCCGGGTGTTGGCCGGGATGCGTGCCAGCGTCTTCGGGCCGAGCCCCGGCAACTGGGCGGGCAGTTGGGGCCGTGACTGAGCCGTCGCCGGCGGAGCGGCGGACGCGGGCGCCGACTCTCCGGTCGCCGCTCCGTGGGCCCGGACGGCGTTCGTGCCCTGGAAGTGGGTCCCAGAGGCGTCGCTGTCGGCCAGCTGGTGGTACGTGGTGAGCCCCAGCGCGGAGACGACGAGTGCTGCCGTCGCTGAGAGATGGACGATGTTCGGGCGCACGAGTATCGGCTTTCTCGGGAGGTGCGGGGAGGTTCGAGGAGGTGTGGGGAGGTTCGAGGAGGTGTGGGGAGGCACAGGGAGGTGCGAAGAGCCCCGGGCGGGGGCGTGCGGTGCCGGACGGCCGGTTGCGGCCGCTTGTTGCGCGGCAGGGGAGCAGGCTCCGGCCGTGCCTCCGGAGCCGCGCCCCTGGCGGGGGGCGCGGCCCGGCGGTGTGGTTCTCGTGACTGCCCGACGGTGCGCGGGCGCCCGGATCAGCCGTGGGCGTTCTTCGGCACGATGATCTGGTGTTCGCTCCAGCCCATCCGGCTGGTCGCCTGGTAGGTGACCACGGTGCCCGCCGTGAGGCCCGTCGCCTCGGCCTTGGCCGAGGGGTCGACGAGCAGGAGTTCGTCGCTGAGCATGTCACCGGTGGCGGCGTCGATGACCAGCTGCTGCTGCGTGGTCCCGAGCGCCGTGCGGTAGGTGCCGGGGAACTCCACTCCCACGCCCTCGCGTCCCAGCGGGTCGGTGACGTGACCGATCACCCGGACTCCGGGCAGACCGGCCATCACCCGGTACGCCGCCGCCCGGACGGCGGGCTTCACGGGCATCGTGACGAGGTTGCCCGCCTGGCGCAGTATCCAGGCGCTGCGCCCCCGCGCGCCGGCGTCTGCACCGTTGTCCTGGGCGTACAACTCCTCCAGGTGGCGGCGCAGTCCAGCGCTGGTGGAGGGCAGCGCCTGCAGGTCCTTGTAGGAGACGTTGTCCGGGCCGACGGCGTAGATCTTGCCGCCGGTGTTCGTCCGCAGGACCGTCGGCCGTCCGGTCCCCATCTTGAAGACGATCGAATGGGAACCGGTCGGCTTCCAGACCTTGAGCTGCACCGTGCGGGGCGAACCCGCCGCCTGCCACGCCGCCTTGTCCGCCGGCGTCCGCGGCTCGGTCTCGGAGTCCAGCCCGGAGACGATCAGACTCTTCGTCCCGGGGCGCACACCCACCGACCAGTTCTCGGTGGACGAGGTGCGCACGGCGAAGAGCCGTCCGTTCGCCTCGGCGACGTCCACGTACTGCGCGTGCGTGGTGGTCTGCCAGTACGTCCCCTTTGCGGGCGAGGCTTCGGCCTTCATGGCCGCGCTGAGCAGTTCGACACGGCCGTCGACCCGCATGTCCGTGGCCCCGCCCGGTGCCTGGGCCTCGGCGGAGGTCCGGGGCCGCGCCGCGGACCCGTCGGCCGGTGCCTGCCGGTCGAAGGTGGCCACGGACACCACCACGGAGGCCGCCACCGCTGCGAGGGCGGCCGTTCTCACCGGACGGAAACGCAGGGATCGGCGCGGCACACGCCCGTCCACGGGCCAGGCGACGATGCGTGCGAGGTCCCGCTGTTGCCGCGCAGCGTTGGTCAGCCGTGCCGGGTCCAGCTCATCGGGCCGTGCGTCCGCGAGCACTTGCATGATGTCGGGTCGCTTCGACCGGTGCTGTGCGTTCTTCATGCGGCTGCTCCTTCGCAATGCGGTCGGGGGGTGCCGACGGCGTGTGCCGACGCTGCCTCGGACGGCTCGGACGCCTGCGCCGCCTCCAGGGCCTTCTCCAGGCGCCGGCGCGCACGGTAGAGGCGCACGGCCAGTGCTGCGCTGGTGCATGTGAGGACCTGGGCGGCTTCCTTCGTGCTCAGGCCGTGCCAGGCGATCAGGGTCAGCAACTCCCGGTCGCTCTCCGGTAGACCCGCCAGGGCCTGCAGCGCGATTTGCCGATCGGCGACCACCGTCGCCACGTCACCGGCCTGGTCCTCGGCGCTGCCGGCGATGCGCCGTGCTTCCTCAGCAGCGAGGAGGTACCGCAGGGTGTCACGGCGGCGCATCTCCCGCACCAGGTTGCGGGTCACCCCCAGCAGCCACGGCAGGGTCGGGAGGGGGACGTCGCCGTGGATCCGCCGCCAGGCGATGGTGAACGTCTCGCTGGTGATGTCCTCGCCCACCTGGCGTCCCACCAGGCTCGTGGCATAGGCGAGGACACGCGGGTAGCACTCCTCGTAGATCTCGTGGAAGCGCTCGGCAGGTGTCACGAGCACCCCCTCATCTCGGCTTTCATACCTGGAAATGCGAGCAGCGGCCCTCTTCTTACGGGCAGGGCACGAAAGTCTCGTGTGATCAACGTCGCATTCCGGCGGGTGTCGCACGTACGCACACGTCCGGTTGGACCCCGGGGTGACCCGTCTCGTTGGGGTCGATGCAGACGCGTCCCCGTGGAGCCATCGGGCTTGATGGGGCGGTGCTCCGGGCGCCGCCCCGGCTGATGCGTCCTCGTCGGAGACCCGCAGCCGTGGTCAGGATGCGCCGGCTCGGGTGGCGGACGCGGTGGCGAGCGCCTTCAGCGCGGGCCAGTCCACCTGCGGCCGGTCCAGGTTGCGCTTGCGGAGGCAGCTGTTCGCCCCCCGACGGCTCGATGGCGCGGTGGGGCACCGGCAGCCAGCCGTCGTCGCCGGACCGCCGCAACTGGCCCCGCACCAGTGCGTTGTGCAGGCCGGCGAGCCGGTCGTCGTGGTGGTGCACGAGCAAGGAGGCCGGACCGGCCGCCACGTCGACATCGTCGGCGGTTTCCGCCGGGAATCCCTCGGGCGGGGCCGGGCGCCGGCGGCCCCGGGCGCGGCGAGCCGTCCTGGTCCTGGGGTGGTGGTGCGGCCCGCACTCCACGGGGCGTCCGCAGGCCCGGTATGCGGGCGCGAGCTGCGGTGTGGCGCCGTTGCGACATGTCGCAGCTGTGCCACCGGAGGCCGGTGACATGCCCGGCGCGGCGGCGGATTCTGTCGGACGGCACGTGAACACCCGTTGTACGAGAGGTGCTTGGACGATGGCATGGATCCGCCTGACGGCGGCGATATCGACAGGGCTGCTGCTGGCCGCGGGAGGCGTGCCGTCCGCGTTCGCCTCCGCGTCCCCGGCCGGTGCGGCGGCGCCGGTGGGCGGTGGCGGGGAGCCGGCCGCGAGCGTGCGGCTGGTGACCGGTGACCGGGTGACGGTGACGTCCGGGCCCGACGGGCGGCGTACCGCGTCGGTGGAGCCGGGGCCGGGGCGGCGGGGGATCGTCTTCCGCACCTTCGAGCAGGACGGCGGCGCCCTGACCGTGCTGCCGTCGGACGCCGCCGGCCTGGTCGCCGCCGGGACGCTGGACCGCCGTCTGTTCGACGTCACCGGTCTGATCGCGCAAGGGTACGACGAGGCCGGCGCCTCCGCGCTGCCGCTCATCGTCTCGGCCGCGCCGGTCCGCGACGTGGCCAGGACGACCGCGCAGAGCAGGAGGGCCGCGGCGGCCGTCGCGGACCGGGTCGCCGCGTTCAACGAGCCCTCGGCTCCCGAGCGGCGTCTGGACAGCATCGGGGCGCGCTCGCTGCGCGTCGCCGACGACGACCTCGGCGCCTTCTGGAAGACGCTGCGGCCGGGTGGTGCCGAGGGCGCCGCCCGTGTCGCGGCGACCCCGCGCATCTGGCTGGACGGCCGGGTGGCGCCGGTCCTGGACCGCAGCACGGCGCAGATCGGCGCGCCGACGGCGTGGAAGGCCGGGTACGAGGGCCAGGGCGTGAAGGTGGCCGTCCTGGACACCGGTGTGGACACCGGCCACCCGGACCTGGTCGGCCGGATCGCCGGGTCCAAGGATTTCTCCGGCAGTACCGGCATCGAAGACCACTTCGGTCACGGCACGCATGTCGCCTCGATCGTGGGTGGCAGCGGTGCGGCGTCCTCCGGTGCGCGGCGTGGCGTCGCCCCCCGGTGCGAGCTGTTGATCGGCAAGGTGCTGGGCGACGACGGCTACGGCTCGGAGTCGCAGGTCATCGACGGTATGGAGTGGGCGGCCGCCGAGCACGCCGAGGTCGTCAACATGAGCCTGGGCTCGGACGCCTCGACGGACGGCACCGATCCGATGAGCCAGGCCGTCAACACGCTCTCCGCGTCGGGTCAGACCCTGTTCGTCGTCGCCGCCGGCAACAACGGTGAGCAGGGCGACTCCACGATCGGCTCCCCCGGTGCGGCCGACGCCGCGCTGACCGTCGGCGCCGTCGACCGCGACGACTCCCTCGCCGGCTTCTCCAGCCGCGGCCCCCGCCTCGGCGACAAGGCCGTCAAGCCCGACGTGACCGCGCCCGGTGTCGACATCGTCGCCGCGCGCGCCTCCGGCACGACGATGGGCGAGCCGGTCGATGCCGACTACACCGCCGCCTCGGGCACATCGATGGCGACCCCGCACGTGGCGGGCGCCGCCGCGCTCCTGGCCCAGCAGCACCCGGAGTGGAACGGGCGGCAGCTCAAGGACGCCCTCATCAGCACCGCGCGCACGGTGCCCGGCACCAAGGTGAACGGGCAGGGCGGCGGCCGCATCGACATCCCCGCGGCCATGGGCCCCCTCACGGCCACCGGCACCGTCACCCTGCCCGCCCTGCACACCGACGGCGCCGGCGGACAGGCACAGGCGGCGACCCTGCACTACACCAACACCGGTGACCACGCACTGGACCTGAAACTCTCCGTCACCCTGGCCGACGCCGACGGCGACGCCCTGGCGGCCGACGCGGTCACACCCGCCGCCGACACCGTGCACCTGGCCCCCGGCGCCGTCGCGGACGTGCCGCTGCGCACGGACCCCGCCCACGCGGCCCGCGGCTACTACTACGGCTACGCCACCGCGACCGGCGCCGACGGCGCCGTGCTGGCCCACACCACCCTCTTCCTCGCGGTGCACGCGCCCGAGCACCGGATCACCGTGGTGGCCCGCGACCGCGACGGCAAGGTGATCCCCTACGCCGCGCCGACGATCTGGGGCGCCGACGGCTTCGCGCCCTACACCAGCGTCGAACCGGCCGTCGCCGTCGTGGAGGAGGGCACCTACCAGCTCAGCTTCGGCACGCTGGACGACGCCGCCGACGGCCAGGAACTGCGCGAGGTGGTCGATCCGCAGGTCGAGGTCACCAAGGACATGACGGTGACGCTGGACGCCTCCAAGGTCACCGAGGTGAAGATCCGCACCCCCCGCCCCGCCGAGCAGCGCGGCATCCTCAGCTACCAGACCTACCGCCGCATCTCGGGCAAGGGCCTGATCCAGGGCGTGATGTTCTTCGACGTCGGCAAGCGGCTCTACGTCAGCCCGACCGCCCAGGTCACCGACGGCACCTTCGAGTACGCCTCCCGCTGGCAGCTGACGGCCCCTCAGCTCAGGGCGGAGGTCTCCGGCAGCTCCCGGTTCACCCCGTACTACCTGGCCGCCTCCCCGGTCTTCGACGACAAGGGCGTACGGCTGACCGCGGTGGACGCAGGCGCCGGCACCGCCGCCGACCTCGAGGCCGCCAAGGTGCGCGGCAAGCTCGCCGTCATCCGCTACGACTTCGGGGACGACACCGCCCTCGCCCAGGCCGCCGCCCACGCCGGCGCCAAGGCGCTGATGCTCGTCATGCCCGAGGGCTTCTACCCGTGGACGCGGTGGGCCCCGGACGGGGACCGGCTGGCCCTGCCGGTCATGCGCGCCGGCACGGTGGAGGGCACCGCCCTGCTCGAGCAGGCCGCACAGCGCACCACGCGGGTGCACTTCACCGGCACGGTGCGCAGCCCCTACCTCTACGACGTGATGCAGGTGTCCAGGGGACGCATACCCCAGCACCTGGTGCACACCGTCTCCGCCCGCGAGAGCGCCGTCGTCACCAGCACCTACACCCGCACCGGTGCGTCGGCCTGGGGCAGCGAGCAGCGTTTCGGGTGGCGGCCGTACCAGGCCATCGCGTGGAACCAGTACACCCGCGACGTGCCCGTCGGCTTCAAGCGCGTGGAGTACGTGAGCGCCGGGGACACGCTGTGGAGCCACACCGTGCACCACGACACCGTCACCAGCCGCGACTTCCCCCTTCTGGCCGGCATGCGTGACGCCGCGCACACCTACCGGCCCGAGCAGGCGGCCGCCGAGCGCTGGTTCGCGGCGGCGGTGCGCCCCGCCCTCCCGCAGGGCGTGGCCGGCTGGCCGTCCTCGGCACGCCACGGCGACACCCTCTCCTTCCACGTCCCGGACTTCACCGACGGCGACGGCCACTGGTCGTTCGCCGAGAGCTCCGACTTCGGCGGCATCGGCTTCAGGGAGCCCGACGCGGGGGACACGGCCGTGGCCGAGCTCTACCGCAACGGCGAGAAGGTGGCGCGGTCCACCGCCGGCGCCTGGGGCGACTTCGAAGTGGCGGCGGGCATGGCCGACTACCGGCTGGACCTGCGGACCGCTCGCACCTCCGGCAACTGGCGCTTCGCCACGAACACCACGACGTCCTGGGCGTTCCGTTCGGACACCGCGGCCGACGTGGCCCTGCTCCCGCTGCTCGACGTCGACTACGCCGTGCCGGTGGACGCGAACAACGCGGTCGGCCCGCAGCGGGCGCACACCTTCGGGCTCGACGTCCGGCTGCCCGACGGACTGCCCGCCCCGCGCGGGGTGAAGCTCACGCTCGAGGCCTCCTACGACGACGGACGGACCTGGGCAACGGCCGCCACCGCCGGGCAGGGCGGCGGCGGGCACTTCACCGCCACGGTCGAACGGCCCTCCCGGTCCCACGGCGATGCCTTCGTGACGCTGCGGGTGACCGCGACCGACGCCGCCGGCGACAGCGTCCGGCAGACGATCGACCGCGCCTACCTGCACCGCGGCAGCGACTCGAGGCGGTGACGGCGGGCACACCACGCTGCTGAGACCGGCGGGCGTCGGGGTGAAGGAGCCCCGGCGCCCGTCGGCGTTTGTGCACACACCCATGCCTGATACAAACTTCAACGACCCTGGTCCGAACGTCGAGGACCGGACGACGGCGAGAGGAGTTCCGGGGATGCTCGAGGCGGCAGGCCTGACGGCGATCGAGGAAACCGTCTACCGCCTCCTCGTCGGCACCGCCACCGCCTCGGCCCACGAGATCGCCGACCAGACGGGCCTGCCCTACGAGAGCGTCGAGTTCGCCCTGACGTCCCTGCGCGGCAAACAACTCGCCAGTCCCACCGACCACGACCCCCTCCACTACGCCGCCGTGCCGCCCGACGTGGCGCTGCTGCCCCGCCTGCAGCAGCACGCAGACGCGCTCGACAAGGCCCGCACCGCCGTCACCGACCTGCTGGACAGCTACCGCAGCGCACGCCGCCGCGAGGACGCCGACCAGCTCATCGAGGTGATCACGGGCTCCGAGGCGCTGCGGCAGCACCTGCGGCAGATGCAGGACAACGCCCGCCACGAGATGCTCTGGTTCTGCAAGGCCCAGTACGTGGCCATGCCCTCGGGCACCAACCGGGCCGAGTACGACGCGCTCGCCCGCGGCGTGCGCTACCGCGTCCTGTACGAGCGGGCGTTCTTCGACGACGAGGGCGCCATCGACAACGTCGTCGCAGGCGTCCGCGCCGGCGAGAGCGCCCGCAGCGTGCCCCATCTCCCGCTGCGCCTGGCCGTCGCCGACCGCGCCATCGCCATCTGCCCGCTCGTCCCCGGCGGGCCCCAGGGCGCCCCGAGCCAGCCGACTGCGGCCCTCGTCCGCGGCAGCAGCCTCCTGGAGGCACTCACGTCCCTGTTCGAACGCTACTGGGAAACCGCCGTCCCGCTCGCCGTCAGCAGCTCCGGCGACGTCCACGGCATCAACGACTCCACGGACGGCGGTCTCCTCTCCGAGAGCGACCGTCGACTCCTGTCACTCCTCGTCGCGGGCATCGCCGACAAGGCCATCGCCAGTCAGACAGGTATGAGCAGACGCACCGTGCAACGCCGCATCCACCACATGATGACCCTCGCCGGAGCCGCCACCCGCATGCAACTGGCCTGGCAGGCCGCCCGCCGCGGCTGGCTGTGACGACAAGAGCCCGTGGCCTGACATCCGACACCTGTCAACCGCTGGTGCGGGGACACCACCGCCGGTCACACGCCGGAGGGCCGGCGCCCCGTCAAGCGTCCCGGGCCTCGCGTGGAGGAACCCGCGACCACCTGGCCCCAGAGCTCGCCGGAACTCGCCGTCCCACGCGGGCCTGCCGGCCCACAGGTGGCCACCCCGACGGGTCACCCGGTGAGCGGGCCATCGTGAACCGGCCTTCGGCTGCCGCCGGAAGGCGGTGGCAGCCCGGCGCTCACCGCGCCGTGACGTCGTGGGCCGTGCCGTTCGTGACAGCCTGCAGTTTGTCGGGGTTCGCGACGTTGTGGATGGCGGTGATACGGCCGTCGGCGGCGAAGTCGAAGGTGACGGTGGCGATCACCCGGCCTGGGGCGCTGAACACCATGCCCGGACCGCCGTTGATCTCGACGAGCTCGGCGCTCATGCCGGCGGGCTGGACGCCCTCGTAGGTGAGCGTGCCGATGGCGGCGAACCACGAGGCCACCGTCTGCGCCCCCACGACCGGCTTGAGCGCCTGACGCACCTTGCCGCCGCCGTCGGTCCACAGAGTGACGTCCGGGGACAACAGCTCCATCAGGGCATTGATGTCACCGCCGGTCGCCGCGGCGAAGAACCGCTCGGTGACCTCACGCCGCCGGCCGCGGTCGGCGGCGAACCGGGGCCGCCGGGCCCGTACGTGCCCATGCGCACGGTGTGCGGCCTGCCGGACCGCCACCTCGGAACGTTCCACCGCCTGCGCGATCTCGGCGTGGCTGAAGCCGAACACCTCCTTCAGCACGAAGACCGCGCGCTCCAGCGGGCTCAGCGTCTCGAGCACCACCAGCATCGCCATCGACACCGACTCGGCGTCCGTGACGGCGTCGGCGGTGTCACCGCTGGTGAGGATGGGCTCGGGAAGCCATGGGCCGACGTAGTCCTCGCGCTTGTGCCGGGTGGAACGCAGGCGCTCCAGGGCCAGGTTGGACACGATCCGCGTCAAGTACGCCTTGGGATCGGCGACGTGGGAACGGTCGGCGAATGACCACTTGATCCAGGTGTCCTGCACCGCGTCCTCGGCGTCAGCGGCGGAGCCGAGGAGGCGGTAGGCCACGGAGAACAGCAACCTGCGGTACTCATGGAAGACCTGCTCGTCGGCGCTCACTCGGCACCTGCTGCGCGGCGGGTGAAGCGACCGCCGTGCGGCCAGAACGCGCCCGAGGCGGGCATCTTCTTCATACGGCCGAAGGTCGGCCAGGGCGAGGCGCTCACCGTCTCCTTGTACCGGGCGGCCGGCCGACCGGTCAGATGAACGCGTCGCGGACTGTCGTCGGGGCGGGTGAACTGCACCACGGCGTCATGGCGGCCCAGGCTCACCGGTGTGTGGTAGTAGCCGAAGCGGAACCGCTTGGGCCGCTTGCCCCCGAGCATGCGGACGATGGACACCGCGGCGTGCACCCCGGTCGGCATGCCGCTCTGGCAGGTGCCGTGCATGACGCCGTACCCCTGACGGATCGCCGCGGCGTCACCGACGGCGAACACATCGGGGTGCGACACCGAACGCAGCGCGTGGTCCGTGACGACGCGGCCGCGTTCGTCGACGGCCAGTCCGGCGGCGGCAGCCAGGGGCGACATCCGCGTACCGCTCGTCCACAGGACGACATCGGCGGCAATGCTCTCGGCCCCCGCCAGTTCGACCGACCCGGGCAGCACCTTCACCACCTCGACTCCGTGGCGCACCGTGACGCCGAGGCAGCCGAGCGCCGACTGCAGATACGTCCTGGCCCTCGCGTTCATGGCCGCACCGGGTTCGTCCCGGCCCAGCAGGACGACGTTCAGCTCGGGGTGCCGCTCGGCGATCTCGGCGGCCGACTCGACGCCGGTCAGACCGCTGCCGGCGACCACCACGGTGCCGCCGCCGAGCCGCTCCAGCCGGTCCGCCAGCGCCTGGGCGTCCTGGACACTGCTGAGGGTGTACGCGTGCTCATCGACGCCCGGCACCGAGGCGGTGTCGGCCACGCTGCCCAACGCGTACACGAGCGTGTCGTACCGAAGGATTCGGTCGTCGTCGATCCGCACCGTCCGCGCGTCCGCGTCCACCGCCGTCACCCAGCCGCACACGAACCGCGCACCCGTCCCCTCCAGCAGGCGCGGAACGCTCAACTCGGCGAGCTGCTGACCGGTCGCCGTCATGTGCAGCCGCAGCCGCTCGACGAACCGCTCCTGCGCGTTCACCAGGTCACCTGCACGTCCTCGTGCCGCTTGACCCGGGACGGGAGCTGTACGGCCGCGGACATGCCCGCATACCCCGCGCCCACAATCACCACGCGGTGCGCGGTGGCCGCCGCGCCCATTCCGTGCCGTGCTCTCATCATTTCGTTCTCCTCCACCGGGCTCTTGGCTCTTGGTCTGGCTCTTGGCTCTTGGCTCTTGGCTCTTGATGGCCAGTGGATGGAGGCTGCGGATCAGTCCGTGACATCCCATCGATGTGGCGTGCGCCACAGCGGTCCTGATGGCTTGAGCACCCCGTGCCGAGCCCGCCGGCACGCGAAAAGCGTCGGCCCCAGCTCCTCCCCGCGACTACGGTGCTGCTGGTGGAGGGTCGCCGGCGAGGCCCTGCTCTGGGGCATCGACACACACAACCGGACGGCTCACATCGGGGTCGCCCTGCGCCCCGCGTTCCGCGGCCACGGGCTCGGCGTCGATGTGCTGCACACACTGTGCGAGTACGGATTCGCCGTACGCGGACTGCAGCGCCTGCAGATCGACACCCTCACGGACAACACCCCGATGCTCGCGGCGGCAACCAGGGTCGGGTTCACGCGGGAGGGAACGCTGCGACGTTCCTCCTGGGTGTACGGCACATACGTGGACGAAGCCATCTTCGGCCTCCTCGCCGACGAATGGACGCCCCGGAGATGAGCAGCTCGAGCCCGACCCCGCGGTAGAGATGTGGACAGGTAAGGGTGAGAGACGACTTCGGCGAAGCCCAGCCGTCCCGGAGCGTCGGCGACCGCACCTGCCGGCCACTGCAGCGTGCGGGCCTTGGGCGGCGGACAGGAAGTAGATCTGCTCGTCCGACTGGCGCGTCGAGGCCGGCGAGGACGGCTTGTCCCGGGTCGACGCCTGAGTCCCGGGCCGGACAAACCGCGCGCAGGGGGGCGAGGGGCGGAGAGGGGTAGCGCTTCCCGCCCCTCCCCCAAGCCCCCGACCTCCCGCGGACGCCGGCCGGCGGTTGTCGCTGTGGGCTGCGTCCGAGGAGGGTCAGACGGTGATGGTCTTGTACTCGGTGTAGGTGCCGAGGCCGACCGCGCCGTACTCGCGGCCGATGCCGCTGGCCTTGAAGCCTCCGAAGGGGCCGTCGAAGGCGATCGATGCGCCGTTGACGGTGACGGTGCCGGTGCGTACGCGGCGGGCGACCGCGAGGGCGTGCGCCTCGTCGGAGGACCAGACGCCGCCGGACAGGCCGTACTCGGAGTCGTTGGCGATGCGGACGGCGTCGTCCTCGTCGTCGTAGGCGATGACGACCAGCACCGGGCCGAAGATCTCCTCCTGGGCGATCCGCATGGAGTTGTCGACGTCGGCGAAGACGGTGGGGGTGACGTAGTTGCCCTTCTCCAGGCCCTCGGGGATCTGCGGGCCGCCGGTGACCAGGCGGGCGCCTTCCTCGATGCCGAGCCGGATGTAATCGCGCACGCGCTCCTGCTGGTCAGGGCGGATCATCGGACCGATGAACGTGTCGGGCTCGTTCGGGTCACCGACCTTCAGCGACTCCACCAGCTCCTTCAGCGCCGTCACCACCTCCTCGTACTTCTCCCGCGGGGCGAGGATCCGGGTCTGCGCGATGCAGGACTCGCCGTTGTTGAGCAGGGAACCGAACTTCAGGCCCGCGACGGCCTTCTCGATGTCGGCGTCCGGCAGGATGATGGCGGCGGACTTGCCGCCCAGCTCGAGGCTGAACCGCTTGAGCTGCTCGCCGGCAATCGAGGCGATGCGGCGGCCCGCACGCGTCGAACCCGTGAAGGCGATCTTGTCGACGTCCTTGTGCGAGATCAGGTACTCGCTGGTCTCCCGGTCGGCGGGCAGGACGCTGACGACCCCCTCGGGCAGGCCGACCTGCGCCAGCAGCTCGGCCAGGAAGCCCATGCTGAGCGAGTTCTCCGGAGACACCTTGAGAACCACGGAGTTCCCTGTCACCAGGGCAGGGATGATCTTCGACGTGGCCGAGGAGAACGGCGAGTTCCAGGGAATCACCGCGGCCACCACGCCGACCGCTTCGCGGCGTACCACGCTGCGGGTCGGGGAGGACGGGTCGGAGGGAACAAGGGTCTCCTCCCAGTCGAACTCCTCGGCGGCCTTGAGGTAGGCGTTCGCCTGCCGGGTCAGGCCGGCCTGGCCGGCGCGGGTGAACCAACCGGCGGAGCCGTTCTCCAGCGAGATCAGGTGGGCGATCTTCTCCGCGTTCTCCTCCCGCAGGGCGTTGAACCGGCGAAGAGCCGCGATCCGCTCGGCGGGCGGGGTCAGCCGCCACTCACCGGAATCGAAGGACGCCCGGGCCGCAGCGACCGCGCGGTCGATGTCGGCCGGCTGCGCCTGGGCCGCGCGGGCGACCACGGACCGGTCGTGGGGTGAGGTGATGTCGAGCAGCTCGCCACTGCTCGGCTCGACCCAGGAACCTCCGATGAAAACCCGGTCGTAGGTGATCATGTGCTGCCTCTCTCTTCCGCTTGCTCCGTACAGTTCGACGACTGCAATCAAATGCTACTTCACTGTAGCACTTATTAGCAGTATGAGCACATTGATGTGGTACTCAAGCGACGTAATATTCGCATCCGCGACACTCTGGGTCATGAGGGCCGAGGCAACCCGCAGACTCGAAGCCGTCCCGCCCACCGGGGCACGCATGCCGGCCGCCGACCCCGGCGCGAGCATCGCGGCGGAGGCGGGCGTGGACCGGCGTACCGTCCACCGGCGCTTCGCCGGCCGCGAGGACCTGCTCGCGGCCATCCACGAGTCCCGCGTCTTTGCCGTCGAAGAGGCCGACGGGCCCGGCCCGGCCGGGCGAGGCGCCCGTCGCCGTCGCCCTGCACCGCTACGTCGAGGGCGTCATCGCCGTGAACCGGACCTGGCCCGTCGGCCTTGCCCGCTTGCTCGCCGACGGCACCATCCGCCGACGCCGTGACGCCTGCATCGCCGAGGTGGCCGCCTTTGCGGAGCAGGCCACGAGCGAGGGCCTCCTCAGCCGGGACCAGCGGGAGCGACGGGCGGGACCACTGCTCCCCGAACCGGTGCACCTGGCGGCACACCAGCAGACCCACCCCACCCCCGGCCCGAACGCCCGACGTGGTGGTCGACACGTTTCCACGCGGGATCGGCACGCCCCGCCGGCGGATCCAGGAACAGGCGCAGCAGGCACGACTTCCCGGCGGCCGGGGCAGCGCAGTCGCGCAAGGCGCATGCAAGGGCCGAACCCCTTGCGGGGGGCCGGCGGCAAACCTGAACGCACTCCGGAACTGTGGCCCCTGGGCCCGCCACGGCGCGATCCGCACCCGGCACCTGGTCGCGGCGCACGGGTGAGCCCGGCAGCACGCCGAGCACGAGCGCGGGCGCCCGGCCATGCGCCGCCGGCCGGCGCCCGGTGAGTGCGGCGGCCGGTCGAGGACTGGTGAGCGAGGCCGGAGGGGTCAGGCGGCCGAGACGGGATCCTTGGCGGGCGCGGGGTCGGAGGCGGGTGTCGGTTCGGCGGTCCTCCGGGCCGGCTTGAGGAAGAGGGCCAGGCCGATGCCGACGGCGAGGGCCGGGGCGATCCGCAGGTATCCCATGGCGGTGGCGTGGGCGAAGGCGTCCAGCGCGGTGTCGCGCACGGCGGCGGGCAGCAGGCCGATGGTGTCGGGGCGGGTGGCGTCGAAGCCGCCGGTGGTCGGCAGGTCGTGCGTGCGATCGGCGAAGCCGGTGTTCAGCAAGGTACCGAAGACGGCGACTCCGAAGGCCGCGCCGATGGAGCGGGCGAAGGTGACGACGGCGCTGGCGGCGCCGAGGTCGGCGGTCGGGACGCTGTTCTGAACGGTGGTCAGCACGACCATGGGGATCATGCCGATGCCGACACCGGTGATCAGGAAATAGACGCTCAGCAGCAGGGTGCCGGTGGCGGCGCCGATGGTGCCCAGCAGGAGCAGTCCGGCGAGGTTGGCGACCAGCCCGGCCAGCAGGATCGTCCGGAGCCGGTCGACGTGCGCCGCCCAGCGCCCGGCCAGGGACTGGCTGATGACCAGGCCGGCGACCAGAGGCAGCATGTGGATGCCGGAGAGGGTGGCCGAGACTCCGTGAACGATCTGGAGGTAGGTCGGCAGGTAGACCAGGGCGGCGAACATCGCGGCGTTGGCGAGAAAGCCGATCAGCGAGGAGAAGACCACGGTCCGGGAGCCGAGCACGGCCGGCGGCAGGACAGGGGCGGTGGCCCGGCGCTCGACAGGGACCAGTGCGGCGGCCAGCGCGACGGTGGCGACGATCAGGGCGATGCCGGCCGGCGATCCCCAGCCCCAGCGCTCGCCGAACGACGTGAGCAGAACCAGGCCGGTCGCGATGGCGGCGAGGACGGTCGCGCCGAAGTAGTCGATGCGAGCCTTGACGCCACGCCGGGCCGTGGGCAGCGCGCGGGAGGCGACGGCCAGGGCGACGATGCCGACGGGCAGGTTGATCAGGAAGGCCCACCGCCAGGACAGCTGGTCGGTGAAGACCCCGCCCAGCAGGGGGCCGACGATGCTGGCCACGCCGTAGACGGAACCGAACATGGCCTGGTACCGGCCGCGCTCGGCCGGGGCGGCGATGTCACCGACCAGGGCGAAGGTCAGCACGATCATGCCGCCGCCGCCCACGCCCTGCAGGACCCGCGCGCCGATCAGTTCGGGCAGGTCTTGTGCCAGGCCGCAGGCGATCGAGGCGATCAGGAAGACGGAGGTCGACGCGAGGTAGAGCCGCTTGCGGCCGAACATGTCGCCGAGCTTGCCCCACAGCGGCGTCACGGCGGTGGAGGCGAGCAGATACGCGGCGCTGACCCACGCGATGTCGTCGAACCCGTTCAGGTCCTGCGCCATCCGGGGCAGTGCGGTCGAGACGATCGTCTGGTCCAGGGCCGCCAGGAGGACCGCGAGGATCAACGCGCTCATGGCGGCGGCCACACCACCTGCCTCGGGTACTGCCGACTCGTGTGCCTTCGGCATCGCAACGCGCCTTTCGGAGAGCAATCTTTAAATGACACTTTAATGTAGCACTTAAGTTCGCAAACTGCACACAGAGGTGGCAATAGTTGTGTCAGGGTGCACAGTCGCCCACTAGACTCGGCGTCGTGAGAGCCGACGCAGCACGCAACCTCGAAGCCGTCCTGACCACCGGAGCGCGCATGCTCGCCGCCGACCCCGGCGCGAGCATCGCGAGCATCGCGGCGGAAGCGGGAGTGGACCGGCGCACGGTCTACCGACGCTTCGACTCCCGCGAGGCCCTCCTCGCCGCCATCTACGAAGCCCGCCTCACCGCCATCGAGGACGCCATCGAGGACGCCCGGCTGCGCGAGGCACCCGTCGCAGTGGCTCTGCACCGCTACGTCGAGAACGTCATCGCCCTGAACCGCACCTGGCCCGTCGACCTCGCCGACATGCTCGCCGACGACAGCGTCCGCGTCCGCCGTGACGCCGCCGTCCGCGAGGTCGACGCGTTCCTGGCCCGGGCCACCGACGAGGGCCTGCTGCGTGCCGGCCTCCCCGAAGGCTGGGCGAGCGCGCTGCTTCCCCAGGTGGTGCACCTCATCTCACGGCAGCAGCCCGAGCTGAGCCCCGGGCAGGCAGCGGACGTCGTCGTCGACACTCTCCTGCACGGCCTGGGGACACGCTGACGCACGGGTGCCCGGGACCACCTGTCCAGGTGGTCCCGGGCACCCGTGCGTCAGCGTGTCAGGGCGTCAGGGTGTCACCTTGAGAAGTGACCCCATACGGGTCGCCGTCCGTCAGCGGAATGCCGAGCAGGTCTTCCAGCACCGCCACCGTCCGGGCCGGCTCCTTGGCATGGACGGTGGCGCATCCCAGTCCCGCCGCGGGCAGCAGGTACTGCTCGGTGTCGTCCACGAACACGCACTCCTCGGCCCGCAGGCCGAGACCGTCCAGCACGATCTGGAAGATCTCCGGTTCGGGCTTGCGCGTACCGTGCTCCTCCGACAGCACCAGGGCGTCGAAGCGCTCCTCCAGTCAGAATGAGGCCAAGGCGGTCACTCGTCGTCGAGGCGTTGGAGGATCTGGTGGAAGTCGCCGTCGTCGAGCAGGCCGGTGATCACTTGGGTCATGTTGTCGATGCCGGGGTCGCGGACGGTCAAGCCGTCCGAGCACCAGAAGCAGCGGCCGCCCAGGGCCTCGCCGCTCCGGGACCACTTCTCCATCAGGCGCTGGACCTCGGCAACGGTGAAGACCGTCGCGCTCCAGCGCGATCCGTCGACCAAGCGGACTTCGACATCGACGTTGCATACCGCGTGCAGGTCCTCTCCGGCGCCGGGCAGGAAAGAGGCCTCGAAGCGGTCCGTACGGATCCGGTACCAGGGCCCGTCCCACCGCTGTTCGACGCTCCTGGGAGGCACACCGTTGGTCATCGCGTGAGTATCCCGAGCCGGTCCCTGGGATCTCAACCGGCTTCTCGTGACAAGCTCCTGCGCCGTGAACACCGACCTCGTCTCCGATCTGCTGTGGGAGCGCACAGCTCCGCTGCCACCGGAGCCGCCTCCTCGCCGCCGTCGCCACCCAGGGCGGCTGCCGGTGCCGGACCGGATCGCACCGGCAGGCATCGAGGCTTTCCCCACCTCACGCCGAGGTGGCGAGCTCCAGGGCGAGGACGGCCTTGACCAGGTCGGTGATGCGGGTGGTGCTGCAGCGGAGCCCGCGCAGCAGCCGCCAGCTCTTGAGGGTGGCCATGGCCTGCCCGCCGACGGCGCGGATCTTCGCATGAGCGCGGTTGACGGCCTTCTGGCCTGCGGAGAGCTTCTCCCGGCGGCCGCGGCAGGGCACCCGGACGGCCGGGCCGGCATCGCCGCCGCAGCCGGCCGCTGCCGGTCGCGCCCCCGGCGCGGCACCGCTCTCCTCGAGGTCAGCTGAGCTCTCCTCGAGGTCGCCTGCTGAGAACGCATCGTCCCTGCACGTGGCTGTCCTTGCCTGCGTGGAGCGGCCTCGTGCCGCACCTGGTCGATTCGGGGTGCGCCGCCGGTGCGGCCGTGTCCTTCCGCCGTCCGAGGACGCCGCCCCCTTCGGCCGGTCTCAGAAGTCGTCCGCGCCGTTGCGGAGTTCAGGCGTCCAGTAGCCGGTGAGGGTCTTCGCCGGATCGACGGCGACGCCGTCGCTGCCGGGCGCGGTGACGGCGATGACCGTGGAGTCGCCGTCCAGCATGACGGAGAACGCCGACACGGGTTCGTTGTCCTCGTCGACCCCGCCGTCCGACAGCTTCACCAGGGCGTAGGCCGGGGCGCCCGCGGTGAGGACGACCGGCGCGGCGGGCCTGCTCTCGGCGACGGCCGGGACGTCCTGCTTGTGGCTCTCCAGGAACTGGATGTGGGGGAAGCCCGTCAGCCGGCAGGCGTGGCCGGTGGTGTTCTTCGCCGTGAGGACGAGGTGGGTGTAGGGCGGGCCGTCCTGCCTGGCGGCGGTGACCCGGAGGTCGTGCGCGGTGCAGGCCGGGGTGGAGGCGCTGCCCTGCTGGCCGGTCGTACCGGCCGGGCCCGCGGAGGCGCCGCTGGGGCCGGAGCCCGTCGGCTCCGCCGGACCGGCCGGGGCTGTCGCGTCGGATGTCCCGGTGCCCGTGCCGGCCGTCGGCGCGGCGGCCGCCGGGGACGATGCCGCCGGGGCCGAGGCGGTCGGCGCGGACGACGTCGTGCCGTCCCCGCCGCTCTGGCAGGCGGTGAGCGCCAGGGCGAGGACCGTGCCCGCGGCGGCGAGCAGCGTGGAGCGGTGACGCGCAGTGTTCATGGAGGCTTCCCGGTGAGTGGTGCGGGCCGCGGCGCGGTGCCGTCGGCCGATGTGTGCGTGTGCGGGTCGAGGTGGTCGGTCGGTGCCGCCGGTCCGGTGGCCGGACGGCGGGGCGTGCGCGACCGCACGCGGCGTGCGCACCCTGCGGCGGTGCCGGCGGGTGCGTTCGGTGTCTGACCTCAGTCGACCATGTCCGGTCTGCGCCGCCCAGGCGGTTCTTCCGGCAGAAGTACCGTCGGCGATACTTCTGCCGGGGGCTCTCGATCGGGCGGGCCGGACGGATCGGGGACATCGACGGTGCGGGACGGCACGCCTTTCACGGGGGGCTTCGGACAGCGGTTGCGGCAGCTGCGGGTCGGTTCCGGGCTGAGCCGGGAGGCGCTGGCGCATGCGTCCGGAGTGAGCGTCAGGGCGCTGGCCGACATGGAACGCGGACGCACCCGCGGACCGCAGCGCCGTACGGTGCAGGCGCTGGCCGAGGCTCTGGGACTGGCCGGTGACGAGGCGGCGGGCCTGGAGGAGTCCGCCGCCGGGGGCCGTCCGCGCCCCCGGACGGCCCCCGGGCCGGCCGGCTCCGGCCCCTTGGCGCTGCCGCGCGACATCCTGGACTTCACCGCCCGCGGCCCGGCGCTCGCCCGGTTGCTGGAGCTGGCGCAGGCGGCCGGCCGGGGGCTGCCGGTGGTCGCCGTGGTCAGCGGGCAGCCGGGGCTCGGCAAGACCGCGTTCGCGGTGCACGCCGCGCACCGCCTCGCGCCGTACTTCCCGGATGGGCAGTTCGCCCTGGACCTGCACGGCATGGATGCCGAGCCGACGACCCCCGGGGACTCGCTGGCCCGGCTGCTCGGTGCGGTGGGGGTCGCGGATGCGGCCATCCCGGCCGGTACCGAGGACCGTGCCGGGCTGTGGCGGTCCCTGGCCGGTGAGCGGCGCCTGCTGCTGCTCCTGGACAACGCCGCCGCCGAGTCCCAGGTCGCCCCCTTGCTGCCCGGGTCGGGCCCGTCCGTGACGCTGGTGACCAGTCGCCACGCCTTGGCGGGTCTGGAGTCCGTGCACCGTGTCGACCTGGCGCTGCTGCGGCGCGAGGAGGCGGTTGAACTGCTGGCCCGCATCATCGGCCCGGAACGGGTGGCGGCGGAGGCGCAGGCCGCACGCGATCTCGCCGACCTGTGCGGGCACCTGCCGCTGGCCGTCCGGATCGCCGGCCAGCGTTTGATGAGCCGGCCGCACGAACGCCTCGGCAAGCTGGTCGCCCGTCTGGCTGCCGAGGGCCGGCGGCTGGACGGACTGCAGGCCGGAAGCCTACGGGTGCGGGCCGCCTTCGCGCTCTCCTACCGGCAGCTGCCGCCGCGCTCCCGGACGGTGCTGCGGCGCGCGGCGCTGTCGGCGGGGGCGGACTTCAGCCCCGAGACCGCCGCGGTCCTGGCCGGCCTGTCCTACGACGACGCCGTCGCCTGCGCCGAGGAGCTGACCGATGCCGGGTTGCTGCACAGCGATGCGGCCGTCGAGCGGTACCGCTTCCACGACCTGCTCAGGCTCTACGCGGCCGAGCAGGTGGACACCGAGGACGGTCCCGAGGTCCGCGGCGCCGCGCTCGACCGGGCCGCCTCCTGGATGCTGCGCCGCGCCACCGCCGCCGCGCTGCACTTCGACGCCGATCACCAACGGGCCGTGCCGCAGGGCGACCCGGATCCGGAGACGGCGCCCGCCGGCCGGGACGAGGCGCGGGCCTGGCTCGAGGCCGAGCGGGCCCAGTGGCTCGCCGCGCTGCGCCGGGCCCATGGCACCGGCCGTCACCGGCAGGTCGTGGACGCGGCGGAGGCGATGCACTGGTTCTCCGATCTCAACCAGCACTGGGAGCAGTGGGTGGAGGTGTTCCGGCTCTCCGCCGCCTCCGCCCGCCTGCTGGGCAGCAGGCGGGACGAGGCGGTTCACCTCAACTATCTCTCCTGGGCGCACAACTGCTGCACGCACGACGCAGGGGCCGCCCTGAGGAGCGCCGACGCCGCCCTCGCGGCGGCCCGCGAGTGCCGGGACGGGCTCCAGGAGGGCTGGGCACTGGGGTACGGTGCGGGCGCGCTCCAGCGGCAGGGCCGCATTCGGGAGGCCGAGGAGCGGCTGCGCGAGGGGGCACGCTGCCTCTCCAGCGAGAGCTCGCCGCAGGGCCGGCTGGCCGAGCTGACGCTCCTCAACACCCTGGGCACCCTGCTGCGCGAGACCGGCCGGGCGGCCGAGGCACTGGAGCTGCACCACCGCAGCGAACGCATCTGCCGCGCGGGCGTCCCCGGCCGGACGGACGGCGTGATCGGGCTGTACCTCGCCGTCACGCGGCTGCACATCGGCAACGACCTCGCAGCCCTGGGACGCTGGCACGAGGCCGAGGTGACGCTGCGGCAGGCCCTCAGCGCCCTGGAGGCCGCCCAGGTGTCGTCGTGGGCCGAACGGACGCGCCTGCACCTGGGCCGGACCCTCGCCGCCCTGGGGCACCCGCAGGCCCGCGCGACCCTGCGCAGCGCCCGCGACGCGCTGGCCGCCCTGGGCAGCCCGCTGCACGCCGAGGCCGCCGAGGCGCTCGCCTCCCTCGAGGACGCCGGTCCGGCCACCACCTGAGGGTCTGCACGGCCGGCGGCGCAACTCAGGTGGGGGGACGTGCCCGCGGGCCCGGACGCACCTCGCGGATCCGCGCGTGCACGGGCGCGATGGCGTCCGTGGTGCAGTCGATGCGGCGGATCTCCGCGCCGAGCCGCAGGAGGGGCACGAACTCGGCCCGGGCGTTCTCCCGGAGCCGCACGACCGCCGGGTACGTGGCGCCCCAGGCCTCGGAGAACTCCAGGAACCGCTCCTCGGCGGCGTCCTGGGTCGGGGGCGGGTGGGCGGTGCGGGCCGGGCGGCTCGGCAGGGGGCGGGCCGGCATCGTCCGGGTTGTGCCGTCCTCGGACGTTGGCGCCTGCCGGTGCTCGGATGGTGCGTTGCCTCGTGCTGGTCTGCGGGCGGCTGGATACGGTGGCGTGGTGTTCACCGTGGAGGGACGGGACGGCGTCCGCACGCGTCTTTTGGGAAGCCGCGGAAGCCGACTCCTTGATCACGGGGGCGGCCGTCGTCGGGTCTGTGCGGTGGGAGGCGGTGACCGGTGGTCGGACATCGACCTCGCCTTCGCGGTCGGCGGTGACCTCGGTACGGCTCTGGAGTGCTGGATGCAGCGTCTGTATCGCGACTTCGCGGCGCTGCATCATGGGGGCCGCCGTCGGGGGCGGCGGTCTGGCGGGTGTTCCTGCTGCCGGGCCGGCTCGCGGTCGACCTGGCGTTCACGCCGGCCGGGCGGTTCGGCCCGCTCGGCCCGGCCTGGCGCACCGTCTTCGGCGCGGTCGTGGACCTGCGGCCGCCGGAGCGGCCGGCCGGGGGACCCTGGTGGGTCTGGCCTGGCACCATGCCCTGCACGCCCGGGTGTCGATCGGGAGAGGGCGGTGGTGGGAGGCGGGGCACTGGATCAGCGCCGTTCGCGGTCAGGTCCTGGCGCCGGCCTGCCGCCGCCTGGGGTACCGCGCCGCCTGTGCCAAGGGGGCGCACCTGCTGCCGCCGGAGGCGGCCGCGCGCCTTAAAGGAGGCGCTGGTGGGAAGCGGTTGTCCTTCCGAAGGTGATCACTGGGTTTCCGCTGGTCAGGCATAGTCCGGGTTGCCCTGCGGCAGAGACGGTGTGCGGTCGGTTCCGGGTCCCGTCCCTCCACCGTGCGGAGGCGGTCGCGCAGCCGGTCGTGCAGTTCACCGATCAGGCCCATGTCGCGCCACCGCCGTCAGAAGGCGTAGACGCGGTCCCAGGAGGGGAGGTCGGCGGGCGTCGCCCGCCAGGTGATGCCGCCGGCGACGAGGGAGCGGCCCGCGTCGACGGTCTGCCGGTGGCAGTAGCCCTCCGGCCGGCCCGGCCCTCCGGCCGCCCCGGCACCGGCAGCAGCCGGCGCACCTCGGCCCACTCCGCGTCCGTCATGTCGGACGGATGCCTCGGTCGCCTGTGCGGCCGGTCCCCGGCGTTACCGAACCGGTGAGCGAGGCCATCACGCTCACGAGCGGCCGAGGTGGAGCGGGCGGACGCGAAGACGTACAACTACGGCAACAGGTGCTCCTGGCGCGTTTGTGGTCTTCGACAACCCCGAGCTGCACCAGAGGCGCTGCCTTCATGCACGGCAGGCCGCGAGATCACCTCACTGAGCCGCCGCAGTCGAACCCACGCTCACCATGGTCGATAGAACAACGGCTCCTCACGGCAGGCACCCTGGCCTGCCGCCTGCCGGACGGGACCCGCTGCTTTGCGGCTGGTGTCCGCATCAGGGCTCCGGGGCCGTCGCTGCCGGGAGACGACGAGTCAGGGCCGCCGGGGCGGCCCGTTCCTTGGCGGGGGGACGGGTGGGCCGCGGGTGCTGTCTATGCTCAGGCCCATGGCACTGGAATGGGAGCAGGTCATCGTCGACTCCGCCGACCCCGTCGCCCTGGGGCGCTGGTGGGCCGAGGCCCTCGGCTGGGTGGTGGTCGACGAATCCGAGGAGATCATCGAGATCCGGCCCGAGCCGGACCGGATGCCGGGGCTGCTCTTCGTGCCTGTCCCCGAGGGCAAGGCGTCGAAGAACCGGCTCCACCCCGACTTCCGCCCCGACGACCAGGAGGCCGAGGTCGCCCGGCTGCTCGCCCTCGGTGCGCGGCGCGCCGACACCGTGCAGGACGAGCAGCACTGGGTGACCCTCCTCGACCCGGAGGGCAACGAGTTCTGCGTCCTGGGTGAGCGGAGGAGCTGAGCGCAAGCGCCGGCGGAGGTGCGGCCCGGCAGGGCTTGCCGGCGGCGCGCGGCTCCGGGGCGTGGAAGGGGCCGGTCTGTCGGGCGATGGGTTCCGGCCTGCTTGACCGTGATCCCCTGCCGCCTGCGCGGTGCGGTGCGGCCCCGACCGGGAGGGGACGGTCGGTGCAGCACCCGTTCAGGGGTGATGGGCCGTCGGATGGGGGGCTGTCGTTGGGAAGCCTTGCCGTCTCGGTCCTCCTCCTGGGCAACGGCATGTCGGACCACCGCAACGGATCATCGCGTGGCCGGCCGCCGGCCGGAGGGGTTCTCGTCCTGCCTGCGGTCCGTGGGATCTGCCGGCAGGTCACCCGCCGCCGTCGACGGGTTCGGGCCGTTGCCGGGCCGTCCGGGGCGGATCAACGCTGACCTGCAGCGGTCAGGTCGACGGATGCCACCGCACACCTCCCACCGCCGGAACGGCGCACCCGGCCGGTCTTCCCGCTCAGCGCCCTCATGAGGGGTGCCGCGGGGGGGGGTCCGGCCCTCCGCGGGGGGTAGGGCCGGTTGACCGGGCGGGCCCGGCGGCGGTGGACTCCTGCCCATCCCCTCCCCCGCTGCTGCGTACGGGGGCGGGGGCGGGACCCGTGGGCGAGAAGGGAGCAGCCGGTGGCGGCAGCACAGGCGGGCGCGCGGCCCTGCGGTGGCGCTGTGGGAGCTGCTCGGCGGCTGGCGTGCCCGTACCCGCCCCGAGGATGTGGGGCTGGTGCGGGGGCCTGGGCAGCGGCCGGGTGCGGGGGTGACGCAGGAGCAGATGGCCCGCGCGCCGGGGATCAGCCTGCGGCACTACGGCGCGCTGGAGGCCGGTGCCGGGCAGCCGTCGTTCGCCCTCCTGGCCGGCCTGGTGCGCCTGCTGCGGCTGGACGACGCCGAGCGACTGGCCCTCCTCGACGCCCTGCTGGACGCCCAGGGGCCGGGCGGGCGGTGGGAGCTGCCCCACGCCTGCTGACCGCCCGGCACCGTCCTGGGGTGTTGGAGGCGGCTCGTGGCGGGGGCGGGTCGGGCCAGGGCGAGGACGGTGGCGTGCGTCCGGTGCGGCGGGCGGCCGTCCATGCCTGCTCGAAGGCGGCGGCGGTCATCGGGCGGGCGGTGAAGTCCTCCAGGGCGTCGATGGTTTCCAGCGGTGGGAAGGGCACCTCGCCCAGGCCGGTGGCGGCAGCCTCGTGGGAGGCGTCGGCCCACGCCAGGCGGCCGTCACGGAAGACCTCCACCTTGCGCACCTCCCGGTCCTCCTCGTCGAGTTCGCTGAGGATCTCCACCGGCTCGTCCGCGAAGTCGTGGGTCCAGGTGACCCTCACGTGCCGCACGGCACGCTCCTCCTCCGCCGGCCGGGCCTGCTCCCGGGGACGTGCGGGTCGGCCGTCGCGGCGCAGCACGGTGGGCAGCAGGCGGTTCAGGGCGCCGGCGGCCCGCTGCAGCAGAGGGGTGCCGAACAGGCACAGGGAGGGTTCCCCGGGGTGGCCGAAGGTGCCGTAGCCGAGGTCCTCGGCGAGGAAGAGGTAGTAGTCGTGGTCGGGGTAGGGGCTCAGGGGCCGGCCCGGACGGGCGCGGCCGTCCAGGACGCGGGGCAGGAAGATGTCGGTGGAGGGCAGGTCCGTGCGTAGCGTCCAGCAGGTGTGCTGCCAGTTGAGGAGCAGCAGGGAGGCGCCGGGCGGGGTGCAGGCCGTCAGGGCGTCCTGGACGGTGTCGATGAGCCGGTTGCGGCGGTGTCCGCGCGGGTCGTCCTCGCGCGGCTCCCGCAGGCTCCAGGTGACCGAGGGGGCGGGTTCGCGGATGCCGGGGAAGTGGGTCAGGCTCGGGCGGAAGCCCAGCGACGCGTCCACCCGGTCCCACACCTGGTCGTCCTCCGCACGGCTCAGGCGGCGCAGGGCGGCATCGGTCACCCCCCGACCCTGGACCCACGCACCGCACCGTGGTCGGCGCCGGACAGCCGGGACCCGGCAGGCGGACACGACGCGGCCCGGCCCGGCCCGGCCCGGGGCGGATGGTCTATCGGCCCCGCCCCGGGACCTCCCCCGCCCCGGGCGCGGACCGACCCGATACGGCGGGGGTGGCCTGGTGTCACAGGGTGCCGGGATCGCCGGTGCGGGTGAAGCGCAGGACGGTGTGGCGTACCAGGTCGAGGAAGGCGGGGAAGGTGTCGGCGACCTGGTCGAGGTCTGCGGTGTCGGTGGAGGCGGTGCGGGTGCGGTGGACCGCGCCCCGGTGGTCGACGATGTACTGCTGTCCGCCGCCGTTGGAGGCGATGACCAGGCCGGGGAGCTCACCGGTGGGTGAGAGGTGGACGGGGCCGTCCTCGGAGAGCCGGTGCAGGACGTCGCCCGCGCGGTGGAGGAAGAAGCCGTTTGCGACGTCGGGCAGGCAGACCTCGCCGACCGTGTCGTAGAAGACGGCCAGGTCCTCAAAGCCCAGCAGGCCGCCGGAGAACTGCTGCGCCGCCCGCCGTCCCGCCTCGTCCGGCGGCCGCACCTCGTTGACGCCCGGCGGGTAGCCGTGCGTGCTCTCGAAGCCTGCCGGCAGGGTCTGCACCGCACCGCTGAGATCCGCACGCCACCGCGCCAACCACGCGGCCGAGAAGGAGGACCGGTCCACAGCCCAGGATCCTGCCACCCCCGGCCGGACAGGACCGCGCCACCCGGGGTTGCCTCCTCAAGCGCTGCCCTGCCACGGTCCGCAGGGCCGCAGGGGGGCGAACCGGGAGCGGCTACCGGCCCCGCCCCGGGACCTCCCCCGGCCCCGGCCCCGGGCGCGGGCCGTCCGGGCGCGACCGGGCGGCGGTGCGGGCGCGGCGTTCGGTGGTCTCGCGGTCGGCGGCGGTGCGGGCGGTCTGCTGCAGGCGGGCGCGGTCGGTGGCGGCGCGGGCGCGGATGCGCTCCAGCCGGTCGGTGATCCGCGCCTGCCGGTAGAGGTCCGGCGCGTGGGCGAGGTGCTCCCGTTCGGCGCGGGCGGCGCCGGTGCCGGACGCGGGGCCGAGGGGGTCGGTGCCGGTGAGGTGGCGGCGGGAGCGCCCGTGGGCGAGCGCGGCCACCAGGTGGGTGCAGAGGTCCTGCTCGCCCTTGTCGCACGGGTCCGGGGCCGGGATCTGCCCCGGCCACTCCTGCGGCGGGCCCTGCTCGCTCAGCGCCCGGCGGAGGGCGCTGCGGGCGAGGGCCTCGGCCTCCAGGAGGTGACCGGGAGGCGGCGGTGCCGCTGCGCCTGCGTACCCGCGGCTGGTTCCGGGTCCGGGCGCAGGACCGGGGCCGGGGCGGTGGTGCCGGTGCGGGTGCCGGCTCGGCGGCAGCTCATACGCCGGTGGTGGAGCCGGGCCGGATGATCATGAGGATGAGGACGGCGGTCCACAGCAGGGAGAACAGGCCGGTGGCTGCGGACAGGCTGCGCAGGGCCGTGGTGGTGGCGGGGTGCGGCGGGGTGCGGTCCAGGGCGGCGACGGCGTCGTGCTGGGCGGGCAGGATCCGCGCGATCAGGACGGCCGCGGCCACGGCGGTCAGGACGAGGGAGGCGGTCACCCAGGCGTCGCCGATGGCGCCCATGGACTGGGCGGTGGCGATGCCGAGCACGGGGACGGCCGCGCCCACGAGGGCGTAGACGCGGGTGATGCGGTGCAGCAGCCGCACCGCGGGCGCCTGGTCCGGGGCGCCGTCCAGGGCGGCGCGGGCGCGGGCGGGGAAGAGGCTGGCGGCGACGGTGACCGGGCCGACGGCGAGGACGGCGGCCAGGACGTGGAGGCTGAGCAGGAACGCGGACATGCGGGGGCCCTTCGGGGACGGCCATGTATTAGGCAGGCTAAAACTACACCCGGCCCGGCACCCGGTACGGCACCCGGTACGGTCGGGTACCGAGGAGGCACCCGTTGAGCGACGACCCCGTGCAGGGCGCAGCCCCCGGCGACGGCCGCACGCCCGACCCGGCGTCCGCGCCGGTCGCGATGCTGCTGGCCGGCCTGGGGCGGCTGGCGCGCTCCGCCCTGGACGGGGCGCTGGCCCGAGACGGCCTGTCCCTGCGCCACATCGGCGCCATCGGCCACCTGGCGGCCCGCCCGGGGCTGTCCCTGACCGAGCTGGCCCGCCGCGCCGACGTCAGCGCGCCCAGCATGCTCGCCACCGTCCGCCGCCTGGAGGAGGCCGGACTGGTGCACCGCGTCACCCCGCCCGGACGGGGCCGCACCGCCCGCCTGGAGGCCACCGACGCCGGCCGCAGCGCCCTGGCGGCCGCCCGCCGGCACGCCGCCGCCCTCGACGACCGCCTCCTGGCCGGCCTGGGCCAGGACGACCGGAGCACCCTGACCGCCCTGCTGCTGCGGGCCGCCGCGAACGCCCGCGACGAGATGCGCCCCTGACCGGACCGGCGCGCCGCCCCGGGGGCCGCCCGCACGGGGCGGAGCCGCGGCGGCCGGCCGGGCGCCCGGAGCGGGTCCGCGCGGGTCCGCGGGTCCGCCGGCCCGGCGACAGGCGGCGGGCGGGCGGCGGGCGGCCGGGGCGACAGGAGGAGCGGCGGTTCCGGCGGCGCAGCCGTGCGCGGTTCGCCGCCCGCCCGGCCGATCCCTGCGACGCAGGCCCCGCGGTGCACGACCGGTGCACGACCGCGGGGTGGGGCCCGGGGCGGGGGCCTGGTTGCCGTCCGCGGCGAGGGTGTTCATCGCACGGACCGCCGGCTGCCCAAAGATCCCGGCCGCGCACGGGATCGGCTGCCGGACGGCGTGCTCACCGCGCCCCGGACGGGATTGCGGAACCGGCGCCTGCGCGGACGGCCGCCGCCCCGGTCACTCCGGCCTGCCGAGCGGCGGCCGGGGGGCGGCGCCCGCCGCGGCGGGTGGGGTGCTACGGGCGCCAGGGCCTGAGCATGTCCTTGACCGCGTCCGTCACCGCGAGCTGCAGCAGCGGGCCGTTGGTGACGCGGCCGACGCCGAGGCGGCGGAAGCGGTCGAGGTCGCGCCGGGCGGGGTGGGCGGTGGAGTTCACGGGAACGGCGACGGCGCCGGTCACCGCCGCGAGCAGCTCGTCGTCGTCCTGGATGGCCACCGGGTAGACGCTGTCGGCGCCGGCCCGCTCCAGGGCCCGCAGCCGCTCGATCACCTCGTCGAGGACGGCGGAGGCGTCCTGGGCGTGCTTGAAGAGGTCGGTGCGCGCGTTGACCCACACCGGGACCCCCGCGTCGTCGGCCGCCGCCCGCAGACCGGCGACGTAGTCCGCGTGCTCCTGCGTGCTGCGGACCCGTCCGCCCTGCGAGTGGACGGTGTCCTCGACGTTGAGGCCGGCGCCGCCGACCTCGGTGAGCCCGGCGATCAGGTCCGCGGGCTTCTGCCCGTACCCGGACTCCAGGTCCACGGAGACCGGGACGTCGACCGCGGCGATGATCGGCCGGACGGCGGCGAGCACCTCCTCGAAGGTCTGCCCCTCCTGGTCGGCGGCGCCCCGGGAGTCGGCGAGCGGGTGACTGCCGATCGTCAGCGCGGGGAATCCGGCGGCGGCCGCCGTCCGCGCGGACCAGACGTCCCAGACGGTCGGAAGCACGAGCGGCTTGTACTCGGCGTGCAGCTGCCCGAGGCGCCGGGCGCGCTCGACGGCGGTGCGGAAGTCCATGGGGTGTCTCCTTGTACATGGGTGGGTGCCGGACCGGCGGCCGCCGGCGTACTGCGGTGCCGGCGTGCGGGGCGGCGGGATGGGGATCGGGCGCCGGTCGGGGACCGCCCAGCGGGCCGGGGAGCCGGGCCGGGATGGTGGAGCTGCCGCCCGGTGCTCGTGCGGAGAGTGCTCCTGCGGACGGGGGCCCGGCCGGACCCGTCCCCGGTGTCCGGCGGGACGCCGGTCCCGCCCCGGCGCCGGACCCGCACGTCCACCGCTGCCACCGGCGGCGCAGGCGTGCCCCGGGGGGCGCCGTCTCTGCGGCCGCGGGGGGCCGGGCGGGGCACGGCCCGCGCCGCGGCCGCAGAGACGGCGGGGAGGTTCCCGCTCCGGCGCCCCCGGGCGGGACGGCCGGGCCGGGCGCCTGCGGGTACGGGGGTGCCGGGTCAGACCGGGAGCTTGGCGGCGAGGAGCGGGACGGGGGTGATCACGGGCGGGGCGGCGAGGAGTTCCCCGGCGTGGGCCTGGATGGCCTGGGGCACCTTGCCGTCCAGGTGGGCCTGGCGGGCCTCCTCGGTCTCGAAGGTGTCGAAGATGCGGAACGAGGTCTGCGAGACGCGGATGGCGTACCAGGTGAGGGTGCCGGGCTCGTCGTCGACCACGGCCTTCGCGCCGGCGAGGAACCGGGCGAGGTCCTCCTCCTTCCCGGGGCGGGCTTCGAACTCGGCGAGGATCGCGTAGGACGGCATGACGTGCTCCTTGAGTGCGTTGACGGGTGGCGGGCCGGCGGCCGCCGGCGTGCTGCGATACCGGTTTGCCGGCTCTGCGGACGCGCCGTGCACCGGGACGACGGCGGGCCCGGCACCAGCGGGCAGCGGCGGACGGCGGGGCACGGTCGGCTCGCCCATGATCAGCCCCTCGTCAGGTCCCGGTGTCTGCGGTCCCGGTCGGACCGACACCCAGAAACCTAGACCACCATTAACTCGCACGCAAGCTAATAGTACGTGATGAAATGATGGAGAAGTTCACCGGCCATCCGCACGAAGGGCGCTCCCCGGCGCCAGGACCGGCCCGGCCCGGCGCCCGACACCCGGCCGGACGCCGGGCCGGCGGATCGGCCGGCCACCGCGGGCGGGCCGCCGCGGAGCCGGACGGTCCCCGGCCCCGGCCCCGGTGCGCCGTCGGACCTCCGCGACCGGCCGGGCGAGGACGGCCCCGCGGACCAGCCCCTCCCCCGTTGTCTTTTTCGCGGTCCTGCGACAGGGCCGCCGGCCTCCGGGCCCGGCATGACCGTTGCCCCCTGTCGATCGGATGACCTGGGGGGTGGTGTCACCGGGCCCGAGGGGTGCCGTCAAAGACGCTGATGAGAGGTCCGACCACCGCCCGGCCGGGCGCAACGCCCGGCCGCCTGCGGGCGGCAGGTCTGCATAACGTGGATGCGCGCGCACGACACCGCCGCCGGGGCCGGCACGGCAAGCGACCCGCCGGGGAGAGGGAAGCGATGACGTTCGACACCACCGACGTGGGCGTCTGCCTGGGCCTGGACGTCGGCAGGAGCACCCACCACGGCCACGGCCTGACCCCGGCCGGGAAAAAGGTCTCCGACAAGCCGCCGCCCGACAGCGAGCCCAAACTGCGGGCCGCCTTCGCCGAACCCGCCGCGAAGTTCGGCACCGTCCTGGCCGTCGTGGACCAGCCCGCCTCCATCGGCGCCCTGCCGCTGACCGTCGCCCGCGACACCGGCTGCCAGGCCGCCTACCTGCCCGGGCCCGCCATGCGGCGGATCGCCGACCTCCACCCCGGCGAGGCCAAGACCGACGCGAAGGACGCGGCCGTGACCGCGGACGCCGCCCGCACCCTGCGCGCACCGCAGCCGGCCGACGAGACCACCGCCGAGCCGACCGTCCTGGTCGGCTTCGACCAGGACCTCGCCGCCGAGGCCACCCGCACCTCCAACCGGATCCGCGGCCTGCCCACCCGGTTCCACCCCAGCCGGAGCGCGCCCTGGGCCCCCGCCTGGACCACCCCGCCGCCACCTGGCCCCTGGAGCGCCACGGCTCCCCGACATCCCTGCGCAAAGCCGGCCGCCGCAAGCCCCTCGAGCCGGTCCGGCCCAGGGCCCCGCGCATGGCCGCCCGGCTGATCGACGAGGTCTTCGCCGCACTCGACGAGCAGACCGTCACCGTCCCCGGCACCGCCACCCCGGATGGGGTGATCCCCTCCCCGGCCCGCTCCCTGGCCGCCGTCCACGACCAGCGCCGGGCCCTGGAGGCCCGGATCGAGGCCCTGCCGGAGGCCCACCCTCCTTCCCCGGTCCTGACGTCGCTGCCCGGCATCAGCGTCAGGACCGCCGCCGTCCCGCCGGCCACCGTCGGCGACGCCACCGGCCTCCCCGCCGCCGCCCACCTCGCCTCCTACGCCGGCCCCGCCCCGACGACCAAGTCCTCGGGGACCTCGATCCACGGCGAACACGCACCCCGAGACGGCACCCGGCAGCTCAAACGCGCGATGTCCCTCTCCGCGTTCGCCGACCTGCACGACCCCGCCTCCCGCACCTACTACGAGCAGTGCCGGGCCCGCGGCAAGACCCACACCCAGGCCCTCCTCCGCCTGGCCCGCCACCGCATCAGCGTCCTGTTCGCCATGCTCCGCGACGGCACCTTCGACCAACCCAGAACCCCACACCCCGCTCGACGAAAGACATAGAGGCACCCCCCGACGCAGCCACGGCAGTCCCGGCGGGTGCCGCGGCGGACGTCCCGGCCGAGGCCGTGGCCGGCAGGGGCCCGGAGACTGCCGTGGCCGCGCAGGCACGGATGCCGGAAGGCACAGCGGTGGCCGCCGGCGTCCCCCGGGGCCCGGTCGTCCAGGCCGAACGGCGCGCAGGCCCTCGCCGGCGGCCCGCACCCGCTCGGCGTTCCGCAGCCGGCAGCAGCGCCGCCGACGCGGCCCGGGACGTCGCACCGCACGGCGCAGGTCCACCCGCGGACCCCGGTCACGGCCAGGCCCCGCATCAACGGCGGCAGAGGCCGCGAGGGCCGGGACTGCGGGGGTGCCGGGCAGGAACCGGGGGCGGACATCGGGTCGCGACCCGCGCAGCCGAACGACGGCACGGGGAACCGGAGCGCCACGGGCCGCCCCCGGCAGCGGCGGTGGACGCCGCCGCAGACGGCGCGCACGAACCGACCGCCGGCGAGGGCGGCGCAGCTCCGCGGCGCACTTCCCGTACGCCTGGGCCCGCTCATCAGTCAAAGACTCCACCGGCGCGAGCGGCGCAGCTCCGCGGCGCACTTCCCGTACGCCTGGGCCCGCTCATCAGTCGGAGGCTCCACCGGCGCGAGCGGACCGTGGCCGGCCCCGCACCGGCCCGGCGATCCTTCCGCGAACCCCGGCGGGGCCCTTGGCCGGCGCGCCGGCCGACCATGATCGTCCTCAACCCCCCGCGGCCGCACCGACGTCCCCCGAGGCCGACGAGACAACCCTTTCCTATAGGGTGTAGGTTAATCCATGCTTCCCATAGGCAAAGCGAGAGCAGGTGATGGTTGTGGTTCGGGCGGGACTGAGCCCGGAGCGGCTGACGCTCGCCGGTGCGGAACTCGCCGACGAGGCCGGCTTCGGCCAGGTGACCCTGTCCGCGCTCGCCCGGCGTTTCGGCGTGAGGCCGGCAAGCCTGTACGCGCATGTCGAGAGCTCCCACGAGCTGAGGACCCGGATCGCGCTGCTCGCACTGGCGGAACTCGCCGACCGGGTCGCCGAAGCCGTCGCCGGGCGTGCCGGCAAGGACGCCCTGACGGCCTTCGCGAACGCCTACCGGGACTACGCCCGGGCGCACCCGGGCCGGTACGAAGCGGCCCGGTACCGGCTCGACCCGCAGACCGCCGCGGCCAGCGCGGGTGTCCGGCACGCGCAGATGACGCGGGCGATCCTGCGTGGTTACGACCTGGACGAGCCGGACCAGACGCACGCGGTCCGCATGCTGGGCAGCGTCTTCCACGGCTACGCCTCCCTGGAGGCGGCCGGCGCGTTCGACCACACGGACATCGCCGCGCAGCAGTCCTGGGCCTGGACCCTGGACTGCCTCGACACCGCCCTGCGGAACCGGTCCACCCCCTGACCGGGCCGCGCCACCCGCACCGGCCCCCGTGCGGACCCGGCACCTCCCCCCTGCGGATCACCAGAGGCCCGACGCCATGAGCAACGGACAGAACCTGATCACCACCCCCCTCACCGCGGACTTCCTGCGCGGACACCTCGACGTGGAGGAGACCGCCCACGGCCTGCTGCCGCACCGGCTGCCCGCCCGGGCGCGCCGGCAGATCCCCGACGACCGGCTGGCCACGGCCGAGGCCCAGCCCTCCGGGGTGCGGCTGGCCTTCCGCACCCGGGCCACCGCCGTCGAACTGGACACCCTGCCCACCAAGCGCGTCTACCGGGGCTTCCCGCCCCCGCCGGACGGCATCTACGACCTGCTGGTCGACGGCCGCCTCACCGCCCAGGCCACCGTGGCCGGCGGGAACCTGCGCACCATCACCGACATGCAGACCCAGGCCGCGGAATTCACCCCGGGCCCCGTCGGCACCGCCCGCTTCACCGGCCTGCCCGCCGGCGAGAAGGACATCGAGATCTGGCTCCCGCACGCGGAGGCCACCGAGGTCGTCGCCCTGCGCACCGACGCCCCCGTCGAGCCCGCCCCGGACCGGGGGCGCCGGGTGTGGCTGCACCACGGCAGCTCCATCAGCCACGGGTCCAACGCCGCCTCCCCCAGCACCATCTGGCCCGCCCTGGCCGCCTCCGCAGGCGATGCGGAGCTGGTCAACCTCGGATTCGGCGGCAGCGCGCTGGTCGACCCGTTCACCGCCCGCGCGATGCGCGACACCCCCGCGGACCTGATCAGCGTCAAGCTCGGCATCAACGTCGTCAACAGCGACGCCATGCGCCTGCGCGCCTTCGCCCCCGCCGTCCACGGCTTCCTCGACACCATCCGCGAGGGCCACCCCACCACCCCCCTGCTCCTGGTCTCCCCCCTGCTGTGCCCGACCCACGAGCACACCCCCGGACCCCTCATGCCAGACCTCTCCGGTGGAACCCTGAGGTTCAGGGCCACCGGCGATCCGGCCGAGACCGCCGCCGGACGGCTGACGCTCACGGTCGTCCGCGACGTCCTGGCCGACATCGCCGAGCAGCGGTCCGCCGAAGACCCCCACCTCCACTACCTCGACGGACTCGACCTCTACGGCGCGAGCGACCACGACGAGTTCCCCCTGCCGGACGCGATCCACCCCAGCCCCGAGGGACACCGCCGCATCGGCGAGAACTTCGCCAGGCTCGTCTTCGCGAACGACGGGCCCTTCGCCACGTGAACGCGGAGACGACCGCCCCGGACCGCCCCGGACCGCCCCGGACCGGCCCGGCCCGGCCCGCCTGCCCGCCTGCCCGCCGCGGGCGACGCGGGCGACGCGGGCGACGCGGGCGACGCGGGCGACGCGACCATCGGCCGGGCGGCGGCCGTCCGGTCCCCCGCCGCGCGCGGGGAAAGGCTGCCGCCGTGCGGCACCGGGCAGGGCACGCACGAGCCGGCCGGTCCCGGACCCCGGGAAGACCGCGGCAGGGGCGGCCGGCCGCGCCCCCGCCCGCACACCGCGGGACCCCGCCCCCTCCCGGCAGACCGCCGCCGGCGGGCGCGCCTTCGCCGCGCAGTGCCACCAGGCCACCGGCCGCCCCTGACCCCCGGGCGCCCGCCCCCCGGGACGCACGCCACCGGACACGGCCCGGCAGGCGGGCCGCCCGCAACGCTGCGCCCGGCCCCACCACCCCCACCCCCGCCCCCGCCCGAGGCCGAGGCCGAGCCGCCCCCCTGTGCGAGGGCACCGCAGCAAGCGCCCACCGGCCGCCACGCGGGCAGGCCGGACGGGCAGGGCGGGCAGGCCGGGCAGGCCGGGCGGGCGGGCAGGCGGGGCCGCCCGCCGGACCGGGGCGGCGGCCCCACCACCCGCCGGGCCGCCCGGCCCGGCACGGGGGACGGGACCGCCCGGACCGGAAAACAGGAGGAACCGGCCCCGGACCACGCGCCGGCGCGAGGGGCCCCGGGGCCGGCGCCCGGACCCGGTCCGGCGGCAGCGCGCCGCCGACCGCGGGCGGGGACGTAGGGTCGGCCCATGCTCCTGTGGATCAACGGGCCGTTCGGCGGCGGCAAGACCCAGACCGCGCACGAGATCCAGCGGCGGCTCCCCGGCAGCGTCATCTGCGACCCCGAGCACGTCGGGTTCGGACTGCACCGGATGACACCGCCGTCCCTGCGCGGGGACTTCCAGGACCTCCCCGCCTGGCGGCAGGGCGTCTACGAGGTCCTGGACCGCGCCCTGAACGGACACGACGGCGTGGTGGTCGTGCCGATGACGGTCGTGGAACCGTCGTACCTCGACGAGACCGCCGGCCGGCTGCGCGAACGCGGCCACGACGTGCGGCACTTCGCGCTGCTCGCCGACCGCGAGACGGTCCTGCGACGGCTGCGCGAACGGGGCCTGGGACACCTCCTGCGGTCCGCCGCCGGGAAGGACGCCCCCCTGCGCCGGGAGAGCTTCGCCCTGTCCAGGCTCGACCTGTGCCTGGAACGCCTGCACGGGCCGGAGTTCGCCGAACACCTCGCCACCGACCACCTCACCGTCCCCCAGGTCGCCGACCGCATCGCCGCCCGCTGCGGACTGACGCTCACCGCGAACACCGACAGCGCCCTGCGCGGACGCCTGCGCCGCACCTGGACCAGCGCCCGGCACATCCGCTTCGACTGAACCGCAACCCGGCCACCCCCGCGCGCAGACGCCGTGACGGAGGACCGGGGCCCGGCGGGGTCCCGGCGCCACCGGCCGGCCGGCCCGGCCCCCGCGGCGCACCGGGACGAAGGGGCCCGTCCCGGTCCCGGTCCCGGCCAGGTCCCGGCCGGGCCGGGCGGCAGGCGGGCCGGCGCGCGACGGCCGCGCGGCGTGCGGACCGTCAAGGCCCCACCCCCCGCTCCGGGGCCGTCCCGGGGCCCGTCCGCAGGCGGCCCGAGGCCCGGTCGGAGGCGGTCCGGAGGCGGCCCCGGGGCCCGGTCGGTGCGACCGGGCCGGTGAGGGCGGGCCGGTGAGGGCGGGCCGGTGAGGGCGGGCCGGTGAGGGCGGGCCGGTGAGGGCGGGCCGGTGGGGGCCGCCACGGGGCCGCGCGGACGGCGCCCCCGGTCCGGGCGAACACCGGGCCCTCGGGCGCCCCGCCCCCGCCCCGGCGGCGCGGGCGCCGGGGCGGGGCGGGCGCCGGGGCGGGGCGGGCGCCGGGGCGGGGCGGCACGCCGACGCGGGGATCCGCCCGCCCCCGGGCATCCCCGGCACCCCGCCCACACCCGCTGGGCCGCACGCCACGGCGCCGCCGCCGATCCCGCCCCACGGGCGCCGACAGCCCCGGGGGGGGGCGACCTTCCGGCCGCGCGACCGCGGGGAAGGCGCTCCCTCCCCCGCGGTCCCGCCCGGCCCCCGGCTGCCGGCCCGGCCCTGCCCACCCTCCCCCGGGCCGGTCCGGCAGCCGGCGGACGGGGGCGGCCGGTACGGGCGTCCGCGGTGCGCCACCGGCCCGGGCCACCCGTCCGCCGCGCCCGCCCGGGACCGCCGGCAGGCCGGTGTGCCGGTACTCGGTGCCGCCCAGGGCGCGGATGTTGACCAGGAGCGCGGCCCCGGCCAGGGCGAACAGCGGCACGGACGGGCCCGGCCCGGCGGCCAGGAGGCCGGCGGCGGCGCCCGGGGCGGCACCGGCCAGGGCGGGCGCGGCCGCGCGCCGCAGCCAGGACGCGGGCTGCGGGGGCGGCGCGCCGGCCGGGGCGGTGAAGGAGTCGCGCAGGGCGGCCCGCACGGCCGACCGCTCCTGGAGCAGGAACCGCCCCGGGGGACGGCGGCGCAGCCGCCCGACGGGGACCAGGAGGGTGCCGTCGGGCAGGTGCGGCACGACGCGCCGGCGGGCGGCCGGGTCGCCGTGGACCACGGCGTCGAAGGCATCGGGCAGCTCGTCCGGGGCGGGGTGCCCCATGACGCGCCGCCGGCGCGCTCCGGCGCGCGGCACGCCGGCGCCCCGGCCGGCCGGGTCGACATCCCCGCCACAACTGTTTATCCTTCAACCAGTTGGCACGGCGGCGCCCCCGCGCCCCACCGCGCCCACCCGCCCCACCGGCCCGCACACAGAGAAGCCACCCCCATGGGCCTGTTCCGCCGCACCCGCACCACCACCGCCCCGCACACCCCCCAGGAGGGAACCGCCATGACCACCCCCGTCAAGCTCGCCGTCGTCTACTACTCCTCGACCGGCACCATCACCGAGATCGCCAAGGAGATCGCCCAGGCCGCCGAGAAGGCCGGCGCCGAGGTCCGCCTGGTCAAGGCCGCCGAGCTGGCCCCCCAGGCCGCCATCGAGTCCAACCCCGCCTGGGCCGCCAACCACGCCGCCACCGCCGACGTCGCCGAGGCCACCGCCGCCGACATCGAGTGGGCCGACGCCGTGATCTTCGGCTCCCCCACCCGCTTCGGCAACATCGCCTCCCAGCTCAAGCAGTTCATCGACACCCTCGGCGGCCTGTGGGCCCAGGGCAAGCTCGCCGACAAGGTCTACAGCGGCTTCGCCTCCTCCGCCACCACCCACGGCGGCCAGGAGTCCACCCTCCTCGCGCTCTACAACTCCTTCCACCACTTCGGCGGCATCATCGTCGCCCCCGGCTACACCGACCCCGCCAAGTTCGTCGACGGCAACCCCTACGGCACCTCCCACGTCGACGCCCAGGGCAACAACCCCGTCGGCGACGCCACCCGCACCGCCGCCCGCATCCAGGCCGAACGCGTCATCAAGATCACCACCGCCCTCAAGCACGGCCGCACCGCCTGACACCCCCCCACCCCCACCCCCGCACCCCCGCACCCGCCACCCCCGGCAGGACGGGACAGGACGGGACGGTGCGGAGCGGTGACCGGCCCCCCGGCCCCCGGACCCTCGGGCTCCCGGCCCGCCCCACGGCCCCCGGCCGGACGACGCCCGGGGGCCGGACGACGCCCGGGGGCCGGACGACGCCCCGCGGGACCGGGACGCCGCCCTCCGGCGCAGCCCGCCGAACGGCGACGAGCAGGTGACCGGCGGCGGCCGGACCCGGGGCGACGGGCCCCCGCGCACCGGCCCCGGCCCCGGCCGGCCCGCGGGGCCGGGGCCCGCAGCTCTCGGCGCGCTTCCAGGACCGCCACCGGGGCGGCCCTCGGACCGGGTGCAGGCAGACCACGGCGGCCATGACCGCCCGCCGCCCCCAGGGCCAAGGCCCTGCGCCCGACTCGGGCGGCGCAGCGCCGCGCGCCGGTGAGGCCCCCCACCGTGCCGACGGCGACCGCGCCGAGCACGGCGCCCGCCCCGTCCTCGACGACCCGGCCCGACCACGGCCGGTCCTCAAGGACGAGGCCCAGCGACGCCCCCTGCGCCGTCCGGACCGACAGCCCCCCGGACCGCCGGACCGCGTGCCCCGGCCTCGCCTCCCCCCGCAGCGGCCCCCACCGTCCGTGAAGCGCAACCACGGCCGCCCGACCCCGCACCGCCCGGGAACCGCCTCCGCGCGCAGCAACGGGACACCGCACGCACCCCGCACCGGGAACACACGCCCCGCCCCCGCCCGCAGCCGCCCGGACAGCGCGCCCGGCGGCACCTCCTCCCCCACGGCGCCCCACACCGTGCCGCCGGCCGCGGACCCGAGGACCACCCGCGAACAGCAGACCCGGAAGGCCGACCACTTGGGCTGGGAAAGAAGGACACAGGGGGCGGCGAACAGCTCGGCAATCGCCCCGTGCTCCGCTCCGGAATGCGTCATAGCCGCTCCATCCGTGTCGTGAGCCATCCGACGCACGGCGCCGCTCAAGGGTTGCATCCCACAAGAAGCGGCCCGCCTGTCGTCGCGCCCGGGCCCTGCCCGAGGCTGCCGGCCCGCCGTCCCGGATGCGGCGGCCGGACAGGCGGCGCGGCGGGCCGGCCGCGGCGACCGGCCGGCGCCGGGGATCCGGCAGTGCAGGTCCTCCGGCCGGACGACGGCCGACGGCCCACCGCCCCCCGACGCAGCCACGCCCCGACACGCAGGCGCCGCCGGCGGTGCGGCCAGGGGGGAGATGGGTCACGGGGTCATCGAGAAGCAGCGGCAGACGTGGACGCGGTCGAACTCGCCGCGCAGCTGCCCTTCGCGGTCGAGTGGTGCGTGCAGGAAGGCGGTGACGGGCCGCAGCCCGGGGCGGCGGCTGCCGACGGCCCGGTCCGGCTCTGCCGGGTCGGCGTAGTAGTTCGCGTAGACGTGCAGGTAGTGGCCGCTCTCGGCGAAACCCATGGCGCGGTACCAGCCCACGGTGTCCGGATCCTCACGCGTCCAGGCGTCCAGCGTGGTGGCGCCCCGGGCCCGCGCGCGGGCCCGCGCCTCGGCAAGAAGGGCCCGGCCGAGCCCTCGGCGCTGGTGGTCGGGGTGGACGGCCACGGTGTCGATGGTGGCGAGGCCGCCCTCCACGGTGACGTCCATGACCGCGGCGATGCCGCCGCCGGGCCGGGCGGCGACCAGTTCGAAGCCCGGCCGGGGAATCGGCGGCTTGGCGCGGCGCACGTCGTCGTAGTAGGCCGTGGCCAGGAAGGAGAGGACCCGGCAACGGAGCCAGGAGGACTCGTCGGCCGGCGTGTAGTCACGGATGGCGTAGCTCACGATGATGACCCTCGAAGGTTGCGGTGGTGTGCGGGCGAACGCGGTCACAACGCCGAGAGATCACACCCGCAGATCCTGGACCGGACAGCGCACCGGGGCAAACCCTTTTCCGGCGCGGAGCCCGGCACCGACCCGCCGCAGCACTCCCGCCCGACCAGCGCGGCGGGACCCGGGACGGCGGGCCGCCCGGCACGCAGGCAGGGAGGTGCGTGCCGGGCCGCCGGGCCCGGCCGGCAGCAGCAGCCGCCCCGGGACCGACGCCGACGAGGCCGGGCGGACCGAGGCGGAGACGGACGGCACCGCGATCCACCCAGCCCCCGCAAGGCGGCGGCCTCCTCACCCCCGTCCCGCCGCGTCCGGTGCCGCGGACGGGCCGGCTTGCGGCCCACCCGCGGCCGCCGCGCAGCCTGCGGCGGCTCGGCCTTCCGGGGAACGGTCTCACCGCCTGCATCCGCACGGCGTCCCGGCGCCGGCGCGCCTCCGGCGCTGATCCACCCCCGCCCGCACGCCTCGTGCACCGCGGACCACAGCCGACGCCCCATCAGCACGGGCCGCCTCCGCGGACGCCTCCCTGACGGGCCGAAGCCGGCACCGCCGTGACGTGGTCACCGCGCGGCCCGGGCCGGGGCCCGGTCGGGGAGGAGGGCGAGGAGCTGCCTCGTGTGGCCGGGCAGCTCCGCCTGCGCCAGCCCGGTGACGATGTCGCGCAGCGGCATGGGCTGGTCGACCAGGAGGGTGGCGTGGGACAGGAGCCGGGTGGGCACCAGGGTGCCGAGTTCGGGGTCGCTGAGCGCCGCACCGCGGACGAGCGCGCACAGGGCGGCCGCCTGGCTGCTGATGCGGTCCCGGAGCCCGGCATTGCCGCCGGCGTGGGCGACGGCCTGCTCGATGGTCCAGGCGTCGAGGGCGATCCGGTTGTCGTACGTCGTGTTGGCCCCCGCTGTGATCCCTGCGACGGCGGCGATGGTGGCGGCGCCGACGAGGGAGACGTGCGCGAGGATCCGGTCGGCGTCCCATTCGCCGTCCGGCGGGGCGGGGCCGGGGTCGCCGGCGTCGGCCACGGTGGCGGCGGCGTCGAGCAGCGCCCGGTAGGCGTCCTGGAGCGGGGCGGTGTCCAGCATGCGGTGCACCTCTCTGTGCAGGCGTGCGCGGAACGGAGCAGAGGCGGCGGGGCGCGGCTCAGGTGTGGGCGCGGGACATCTCCCAGGGCGCCTGGGGCAGGACCTCACCGGTCTCCAGCATCGACTTGAGGTTCGCCAGTACGGCCGGCCAGCCGGCCGAGATGCCGCCCAGCATCTCCTGGTTGGGGAGGTTCTCGTGGGTCACGGTGAGGCGGACGATGTCCTGATGCGGTTCGACGAGGAAGGTGACGACCGACGGCTCCCTCCGCGGTTCGGCGTCGGGGGAGTCCTCGAAGGTGACGACCAGCCGGGTCGGGGGCTCGGCCTCCAGGACGCGGCCCACGACGTCGACCCTGCCCGAGCCGTCGGCCCGCCGGTGCTCCCAGGCCGAGCCGGGCTGCCAGTCGGAGACGTTGAGGTGTCCCCAGTAGCGCGCCGTCAGGTCGGCGTCGGTCAGGGCCTGCCACACCTGCTCGGCACCCGCGCGGATGTAGGTGACGTAGACGTAGTCCGGCACCGGCGCGGGCGCGGGTGCGGGTGTGCTGGTCATGGCGTACTCCTCTGTCTGGTTCCTGATGGCGCTGATCGCCTGCAGGCGGGGCCTGTCGAAGCCGGAGATCCAGCGTTCCTCGATCTCGTGGATCGGGGCCGGGTTGAGGTAGTGCAGCCGCTCCCGGCCGCGCCGCACGACGGTGACGAGGTTGGCCTGCACGAGGACGTCGAGGTGCTGCGTCGCGGACTGGCGCGCCATGTCGAGGCGTTGGCACAGTTCGCGCAGCGTCTGCCCGTTGTGCTCGCGCAGCCGGTCGAGCAGGAGTCGCCGGGTGGGATCCGCCAGCGCCTTGAACACCGGGTCCATCGCTGTTGCTTCGAGGCTCACGCCCGCCATTATGCAGGCATTCACCTGCCTATCGTCAAGGGTGACGGCCGGCCTCGGGCGCCGAGCACAGCGACGGGCGCCCACGTCCGGGGCGGGGCGGGACGCCGGGGCCTCCCCGCCCCCGGGAGGACGCAGGGTCGCCGGACCCGCCCCCGCAGACGACGCGCGACCGCCGCGGCCGTGGTCGTGGCCGCCGCGGCCCTCCCGGGCGCCCTCGGACGCGGCACCGGCCGCCCGAACCCGGCAGGCCCGAGGACCGGGGCGCACCCCCACGGCGGCCGCCGCGTCCCCGGGCGGCGCGACCGCCCGCCCGGGGACGCGGCCCTGCACACCGCACGGCGCTACCGGACGCGGCGCCCCGCCACGCGCAGGCGGACCGGGACGGCCGGCACCCAGTAGGGGGTGTCGCTGCACAGGACCAGGGAGGCCGACCAGTCACCGGGCCCGCCGGCCGCCCGCGCGCTCAGCCTCACCGTGAACGAGGCGCTCCGCCCCGGCCGCAGCGTGAGCCGGCGCGGACTCTCCGACAGCCAGCGCACGTCCGACTCGGTCCCGTCGTACCCCGGGAGCAGGTCCGCCGAGGCCACCGGGACGGGGAAGCGGCTCTGGGCGCTGCCGCCCACCCGGTACAGGCCGGGGGCGCCCCCGCCGCGGTAGACCGCGGTGGGCGCGTCCGGCAGCGCGCTCCAGGCGTCCGTGCCCGGGTCGTAGGCGTACCCCTGCGCGGTGAGGACCCGGTTCGCCCCGACCCGCTTGAAGCCCCCGGACACCAGGAGCTGCCCGTCCGCGGCCGCGTAGGCGCCGGCGGCCAGACCCACCGGCATGTCCGCGATGGGCCGCCAGCTGTCGGACCCCGGGTCGAGGACGTACCCGGCACCGGTCTCGACGTAGTCGTGGATGCCGCCGGCGCAGTACAGCCGGCCGCTGACCGCGCCGCACGAGGCCCAGCTGACCGACTGCGGATAGTCCGCGGCCCTGGACCACCTGCGCGAACCCGGGTCGAAGACGTACACCGTCCTCGAGCACTGGGCGTTGGTGCATCCGCCGACCACGTAGAGCCGCCCGTCGAGCACCGCGCCCGCCGCCCCGAAGCGCCCCTCGGGGATGTCGGGGCCCCGGGTCCAGGTGCCGCCGGCGACGTCGTACACCTGCATGGTGCGGCTCACGACCTCCCCGGCGGCCCAGCCGCCCACCGTGTAGAGACGGCCGCCGATGAGGCCGTGCGCGGCGGCCTGCCGGGGCTCGGGGGCGTCGGCACCCCGTGTCCAGGCCCCCGCCGACGGGTCGTAGACGTAGAGACCCGCGGTGGGAGTGCGGCCGTCCGACGACCCGAGAGCGGAGTAGACCCTGCCCCGGTAGCTCTCCACCGCGTTGTCCATCACCGGGACGGGCAGGTCGGGCAACCCCCGCCAGGCGGCGTCCGGAGCCGCGGCGCCGGGCCCGGCCCCGGTGCGCTCGCCGATCCGCAGCGTCGCGGGAGCGGTGCCGCTGTTGCGCACCGTGACCCTGCGCACCACCACGCCGTGCGCGCTGGTGGCCGCCTCGATGCGGGCGGCCCCGACCGACAGTCGGCCCGCTGCGAGGACGAAGGAGGCCGCGGCGGCCCGGTCGTCGGCCACGGCCACCGTGCGGGAGGCCGGACGGTAGGCGGGCGCGGACGCCGTGAAGGTACGGCGGCCGCCGCCGGGGACGAACAGCCGGTACAGGCCGTCGCCGACCCGCGGATCACCGGCGGTCGCCGCCGTCACCGCCGAGGGCCCGTCCGGGGAACCGGTGCGCACGACCGCGCCGACCAGTCCCCGTCCGGTGTTCGCGTCGGTGACGGTGCCCGTGAGCACCCCGCCGCGGACGGGCGTGAGGACCCGCTCGGCGACCGTCACGTCGTCGACGGCCCACAGCATGCCCGGCCCGGTGTAGTGGAAGCGCACCCGCACCGCGCTCTTCCCGGCGTAGGCCGTCAGCGGGATCTCCACCCGGCCGCCCGTCCACAGCTGGTCCTGGTGCCACACCGCGGTCCAGGTCCTGCCGCCGTCGGCGGTGACCTCCACGTCGCCGGACTGGTCGGCGGCCCCCTCGTAGTCGGTGCTGAACGCCAGCTCGGGGTCGCCCGCGCGGCGGAAGTCGTACACCGGGCTCACCAGCAGGGTGTCCAGGGGCGTGTCCCAGCCGGCGTGGTCGTTGTCGGCGACGGCGAACCCGCCGGAGCCCCCGGTGGTGTTGCCCCGGCCGCCCGGGTCGTCGAAGGCCCAGCCGTGCCCGGTGCCCGCGGCGTCGACCACCTCCCAGCCCCGCGGGGCCCCGGCGGGCGAGTCGAAGGACTGGGTGTCCAGGGTGTCCACCCTCAGGGTGTACGCCGGGTTCCCGTCCGCCCAGGTGTCGGCGGGCAGCGCCAGCCCGAGGGTCCGGTCCGCGTCCCGCACCGCCACCTGCCGGACGAGGGAGCGGTAGTGGATGTCGTCGCTGACGACCCGCAGGGTGTAGGTGTGGTCCTCGGGCAGGTCCAGGCGGTACGCCCCGGTCAGGGCGTCGGACCACACGGGGGCGCCCGGCACCCCGTCCACGGTGATCCTCGCGTGGAGCGGCCAGCCGTGGCCCGACCCGTCGGTGACGGTGCCCGAGACACGGTGGGTGGCGAGCCTGCGCAGCGCGAAGTCCCGGGTCGTGGCGCCGCCGTCGGCGACGGGGACGTCCGGCGCCCCGCCCGGCGCGTAGCCGTAGGCGGTCACCCGGACCCCGGGGCTGCCGGCCGGCAGCGGCAGGGTGTAGCGGCCCCGGCCGTCGGTGGTGGCGGTGTGGATGCCCGCTGTCACCAGGGCCGCGGCGACCGGCGCGCCGGTGGCGCCGTCGGTGACCGTTCCGGAGAGCGTGCCGTGCGGTCCCATCCGGAAGGCCGCCGTCCCGTCCGGGGTGCCCAGGCCCGTGGGGCCGTCGTAGCCGGCGCCCGCGGTGCACAGGTACGCCGGCGCGCACCTCCCGTTCGACCCCGTCGTCACGTCGTGGAGTCCGGAGCCGCCGGCGGCGTACGGGTAGACGGCGGGGTAGGTCCCGGCGACCGGGGTTCCCGCGTCCGCGTACACACCCGCGATGATCGGCGCCGAGGCGCTGGTGCCGCCGGCGACGCCCCAGCCGCCGGACGCGCCGTAGGTGTCGTAGACGGCGACACCCGTGGCCGGGTCGGCCACCGCGGAGACGTCGGCGACGGTGCGTCCGGGGCAGCCGGTGTCCCGCTGGAAGGCCGGCTTGGGCTCGTACCGGGAGCAGCCGGAACCGGTGCCGCCGCCGTCGTGGCTCCACACCGACTCGGACCAGCCGCGCGAGGCGGACGGGTCCCTGGCGAGCGTGGTGCCGCCGACCGCCGTGACGTGCGGGGAGGCCGCGGGGTAGGCGACGCCGTAGCGGTTGTCGCCGGAGGAGGCGACCACCGCGACACCGGGGTGGTCGTAGTGCGCGTCCGCCGCGGACTCCGCGGGGTCCTCGGGGTAGTAGAGGTAGTTGGAGCCGTAGGAGTTGGAGACGTACCGGGCGCCGAGGGCCACCGCCCGGTCCACGGCGCTCCCCAGCGCGTCGATGCCGGCCGTGTCGGCCTCGACCAGCAGGATCCGCGCACGGGGGGCCGCGGCGGAGACCATGTCCAGGTCGAGCGAGATCTCGCCGGCCCAGCCCGGGTCCGGGGCGGGGTAGCCGGTTCCGCCGCGCTGGTCGACCTTGGTGAAGCAGCCGTTCGCGGTGGTGCAGGCGGGCAGCCCGTACTGCGCGCGGTAGACGGCCAGGTCGGCCTCGGCGTTCGGGTTGTCGAAGGCGTCGACGATCGCGATGGTCGCACCCGCCCCTCCGTCGGCGGGCAGGCCGTAGGCGCTGCGCAGGTCGGCCGGGCCGAATCCCTGGGGGGCGTCCTGGGCGGACCGAAGGCCCTTGCGCGGGGTGAGGCCGGTACGGCGCAGGCCGAAGCAGGTGAACTCGTGCGGCCTGGGCGGACCGCACAGCCGCTCGACACCACCGGACGGCCCACCGGCGGCCACCGGCGGCTCCGCGCTCCCCCCGGTGCCGACCGGGTCGGGGGCCGGGGCGCCGAACGCGGTCAGGACAGCGGTGCTCAGCAGCGCCGCACAGGCGGCCGGCCAGCCCCGCCGACGCGACACGGATCTCCGAAATATCGACAAATCACCACTCCTGTCGGCAACGTGACGGCGGCCGCACACGGCGGCCCCGCACCAGGGAGTTGCAGACCCGACCGGAAAAGTTCACGCGCGGCCCGCCGCGGCCACCCCCGCCGAACCGGAATCCCGGAACCCCCGGCGCACGACACCCGGGACCCCCACCCTGCCTGTGGCCCACCGGGCCACCCGCCGGCCCGGAACACGCCCAGCCCACCGGACCGCCCACCGGCCCGGAACACCCCAGGCCCCAGCAGCGCGGCAGCGGCCTCCCGGCCCCTCTGCCCGCCCTCGACACGCTCCACGGCCTGAGGCCGGACCCGCTCCCGCACGCCCCTCCCGGCGTCGGCCGACCCGCCGACCCACGCCTGTCCCACCGCACCAGGACCAGGACCACCGAGGACGCCCCTCGGCCGCCAGGTGAACAGCCCCGACCCCACGCGATCACGTCCAGTCCCGCGCGGGCGCGCGGAACCGGACGGCCGTGCCCGGGATCACCGGCCGAGTCGCTCCGTATCTGCGCCCGCGAGGTGAGAGTTCCACCGACCACGCGGTGAGAGTTTTTGCCGCGACGGACGAAAGGGAATTTCGTGGCGCGCACGGCCCGTCCCGGCGTGCTACCGTCGATCTCGGTTGCAGTTGTGGTTCCCAAAACTTCAAGTGCCCCCTCCCGGCTCCTGCCGGCGGGAGCGCTCCTGTATTTCCGGTCGTTTTCCGGGCGGGGTAATCATCGCGGCGACACGGTGTCCTCACAGTGTGGATTCCGATGTATTTCCCCAAAGGAGAAATGACATGGCCACTGGTACCGTGAAGTGGTTCAACGCGGAAAAGGGCTTCGGCTTCATCGAGCAGGACGGCGGCGGCGCCGACGTCTTCGCCCACTACTCGAACATCGCCGCCCAGGGCTTCCGTGAGCTTCAGGAGGGCCAGAAGGTGAACTTCGACATCGCGCAGGGCCAGAAGGGCCCGACGGCCGAGAACATCGTTCCGGCCTGACGCCCGCGCACCATCTGCAGCTGGGGCCCGCATCCTCCGGGGTGCGGGCCCCAGCCGCACGCGCCTCCCGCAGCGGCCTCTCCCGCGGGACGATCCGGAGGAATCCGCGGCCCCACCGCGCGCGGCGCCCCTTCGGGAATGCAGGCGCACCCTGAGGGGCTGCGCCGCAGCCGGCGCCCGGATCCCGAATCCCCCGTCGCGTCACCCGTGCCGGCACCTGCGCCCCCGGAGGTCCCCGCCGGCCGGATCCGCATTCTTTTGCCACCGGTCCATACTTGTCGTTCTCCATGCCGTTCATCGCAGCGGGAATTCCTTGATATGTGCCGCATCGAGGAAGGCTCCGCATGAACCGCACACGCACGAACGACCGCTCCGCCCGCACCCGCAACGGCAGTGACGACGCCGGGAAGGGCGGCAGCCGCTTCGGCTCGCAGGCGCCGCGCCGTTCCGGCGGTCCGGCCCGCTCCGGCGGTCACGGCCGCCGGCCCGCCGCGGTGCAGGGTGAGTTCGCGCCGCCCGGGACCATCACCCCCGCGCTGCCCGCCGCCGAGGGCTTCGCCGAACTCGACATGCCCGCGCAGCTGCTGGCCGAACTCGGCAGGCAGGGCGTGACCGCACCGTTCCCGATCCAGGGCGCGACGCTCCCGAACTCCCTGGCGGGCCGGGACGTCCTGGGCCGCGGGCGCACCGGTTCCGGCAAGACCCTCGCCTTCGGCCTCGCCCTGCTCGCCCGCACCGCCGGACAGCGCGCCGAGCCGCGGCAGCCGCTGGGCCTGATCCTCGTACCGACGCGTGAGCTGGCGCAGCAGGTGACCGACGCGCTCACTCCGTACGCCCGCTGCGTCAGGCTGCGGATGGCCACGGTGGTGGGCGGGATGCCGATCGGCAGGCAGGCCGGCGCGCTGCGAGGCGGAGCCGAGGTCGTCGTCGCGACCCCGGGCCGGCTCAAGGACCTCATCGACCGTGGCGACTGCCGTCTGGACCATGTGGGCACCACGGTGCTGGACGAGGCCGACCAGATGGCCGACATGGGATTCATGCCCCAGGTCACCGCGCTGCTCGACCAGGTGCGCCCGGAGGGGCAGCGGATGCTGTTCTCCGCCACCCTCGACCGCAACGTCGACCTCCTGATGCGCCGCTACCTGACCGACCCCGTCGTGCACTCGGTCGACCCCTCGGCCGGTGCGGTCACGACCATGGAGCACCACGTCCTGCACGTCGACGGCGCCGACAAGCACGCCACCACGACCGAGATCGCCGCCCGCGACGGTCGGGTGATCATGTTCCTGGACACCAAGCACGCCGTCGACCGGCTGACCCAGGACCTCCTGAACAGCGGGGTGCGCGCCGCCGCCCTGCACGGCGGCAGGACCCAGCCCCAGCGCACCCGGACCCTCGACCAGTTCAGGACCGGCCACGTCAGCGTGCTGGTGGCGACCAACGTCGCGGCACGCGGCATCCACGTCGACAACCTCGACCTCGTCGTCAACGTCGACCCGCCGACCGACCACAAGGACTACCTGCACCGCGGCGGACGCACCGCCCGCGCCGGCGAGTCCGGCACCGTCGTCACCCTCGTCACGCCGAACCAGCGCCGCGGCATGGTCCGCCTCATGGCGGACGCCGGGATCCGGCCGCAGACCACGCAGATCCGCTCGGGCGACGAGGCCCTGAGCCGGATCACCGGCGCCCAGGCCCCGTCCGGCATCCCGGTCGTCATCACCGCACCGGCGGTCGAGCGCCCCAGGCGCAGCTCCTCCTCCCGAGGCCGACGCCGCCCCGCTCCGGCCGCCCGGCGGGCGCCCGGACGCCCGCCCGTTTTTGATACTGCGGCCTAGATCCTCCGTGACCCGGACGATCAGGGCACCGGCCTCGCCGCCGTCCGCGACGGCCCCGCGTCCACGGCTCGCGCCCGCCCGCGCGGCCTCCTCGGCGGTCCCGGGTCGTCCACCTCACCCGTGGCCACGACGGGCGAAGCCGAGCACGCGATGCTCCCCCGCCGTCCCGGCGCCCTGTCCGCAGCCGACGCGGAGGGCGGCACCCGGGGCGTCCTCGCCCTCCCCCGCCGACCCCACCCCGGTCGGACGGTTCCCCTCCTCTCGCTGTGAGGTCACATGCGCTGCGTCATCGCCCGCTTCCCCTTCGAACTCACCAGGAGCGGCGTGCTGGAATCGATGAAGGGCGTCAAGCCCGAACCGGGTACCGGCGCGTCGGTGATCATCGGCCGCCGCCACTACCCCGTCAAGCAGGTCGGCCAGGTCATCACCCGCCAGGACCGCCGTGATTTCAGCGCCGCCGAAGTGATCCGGGCCATGACCCGGCTCGGCTTCACCTGCCGCACCCTCCCCGAGGCCGCCCCCGCGCGCGTCCTCAGTCCGCTCCAGCAAGCCTCCGTGACGCTCGGCGCCCCTGTGCCCGTCTGACCGGCGGGACAGGCGACGAGCCGGCACCCGAACCGCACTGGGGGCCCGACCGGCGTGTGCCGGCCGGGCCCCCGCTGCGGCTTTTCCGCCCTCGGGCCGACGCCGCCGGGTGCAGGGCGAGGGCGGCTCTGCCCAGGCCCGGTCACGCAGGTGAACGCCGGTGGCGCTCCAGCGGGGGCTGCACGGCAGCCGCCAGGGCCTCGGGGCGGCCACCTCCTGCCCGCCGACCGCGCGGATACCGGCGCGGAGGACGCCGCCGTGCCCCGGGGCGGGGCGGGGCGGGGCGCGGCGGGCGGGAAGGCGCTCCGGACGGCCGGTGGTCCGCGCGTGCCGGGACCGCCCGCCGGCGCCGCCGGGAATGCGGGACCGGTGGATGCCGTTGTGCAGCGTGACTGACATGCTCGAGTCAGCAGACTCGGGTGCACGTGAAAGGGGCACCTCATGGCACGCAGCACCACGCGGCCCGTCGTCACGCTGAGGTCGACGGCCGGCACCGGCGTCACCTACACGACCCGCAAGAACCGCCTCAACGATCCCGACCGGCTGGTCCTGCGCAAGTACGACCCGGTGGCCGGCGCGCACGTCGTCTTCCGTGAGGAACGCTGACCTTCTGCCTCTGCCCCCACCCCTGCCCCTGTCGCCCGGCGACGGAGGCATCCGGGAAGGGCACCGCCACACGGCACGGCACTCACCCTGCCTCCCGCACCGCCGCTCTCCGCGGCCGTGCGGCAGGCTTCGCACGGCCCGTACCCCCACCGTCGCAGCGCAGCGCACGGCCGAGGGGAAGGGCCACGGCACGCATCCGGTCGTCGACGTCGAGGTCTCGTCGGCGAGCCACCCGCTCCCCCACGGCAGCTGCCGTGTCGCGGACACCGCGACACCGCGGGACGGGTGCAGCGGCTCGGGCGGCGCTGCGGAGGCACCGCCCAGGTCCGCCGTTGACGGCGGTCCTGGTTCGATCGCACGGAAGGAGACCGCAGTGAAGGTACGCAAGTCGTTGCGTTCGCTGAAGAACAGGCCCGGCGCCCAGGTGGTGCGGCGGCGCGGAGTGACGTTCGTGATCAACAAGAAGGACCCGCGGTTCAAGGCCCGCCAGGGCTGACAGCCGGCGCTCCGCACACGAGCGGCCCGGCACACGAGCGGCCCGGCACCGGCGACCCGGTGCCGGGCCGCTCGGCGTCCCGGTGGGCGAAGGGCGTCACCGAGGCGTCGGCGGCCCGGCAGGCCCGGCCGACAGCCCGGCCGAGAGGCCGGCCGCCCGGTGGAGCTGCGGTCCGCGGTTCCGGACGCGGCCCGGCCTCAGCGCCCTCACCCCGACCCGGTCACGATCGTCCTCGGCACGAACGGCTGCCCCGATGTTCCCCCGGGCCGGTCCTCGGAAGCTGCGGACAGGGCTCGTCGGTGGGGTCGGTCAGGGCAGGATCTCGACGTAGCCGTCGGTTCCGTGCACGCGGATCCGCTGCCCGTCCCGGATCAGCCGGGTGGCACCCTCCACGCCCACGACGGCCGGCAGGCCGTACTCCCGGGCGATCACCGCGCCGTGGGTCATCGGACCGCCCACCTCCGTCACCAGGCCCGCGACCGCGACGAACAGCGGCGACCAGCTGGGGTCCGTGAAGGCCGTGACCAGGATGTCGCCCGCTTCGAGGTCGGCCTCCGCCATGTCCAGGATGACGCGGGCCCTCCCCTCGACGGTCCCGGCGGAGACCGGCAGGCCGGCCAGGGCGCCGGCCGGCACGTCGTCGCGCCGGTGCGCCCCGGTGACGGCCTCACCCTCCGATGTGAGCACCCGGGGCGGTGTGAGCGCGTGGTACGCCCGGAACGCGTCCTTGCGCTGCCGGATGAGCCGCTCGTCCGCCTCGTTCGAACGCACGACGTCGCGGAGTTCCTGGAACGTGAGGTAGAAGATGTCCTCCTTCTCCGCGAGCACGCCGTCCTGCACGAGGCGCTCGGCCTCCCTCAGCAGGGCCTGCTTGTAGACGAAGAAGCGGCTGACGATGCCGTACTTCGGGTACTCCCGGTACCCGATGAAGGTGCGGACCCGGTCGATCATCCGCTTGGCCTCGTCGGCCTTCCGCTCCCCGTCCGGCAGCGCCCGCAGGCGGGACAGCACGTCCTGTTCCTTCTTCTGCGCCTTCCGCAGCCCTTCCTCGAAGCGCCGCCGGGCGGCGCCGGGCTCGAAGTTCCTGACGTTGTCGAGGATCACGGGCACGAGCGTGGTGGGGCGCTCGCGCCAGCGCGGCCTCGTGATGTCGATCTCGCCGACGCAGCGCATGCCGTACCGGTCGAGGTAGGCCTCGATGGCGTCGCGGGCCTCGGTCCCGCCCGCGAGCTTCGCCAGCCCGTCCAGGAAGCCCTCGTCCTCGACGTCCTGCAGGAACGCCACCACCTCCGGGTGCGGGCGGATCACGTCCGCGACGTCGAGCAGCGCCAGTCCCATCTCCGAGGTGACGTTGCCGGGGGCGGACAGCGTGAGGGTGTCGGCCGCGTTCTTCTCGCCCAGCCACTCCTGCAGCTTGTCGTTGAGCCACCACGTGGCCTCCATCCCCGCCATGATCGCCTGCAGGTTCCGTGGATCACCGAGGACCCGCTTGTGCTCCTCGAAGGCCTCCGGCAGGAAGTCGAACAGCGCCGGTCCGGACTTCGTCCGGATGTCGCGCTCCAGGGCGGCGACGGACGCCCGGCTGCGCTCGATCAGTTCGGTGACGACGGCCGGATCGGTCTCGACCGGGGCGGACGCGCCGAGGAGCGGGGGCCCGCCGGGAGCGGCGTCCGGGAGCGACGGGACGAAGGCGTCGCGGTCGAGGACGGTCTCCAGGGCGTCCCTCGTCAGCGGATCGCCCCTCCCCATGAGGTCCAGGAGGGCGGCGCGGCCCGTGGCCGAGCCCAGACGCCGGGTGACGTCGACGAACAGCCTCCCGCCGGCCGTGTGCATGGGCACCATGGCGGTCAGCTGCCACACGGAGAGCCCCAGGGGCCTCATGGGGTCGGTCATCATCTGCCCGTGGCCGACGGAGACGTAGACGTGGTTCTCCTGGTCGTCGGCCTCGGGGACGGGGAACAGCGTCGTGATCGGCCGGCTCTGCACGATCTGGAAGCCGTCGTCCACCAGGCACCACTCGATGTCCTGCGGGCGGCCGAAGTGCGCCTCGATCCGCCGCCCGAGCTCCACGAGCCGCACGACCTGGGCATCCGTCAGGGCCGGCTGCCCCTGCAGCTGCGCGTCGATCGCCACCTCCTGCGTGCCGCCGGCCGGCAGGGCGCGAACGGCACGCTGTTTGGCGGCGACCGTCCTGGCGACGACTTGGCCGTCGCGGACCTTGAAGACGTCCGGGTTCACCAGGCCGGAGACCAGGGCCTCGCCGAGGCCGAAGCCGGCGTCCACGGTGGCGACCTTCCGGTTGCCCGTGACGGGGTCGGCCGTGAACAGGACGCCGGCCGCCTGCGGGAAGACCATCCGCTGCACGACCACGGCCATGCGGACCGCACGGTGGTCGACGCCGCTGCGCCGGCGGTAGGCCACGGCCCGCTCGGTGAACAGCGAGGCCCAGCACCGGCTGACGTGCCGGAGGACGGCCGCCGGACCCACGACGTTGAGGTACGTGTCCTGCTGGCCGGCGAAGGAGGCCGTCGGGAGGTCCTCCGCCGTCGCGCTGGACCGGACGGCGTAGGCGGCCCGCTCACCGTGCCGGGCGAGTGCGCGGGTGATCGCCGCCGCGAGGTCGTCCGGGACGGCGGTCTCCTCGATGGTCCGGCGAATCTGCGCGCTGAGGGTGCGGACCGCCTCCCGGTCGTCCGGGTCCAGGCGCGACAACCGGTCGAGCAGATCGTCGATCGACGGCGCTTCCGCCGTGATCCGCCGGAAGGCGTCCGTCGTCACGCAGAAGCCGTCCGGCACGCGGATGCCTTCGATCCGCGCCAGCCCGCCCAGGTGCGCGCCCTTGCCGCCGACGACCGCGGCCTGGGTCTCGTCGACCTCGTGGAGGTCCAGCACGTACTGCTCAGTCATTGCGGTTCCCCCGAGGAGCAGCCGTGTTCCGTTGCCCTGCGGTGGCCGGCCGGACCGCCGGTGCCCCCACCTCTGCCGAACCTCTCATCGCGCATGTCCTCATCCCTGGCAGCCCTCCCTCTGACGAGTCGGCCGGTCGCTGCGCCTAGGCGGGCGACGCGCACCCCGTACCCCGCACCTCCGCGCCGAGCATCCGCAGCCGCGTCCGCACCCGCACCCGCACCGGGAGTCCCGCCGACGGTCTCACATCCTGCAGAACCCGGAGTCGGCAAAGGTGCATGTACTTCGCGAATCTCCGATTTCCCCAGGTTACGGCCTCGGCCGACGATTCTGCGTCACGACCGGGGCCTTGCCGCAAGGCCCCCCTCGCGCTGTACGTTAAGAGTGGCAAGGAGTGCGTGCTGTCCTCCGTTGCCACGCTCGACACCCCGCGCCACGTCGTGGACCACCCCTCCCGTCTGTCGGCCGTGCATCGGCGACGGCTCGGCAACCCTTCCGACGGCCGGACGGCCGTCCGCCAGCCCTCACGCCTGCTTCCTGTCGCGGGAGGGGTGGAGCACCGCCTCGGCGATCTCCCGTACACGGTTCCGGGTGATTCCCGTGCGCTGTTCGACGGCGAGGGGGTGGTCGGTGGGTTCGAGCTCGACGAAGGGGCGTTCGCCGACCGGCCGGGTGTGGACACGGGTCCTCAGGTGAAGAGTCGTGGGCGAGTAGGCCGCGAGGTCAGTGGTGAGCCAGCCGAAGTACGGCTTCTCCGCTTCCCGGCCGGCGGTGTCCCACAAGTCCGCCGCACGGAAGAAGTTCTCGCGGCTGAGCGAGACCCAGACAGCCCAGGAGAACACCTCGCCGCTGCCGATGACCGGTATCTCGATCAGACCCTTGACGAAGTAGTGCTGTGCCCGGATCACGCACTGGTCCGACGAGAGCAGGCAGTCATCCGCGTCTGCGAAGGCCGGATCCCATACGGCCGGGGCCTCGGCCGTGTAGTCCATGGGCAGCTCAGTGTGGTGCGACCCGCAGCACGAGCAGAGGAATCCAAGATCACTGGTCATGGCGTGAAGCCTACTGATCACCGGGTTTCCGGCAGGCGGTGAAGGCCCCCTGCGCAGCGCGAGCCCGGCCGCGGTGTCGCCGCCGCTGCCGACGCCGGGCGGACCCTGATCGGGTGGGTCACGAACCCTCGCCATCCTGGCGGTCCGTCAGCCGAACAGACTCCAGGGCCGCACGATACGACAGGCGCGCGGTCCGTTTCCTGGCCACTGCGCTGGTCGCAGCGATCAACGAATGGCTGTGACCAGGACAGTCCCGACACGCTCTGATCTCAGCCCTCCTGCAGCACCGTCCGGATCACATGCCGGGCGTTGCGCGCCATCGCCGGGTTCGTCTTCCGGTAGTACGGCAGCGCGATCAGTGCCTGCGAGAGTGTCCGTCCCCGGCCGCGGATCCAGGTCGCGTCGTCCACGCTCAGCGCCTCGCGGAAGACTCCCCTCGCCTCGGCCGGCAGCAGATTCCACGCTGGGAACAGATCGCAGGCCGGATCGCCCACCCCCAGGCACCCGAAGTCGATCACCGAGGTGAGCCTGCCACCGTCCACCAGCAGGTTGCCCGGCATGAGATCGGCGTGCAGCCACACCGGCGGCCTGTCCCAGCCGGGGGCCCGCAGCGCCTCCTCCCACACGGCTGTGGCGGCATCGCAGTCGACGCCCTCCTGTGGGATCCCGCGCAGCTCCTCGATCGCCGCCCGGGTCTCCGCGTCGAGCGAGGCGGCCGGCCCCCCGCGGTGGGCCTGCGGCGCACCCGGCAGGGTGATGCTCCGCATCGCCGCCACGAACCCGGCCAGATCCTCAGCCAGCAGTGTCGGCTCGCCCAGGGCTCCCGCCTCGGGATTCTCCCCCGCCAGCCACCGGTACACCGACCACGGCCACGGGTACCCCTCCGCGGGCTCCCCCTCCCCGAGTGCCTCGGGAATGGTCGTGGGCAGGTGAGGCGCGAGCCGGGGCAGCCACGTCCGCTCCACCGAGACGTCGCTGGCCCCGCCCTGCACGAGCGGCAGCCGTACGACCATGTCATCGCCCAGCCGGTACAGGGCGTTGACTGTCCCGCCGGACGGGAACCGCTCGACCGCCAGCGCCGCCCACTGCGGGAACTGCCCGGCGATCAGCCGCCGTACAAGGTCGACGTCGATGGCGTGCATACCGGGATGCATCTGCCCTGTGTCCATGGCACGTCATCCGACCGCCGGACACCGGTGAGCGTCAATCGCTTTTCCCGTCCGCGCCTCGGCCGGATGGAGGAACGACGGCGCCGCCGGCGCCTTCGCGGTGCTTCCGGCCGTGCCCTCGGCTCCGAGCCCGACGGCGGGGTCGGGCAGCACCAGCCGGCGTGCCCGTTCGGGTGCCTGCCGGGCCAGGTGCAACGACACCGCAGCGCCGAAGGAGAATCCGGGCACGTCGACCTGCTGGAGACCGGGCACGTCCGTCGTGGCCACGACGTCGGCGACGTGCTGCTCCAGCGTCCACGGCGGAGACCACGGCGACCGGCCCTGCCCGCGGAGGCCGGGCGCGTACACGCAGAAGTCGGCCAGGTGCCCCGCAGTCAGCTCCCGCCGGCGGCCCCGTGCCCGTACACACCGTGCACGGCGACCACCGGCGGGCCCGTGGGGTCGCCGAAGGTCCGCACGTGAAGCGTCTCCCCCGCCATGGGAGCGCAGTCCGGGTCCAGCCCACCGGCTGCTCAGCCTCCAGGGTCAAGGCTGAGCGTGCGGGGCCTTTCTGAGACCCGGTCACCGCATCGCGGCCATGCCTCCTGAACACCGGGGGTCCTTCGGACCGCAGACCGCTGCTGCACCTCATCGGCACACGCTGCCGCTGGAGGTGAACGAGGGCCGGGCGGCCCTGCGGGTCGAGGGCGACGACCAGGACGTTGCGGCCGGCCGCGACGGGTACCCCGGCGACGTGGATCGTCGTCGGGGTCCTCCCGTCGCCGCCCTTCCGGTGCGTCACCGCGGCGGCACGAGGGCTCAGGTGGACGGTGCGGGCCGGGCCGGTGCTCCTGACCGTCCTCGGCTGAGCCGTGGCGGCGCGCGGCGGCGGTGGGCGTACGGCGTTCCGGTGGTCAGCAGGCGGCATTCAACCGCTGTACACGCCGTTTCAAGGTTGCGCCACCAGAGTTCGACCCCGTGCCTATCTCACACTCGCGTGCCGGCATCGCCTCCGTGTGCGCCTCGGCCTTGACGTTTTCAGGACTGGTCGTCACCGGGATGGTTGCGGCGCAGCCCGCGGCCGCCGCGGACCCGGCCGGCTACCAGAATGTTCGGATCAACGAGGTCACCTCGTCGAACAACGACACGGTGGAGCTGTACAACACCGGGTCGACCGCGGTGAGCATCAGCGGCTGGAGGATGTCCGACGACGGCTTCTCACCTCAGGCGTTCAGCCCGTCCGCCGGCACCATCCCGGCAGGCGGCTTCGTCACCTTCAACTCGCCCAAGGGGCTCGGCGACTCCGACAAGCTGGTGGTCTACACCTCCGACGGCACGGTGGTCGACCGTGTCGAGTGGGCCACCGGCCAGGCGAAGCCGGCCATGGCGCGGTGCGGCGGCGACGGCACCGGCGCATGGGTGACCACCACCGCGGCGACCACGTTCGGCGCCGCGAACGCCTCGGGCTGCCCGTCCTCGGTCCCGGCGGCGAGCCGGGTGCGGATCAACGAGGTCACCTCGGACGGCGCGGACACCGTGGAGCTGTACAACGGCGGGACGAGCACGGTCAGCATCGGGTCGTGGAAGTACGTCGACAACGACACCAGCCACTCCCCGGCCTCCATCTCGTCCTCCTCGCCGAGCACGACCAGCATCCCCGCGGGCGGCTACGCCACGTTCGGCTCCACCCTCGGTCTCGGTGACAACGACTCGCTCTTCCTCATCGACAGCAACGGCACCACCGTCGACTCGGTGACCTGGGCCGTCGGCGGCGCCAAGCCGTCGGACGAGCGCTGCGGCACCGGCAGCGGCTGGTTCCAGACCGCCACGACCGCCACCCTCGGCAGCGCCAACTCCTGCTCGGGCACCGGTGGCACCGGCGGCGGCACCGGGCATCTGCTGGGTGGCGGCGGCTCGCTCACCAGCGGCTGCACCCCCGAGGCGCCCACGGGCACGGGTTCCACCCCGGCGGGCACCTCGGCGTGGCCGGGCGGCCTGGACGTCACGATCGCCGACAACGTCTGCGCGTTCACCACGTCCACCGGCCCTGAAGGCCGTGACCTGAGCGGGCTGGCGTTCGACCCGGCGAACCCGTCGGTGCTGTGGGCCGCGAAGAACAAGAACTGGCTGTACAGGCTGGTCAAGAGCAACGGCAGGTGGATCCCGGACCCGTCGTGGAGCGCGACCGGCAAGCAGATCCGCTTCGCGGGCGGCACCGGCCAGCCGGACTCCGAGGGCCTGACGGTCGGCGGCAACGGCCACCTCTACGTGACCTCCGAGCGCGACAACACCGACAACACGGTCCCCAAGGACACGATCATGGAGTTCGACCCGGCCGCGGCCGGCTCGACCCTCACCCCGGTGCGCCAGTGGGACATGACCGCGCAGTTCCCGCAGCTCGACACCGGCAGCAAGGACGACGCCAACCTGGGCTTCGAGGGCGTCGGCTACGTGCCGGACAGCTGGCTGACAGCGAACGGCTGGGTCGACCCGCTGACCCACGCCGCGTACAACCCGGCGGACTACCCGCTGCACGGGTCGGGCCTGTTCTTCGCCGGTCTGGAGTGGGACGGCACGCTGCACGTCTACGGCCTGAACTCCGACGGCACGTTCACGACGTTCGGCACGGTCCCGACCGGCAAGGGCGCCGTGATGGACGTGACGTTCGACGCCGGAACGCAGCGCATCGTCGCGACCTGCGACAACACCTGCGGCGAGACGCACACCTTCATGAAGGTCGACGCCAACGGCACGATCGTTCCGGACGTGACCTACACGAACCCCGCCGTCATGCCGGTCGACAACCTGGAGGGCTTCGCGATCGCACCGGCCTCGACCTGCGTCAACGGCCTGCGCGAAGCGGTCTGGAGCGACGACGGCGTCTACGGCTTCGGCTCGGGGAGCTCCTCCTACGGACACGCGCTGTACAGCGGCACCCTCCCCTGCTGATCCGCCCGACCGCTGGACACCGCTCACGCAGGGGGCGGCCGCCGGGGCGAGGCGGAACGGGGACTGCCGGCGCCCCGGACGGAACGCCGCGACGAAGCTCCCGCCAGTCGGGGTCACGACCACCCCCTGACTGCCGGGAGCTTCGTCGCACTCGTCCCCGGCCTGCTCCCCGGCCGTCTCCGCCAGGTGCGCTCCCGCCTGCCGGCGGACAACCGTCCGCCGGCAGGCGGGGATACCGGGGAGGTGAGGGGGCCCGAAGCCCGCGCCGGAGTTGCGGCGCAGGGCGGACCCGCCGATGCGCAGGGGGCCGGGCGGTCCCTCCTGGCGGGGAGGACCGCTCCGCCGCGCTCTGCGGCCCGGTCGTCCTCCAGCACCGGGCCGGTGGTGCGTACGCTGCAGCGGTTCCCGTCGGTGTGCACGGCGCCACCGCTGCCGCCGCCGGGAGCCCCAGGGCGCGCGGGGATGGCGCTGTGCCCGACGGCCGCGTTGCGGGTCAGGGGCGAGGGCGCCGCAGGAGACCCCGACGCTGCCGGGCGCCCCAGCGCCACAGGAAGATTTTGCGATGTCATGGAAGCGCCTTGACTGCCTTACGACCTGCGCGTTGTCCTCTTTGTCCACGTGCAGGGCCAACCGGTCACGCCACGTTCACCGCACCGACCTTCCTCGGCGTTCTACGCGCGTGGTGTCATGTGCGCGCCCACTCACCCCCGTGGGAGTCCACCTGACCGGGAGTCACGCATGCCGTCGAAGGTCCTCAGCCGTGCCGGTGCCGTCCTGGCGGCCGGCGCCGCCGTCCTCACCACCGCCGCCCCCGCGAACGCGGCCACCTACTCCGCGTTCGCCTTCTCGCAGAGCGGCAGCCAGCCCACCATCTACGACTTCATCAACTCTGCCACCACCTCCCTCGACATGACCATGTACGAGCTGGAGGACACCACGGCGGTCAACGACCTGATAGCGCTCAAGAACAAGGGCGTCACCGTGCGGGTCGTCCTGGACCGTGCACACCAGAGCGCCAACAGCTCGGCGTACAACTCCCTGACGAGCGCGGGCGTGGGAGTGGTGTGGTCGCCCTCGGCCTTCGTCTACACCCACCAGAAAACCATCACGGTGGACGCCGTCAAGTCGCTGATCCTCACCGGCAACCTCACCGCCCAGTACTACACGACCAGCCGTGACTACGGCGTCTTCGACGACGACAGCCGTGACGTCGCGTCGATCGAGAAGGTCTTCAACGCCGACTACACCGGCACCTCGATCACGCCGACCGACGGCGACCACCTGCTCTGGTCCCCCACCGACTCCCGCAACCGCCTGCTGTCCCTGGTCGACGGCGCCACCGCGAAGCTCGACGTCGAGGAGCTGGAGCTCGGCGACAGCACGGTGGTCAACGCCATCGTGGCGCGGGCGAAGGCCGGGGTGAAGGTGCGGGTGGTCCTCGAGACGCCGTCGAACTACTCCAGCCAGGTGTCCGCGATCAAGGCGGCGGGCGGCACCGTCGTCGGGTACTCCGACCCCAACGGCTTCTACATCCACGCCAAGGCGATGGTCGCCGACTACGGTCTCAGCACCCAGAAGGTGGAGGCCGGCTCCATGAACATCAGCAGCAACTCGCTGGACAACAACCGGGAGCTGGGCCTTGTCCTCACGGGGACCGGAGTGGCCGAGGCCGTGGCCAGCACCGTCGAGACCACCTTCAACAGCGACTACGCAGGCGGCACTCCCGCCTGAACCCCGGCCGGCAGCCCCGAACCGGAGACCGGCGCCGCACGTGCCGGACCACCGGGCGCTCCCCCGGTCGCACGACCACGGACGGCCTGCGGACAGGCGGTCCTCGACGGTGGTCCCGAGGGCGTCGAGGGCCGCCCTCCACCGGTCCGTCAGCCGCCCGGGACGTACCACCGCCCGGGGAGTGCCGCCGCCCGGGACGTGACCGGTACAGGGACGTGACCAGTACAGGGACGTGGTCGGCGCCGGGGAGCACCCGGCGCCGGCCGCCCGGCGGGCGGCACGCTCCGCTGTCCGCGTGCCGCCCGCCCTCCCCCGTGTCCGCCGTGCGGCGGCCGGTGTCGCCGGCGTCCCCCGCCGAGGCCGTCCGGTTCCCGCGCAGGCGAGGCACCGGCGCCGGAGCACCGGCTGGTCCGTACCGGCTCAGCGCACCGGGCGGTAGGTCGCGATGACCACCCCGCTGCTGGTCGGCCGGGCGCTCACCAGCTCCAGCCTCTTCAGCGCGGCGTCGTCGGCGAACAGCTTCCTGCGGCCCCCGCCGGCCACCACCGGGTGGATCAGCAGCACCAGCTCGTCCAGCAGGTCCAGCTCCAGCAGCGAACGCACCAGCGTCGGGCTGCCCGCGACCGTGATGTCCTTGCCCTCGCCGGCCCTGAGCTCGTCGACCGCGGCCGCCAGGTCGCCCTTGACCAGCGTGCTGTTCTCCCAGTCATCGACGCTGTCCAGCGTCGAGGAGACCACGTACTTGGGCGACTCGTTGATCCACTTGGCGAAACCGGCGTCCTCGCCGCTGGTCACGGTCGGCCAGTACCCGGCCCACTCGGTGAACGTCACCCGGCCCAGCAGGATCGTGTCGGCCGTCTCCAGCGTGTCGTTCAGCGCGGCGCCCATCTCCTCGTCGAACGCGAACTGCCATTCGTTGGGCGCCTGGACGACACCGTCGAGCGAGACGAACAGACCCGAGACGACCCTGCGCATGATTCCTCCATGATGAGTGCGGAAGCCCTGCCCTGGCGCCGGTCCTGACGGTGCTCCGGCCTCGACGGGCCGGCCCCGCCGGCCGTGCCACGCATGTTAGGCAGGCGCCGGGGGTCAGGTCTTGTACAGAAGCGACAGCGGCTCCGCCGCGTCCGGCGCGCCCAGCTGGGTGGCGGTCCGCCCCACGTACCGCTTCAGGGACCGCGCCAGGTGCGGCTGGTCGAAGTACCCCAGCCGGTGCACGACCTCCTGGGCCGCCGCCCCCTCCTGGAGCAGCACCGCCGCCCGGCGGGCGCGGTGGATCTGCCGGACGGCGCCCCGGGTCAGGCCGGTCGCCGCGACGAAGCGCCGCTGCAGGGTGCGGTCGGACACGTCCGGGCGGGCGCCGTCGAGCACGGCGGGCACGAGCGGGTCCAGGTCCACGACGCCCTCCCGGACCATCCGCCGCACGAACGCCTCGGCGTTGCCGTAGTCGGGAACGTGCCAGGCCGACCCCTTCAGCCACAGCGAACGCCGTGTCACGTCGGGGATCGCCGCGTTGCTGCCCACCAGCCGGCTGACCGGGATGTGCGGCATCGACGTGCCCAGCGCGAAGCTGATCCCGAAGAAGGCGGCGTCCTCGGGGACCGGGGCAGGGGACGCCTTCGCCTCCGGGCCGAGCACGGCCGCCTGCACCCGGCCGCGGTGCTCCCAGAACACCAGCTCCCAGTGGGGCGTCGCGACGGACATCATCCGGCCGACGTCGTCGCTGCGGCTACGCCACACCCGCTCGATGTACGGCAGCTCCGACGGCCGGCTCTCGATCACCAGACCCAACCCGGTTCCCCTCCCCTGGCCGCACGTCCCCCTCCGGGTCCGGTCCCGGAGGGGGACGTGCGGGACGTGCGGCTGCTGCCGATCCTGCACCAGGCGTCGGACATCCTCCGGGCGCGCCGGGCGAGGTCGGCCAGGGCGATCATGACGGCGTGCCCGGGGCGCCGGGTGGTGCAGCGGGGCTCCTCGACGACGGCGGCGGCGACGGCCTGCGGCCGGGTGCGTCGAAGGCGTCGACCGCTGTGCGGGCGCACTCCCGGGGCAGACCGGAGGCGGCGGCGTGCGGCACCCGCGGGGCGGAGGCGGAGGAACGCCCGACGCGCCGGCCGCTCCGCACCCGCGCGCTCGCACGGGCCGGCCCGAGCCGCTCCCGCAACGGGCTCCGGAACGGGCCGGTGGCGCAGGTGCTCGTGGTGACCTCCTCGGTGCGGCGTGCAGATCCGTCCGGAGGAGGGACGGCGCCCGCCTGCGCCGCCGGAGGCGGTCGGCGTCCGCCCGGAGCGGGTGCGCCCACGCGCCCGGGCAGCAGCGGCCCGCCCGCGGCTGCGGCCGCGGGAGGCGGCCGCAGCCGCGGGCGGGCCGGTCCGGCGTCCGGGGTCAGCGGTAGGCGGCGAGGAACGCCCGCACGCCGGCGTCGGCACAGCGGTCGAGCTCGGACCGGGTGTGCTGCGGTCCTCCGTGGAACATCGCCCTGTTCACCGGGATCCACAGCAGCAGGCCGGAGAAGTGGTGGGCGGCCAGGAGCGCGTCGTCGACCCGGAGCAGCCCCTGGTCGGCCAGGCGCCGGAAGGTGTCGGCCAGGGTGGCCAGGACGCGCTCGAAGCCCCGTTCGTACCAGGAGGCGCCCAGGTCCGGGAAGGCGTCGGCGTTGGCGATGACGAGGCGCCGCAGTCGGAGCACCCGGGGCTCGGTGAGGGCGGTCAGGAACTGGCGGGCCAGTCGGACCAGGTTCTCCTCCAGTGCGTCGGCGTCGGCGGGGATGTCGGCCACCAGGTCGACCATGCCCTCGACCCCGTCGGTGGTGGCCAGGATGATCGCGGCGAACAGCTTCTCCTTGTCGGCGAAGTGCTTGTACACCGTCTGCTTGGACACGGCGGCCAGCCTGGCGATGTCGTCCATGCTCGTGCCGGCGTAGCCGTTGGCCAGGAACGCCGCCGTCGCGGCCTCCATGATCGCCTGGTGTTTGCGTGCGGACCGGCCGCCGGGTTCGTTCGGTTCCATCGCTTCCATGTCCCCTCCTCGACGCTCCTACAGTACTGGACAGTCCAGTTCTCTTCTGAGTACTGTACCGTCCAGTTCCCCGGTACTGGACAGTCCAGTTCTGGGATTCGACCTCGACACAGGGGGATCCTCATGACCCAGGTGGTCGGCACGCCGCTCACGAGCCGCTCCGTCCCGACTCCGCTCTCCACCCGCGCCCTGCTGGCCGGGGGCGCCCTGGCGGGCCCGTTGTTCCTGGGGGTGGGAGTCGTCGAAGGACTCACCCGCGACGGCTTCGACTTCACCAGGAACGCCATCAGCCAGCTCAGCCTCGGCCCCTGGGGCTGGATCCAGGTGGCGGGCTTCCTGGTCACCGGCGTGCTGGTCACGGCCGGGGCGGTGGGGGTGCGACGGGCGATCGGCCGCACCCCCGGCGGCACCTGGGCACCGCGGCTGATCGGCGTCTTCGGCGCGTCGTTCCTGCTGGCCGGGGTGTTCACCGCCGACCCGGGCGGGGGCTTCCCGCCCGGCACGCCGGACGGCCCGGCCACGATGAGCACCCACGGCGCGGTCCACATGTTCGGCGGCATGGCGGGCTACCTCGCCCTGTGCGCCGCACTCCTCGTCCTGGCCCGGCACTTCGCCGCCCGCGGCCGACGCGGCTGGGCACTGGCCTGCCGGCTCGTGCCGGTCGGGGTCCTCGCCGGTTTCGCCGGCTCCGGTGCCACCGTGGCGGCCTTCACCGCCGGAGCGGGCCTCGGCCTGCTCACGCTCACCGCGGTCGTCGTCCGGCTCGCCGACCGCGCACCGGCCTCACCGCGGTAGCGGACCCGGCTCCCGCCCCGCACGCCGGCACGCCGGCACGCCGCCCGGAACCATCCCGCCCCGGACCACCCCACCCAGACGGACAGGACGCAGCGACATGACCTCACCGGTGAAGGGCCCCGCCAGCTACTTCCCCTCGATCGAGAAGACGTACGGCCGCCCGGTCGAGGAGTGGAAGGACCTGATCCGCACCTCTCCCCTGACCGGACACATGGAGCTGGTCACCTGGCTCAAGACCGAGCACGGACTCGGCCACGGGCACGCCAACGCCCTGGTCGCCCACACCCTCGCCGAACGCGGCAAGGGCCGGCCCTGACGCGGGTCACGGGCGACCGGACGCGCCGTCGGCACGCCGCCACCATCACCCTGCCGGACCGAAGCCGGTTAAGCGGTTGCACGCCACCGAGGCGGGGTGTGGGATCCCGGCCATGACGATTGTGCTGAACGGGCCGACGGCCGACGGAGTGCGCGAGGCCATGGCGGCGCTGCGGGAGTGGCAGCACGACGAGGCGCCGATGCAGCTGCACCCCGGGGACATCGGCTGGAACCACCGGTTCGGAACGGCCGAGACGGCCGCGGTGGTCCGGACCTGGAGCCGGGACGGACGGATCCTCGCCGTCGGGATGCTGGACTCGCCGACGCTGGTGCGGATGACGGTCGCTCCCGACGCCTTCCACGACGAGAGCTTGGCGTGGCGGCTCGTCGAGGACTTCTCGCTGCCTGAGCGCGGCGTGCTGCCGGGGGGAGCGGTGTCCGTCGAGGCGCCGCGGGGCCTGCTGCTCCACGACCTGCTGACCGAGGAGGGCTGGGGCCTCGGCGAGCCGTGGACGCCGCTCTTCCGCGACCTCGCCGAGACGGTGGAGGACCCCGGCGTGCGGATCGAGGAGATCGGCCTGGAGCAGGCACAGGACTTCGCCGACGTCCTGCGGTCCGCGTTCAACACCACGAGACCCACGCGCGCGTACCGGTACGGGATGTCCGCGGCACCGTTCCACGCCGACGCCCGCTGCCTGGGCGCCTACGACGACCGGGGCAACCCCGCGGCGGTGGTGACGGTCTGGTCGGCCGGCCCGGGGAAGCCGGGACTGGTCGAGCCGATGGGCGTCCACGAGGACCACCGCGGCCGCGGCTACGGCCGGGCGATCACCGTCGCCGGGGCGGCCGCACTGCGGGAGATGGGCTCGTCGAGCGTGCGCGTGTGCACACCGAGCTCCAACACCGGCGGCGTCGCCACGTACAAGGCGGCCGGGTTCGGGGCGAGACCGGAGATCGCCGACCGGATCCGGACGGTCTGACCCCGGGGTCCCCGGACCTCCTCGACCTGCGGCAGCACCTCGTACGGCGGCGGTACGAGGTGCTGCCGCGCACGGCCGCCGTACGAGGCTCTCTGCTCACGGCTCGGGAGGACATTTCCTGCTCCGGCTCCGAGGACGTCCGGAGGAAGGGACCATGGGCGGCCGGACGGCCCATGAGCTTCCGGTACCGCCCGCTGCACGCGATGGCGGCCCCTTCACCCCGGCGGCGTTCCGGGTCTCCGGATCAGCGGGCCGCATCCCGTACCGGCCGTCCGCGAGCTGCTGCCCGGCGCGTACCGCTCCCTCACCGTCCCGGCGAGTACCGCTCCCTCACCGCCGCCCCCGCTTCATGTTCCTCGCCCTGCACGCCGACCGAGGCGGGCCGGCCTCCGGGGGCGGCGCGCCGGCCCTCCCGGCCGTGTCGGCGGACATGCGGCCCGGGGGCCGGGACCGGGTCGGGCCGGGAGGGACCCGGCGGGAGGCCGTGCGGGCGGCGGGCCCGGGATCAGTGGCGGCCGGTGTCGCCGTGGCTGCGCACGACCTCCTTCACCTTGGCCACCGCGAAGCCCCAGCCCTGCTCGACGGTCGGCTTGGCCGGGACGGCGATCTCGTCCGGGTTGGTGAGGACGTCCAGCAGGACCGGCCCGGGGGTGGCGAAGGCGCGGCGCACGGACTCCTCCAGCTCGGCCGGGTCCGTCACGCGGATGCCGGTGATGCCCAGGGCGGTGGCGACGGCGGCGAAGTCGGGGTTGTCCAGCACGGTGCCGAACTCCGGCAGGCCGGCCTGTTCCTGTTCCAGCTTCACCATGCCCAGGCGGCGGTTGTCGAAGACGACGAGTTTGACGGGGAGCCGCTGGGTCCTCAGCGTCATGAGGTCGCCGAGGAGCATGCTCAGCCCGCCGTCGCCGCAGAAGGCCACGACCTGGCGCTGCCGGTCGAGGCACTGGGCGCCGAGCGCCTGCGGCATCGCGTTGGCCATGGAGCCGAGGTTGTACGAGCCGAGGAGCCGCCGGTCGCCGCGCATCTCGACGAACCGGGAGAGCCACACCGTGGCCATGCCGGTGTCGGAGGTGAAGACGGCGTCGTCGTCGGCGAGGCGGTCCACCACGGCGGCCAGCGCCTCCGGGCGGATGTCGTGGTCGCGGTTGTCCAGCGCGGAGCGGACCCGTCCGACCAGGCCCCTGTCATGGGCCGGGTCGGCGAGCCGGGCCTGGCCCGCGCGCCACTCCGCGAAGCGCTTGCGCGCCTCCTCCAGGTGCGAGCGGTCGCGTGCCCCCTCCGTCCCGGGAGGGGCCGCGGCCAGGTGGCCGAGCAGGTCCCGCACGGTGGCGCCCGTGTCGCCGACGAGGCCGACCTCAACCGGCACCCGGCGTCCGATGTGGGCCGCCTCGGTGTCCACCTGGATGACGGTCCGGCCCTCCGGGTACCAGTCCCGGTAGGGGAAGTCGGTGCCCAGCAGCAGGAGCGTGTCCGCGTCCTGGAGGGCGGAGGCCGCCGCGGGGTTGCCGATCAGGCCGGTCTGGCCGACCTGGAAGGGGTTGGCCCCGCCCTCGAAGCCCTCCTTGGCCTTCAGGGTGAGCACCATCGGCGCGGCCAGGCGGTCGGCCAGGGCCACGACGTCCTCGCGTGCGGCACGGGCGCCCCGTCCCACGAGCAGCGTGACCCGCTCGGCGCGGTCGAGCAGTTCCGCGGCGCGGCGCACGGCGGACTCCTCCGGGCGGCTCACAGGGGCGCTCAGGGAGAAGCGGGCGGGCCGGTCGGCGGTCAGTTCGCGGTCGCCGAGGTCGCCCGGCACGGTGAGGACGGCGACGCCCTTGCGGCCCAGCGCGTTGCGCACGGCCGCCTCCAGCATCTGCGGGAGCTGGTCGGGGGAGGTGATCGTCGCGCGGAAGACGGCCACGTCGCTGAAGAGCGCGTCGTTGTCGACCTCCTGGAAGTAGTCGCTGCCGAGTTCGGCGAGCGGCACCTGGCCGGCGATCGCCAGGACCGGCGTGCGGCTCTTGGCCGCGTCGTACAGGCCGTTGAGCAGGTGGACGGAGCCGGGTCCGACGGTGCCCATGCACACGCCGAGGGTGCCGCCGAGCTGCGACTGGGCGCCCGCGGCGAACGCGGCCGCCTCCTCGTGGCGGCAGCCCACCCACTCGATGCCGTCGGTGGTGCGGATGGCGTCGGTCAGCGGGTTGAGCGCGTCGCCGACCACGCCGAAGACCTGGCGCACGCCAAGTTCGCTCAGCGCGTCCACGATGACGCGGGCAACGGTTCGTGCCACGGGATCCTCCAGATCACACGGTGAAGCGGTCGGGGTCGGCGGCGTGCCAGTCGGCCGCCCAGGACTCGGGCGGCTCGGCGAGCAGCTGCCCGGGGGCCAGCCAGGTGTAGAGCTCCTCGTAGGAGCGTTCGGTGGACGGGTCGATGCGCCGGTGGAGCATGCGGGGGCGCAGCTGGGAGGGGTCGGTGACCCCCATGGACGCCATGATCTGCAGGGCGCTGGCCACGGTCGCCTCCTGGAGGCGCCGGACGCGCTCCGTCTTGTCGCCGACGTCGAGGGCGCGGGCGCGCCGGGGGTCCTGGGTGGTGACGCCGGTGGGGCAGGTGTTCGTGTGGCACCGCTGGGCCTGGATACAGCCGACGGCGAACATCATCGCCCGTGCGGCGTTGGCGTAGTCGGCGCCCTGCACCAGGCGTTTGACCAGGTCGGCGCCGGTGGCGACCTTGCCGCTCGCCCCGATCCTGACGCGGTCGCGCAGGCCCGCGCCGACGAGGGCGTTGTGCACGGTGAGCAGCCCCTCGGTGAGCGGGGTGCCGACGTGGTCGGCGAACTCCAGCGGGGCGGCGCCGGTGCCGCCCTCGGCTCCGTCGACGATGACGAAGTCCGGGGCCGTGCCCTCCTCCAGCATCGCCTTGCAGACGGCGAGGAACTGCCGGCGGGAGCCGGGGCAGAGTTTGAAGCCGGTCGGCTTGCCGCCGGACAGCTCCCGCATCCTGGCGATGAAGCGGACGAGTTCGCGCGGGGTGGAGAACACCCGGTGGTAGGGGGGCGAGACGACCGTCCGGCCCTCGGGGACGTCCCGGACCCGCGCGATCTCGGCGTTGACCTTCGCCCCGGGCAGGACCCCGCCGATACCGGGCTTGGCGCCCTGGGAGAGTTTGAGGGAGACGCACTTGACGTGGTCGTGGGCGGCCTTGTCGGCGAACTCGGCGGGGTCGAAGTCGCCGTCCCGGGTCCGGCAGCCGAAGTAGCCGGTGCCGATCTCCCAGACGAGGTCGCCGCCCGGCCGCAGGTGGTACTCCGACAGGCCGCCCTCACCGGTGTCGTGGGCGAAGCCCCCGGCTGCGGCGCCCCCGTTGAGGGCGAGGATCGCGTTGGACGACAGGGAGCCGAAGCTCATGGCCGACACGTTCAGCAGCGCCATGTCGTACGGGCGGCTGCAGTCGGGTCCGCCGATCCGCACCCTCGGCGGCGTCCGCGGCACCGGCCGGGGCGCCATCGACGGGATCAGGAACTCGTAGCCGGGTTCGTTGACGTCCCGTTCGGTGCCGTACGGCTGCTCGGCGTCGGTGCCCTTCGCCCGCTCGTAGACGATGCTGCGCACGTCCCGGTCGAAGGGGCGGCCGTCGAAGTTCCGCTCGACGAAGTACTGCTGGATCTCGGGACGGATCCGCTCCAGGAGGAAGCGGGCATGCCCGATGACGGGGTAGTTGCGCAGCACCGCATGCCGGCGCTGCACCAGGTCCCGCACACCCAGCAGGCCCAGCAGGGCCAGCGGGACGGCGGCGAACCACCACCACGGGGAGATCCACCAGGCGGCGGCGGCCGCGGCGAGGGCTGCGGCCAGGGTGAGGACGACCGATCCGATGCGTATCACCCCCCGCTCGTATCCCGGTGACGGGCCTCCATGTCCTGCGGTGTCGTCAAGAGACCTTCAAGAATCCGCGCAGGCCCGTGGGTGGGAACGGAGAGGGAAGGGCCGGGGGTCCGGGGACGGGTATTCGGGGACAGCGGAGGACTCCGGTCCTACGATGGGCCGATGGCGCCGATCAGACAGGTCCAGATCACCTTCGACTGCGCGGAACCCGAGCGCGTCGCCCGCTTCTGGTGCGAGGTGCTGGGGTACGCCGTCCCGCCGCCACCGGCGGGGTTCGCCTCGTGGGACGACTTCGACCGCTCGCTGCCGCCCGAGCGCCAGGGGTCGGCGTTCGCCTGCAGCGACCCCTCGGGCGCGGGCCCGCGCCTGTTCTTCCAGCGCGTTCCCGAAGGCAAGGTCGTCAAGAACCGGCTGCACCTCGACGTGAGGGTCGGCACCGGGCTCGTGGGCGAGGAGCGCGTCGCCGCACTCGAGGCCGAGTGCACGCGGCTGGTCGCGCTCGGCGCGGTGCGCGTGCGGCTCCTGCGCGCCGACGGCTATAACGAGTCGTGCCTCGTGATGCAGGACGTCGAGGGCAACGAGTTCTGTCTCGACTGAGCGGCCGCGGGCACGGCGGCTGCGCGAGCCGGCCGGTGCCGTCCGCCGTCACGCGGGTCACCGTCCTGCGGTGGGCCGGCGGTCCCGTTCCGGAACCGGCGCCGGTCGCCGTGCCGGTGCTCCTCCACTCCCCGTCCGCCGCCCGTCCCTGCCGGTCGGCAGGGACGGGCAGGACCGGACGGAGAGGTCGGGGAGCACGCGGGGCGCCGACGACGGCGCACCCGGTCGCACCGGCCGCCCGCGGGCTCACCCGCCGCCGAGGCGGAGCCGGACCGCCGCGGCCTGCGGATCCCCGCAGTACGCCGCGGCCTCGACGCGGTACAGGCCGGAGGGGGCCGTCCAGGCGCGGGCGGCGGGGTCGCGCCGGGCGAGGGGGCGCAGCGAGGCGGCGATCCGGACCCGTCGGGACTGGCCTGCCTCCAGGTCCACCCGGGCGAACCCGAGCAGGGCGCGGACGGCGTCGTCGGCGGTGCCGTCCTCCCGGGCCCCGTAGACCTGCACGACGTGGCTGCCGGCCCGGTCGCCGGTGTTGGTGACGAGGACGGAGACGGTGAGCCCGTCGGGGCCGCCCTCCTCGGCCTGCGGCCGCGCCAGCGCGAAGGAGGTGTAGGAGAGTCCGGAGCCGAGCGGGTGGGCGGGCCGCAGGCCGCGCCGGTCGAGCAGGCGCTGCCCGTGCCACGGGCCGTAGCGGACCGTGGCGGCGTCGCGGTCGAAGGCGGGCAGGTGGTCGGCGCTCACGGGCACCGCGAAGGGCAGCCGTCCGGAGGCGTCGCACCGGCCGAGCAGGACGTCCGCGAGGGCGTTGCCGCCCTCCATGCCGGCGTACCAGAGCACGAGGACGGCCGGGACGCGGTGCCGCCAGCGCTCCGTCAGGACGGCGCCGGCGGCGACGACGCCGACGACCGTGCGGGGGTTGGCGGCGGCGACCGCGAGGACGAGGGCCTCGTCCTCGGGCCGCAGGGTGAGCAGGGCCCGGTCGCCGCCCGTGGTGAAGCCGCCCACGAGGGAGGCGTCGGGGTCCGGGGCCCCGCCGTCGTCCCCTCCGGCCCCGGGGCGCGGCCCGGGGGGCAGGAGACGGGAGAGCTCGGGGTCGGTGAACAGCGCGCTGCTGACGTACTCCCCTTCGTCCTCGGCGGTGTAGCCGGCGACGACGAGCACGGCGTCGGCGTCCGCGGCCAGGCGCGCGGCGGCATGGAGGTCCTCGCCGGGGTCGTGCACGACCCGGGTGTCCGGCAGGGCCGCGCGCAGACCCGCGAGGAAGGTGACGACCTGCGGTGCCCGCACGTCGGAGGAACCGTGGTCGCCGGTGTTGGGGAGGTCGGCGAGACGTCCGACCACGGCGAGTCTGCGCAGCCGCGCCGGGTCGAGCGGCAGGACGGGGGCGCCCTCCACGGGCTCGTTCCGCAGCAGCACCATCGACCGGGCCGCCACGGTGCGGGCGAGGGCCCGGTGCTCGGCGCAGGCGACGACGGAGGGGTCGGGCGGCGGGGTGCCGTGCAGGCGGGCGGCGAAGCGCAGTTGGGTGGCGAGGACGCGCAGGGCGGAGCGGTCGACGTCCTCCCACCGGGCCCGGCCGGACTCCAGGTCGGCGGGCAGGTGGCGGGCGCGCTGCTGGCGGAAGGGCATCTCCACGTCCAGGCCGGCCGCGAGGGAGGCGGCGGCGTCCCGGAACCCGAAGACGAAGTCGGAGACGGTGACCCCCTCGAAGCCCCATTCCTCGCGCAGGACGCCGGTGAGCAGGTCCGGGTTCTGCCCGCACCACGCGCCGTTGACGGAGTTGTAGGCGCTCATGACGCCCGCGGCACCCGCCTCGACGACCGTGCGGAAGTGCGGCAGGTACACCTCGTGCAGGGTCCGTTCGTCGACCCGGACGTCGACGGTGAAGCGGGCGTTCTCCATGCTGTTGAGGGCGAAGTGCTTGACGCACGCCATGACGTGCCGCTGGACGCCGCGGACGGCGGCGGCGCCCAGGGCGCCGAGCAGGACGGGGTCCTCGGCGTAGGTCTCCTGGGCCCGTCCCCAGGCCGGGTGGCGGGGCAGGTTGACGCAGATCCCGGCGAAGAAGTTGCCGCCCTGGGCGCGGACCTCCCTCCCGATCGCGTCGCCCACCCGCTCCTCCAGTTCCACGTCCCAGGCCGCCCCCCGGGCCATGGGGACGGGGAAGGCGGTCGAGGAGCCCATGACCACGCCGCGCGGGCCGTCGCTGAAGCGCAGTCCGGGGATGCCGAGGCGGTCGTTCGCCCCCGCCACGTAGGGGGTGCGGTTGTACCCGGTGGCCGACATCGCCGTCTGGCCGGGCCAGAAGTCCTCGTCGCCGTCGAGGAGGTCGAGCCGCTCCTGCGGCGTGAGCCGGTCGAGCAGTCGCTGCGCGGCCTTCTCCGCCGGGAGGCCGGCCCGGACCTCCGCGGCGGCCTCGTCGAACGCGTCGGCCGGGGATCCGGTCACGGTCCCTCCTCGGGGTCAAGGGGTTCGGGGTGGGGCGGTTCGGGGTGGGGCGGTTCAGGGGCAGGGGGGTGCGCTCCGCCCGGGAGCGCGCTCGGTGCGGGTGGGGTGCCGGCCGCGGGGCGGCGGGCGACTGCGGCGGAGCGGCGCAGGGCCCAGTCCGCCGCACCGGTCAGGGCCGAGGTGTCCGGCCGCGCGGCCGGCCTCGGCTCCGGCGGGTGGGGGCAGACGGCTCCGAGGCCGCGGGCGAGGGCGGGACCGACCAGGTCCCACGAGCCCGCGATCGAACCGCCGACGACCACGGCGGCCGCCCCGAACCTGTCGCACCAGGGTCCCAGGGCGCGCCCGAGGTCCTCGCAGCCGGAGACGACGGCCCGCACCGCGTGGCGGTCGCCGCGGCGGGCACGCCCGGCGATCTCCCGGACGTCCGGGAGCGGGCCCTCCGCGGGCAGGGCGTCCGGGGTCCCGGGCGCGGCCGGGCGGACCAGGGCCGCGTAGCGCAGCCGGATCGCCCGGCGGGAGACCGACTCCTCCAGCGGCCTGCCGTGGAGGGTGAGGCGGCAGGCCTCGCCGCCCGGCGGCACGTCGGGTCCCTCGCGCACGGGGACGCCGTCGTCCAGGAAGCAGGAGCCGACACCGGTGCCCAGGGTGAGGACCAGGACCCGCCGGAGCCCGGCGGCGGCCCCGGAGCGGTGCTCACCGACGGCGAAGGCGTCCGCGTCGTTGAGAAAGTGCAGGTCGAGGGCGCGGTCCGCGAGGCGGCGGCGCAGTCCGGCACCGACGTCGACGCCGTGCAGGGCCTCGAACTTGCCCGTGCCGCGGTACCGGCCCACACCGGCGGCGTAGTCGAACGGGCCGGGCAGGGCGACGCCCCAGACGCGGCCGTGGCCGGGGCCGAGGGTCAGGGCCGCGTCGGCGAGGGCGTCGAGGACCGCCGCCGCCGGGGCGTCGGAGCGCAGGGGGAGGCGGACGGGCGGGCCGCCGGCCGGTTCACCCGTGCGGACGTCGACCACGGCGGCGCTGACGTGCGTGCCACCGACGTCGAGGACCGGCACGAGGTCCGCCGCCGTACGGTTCACCGGGGGCACGGCGGGAGGACCGGGACGGCGGAGCACGGGCGGGGGACGGTCGCGGCGGGACGGATGCGGCGCATGGCTCGCTCCTCGGACGGGTCGGGGTCGTCGGGAGGGGGGTCGGGGTCAGGGGCGTCGAGAGGGCGGTCGGGCGCTGCCGGGCCCCGGGGAGGGGTCCGGCAGGGATGCCGCGCGGGAGGGACGCCCTCCCGCGCGGCGGACCGTGGCGCCGTCCGCGGGGGCGGACGGGGTCAGAACCGGGAGAAGGGCGACTCGAAGAACCACGAGCCGCTGTTGTTCTCCAGGCCCGGGTCGTCGACGACGTTGCCGGAGCCGTTGTCGAGCGAGGCGTCGTCGAAGTACAGCGTGCCGCCGGAGGTGGAGTCGCTGACCCGCCAGGTCACCTGGCTGTTGCCGCCGGTGCCGACGGTGACGCTGCACTGCGACCAGCTGCTTCCGCCGCCGGTGCACCAGGCCTCGCCGAGGCGGGCGCCCCACTGGCCGGCGTCGACCTCCAGGTGGGCGGTGCCGCTGCCCTTGACCCAGATCGAGGCGGTGTAGGTGCTGTTCTGGCTGACGGAGGGGAACTGGCCGAAGTTGCGCCAGCCGCCGGCCGCGGCCAGCTGCACGCCGTGGCTGCCGTTGCGGGCGTTGCCGCCCCCGCCGGTGCTGCCGCCGCCGGAGAGGTTCAGGTCGATGTCGGCGGCGTGCGCGTCGTGGAACGCCTTGAGCCTGTCCTTGACGTCGTTCCAGGAGCCGTAGCCGTCGATGCCGGAGTAGCTCCAGGCGAAGGAGCCGAGGTAGCCCTCGTTCCAGCTCTCGTTGATCTTGTAGTCCTCGGTGAAGTAGGTGTCGTCCTTGGCCGGCATCTCGCCGATGATCACGGGCTTGTCGTCGTCGTTGTAGAAGGACGGGCCGCGGTTCTCCCAGGGGGAGAAGTCGTAGCCGTTGCCCTTCTCCCAGTCGTACCAGTGCACCTGGTAGAAGTCGCTGTAGGCGTAGGGCTTGTCCGCGTCCGGGACCTGGGCCTTCAGCGCGTCGTCGCTCCACCAGTTGCCGACCGTGACGTCGCCGTGCGCGGCGTTCCACTTGTAGGACGCCGAGCCGGTGGCGTTGACGTACTTGGTGGTGTTGCGGTGCAGCGCGACGACCTGCTGGGCGACGAAGCGCTGCATGGCGGACAGCTGGATGAGGTTGCGGTCGGTGGGGTAGCTGCTGCCCCACACGTCGGAGGAGCTGACGGCGAACTCGGGCTCGTTGATGACCTCGTATCCCAGCAGCGCGGGGTTGGAGTCGTAGCGCCTCGCCATCGGGACCAGGACGTTGTCGATGTACGTCTGGGTCTTGGAGGCGTCGTTGATGAACGGGTCGCGCACCGGGCGGATCTGCGTCCAGGCGGAGCCGTTGAAGGTCAGCTCCGGCGCCCACAGGGTGAGCAGCACGGCGACGTTGTGGTTCTTCGCCCGGTTCAGCAGGTCGTCGAGGTTGCTGTAGAAGGTGCTCGACGCGCCCGAGACGGTGTTGTCGGAGGTGAAGGTCGGCGAGCAGCGGCCGTCGACGTGCACCCAGAAGCGGACGGCGTTCACGCCGTACGTCTGGAGGTCCGAGAACATCGTCTCGAAGCGGTTGGCGTCGTAGTTGCAGCCGAGGTCGGTGCCGAAGGTGGAGGTCGAGCCCCACGGCGCGTTGACGCCGTTGAGGTAGATGTTCCTGCCGTTGAACCAGATCCGGTTCGGCGCGGCGGCGTGGGCGGTGCCGGCGCCCACGGCGGTCGAGGCCAGCGCCGTGCAGACGACGGCCAGGGTGAGGAGGATGCGGTGCAGTGCGGTGGACCATGCTCTGCGCATGGCTGCTCCTTCGCGTGCGGCTCGCGGGGGGGGTGGGACCGGGTGCGGGACCGGCGGGGAACAGGGCCCCGCACCCGGGTTCTGTGCGTGCGTGGTGGTGCGGTGGGAGCCGTGCCGGACGGGGGCCGGGGCGGAGGCCGTGCCGGACGGGGGCCGGGGACGCGGCGCGGTGCGGCTCCCGGGATGCGCCCGGTCGCGGGCGCCGACGTGCGACGCCCGGGGCGGGGACGCGGCGGGCGGCTCAGCCGCCGGCGGCGGCGTGGCCGTGGGGTCGGTTCAGGTCAAGGTCGACCTCGGCGGGATGGGCGTCGCGGAAGGCCTTGAGGTCGTCCTTGATGTCGTCCCAGCCGCCGAAGCCGTCGATGGCGTTGTAGCTCCAGAACAGCACGCCGGCGTAGCCGAGGGCGTAGCTGTCGTCGACCTTGGCCCGGCGGGTGTAGTAGGCGTCGTCGGCGGCCGGGAGCTCGCCGATGACGACGGGCTTGCCGTCGCTGTTGTAGGCGCCGGGGCCGCGGCCGTCCCACGGGGAGAAGCTGTAGCCGGTGCCCTTCTCCCAGTCGTACCAGTGGACCTCGTAGAAGTCGCTGTAGGCCCACCTGCGGTCGTGCGGGGGTGTGACGGCCCTGAGGGCGGCGTCGCTCCACCAGTTGCCCACGGTGGCGTCGATGCCCGAGGCGGCGAGCCACTTGTAGGCGGCGGAGCCGGCGGCGACGACGTCCTGCCGCGTGTGCCGGTGCAGGGCGACGACCTGCTGGGCGACGAAGCGCTGCAGGGTCTGCAGGGGGACGGTGTCGCGGTCGGCCGGGCCGTGGCTGCCGGCGCCCCACACGTCGGGCGAGTCGACGGCGAACTCCGGCTCGTTCATGACCTCGTAGCCGAGGAGGGCGGGTTCGTGCCGGTAGCGCTCCGCCATCGGGACGAGGACGCGGTCGATGTAGGTCCGCGTCTTCGAGGGATCGGTGATCAGCGAGGTGCGGTGGGGCCGGACCTGCTCCCAGGCGGCGCCGGTGTTGTCCATGTCGGGCGCCCAGAGGGTGAGCAGTACGGCCACGTCGTGTGCGCGGGCCCGCCGCAGGAAGTCGTCGAGGTCCTCCCAGAAGTGCGGCGGGACGCCGGTGACATCGCCGTCCGCGTCGAAGACCGGCGAGCAGCGGCCGTCGATGTGCAGCCAGAAGCGGACCGCGTTGACCCCGTACGCCTGCAGGTCGTCGAACATGTTCTCGAACCTCTGCGGGTCGTAGGCGCAGGCGATGTCGGTGCCGAAGGTGGAGGTCGACCCCCACGGCACGTTGACCCCGTTGAGGTAGACGTAACGGTCGCCGACCCGGACGCGGCCTGCGGGCGGTGCGGCGGGGCGGGCGGCCTGCGGCGCGCCGGTGTGCGCGGACCCGGGGGCGGGCGCGGGGGCCGGGGCGGCCAGGGCGCCGGTCGTGGCGGCCCCGAGGGCGAGGGCTGCGGCGAGGACGGTGCCGGCGCGGAGGGCGGGGCGGGTTCTTGACGGCTTCACGGGGCGTTCCTCCGGGAGGCGGGCGGGGTGGGGGCCGTGCGTCGTGGGTGGCGCTGTCCGCGGGAGTGGTGCCGTTCAGGGGGTGGTTCCGTTCCGGGAGTGGTGCTGTTCAAAGGCGTGGTGCCGCTCAGGGGGTGGTGCCGCTCAGGGGGTGGTGCCGCTCGGAGGCGTGGTGCCGCTCGGGGAGGCGGACCCGTCGCTGGGCGGGTCCGCCCGTCCGGTGCACGGGTGCGCCTCCCCTGCTCCGGCCAGGCGGCCGGGCGGCGGCCGGGCGCGGGGCTAGCCCAGGACGCGGGCGAGCCAGTCCAGGTGCTCGCCGGTCTGGTGTGCGGCCCCTCCGTCGTGCCCGTTGTAGGTCCACACGCAGATGTCCTTGTCGGTCCCCGCCCAGTGGTTGTAGGCGGCGAAGACCGTGGACGGCGGGCAGACCGCGTCCATCAGGCCCACCGAGAACATCGCGGGGGCGTCGGCGCGCGCGGCGAAGTTGATCCCGTCCAGGTAGGACAGGGTGTGGAAGGTCTCCTCGACCCGGTCGCGCCGGTAGCGCAGGTAGTCGGCGATCTCGCGGTAGGGGTACTCGTCGGTGATCTCGGTGGCGCGGCGGTAGCCGCACAGGAACGGCACGTCGACCAGGGCGCCGGCCAGGCCCTCGGACAGGCCTGCGGCGGCCAGCGCGATGCCGCCGCCCTGGCTGCCGCCCTTGACCACGATCCGCTCCGGGTCCACGGCGTCGAGCGTCCTGGCGGTGTCCACGGCCCGCACGGCGTCGGTGAAGAGCCGCCGGTAGTAGTGGGTGTGGGGGCTGCGGATGCCCCGGGTGGTGAAGCCGCCCACCTGGGGGCTGCCGTCGTGCCCGAGGTCGGGGGTGTCGGCGCTGCCGTAGTGGCTGCTCTGGCCGCGGCTGTCCATGATCAGGTGCGCGTATCCGGCGGCCGGCCAGAGCTTCATGTCGTACGCCGGACCGCGGCCGCCGCCGTAGCCGAGGTACTCCACGATGCACGGCAGCGGGCCGCCGTGCCCGCGGGGCAGCCACAGCCAGGCCTTGACGGACTGGCCGGCGAATCCGGTGAAGGTGACGTCGAAGACGTCGGCCATGGTGAGGCGGGTCGCGACGGGGTCGAGGACGGCGGGCCGCGCCGCGGCGCGGGCCTCGTCCAGGGTCGCCTTCCAGAAGGCGTCGAAGTCCTCGGGCTCGGTGCGCGCGGGGCGGTAGGCGCGCAGTTCGTCGAGGGGCATGTCCACGTACATGGGGGTTCCACTTCCGTACGGCGGGTGGGGCACCGGATGACCGGGAGCTCTGACACTGAACCAGTTACACGCATCACCGTCAACGGGTTCGGCAAGGGAGAAAGAGCCGACTCCCCGAACGGGAAAGGCTTCTGACTTGTTCTCATGCCGTTCTTCTGACGCAAGCCCGTCAACTTACGCGCTTAAGCGCAGGAGGACGCGGTGTCAGCCGCCGGCCGGGCCCCCTCCCCCGCCCGGGGCGGCGGCGCGGACGTGGGCACGGACCACCCGGACCGGCTCCGGGCCCACGGCGCGGAGCCGGTAGGGCCCGCACGCCGCGGGGACCACCAGGGTCTCGGCGTAGGCCAGCGTCGTCCGGGCCGCCGCCGTCTCGACCGCCGCCCCCCGGCCCCCGACGACGGTGAGGACGTGGAAGCGTCCCCCGGTGCCGGTCCCGGCGACGGCACCGGGGTCGAGCTCGAGGCGGTGCACGTCGAAGAACATGTCGGGGTGCTCCCCGAGCACGCTCTCGCTCCAGCCCGGCCCGCCGCCCACCGGGCGCGGCTCGGGGACGAGGGTGCGGCCCACCGCGTCCCCGTTGCGGCCGCGGTCCAGGTTGCGGAAGGCGTGCCCGACGTGGACCGGGCGCCGCCGGCCGGAGCCGTCGGCGCGCAGCCAGTCGTAGAAGCGCAGCGAGTACAGGTAGGGGGTGGCGCTGATCTCCAGCACGACGTTGCCCTCGCCGCTCCCGTGGGGCGTGCCCGCCGGGACGAGGTACAGCTGGTGCGGCACGGCGGGGAAGGTCTGCACGTGGCGGGTGACGTCGAAGGGCGTCCCGTGGTCGTGGGCGTCCGCCGCCTCCCGGTGGAAGCGTTCGACGTCCACGTCGCCGCGCAGCCCGAGGAAGACCCGGCTGCCGCCGCCGGCGGCCATCATGTAGTAGGTCTCGTGCTGGGTGTAGGGCCAGCCGAAGACCTTCCGCATGTAGTCGCTCTGCGGATGGCAGTGGACCGAGAGGTTGCCGCCGCCGACGGTGTCGAGGTAGTCGAAGCGGATCGGGAAGGACGTGCCGAACTCCCGGTGCACCTCGGCGCCGAGCACCGCCTCGGGGTGGCGGGCGACGAGGGCCTGGAAGGGGACCTCGACCGCGTCCCGCGCGTCCTCGCCGATCAGTACGCCGCTCTCGGGCGCGATGAGCTCGTAGCCCAGGGCGGTGTTCTCCTGGCCGGGCGCCATGCCGAGCCGGTCCCGGCCCCAGTGGCCGCCCCAAGGGGCGGTGCTGAAGGTCGGCCGGGTGCGGACGGGACGGCCCGACAGGGTGCGGAGGGTGGCCCGCAGCGCGGCGCCGTCGAGCACGGCGGGGCGTTCGGGGTCCTGGCCGTCGATCCACCAGTCGAGGCGGTCCAGCAGGCCGTCGCGGTGGGCGTCGAGCAGCGGCCAGTCGGTGTAGAGGAGCCGCCTGGCCGAGGCCGCCGGTCCGGCCCCGCGCCCGCCGACGTGCCGGACGCGGGGGGCGGCGGAGGCGGTGGAGGCGGCGGAGACACCGGCGGCCTCGGCGGCGACGGCGGCCTCGGCGTGGCGCTTGGGCAGGTCGAGGTACCAGAGCACGTCGTGCCGGGAGAGCGCGGCGCCGGGGCCCACGACGGCGGTGACGCCGCCGGAGGGGGCGGCCTCGACCGGCCGGTCGACGAGGTCGCGCAGCGCGAGGGCGGGCAGCGCCTCGAAGTGGGGGTCGTCCCGCAGCCCGGGCGAGGACGTCCGTTCGACGACCTCCTCCCAGGGGGCCATGCCGTCCACGGCGTGCAGCACCCGCAGCTCCAGGCCCCGCCGTCCCAGGACGGCGGCGAGTGCCGCGGCCAGCTCGTCCCAGGGGGCGACCGCCGTGCCGTCCACGGCGACGACGCTCCCCGCGGTGAGCCCGGCGGCCGGGACGTCCCAGCCGCGGCGGACGGCTCCGCCCGTCGGCGGGTGGAGGGGGTCGGGATCGTAGGGGCGCACGGCGGCGGTGCCCATCAGCTCCCCTCCCCGGGCCCGTCGGACGGCGCGGGCGTATGCCCGGGGGACGGCGCCGGCGTGTCCAGGTCGTTGACGCAGCGCAGGACCAGCGGGTGCCGCCAGCGGGGGTCGTCGGCGCGGGCGGCGGTGCGCACCGCGAAGACGTGCCGCTCGCCGGGGAGCAGGGTGACCATCTGCTCGTCCACCCGGGCGTCGGCGGACACCCGGTCGGCGCAGAGCACGAGGTCGCGCAGCAGGCTCCCGGCGGTGACCGCGACGTCGACGCCGGTGCCGTCGGCGCGGTCGGTGACGTCGGCGGCGAGCCGCGGGAACGGCAGGGCGGCGGCGATGTCCTCGCAGGTCAGGTCGCGGGCCAGGATGTCCCGCCCGGCGCGCACGGTGATCACGAGGGGTTCCGCGGCGCCGCCCGGCGCGGTGGCGGGCAGGTCGACCGGGAGGGTCAGCCGCCCGCCCGGGGCGAGGTCGAGGCGGTGCCGGGCGGTGGCGCGCTCCACGCCGTCCGGGGTGTGCAGCTGCACGTCCAGGACGGCCTCCCAGCGGTCCGTGCCGTGGTTGACCAGGTGGACGGCGGGCCGCCGTCCGTGGGCGCGGGCGATCGCCGCGAGCCGGGGCCGGTGGGCGCGCCGCACGGCGTACCAGAGCAGTTTGCGCCGGCCGTCGCCGTCGACCGCGGACCAGGAGCTGACGGGCCAGCAGTCGTTGAGCTGCCAGACGACGGTGCCGGTGCAGCGCGGCCACTCGGAGCGGAAGTGCTCGATGCCGAACCGGACGGCGCGGGCCTGGTTGAGCTGGGCGAGGTAGATCCAGTCGGCGAGTTCGACGGCGGGGTCGCCGCGGCGGGGCGCGGGCAGGTGGGGGCGCATGCCGTCCCGGAGCTTGCGGCTGCCGCCGTCGGCCTTCTGGTGGGCCTCGGCGACGGGGCCGTCCGGGCGCGGCGGGCCGTCGTCGATCGCGCGCTCGACGGTGGGCAGGCAGGCCGGGCCCTGGAAGCCGAACTCGGCGACGAAGCGGGGGTGGCGTTCGGCGTAGGCGCGGTAGTCGCGCTCGTTCCAGACGTCCCAGACGTGGATCGGCCCGTGCCGCTCGTCGTTGGGATGGATCGCGGGGTCGCCGGACCAGGGGCTGCCCGGCCAGTACGGGCGGGTGGGGTCGAGCTCGGCGACGACGGCCGGCAGCAGCCCGGTGTAGTAGCCGAGGCCCCAGGCCCGGTCGCCGAGGGCCTCCTGCCAGCCCCAGTCGGCGTGGCCCCAGATGTTCTCGTTGTTGCCGTTCCACAGCACGAGGCTCGGGTGGGGGGCGAGACGGGCGACGTTGTCCCGGGCCTCGGCGAGCACCTCGCCCCGCAGCGGCTCGTCCTCGCTGTAGGCCGCGCAGGCGAAGAGGAAGTCCTGCCAGACCAGCAGGCCGCGTTCGTCGCACAGGTCGTAGAAGTCGTCCTTCTCGTAGATGCCGCCGCCCCACACGCGCACCAGGTTGACGCCCGCCTCGACGGCGTCGTCGAGGCTGCGGGCGTAGCGGTCGCGGTCGACGCGGGAGACGAAGCAGTCGTCGGGGATCCAGTTGACGCCGCGGACGGGGACCAGGGTGCCGTTGACCCAGAACTCGAAGGGGGTGCCGTCGGCGTCCGGGACGGTGTTGAGCTCCGCGGTGCGGAAGCCGATCCGGCGCTGCCAGCGGCCGGCGTCCGCGCCGTCGGCGTCGGTGAGGGCGACCCGCAGGTCGTACAGCGGCTGGCCGCCCAGGCCGGTCGGCCACCACAGGTCGACGCCGGCGACGGGGAGGACGACCTCCGCGCGGTCGGTGCCGGCCGCGATCTCGTGCACGGCCTCGGCGCCGGCCGCCGCGACGGTCAGCCGCAGCGGGCCGGGCGGCCGCGCGGGGTCGCGGCGCACGTCGGCGACGACGGTGACGGTCGCCGGGTGGGCGGGGTCGGCGTGGTCGACCCGCACGAGCGGGCGGACGGCGTCGAGCCGGGCTCCGGTCCAGGTCAGCAGTTCGGCGGGCTTCCAGATGCCGGCGGTGACGAGGGTCGGCCCCCAGTCCCAGCCGAAGTTGGCGGCCATCTTGCGGACGTGGTTGAACGGCTCGTCGTAGGCGGCGGGGAACTCGCCGGTCTTCTCGCGGGCCGCGTCGGTGTGGTCGTAGACGCTGGAGAACACGACGGCGAGCTCGTTCGCGCCGGGCGCGACCAGGTCGGTGACGTCGACCGTGTACGTCCGGTGCATGTTCTCGGTGCGGGCCGCGCTGCGGCCGTTGACCAGGATCTCCGCGACGGTGTCCAGGCCCTCGAAGCGCAGCTCGTGCCGGGCCCCCGGGACATCGGGGAGCACGAAGGCGGTGCGGTAGCGCCAGGCCGAGCGGCCGATCCAGTGCTGGAGCTGCTCGTTGAGGCCGACGTACGGGTCGGCCAGCAGCCCGGCGGCCAGCAGGTCGGTGTGGACGCAGCCGGGGACCTCGGCGGGCACGCTGAGGCCGTGCAGCTCCTCGGGCGTGCTCTCGTGCGGGGTGAGCAGGGTGAGGGTCCAGCCGGTGTCGAGCGGGGTGCGCGTCAGCATGCGGGGCTCCTGTCGGGCCGGGTCGGCGGAGGGGCGGGTCGGGCCGTACCGCCCGGTCCGGGGGTCGGGGCGGGGGGCGATCCGGGGGTCGGGGCGGGGGCGGGGCGGGGCGGCAGGTGCAGCTCCGCGCGGGTGCGGGGGGCGTCGGGGTCGGCGAGCAGGACCGCGCCGCCGTCCCGCAGTCCCGCCGGGCGCAGCCCGGCGGGCAGGTCCAGGAGGAGGGCGGTGCCGCCGTCCGCGGCGCGGGCCGCGATCCGCAGCGGACCGCAGGGGGTGTGCACCGATCCGGCGGCGGACGGCAGGTCGCCCAGTTGCGGGGCGACCCGCAGCGCCGTGGCGCCGGGGCGGGTGACGGTGCAGCCGAGGACGCCCTCCAGGAAGGCGGCGAGCGGGCCGGCGGCGCAGTGGCTCCACTGGGCGTTGCTGTCCGGGCGGGCGTCCCACATCTCCTGGAGGGTGCGGTTGTGCACCACCGAGGGCAGCGTCGCCCAGCGGGTGCGCAGCTCGTCCAGCACCGGCTGGATCCGGCCTGCGGCGATCAGCGCCCGGAAGCGCCAGACGGCGTTGGCCGGGTAGGACAGGCCGAGCCGGGCGTCGGGGCGGGCCAGCAGCTCCACGGCCGGGCCCTCGCGGCCGTCCGGGGCGAGGCCGTAGCGCACCGAGGTGGCCAGCGACCGGTCGTCGCAGCGCAGTTCGGCCTCGGAACCGGCCCAGGGCAGGTTGTTGGCCCACAGACCGGAGGGCTCGTGCCAGAAGGCCCGGCGGGCCGCGGCGAGCAGGTCGTCGGCCAGCCCGCGGGCCGCGGCCGCGTCGCCGTCGCGGCCCGCCAGTTCGGCGAGGGGCGCGTAGGCGTGCCGCAGCATCACCGCCGCGTACAGGGTGAAGGCGCAGGTCTTGTGCCGCTGTTCGGCGAAGGCGTCGTGGTCGATCCAGACCGACGTGGGCTCCAGGCCGGTGACCGGCAGCAGGCCGTCGGCGCCGCGCAGCCCCTCCAGGTGCCCGACGAAGCGGCGCAGCGCCGGGAGGACCGCCAGGGGAGTCGCGGCGTCCCCGGTGTCCCACCAGTGGTGGTGGCAGTCCATGACGAAGCCCACGCCGTGGTCCAGCATGGAGCCCCAGGAAGTGAGGCCCAGCTCGTTCTGGCCGAGCCGGACCAGCCGGTCGTGGCCGGGCCAGCTGTCCAGGAAGTAGCCGTCGCGGGTGAGGCCGCGGGCGTAGGTCCGCAGGAAGCGGGCGGACTGCGCGTGGGCCCCCAGCAGCCGCCGGGTGACGGCGAGCTGGTGGCTGCCGTCGCCGCTGTACTGCTGGCGTTCGCGGCCCATGCCGTCGACGACGCCGTCCTGGGCGCTGTTGCCCAGCGTGTTGAGGTTGGCGTCCAGCACGGCGGCGAGCGCGGGGTCGGCGGTCTCGATCCGCGGCTCGTGCGGCCAGGGGTACCGGCGGTCGCGCAGTGACACGCCGGTGACGCGCACCGGGCCGTCGGGGTTGCGGACGTGCAGCTGGATCCAGGCGCAGCACTCGTACTCGAAGGCCTCCCAGCGCACCGGGGAGCCGTCCAGCACCAGCCGGGACCAGCTGTACTGGCCGTGGTCCAGCCAGCCGGTGGCGTCCGGGTCGTGGCCCTCGGCGGTGACGACCTCCACGACGGTGCCGGCCGGGCCGTCGAGCTCAACGACGGGCCAGCCGACCCGCTGGCGGTCCAGGCGCCAGGTGGCGTAGCGGGTGCGGCCGTTGCCGGAGGGCGGCAGCCGCAGGCCCTCGGGGGTGCGCCAGGAGGCGGGCCGGGCGGAGTCGGTGGCGGGCGGGGCGGGGGTGCGGAAGTCGAACCAGTCGTCGGGGTCGGCCCGTCCGGCCCCGCTCCCCCAGTCGGCGCTGCCCCAGTCGGTGAGCCCGGCGGTGAGCAGGTCGTGCTCGGCGAGCAGGGGGATGCCGCGCTCGACCAGGTGCACCGGGGTGCCGGCGGGCAGCCAGGTGTCGCCGACCACGTCGGTGAGGGTGCCGGCGATCGGCGGCCGGTCGGCGGGGACGTCGAGTGCGACGGCCGGGCGCCAGCCGGCGTCGTCGTGGCGCAGCGGGCAGCGGCGCAGGTCGGTGGTCTCCTGCCAGCCGCGCAGGAAGGAGCGGCGGGGGGCGCCGGGGGGCCGGCTGCGGTCGGTGCGGGCCCGCCAGGAGGCGTCGGTGCCCAGGACGAGGGGGGTGCCGTCGGCCTGCTCGGCCTCCAGCAGTGCGAGCAGGCCGGGGCGGCCGGCGACGTAGGTCCCCTCGCCGGTGCCGAGGTACAGCACCTCCACCAGGAGGGTGTTGACGCCCTCGTGCAGCGCCGCGGTGAGGTCGACGGTGTCGGCCTCCAGCACCCGGGGGTCGCAGGGCGCGGGCCCCCAGGCGGTGCGTTCGCCGTTGACGTGCAGCCGGTAGCGGCTGTCGGCGGTGATGCGCAGGCGGGCGCGGGCCGGGGCGGCGGGGAGCAGCAGTGCGCGACGGAACAGGGCGACGGTGTTGGGCAGGGCCCGTTCGCCGCCGATCCAGATCCAGCGGGCGGGGGCGAGGTCGACGGTGGTGTCCGCCCCCGGCCACAGGGGGTGCGTGTCAGCCACGGGCGTTCCCGGTGCGGTGGCCCGCGGCGGGGGCGTCGGCGGTGCGCAGCACGACCAGGCGGTGGCCCCAGGGGCCGAGGCCGAGGGTGTCGCCGTCCTTGCCGGGCGCGCGGTCGCCCGCCAGGTCGTACCAGCCGTGCGGGGCGTGCACGGTGACGGAGGCCGGCTCCCAGGACCAGTTGGCGTACAGCGCGACGCGCTCCCCCGCCGCGGTGCGGGCGGTGGCGCGGGTGACGCCGGCCGGCAGGTCGGGGAGCGCCTGCCCGAGCAGCCGGCGGGCGAGGGCCCGGCCGAGGGCCTGGTCGGGCAGGGTGGCGACGGTGGTGATCCGGCCGGCGCCGACCGGGCGGTCGGTGACGGCGGCGTAGGCGGAGAAGAAGGGGTGGCCGGTCCAGGAGGCGAGCACCTCGGTGTCGTCCGCGGTGGGCTCCAGCAGGTCGGCCCAGGCGGCGCCGGCGCCGCTGAGGGCGCCGGCGACGGCGAGCGGGGCGGCCAGGGCGCTGGACTCGTCGTAGTCCACACCGGCGGCGCGCAGCAGCTCCGGCCGCGTCGACCGGGCGCGGGCCAGCTCGTCGGCGTAGCCGGTGCGCGGGCCGAGGACGAGGCGGCCGCCGGCGCGGGCGTAGGCCAGCAGCAGGTCCAGCTGGGCGTCGGTCGCCGCGTACAGGGCCGGGGCGAGGACGACCGGCCAGCGCTTCGCCATCGCGGCGGCGTCGGGCAGGCCGCGCACGTCGTGGACGGCGAGCTGCGCGCCGGCGGTGTGGAAGGCCCGGTAGAAGGCGTCGACGATACGGCCGTGGGAGTTGCGGTCCGGTCCGGTGTTGCCGGGGGTGGTCAGCGGCGGCTGGAACTCCAGGGCGCGGCGGGAGGCGTGGCAGGTGACCAGCAGGACGTCCTCGTCGGGGCGCAGCCCGGCCAGGACGTCCTCGGCGGCCGAGGCGGCACGGGCGGTGCCGGCGATCTCCCGGTAGGCGCGGCCCAGCTCCAGACGGTGGTTGAGGATGCCGCCCCAGTGGGTCTCGGCGCCGAAGTGCAGGCTGTGCCAGTGCCAGTACTCCACCGTGGTCGCGCCGCGCAGCAGCATGGTCAGGGCGGCGAGGGTGCGCTGGCCCGGGTAGGGCGGGTTGTTGACCTCGGACAGGCCGATGGAGACGGCGTTGGTCTCGGTGACGAGGAACGGCTCGTCGCGCAGGCCGCGGGCGGTGTCGGCGGCCTGGTGCAGCCGCCACTCGCCGGCCTCGTCCTCCCACCAGGGCGAGCCCTGGGCGGTGGTGGGCGCCGGCTCGGTGCCCAGGGCGTCCTGGGTGGCGTAGTAGAGGTTGACGGCGGTGCGGTCCAGGGCCCGGGCGAGGCCCCACGCGTCGGCGGCCGGCTGGTGGCCGGCGATGCAGGTCGTGACGAACTGGTCGGGGCGGGCCAGCTCGTGGACGATGCCGGCCTGCCAGGCGATGAACCCGGTGACCAGCTCGTCCTGGTAGCGGCGCCAGGCCAGGTCGTAGGACGGGACGGTGTTGGAGTCGGGGCGCCACAGCTGGTCGAAGTCGGTGATCCGGTGCGACCAGAACACCAGGCCCCAGGCCTCGTTGAGCGCCTCGGGGGTGCCGTGGAGCCGCTTGAGGTGCTCCACGAAGCCGGCGAGGACGCCGGGGTTGTGCAGCAGGTGGGCGCCGGGCTCGTTGTCGACCTGCCAGCCGACGACGGCGGGGTGGTCGGCGTAGCGGGAGACCACGGCCCGGATGATCCGCTCGGCGTGGGCGCGGTAGCCGGGGTGGAGCAGGTCGGCGTTCTGCCGGCCGCCGTGGCCGACGACGCTCCCGGTGGCGTTCTGCGCGAGGGCGTCGGGCTCCTGCGCGGCGAGCCACGGCGGGATCGCGTAGGTGGGGGTGCCGACGACGGCGTCGATGCCCCGGGCGGCGGCGCCGTCGAGGACGGGCTGCAGCCAGTCCAGGCGCAGGTCGCCCTCGGCGGGCTCCCAGGTGGACCAGACGGACTCGCCGACGCGGATGATCCGCAGGCCGGCCTCGGCCATCAGGTCCAGGTCGGTGTCCAGGCGGCCGGGGGGCAGGTACTCGGGGTAGTAGGCGGCGCCGAGGCGGAGGCGGTCGGTCATGGACGGCTCGCAATCTCGTGGCGTGGGCGGCACGGTGTGACGGTTCGTCAGCAGATGCGGCGCAGGTCGAGGTCGGCCAGGCCGTACGGGGCCAGGGCGACCGGAACGGCGCCGTCCGGGGCGGCCGGGGTGTCCCCGGCGGTGTCCATGGCGGTGTCCTCGGCGACCCAGCCGGCGGGCAGCGGCACGGTGGTGCGCACCGGCTCAGGCAGCAGGTTGACGACCTGCACCCGCATCCGGTCCTCGGCGGTGCGGGCGAGGGAGACCCGGCAGTGCGGCGCGGCCCGCAGGTCCAGGACGGTGCCCTCGGCGTACCGGGGAGGGCGGCCCGCGGTGAAGCGGTCGAGCGGGGTGACCTCGCCGGTGAGCGCGCCCAGCCGGGCGAGGGCGCCGAACCGGGAGGCCGCCGCCGGGTCGTGGGCGGCCACGGGCGCGAAGACGAACCGGAACCGGGCCGGTCCGGGCTGCACCGGCGGGGTGTTGCAGGGCCAGAAGTTGTTGGTCACGCACGCGTACAGCCGGCCGTCGCGGTCGGTGAAGCGCTCCGGCCAGCCGCCCCGGACGAGGTCGCCGGCCGAGACCAGCGGGGTGTCCGGCGCGGCCCACACCACGCCGGGGCCGTCGGGGGCGGTGACGGTGACGGCGGAGACGGGCACCAGCCACTCGTTGCACGCGCCGGGGCCGTGGTCGCGCGCGGGCTCCACCCAGCCGAGCTGCCGGTCGTAGCGCAGCACGGGTCGTTCGACGAGGAAGGGGAAGGCGACGGACAGGGACTCCATGTCCAGCACCGCCTCCTTGACCAGGTCCACCGTCAGCTCGCAGCTGCCCGCGTCGCGCAGCAGCAGCTCCACCACCAGCTCGGACAGCCCCGCGCCGCGGCCGGCCCAGCGCAGCCGCAGGCCGTCGGGGACGGCCCGGGCGCCCAGCAGGCGCAGCTCGGCGGGGCGCTCGGCCAGGTCGGTGGCCCCGGGGTGGTAGCGGGAGTCGAGCTGGAGGATCCGCTCGCGGCCGTGGGGGCCGCCCCGGCCGGCACCGGCGGCGAGCAGTTGCACCGGCAGGCCGAGGGGGTGCGGGGCGGCCGGGTCCAGCAGCTGCCGGCCGGTGGGCAGGTGCCACAGTTCGGCGGGCAGGCCGGTGGACGGGTCGGTGCGCAGCCGCCACACGGCGGTGACCGCCTCGGCGCCGGGGGCGAGGGGGCGGACGGGGGTGTGTTCGTGCAGGAGGCCGGCGGCAGGGGTGTCGGGGGCGGGCGTGTCGGGGGCGGGGGTGTCGGGGCCGGGGGTGTCGGCAGTGCCACCGGGGCGGGATGCCTCCTCGCCGGCGGGGACGACGTCGGCGGTCTCGGTCAGCGGCAGGAAGCGCCAGCCGTGGGCGGGGAGTTCGCCGGGGACCAGGCGGACCCGGGTCATGCCGGCGCAGTCGGCGAGCACCTCGACGGGCACCTGCCCGCCGTAAGCGTCCAGCAACCGGCCGGCGGCGGGCAGGTCGAGTTCGGCGGCGGGTGCGGCCGGCCACGGGTGCGGGTTGTAGAGCAGCACGCCGGGGCCGTCGAGCCCGAGGGTGTCGGCCAGGGCGCTCAGGCAGCGGCGGGTCTCGTCCAGCGCGAGCCGGGCGGCGTCGTCGATGGCGCGGAGCTTCCAGTGCAGCTGGTCGCCGGTGTGCGGGGCGTGCGGGTGGGTGGTGGCGCGGGCCCAGGTCCAGGTGTGCTCGCCGCCGATCAGCAGGCCGTCCCAGGCGCGGTCCAGGGCGCGACGGTCGGGGCGGTGCCGGTCGTCGGCCAGGGCCAGCGCGGCGGCGAGCTCCTCGGCGGCGGGCAGCAGCGCCTGCGCACCGCGGTGGGCGGCGGCCGCGGCGGCGGAGGCGGCGACGCCGTCCTCCCAGTAGCTGCCGCCCTCGGCGGTGTGCACCGGGAGGCGCTCGCGCAGCGGTTCGACGGCCTGGAGGTACTCCAGGAAGGTGGAGACGCGGACGCGGGGCCAGGCGAAGGCGGCGTTCCACCGCCCGGCGAAGGAGGTGTCGCCGTCCGCGAGGTCCTCGTTGTCGGCGTGGGTGCCGATCAGGGCCAGGTCGCGCGGCAGGTAGTCGGGGCGCTCGTAGCGGCGCAGGTAGCGGTCCAGGCCGTCCACCGCGCCGGCCACCGCCTGCGGGTCGGCGGCGATGAAGCGCAGCTGCGAGTAGTGGTCGGCGAAGTGGGCCAGCACCTCGCTGCCGTCGGCGGCGCGCCAGCGCACCGGCGAGGCCAGGTGCAGTTCGTCGCTGCCGTCGGTGGCGGCGCGGTGGTGGTTGGCCATGCCGACGAAGGCGTCCACGCCGGCGGCGCGCAGCACCGCGGGCAGCACCCCGGTGAGCACCGGGACGTCGGTGATGTTGGCGTACCGGGCGAGCGGGCCGGGGGCGGCGGGCAGCGCGGTGCCGGACCGCAGGGCGCGGCGCAGGTCGTCCAGGCCGGTGACGCCGGTGAGCAGGTTGCTGTGGAAGGCGTTGACACCGATCCGCCCGGCGGCCACCGCGGCCAGGAACTCCTCGCCGCGGCGCGGGGAGCGGGTGCGCAGGTACTCCTCGGCGACGAAGGAGCCGTCCACGCAGAACCGGAAGCCGGGGTCGTGCGCGAGCCGGTCCAGGGCGCGGTCGATGTTGCGGCAGTGCAGCTCGACGGCCTTGGCCTGGGTGTCGGTGAACCCCAGGTCGAGGTGGACGTGCGGGACGAGGTGCAGGGTCCAGCGCCGGGCCGGGGCGAGGACGGCGCGGTGCAGTTCGGCGCCGGAGGCGGCGTGGACGGTGGCGTCGTGCAGGGTGAAGAGGGTTCCGGCGGTGAAGCCGGGGGCGGGCAGCCGGTGGCGGAGCATGCCGAAGTCGCGGCCTCTGCCTGCGGCAGGCACAGCGATCTCCCGGTCGCCGTGGCGCAGCACGAGCGGGCCGGGCGGCTCGGCACCGGCCGGGACGGTCGCGGTGAGCTCCACCAGCGGGACCGGTTCGGCGCCGGGGGTCTCGCCGTGCAGGTGGAAGGGGGTGGCCCGCAGCTCCCAGCGGACGGAGGGCTCCGGGGCGTCGGCGGGTCCGGGGGCATCGGCGGTCTCCAGGCGCGCGGCGCGCCAGGTGAGGTACGAGCCGAACCAGTGGCCGTAGTGGGAGCGGGCCGGGGGCAGCTCCTCGCCGGGGCGCAGGGCGGCGTCGGGGTCGTCGGTCGGCGCGGCTCCGGTGGCGGCGGCCTCGTCGCACACGGTGGTGACGGTCAGGTCGTGGCGGCCGGGGCCGAGCCAGGCGGCGGGCAGCGGGACGCGCAGCACGCCGTGGCCGGCGACCGGTCCGGGTTCGCCGGTGCGGCTGCGGTCGCGCCGCTCGACCGGGGGGTGGAACACGCCGCGGTGCCGGCCGTCGAGGACGATCTCGAGGTCGGGGCACGGGCCGCGGTCCGCCGCGTACTCCAGGTGCAGCACGGCGCTGCGGGCCTCGTGCAGGGGCTCGTGCAGGGCTTCGTCCAGGGTGAAGGAGACCCGGACGCGGTGGCCGCGGTGGCCGCCGTGGGCGTCGTGGATGCCGGGATGGCGGGCCGGCCACGTCCCGCCGCGGTCGAGGTCGACCACGGCGACGGGCAGGCCGTCCTCCTCGGACCAGGGAGCGGGCAGCGGGGCGACGGTCGCCGTCCACAGGGGTGCGGCCTGCGGGACGACGGTGCCGCGGGAGTCGCTGGGCATGGGGTTTCCTGGGAGTTCGGGGCGGGCCGGGCGGGGGCATGAGCAGCGCGGGCCGGGCGGGGGCATGAGCAGCGCGGGCCGGGCGGGGGCATGAGCAGCGCGGGCCGGGCGGGGGCACGAGCGGCGCGGGCCGGACGGGGAGCAGAAGGCGACACGCGGGCGGCGCGGGCCGGACGGGGAGCAGAAGGCGGCGCGCGGGCGGTGGGCCGGCCCCGGGCGGGTGCGCCCGGCCCGGGGCCGGCGGGCGTGCGGGGCGGTCAGGCCGCGCCGTCGGAGGGCAGCGGGGCGGCGGCTCCGTCGTGCAGCAGGGCGTCGGCGGGGCCGGCCGGGTCGTCGGCGTGCAGGTCGCGCCAGGTGACGTCGGCGCTGTCGCGGACCTCCAGGACCGGGCCGAACCCGTCGCGGTGCGCGGGGTCGACGGTGATCCGCACGTCCCGCAGCCGCACGTCGCGGGCGCCCTCGACGAGGACCGCGGGGGGCAGGGCGGGCCGCAGGCCGTTGATGTCCCACTCCCGGCCGGGGAAGGGCTCGGCGGAGGTGATGGGCCGCAGGTCCTGCCGGCGGCCGGGGTGGTCCGTCCAGCGGGTGAGCTCCAGGCGGACGTCGCCGATGACGACGTCCTCGATCGCGCCGGGGGCGGTGGCGTGGACGACGATGCCGTTCTCACTGCGGGCCAGGACGTTGCGGACGCGCACGTGGCGGATCGCGCCGGCCTCCCGGTGCCAGGGCGCGGAGCGCAGCAGGATCGGCTCGCCGCAGCCCCACCAGTCGTCCACGTCGTGGCGGGTCTCGATGACCAGGTCGCTGAACAGCACGTTCTCCACGTACCCGCCGGTGCCGGTGCCGACGGACACCGAGACGCCGCGGTGGCTGTCGCGGATGACGCAGCCGGTCACCACGACGTTGCGCAGCGGCTGTTCGGTGTCCGCGCCGACGGTGATCGCGGTGGAGCGGGAGGTGACGGTGCAGGCGGAGACAACGACGTCCTCGCAGGGCCCGTACCGGACGAACTCGTCGGAGGTCTTCAGCGAGATGCCGTCGTCGGGGCAGACGATGTCGCAGCCGGTGATCCGCACCCGGCGGCAGTGGTCGATGTCGATGCCGTCGGCGTTGGGCACCCGCATGTCGTTGGCGATGCGCACCCCGTCGATGCGCACGTCGGTGCAGCCCGACAGCCGCATCGTCCACAGCGCGGCGTCGGTGAAGCGCACGTCGCGGATCACCACACCGGTGCAGCCGATGAGGAACAGCGGGAAGGGGCGGTCGCGGCGCATCCGGTGGATCTGCTCGCCCTCCTCCACGACGTAGGCGGCGGCGGAGCCGTCGACGGTGCCCGCGCCGGTGATGGCGATGTCGGTGGCGTCCTCGGCCCACAGCAGCATGCCGTTGGCGACGGCGCTGTGGGTGGACAGGCCGCCGCTGAGGGCGCCGACGACGTGGCTGCGGGAGAAGTCGGCCGGGTCGGTTGCGGCGGCGAGGCGGGCGCCGGCGGGGAGGTGCAGCTCGATGCGGTCGCGCAGTCGTACCGATCCGCAGCGGTAGACGCCGCCGGCGGGCAGCACGACCCGGCCGCCGCCGCGGGCGGCGAGGGTGTCGATGGCGGCCTGGACGGCGGCGGTGTCGTCGGTGGTGCCGTCGCCGACGGCGCCGAGGTCGAGGACGGAGAGCTCGTGGGGCGGGAGCGCGTGGGACGGGAGCGCGTGGGGCGGGAGCGCGTGGGGCGGGACGGCGGGGGCCGGTTCGATGCGCACGGGACGGTCCTTCGTTCGGGCGGGGAACGGCAAGGGGGTGCCGCGCCGGTGGCGCGGCGGGCGGTCCGATGGTGCGGGAGCGGGGCTCGGTGGCGGCCGGCGTCGGGGCCGCGGATCAGCAGGTCAGCAGGTCAGCAGCTCAGCGGGCCTCGTACGGCGGGCGCGGGCGGACCGGGCGGGTGGACTCGCGGATGTTGAGGGTGCCCGGCGGCAGCACGGCGTGTTCGACGGTGCCGTCGGCGATGGTCCGCAGCAGGGCGCGGGCGGCCAGTTCCGCCTGCCGGGCAGGGGTCTGCTCGACGGCCGTGATGGCGGGGACGACGATCTGGCACAGGTCGGAGTCGTCCCAGGCGACCACCGAGACGTCGTCCGGGACCCGCAGGCCCATCTCGGCGGCGACCCGCAGGGCGGCCGCGGCCATGACGTCGTTGTCGAAGACCACGGCGGTGGGCGGTTCGGCCGACGCCATCAGCCGGCGCATGGCCCGCATGCCGGAGGCGGGGCTGTAGTCGGTGTAGACCACCTGGTAGCCGGCCGGGTCGAGGCCGGCGGCGACGACGGCCCGCTCGTAGGCCAGGTCGCGGCGCCAGGTGTGGTACAGGTCGGCGTTGCCGGCGATACGGGCGATCGACCGGTGTCCCAGGGCGCGCAGGTAGGTGACGATGGCGGAGGTCATCTCCGGCATGTCGGCCTCGACCGTGCTGAAGCCCGCCACCTCGGGGTCGCCGCCGATGAGCGCTGCGGGCAGGCCGATCTCCGTGAGGGCCGCCAGCCGGGGGTCCCCGCGCCGCAGGTCGGTGACGATGACCCCGTCGACGTGGCGCCCGGCCCACCAGGCGCGGTAGACCTCCAGGGTGTCCTCGATGGCGTCGACCAGGTGCAGCACCAGGGCGATGCCGTTGCGGTTGAGTTCGGCCTCGACGCCGCTGAGCATCTGGGTGAAGTAGGAGTCGACGGTCATCACCCGCGGCGGGCGGACGAGCACCATGCCCACGGCGTTGGCGCGCGAGGCGACCAGGGCGCGGGCTGCGGTGTTGGGTGCCCAGCCGAGCTCCCGCGCCGCCTGGAGCACGCGGGCCCGGGTCTCCTCCGACACCCCGGGGCGCTGGTTGAGGGCGTAGGAGGCGGCCGCGTGGGAGACACCGGCATGGAGTGCCACCTGACGGATCGTCACCCTGTGGGACCGCGACGCCGGCGCGCCGCTCTCCGGTTCGGCAACCACGGCCACTCCCTTCCGGTGCTGCGAGCATACGAGGTCGGCGCCGGACGAGTGGCCGGCCCTCCCTACGGAGCACGTAACTTACACGCATCCGTTGCGACGCGGGATGCCTGGCGCACTTCGTTTCGGCCATCCCGTCGGCAACGGCAGCGCAGCGGCTCCTGCAGATCCCACTGGAGAGCCCCTTCCACCTGCGGTTACCTGGAACGGGGCATCCGGCGGGCCACGCACCGAAGAGCCGGCCACGGGAACCGGACAGGCCGGGGATGCGCTGCCGACGCGTAACGGATTGATGACGGGCACGTTGCCGAGTGTTCTCACTGAAACGAGTAAGCGCTACGCTCGCCGCCAATCGAGCACGGGAGCCCGAGCGCCTTCCAGGTCTCCCCGCATGCCCGTCATCGACGATGGGAGCATTCCGTGAGAAAGCAGAGCCTCACCGTTCTCGCCGGGGCCTGTGCGGCCGCGCTGGCCCTGGCCGCCTGCAGCAGCGGGGGGAGCAGCACCGAGGGGAAGGGCGGCGGCAAGGCCGGCCGGGAACTGACGATCCTGAGCATCGCCACCCCCTCGAGCCCGGACTTCAAGGACTTCAAGGCCGCCATCGCGCAGTTCGAGCAGGAGACGGGCGCGAAGGTCAAGCTGACCACCGGCACCGGCGACACCGTCACCAGCCAGTTCGAGTCCACCTCGCTGGCCGGCAAGGAGCCCGACCTGGTCAACATCAACCCGGTCGGCGCCGTGCGCAACTGGCTCGCCAGCGGCGCGGTCCACCCGGTGGACGACTACCTGGACTCCTGGGGCATCCGCGGCACCGTCAACCCCGACGCGATCAAGGAGTGGACCATCGACGGGAAGGTCATCGGCTTCCCTTACCAGACCTTCACCTGGCCGCTGTGGTTCAACACCGAGCTGCTGAAGAAGGCCGGGATCGCCCGGCCGCCGGCCACCATGGCGGACCTGGAGTCGGACGTCGACAAGCTCAAGGCCGCGGGGATCACCCCGTGGGCCATCGGCGGCAGCGACTGGACCGGCCAGGACTTCGTCCAGAAGTTCATCGAGCTGTACCTGCCCGTGTCCGACTACGACAGCGTGTTCAAGCAGGGCAAGTACTGCTCGAACGGCCATGTGATGGACGCGCTGAACGAGCTGGTCAAGCTGCGCGACAAGGGCCTGTTCGCCAAGGACGTCCAGGGCCTGACCTCCAACGACATGACGGCCGCGTTCAACACCGGCAAGGCCGCCATGATGCTCTCGGGCTCCTGGGGGTTCGGCGGTACGCCCAAGGACCTGCTCCCGAAGATCACCGTCGGTGGCATCCCCGCCCCGCAGGGCGGCGCGGTGACCCGGCCCGCCTTCGCGGTGGGCTACTCCTCCGCGGGCTGGATCGTGAGCAGGAACGGGGCGGCGAAGGCCGACCTGATCAGGAAGTTCATGGAGATCCAGTACAGCGATCCGGTCGTCACCAAGGCCATGGTCGACTCCGGCTTCGTGCCGGCCGTGGCCAAGGTCCCGGCCATGCCGACGGACGCCAACCCGCTGCTGGGCCCGGCCACCAAGGCGGTCGGCGAGACCGACCGGCTCCACTCCACCGACTCCTACATCCCGCCGGCGGTGACCTCCACCTACATCAAGGCCTCGGCGGTCGCCTTCACCCCGGGCAAGTCGGCGCAGGACACCTGCTCGGCGCTGGAGCACCTCTACACCTCCGCGGGCTGACCGCGCGGCGGCGCAGCCGCAGCCGCCTCCACGAGCCCGCCGCGGGGCCGGTCCGACCCGGCCCTGCGGCGGCCCGGCGCCCGAGAGGAAGGATCGCGACGCCATGACGCAGACCATCACCGCGGGAAGCGAGGCGGTCGCCGCCCCGCGGCCCGCTCCGCACCGCGGCGGCAGCCGCAACGCCCGCAGGGCGGACCGGGCGCTGACGATCTTCGCCGCCCCCTCCCTGCTGTTCTACCTGCTGTTCACCATCGGCCCGCTCGTCGCGGTGTTCTACCTCGCGTTCCTGAGGTGGCCCGGCCTGCTCGCCCCGCACTCCTGGGTCGGGCTGGGCAACTTCCGTCGGGTGCTGGACGATCCGGAGTTCTGGCAGGCCTGCCGGACCACCGTCGTGCACCTGATCGCGACCGTGCCGGTGCTGGTCGCGCTGTCCTTCATGCTCGGCTACTACGTGTCGCTGAACCCCCCGGGCGCGCGGGTGCTGCGGGTGCTGCTGTTCATACCCGGCCTGCTGTCCCTGGCCGCACAGGCGACGGTGTTCTTCGCGACCTTCGCCCCCTACGGTCTGATCAACAGCGTGCTGGACGGCATCGGCCTCGGCTCGCTCACCAAGCCGTGGCTGGCCGACCCGTCCACCGCCCTGCCCTCCGTCATCGCGGTCACCCTGTGGGGCGGCATCGGCTACACCTCGATCCTGTTCGCCGCGCACCTCGGCGGCATCGACGCCTCGGTGTACGAGGCGGCCCAGCTCGACGGCGCCGGCCGTTTCCGCACCATGTGGCAGATCGCCTTCCCGATGGCGCGCGGCTACGTCGGCGTGATCACCATGCTCCAGTTCCTGTGGAACCTCTTCGGCTCCGCCGGCGTGGTGCTGCTGCTGACCAAGGGCGGCCCCGAGTCGCGCACCACGACCCTGTCCTACCTGGTCTACGAGAAGGCGTTCCTGGGATACGACGTCGGCTACAGCCAGGCCGTGGGCGTGCTGCTGTTCGCCGTCGGCCTGATCGGCATCGTCGTCATCCGGCGGGTCTTCCGCTCCCGTTACTGAACCGGCCCCCGCCACCTGACCGGAAAGGGCGTCCCGATGACCTCCCGCACACGTTCCACGCGGTCGATGTGGCCGGCGCACCTCGCCGTCTGGCTCTACGCGGCCGTGCTGTGCATCCCGCTGTACTTCGTGCTGGTGTCCTCGGTGAAGGACGACACCGCCATCTTCGCCAACGGCTTCTCCCTGCCCGGCAGTTGGCACTGGGACAACTTCTCCAAGGCCTGGGACCAGGCCCAGCTCGGCCCGGCGATGCTCAACTCGCTGTTCATCACCCTGGGCGCCGAGGTGGGCGGCCTGGCACTGGCGATCCCCGCCGCCTACGCGCTGGCCAGGTCCGGCAGCCGGTTGGCGGCGTGGGCCGAGAAGGCCTTCTCGCTGGGCTTCCTCATCCCCGGCCTCGCGGCCCTCGTCCCCACGGTGCTGCTCGCCATCGAGCTCCAGCTGTTCCAGACCCGGCTCTTCCTCATCCTGCTGTTCACCGCGAACGCGCAGCCGCTCGCGGTGATCCTGCTGACCCAGTTCATGCGGGGCATTCCCCGCGAGCTGGACGAGGCGGCGGTGGTGGACGGCGCGAGCAGGCTGCGCGTCCTGTTCCACATCTACCTGCCGCTGGCGATGCCGGGCGTCGCGACCGTCTTCATCCTCAACTTCCTCGGCATCTGGAATGAGTACCTGTTCTCCGCGACCCTGCTCAGCTCGGACGTCTCGGTGCGGACCCTCCAGGTGGCGCTGCCGACCCTGCAGTCCCAGACCAACCCGCAGTACGGGGTGCTGCTGGCCGGCACGCTGCTCTGCTCCGTCCCGATGTTCGCCCTGTTCGCAGGTCTCCAGCGGCGGATGATGACCGCGCTGACCCAGGGCAGCCTCAAGGCGTGACCCCGTCCACCGCACCGACCGGGGCATCCGCACCGGCCGGAGTGCCCGCACCGACCGCACCGCGCCGCAGCGACCGCGAGGGGAACCGCACCATGCACCGCAGCACCGACCCGTACGAGAACACCCCGTCCGGGAACAGTCCCGCCGGGGGCGCCCCCGCCGGTGGCGCCGCGACGGGCGAGGCCGTGCGCGCGGCCCTGGCCGTGGTCAACGTCCAGCACTCCCCGATCGGCGCCTTCGCGTCCTTCACCCTGGGCCACCCCGGGGCGCACGGCGGCCTGGGCCTGGGACTGGGCGGCCCGGCCGGGCAGGACGTCCTGGTGGGCCTGGAGCGCGCCCCGGGCAGCGGCGACTTCGACGCGCTGCCGTTCTTCGCCGGGGCGGAGCGGGGCGGCGACGCCGGGGGTGTGAGCGACGCCGCCCGGTTCCAGGTGGGGGACGCCCCGGTGCGGGAGGAGGGTGTGCTCAACGCCTTCCCGGCGCACGCGGTCTCCCGGACGTTCACCGTCACCACCGACACCTGGACCGCGGGGGACCTGACCTTCACCGTCCGCTCCCCCGTCGGCCCGGTGCCCGATCCGGCCGACCCGGCGGCCGGGCCGGCGCTGCGCGACGCGCTGCTGCCCGCGGTGCTCGTCGAGCTCACGGTGGACAACACCGCGGGCGCCGGGCCGCGGCGGGCGTTCTTCGGGTACCGCGGCAGCGACCCGTACCTGGGCATGCGGCACCTGGCCGGCGACGGCCTGACCGGTGTGGCGCAGGGCACCCGGACCGCGATCGTCACCGACTCGCCTGACGCGCGCTCGGCGATCGGCTTCGACGTGCCGTACGTGCTGCGCCCGGGCGAGGAGGACAACTGGGGCTTCGGCCTGGGCGACACCGCGCTGCTGGTGCTGGACATCCCGGCCGGGCAGCGGCGCAGCCACCGGTTCGCGGTGTGCTTCCACACCGCGGAGTACCTCACCTCCCCCAGGCGTTGCCGCTTCCTGTACAACCGCTGGTACCCCGGCGTCGAGGCGGTCGCCGCCGCCGCGCTGGAGCGCTTCGACGCGCTCACCGCCGCCTGGGAGCGGGCCGAGGCGGATCTCGGCGCGGCCGGGCTGCCCCCGGAGCGGGCCTTCCAGCTGGCGCACGCGGTGCGCAGCTACTACGGCAGCACCCAGGCGCTGGAGGACGAGGACGGCGAGGTGGTGTGGGTCGTCAACGAGGGCGAGTTCCGGATGATCAACACCCTCGACCTCACCGTCGACCAGGCGTACTTCGAGGCCCGGCAGCATCCCTGGACGCTGCGCAACGTCCTGGAGCACCACCTGCGCGACTACAGCTACCGCGACCGCTACGGGCTGAGCTTCACCCACGACATGGGCGTGGCCAACGTCTTCGCGCCCCGAGGCCGCTCCGCCTACGAGCGCAGGGGGCTGACCGACTGCTTCTCGTACATGACGGCCGAGGAACTGGCCAACTGGGTGCTCGCCGCAGGCGTGTACGCCCACACCACCGGGGACACCGGCTGGCTCGCCGGGCACCGTGCCACCTGGCTGGACTGCCTGGAGAGCCTGCTGGCCCGCGACCCCGACGGCACCGGCACCCACGCCCGGGACTCCGACCTGGTCGGCGCGGGCGCGGAGATCACCACCTACGACAGCCTGGACACCTCGCTCGGCCAGGCCCGCTCCAGCACCTACCTGACCGTGAAGAACTGGGCCGCGTACCGCTGGCTGGAACGCACCCTGCGCCAGGTGGGCGAGGAGGAGGCCGCCGACCGGGCCGCGCGCCACGCCGGCCTCGCCGTGCGGGCGGTGCTCGGCGCGGTGACCGCCGACGGCACGCTCCCGGCGCTGCTGGAGGACCCGGCCGGCGCGCGGATCGTCCCCGTGGTCGAGGGCCTGGCACTGGCGCACCTGACCGGCACCGACACCGCGGCGGAGCACGACCTGGTCGCGGCCCTGGCCGGGCATCTGCGGGCGGTGCTGGTACCGGGGCGCTGCCTGTTCGACGACGGCGGCTGGAAGCTCTCCTCCACCAGTGCCAACTCCTGGCTGTGCAAGATCTACCTGGGCCAGTTCACCGCGCGCCGGCTGCTGGGCCTGCCCGACGACGAGGCGGCGGCCCGCGCCGACCGCGCGCACGTGGGCTGGCTGGCCCACCCCACCGAGTCACGCTGGGCCTGGAGCGACCAGATCCTCGCCGGGGTGCCGATGGGCAGCCGCTACTACCCGCGCGGCGTCACCTCGGCGGTGTGGCTGCTGGAACGCGACGCCGCCTGAACGACGGCGCCCGGCCACGGCGACCGGGCGCCCACCGCCCCCTGCCCGCCCCTCGGTCCGCTCCTCGGCCGGCACCCCCCGTCCGCGGGGCCCTTAAGCTGGGCCGGTGACGGACCTGAGCCACGCCCCCCGCTACGTGCAGATCGAGCATGCCCTGCGCCGCCGGATCGCCCGGGCCTCGGCCGGCGACGCGCTGCCGTCGGAGAGCGAGCTGTGCCGGGAGTTCGGCGCCAGCCGGATGACCGTGCGGGCGGCGATGGCCCGGCTGGTCGACGAGGGCCTGGTGCACCGGCAGGCCGGGCGCGGTTCCTTCGTCGCCGAGGCGCCGCCGGCGCGCCGCGCCGACCTGCTGGTGGGTTTCGGAGCCGAGATGCGGCGTCAGGGCCGGGTGCCGGGATCGCGCGAGGTGGCGGTCCGGCTGCGGCGGGCCGCGGAGGAGGAGGCCCACCGGCTCCGGCTGGGACGCGAGGCGTCCGTGGTGTCGGTGCGGCGGGTGCGGGTGGCGGACGGCGTGCCGATCGCCTGGGAGCACGCCGTCTTCCCCGGTGCCCTCTCCGGGCTGGCCGAGACCGACCTGGTGCACGGCTCGCTGCACGAGGCCCTGGTGAAGCTGGGTTTCGTACCGACGGCGGGCCGCTCGTGGATCACCGCCGCGGTCGCGGACGAGGAGCGGGCACGGGTGCTCGAGGTGCCGCCCGGCTCGGCGCTGCTGGTGGAGGAGCGGGTGATCGACGACCAGGACGGGACCCCGCTGGAGTTCACCCGCTCCGCCTACGCCGCCGACCGCTACCGGCTGTCGGTGGGCTTCCACGTCGACCGGCCCGGCAGCGGGCGGGCACCGGCCTGAACGCCGCGACCGGCGCCCCGGGCCGCGGGCCGGGGCGCCGTCGGGTGCCCGGTCAGTGCGGCCGGGAGGCCGCGATGGTGTCGCGGTAGTACCCGAAGCTGGCCTTCGGGGTCCGCCGGAGGGTGTCGTAGTCCACGTGGACCAGGCCGAAGCGCTTGGCGTAGCCGAAGGTCCACTCGAAGTTGTCCAGCAGCGACCAGACGAAGTAGCCGCGCAGGTCGACGCCGTCGCGCAGAGCGCGGGCGAGCACGGTGACGTGCCGGCGCAGGAAGTCGATCCGGTCGGCGTCGTGGACGGCGCCGTCGGGGCCGGCCTCGTCGGGGAAGGCGGCGCCGTTCTCGGTGACCACGAGGGGTGTGCCGGGGTGATCGCGGTGCAGGCGCAGCAGCAGCTCGTGCAGGCCGTCCTCGTCGGTGGGCCAGCCCATGTCGGTGGTGGCGCCGTCGGGCTGGACGAACTCCACGTCGCCGCAGCCGACGAAGGGGGTGGGCTCGAAGGGGTTCCGGGGCCTGCCGGAGGCCCGTACCGCCAGCGGGTGGTAGTAGTTGACGCCGAGGTAGGTGGGGCGGGCGGCGGCGATGAGGGCCTCGTCGCCGTCGCGGACGAAGGACCAGTCGGTCAGGTCGGCGGTGTCGGCGAGCAGGTCGGCGGGGTAGCCGCCGTCCAGCAGCGGGCCGAGGAAGATCCGGTTGGCCACCGCGTCCACCCGGCGGGCCGCCTCGAGGTCGGCGGGGTCGCCGGTGAGCGGGCGGGCGTGCTGGAGGTTGAGGCTGACCGAGCGGTGGGCGCCGGCCGGCAGGTGCGGCGCCATGGCGGCGCAGGCCAGGCCGTGGGCCAGGTTGAGGTGGTGGGCGGCGGCGAGCGCGGCCGCGGGCTCGGAGCGGCCGGGGGCGTGGAAGCCGTTGGCGTAGCCGAGGTAGGCGGTGCACCAGGGCTCGTTGAGGGTGCTCCAGGAGTGCACCCGGTCGCCCAGGCGTCCGGCGACGACGGCGGCGTACTCGGCGAAGCGCTCGGCGGTGCCGCGGTGCGGCCAGCCGCCGGCGTCCTCGAGTTCCTGCGGCAGGTCCCAGTGGTAGAGGGTGACGCAGGGTTTGATCCCGGCGGTGAGGAGCTCGTCGACGAGCCGGTCGTAGAAGTCCAGGCCGGCGGGGTTGGCGGGACCGCGGCCGGTGGGCCGGATGCGGGGCCAGGCGACGGAGAGCCGGTAGGCGTCCAGGCCGAGCTCGGCCATCAGCGCCACGTCCTCGGTGTACCGGTGGTAGTGGTCGGTGGCCCGCTCGCCGGTGTCGCCGCCGGCGATCCGGCCGGGGACGCGGCAGAAGGTGTCCCAGATGCTGTCGCCGCGGCCGTCCTCGCGGGAGGCGCCCTCGATCTGGAAGGCGGCGGTGGAGGCCCCCCACAGGAAGCCCTCGGGGAAACGGAGTTCGGTGGTGGCGTCGGTCTTGTCCGCAGGCATGGCGGCACCCTATCCTCGCACCTGTCCAAATGTATAGACAGGTGTGCGCCGACCGGTGCGCCCAGGAAGGCGGCCCCCGTGGGCACGGATTTCGTCCCGCCCGTCTCGCTCGGAGCGGCCGACGTCGCCGCGATGATCGACCACTCGCTGCTGCGGCCCGAGCTCACCTCCGCCGAGGTGGCGGCCGGGTGCGAGCTGGCCGCCTCCTACGCGGTGGCGAGCGTGTGCGTCAGGCCCGCCGACGTCGCCGCCGCGGCCGCCCTGCTGGCCGGCACCCCGGTCGAGGTCGGGACCGTGGTGGGCTTCCCGCACGGCTCCAACGCGACCGCGACCAAGGCGGCCGAGGCCCGGCAGGCCCTCGCGGACGGCGCGCGGGAGCTCGACATGGTGCTCAACATCGGCCGGCTGCGCTCGGGCGAGCACGCCGCGGTCGGCGCCGACGTCGCCGCCGTGGTGGCGGCGGCCCGGGGCGAGGGCGCGCTGGTGAAGGTGATCCTGGAGAACGCCTACCTCACCGACGAGGAGATCGTCACCGGCTGCCGGCTGGTCGAGGAGGCGGGCGCGGACTTCGTCAAGACCAGCACCGGCTTCGCGCCCGGCGGCGCGGTCCTGGAGCAGGTGGCGCTGATGCGGCGCTCGGTCGGCGAGCAGGTCGGGGTCAAGGCGGCGGGCGGCGTGCGGACGCTGGACGCACTGCTGCGGCTGGTCGCCGTGGGCGCCACCCGGTTCGGCGCGACGGCCACCGCAGCGATGCTGGACGACGCGCGGGCCCGGACCGCCGGGCACGGGGCGATCGCCGTCCCGCAGGCGGTCATCGCCCGGTAGCCCCCGGATGCCGTCCGGCCCCCTCGGACAGGAAGCGCCGCGAACCCCACCGCCAGGCCTCCACCAGGTCGAACCCTTCCCCCGCGGACAACCACTGCAGCTGCAGCCCGTCCATGGCGGCGATCACCTGCCGGGCCGTCGGGACGGGTTCGGCCACCCGTCCTCGGAGCAGCCCGGCGACGAACCGGACGGCTCGGCGATAACGGCGCCGGAAGTACGGGTGGGCGGGGTGCGCCGGGTCGCTCGCCTCCGCCCCGAGCACCGCGTACAGCCGAACGACCTCCGGTTGGCCCGCGCTGCGTTCCACCACCGCTTCCAACAGCCGGACCGGATCGTGCCGGTGGTCGGCGTGCAGGGCGCCGACGGACTCCATGTCCCGGCGGTCGCGGTCCTCCAGGACCGCCACGAGCAGTGCGGTCTTGTGGGGGAAGTGGTGCAGCAGCCCCGGCACGGTCAGACCGCACGCTTCAGCCACGTCCTGGCTCGCCAGCCCGTTGAAGCCACGGGTGGCGATCAGCGAACCGGCCGCGACGAGGATCTCCTGACGCCGTTCCGCGGCCGGCTTGCGGATCCGCGGCCGCCCACGTCCGGGCGGCCGCGGCGCGCGGGGCGCCCCGGTCCCGCCGCCCTCGGCCCCTGCCGTCGCCACGTCACCCCTCCCGGGCCCGTGCCGGCCGGTCCGTCCCGGACGGGCGCACTCTATCCGCGGGGCGCGCCCCGCGGCGTGGTCATGGGCTCCTCCACCGCCTTCCCCGTCCCCATGGCCCGCGGCGCCACCTGGGACACCGGGTTGGAGGAGCGGATCGGCGACGCGATCGGCCTGGAGGTCCGCGCCCAGGGCGGCAACCTCTTCGCCGGCGTGTGCATCAACCTGCCCCGGCCCCCGCCTGGGGACGCATCCAGGAGACCTGTGCCGAGGACCCCCGGTGCTGCTCGGCGCCATGGGCGCGGCCCTGGTCCGCGGTGTGCAGCGCCACGTCATGGCGTGCGCCAAGCACTTCGCCCTCAACAGCATGGAGAACGCCCGCTTCACCGTCGACGTCGCGGTGGACGAGCGCGCGCTGCACGAGGTCTACCTCCCGCACTTCCGCCAGGTGGTCGAGGAGGGCGCCGCGGGCATCATGAGCGCCTACAACGCGGTCAACGGCGAGTGGTGCGGCCAGCACCCCGTGCTGCTCACCGAGGTGCTGCGCGAGGAGTGGGGCTTCGAGGGAATCATGATCTCGGACTTCGTCTTCGGCCTGCGCGACGCCGCCGCCTCGCTCGCCGCGGGACCGGACGTCGAAGCGTCCTTCCGCCCGCAACGCGCCCTGCACCTGCCGGACGACCTGGCCGCCGGCCGGGCCCGCTGGGAGGACGTCGACCGCTCGGCCCTGCGCATCCTCACCACCCAGCTGCGCTTCGCCGCCCGCCACCACGACGTCCCCGCGCCAGGCCCCGAGGTCGTCGCCTGCGCCGCCCACCGCGCCCTCGCCCGCACCGCCGACCCGGACGGTGCTGACTCCGCCGCCCCTGACGGACCGCTCGCGGACACCGGCGCCAACCTGATCGGCAGCTTCAGCACCGGCGGCGACCGCGACCGGCCGACCCTGCACCCGGAGGACGAGGAACTCGTCCTGGCCGTCGCGGATGCCCACCCGCGCACCGTCGTCGGTGTCGTGACCGCCGGCGCCGTACTCACCGGGCGCCGGCGCCACCGGGTCCCGGCGCTGCTGATGCTCTGGTACGCCGGCATGGAGGGCGGCAACGCCCTCGCCGACGTCCTGCTCGGCCGGTGCGACGCCGCCGGGCGGCTGCCCTTCTCCGTCCCCGAGCACACCGACCACCTGCCCCCCTTCGACCGGGACGCCCGCATCGCGCACTACGACCTGTGGCACGGGCAGCGCCTGCTGGACCGCCGCGGCCGGCACCTACCGGGTCGAGGCCGCGGCCCACCGCGGTGACCCCGGAGCGGCTGCGGTCCGCCTCGTCCTGGATCGCGCCTAGCGGGGCCGGCCGGCGGCCGGCCCGGTCGTGCTCGGCGCCCGCCGGGCCGGCTGCCGCCGGGTCAGCCCCCGCCGAGCAGCGGCGCGCCGGCGGCCAGCACGGCGGCGATCCGCTCCGTCGCGGCGGTGTCGCGTTCGACCGGTTCCAGGACGGGGCCGGCCGCGGTGCCCCAGCGGCGGGCGACGGCCGCCGGGTGCTCACCGGTGAGCAGTCCGGCGGCCTGGGCGGCGGCGCCGAGGGCGACGAGCTCTGACGCGACGGGCACCTGGACGGCGCGGCCGGAGAGCCGCCGCACGGTGTCCTGCCAGGCGTGGCCCCGGGCGCCGCCGCCGATGAGCAGCAGGGGGGCGTCGCCCGCGCTCTCGCCGCCGGCGCCGAGCACCCGGTCGAGGGCGGCGAGCAGGGTGTGGGCAGCGCCGTCGTAGGCGGCCTGGAGCAGCTGGCCGGCGGTCGTGTCGTGGCGCAGGCCGTGGACCAGGCCGGCGGCGTGCGGCAGGGCGGGGGTGCGCTCGCCGTCCAGGAAGGGCAGCACGACGGCCCGGCCGCCGGGCTCGACCGCCTCCCGGTCGCGCCCGAGGAGGGCGGCGACGCGGTCGACGGCGAGGGTGCAGTTGAGGGTGCAGGCGAGCGGCAGCCAGTCGCCGTGGGCGTCGGCGAAGCCGGCGACGGTGCCGCTCGGGTCGGCGGGCCGGCCGCGGGTGGCGGCGTACACGGTGCCGGAGGTGCCCAGGGAGAGGACGGGCCGGCCGTGCACTGCGCCGGGGCCGCCGCCGAGGCCGAGCCCCAGCGCGGCGGCGGCGTTGTCGCCGGCGCCCAGGGCGACGGGGGTGCCGGGGCGCAGCCCGCCGAAGGCGCCGCGGGTCTCACCGGCGGGGGTGCCGGGCTCCTGGAGCGGCGGGAGGAGGGCGGGGTCGAGGCCGACGAGGCCGAGGATCCCCTCGTCCCAGCCGTGCCCGTCCCACCAGCCGGTGCCGGAGGCGTCGCTGCGCTCGGCGACGGGGCGGCCGGTGAGCCGCTCGGTGAGGTACTCGTGCGGGAGGCGGACGGCGGCGACCCGGCCGGTGAGCCGCCGGTCGCGCAGCCAGGCCCACTTGCTGACGGTGAACGAGGCGTTGGGCACGCTGCCGGTGCGGCGGGCCCAGGCGGCGGGGCCCAGTTCCTCGACGAGGGCGGCGGCCTGCCCGGCGGAGCGGGTGTCGTTCCAGAGCAGGGCCGGGTGGACGGGCCGGCCGTCGGCGTCGAGGGTGACGAGGCCGTGCTGCTGGCCGCCGACGGCGACGGCCTCGGCGCGCCCGGCGTGGCCGGTGGCGGCGACGGCGTCCTGGAGGGCCTGCCACCACTGGAGGGGGTCGCTCTCGCGGGCGCCGCCGGTGCCGGTGACGGTGTGGGGGGCCCGGCCCCCGCCCAGGACCCGGCCGGTGTCGGCGTCGACGGCGAGGGCCTTGGCGGCCTGGGTGGAGCTGTCCACCCCGATGACGATCCGTGCCATGTCCAACTCCCTGTCCGGTGCCGGGACTTCCCATCCGCGTGCCGGCACCCTAGTTTGTTTTCCGCCCTGACGAACAGGCCCCGGCAGATCTGGAGCACCCCGCCATGCCCACCCCCACCCCCGCGGACAAGTTCACCTTCGGCCTGTGGACCGTCGGCTGGCAGGGCCGCGACCCGTTCGGCGACGCCACCCGCCCCGCCCTCGACCCGGCCGAGACCGTGCACCGCCTGGCGGGACTCGGCGCGTACGGCGTGACCTTCCACGACGACGACCTGGTCCCGGCCGGCTCCTCGGAGGCGGACCGCGACGCCGCGGTCAAGCGCTTCCGCGCCGCCCTGGACGCCGCCGGCCTCCGGGTGCCGATGGCCACCACCAACCTCTTCACCCACCCGGTCTTCAAGGACGGCGCGTTCACCGCCAACGACCGCGACGTGCGCCGCCACGCCCTGCGCAAGACCGTCCGCGCCATCGACCTGGCGGTCGGGCTCGGCGCCACCACGTACGTCGCCTGGGGCGGCCGCGAGGGCGCGGAGCACGGCGCGTCCAAGGACGTCCGGGTCGCGCTGGACCGCCTGAAGGAGGCCTTCGACCTGCTCGGCGAGTACGTCCACCGGCAGGGCTACGACCTGCGCTTCGCCATCGAGCCGAAGCCGAACGAGCCGCGCGGCGACATCCTGCTGCCGACCGTCGGCCACGCGCTGGCGTTCATCAACAGCCTGGAGCGCCCGGAGGGGGTCGGCCTCAACCCGGAGGTCGGACACGAGCAGATGGCGGGCCTGAACGTCGCGCACGGCGTCGCCCAGGCGCTGTGGCACGGCAAGCTCTTCCACATCGACCTCAACGGCCAGTCCGGCCTCAAGTACGACCAGGACCTGCGCTTCGGCGCCGGCGACCTGCGCCAGGCGTTCTGGCTGGTCGACCTCCTGGAGTCGTCCGGCTACGACGGTCCCCGGCACTTCGACTTCAAGCCGTCGCGCACCGAGGACGCCGACGGCGTCTGGGCGTCCGCCGCCGGGTGCATGCGGAACTACCTCCTCCTCAAGGAGCGGGCCGCCGCCTTCCGCGCCGACCCGGCCGTCCGGGAGGCGCTGCGCGCCGCCCGCCTGGACGAGCTGGCCGCACCGACCGCCGCGGACGGCCTCGACGCGCTGCTCGCGGACCGCTCGGCGTCCGAGGAGTTCGACGTGGACGCGGCCGCCGTCCGCGGCATGGCCTTCGAGCAGCTCGACCAGCTCGCCCTGGAGCACCTGCTCGGCGCCCGCTGACGCCTCCCGGGCCGGGCCGTCCGCCGCACGGCCCGGCCGTGCCGTCGGGGCGGGGACGGGCGGAGACGGGGGCGAGTGAAGGCGGGGTGAGTGGAGGCGGGGGCACGAGGGGGGCGGGGACGGGCGAGGCAGGGGACGAGCCGGGCCGGGGGGCGCACGCCGGTGCCGGGTGCGGGTCAGGGGACGAGGTCGGCGTCGCGGGCCAGGAGGGCGGCCTGGACGCGGTTGGAGACCTCCAGGGCGGTCAGGATGCGGCTGACGTGGGACTTGACCGTGCTCTCCCGCATGCCGAGGCGGTCGGCGATGTCGGCGTTGGTGTCGCCGCGGGCGAGGAGGGCCAGGACGTCGCGTTCACGGGGTGTGAGGCGTTCGATCCGGGCGCGGGCGGCGGCGGCCCGGGGCCGTCCGGCCCGGTGGTAGCGGTCGATGAGGCGGCGGGCGGCGGCGGGGTGGAGCATGGCGGACCCGGTGGCCACGAGGTGGACGGCGCGCAGGATCTCGGCGGGGTCGGTGTCCTTGAGGAGGAAGCCGTCGGCACCGGCGGCGAGGGCGTTGTAGACGTACTCGTCGAGGTCGAAGGTGGTCAGGGTGACGACCCTCGGCGGGTGCGGCAGTGCGCGCAGGCGGGCGGTGGCGGTGATGCCGTCCATGCGGGGCATGCGGACGTCGACCAGGGCGACGTCGATGCGGTGGGCGGCGGCCAGTTCGACCGCCTGCACACCGTCCGCCGCCTGGGCGACGACCTCGATGCCGTCGTCGGCGTCGAGGAGGTCGGCCAGGCCGAGGCGGACCAGGGCGTCGTCGTCGACGATCATGGCGCGGATCATGTGCGGGTGCCGTTCTGCTCGGTGGGTGCGGGGTGGGGGATGCGGGCGGCCAGCCGCCACCTGCCGGGGCCGTGGGGCCCGGCGTCCAGGTGCCCGCCCAGGGCGCGGACGCGCTCGCCCAGGCCGACCAGTCCGAAGCCGGAGGGGGCGGCGTCCCCGGCCGCCGCGCCCGGACCGTTGATGACCTCCACGAGGGTGGCGGGCGGCCCGTGGTCCAGGCGGACGTGCACCGGCGCGCCCGGGGCGTGCTTGCGGGCGTTCGTCAGCCCTTCCTGGACCAGCCGGTACAGGGCCAGGCGGTGGGCGGCGGGAGCGTGTTCGGGCACGCCCTCGACCTGCAGGTCGATCTGCTGCCCGGCCTCGCGCGCCTGCTCGACCAGGTCGCGCACGTCGCGCAGGACGGGGGCGGGCGCCTCGCCGTCCCCGGCGGAGCCGGTGTGCAGGGCCCCGAGGATGTCGCGCAGGTCGGCCAGGGCCTCGGTGGAGGCGGTGCGCAGCAGGGCCAGGCGCTCGGCGACCGGGGCGGGCAGGGTGTCGGCCCTGGTGGACAGGACCCCGGTGTGCAGGGCGATCAGGCTGAGGCGGTGGGCGAGGACGTCGTGCATCTCGGCGGCGATGCGGGACCGCTCCGCGGTCCGGGCGGCCTCCTCCCGCAGCTCGCGCTCGACGCGCAGGTGGTCGACCCGGGCGTGCAGGGCCTCGACGAGACGGCGGCGGTTCCCCGCCCACAGCCCGCCCACGACGGCCAGCAGCAGGAACAGGACGGCGCCGTACGGCTGCGGCCGCCACAGCGAGACCGCGGCCGGCGCCACCCCGCCGACGGCCAGGGCGACGGCGCAGCAGCCGACGGCCGCCGCGACACGGCGGCGGGCGGCCAGGTCGAACAGCGCGACGAGCAGCAGCGGCAGCATCGGCCACCCGCACAGCCCCGTCGCCGCGGTGGCGAGCAGCGGGGCGGCGGCCCAGGGGAGCCGGCGCACCAGCAGTGCCGTCCCGCACAGCACCGCGGCCGCGGTGCACGGTGTCAGGTACCGGCCGCCGGCGGTCGCGGCGCCGTTCTGGACGGCGGCCGCCGTCAGCACCAGGACCGCCCCGCAGCGTCCGGGGACGGCCCACCGGGAATTCCGTTTGCGGTTCACCTGGAAATCCTAGGCAGGGGCCGCCGGGCACGCCTCCGCCGATCTTCGACGGCCCTCCCCCACTTTCGTAGGGGGAGGCCGTCGCACAGCGACGGATCCGCCGGCGCGAACCCGTTCCTAGGGTCGGATCCATGGACACATGGACCACCTCGCACGACCGTGCCGTCGCGCAGCGCCATGCCGAGGGCTGGATGTTCCTCATCGAGGCAGCCCGCGACATCCGCACCACGGGCGCGGTCGCGCCCAGCAGCACGGCGCTCGCCCACGCGCTGACCGAACCGGTGCGCGCCCGGGCGGGGCGGCCGCTGAACGTCCTCGAGGCGGGCGCCGGGACGGGCGCGGTCACCCGCGCCCTCATCGACCGGCTGCCGTCCGGCAGCAGCCTGGACGTCGTCGAGGCCAATCCGCGCTTCGCCGCCCGCCTGGACCGGCTCGCCACCGCGCACCCGCGTCCGGCGGGGCACACGGGGCGGGACACGCGGCAGGTCCGCGTCCACGCCCGGCGGGTGGAGGACCTGGACCCCGGCCGGCGGTACGACGTGATCGTCTCCGGTCTGCCCTTCGCCAACTTCACCCCCCGCCAGGTCGAGACGATCATGGGCCGCTACCTGGAGCTGCTGCGCCCCGGCGGCACGCTGACGTACTTCTCCTACCTCGGCACCCGGCAGGCCCGCACCCTGCTCGCCTCCCGCGCCCGGACGCTCCGGCACCGGGCCGTCGAAGAGGTCCTGGCCGGCTACCGGCGCCGCTGCGCCACCGGCTGCCGGACGGTGTGGGCCAACCTCCCCCCGGCCAGGGTCTGGCAGCTCGAGCGGCCCACGACGGCCGCGTCCGGCCCCGCCCGGCCTGTGGCCGGGGGCGCGGTGAGGTCCGAGGCCGGGGCCGAGGCCGGGTCCGGGGCTGACCGTTGAGCGCCCTGGCGGACGCTCTCGGACACGTGCCCCCTGCGGCGGCCTACGTGATCGTGGCCACGGCCGTCCTGGCCGAGTCGGTGCTGCTCGTCGGGGCCTTCGTCCCCACGTTCACGCTGCTGCTGACGGGCGGGGCACTGGCACGAGCGGGACAGCTGGACCTCCCCCTCCTGGTCGCGGCGGCCGCGGGCGCGGCGGCGGCGGGCGACTTCCTCGCCCACCGCACCGGACGCGCGCTCGGCGGCCGCCTGCGCACCGGCCGGCTCGGCCGCCGACTCCCCTCCGCCGCGTGGCGGCGGGCCGAGGCGCTGACGGCCCGCCACGGCGGGCGGGCCGTCTTCCTGGCCCGCTTCCTCCCGGTGGTCCGCACCCTCGTCCCCCATCTCGCGGGCGCCGCCCGTCTGCCCTACCGCGGCATCGCCGGCCACAGCCTCGCCGCGGCCCCGCTGTGGGCCGCCGCCGAGGCGGGCACCGGGTACGCGGCCACCGCCTCCCTCCAGCACGCCCTCGACCTCGGCGGCCCCGTCCTCGCCGCGAGCGCGGCGGCCGTAGCCGTCGCGGGGTCGGCCCGGGCGGCGATCCGGCACCGCCGCAGGCCGGCGGCCGGTGCCCGCGGCCCCGCCGTCGCACCGGCCGCCCTGCCACCGGCGCACGGCCGTTGAGCGGACCTGCCGGGGATCCCGGGCACCGGCCGCCCGGTTCCGGAGCGGCGGAGCGGCGGAGCGGCGGAGCGGCGGAGCGGCGGAGCGGCGGAGCGGCGGAGCGGCGGAGCGGCGGAGCGGCGGGTCAGGGGTCCCCGGCAGGGCCGGGATCCAGGACGACCGCCGGTTCCGGCGCCCCGGCCCCGGACGGTCACGGGAGAGGGCCCTCGGGGTGAACGGGCGGCGGCCGGGGGGCGCCCTCGACGCGGAGCGGAGGCACGAGTCGCGCCCTGACACCTGCCAACGCACCCCCGAGTCGCTACCGTGGAACCCGAAGCCCGGATGTCGTACCGCACCCGGGCCTCCGACCACGGCAGCCACCCGCGAGATGCGGAGACCACGATGAGCGCCCACCCCTACGAGCCCGCACCACGCCCGCGAGCCCGGGTCGAGCCCACCATCCGCAGCATCCGCAACGCGCTCCCCGAGGACCACCGCGCCGCGTTCCAGGCCGAGATCGAGCAGACCCCCCTGCACCGGATCACCCGGATCCTCGCCGCCTGGGACGTCCGTGCGCGGGCCCTCGCCACCCCCGAGCTGATGGACGCCGCAGGCCGTGCCGAGGAGCGACGCCTCTCCGGCGCCCCCGCACCCGAGGTGCTCACCGATGCCGAGGTTCGGGCCCTCTTCCCCCGCCTGCGGCCCTAACCTGGACCGGTGGCCTATGTGATCGACTTCCCCCGCGACTTCCGCGCCCAGGTCGAACGGCTGCCCCACCCCGTCCGGCAGGACCTCGAGACGGCCCTCGTCGAGGCGTCACTCGACCCCTACCTGCTGCCGGCCCTCATCGACTCCGCCCCGCACCTGCGGATCCTGGAGTTCTCCGATCGCGGCACCTGCCTGCTGGTGGTCGACGACATCGCCGAGCGGGTCCTCGTCGACCAGTTCGTCTGGCGCGGCTGACCGTCGGACGCACCCTGGGTGGACCGGGCGGCCGGATCGTGCGGGGCACGCCTGGGAGGTACCAGGCGGAGAGGCCCGGTCCGCGTCGGCGCCCGGTCGGGGCGGCCGCCGGGCGGGGCGGAGGAGGCTGTTCGCAGCCGAGGGCCCGCCGCCCCGTCGCCCGGCGTCAGGCGGGCGGGAGCGTCTGGGCGCGGTACTGGCGCACGGTGCGGCGCCAGACGGCGGCCGGGCCGAGCGGGGGCTCCTGCTGGGCGGGGGCGAGAAGGCGCAAGCGGGCTTCGAGGACGGCCAGGCGTCGCTGCAGGTCGGGGTTGCGGCGGGGTGCGAGGGCGGCGTCCAGGCGCAGCAGGGCGGCCTGCTGGCTGAGTTCCTGGTACTCGGTGAGGGGGCCGTGCGGGGCGGGCAGGGCGTAGGCCAGGCGGCGCAGCAGGTGGAGCAGGCGGTGCATGGGGATGATGGTAGTTTCCGCCGTTTTGAGGGCTGCGGGCGGGGTGGCGGGGAGCGCAGGGGCGGGGCGGGCGAGCGGGTATGAGGCGGGCGGGGGCGGGAGGCACGCACATGCGGACAGCGGGCGTGAGCTGCGCCGGTCCGGGTTCCTCTGCGCCGTGACGGGGAGGGACGCGGACCGGAGGCACGGGGAGGGTGTTGGCCGGGCGCCGTTCGGGGCAGGCGCCTTTCACCACAGCGGTCCTGCCGGACCGTCAGGACACCGGACCATGAGGGATGTGACCATGACGAAGGGCACGCGTCAGACCGGGCAGAAGGCCGCGACCGCCGCAGGGAAGTCGCTCGGCAGCGCCAGGACCACCGGGAAGCAGAAGACCGCGGCGGCCAGCGCCGTCTCCCAGGCGCCCGACAGCACCGGCCGGACCGGCAAGAAGGCCGCCTCCGCCGCGGCCGCGACGCTGGCGGACAAGAAGGCGACCAAGGCCGAGAAGTCCGCCGCCGCGAGCGCCCTGTCCCAGGCCCGGTCCACGGGCAGGAAGAAGTAGGGGCGGACATGTGCGGCGGCCGCGCGGGTGCGTGCGGCCGCCGCAGTGCGTCCGCACGCCGGGGCGCGGCGGGACATCCGATTCCCCAGGGGGCGTCCGGCACGCGTACCGGCGGCCGGCCCGCGTGCCCGGACACGCCTGCTGCGCCCGTGCACGTCGCCCGGCGGGCGGGGCGTCGGCGGGGACAGCCGTCACGCGGACCGTCCGGGACGGGTGTCGGCGCCGGTCCGCACGGTGGCCCCACCCGTACGCTGAGCGGGATCCGACCCTCCTCGAAGAACGGACCGGTTCCATGGACATCGCTTTCACCGGGCAGGTCGTCGAATGGCGGGGTCCTTCCCCGTTCTTCTTCGTGCCGGTGCCGGAGGAGCAGTGCGCCGACATCCGCGACGTGGCGGCAGCGGCAACGTACGGGTGGGGCGTCGTCCCCGTCGAGGCCCGGATCGGCGGGAGCACCTTCACCACGTCCCTCTTCCCGAGGGACGGCGGCTACCTGCTGCCGGTCAAGGATGCGGTGCGCAGACCGCAGGGCCTCGCGACGGGGGACACGGTGACCGTGGAGATGACCGTTCGCCTGTAGCGCCCGGTGCGGACCGGTGCGGGCGCCGGTTCCGGGAGCACCCGGGCGGCGCCGCCGCGGAGGGTCAGATGCCGAAGTCGACGAAGTCGATGCCGGTGAACTCCACCTCCAGCCCGGTGGCCCGGCGGCCGCCGTCGCGGAAGTAGGCGTGGGCGAGCCCCTGGGCGAGGATCCGGGCCTGGTGGTCCTCGGAGGCGCCGGCGTCGCGGGCGGCGAAGAGCGCGGCCGCGGTCTCGGCGGGGACGTGCTGGGTGATCATCCGCAGCCGCGGGTCGTCGGTGGAGCCGGGAGCCGCGGTGAAGCCGAACCGGGCCCGGGTGTGGATCACCATGCCCCCGGCCTCCGCCTGCCGGCGGATGCGGCGGCGCACCCGTGGCTGCCAGTCGGCACGCACCTGCTCCTCGATCCGGGCCGCCGCCTCGGGCCTGGGGTGGCGGTCGCCCTTGAGCCAGTGCTGCACAGCGCGCTGGGACACCCCGAGCCGGAGCGCCAGCGCCCTGGTGGAGCCCTTCTCCCGGCGGAGCAGGAACCGCAGGCGGGCCGCGGTGGACTGCGGGAGGGGCCGGGTGTGCAGGGCGCGTTCCAGGCCGTCCTCGATCTCGCCCACGGCGGCTCACTCCCCTTCGGCGACGGCGTCGGTGCCGGTCTTGATGTGGCGGGCGGGGTTGGCGCCGTCGGCGAGGAGCTCCAGCGCCCACTCCAGGGTCCGGGTGCCCTCGTGCTTGACGTGGCCCGGGGAGACGCCCAGGCGCAGGGCGCCGGGGACGGGGGTGCCGTCGGTCCGGTAGGGCAGCACGTCCAGCGGCGAGGGCCCGGGGGCCGGGTAGACGGCGCAGTCGGAGAGGACCCCGATCGGGTGGCGGCCGGTGGCCTGGGCGGTCCTGAGCAGTTTGCGGTGCATGTTGACCCGGGCGGTGGCGATGACCGCGGCGCGGATGTCGGGACGCCAGGTGGGGCGCTCCAGAGCGGGCCAGGGCAGGCCGGGGCGGTAGCCGGCGCCCTGGGGGCGTTCGCGGAGCTTGCCGATGCCGCCCTTGGCGGTGGCCTTGACCGCGGCCAGGACCGCCGCCTCCACGGGGTCGCCGGCCTCCCTGAGGGCGGCCATCGCGGCCAGGAAGGCGTGCGGGTCGCGGTCGGCGAGGTCGCGGGGGACCCCGAGGCGGTCCATGCCGGCGATGTAGGCGTCGCGCAGCCGGGCGTGCCAGTGGTCGAGGTAGGGGCCGGCGCGGTGGCGCAGCCAGCCCTCCAGCGGCCGGACGTCCGCGCCGAGCTCGACGGCGTAGGCGACGGTGGGGGTGGCGTACCAGGCCGGGCCCGCGGGGGGACGGCCGTCGGGGGTGAAGGGGTTCGGCAGGCGGGGGTCCGAGGCGACCCCGGACAGGTCGACCAGCCAGCAGCCGGGGACCTTCCTGTCGAAGGCCGGGCGCAGCTCGTGGACCGGTTCCGACAGGCCGACCGTCAGCCGGTTGGTGGCGGCGAGGAACGCGGTGTTGATGTCGACGCCCACCGCGTACGGCAGCCCGACCTCCCCGGGGTCCAGGAGGTCGACCGGCCGGTGCCAGTCCCACGCCTCCTCCTCCAGGACGTCGTGCTCGGCGCGGCCGGCGGCCAGGGGGTGCTCGGGCGGCGCCTCCGGCGGCGCGGGGTCCAGCGGGTGGGTGAGGGAGCCCTCCACCGGGCCGGAGGTCCAGCCGGACTGCGTGCGCACCGGGCGGGTGGGCGGCCGCAGCGCGGTCATCAGCTCCAGGCCCGTCACCGCCGTCGAGCCGCGCGGGGTGAGCACGCGGGAGGCGTAGGTGCCCAGCAGGCGCGCCAGCTCGGGCGCGGCGAGGCCGTCGGGGACGGACCAGCCGCCGGAGGAGAGGGCGCCCCAGGCCGGGACGCAGTACTGCACGCACGCGCGGCGGCCGCCCTCGGGGGTGCGGTAGACGCGCGCCCACGGCCCGAAGCCGCGGCGGGTCAGCAGCCATCCGGCCCGCAGCAGGGCCCTGACCGCCCTGTGGGTCTCCGGCAGGCGGCCGGTACGGGGGTCGAACCCGCCCTTCCCGCCGCCCGCCGCCGGCAGGCCCAGGTACTCGGCGGCCGCGTCGGTGAGCACCACCAGCGGGTCGCCGTCCTTGCCGAACCGGTGGAGCCGGCCCGAGCCCAGACCGGCCTCCGACGCCCACTCCGTGACCTCCGCGAGCGACGCGGCGGCCACCGGCACCGGCAGCGTGCGGCCGTCGGCGAGGTGCGCGACCAGCCGGCGGCCGTCGGCGTCGAGGACCGCCAGCGGTCCGGCGGGGAAGCGTCCCTCTTCCTCCCGGGGCCGGTCCTGGTCCTGGCCCTGTTCCTGGGGTCGGGTGCGGGTCCGGCCCTGGTCCCGGGCCGGGGTCAGGCCTTGGGTCCGGCCCTGGGCCCGGGGCTGGGGCCGGGTCGGCGCCGGTGCTGCCGCAGTGTCCCGTCCGTCCGGCACCCCGCCGCCGGCCGGGCGGGCGGCGGGCGCCGGGGCGGCCGGGCTCGCCACGGGGGTGGGCGGAGCGGTGGCGGCGTCGACTCCGGCGGTGACGGCTTCGGCCCCGGCGTCCCGTGGCGTCACGGGGGTCCGGGCCCCGGCGGGCGCCGGAGCAGGGGCGGGGGCAGGCGCGGGGGCAGGCGCGGGCGCGGGCGCCGCCGGGGCGGCACCGGGCGGGGTCCAGGACGAACCGTGGCGGGCGGCCAGCTGGCGCAGCAGGTGCGCGTACGCCTCCCGCTGCGGGGAGCGCGGCTCGCTGCGCCCGCCCTCCCAGCCCGCGACCGTCTGCGGCCGCACCCCGAGCGCGTCGGCCACCTGCCTCCGGGTCAGCTGCGCCGCCGTGCGGAGCCTGGCACGCTCGTCCGCCGGCGGCAGGTCCTCTCCCCCGGCGCGGGCCAGCAGCGCGTCGACCGCGTCGAACAGCGCATCCGACATGGCCACCTCCTACGAGTCGTTCCGAGAGCGGTCGGGCGGGCGGGGGACCGTCCCGCGCCGGAGAGGCCCGCGCCGGTCCGCCGCACGGGCGGCGCCGAGGCGCGCCCGGGCGCCGTCCGCCTCGGGAAGCGGCCGTCGGGCGGCGAGGGCCGCGACCGGGACGGGCAGGTCCGGAGGAAGCGCCCGGGACCGGGCCCGCGCCCGTGGCGTCGGGGGAATCGGGGCGTCAGTTCCGGGCAAGGCCTGCTTCCCGGCTCGCGGGGAGGGGCGCGGGAACGGGGCGCGGACGGGTGCGGGCCCCCGCGGCGGGCCGGCGGCCGAGCGGGTCGGCACCCGGAGACGCACGGACGGGAGCGGCACCGGCGGGCACGGCGGCCGCACGGGCGCGGGTGCGCCCGGAGCCGGGACCGCCGGGCGGGCGGCGGGCTCCGCCGAGGGCGGCCTGTCCGGAGCCCCGGCGTCCGGCCCGGATCGGGGATGCCTCTGCCACGGCGCTCACTCTACAGCCGTTGACCAGGCATACCGGCCCGGGCTGCACGCTCCCGGCGGCAGGCCCACGGCGGGCGCAGCCGGCTGCCCCCGTGCCCGGCGCCCCTCCCCTCCGGTCGCACCGGAGGACGGCACCCGGCCGCACCCGACGGGCGGCCGCGGGCGGGGCCCACCGGTCGGCCCACCGGTCGGTGCACCGGGCGGCCGCGCCGGGGACGGGGCCTTCGGCGGCGGGATCAGGGGTCGCCGGCAGCGGCGTCGGCAGGGCCGTCGGCGGGTGCGGCCGGTGCCGGCGGAGGCACCGGGTTGGGCTCGTCGGGGTAGGCGACGCAGCCGCCGTCGATGGTCAGCTGCAAGGGCCGCGCGGCCCGGCGTTCGAGCCACGCCACGAGGTCGAGCTGTTCCCGGCCGCTCACACCGCACGCTCCGGCCCGCCCTCGCCTGCCGGTCGGCGTTTCACGGAACGCGCCAGGCTGCGGGCACCGAGCTCCAGCAGGCCGGTGGTGAGGACCACCGACCCGGCGCAGGCGGCCCAGCAGATGCCCGCCGCCGTCTCGTACGCGCCCGCGTAGCGGTCGACGAGACGGACCAGCTCGGAGAGCGCGCCGCCCTCGCCACCGCACCGCCCGCCGCCCGCACCGGCCCCGCCCCCCGCACCGCCCGCCGGATGCTCCCCGGTGCGGGCGGTCCGAGCGGCTGCCGGATCACCCCGGTTCTCCTGACACACCGTCCCCTGATGCACGCAGACCTCCTGCCCCCGTGGCGGCGTCCCACGCAGCTCCCCCACCACCCGTGCCGTCCGTACCGCACGGCCGGGGCGGGGGGAGTCCGCCCCGGGCGGGCTCCCCCTCGCCGTCGGCGCGCGGACGCGCCGCCCCTGACGCCGGGCCCCGCACCGGGCATCCCGGTGCGACGCGGAGCGGGCTTCCGGGCGGCTCCGCCGGGACGCCGTCGGGACACCGTCGGGACAGGGCGGTGCAGACGGGACGGAGCAGGCCGGGCAGGCCTGCCCCCCCCGGGCCGTGCTCGAAGGACCGGCACGGCCGCCGTCCCGTCGCGGCCCCTGGGCCGCAGGCGCGGGGCAGGTCGCAATTGCGTGGACAGCCCCCGCCGCGCCCGGCAGAGTGGGCGCCCGTGACGAGCAGCGAGCTGTGGACCCGTGCGAACGCCGAACGCTATGACGCCGAGGAGAGCGAGATGTCCTCGGCCGCCGTTCTCGGACCGACTCTCGGCTTCCTCGCCGGGCTCGCCGGAGGCGGCCGCGCGCTGGAGTTCGCCATCGGAACCGGACGGGTGGGCGTCCCCCTCCGGGAGCGGGGGGTGCCCGTGGTGGGCATCGAGCTGTCCGAGCACATGGCAGCGGTCCTGCGGCGCAAGATCGACGAGGACGCGCTCCCGGTCGTCGTCGGGGACATGGCCACGACCGTCGTCCCCGGCAAGTTCACCCTGGTCTATCTCGTCTACAACACGATCACGAACCTGCTCACGCAGGACGAGCAGGTCGAGTGCTTCCGCAATGCCGCACGCCACCTGGCGCCCGGCGGGCGGTTCGTCATCGAGCTGGGTGTCCCTCCCCTGCGGTTCCTGCCGCCCGGGCAGGTCGCGGTGCCGTTCGACGTCTCCGACCGGCATCTCGGCTTCGACACCTTCGACCTGGTCGAGCAGGTCCTCGTCCCGCACCACCTCACCCGCGACGGCGAGGACGGCCGCTACCGCCGCGGCGAATCCCGGCACCGGTACGCATGGCCGGCGGAGCTCGACCTGATGGCGCGGATTGCAGGGCTCGAGCTGGAGCGGCGCGTGGCGGACTGGGACGGGGCGCCGTTCACCCAGGACTCCGCGAAGCACATCTCCGTGTGGCGCAAGCCGGCCTGAGGCCGCCCCTCCCGGTCCCGCCCCCCGGCCCCGTCCCCCGGTCGGGCGCAGCACGGCGAGGAGGCCGACGACGGCGGGAGGCACCCCGCCGTCCCGGGTGCGTGGCCGTCCGGCACACCGGCTGCCGTGTCCCGCGCCCAGGCCGGCCGGCGGCGGCCGGCGGGATCGCGCCGCCTGCAGCTGCGGACGGGGTCGTTACAGTCGGTGCGGGCACCGGGCCGGTCGCGCCGGTGCGGCGGCCGAAGGTGCCGAGCGGCAGGAGGAGACCTGGTGGTCCGTGTGCTCATGACCGGATTCGAGCCCTTCGACGGGGCGTCCGCCAACCCTTCGTGGGAGGCGGCCCGCCTGGTCGCCGAGGAGCCGCCGCCCGGGACCGAGGTCTCACCCCTCCTGCTGCCCTGCGTCTTCGGCGACTGCCTGCGCGTCCTGTACGACGCGGTGGAGCGGACCGCTCCCGACCTGGTGCTCTGCACCGGCCAGGCGGCCGGCCGCAGTGGCCTGACGGTGGAGCGGATCGCGGTCAACGTCGACGACGCGCGCCTGCCCGACAACGCCGGCCGGCAGCCGGTGGACCGTCCGGTCGTGCCCGGCGGACCCGCCGCGTACTTCGCCACCCTCCCGGTCAAGGCCTGCACGGCCGCGGCCCGGGCGGCGGGCGTGCCGTGCTCGGTCTCCCAGACCGCGGGAACCTTCGTGTGCAACCACCTCTTCTACGGACTGATGCACCTGCTCTCCACCCGGTACCCGGACGTCCGGGGCGGCTTCGTGCACGTGCCCTCCCTCCCGGAGCAGGTCCTGGACGGCGCAGGTCCCGCGATGCCGGCGGAGACGGCCGCGCGCGGGCTGCGGGCGGTCCTCACCGCCGCGGCCACCGTGCGCGAGGACATCCGCCTGGCCGCCGGGGCCGTGCACTGACCGGCTGACCGTCGGGGCCGTGGACCGCCCGGCCGCCCGACCGGCCGACCCGCCGACCGGCCGACCCGCCGACCGGCCGACCGGGCGGCGCAGGGCACGGCGGCGGCCTCGGGGCACCGCCCGTCGGGCGCCGTCCGGCGCCCGCCGTCAACGCGTCAGCGCGTCAGCGGGAGAGGATCCGGCCGTCGCCCAGCTCGACGACCCGGTCGGCGAGCTCCATGAGCTGGGGGTCGTGCGTGGCGACCAGGGCGGTCACCCCCTCGCTGTGCACCACGGCCCGCAGCAGCTGCATGACGGCCCGCCCGGTGGCCGAGTCCAGCTGGCCGGTGGGCTCGTCGGCGATGACGAGCGAGGGCTCGTTGGCCAGGGCGCGGGCGATGGCGACGCGCTGCTGCTGGCCGCCGGAGAGTTCGCCCGGGCGCTGGGCGGCGTGGTCGGACAGGCCGACCAGCGCGAGGAGGTCCCGCACCCGTTCCTCGCGTTCGCGGGCCGGGAGGCGGCGCAGCCGCATGGGCACACCGACGTTCTCGGCGGCGGTGAGGACCGGTATCAGGCCGAAGGACTGGAAGACGAAGCCGATCCGGTCCCGGCGCAGGTCGAGCAGGCCGTCCTCGCCGAGGGCGGAGAGGTCCTGCCCGCCCACCAGGATCCGCCCGGAGTCGGGCCGGTCCAGACCCCCGACCAGGTTGAGCAGGGTGGTCTTGCCGGAGCCGGACCGGCCGCGGAGGGCGGTCAGCTCGCCGCGCCGCGCGGTGAGGGAGACCCCGCGCAGGGCGTGGACGGCGGTGGGGCCGCTGCCGAAGGACCGGTGGACGTCCTCCACGGCGACCATGGGCGCGGCCGGTGCGCCGGTCGCGGCCGTGCCCTCCGGTGCGGTGCTGCTGCTCACCCGGATCCCCCCCTGTCCGTGGCCTGCCGTCCATGGCCCGCCGTCCGCGGCCGGCTGCCGGGCCGCGCGGTTGCAGCAGCCTACGGCCCGGCACGGACAGGACGCACACGCCGCCCGTGCCCGCAGGGTTCGGACCTGCCGTCGGGAGGTCCGGATGTCGGCGGGGTGTGGCAGGATCCGTGCCCGACGCCGTGTGCGAACGGTCGAACGGGGGGTTCGGTGGGTGGTTTCGTGGTGCGCAGGCTGCGGGCGCACCGGCTGCTGGTGGCCGCCGCGGCGCTGTCGGTGCTGCTCACCACGTGCGTGCTGGCGGCGCTCACCGCGTTCGCCGCCTCGGTGGGCGACGCGGGGCTGCGCCGTGCCCTTCAGGGGGCCGACGCGGCGGCCACCCCCCTGGTGGTCACCGGGAGCGTCGGGTATCCGGAACGGGCCGCCGCCGACCGGACCGTGCGCGAGCAGGCACGGCGTGCCTTCGCCGGCCTGCCCGTGACCGTCCGCTCGGTCGCCTCCAGCGGTCCCTACGGCCTGCCCGCGCCGCCCGGCACGTCCGCCGACGACACCCCGGACACCACCTTCGCCGCCCTCGACCGGGGCAGGCTGCGGCTGCTGCGCGGCGCGTGGCCCGGTCCCCCGCGCGCCGGCGCCCCGGTCCCGGTGGCCGTGCCGGCTGCGGCCGAGCGCGTTCTCGGCACCGGGGGCGCCGCGGTGGCCCCGGGCGCCGTGATCACCCTCACCGACCGCCTCGGCCGCATGCCGCTGCGGATCCTGGTCACCGGCGTGTACCGGGCGCGGGACGTCGGCGACCCCTACTGGCAGCTGGACGCGCTCGGCGGCAAGGGCACCCGGACTCTCGTCTCGCGCAGTTACGGGCCGCTCCTCGTGCAGGACGCCGCCTTCCGCAGCGGTGTGCTGCCCCAGTACGCCGTGGCCTGGCAGGCCGCCGCCGACTTCGGCGAACTCACCACGGGCCGGACCGGCGCGGTGACGGCAGGCGTGCAGCGGTCCGTCGCTGTGCTGGGCGCCCACCCCGGGTTCGCGGCCCGCTGCGACCTGCCCGCCGTCCTGCGGCAGGTGCAACGGTCGGTGCTGGTGGCCCGTTCGACCCTGCTGGTGGGGCTGCTGCAGCTCGCCGCACTCGCCGCCGCGACCCTGCTGGTGGCGGCCGGGGTGCTGGCCGAGCGCCGGGAGGGGGAGAACGCCCTGCTCCGTGCCCGGGGGGCGTCGACGGGGCGGATCGCCGCCCTGGCCGCCGCCGAGGCCGTCCTGCTCGCGCTGCCCGCGGCCCTGACGGCTCCGCTGCTGGCCGGGCCGCTGGCCGGGCTGCTCGCCGCCCACGGGGGGACGGCCGACGCCGGCCTGCGGCTCGCCGGGCCGCTGCCGCCGCAGGTCGGGTGGGTGGCGGCGGCCGCCGCCGGGGGCTGCGCCCTGCTCGTCCTGGCGCCGGCGCTGCGGCGGGCCGCGGGCGGGGGGACGGGCCGCAGGCCGCGCCGGGCCGTGTCCCCCGGCCTGCTGCGCGGCGGAGCCGACCTGGCCCTGGTCGCCCTGGCGGCGGCCGCCTCCTGGCAGCTCGACCGGTACGCGTCGGGCGCAGGCGGCAGCGGGGTGCTCACCACCGGGGCGGGCGGCGGGCTCGGCGTCGATCCGGTCCTGGTCGCCGCCCCCACGCTGGCACTGTGCGCGGGCACGGTGGTCGCGCTGCGCCTGGTCCCCCCGGCCGCCCGGCTCGCCGAGCGGGCCGCAGCCCGCAGCCGCGGCCTGCCCGCCGCGCTGGCCGGGTGGCGGCTGTCCCGGCGCTCGCTGCAGGGGCCCGGTCCCGTCCTGCTGCTCGCCCTGGCGACCGCGGCGGGCACCCTGGCGATCGGTCAGGGTGCCGGCTGGAGGAGGTCCCAGGCCGAGCAGGCCGCCTTCGACACGGGGGGCGACGTCCGGGTGGTCGCGGCGGGCGGCCCCGCGTTCGGCCAGGGCGGCGAGCTGGCGGCGGTGCGCGGGGTGGCGGCGGCGGTGCCGGTGGCCAGGCAGTCGGCCGTCCGCGGCGACGACAGCGCGGAGCTGCTGGCTCTGGACAGCCGGGCCGAGCGGCCGTCCCTGCCGATGCGCCCCGACCTGGCCGACCGGCCCGCGCCGCAGCTGCTCGCGCTGCTCGCGGGGGGCAGCGGCCCCGCGGTCCGGTCCGGCATCCCCCTCCCGGGGCGGCCGCGCACCCTGTCCCTGGACGTCGTCGCCGCCTTCCGCCCCTCCGGCGGCGGTCGCGCCGGGCGTGCGGCACCGGTGCCCTCGGCCGCGAGGGAGTCCCTGGCCGTGACCCTGACCGACCGTCACGGCGTGGGCTACGCGATGCCGCTGCGGACGGTGCCGGTGGACGGGCGCAGGCACGGCATCACCGTCGACCTGCGCTCCGCGGCGGGCGGCACCGCCGGGATGCCCGCGTACCCGCTGACGCTCACCGGCCTCACCCTCGACCCGCCGTACGCGGTGCACGGCCCGGCGGAGCAGACCTTCGAGGTGCGGGCGGTCCGGGCCGACGGCGTGTCCGCGCCCGTCCCGGCAGGGCTGGGCTGGACCGCGTCCTTCACGGGGAACACCGACCAGGCCGGGCCCGGCACCGGGTTCACCACCGGGTCGGTGCGCTCGGTCTCCGCCGCTCCGGGCGCCCCGCTGGCACTCCGCTACGACGGCGGCCTGCTCCGGCCCGAGTCGCTGCCCTTCCCCGGCGCCGCTCCCCCGCTCGGCCCCACCATCAGGCTGCTGCCCGCCGGATTCGCCACCCCGCTGCCGCTCCCCGCGGTGGCCACCCGGGAGTACCTCGGCTCCACCCGGTCGCGGGTCGGCTCGGTCTTCGACGTCCCACTGGGCGGCGGGACCGTGAAGGTCCGGATCGCCGCCGCCGTGGAGGCGCTGCCGGGCACCGGGGCGGCGGGGAGGGCCGGGCGGGGAGGGCCGGGCGCCGGCCCGGACGGGGACGGCGGGCCCGGCGACGCCGCGGAGAGGCCGGGCGGCGCGCTGCTGGTCGACCTCGGCGAGCTGGACCGACGCCTGGTCGCGGCCGGCTCCGACGCGGTGTACCCGTCCGAGTGGTGGCTGAATCTGGACCCCGCGGCCGACCCGGCCCGGGTGGCCGCCGACCTGCGCGGCCGACCGGACGTGCAGACCGTGCAGGTGCGCTCCGAGGTGTCCGCGGCACTGCTGCACGACCCCCTGGGCCTGGGCCCGCAGACGGCGCTGACCGCGATCACGGCGGCGGCCGCGCTGCTGGCCGCGGTGGGCTTCGCGGTCGGCGCGTCGGGCACGGTGCGGCGCCGGGCGGACGAGGACGCCGTGCTGTCGGCGCTGGGCGTCCGGCGCCGCGACCTGGCCCGCGCGGCCGCCGTGGAGCTGGCGCTGCCCGCGGTGGTCGGCATCGGCGTGGGCCTCGTGCTGGGCGGTGTGCTCACCAGGGCGGTGGTCCCGCTGCTGGTCCTCACCGCGCAGGCCACCCGGCCGCTGCCGCCGGTGCTGGTCGACCTGCCCGCCGGGCGGCTGGCCGTGCTCACCGCCGCCGTCGCCGCGGTCCCGCTGCTGGTCGCGGCGGTCGCCGGGCGGCGCGTCGGCGACCTCGCCCGCCGCCTTCGCCGACCGGAGGAACCGTGACCGACGCACCCGGCCCCGCGGACACCCGGCCGGCGGGCCCCGGACCGGCGCCCGGGGACGCCGCAGCGCTCCCGCCCGCGGGCGGCCGCCGGCCGCCGGTGTGCGCCCCGTGGGTCCGCACCCGGCTGCGCAGCGCCCCCGCCGCGGCGGGGGCGCTGGCCCTGCTGGTCCTGGCGCTCTCCTTCCTGGCCGCGGCGGCGCCGCGCGCCCTGGACCGGTACGCGGACACCGCGCTCCACCGCGACCTGGCCTCCAGGAGTCCGGTCGTGCGGAGCATCGACGCCGAGGCGGTCCTCGGCCCGGCGCAGGACCTGAGCCCGGAGGCGGTCGCCGCGGCCGTCTCCCCGGCGCGGCTGGCCGCCGTGGAGCGCCGACTGCGCGACACGGTCCGTCCGCCGCTGCGGATCGACCCGGCCGCGGTCTCCTACGGGGTGTCCACCTCCTCGGGGCACCTGGCCCTGACCGACCCCGGGCTGCCGGAGGTGGACGGCCTGCAGCCGACCGCCACCCTCGCCTGGCGGCAGGGCGCGGACGCCCACGTGCGGATGGCCGCCGGCCGGCCGCCGCGGGCGGCCCCTGCGGCCGGCGGGGCCGGCGGGGCCGGCGGGGACGGCGGGGACGGCGGGCAGGGCGGGTTCACCGTGGAGGTCATGGTCAGCCGGGCCACGGCGGACCTGCTGCGGGTGCGTCCCGGCTCGCTGCTGCACCTGCGGCCGGACACGGGCCCGCCCTTCGTGCTGCGGGTCAGCGGGGTGTACACCGCGCTGTCGGCGGCGGACCCCTACTGGGGTTTCGGGCAGACGCTGCTGCGGCCCGCCCTGGCCTCCGCGCCGCCCCCGGGAAGCGCCCAGTACTGGCACGTGGGGATGCTGGTGGGCGACGCCTCGGTCCGGGTGCTGCCCCGCGCGGGCACGGTCGACGCCGCCTGGCACCACCCGGTGGCCGCGGACGGCCTGGCCGCCCGCGAGGTGGCGGCGGCCGAGGACCGGCTCGACGACCTCGTCTCCGGCACGGCGGCCTCCCGTCTCCGGTCGGGGACCGGCGTGCCCGGCGGCCTGTCGGTCACCAGTCCGCTCCCGGCGGCCCTCGCCGCGTTCGACCGGGGCCGTGCCGCGGCCGCGCCGCTGCTCGCCGTGGCCGGCGCCGGACTCGCCGGCGTGGCGGGGGCCGTGCTGCTGATGGCCGGGGGACTGGCCGCCGACCGCCGCACCGGCGAACTCGCCCTGCTGCGGGCCCGCGGCGCGGGCCTGCCCGCGCTCGCCGGGCGGCTGGCGGCGGAGACGGCCGCAGTGGCGCTGCCGGCGGCCGCCGCCGGGCTGTCGGCCGCCCTGCTCCTGCTGCCCACGGCCCGCTGGGGCGCGTCCGCGGCGGCGGCCGCAGCCGTGGCCGGGCTGGTCGTCCTCGTCGTCCCGCTGCGGGCGGTCCTCCCTCACCGGGGGCGCGGGACCGGCCCGGCGCGGGCGGACGTCGCGCGGACCCGCCCCTCCCGGCGGCGCACGGTCCTCGACCTGGCGGTCCTGGCCGCCGCCGCAGGCGCGGTGGCCGCCGTCCGGCAGCGCGGCATCGCCGCGGGCGGCGTGGACCCGCTGGTCAGCGGCACCCCGCTGCTGCTGGGGCTGGCCGGTGCGCTGGTGCTGCTGCGCGTCTACCCGTGGCCGCTGCGGCTGCTCGCCCGCGTCGCCGCGGGCCGCCGCGGCGCGGTGCCCTTCCTCGGGCTGGCGCGGGCCGCCCGCTCCCCCGCCTCGGGCACCCTGCTGCCGCTGCTGGCCCTGCTCCTGGCCCTGACCGTCGCGGTCTTCGGCGGCACCGTGCTGTACGGGATCTCCGACGGCCGGACCCGGGCCGCACTGGCGCAGGTGGGCGCGGACGCCAGGATCGAGTCGGGGACCGAGCTGCCCCCGGGGCTGCCGAGGACGGTCGCGGAGCTGCCCGGAGTCCGCTCGGCCGTGCCCCTGCGGGTGCAGGGCGGGCTCGGCCTGCTGCTGCACCAGGGCGGTATGGCGAACGGCTTCACTCTGGTCGTCGCCGACACGGCCGCGTACGCGCGGCTCTCCGCGGCGACCGGGATCGGCCGGTTCGGCACCGGGCTGCTGCGCGGGGGCGGGGCCGTACCCGCCCTCGCCTCGCCCGCGCTCGCCGCGCGCATCGGCGGCGGGGCCCAGGGCCCGCTGGTGACGACGTACGGCTCGTTCGACGTGCGGGTCGCGGGCACGCTCGCGCAGACCCCGGCGGCCCGCGACGGCGGGGACTTCCTGGTGGTGCCGCTGGAGCAGGTGCGGGCGCGGTGGGCGCGCGCCTCCTCCGCCCCCCTCCCGGCCCCGGACCTGCTGCTGCTGACCGGTCCGGTCGACCCCTCTGCGCTGCACCGCACCGTGGAGCGGGCCCGGGGGGCGGAGGCGGCCACCGTCTCGGTGCGCACCGAGGTGCTGTCCGCCCTGGACCGGGCTCCGCTGCCGCAGGGCGCCACGGCGCTCTACGCGGCGGCGGTGGCCTCCGTGGCGGTGCTGAGCGTGCTGGCCGTCCTGCTGTCGCTGGCCCGGTCGGCGCCGGGGCGGGCGGCCCTGCTCGCGCGGCTGCGGACGATGGGGATGACCGGCGGCCGACGCTACCGGCTGGTGCTCCTGGAGGTGCTGCCGCCGCTGGTGGCGGCCGCCGTCGCCGGTACGCTCCTCGGCCTGGCCGCCGTACCCGTCCTGGGGGCGGCCGTGGACCTGGCGGGGCTGGCGGGGACGGACGTGCCGACAGGGCTGGGGGTCCGCCTCGGGCCGCTGCTGGCCCCGGGCGCCGGGCTGCTGGCCCTGGCGGTAGGGGCGGCCGCGGCCGAGACGGCGGTGACGGGGCGGCGTCGGATCGCCGCGGAACTGAGAGCAGGTGAGCAGTGAGCGCAGAGCCGGAGGACGGTCCGCGGCAGCCCGGCCACGGCCCGGGGGCCGTACGGGCCGGGGCTCCCGATCCGGAGGCGGGACGGGCCGGGGCTCCGACCCTGGCGGAGCTCCGCCGCCGGATCGCCGAGGAGCGCGACCACCCGGAGTACGGCAGGGGGGCCGTGATCGCCTGCGACCGCCTCGTACGGATCTTCACCGCGGACGGGGTGGAGGTGCAGGCCCTCCAGGGCCTAGACCTGCTGGTGGAGCCGGGGGAGCTGATGGCTCTGGTGGGCGCCTCGGGCAGCGGGAAGTCCACGCTGCTGCAGATCCTCGCCGGGCTGGACGTCCCGACCGCCGGCTCGGCCTCGGTGGCCGGTCACGACCTGCTCTCCATGGGCGCCGCCGAGCGGCTGCGGTACCGGCGCGAGGCCGTGGGGTTCGTCTGGCAGCAGACGTCCCGCAACCTGCTGCCGTTCCTGACGGCAGGCCAGAACGTCGCCCTGCCGATGCAGCTGGGCGGCGGGGGCCGAGGCCGGCGGCGGGCCCGCGAGGCGCGGGTGGCGGAGCTGCTGGACCTGCTCGGCGTCGGCCACTGCCGCGACCGGGGGCCGGAGCAGCTGTCCGGGGGCGAGCAGCAGCGCACGGCCATCGCGGTGGCGCTGGCCAACCGGCCGGCGGTCCTGCTCGCCGACGAGCCCACCGGCGAGCTGGACTCGGAGAGCGCGGCCGACGTCTTCGGCGCCTTCCGGACGGTCAACGCCGAGCTGGGGACGACGGTGGTGGTCGTCACCCACGACCCCATGGTGGCGGGCGAGGTGCGCCGCACGGTGGCGATCCGGGACGGGCGCACCAGCTCCGAGGTGCTGCGGCGGATCGCCCGGGACGCGGACGGCCGGGAGTCGGTGGTCGAACGGGAGTACGCGACCATGGACCGCTCCGGCCGGGTGCAGCTGCCCCGCGAGTTCGTGGAGGCGCTGGGGCTGGAGCACCGGGTCGGCCTCGAACTGGAACCGGACCACATCCAGGTGTGGCCCGACAGCTGACGTTCCTGCAGGCGGTGCGGTGCGGGGCAGGGCGGCGGTGCCGGGCGGCCCGGCCGCCCCGTCCCGTGCCGGCGGGAGACCCGGGTGCGGGGGATCCGGGGCCGCCGCCCGGGACGGGGCGGGCGTGCCGCCGCCCGGGACGGGGCGGGCGTGCCGCCGCAGGGCGCGGCCCCGGTCCGCGGGACGCGGCGCACGGCGTCGGACGCCTGCGGACCGTCGGCCGGGCGTGCCGGGGCGCCGTGCCGGGGCCGCGCCGCCGGCAGGCCGTCCGGCGTCCCCTCAGCCGGGCAGCTGCTGGCGGTAAGGGTCCAGCGAGGGTGCCGTCTTCGTGGCGAGGAACTCGGTGATCCGGTACTCGCACACCCCTGCCGCGACGAACGGGTCGGTGGCCGCGAGCGCCTCGATCTGCGCGCGGTCCGTCCCGGCCGCGAGGATCACCCCGCCGTCGCGCGGGACCTTGCGCCCCGAGGCGAGGAACGTCCCGGACGTGTAGTGCTCGTCCAACCAGGCCACGTGGTCGGCCAGGACGGCGTCCACCCGGTCGGTCGGCGCGGTGTAGGTCAGCTCCAGAACGAACATGATCGCGAGCATACGCCCCACGGCTCCCCCGAGTCCCGGGGCCGCCGCTCCCCGGACGGGCGCGGGTCGCGGCCGGCAGGACCGGCGCGTCAGACGCGTCCGTGCCCGCCGGACCGGGGTCCGGGTCCGGGTCCGTCCGGCACCCTGCCGGGTGTACGCCGCGGACGTACCCGTCGGGCTCCGGCCGTGTCCTGCGGTTCCGGCGCAGGTCCTGTGACCGGACGGCGGCGACGTGGCGAGCCGGCCTCTCCGGCGGGGACGCCCGGTGGCTGTCCGGGCCGATCCGCACGGGGGCGGCGACCGGACGGAAGGGGGCCGGGCGGAGCCCGGTCCGGCGGGGCCGGGTGGCCCTCCGGCGGCCCGGGGCGGTGCACCGGCGGCAAGCGGACGCGCCGGCCGTCCCCGCTCCCGGGGACGTTGGCACGGGCGGCAGAAGGGTGGGCGGGGGCAACGCAGGCGGCAGCGGGACGGGTCGCGGTCGGTCCGCTCGTGCGGCGGCCCCCGGTCGGCGGGAGCAGGGCCGCCGCGCTCCTGCTGGACGGTCGACGGCGCCTGCGGCACGCGGACGGGGGCTACAGCCGGTCGGCGTGGTCGGCGACGGCCTTGACCAGGTCGCAGGCGGCCAGGCCGTCGGCGGCCGTGAACGCGACCGTCCCGTCGCCCAGACGCCATGACCTGGCCCGGGACAGCAGGGCGGCGTACCGGGGAAGGAGGCGCGCGGTGTGGTCGGCGGCCGCCGTCTTGGAGATGACGCCGCCGGTGGCCACGGTGTGGTGCAGGCGGCCGGGGCCGAGGACCAGCCATGCGACGGCGTCGGCGGGGATCGGCGCGTGCGGGTCGCGGGAGGCGAGGCGGGGGCGCGCGTCGGCCGCCAGCGGCCGCCAGTACGAGGCGAGGTTGGCCAGGTTCCACTCCCTCAGCCAGTGCGGGTCCGGTGCCGCGCCGAGGTCCTGGGCGGCGCGGCCCCGCAGGGTCCGGCCGTACCGGTCGAGCGTGGCCCACAGCACCGGGTCGGGGTGGTGGCCGGAGCGGTGGAGGACCCCGTCGACGACGTGGGGGAAGCCGGGGGATCCGGGTGCCGGCCTCCGGCCGACGGCGTCGAGGGGGAGGTACACCGCGTCGAGGTGGGGCGGTCCGGCCGCGGCGGCGTGCAGGGCGGCCAGGGCGTCGAGCTCGTCCTCGGCGAGGGGGCGGTCGGTGACGGTCAGGATGTCCAGGTCGCTGCGGTCCGGGATCCAGTCGCCCAGCGCGGCCGATCCGGTCAGGTGGACGCCCCGGGCGAGGCCGGGGCACGCCCGGTCCAGCCCGGACAGGTAGGCGTCCAGGGCGGACCGTGCGGCGTCGTCCACCTGCGATTCCACGGGCCGATGGTAGTCGTGGCGCCGCCCGCCGCCGGGCCCTCCGCCGCGATCGTCCGACTCCCGCGCCCGACTCCCGCGCCCGACCCCCGCGGACAGGCCTCGTGGGGAGCTGGCGGACGGGACCGCGACGGGCGCGGCCGTCGCAGGCCTCCTGGCCGGGAGGGCCGCGCCCTCGATCCGGTACGGCGGCTCTGGCGGCACCGCCCGTCACCTGGTGGCCGACGCCTGCGCGGCTCCGTTTCGGCCACGCCGGCCGGCTTGCCGGCCGTGGTCCCGGGCCGCCGGAGAAGGCCGTCGCGTTCGCCGGTCTCCTCACCGTCGGCGTGGTGTTCTCCCCCGCCGTCGACATGACGGGCCTCCCGCGTCGGACGGCCCACGCAGGGGACCCCGGACACGGGCGACCTGGCGGTGTCCAGCCCCCACCAGCGCGAGAACGTGCTCCGCTTCGGCGGCCCCACCGCCGACGGTCTCCGCACACTCCCGCCCGCCCACGACCCCGCCCTTCGGGTGCCCGGAGACCGCAGACACCCGTATGGCCTTCTGGGACGACACGGCCACCTGCGAGTATCAGGTCGTACTCCGCCCGCCGCGAAGAGATGCAGGGTCCCGAAGGAGCTGGGTGCCGATGGCGCTGATCGATGTCGAGCGGGTCCGTCGGGAGACGGCGGGGGTCGCACGGGTGGTCCATCTCAACAACGCCGGGGCGTCGCTGCCGCCCCGGCCGGTGGTCGACGCCGTGATCGGGCATCTGCGCCTGGAGGAGCAGATCGGCGGGTACGAGGCGGCGGCAGCGCAGGCCGGGCGGATCGAGCACACCTACGACGCGCTGGCCCGCCTGGTCGGCGCCGGGCGGGACGACATCGCGGTGGTGGAGAACGCCACCCGCGCCTGGGACATGGCGTTCCACTCCCTGCCCTGGGCCGAGGGCGACCGCATCCTGACCGCCCGTGCCGAGTACGCGAGCAACGCCATCGCCTTCCTGCAGACCGCCCGCCGGCACGGTGTGCGCGTCGACGTCGTACCCGACGACGCGCACGGACAGCTCGACGTCGACGCGCTGCGCGCCATGGTCGACGAACGGGTCAGGCTCATCGCGATCACGCACGTGCCGACCCAGGGCGGCCTGGTCAATCCGGCCGCCGAGATCGGTGAGGTGGCCCGGCAGGCCGGCGTCGTCTACCTGCTGGACGCCTGCCAGTCCATCGGCCAGATGCCCGTCGATGTCGGCGAGATCGGCTGCGACCTGCTCACCGCGACCGGCCGCAAGTTCCTGCGCGCCCCGCGCGGCACCGGCTTCCTGTACTGCTCGCCGCGGATCCGCGAACAGCTGGAGCCGCCGTTCCTGGACCTGCACGCGGCCACCTGGACGTCGGCGGACGGCTACCAGGTCCGGGGCGACGCCCGCCGGTTCGAGAACTGGGAGACCTACTGCGCCGGCAAGATCGGCCTCGGGACCGCCGTGGACTACGCCCTCGACCTCGGCCTGGACGCGATCGGGGAACGGGTGACCCGGCTGGCCGCGACCCTGCGCGCACGCCTCCGGACGCTGCCCGGAGTGCGGGTCCACGACCGGGGGGTGCGGCAGTGCGGCATCGTGACCTTCACCGTTGAGGGCCACGACAGCCAGGACGTCGCACGGGCCCTCCGAGCCGGCGGGATCAACGTCTCGGTCTCCGTCGCCGACCATGCGCGCTGGGACTTCGAACCCCGGTCCCTGACATCGGTCGTCCGCGCCTCCGTGCACTACTACAACACGGACGACGAGATCGACCGGCTGGTCGACGCCCTGCCGGCGCCGGCCTGATCGTCGTCCGACCGAAGCCCCGCGCGGTGCTGAGAAGCCGCGAGCGACGCGTGTCCGAGGGGCCGGCAGCGGGCACGTCGACCGGCCGACCGACGCCCCCGCCGCCGATGCCCCGAGCGCCGGACGGCTGAGCCGAGACACCCTCAGGACGTCTTCGGGGACTCGGGAGGGGGGCGCGCGGCGCGGCCGGGGTGGGACTGGCCTGCACCCGGTGGGTCGGCCGTGTCCTCGGGCTGTCCGTCCGCGGCGGATGCGGCGGGACCGTCGCGCGCGGGCGCGGCGGCGGAATTCCGTGGCCGGTCCCGTGCACGGCTGGCAGGATCGGACGATGTCGACGGATCCCTTGCCGGTCAGGGCCCGCGCGCTGTGGGAGGGCCTGGCGTCGGTGCCGTTCCCGGGGAGGGGCGGTGTGCGTGTGGCCGTCTCGCCCCGGTCGCAGCTGTGCCCAGCGGGCTGGGTGGGCGTGGTGTCCCTGAGCGGGGCGGCGATCGTGACCGTGCCCGACGAGGACACCGCAGCGAGAGCCCGTGCCCTGGCGGACCTGCCGCCGGACGCGGTCGCCGACGTCGACGCGGTCCGCGGGGTGCTGCCGGTGGCACGCGTCCTGGGCCCGGCGACGCTGGCGTACACGTCCCGGGAGGAGTTCCGCCCGGTTCCGCCGGGTTCTCCGACGGTGCATCAGCTGCCCTCCGGTCACACGGACCTCCGGGGACTGGAGGAGGAGGCGGGCGAGGCGGACGCCGGGGAGGCCGGTCTGGAGGAGGCCACCTCGCCGCTGTTCGCGGTCCGCGCGGCGGGCGGGGTCGTCGCCGCGGCCGGGTACGAGGTGTGGCAGGGCCGGGCGGCCCACATCGGCGTCCTGACCGCCCCCGCCTGGCGGGGGCGGGGTCTGGCCCGGGCCACGGGTTCGGCCGCGGCGGCGCACGCCCTCGCCGCCGGGCTCCTGCCGCAGTGGCGGGCCCGGATCCCGGCGTCCAGACGTGCCGCCGCGGCCCTGGGTTTCCGGGAGCTGGGCGTCCAGTTGAGCGTCGAGCCGGGCACGGGGCGGCGGTAGGCGGCCTCGTACGCTCCGCGCCCTCGGGCGGCCCCACACGTTCCGGACCGCCGGGAGCCGGGGCGCTTCCGAGGTGCTGCCCGTGCGGCCGCCGTCCGGCAGCCGGACCGGGCGGCGCGGCGGGTGGTGCGGCGGGCGGCGCGGGGCGGCACGCCGGGGCGTGCCGGAGCGTCCGCCGCGCAGCGGCGGTACCGGGCCCCGCGGCCCCGCCAGGGCGGCGGGGCGGCCGGGCGGCCGGGCGGCCGGGCGGCCGGGCGGCGGACGCGGTGGTCAGCAGCCGTTGAGGACGCCGGCCAGGGCGCTCTTCTCGGCGGTGTCGACGGACAGGCCGTAGTAGTACTTCACCTGGACCCAGGCGCGGACGTAGGTGCAGCGGTAGGAGGTCAGCGGGGGCAGCCAGGTGGCGGGGTCCTGGTCGCCCTTGGACTGGTTCACGTTGTCGGTGACGGCCAGGAGCTGCGGGCGGGTGATGTCGTTCGCGAACTGCTCGCGCCTGGTGCTGGTCCAGGCGGACGCGCCGGAGTCCCACGCCTCGGCCAGCGGCACCAGGTGGTCGATGTCGAGGTCGGAGGCGGCGGTCCAGGTGGCGCCGTCGTAGGGCGAGTACCAGGTGCCGGAGACGGCGGCGCAGGAGGAGTCGGTGACGACGCCCGCGCCGTCGCGCATGAGGATCCACTCCCGGGTGTTGCAGGTGCCGGAGATGGTGTCCCAGGTGGAGAAGAGGCTGCGGCTGTAGCCGGTGCGGTTCTCGGTGGCGACCTTCAGGGAGGACAGGTAGGTGCGGGCGGTGGACGCCGATATCGGGGTGGGCAGCGCCGCGTCGGCGGTGCCGGTGGCGGCGGTGAGCAGGCCGGCGGCGAGCACGGCGGTGGTGAGGGCGGCGGCGAGGCGGCGGACGGTTCCGGGCATGGCGGGGCACTCCTGCTGCGGAGGAGGGGCAAGGGAGGGGGTGCCGCACCAGGATTGCGCCGGGGTGTCTATGCGGGTAGACACCCGCTTGTGAATTGTTCATGACCAGTTCGTGTCCGGCCCGCCACTCCGACGGACGCGAGGGCGCCGGAGGCCCGCACCTCGAGGTGACGGTCCGTCATGAGAGCGCGGACGGTCCTCGGGGACCGCTGCGGACGGGTCGTGGGCTGCGCCGCACCCGGCCGGACCGCCGCGGCTCGGGACCGTCCACGGAACGGGTCGGGGCGGGATGCAGGAGCGCGAGGGCACGGACCCAGGGGCGCGGGAACGCGGGGGCGCGGTCGCACGGGGGCAGGGAGTGCTGGGGCGCGGCCCGTTGGGGATCCCGGCGTCCGCGGCGGGGGGCGGAACAGGTCGGGCGCCTCCGGCCGTGCGCCCCGGCCGGGTACGGCCCGGCCGCGGCCGGGGAGGGAGAGGGACCGGCAGCGGGCAGCGGCGAGGCGTCCGTCCCAGCAGCGTCGGCGCGCCGGTGTCAGCGGCGGCGCGGATCCCGGCGTCGGTTCCGGCCCCGGCTGCGGCGCCGGTCGGCCCGGACATACTGCGGCCCCAGGGGGGACCGCCGCCGCGGCGCCCGGCGACGCACAGCGGGCCGCCCGACCGAAGCAGAGCGGCGGGGGCAGGGAAGCAGAGGTCCGGTGCCTGGGCACGAGCCGGCAGGACGGTCACCAGAGGGCCGGGGAGGCCGCGCTCCGCCGCCACACCGGGCGGGTCGGCCGGCGGACCGGGGAGGCCGGGCCTCCCGCCTTCGGCAGGAAGGCGGTCCGCCGCCCCGCCGGGGTCGGCGGGGCGGCGGACGGAGGGGGTGAGGGAGGGTCAGTGGCGGTCCCACCAGCAGAACCGCCAGTGGCCCTGGGTGTAGCCCGCGTCGTAGCCGTCGGCGTACCCCCGGGCCCACCGGCGGTCGCCTCCGTTGTCGTGCGGCCTGAACTCCCGGCGGGCGTGCCGCAGGCGGCAGTCCTCGCGGGCGTCGCGGTACCCGTCGCGGTACCCCTGCCGGAAGCCCTGCCGGTACGGGTTGCCGTACGAGGGCGCCGACGTCGACGCCGCGACGGAGGCCCGGTGTGCCGTGCCCGGTGCGGCCGACGCCTGGGGGACGGTCGCCGTGGTGAGGGCGAGGGTGGCGGCGAAGAGCAGCGACCCGAGAGTCGCTGCCCGCTTCTGCTTTCCTGTGCGCATGGTTCCGGCCTCCTCGGAGTGCGGTGACATGCATGCCCTTCTCACCATGAACCCGGCCTCGGGGGACGGCAAATCGATCTCCCGCCCCCTCCGCCGCCACCTCCCGCACGTCCCTCCCCCTCCCGACCCCGGGCACCCGGGAGGGGGCGCATCGAGGTGACGGGACACTCCGCGTCCGAGACGCCGTCAGGAACGCCGGGCGGCGGTCGCGGCCGCGCTCCGGCGCCCCGCGGCCGCGGGGACCCACGGGCGGACCGCGGGGGACGGGCGGTGCCCGGAGCGGCGCGTTCAGCGGGACGCGCGCCTCCGGTGCGCCGCGGACACGGCAGTGCGCACCCCGGTGGGCGGGACCCCCGGAGGGGGGCGTACGGTGCGGTCCCGGCACAGTGCCCATCTGCTCCGCACGGGGGGACGAGAAGTGACACGCAGGAAGCTGGCGTACGGCGCGGCCGGGGTGGCCGTCCTGATCGTGGTGATCAACGTGTTGTCGGCGCTGTTCGGCGGGTTCGACCGCACCGACGGCGGCGAGGTCGCGGTGGTCCGCAACGGCGGCATGTTCGACGACCGCAACATCCGGCAGATCATCCCGCCGGCCTCGGGTCTGACCTGGACGGGCCTCTACTCGACCAGCCACAAGTACCCGAGCCAGCAGCGGTTCTACACCATCACCGCCCGGGCCGGCGCCGGCGACCGGCCGGGCGTCGACGTGGTCCGCACCCCCTCCTCGGACGGGGTGGACATGGGCATCGAGGGGACGCTGTACTTCACGCTCAACCTCGACCAGAAGACGCTCCGGGACTTCGACAACAAGTTCGGCACCCGCGGCTTCACGGGCGCGGACGGCAGGCTGTACCACGCCTACGACGGCGACCTGGGCTGGTCGGCCTTCCTCGACCAGATCATCCGCCCGGTCATCGACAACGACCTGCGCGAGCAGATCTCGAGGTTCCGCTGCGCGGAGCTGGTCTCCTCCTGCGCCCTGGTGCAGAACAGCGGGTCGCCCGGGGTCCCGCCCGCCGGGGCCGGGAAGACCAACAACGGCAACATCGCCGCGGTCCAGAACGCCGTCAACAGCTCCCTCGCCGAGGACCTGAAGGTCACGCTGGGCGACGAGTTCCTGCAGGGCCTGCGGTTCAACCTGGTGCGCGTCAGCCTGCCGGACAACGTGCAGGCGGCCGTGGACAAGGCCCAGGCGGCCTTCGCCGCCGTCTCCGAGGCGCAGGCCCGGGTGGCCCAGGCCAAGGCGGACGCGGCGGCCAACAGCGCCCGCCAGCAGGGCTACCAGAAGTGTCCGGCCTGCGCGGTCATCGACGAGATGAAGGCGATCCCGCCGAGCGTCACCACCTTCGCCCCCGGGCAGAACTTCGCCGTGACCGCACCCGGCAAGTGAGGCGCCGGCCGCCCCGCACCACCGCCGCGCCGGGCGGGGTGCGGGGCGGCCGCCGTACGGAGGGGTGCAGGAAATCCGGCTGACCGGCGGCCGCGGCACGGGGACACTGGGCGCATGCGCATCAGGGAGGTCCGGGCCGCGGACCACGGACGCCTGCAGGAGATCGAGCGGGCCGCCGGGCAGTGCTTCCGCGAGGTGGGGCTGCCGGAGATCGCCGACGACGAGCCGTTCACGGACGCCGAACTGGACCGGTACCGGCGGGCGGGCCTGGCCTGGGCCGCGGTGGACGGGGCGGACGTGCCGGTGGCGTACCTCCTCGCGGAGCCCGTCGACGACGCCCTCCACGTCGAGCAGGTCTCGGTCCACCCCGACCACGCGCACCGCCGGATCGGGCGGGCGCTGCTGGACCACGCCGCCGGGCACGCCGCCGCCCGCGGGATGCCGGCCCTGACCCTGACCACGTTCGCCGAGGTGCCGTGGAACGCGCCCTACTACGGGCGCTGCGGCTTCCGGACCATGGCCGAGGAGCAGCTCGGGCCGGAGCTGCGGGCGCTCGTGCGGCGGGAGGCCGACCTCGGCCTCGACCTGCGGCCGCGGGTGTGCATGCGCCGACCCGTGTGACCGGGCCGCCCTGGCAGGGCTGCGGCCCGGCGGGGGGCCCGGCGGGGGGCGGTCCGGCGGCGGGCGGGGACGGGCGGCGGGCGGCCGCTCCGTGAGGACGCGGTGGACGGCCCTCGGACCGCGGGCCCCCTCGGCGGGCGGGGCCCGTACGGGCGCCCGCGGCGGGCGCGGACTCCCCGCGGCAGGGACGGACAAACCCACGGGAGAAAACCGCACCTGCCTACCGCGGACCCCTTGGTGATGTGCAGGTGCGAGGGAGAAGTTTCCCCCAGGGCCGCTCATGCGGCACTATCATCGGCGGGGGCAGGAGACAGAGCCCGCGCCGGGCACCCCTGCCGCCGTACGACCGGAGCGGCCGCACGGACCGGCACGGCCGCCGGAAGGCCGCGGTCGGCCCGGTGGACGAGGGCCCGGGACGGAAGAGGGAGAGACCTGTGACCATCCGCTCCGTGCGCCGCAGGACCGTGCGGCTGGCCGGTGGGGGCGCCGCGGCGCTGCTGGCGCTGACCGCCTGCGGCTCCTCCGGCCCCTCCGCCTCGTCGGCGGCCTCGGCGGGGAAGCCGTCCGGCACGGTGACCGTGTTCGCCGCCGCCTCCCTCAAGGAGGGCTTCACCGCCCTGGGCAGGACGTTCGAGGCGGCCCACCCGGGCACCCGGGTCGTCTTCGACTTCGGCGGCAGCGACACCCTCGCCGCCTCCATCACCTCCGGGGCCCCGGCCGACGTCTTCGCCGCCGCCAGCCCGAGGACCATGCAGACCGTCACCGACGCGAAGGACGCCGCCGGCACCCCGGTGACGTTCGTCCGCAACCGGCTGGAGATCGCGACGCCGCCCGGCAACCCCAGGGGGATCCGCGGACTCGCGGACCTCGCCGCCCCCGGCCTGAAGGTCGCCCTGTGCGCGGCGGAGGTGCCCTGCGGCGCCGCCGCGCGGAAGGCGCTGGACGCCGCCGGGGTGAGGCTGACCCCCGTCTCCTACGAGCAGGACGTCAGGAGCGCCCTGACCAAGGTGGAGCTGAAGGAGGTCGACGCCTCCGTCGTGTACCGGACCGATGTGAGGGCGGCGTCGGGCAGGGTGGACGGTGTGGAGTTCCCCGAGTCGTCCCGGGCCGTCAACGACTACCCGGTCGTCCTGCTCAAGAACGCGCCCAACGCGGGAGCCGCGCGGGAGTTCGTCGCCCTCGTGACCTCGCCCGAGGGCGCGAAGGTGCTGACCGGGGCGGGGTTCCTCGCCCCGTGACCTCCCGCACCCCGTCCGACGCCGCAGCCCGCCCCGGGAGGGGCGGGCCGCGCCGTCCGGACGCCCGCCGCCTCCGCCGCGGGGTCCCGCCGGCGCTGCTGCTGCCCGCGCTGCTCGGCCTGGCGTTCCTCGTCCTGCCGCTGGTCGGGCTGCTGGTCCGCGCCCCCTGGTCCGACCTGCCGCGGCAGCTCGCCGACCCGCAGGTGTGGCAGGCGCTGCGGCTGTCACTGACCACCGCCACCGCCGCCACCGCCGTGGTGCTGGTACTGGGGGTGCCGCTGGCGTGGCTCCTCGCGCGCACCGAGTTCCCCGGCCGCCGCCTGCTGCGGGCCCTGGTCACCCTGCCGCTGGTCCTGCCGCCGGTGGTCGGCGGCGTCGCGCTGCTGCTCGCCCTGGGCCGGAACGGCATCGCGGGGCGCTGGCTGGACTCCGCCTTCGGCATCACCCTGCCCTTCACCACCGCGGGAGTGGTCGTCGCGGAGGCGTTCGTGGCGATGCCGTTCCTCGTCATCAGCGTGGAGGGCACCCTGCGGGCCGCCGACCCGCGCTTCGAGGAGGCCGCCGCCACCCTCGGCGCCTCCCGCCTCACCGCCTTCCGCCGGGTCACGCTGCCGCTGATCGCCCCCGGCGTCGCCGCCGGGGCCGTCCTGGCCTGGGCCCGCGCCCTGGGGGAGTTCGGCGCCACCATCACCTTCGCCGGCAACTTCCCCGGCCGCACGCAGACGATGCCGCTGGCCGTCTACCTGGCCCTGCAGGACGACCCGGAGGCCGCCGTCACGCTCAGCCTGGTGCTGCTCGCCGTCTCGGTCACCGTGCTGGCCGCCCTGCGCGACCGCTGGACGGCCGCCGCATGACGGCCCCCTCCCCCGGCACGGGATCCCCCGCCGCGGGCCCCGCAGGCCCGGACTCGCCCGGACTGGACGCCCACCTCGTCGTCGAGCGGGGCGCCTTCCGCCTCGACGTCCGGCTCACCGCCGCCCCCGGCGAGGTCCTCGCGCTGCTCGGCCCCAACGGCTCCGGCAAGACCACCGCCCTGCGCGCCCTGGCCGGGCTCACCCCCCTCACCGGGGGCCGCGTCCGGCTGGACGGCGCCTCCCTGGAGGACGCGCCGCCGGAGGAGCGCCCCGTCGGCGTCGTCTTCCAGGACTACCTGCTCTTCCCCCACCTCACCGCCCTCGACAACGTCGCCTTCGGCCCGCGGTGCCAGGGGGTGCCCAGGGCCCGGGCCCGGGCGCTGGCCGCCGGCTGGCTGGACCGCATGGGCCTGGCGGACCGGGCGGGCGCGAAGCCGCGGCGCCTCTCGGGCGGCCAGGCGCAGCGCGTCGCGCTCGCCCGCGCCCTGGCCACCGAGCCCCGGCTGCTCCTCCTCGACGAGCCGCTCGCCGCCCTCGACGCCCGGACCCGGCTGGAGGTGCGCGCCGCGCTGCGCCGGCACCTCGCCGACTTCGACGCCGTGGCCGTCCTGGTCACCCACGACCCGCTCGACGCCATGGTGCTGGCCGACCGGGTCGTCGTGGTCGAGGGCGGGCGTGCCGTCCAGGACGGCACACCCGCCGACATCGCCCGCCACCCGCGGACCGACTACGTCGCCCGGCTCGTCGGGCTGAACCTCTACCAGGGCCGCGCCGAGGGCCGCACCGTCCGCCTCGACGGGGGCGCGGCCGTCACCGCGGACGGCGACCTCACCGGGCCGGCGTTCGTCGCCTTCCCGCCCGCCGCCGTCACCGTCCACCGGGAGCGGCCCACCGCCTCCAGCGCCCGCAACCTGTGGCGCTGCGAGGTCGCCGGGCTGGAGGCCCAGGGCGACCGGATCCGTCTCGACCTGACCGGCGAGCTGCCGCTGGCGGCCGACCTCACCGCCGAGGCCGCCGCCGAGCTGCGGCTGCACCCGGGGGCGGCGGTGTGGGCGACCGTCAAGGCGGCCCAGGTCCGGGCCTACCCCGCCTGACCGGAGGGGCGGGGCGACGGGCCGGCGAGGACGGACGCCGTGCCCTCCTGGGCCCCGGGGCCGTCGACGGGCACCGGGTCGAGGGTGTCGAAGCAGACGGTGTCCGTCACGGGGTCGAGGTGGAAGCGGCCGGGGTAGCGGGAGCGGGTGACGAGGTCGTCGTACCGGGCGCTGGCCGTCCACCGGGCGTCCGCAGGCAGGTATCGCGCGAGCTGCTGCGGTACCCGGGGCTGCTCGGCGGGGGCGAAGGCACGTCCCGGTACGGCCGTGATCGCGCGCACCGTGCCGGCGGGCAGCCGGGCCACCCCGACGACCCGGATCCGCGCGTCCGGGTTCGGAATCGCCCCACGGCCGGACCCGTCCGGGTCGTAGCCGAGCCAGTGGGCGTCGGACAGGCGGCCGACCACCGAGAACCTGCGCTGCAGCGGCGCCGTGTCGGTGCGCACCCTGCCGCGGCCCGGGACGGCGTCGCGGTCGTCCGCCTCCAGGAGGAGGGCCGCACCGCCGGCCACGGCGGCCAGGCCGCCGAGCCCGCCCAGGAGGAGCCATCTGCGGCGGCCCACCACGATCGGCTGGTCCACGCAAGGCCCCCGCCCTCTTCGGATGCACGCTCTCGGGGCGTCACCCTACCCGGCGGGCCGGTGCCTCGGGCAGCAGGCGGTCCGCGGGCGCGGCCCGGCCGGCGGGTGCCGGCGGGTGCCGACGGGCCCCGCCGCGGCCGGCGTCAGTCGCGCCCGCCCTTCGGGGACGCGCTGCGCGCTCCCCGGCGCCACCGCGGCCGCCGCACGCGCCGTCCGGCCCGGGGCGTGATCGTCAGTGGCCCGTCGTGCTGGGCCGTCGCAGTGTCGTACCGGGTTCCCCACCGACGTCCTCGCAGAGCGCGAGCAGCGCGCGGGCGGCGGAGGAGCCGGGCAGCCCTGCGGGGTCGGGGAGGGCCCGGAGGGCGCCGTGGCGGGCGGACGCGCCGGCGGCGTCGCGCGACGCGAAGGAGCCGCGGCCGCCCCTCCGTCCCGGGGCGGGGCGGGGGCTGCCGGCGGGCGGCGTGACCGCCGGAGCGGCACCCGGCCTCAACCGTTGATCATCGACAGCAGCTGTCCGTGCGTCGCGGCGTCCGCGGCCGCGACGAGCCCGCGGCCGGTCCGCCCGACCGGAGCGCCGTCGATCCCGGTGACGACGCAGCCGGCGGCCCGGCACAGGGCGATGCCGGCGGCGAAGTGCACGCTCGCGGTGAGGTCGCCGCCGTCGGTGACGTACGCGGCGCGCCTGCCGGCCGCGACCCAGGCCAGGGCCAGCGTCGTGGAGACGACCCGGGGCCGGAACCGCGCGGCGAAGCCGGGGTGGGCGAGCAGGTCGACGGCCCGGAAGCCGGGCGCGTTCGGGAAGGGCGGGTCCAGGTTCACGTCCACCAGCCGGGTGGCGGCCGTCGGCGCCAGCCGTGTGTCGCCCCCGTCACGCCGGACCCAGGCGGCGCTGCCGTCGGTGAGGAAGACCTCGCCGCCGAACGGGTCGGCCACCGCGGCCGGGCCGTCGCGCAGGGCCACGTTGACGGCGACCAGCATGCTGCCGGCGGCGTAGTTGAGGGTGCCGCACAGGGGGTCCACCAGCCACTGGCGCGCCGCGTCGGCCGCGCCCCGCCGCCCGCCCTCCTCGCCGTGCACCGCGTCCTCGGGCCGTGCGGCACGGATGACGCCGAGGACGGCCTCCTCGGCCGCCACGTCGGCGTCGGTGGCGAAGTCCCCGGCGCCCTTGTCGATACGGGTGAGCCGCTGCCCGTACCTGGCGCGCACGGCCTCCGCGCCGGCGCGCGCCGCAGCCGCCGCCACATCGGCATCGCCGCGGTCGGGGCACGCGTCCGGGTCGGTCACGGTGTGCAGGGTACCGGGCCGGCGCACCGCCGCCGCCGTGCGGGGAGCCGGCCGTCGGCCGCCGCGCCCCCGCACCCGTCGGCCCGGTGGGCCCCTGCGGACACGGCGCTAACCGCGCGCGGCCGGGTCCGGCACGATCCCGTCGGCGACCAGGGCAGCGGTGACCGCCTCCCCCAGGGCGTGCACCGCCGACTGCGGGCGGACCATGACGGTGAACTCCTCGATCCGGCCCGCGCCGTCGAACTGGAGCAGGTCGACGCCGTGGATCTCCCGCCCGTTCACGGCGGCCCGGAAGAAGAGCGCCGCCGACGGCACCCGGCCGCCGCCCGCGCCGGTCTCGGCCGTCCCGTCCAGGCGCCCGACGTAGCGGAAGTCCTCGAAGGTGCGCAGCAGCACGCCGAAGAGCCCCTTGACGGCAGGCAGGCCGTCGAAGGGGGCGTACTTCACCGGGCTGTGGAAGCGGACGTCCTCGGTGAACAGCTCGTCCAGGGCGGTCAGGTCGTGCTCCTCGACTGCGGCCTGGAAGCGCTCTGCGGTGTCCATGGGTCCTCCTGGGACCGGAAAGGGTGACGGGTCGTACTGCCGAGGAGGACGATGCCCGATCCGGAGGATCCGCGGAAGGGACACCGCGGCCCTGCGGCACGCGGTCCCGGCCGCTACCCGGACGGGAGGCGCGGCGGCCGGACCGCCGTCCCCTCCCGGGCGGCGGTTAGTCGGTGCGGCATCCCGGGGTAGGGGGTCCCCGTGGAAACGGCCCGGTCAGGGCCCGGAGCGGGTCGGGGTCGGCGCGCCCGGCGACCGGCAGGAGCGGAGGCGGCGTGGACGACAGGTGGGCGGAGGACCTCCACCGGCTGTGGCAGGCCGCCGACGAGGCCGTCGACGTCATGGTCCTGGCGGACGACCTGTACGACGTGCTGCTGAGGCTGCCGGGCGTCCGCGTCGTGGTGGGGACCCGGTGGGACGGGGCTTCCCGGGGGCGCTACCTGCGCGCCCTGACCGCCGGGGACGCGGCCCCGACGCTGGAGCTGCTCGCGCACGGCCCGTACGACGGGACCCCGCGGCGGCCGGCGGCCTCGGCGGAGGTCCGGGAGCACGCGGTGGCGGAGCTCCGGGGCTCGGCGTGGCCGGAGGCGGGCGCCCTGGGGGCGGCCGGCGTGTCCCAGGCCCTGACGTGCACCTTCCGGCTGGGGGACGGGGAGTGGTCGGCCCTCACCCTGGGGACGGGGGACTTCCCGGAGCGGAAGCTGCTGGAGGCCCGCCTGCGGCAGGTCTCCGAGATCGTCGCCGCCTGCGGCAGGCGCATCGCCGAACGCGGCCTGGCCGAGCGGCTCCGGGCGGCCGACGCGCTGCTCGCCGAGGCGTCCCTGCAGATGGACGCCTCGCTGGACGTCGAGGAGACCGTGCAGCGGGTCGCCCGGATCGCGGTGCCCGCCGTGGCCGTCGGCTGCCTGGTGCACCTGTACCGGGACCGGGAGCTGCAGTGCGTCGCGGCGGTCCACGTCGCGGCCCGCAGCCAGCGGGGGACGGCCGAGCTGGGCCGCTCGGACCCGTGGCTGGCCCGGCTGATCGCCCGGGCGGTGCGGAGCCCGCAGGGGCTGCGGCTGAACGCCGGCGAGCTCGGCGGGGGGCCCTTCTCCGCGGCGGGCGACGCGGGCGAGGTGGGCGACGTGGGCGACGTGGGCGCGGTGACGGTGGACGCCCTGCGGGCACGCGGCCGGGTGCTGGGCACCATCACCTTCCTGTACGGCCGGCCGGAGCCCCGGATGCCGGAGGCGCTCTTCCTGGGGGACCTGGCCAAACGGGCCGCGCTGGCCCTCGACAACGCGATGCTCTACGAGCAGCGCCGCCAGCACGTGCTCTCGCTGCAGCGCCACCTGCTCCCCGCGGAACTCCCCCACGTGCAGGGCCTCGACCTCGGGGCCTCGTACGAGGTGGGCGACCCCATGCTGGACGTCGGCGGGGACTTCTACGACGTGGTCCCCCGCGACGGCGGGGCGGCCCTGGTGATCGGGGACGTGTGCGGGCGCGGGGCGGAGGCGGCGGCCCTCACCGGGCTGGCCCGCCACACCCTCCGCACCCTGCTGGAGGACGGCGCGCCGCCCGGCACCGCACTGAGCCGGCTCAACGCCGCCCTGCGCCGGGAGCGGACCTCCCGCTTCGTCACGGGGGCGATCGCGTGCCTCGACCCCGACGGCGGGGAGGGCATGCTGCTGCGGACCGCGAGCGCCGGGCACCCGCCGCCGCTGCTGCTCCGGGCGGACGGCGCGGTCGAGCAGGTGCGGGCGGGGGGACTGCTGCTGGGCGTGGTGGACGAGCCGCGGTACACGGTGGCGGAGGACCGGCTGCGGCCGGGGGACACGGCGGTGTTCTTCACCGACGGCCTGACCGAGTCGCGGGCCCGGGACGGGTCCTTCTTCGAGGGGCTGCTGCCGGGGCGGCTCGCCGGGCTGCGGGGGCTGGGGGCGGCGCGGGTGGCCGAGGAGCTGGCGCACCAGGCGGTGGACTTCCGGGCCTCCGGTGCGGACGACATCGCCCTGCTGGTGGCGCGGGTCCGCGGCGCGGACGAGGGCGCGGACCGGGGCGCGGCCGAGGGAACGGACGGCTCCGGGGGCGGCGGAGAGGGGTGCGGATGACGGGCGAACGGCAGGGGACAGCGGTGGCAGGCGGCCTGATCCTGGTGGTGGAGGACTCCGAGGAGGACACGGAGGCGATCGAGCGCGCGCTGTCGCGGTCCCACCCCGAGGTCGCCCTGGAGTTCGCGTCGGGCACGGAGGGCGTGCTGGCGCGGCTGCTGGACCCCGCGGCGCCGCGTCCGGGCCTGGTCCTGCTGGACCTCAACATGCCGGGCCGCGACGGGCACTCGCTGCTCGCCGACATCCGCGCGCGCGGCGAGCTGGCGGACGTGACCGTGGTGGTCTTCACCTCGTCCACCGCGCCCGCCGAGGTCGAGGCGTGCTACGCGGCCGGCGCCGACAGCTACGTGTACAAGCCGGTGAACTTCGACCTGTTCCGGACGGTGCTGAAGGGCGCCGTCGACTACTGGCAGCAGCAGGGCGGCCACTGAGGCCGGGCCGTACCGGACGGGCGGCCCTCAGCCCTCCGCGCCCCCGTCCAGGGTGAACCAGACGGCGGTGCCCTCGCCCGGCGCGCTCTCCAGCCAGAGCACCCCTCCGTGGCGCTCCACGATGCGCCGGACGACGGCCAGGCCCACACCCGACCCGCCGCCCCGCTCGGTGCGCCGGTGCAGCCTGCGGAAGAGCTGGAAGACCTCCTCGTGCTGGTCGGCGGGGATGCCGATGCCGTTGTCGCGGACGACGACGGCGGGCACGGGGCCGTCGCCGCCGGGCGGCACGGCGCTCCCGGCGGCGACCTCGACGGTGCGCGGTCCGGTGTCGGACGCGTACTTGGCGGCGTTGACGAGGAGGTTGACCAGGACCTCCCGCAGGCGGGCGGGGTCCGCGGAGACGACGGGCAGCGGGCCCGGCCGCAGCACCGCGACCTCCCGCTCCGCCAGGCGGCCCCCGGCGACCTCCAGGGCCTCGTCGAGCAGGGTGTCCAGGGCGGTCCGCTCGCGCTGGAGGCCGACGCGGCCCAGGCGGGAGAAGTGGAGGAGCGAGTCGAGCAGGCCGTCCATGCGGGCGGCGAGCCGCTGCACGGTGTCCAGCCGGCGGCGGGTGGCCGCGTCCAGGTCGGGGCCCGCGTCCTCCACGATGAAGGCGGAGGCGTTGGAGATGCCGCGCAGCGGCTCCTTCAGGTCGTGGGCGGCGGCGTGCGCGAAGGAGTTGAGGTCCTCGTTGATGCGGCGCAGCTCCTCGTTGAGCTGGGAGAGCTCGGAGGCGCGGCGCAGCAGCAGGTCCGAGAGGGTGCGCCACAGCTGGTGGGCCGCGGCCCGGTCCTCGGCGGTCCAGGGCAGGCTGCGGCCGCGGACGGTGGCGCGGAAGACCGCGGTGGAGCCGCGCGGGGTGAGGCGCTCGCCGCGGGGGCCGAGGCGGACCGGGCGGGCCGGGTCGGCGGCCCAGTCCCGGGAGGTGGGCCACTCGCGGCGCCACCAGGCGAGGACGTCGCCCTCGCCGGTGAGGGGGACGAGGAGCAGACCCGCCGGCAGGCCGCCGTCCTGCGCGGCCGGGCGGGACGGGGGCACGGGCGCGGATGCGGCGGGAGCGGTGGTCGTGCCGTGCGCGGCGGCGTCCTGCGTGGCGGCCGGGGCGGCTGCGTCCTGCGTGGCGCCCGGCGCGGCGGCGCCCGGGGCGGCCGGCCGGTCCGGGGCCGGGGCCGGGGTGCCCGCGGCCGCCCGGTCCTGCTCCGCGAGGGTCTCCGGGAGGCGGTCGGTGCACCAGACCGTCCCGGCGGGCAGTCCCGCGGCGAGCCGGGGCAGCAGGGGGGCCAGGGCCGGGGGCGGCTCGGCTCCCCCGGCCGCCGCGGTGCCGCCGCGCAGCAGGAGCACGCCGTCGGCCGCGGCCAGCTCCGGCAGGCCGGGCGTCTCCATGAGGCTGCCCGCGAGGTCGTCGGTGATCCGGCCGGCCAGGCCGGCGAGGACGGACCGGCTGCGCGCCAACGTCTCGGACTGGCTGCGCTCGTCGAGGGCGGCCAGTTGGAGCGAGAGGGCGGTGCCGAAGAACTCGCAGGCGGCCCGCAGCTCCGGGGAGAGCCGGTTCGGGGTGTCGCCGTGGCAGGCGATCAGCCCCCACAGGCGCCCCTCGCGCAGCAGGGAGACGGACATCGAGGAGGTGACACCGATGTTCCGGAGGTACTCCAGGTGGTAGCCCGAGACCGTGCGCAGGACGGATCCCGACAGGTCCAGCGGCTGCCCCGTGGCCGGCCGCACCGGCGGGTGGAGGCCGACGGTGGGGTCGTCGACGTCGGCGATGACCCGGATCCAGTTGCGCGTGTACAGGCGGCGGGCCTGCGGCGGGATGTCGCTGGCGGGGAACCACAGGCCGAGCCACGGCTCGCGGCCCTCCGCGATCTCCTCGGCGACCACCTCGCCGGGGCCGTCCTCGCCGTCGAAGCGGTACGCGACCACCCGGTCGTACCCGGTCAGGGCCCGCACCTCGCGCACCGCGGCCCGGCAGCACTCGGCCGCGGTGGCGGCGCCCTGGAGGCGGCGCAGCGCCCGGCGGACGCCCGGGTAGAAGTCCTGGAAGGCGAAGGGCGCGCCCGCGGTCCGCGGTTCGAACTCCAGGACCAGCAGGTCGTCGGTGCGGTGGACCGTCACGTCGAAGAGGCGGGGGCGGCCGTCGACGGTCACGGTCATGGGCAGCAGCCCTCCCCCGGCGGGGTCGGTCTCCGCGGCCTCCCGTGCCTGCGCCCACTGCTCCGCCCCGAGCAGGCGGGCGGCCCCGGTGCCGACCAGGTCCTGCGCCTCGGCCCCGAGCAGGTCGCCGGTGTTGAGGGCGGCGGTGTCCACCACGCCGTCGGCGGCGCGGACGGCGAGCAGGGTGCCGTAGGACTGGACGCCCCCCAGGAGGTGGATGGGCTCGCGGACGCACGCGCCGAGGTCGAACGCGTCGGACACCTGGCGCTCGGCCTCCACCGCGCGCTCCGACAGCCAGTCGTACCGCGGGCGGCGGTCCTGCGCCTCCGGCCGGCCGCCCGGGGCCGGGGGCCCGTCCTGTCCCGTCGACGGGACCCGCTCGGCCATGCCCGGCTCCTCCCGGTGGGGCCGGCCGCGGTGGGGCGGGCCGGTCCTTCTGTCGCTGTGCGTCGCCCCCCTTGCATCGTCCCACCTGCGGGGACGCTGCGCCGACCGGTCCCCGGGGGCGGGGGGAACCGGCGGTGCCGTCAGACGCGCGCCGGGAAGAGCGCGGCGAGGCCGGCGAGGACGGCGCCGTTGAACGCGAAGGCGTCGCAGCACTCCGCCGCGACCCGGCGCCGCTCCGCCTCCCCGAGGGGGAGGCCGTCGAGCAGCCCGCGGTACTCCCGCCGGAAGGCGGGCGTGCTGCCGATCCGCTCGAAGACGTAGAAGCGGACCCCGTCGCCCCCGGCGTCGAGGCCCCAGGTCCGCTCGGCGGTGCGGCGGACCACCTGCCCGCCGGCGAGGTCGCCCAGGTAGCGGGTGTAGTGGTGGGCGACGTACCCGGCGGGCCAGTGCGCGGCGACCTCCGCGATCCGCGCGGCGTAGCGCCGGGTGGCCGGCAGGGCCGAGGCGCGGGCGCGCCAGTCCTCCCCCGCCAGGTGCCGCAGGTCCCGCTCGAGCTCCGGGACCCGCTCCAGCTCCGGCCGTACGAACGGTCCCGCCACGGGGTCGTCCGCGAGGCGGGCGGCCCCGTCCTCCAGGGCGCGGTACACGAACCACAGCTGCTCGGTGTAGCGGGCGTAGGCGTCGAGGCCGAGCCGCCCGCCCAGCAGGTCGCCCATGAACGGCGACTCCTCGGCCTCGGTGTGGGCGGCGCGGGTGGCGGTGCGCAGGGCTTCGGAGAAGGGGCCGGGCGGGAGGTCGGGTACGGGACCGGGTGCGGGGCCGGGCGGGAGGTCGGGTATGAGGTCGGACGGCAAGGGGGCTCCTGGGTCGGGGGCGCGGGAGGCATGTCCGCAGGTGGTCGCGCGCCTCAGCCTGCCCGTTCCCGCCCCCGGCACACGTGGCGCACGGCACGTCGCGGCCCGGAGCGCGGGCTCCGGCGGACGCGGACGGCCCGCGGCCCCGACCGGCAAGGCTCCGGTCGGGGCCGCGGGAGTCCGCAGCGGTGGCCGCGTCAGCGGTGGCCGCCGTAGTACTGGCCGTACTGCTGGTGGTAGCCGGAGTCCACGGCGTGCTTGTCCTTGTCGTACTCCGGCGCGTTCTTGATCTCGTCCTTGGTGCGCGAGACGTAGACGGTGCGCTCGTTGGCGTCGATGCTGGAGACGGTGCCGGCGGGCAGCAGGACGTGCTTGCCGAAGATCCACGGGCCGGTGTCGACGACGAGGTACTGGCCGTCGACCTCCTCGCTCGCCTTGTCGACCTTGCCGATGTGGCCGTCGGTGGCCTCGACGCGGTAGCCGACGAGGTCCACGCCCGCCGTGTAGCCGCTGTCCGCGCCGTAGCCCCACATGGTCTCGCTCATGTCCGCAGTCCTTCCGCAGTGTCGGAGTGCCGGGACGGGATCGCCGTCCGCACTTCTCTCCGGGGCAGCCGCTACCCCGGGATCCCGCGGGCAGTCATCCCGTCCTGCGCGGGAATCGGGCGGCACCGCTCCCGAGCAGGGCGTTGCCGGGGAAAGGTTTCTGACGCCCCGCCACCTCCCCCGCCGGCGGGCCGGGTCACCGGCGCGCGTACAACCTTTCGGGACGGGGCGTGTCTTCTCCGGTGACGGAGGGGGACGCCATGGGGCGCAGGACCACGGCCGGCGGGACCGCCGGAGCCGCGCTCGCCGCCGGGATGCTCGTCCTGGCCGCCTGCGCCGCGGGCGGGGGCGGCGGGCCGGGCGGCGGTGGTGCGGCGGGCGGCGGCGGTGCGGCGGGCCCGGCCCGCGGGGGCGGGCGGCCGGTGCCGTCGGCCGCGGCCCGGCCCGCCGCGCGCCCGGCGGTGGACTTCGACGGCGACGGGTACGGCGACGTGGCGGTGGGCGCGGGCGACGGCACGGTGCGCGGGCGGGAGCGGGCCGGGGGCGTGGTGGTGCTCCGGGGCTCCGCACGCGGCCTGGCGCGTCCCGTCGTCGTCACCCGCGACAGCCCCGGCGTGCCCGGTCCGGTGCGGGCCGACGAGGGCTTCGGCGGCACCGTGGGCGCGGGCGACCTGGACGGCGACGGGCGGACCGACCTGGTGGTCTCGGCCGGCCGGGGAGGGCCCGTGGTGCTCTGGGGCGGCCCGCGGGGGCTGTCCGGCGGCACGGCGCTGCGGATGCCCGCGGGCGGCTCGGCCGCCGCCCTGGCGGTCGCGGACACCGACGGGGACGGGCACCGCGACGTCGTCCTGCTGGGCACCTCCGCCGTCACGACGGCCCCGGGTCCGGACACGGTGTCGGTACTCCACGGGCCGGTCCGCCGCTCAGGCGCGTCCGGCCGGGTGCGGACGCTGGCGCTGCGGGCCGACCGGCGCGACGGGATCACGGGCGGCGCGCTCGCCGCCGGGGACCTGGTGGGCGACCGGCGTGCGGAGGTGGTGGTGGCCGGCTTCACGCGCGAGGACTCGGGCGACCTGTCCGCCCCCGGCGCCTGGGTGCTGGCCGAGGACGCCCGCAGCCTGCACCGTGTGCTGCGCCTGTCCGGGGGCAGCACGGCGGCGGTCGGCGACGTCGACGGGGACGGCCGTGCCGACCTGGCGCTCGGCGACCCGGACGCCGGGGAGGGGGCGGGCCGTCTGGTGGTCCGGTACGGGGGCGCCCGCGGCCTGCGGCCCGGGGGGACCGGGGTCACGCAGCGGACACCGGGCGTCCCCGGGCCGGTGCCGGGCGCCGACGCCGCGCACTTCGGGCACGCCGTGGCCGTGCGCGACACCGACGGGGACGGCCGGGCCGAGGTCGCCGTGGGCGTGCCCGACGACGGCGGCCCCGGACCGGCGCGCACCGGCGTCGTGCTCCTCCTCCGCGGGGGGCCGCACGGACTGTCCGTGCGGGGCGTGCGGGAGGTCGTGTCCGGCCGGCCGGCGCCCGAGGGCGTCCAGGAGGTGTTCGGCGGCACCGTGCTCCTCGCGGACGTGACGGGGGACGGCCGGGCCGAACTGCTCACCGCCGCGACCGGCGCCGACGACGGCCACGGGGTGCTGCACGTCTCCTGCGCGGCCCGGCCGGGTCCGTGCCCGGCGGCGGCCGCCGTCGGGCGCGCCGGCCTGCGGGGACTGCCCGCCGCCGACGCCTTCGGTTTCGGCGGCGCCCTGGCGGGCTAGGACCTGTCCGTCGGTCCGGCCGGGCCCTCCCCGGGCGCAGCGGGTGCCGGGGCACGCGACGGTGCTTCCGCTCGGCCGGGTCGGCACCCGCACCGGGCCGGGGGAGGCTCCTCACGATGCCGCAACGAACCGACACGCCTCCCACGTGGGACGAGCGTGCACGGCTGGTCACCTTCCTGGACCACGCCCGTGACACCGCGCGGGCCACGTGTGAGGGCGTGCCCCCGAGGACGCCCGCAAGGCCCCGCTCCCGGGTTCGCCGCTGATGACGCTGTGCGGGTTGGTCAGCCGTCTGCGCCGGGCCGAGTCCTACCGGTGGCAGGTGGTGTTCCTGGGCGAGGAGTTCGCGGGGCCGCTCGCCGGGCCGACTGCCGGGCGGCCCCCGGCGCGGCGCGATGGGGGCCCACGGCACCCCGCGGGCGCGGAGCCGGTCGCCCCGGGTCTGCAGGCCCGCGTCGACCTGGGCGCTCACCGAGGAGGCGATGCGGGGCAGGAGCACCTCGGGCGCGTCCGGCGCCGGCGGCCGGGAGGCGGGTCCGGGCCCGGCCCCCGGCCGCACGGGGAAGGGCCCCCGCCGACGGCGGGGACCCTTCCTGTTCGTCGCTGCCGGCTGGCGCCGTCAGGACCTGCTCACTGCTCGGCCCTCGTCAGGTACGCGTCGATGATCGTCTCGGTGACGGTGTTGCCCTGCCGGTCGGCCGCCTCGGCCTTGAACGAGACGCTGCCGCCCGCCCTGGGGTTGGTGACCTCGACGGCGCCGTCGTGCACGGCGGCCTTCTGCCAGCCGGCACCCCTGTCGTACGAGACCCACACCTCGAGGGACTTCAGGTTCCGCCCCTCGGCGGATCCCTCGACGGTGACCGGGACCCGCAGCCTCGTCCGCTCCCGGGCCGTGCTGTCCAGGGAGAGCTCGGGCGTGAAGCGCACGACGGAGGCGGGGATCCGGGTGATGCCCGGCGCGTAGGCGGAGGAGAACGTCCAGGACGCGGTCATGGTCGTGGAGACGTGCGCCACCGCTCCGCGGGTGACGGTGGCGGTCAGCCGGTAGTCGGCCCGCTCGTCGGGCGCCACGTAGAAGTAGTCGAAGGGGTAGATGCTCCGGTAGACGAGCTGTCCGTTGCGGTAGAAGGTCGTCAGCGCGCTGTCGTACGGCGCGTTGTTGTCGCCGAAGTCCCCGCTGCCGTCCGAGAACAGCGGGATCGCGCCGAGCAGCGCCTCACCGTTGCGGAGCAGCCCGGAGCCGTCCGGGAGGGAGGGCCCGAAGACACCCACGTTGAACGTGTGCCGGTAGGAGTGCCCCGGCTGGAACGCCTGGTCGGACCAGACGTAGCTGCTCTCGTAGGAGTCGTGGGCGTCCACCTGGTCGAAGACCAGCGTCCAGGGGGTGTCGGCCGACAGCAGGTGCAGGGTGGTCGCGTGAGGGAGGGGGCGGGCCTCACCGAGACCGCTGCCGCCCTCCGTGACCGGGGTGACGAAGCCGGTCCTGCCCTCGGCCGGCGCACCCATCCTCAGCCTGACGTCGGAGAAGTCCCGGGGAGCGGGGTGGTCGGCGAAACCGGTCAGGTACGTGTCGCCCTTCGGCCGGTACACCAGGGCGTAGTCGTCGTGCCCCTCGGCGCCGGTGGAGAAGGCGAGCGAGAGCTGCTGGTTCAGGGTGTCCCCGGGGTACGCCTTCGGGCCGACGTGAGCGGTGTGGAACTTGCCGAGGTTCGCGGTGAAGAGTCCGAAGCGGGTGAAGGTCCCGTCGGGCAGGTCGACGCCCGCGCTGATGTACCCGAAGGTCGGCTGCGCGGTCCGGTCCGGCACGGTGACGTCGATCGCCTTGGCGGTGCGCGCGTCCAGCGTCACCGTGGTGTCCTCGGTGACGTCCAGGTTGGGCCGGTTGAACCAGTCGGCGCCCTGGCTGTACGAACCCTCCGGGTCCACACGGACCATGCTGTTCAGGAAGTAGCGCCCCTTGGGGACGCGCACCGAGTGCGTCTCCCCTCCCAGGGCGATGTCGTTGCCCCGAAGCGGACCGGTCAGCGCCTGCAGGTACGCGTCCCAGGAGGCGGCGGGGCTGCCGCCGCGGTCCAGGGGTTCCACGGTGACGGTGTAGTGCTCCGACTCACGGTCCACGGCGAACACGGTGCCGACGGTCTGGCCGTCGCCGGTGGCGGTGACCCGTCCGGTGAAGGTACCGACCGCGTCGCCCCCGAGCCGGGTGTCGGCGGTGACCTTCACGGTGGCCTCGCCCTGCGCCGGGACGGTGACCCGGGCGTCGGTGGTGAACATCCCGGCGGGCGCGGGGCCGCCGTCGGGCCCGGTGGCGTCCACGGCCAGGTCGAGGGTGACCGGCGTGCTGCCCAGGTTGCGGTAGGTGAGGTCCCGGACGAGCGGCTGGTCGTCGGTGTGCGGCCACTGGGCGAGGCCGAAGGGGATCGAGGTCTGGCGGGCGACGACGGTCTGCTTGATCGCCTTCCGCAGGTCGACCCGGCCGGATCCCTGCTGGAACGGCCCGTACGCACCCGGCGTGGTCGACGCGACGAGTGCCTGCTTGATGTCGTCGCCGGTCCAGTCGGGGTGCTGCTGGGCGAGGATGGCGGCCGCGCCCGCGACGTGCGGGGTGGCCATGGAGGTGCCGCTCAGCGCCACGTACCCGTCCGCGACCGGCGTACCGGCGCCGGCCATCAGGCTGTCGTGCGCGGCCGCGGCTCCGATGGCCACACCGGGCGCCGTGATGTCCGGCTTGATCGCGCCGCCGGCGGCCCGGGGGCCGGTGCTGGAGAAGGGTGCCAGCACGTCCTGCTTGTCGACGGCGCCGACGGTGAGGGCGGCGTCGGCGCTGCCGGGCGTGTTGATCGTGCCGGGCCCGCCTTCACCGGTGTTGCCGGCCGCCACGACGAAGAGCGTCCCGCTCTCGGCCGACAGCCTGTCGACGGCCTCCTCCATCGGGTCGGTCTCGGGAGTGTCGTAGCTGCCGAGGCTGAGGTTGGCGACGTCCGCCTTCTCCGCCGCCGCCCACTCCATGCCCGCGATGATCTGGGACATGCTGCCGCTGCCGTTGTCGTCGAGGACCTTGCCGGCGAGGATCCGGGCTCCCGGCGCCACGCCCCGGTACTTGCCGCCGGACTTCGCCCCGGTACCGGCCGCGATGGACGCGACGTGCGTCCCGTGGCCGTACCGGTCCACGGTGTCGGGCGACTGGGAGAAGTTGCGCTCGGCCACGACCTGGCCGGCCAGGTCGGGGTGGGTGGTGTCCACCCCGGTGTCGAGGACGGCGATGCGCGTACCGGTGCCGTCGAAGCCGGCCGCCCACGCCTCGGGGCCGCCGATCTGCGGCACGCTCTTGTCCAGGGAGGCGTGGACGACGGCGTCGAGCCACACCGAGGCGATGCCGGGCGCCGCCGTGCGGCCGGCGTCGCCGGCCGTCCCCCTGGTGACGGCGGACCACAGGTCCGCGGTCCCGTTCGCGGGTGCGGCGACGGCGTCGGCGTCGATGCTGCTCAACGTCCGCTCGACCTCGGCGCCGGCGGTGGCGCGCAGCGCCGTCCTGGCCGCCGGGCGTGCCGCGTCGTACATCACGATGAGCCGCAGGTCCCTGCGTTGCGCATAGGCGGGGGAGCTCAACGTGGTGACGTCGAACAGGCGGCGGTCCAGGCGGCCGCTCGCGATCAGGCCCCGCGCGTCGTCGGGCACGGCGTAGGTGTGCCCGCCGGCGGTCTCGACACGGATGGGTATGTCCGCGCGGCCCCGGGCGGGCCGCGCGGAGACGATTTCGCCCTTGCCGTCCACCCCGATCCGGTCACCGGTGATCAGGGGGATCCAGCGGTGTGCCGTGCGGGTGCCGGCGTCACCGCCGTCGCGAGCGGGCCCGAGGTCCGGGGACGGGGCCACCGTCGGATGCGCCGCCGTGGTGGAGCCTGCGGGCACGGGGGGCGACGGCGGGGCGGCGGCGACCGACAGCAGGCCGAGCCCCACGGCCATGCCGAACACGGGTCTCATGAAGATGGATCTCACGGTTTCCTCTCGCTCTGCCGCTCCGCACCGGCCTGTGCTTCCACAGCCGGGGCCGAGCGGCGACACAACGGACGCAGTGTCCGACGCCGGACACATGCACGGTCGAACAGAAGCCCCGTGCCCGGACGGACCGTCAGCCGACGGCTTGCCGGACCCTCGTGGGGAGGCTCCTGCGCGGGGTGGCTCTTCGCGGGGTGGCTCCTCGCGGGGTGCCGGGCTTCGGCCACCGCCGGGCACAGGGGGGTCCGTCCCGGAGGCGGGGCCCTCCGCCGCGGGCCGCCCTGCGACGGGCGCCCGCGGAGGGCCGCTCCCCCGGCGCCTGCGCACACGGGCAGGCCGGGCCGCGCCGGGGGCCGGGGCGGACCGCACGGTCCTGTGCGGGCCGCCCCGGGCCGGTCGTGCGCGGTCGCCGGGCGACCGCGCCGGTCAACCGGTCAACCGGTCAGCCGGTCAGTCGGTCAGCCGGTCAGCCGGTCATTACGGGTTCACCGGATCCCGAAGGCCCGGATCACCGTCTGGGTGACGGTGTTGCCGGCCGTGTCCCGGGCGCTCGCCCGGAGGGAGACGAACCGGGCCCCCTTCGGTGCGGACAGGCCGAACCGGCCGCCGTGGCCGGGCACGGCCCTCCGCCAGGTCCGTCCGTCGTCGTAGGACAGCTCCACCGCGACCGGTGCGAGCGCGCCCGCGCCGACGGCACCGGGGAGGTGGCGGGCGGACACCGACAGGTCCGCACCGTTCCCCGCCCGGCCCGCCGCGTCGGTGGCGACCGCGTAGTCCAGCTGCAGCAGGGGCAGGACCTCGGACTCGTCCGACGACGGCGCCTTCGAGGTGAAGGCCCATTCGGTGTGCGTCGTGGCGGAGTAGGGGCTGACCGAGGCGTCCCGGCCGGTGTCCAGCACCAGGCGGTACGGGAGCCTGTCCGGGCCGGGCGCGTCGGCTCCGACGACGGTGGCCGACCCCTGCGCCAGGAGGGTGCCTCCCTGGTAGAGGGTGAGGGCCTGGCGCGTGCGCTGGTAGTCCATGGTCATGCCGACGTGGTCGGAGCCGCCCCAGCCGGGGACGTCGAAGCTCAGCCAGCTCCCGCTGCGCCGGGGCAGCTTGTAGTTGTTGTTGAGGTACGGGCGCTCGATCGGCTTGAACCACTCCTCCGCCTGCGTGCTCCCGGGGCGGTAGGCGGTCCTGGGCTCGATCTCGTAGAGGAGGCCGTCGACGTAGGCCTCCTGGCCCCAGGTGAACGCGCCGCCGGTGGAGATCCAGTCGACCCGCTTCCCGTTCACGGGCTCGCGCATCGTGGTGCCGATGCCCCAGTCGGAGTAGGCGGGCCAGTCGAACCGGAACTCCCCGCCGCCCCGCGACGGGTCCGGGCTGTCGAAGGTGACGTCGACCCGGGCCAGGTTCTTCGCACTGCCCTGCTGGACCAGGTCGTCCGGGATCTCGTTGTGCCAGGTCCGCATCAGGTCGTAGACGTAGGGGCTGACCGGCTGGGAGTCGACGCGGAGCACGGCGTCGCCGCCCTGCGTCAGCCGGATGAGCTTCTCGCCCTCGTCCGTGCTGAGCAGTGCCACGTCGATCCGGGCGGACGTCAGCGGTCGGGGGCTGTAGTCGCGGACCCAGCGTCCGGGCTGGTCGTTCACGACCAGCAGGAGCGCCGCCCCGGCCCGGACGGCGGCGGCGGCCTGGTCCGCGTCGCTGACCGAGGCAGTGCGGCGCACCACCACCGCCTTGCCGCGGGCGTCGACCCCGGCGTAGTCCGCGGCCGCGCCGTCGCCGGCGACGACCGCCTTCAGGTTCCGGCGCCCCTTCGGCAGGGGGGTCATGCCCGTCTGCTGCAGGACGTCGGAGAAGTCGGTGGCGCCGAGGGCGACGCTCAGCGCGGGCTGCTCCTTGCGCCAGCGCGCGGCGAGGTAGAAGTCGCCGTGGGTCACCTTGGTGCGCAGGGGCTGCGCCCAGAGGCTGTCGTAGCTGGTCTGGGTCTCCATGTAGTCGCGCCAGGAGCCGCCGCCCATGGAGCGGTGGTACTCGAGGCGCTGGTAGGTCGCCTCCGTGCGCTGGGGCGTGGTGACGTCGACCCGGCGGATCCTCGAGGCGTCCAGCACGACGGTGGTGTCGCGGTCCATGGTGACGTCGGGGTCGCCGAGCAGCGCCATGCCCATCGAGTGCGGGCCGTGGAGGCCCTGGACGGTCTTGAAGGACAGGACCGAGTACGTGTCGTCGGGCAGGAACGTCGTCAGCGTGCCGGTGGCGTCGACCAGGTAGAAGGCGGGCGAGAAGTCGCCCGACCTGAGCACCTCCACGACGCCGGACATGGGCCGGCCCTCGCCGTCCTTGAGGGTCATCGTCAGCCTGTGGGCGACGTCGCCGAGCGCCACGGCCGTGTGGGCGACCCGGTGCCCCGCGGGGTCGGCGGCGGTGACCTGGCCGCTGTAGTGCCTGCCGGCGGAGGCCTGGGAGCCGTCGATCGTGAGGGTGACGGACGCGGACCCGTGCGCGGGCACGGCCACCCGGGTCGCGGACAGCCGGAACATGCCCGCGGGGGCGCCGGGGGCGTCGACGGACAGGTCGAGGGTGACGGGCGTGTCCGCGAGGTTGGTGTAGGTCACGGGGCGCAGGACCGTACTGGAGCCGCCCGCGGGCGCCTGCCCCGCGAAGGCGGTGGCGGAGGCGAGGACGGTGGCCCGGACCGCCGCCGCCGCGTCCACGCGGCCGCTGCCGCCCTGGAAGGCGTCGTACTGCGGGGTGGGCCGGGAGCTGCTGACGAGCAGGTCCTTGAGCCGGCTCCCCGTCAGGTCCGGGTGGGCGGCGGCCAGCAGTGCGGCGGCGCCCGCGACGTGGGGCGTGGCCATCGAGGTGCCGCTCAGCGTCTGGTAGCTGCCCTCGCCCTCCGGGGCGTACTGGGAGCGGGCCGCGAGCACGTCGACACCGGGGGCGGTGATCTCCGGCTTGAGGCCGCCGTCACCGACGCGGGGCCCCTGGCTGGAGAAGGAGGCGACGTCGTCGGCGGAGTCGACCGCGCCGACGGTCAGTGCGGAGTCCGCCGCGCCGGGCGCGCCGATGCTGCCGGGCGCGCCCTGGTTGCCGGCGGCGACCACGAACAGCGCCCCCGTCTCGGCGCTGAGGCGGTCGACCGCCTCGCTCATCGGGTCGGTGCCGTCGGACGGCGCGTCGGAGCCGAGGCTCATGTTGACGATCCTGGCGTGCTGGTCGCGCGCCGCCCACTCCATGCCCGCCAGGACCCACGAGTCCTGCCCGGAGCCGTCGTCGGCGAGCACCTTGCCGATGCGGAGGTCCGCGCCGGGCGCGACGCCCCTCTCCCGTCCGCCGGACGCGGCGCCGGTCCCGGCGATCGTGGAGGCCACATGGGTGCCGTGCCCGTTGCGGTCCACGACCTCCTCGCCGGGGACGAAGCTCCGCGAGGAGGCGATGCGGTCCGCGACGTCGGGGTGCCCGGGGTCGACCCCCGTGTCGAGCACCGCGACGTCCACGCCCTGCCCGGTGTCACCGCCCGCCCAGACGTCGGGCGCACCGATCTGGGCCGTGGTGTCGGCGAGGTCGGCCTTCACGAGGCCGTCCAGCCAGATCCGCGCGACGCCGGAGCCGAAGCCCGGGGCGCCGGACCGCGTCCCCGCCCTCGCGGCGCCCGCGGGCGCGGCGGTGACGGCGGCCCAGAACTCGGCCGAGTGCCTGCGGTCCTCGGTGAGCGCGGCGCCCTGCACGCTGTCCAGGGTCCTGACCCGGGTGGAGCCCTGCGGGGACGCGCCGGAACGCAGCTGCGCCGCCCCGTCCGTGTAGGAGACGATGAGCGGCAGCCGGTCGCGGTGCGCGTCGTCGTAGCCGTCGGCGACGAGGGCCGTGATGTCGAACAGCCGCCGGTCCAGGGTGCCCGCCGCGACGTACGGGAGGGCCGCGTCGGGATAGACGTACAGGTGGCCCCCCGACTCCATGACGCGCGCCTCCGCGGGGGACCCGTCGCCGCTGCGCACGTCGACGGTGCCGCCCCTCCCACCGGACCCGCGGACGGTGGCGACGTCGCCGGTGACCAGGGTGACCGTGTGGACACCCGGCGGCACGGCCGCCCGGGCCGGTGCGGTGGACGCGGGCGGCGCGGCCGCCGGGACCGGCCCGGGGCGTGCCGGGGAGGCGGCGACGGGGGCGGCCGTGGCCAGGAGGGCCGCGCCGGCTGCGGCCAGGACCGTCCAGCGTGCGGGTGGTGGCTTCAACGGGTTCCTCGTGGGCGTCGGGACAGGCGGGGATCACTGCGCCTGCAGCCGCTCGGCACATCGGGGTGGGACGGCGCCGCGGACTCGTGGGGGAAGATACGGGCCAGCGCCTTCGGGCCGCCGAGTGACGTGGATCACGCGTCGGCGGTCTGGACAGGGGCCCGCGGATGCGCAGGGCCCCCGACAGCGGAAGGCCTTCCCGCCGGCAACCGCACCCGCGCGGCATCGCGGGGAGGAGGCCGCCCGCCGCACGGGCCCGGTCCCCTCGCCCGGACCGGGCGCACCGCGGCCGGGGAACCGTATTCCTGCCTCGACAGGCATGCGGTCCCTTCCCTTTGAGGCAGTGTCGGATCCGGATGCGCCGCCGCTCGGGCGCTGACCTCGTCCGGGCGGTCCCGGGAGCGCGGGCGGGGGCGGCTCCGGCCGGACGCGCCCGGCAGCGGGGGCGCACGCCACGCCCCGGGGGCGACCGGGGCCCCGCCCCTGCGGCACGGGGCGGGAGGGGCCGTCAGGGCTGGCCGGAGAACTTCTGCCAGGCCGACTGCCGGGCGACCCCCAGCGCGGCGCCGATGCGGGCCCACGGCACCCCGCGGGCGCGGAGCCGGTCGACCCAGGTCTGCAGGCTCGCGTCGACCTGGGCGCTCACCGAGGCGATGCGGGGCAGGAGTTCGAGGATCTCGTCGTCGGTCATCGTCTCCGAGACGGGGACCTCGGGCGTCTCCCCGGGGGCGGCGGGACGGGCCAGGATGTCGCCGCAGAGGCGGACGCAGCCGTCGCAGATGTAGACGCCCGGGCCCGCGACGACCTTGCTCACCTCGGTCTCCGGCCTGCCGCAGAAGGAGCAGTGGAGGGTGCGGTCGGCGAAGAGCTGCGCGGGCATGGATCCTCCGTCATCGACTCCGCGTCAGGACGGTCCTGACGCCCTGTCGTGACGAACGTAGCGCGTCAGGAGGGGACTGACAACGGCCCGGCGGACACCCCGCGCCGCCCGTGCGGCCCGTCCCCGCCCACCCGCGTCCGCCCCTCCGCCGCTCCGCCCCTCCCGAGGCGGAGGGGCGGAGGGACGGAGGGGCGGATGCGGGTGCGCGGCCGCCGTCAGCGGGGCCCGGACGCGGCGGTGGCGCCGTGCCGGTCCGGGGCGGCGGGGCCGTCGGACGGCCGCCGCGCGGCCTCCTCGGGCCTGCCGGGCCACCAGAAGCGCCGCCCGGTGAGCAGGACGAGGGCGGGCACGAGGACGGTCCGCACCAGGAGGGTGTCCAGCAGGACGCCGACGCCGACGATGACGCCGATCTGGGTGAGGGTGATGAGCGGCAGCACCCCGAGGACGGCGAAGACGGCGGCGAGCAGGATTCCCGCACTGGTGATGACGCCGCCGGTGGAGGCGAGGGCGCGGAGGACCGCGGCGCGGGTGCCGTGGCCAGCGAGGGTGTCCTCGCGGGTGCGGGCGATGAGGAAGATGTTGTAGTCGACGCCGAGGGCGGCCAGGAAGAGGAACGACAGCAGGGGGACGCCGGCGTCCAGGGCCGGGAAGTCGTACACCGTGCGGAAGAGCGCCCAGGAGGCGCCCAGGGCGGCGAAGTACGACGCGATGACGGTCAGGACCAGCAGGAGCGGCGCGACCAGGGCCCGCAGCAGCACCACCAGGACGACCAGGACGATGGCGAGGACGAGGGGCACGACGACGCGGGTGTCCCGGGCGGTCGCCCGGGCGACGTCGTAGGTCTCGGCGGTGGTGCCGCCGACGAGCGCGTCCGCGCGCGGCACCTCGGCCAGGCGGCCGCGCAGCCGGGCGATCGCGGCGTCGGAGGCGCGGGTGCCCGCCGCGTCCTCCAGGACGACCTCGGCGGTGGCGTGGCGGGCGGTGCGCTCGCCGGGGGTGACCTGGGCGACGCCGGGCACGCCGCGGGCGGCGCGGACGACCTCGTCCGCGGCGGCGGCGGAGGAGACGACGGTGAGGGGGTCGCCGGCGCCGGCGGGGAGGACGGACTGGAGGGTCTCCTGGCCGAGGACGGCCTCCGGCCTGCTGCGGAAGGAGTCGTTCTGCGAGAGGCCGGTGTGCAGTCCGAGCGCCCCGGAGGCCAGGAGGACCAGGACGGCCGTGCCGGCGGCCGTGACGGCGGCGGGCCTGCGGGCGACGGCGCGGCCGAGCCGGGCCCAGCCCCCGCGCCGGTCGGCCGTGACGGGGTCGCCGACCCTGGGCACGAAGGGCCAGAAGATGCCGCGTCCGGGCAGGACGAGGGCGGCGGGCAGGACGACGAGGCCGCAGAGCATCGCGGTGAGGATGCCGACCGCCCCGGCGAAGCCGAGGCCACGGTTGCCGGTGAGTTCGGCGGCGAGGAGGGTGAGGAGGCTGAGGACGACGGTGGTGCCGCTGGCCAGCACGGCGGGCGCGGTGCCGCGCCAGGCGCGGGCCATGGCCCGGAAGCGGTCGTCCTCCAGGTGGAGCTCGTCGCGGTAGCGGGAGACCAGGAGCAGGGCGTAGTCGGTCCCGGCGCCGAAGACGAGGACGGAGAGGATGCCGGCGGAGGCGGCGTCGACGTCGACGCCCGCGATCGGGGCGAGGACCCCGACGAGCACGGAGGCGAGGCGGTCGCCCGCGCCGACGACGAGCAGCGGGACGACCCACAGCAGGGGGCTGCGGTAGGTGACGAGGAGGAGCAGCGCGACGACGGAGGCGGTCACCAGCAGCAGGGTGGTGTCGGCGCCGTCGAAGACCTTGCCGAGGTCGGCGGAGAAGGCGGGGCCGCCGGTGACCTGGGCCCGCAGGGGCGCCTGGAGGCCCTGGGAGGCGGTGCGGCGGATCGTGTCGATCCGGGCGGCGTTCTCGTCGTCCCCGACGCCGCTGCGGAGCGGGACGGCGACGGTGGCGACGCGGTCCTTCGCGTACGCGGCGCGGGCGGGCGCCCCGCCGAGGCCGAGCCGGCCCAGGGGGGCCGTCCGCTGCTCGATCTGTGCCCGCTGCGCGGCGGTGAGGGGGGTGCCGTCGGCGTTGCTGTAGACGACAAGGGCGGGGGCGACCGCTCCGGAGGGGAGCGTTCCGACGATGCGGGAGACCTGGGCGGACTGGGAGCTCGCCGGGAGGCCGGATCCGGTGGTCGCGGTGGTGGTGGCGTCGGCGGGCCCGAGGGTGAAGGCCGCGCCGAGGCCGAGGGCGGTGAGCAGGAGGACGAGCCACGCAGCGCCGCGCAGGCGGCGGGAGGAGGGGCGCAGGGCCCGGTGCGGGCCGTCGTCGGGAGCGGCGGACCCCTGGCGGCCGGAGCCGGGCATGGTTCGAGACACGATGACCTCATATGTCGTTAAGCAGCTTAGCGATTATTACCGTGTCAGACTGTGGACCATGGCGCAACCCGACACACCCCACCCTCCGGGCGGCGGCCCCGGGGACGAGCTGTCCGAGGCGCTGCGCGAGGTGCTCACCCTGACCCAGCTCGCCCGCGGCGCCCTCGCCCACCGGCTCGGGATGCCGCTGACCGACGTCGAGGCCGTGGAGCACGTGATCATGGCCGAGGCCGCGGGCGAGCAGCTCGGACCGGTGGAGCTCTCCCGGCGGCTCGGGGTGACCTCGGCCGCGGCCACCCAGTCCGTGCACCGCCTGGCGGGCGAGGGGCACGTGGAGCGCACGCCCCACCCGGCGGACCGGCGGCGCCAGGTCCTGCAGGTCACCGACACCGGCATGCGCCACGTCATGGGCGAACTGGCACCCCTGCTGGGCCTGCTGGGCGGGGCCTCGGCCGGGATGTCCGAGGAGGAGCGCGGGGCGGCGCTCCGGTATTTGGCGAACGTCGCCGCCGCCTACCGCGCGTTCCTCGACCGGCCGCAGGACCGGGCCGCGGCCGGCCCGGGGCCGGAGCGGCCGAGCCGCTAGCACACCCGCCGGACACGCCCAGGGGCCCCGCGCGGGGGAGGCGCGGCCGGGCCCGCCGGGGGTCCCGGAGCCTCCGCACGGCACTGCGGCGGGGGGCGGGAATGCCTGCGGCCGAAAATTTGTATAAGATTCAACAACATCCGCGGAGCGGCCCCGCTCCCCGAGCGCCAAGGAGACGCCTTGTCCTCCCTCGTCGACATCCGCCGCGCAGGCGAGCGCTTCCACACCCGCGCCGGCTGGCTCGACTCCCGCCATTCGTTCTCGTTCTCCCGGCACTGGGACCCCGGGAACACCCACTTCGGGCTGCTCCTCGTCTCCAACGACGACGTCGTGGCACCCGGCACCGGCTTCGACACCCACCCCCACCGCGACATGGAGATCATCACCTGGGTGCTGGAGGGCAGCCTGGTGCACCAGGACTCCGAGGGGCACAACGGTGTGATCCACCCCGGGCTCGCCCAGCGGATGAGCGCCGGCACCGGCATCCTGCACAGCGAGAAGAACGACTCCTGGACCCTCACCGGGGACCCCGAGCACCAGACCCCGGTGCGGTTCATCCAGATGTGGACCGTCCCCGACGAGGCCGGCATCGCCCCCGGCTACGAGCAGCTCGACATCGGCGGCGAGCTCGCCCGCGGCGGCTGGACCACCCTGGCCTCGGGCATGCCGAAGCACCTCCAGCAGCGGGCGATCGGCATCCGCCAGAAGCACGCCGCCCTGCACGTGGCGCAGATCCGGCCCGGGGAGACCCTGGAGGCCGCCACCGCGCCCTTCGTCCACCTCTTCGTCGCCCGCGGCGAGGTGGCGCTGGAGGGCTCCGGCCCCCTCGCGCAGGGCGACGCCGCGCGGATCACCCGCTCCGACGGCCGCCGCATCACCGGTGGGCCGGAGGGCGCGGAGGTGCTGATGTGGGAGATGGACGCCGCCCTCTCGGTCGGCTGACACGGCGGCCGGCGGACAGGCCCGCCGACGGCCGGGCCCGCGCCCCGCGGCGCCGCCCTCAGCGGGCGGGCCGCGGGGCGCCCGCGGTGAGGCCCTCGGCCCAGGCCTCGAAGGAGGTCCAGGCGATGTCCGGGTAGGCGCGGTGCAGGGCGCCGATGTCGACGGCGTAGCCCTCGCGGGACAGGAAGTCCCACATCGCCCCCATGTCGGCGCTCCCCTGCCGGACGAGGGAGAGCGGGACCTGCACCGGTTCGACCGGACGGCCCAGCGCACGCTCCAGGACCGCGGCCATCCGCGCCGGGGTCGGCGCGTCCGAGGCCACCTCGACACGGCGGCCCAGGTGCCGGTCGCGGTCGGCGACGACGGCCGCCACCAGCGCGCCGAGGTCCCGGCGGGCCACCTGCTGCAGCGGCCGGTCCGGCGGGATCGGGAACTCCAGCCAGCCCGAGCGCAGGGCCTGCGGGTCGCCGAGGAGGTTCTCGAAGAAGTACGTGGGGGCGACCACCGTCCACGGCGGCCCCTCCTGGGCGAGGACCTCCTCGATCCGCTGCTTGCTCTCGAAGTGCGGCACGCCCGTCCGCCGGTCGGCGGAGGCCACGGAGGAGAACACCAGGTGCGGCAGGCCGGTCCGTGCGGCGGCCCGCACGACGGCGAGCCCCTGCTCGACCTCCGCCTCGGGGCCGAACTCGAAGGGCGTGGTGACCGCGAACGCCGCGTCCACCCCCTCCAGCGCGCCCCCCAGGGAGGAGGGCTCGCCGAGGTCGCCGCGGACGACCTCCACCCCGCGCTCCCGCAGGGTCCGCGCCCGCAGGCTGCCAGGGTCGCGGGCCACCGCCCGCACCGCGTGCCCGCCCTCCAGCAGGGCGTCCACGACGGCACCCCCCTGACCACCCGTCGCCCCCAGTACCGCCACGTGCAAGGACATCCGTCCCGACTCCCTCGGCCGCCGTTCCCGTCCCTCCGATGGTCGCCGGGGGCCCCCTCCCCCGCCATCGGTGGGGGCGTCCCGGGTGACGGCCGGTCGCGGTCCGGGGCCGGTGTGCGCACGATGGTGGTGTCCGCAGAGGGGCCCGGCACATCGCAGGGAGGCACCGTGGAGCTGTTCCCACCGCTGCCGTACGAGGAGTGGCGCGCGACGAAGGAGACCCTGCACCGGTTCGCACAGGTGGTGGGCAAGGTGCGCCTGGCGGCCTCGCCGCGCCGCAACCACTGGTGGAACGTGCCGTTCCACCTGACCGGCCGGGGCATGACCACCCGCCCCATGGGGCTCGGCGACGACGGCGGGTTCTTCTGCGTCGACTTCGACTTCACCGCGCACCGCCTGGAGGTCACGGCGGGCGACGGCTCCGCGGCGTCCTTCGCCCTGCCGGGGCTGTCCGTCGCCGCCTTCCACGACCGGCTGCGCGCCGCCCTGGCGGGGGTGGGCGCCCGCGCGGTGATCGCCCTCCCCCGGCCCTTCGACCTGCCGGACTCCGGCCGCCCCTTCGCCGAGGACGAGGAGCACTGCACCTACGACCCGGCGCAGGCGAACCGGTACTGGCGGATCCTCTCCCAGGTCAACCTGGTCCTGGAGGAGTACGCCGCGCAGTGGTCGGGGAAGACGTCGCCGGTCCACCACTTCTGGCACACCTTCGACATCGCGGTCACCCGCTTCTCGGGGCGCGTCGTCCACCACCCGGCCACCGTCGACCCCGTCACCCGGGAGGCGTACTCCCGGGAGGTGGTCAGCGCCGGCTTCTGGTTCGGCGACCCCGCCTTCCCGCGGCCGGCCTTCTACTCCTACACCGCGCCGGAGCCCGAGGGCCTGGCCGGGCAGCCGCTGGAACCCGCAGCCGCCCGGTGGGTCGAACGCAACGGCAGCCACCTCGCGGTGCTGGACTACGAGGACGCCCGCAGCGCGCCCGACCCGAAGGGCGCCGTCCTCGCCTTCCTCGACAGCGCCTACCGGGGCGGGGCGGTGCTCGCCGGCTGGGACACCGCCCGCGACGCCTGCCCCGACGGCACCACCGACCCGGTGGTCGCCGCCGGGCCGGGGTGAGGACTCCGGTGCAGGGCTCCCGCGCCCGGGCCGGGCCCGGTGCCGCCGGACGTCCGGCGGGCACGGGGCGTCCGGCGGGCACGGGGCGTCCGCCCGGCCGTCCGGCCCGACCCGTCCGAGAGGACCCCAGAAAGGACCCACCGTGGACACTCCCCGACCCACCACCGCACTGGTCGTCGGCGCGGGCCCCGGCATCGGCGCCTCCCTCGCCCGCGCCCTGGCCGCCGAGGGCCACCGGATCGGGCTCGTCGCCCGCGACGCGGGCCGGCTGGAACGGCTGGCCGCCGACCTGTCCGGCCAGGGGGCGGACGTCGCCGTCCGGACCGCCGACGCGGGGCGCGCCGAGGAGGTCGCCGAGGCGGTGCGCGCGCTCGGGGCCGACGGGCCGGTGGAGGTGCTGGCCTACAACGCCGCCTACCGGGCGGGACGCCTCACGGACTGCGGTCTCGACGAGCTGCGGCACGCCCACGAGGTGAACGTGCTCTCCGCGCTGGCGGCCGTGCGGGCGGCCCGGGACGACCTGGTCCGCACCCGGGGCTCGGTGCTGCTGACCGGGGGCGGGCTGGCGCTGCGCCCCAGTGCGGAGGAGGGGGTGCTCTCCCTGGGCAAGGCGGGGCTGCGCGCGGCCGCCCACATTCTCGCCGCGGACCTCGGCGAACGGGGCGTGCGGGTGCGCACGCTGACCGTGGCGGGGCCGGTCGCACCGGGCACGGCGTTCGACCCCGACCTCATCGCCCGGGCGTTCCTGGCGCTGCGCGACGGCGACGAGGTGGAGCGCGTCTGGACCGGCACCGACGCGGGCGGTGGCTGAGGGCCTCACCCGGCCGGACGGGCGGCCTCCGCCCGGCTCCCGCCCCGCCGGCACCGCGCCGCACCCCTGTCCGCACCGGTGCCTCCGCCCGCACCGGTATCTCCCCCGGCACCGGGGCACCGGACCCCGCAGGGCCCCGGCGGGCGCACCGGAGACCCCCGCAGCACCACAGAGGAGACGACCATGGACGCACAGACCGCACGCGGCACGATCCGCTCCGTGTTCGGCGACGCCCTGCAGCGTGTCGACGTCATCGAGTTCCCGGCCGGAAACCTGTCGATCACCCTCGGCGCAGGTACGCACACGGCGACCATCGACGGCCACCCCGACTCCGGATGGGGCCTGTCGGTCGACCCGGGCGAGGACGAGGGTTTCAGCGGCCACGAGGAGACCGCGGCGACGCTGGAGGAGGCGCTCCGCAGGGTCCGCGCGGCGTTCGCGGTCGGCGCCTGAGGGGCGGCGTCCGAGGGAGGGGCGGCGGAGTGCCCGGCCGCGGCGGCCCGTCAGCGGGCCGCCGGACGGTAGGTGCACACCTGGGCGCCACCGGGGCTGGTGACGGCGGAGACGAGCTCCAGGGTGCGCAGCACGCCGTCGTCGGGGAAGATCCGCTTCCCGCCGCCGAGGAGCACCGGCATGACCACGAGCCGCAGTTCGTCGACCAGGCCCTCGCCGAGCAGGGTGCGCACGAGTGTGGGGCTGCCCATGACCAGCAGGTCGCCGCCGCCCGTCCCGCGCAGCTCCCGGATGCGGGCAACGGCCTCGCCGCCGGGGATGCGCGTGGTGTTCTGCCAGGTCAGCTTGTCGTCGCCGAGCGTGCCGGAGACGACGTACTTGGGGATGGCGTTCATCCGGTCGGCGAACGGGTCGCCGGCCCGTCCGGGCCAGGCCGCGGCCATCGTCTCCCAGGTGCGGCGCCCGAACAGCAGCGCCTCGGCCCCGGAGAGCGCCTCGGCGAAGGAGCCGCCCACCGTCTCCGGGTCGAAGAACGGGTGCGACCAGCCGCCGTGGGCGAAGCCGCCGTCGGTGTCCTCCTCCGGCCCGCCCGGCGCCTGCACCACGCCGTCCAGGCTCATGAACTCACTGACCACGATGCGCATACGACTCGCTCCTCGTCCTCGTCCGGGGTGGGGCAGGGCAGACCACCGCACCGCGCCGGCCGGACTCGTCGCACCCGGGCGGCACCGCGGAGGGCGGCACGGACACAGCGTTGCACGCACCTACGACAACGGCCGGGAGCCGGGAAGCCGGACCGCCCGGGGCGGCCGCAGCGGCGCCCGGCCGTCCGGGACGTCCGGAGGCGGCCGGGACGGCGGGACGGGCCTGCCTGCCGCGCCGCCCGGCCGTGCCCGCGCGGCGCTCGGCGGTGCCCGCGCGGCGCTCGGCGGTGCGGAGGAGCGCGGGGTACGCGCGCCGGGCACGGGCCTGTTCAGGGGTCAGACGGCGCGAAGAGGGCCGGGAACGGGCCCGACAGAAGTGACGCGACGTCAGCATGGTCGACCGAGGGGCATGTCGTCGACCGGACGGGGGGAGGACGGCGTTTCATCGGGCGCCCGCCCCCGTCCCGGGGCGGGCACGCGGCGGTGGCACCCCCGGCGCCGTAGGCTGCACGCCCATGACGACAACGCACACCTACGACGTGACGGTCGCGTGGACCGGGAACCTGGGGGCCGGGACCGACGGCTACCGCTCCTACAGCCGCGACCACGAGGTGCGGGCGGACGGCCCGCCGCCGCTGCCCGGCTCGTCCGACCCCGCCTTCCGCGGCGACGCGGCCCGCTGGAACCCCGAGCAGCTGCTCGTGGCCTCGCTGTCCCAGTGCCACATGCTCTGGTACCTGCACCTGTGCGCGGCCGGCGGGGTCGTGGTGACCGCGTACGAGGACCGTGCCCACGGCGTGCTGGCGATGGACGGGAGCGGCGGCGGGGGCCGGTTCGCCCGGGTGGTCCTGCGGCCGGAGGTGGAGGTGGCCGAGGCGTCGATGGTGGAGCGGGCGCGGGCCCTGCACGGGGAGGTCGGGGCGGTCTGCTTCATCGCCCGGTCGGTGGACTTTCCCGTCGAGCACGAGCCGGTGGTCCGCACCGCGCGGGGGTGAGCGGAACCGGCCCGGGCGCCGTGCGGCGCTCCGCCGCACGGCGGGGACCGTCCCGCGTCCGGGTGGCGCTGGATGCGCCGCGTCCGCCGCGCCCCCGGCTGCGGGACGGGCGACGGCGGCGCGGTCGACGGCGGGGCGGTGGACGGCGGCGGGACGGGCGGGGCGGTGGACGGCGGGCGCGGACAGCGGTGGTCCGCGGGACGGGCCCCCGCGCCGACGGGCGGTCCTCAGCGGTGCAGGAGGAGGAAGCCGTCCTCGTCGGCCACGGTGCGGTAGCCGTGCGCGCGGGCCTCCGCGACGAGCTGCGCCTGCTGCTCCCCCGAGACGGGCCAGCCCTGCGGGTCGGCGGTGTCGACGACGATCCACTGCGGATCGGGGCGGCTGCCGGGGTAGCCGAAGTCGGTGACCGAGGCGCGTGCGGTGAGCTGCGGGACGAGACGGTTGGACGCGGCGACGGTGGCGCCGTCGGGGATGCGGTCCAGGACGCGGTGGGCGGCCGCGACGCGGGGCGGGGTGCGCCACGTCGCGGGCTGCAGGAGCTGCCACAGGGGGAACTGGGGCAGCAGGAGCGCGGTGACCGCGCCCCCGGCGGCCAGGTGGTGGCGGACGGCGGCCGTGCCGCCGGGACAGCGGCGCAGGCCGTCGACGAAGGCGGTGGAGACGACCGGCATCAGAACGGCGCTGTAGTGGTAGCCGGTGCCCCAGTAGGCGGGGTTGTCGGAGAGGAAGCGCCAGGCCAGCGTCGGCGCGGCCGCCCAGAGCAGCGGGGAGCGCAGGGCGAGGAACGCGGTGGGCGCGAGGAGCAGGACGAGGGTGACGGCCTTGGTGTCCGGGGTGACCAGGCCGAGGGTGAGGGCGCGCAGGAGGTCCGTCGGTCCCGCGCCGGTGCCCGGGGAGCCGGATCCGGCTCCGGCCCCCGGGAGCTTGTCCCAGTAGGCGAAGGAGCCGGCCGGGTTGGCGGCGGGTATGAGGACGAGGACCTCGGCCAGGGTCCCGGCCAGCCCCGCGGCGGCGGCCGCCAGGCCGAGCCGGCGCCCGCCGCGCAGCGCGACGAGGACGCCGACGACGGCCGCGGTCAGCCCCAGGTCCTCCTTGACCGCGAGCAGCGGCAGGCTCCAGGCGACGGCGGCCCGCAGGCGGCCCTCCCCCAGCGCGGTCAGGGAGAACGCGAGGAGCGGGACGGCGAGGCAGACCTCGTGGAAGTCGAAGCCGGCCGTCTGGGCGACGCCCCAGGAGAGCCCGTACCCGGCGGCGACCGCCGCGGCGGCCGGGCGCCCCAGGGCGCGCTGCGCCCAGCGGGCGAGCGGCACGACGGGGACGGCGAGGAGGGCCGCCTGGGCGAGCAGCAGGACCAGGGGTGAGGGCCACAGCCGGTAGAGCGGCGCGAGGAGGGCCAGGGCCGGGGAGAAGTGGTCGCCGAGGAGGGGGAATCCGGGTCCCTTGAGCTCGGAGACGGGCAGGTGCCCGTGGGCGTAGGAGCGGACGGCCTGCTCGAAGATGCCGAGGTCGTAACCGGTGGTCAGGAGGCGCTGGTGCAGGCGCAGCGACAGCGCGGCGTAGGCCGCGAAGCACAGCGCGGCCGCGACGGGGATCCACGCCGTGCCGGGGGGACCGGCCGGGCGGCCCGGCACCGGCGGCCGTCCCGGGGCGGGGACGGTGGCGCGGGCGGGGACGGCGGCGCGGGCGGGGACGGCGGGCGCGGCAGGAGGGCGGGCGGCAGCGGTACGGGGGGCAGCGGTACGGGTGGCGGTCGGTTCGCTCATGCGGCGGCCTCCGGTCGGCGGGACGGGTGCCGCCACCCTGGCCGCCGGCCGCTGACCGGACGCTGACCGGACCTGACCGCGCGGTCAGGGAGCCGGCCGGCCGCTGTGCCACGCTGACGGGGTGAGAATCCTGGTGGTCGAGGACGAGCGCGGCCTGGCGGAGACCCTCCGGCGCGGCCTGTCCGCGGAGGGCTTCGCGGTCGACCTGGCGCACGACGGGCGCGAGGGCCTGTGGAAGGCCCGCACCGGCGACTACGCCCTGATCGTGCTGGACCTGATGCTCCCCCTCCTCAACGGCTACCGGGTCTGCGCGCAGCTGCGGCGCGAGGGGGTGCACACCCCGATCCTGGTGCTGACCGCGAAGGACGGCGACTGGGACCAGGCGGAGGCGCTGGACACCGGCGCGGACGACTACCTGGCGAAGCCGTTCTCGTACGTGGTCCTGGTGGCACGCCTGCGGGCGCTGCTGCGCCGACCCCGGACCGCGGTGTCCCCGCTGGCCGTCGTCGGGGACCTCACGGTGGACACGGCCGCCCGTACCTGCCGCCGGGCGGGCGTGCCGATCGCCCTGACGCCCCGTGAGTTCGCGGTGGCCGAGGTCCTCGCCCGCCGCTCCGGCGAGGTGGTGTCCAAGGGCGAGATCCTGGCGGAGGCCTGGCCGGACGAGGCGGAGGACCCCAACCTGGTCGAGGTGCGGATCAGCGGCCTGCGCCGGAAGATCGACGCGCCGTTCGGACGCCGGTCGCTGGAGACGGTGCGCGGCGCCGGCTACCGACTGGTCGACGACCGCCGCGGCGACGACGACGGCAGCCGTGGAGACGGCGACGGCGGGAGCCTCGATGGCTAGCCGCCGACGGGTGGGGCCGCGCTCGGTCCGGGCCCGGTCCGCGCTGGCCGCCGGGGCGGCGTCCGCCGTCCTCTTCACCGGCGGCGCGCTGTGGACGCACCACCAGGTCCGCGACCAGGCCATGGCCACCACCCGGGCGCAGGCGCAGGACGAACTCGCACGCCTCCTGGAGGTCGTCGGCGGGGGCGCACTCCCGTCCGAGGCGTGGGGGGACTTCCCCTACGAGGTCACCGCGGGCGGCAGCCGCGTCCCCCTCGCCTCCAGCCCGGACATGGAGCCCTTCGAGCGGGCGGCCGGCACGGTGCTGCCCCCTCCCGGAAAGGGGGGCGCTGGACTGGTCGGCGACCGGCACGAGGTCCGGTTCGGCAGGCCCCCGGGCACCGCGGGCAGCCCGCTCGCGGGCCGGACGTTCACCGCCGTCAGCGGCGACCTGTCGGTCGCCGCCTCCCGCCCGCGGCCACCGGCGGTCCTCGCCGGGGACCTCGCCGACGACGACGCCGTCCGGGTGTACGTCGTCGTCACCCCGTTCGGGGCCGACCGTGCGGCGGGTGCCGTCGACCGGCTCCTGGCGCCGGCGGTCCCGGCAGCCGTGCTGGTCGTCGCCGGCACCGCCTACCTCGCCACCCGGCGCGCACTGCGGCCGGTCGAGGCGATCCGTGCCCGCACGGCGGCGGTCACCGCGTCCGACCCGCGCGAACGCGTGGACGTCCCCGACACCGGCGACGAGATCGCCGCGCTCGCGGTGACGATCAACGCCACCCTGGAGCGGCTGGACCGGGCGGCGTCCGAGCAGCGGCGCTTCGTCGCCGACGCCGCCCACGAGCTGCGCAGCCCGGTGGCGGGACTGCTGGCCGCGCTGGAGGTGTCCCTGGCCTACCCGGAGCGGACGGACTGGCCCGCGGCCACGGAGGAGGCCGCGGGCCAGGCCCGGCGCCTGCAGACGCTGGCGGAGGACCTGCTCCTCCTGGCCCGCCTGGACGCCGGTTCCGCGGCCGGTACGGCCGCGGGCCGGGCGGTGGACCTGAGGGCGCTGGCCTCCGGTGTGGTGGCGGACCACGCCGCCGGCCGCGCGGCGGGGACGTCCGGACCGCAGGTCGTCGTCACGGCCGCGGCGGACCCGGCGGCCACGGAGTCGGCGGCCACGGAGCCGGCGGCCACGGGCGCGGTAGAAGCAGACCCAACGGCCACGGACCCGGCGGCCACGGACGCGGTGGCCACGGACGCGGTGGCAGCGGACCCGGCCGTGGTGCGGGGAAGTCCCGTGCTGCTGGAGCGGGTCCTGCGCAACCTGCTGGACAACGCGGTCCGGCACGCCCGCACCCGCGTCGAGGTCGCGGTCGCCCGCGTCCCCGGCGGCGGCGCGGGCGGGAGCACGGGCGGCGCGGAGGTGGTGGTGCGGGTCTCCGACGACGGCGACGGCGTGCCGCCGGCCGACCGGGAGCGGGTCTTCGACCGCTTCACGCGGCTGGACGCGGCCCGCGACCGGGGCAGCGGCGGCGCGGGCCTCGGTCTCGCCATCGCCCGCGACCTCGCCGCCCGCCACGGCGGCACGCTCGCGGTGGACCCCGCGGCGCGGTCCGGAGCGTGCTTCGTCCTGCGCCTCCCCGCGGCGGAGGGGCCGGGAGCGGCCGGGACGGCTCCGGTGGGGGTACGGCCGCTCCTAGAAGGAGCGCCACCAGTCCCGGCACGGTGAACGATGCATGAGCCGATCGTACGGTCCGGCCCTCCTGCGTGCACGCGCCTTTCCCGCAGGCGCCGCTCCGCGAGGGCGCCGTACGGGCACGGGACGGGCGTTCACCGCTTCCGCGCATCCCGGGGCCGGCGGAGGCGGTGAACGCCGCGCGCCCGGTGCACGTCATGTCCTCGCCCCCGCAGGGCCCCGGGGGCGGGGGAATCCGCTCCGCGGTTTCCTGTTATGCCGGTCCCGTGCAGGCGTCTGCTGAGGTGGGGCCGCCCGGAACGGAAGGGCGGTGCGAGACGACAGGTGGTCGACGATGAGGGTGAGCGGTACGGACGTGCGTGGGGACGCCGACCTGGTGCGGGCGGCGCAGGCCGGGGACGCGCAGGCGCTGGAGGCGCTGGTGCGGCGGTCGGTGCCGCTGGTCTACAACCTGGTGGGCCGGGCGCTGGGCGGCGGCCAGGACGTGGACGACCTGGTGCAGGAGACGATGCTCCGCGTGCTGGGGGCGCTCGGCGGCCTGCGGGAGCCCGAGCGGTACCGGTCCTGGCTGGTGACGATCGCGCTGCGGCAGGTCAGGGACCGGTGGCGGTCGGGGTCGGCCGCCCCCGAGGCGGCGGCCGACCTGGCGGAGCTGGAGGAGCGGCGGCCGCAGGCGGGGGTCCGGTTCGAGGAGTGGGCGATCTGGCGGCTGCGGCTCGGCGGCCAGCGCCGGGAGACCGCCGCCGCGGCGGCGTGGCTGGACGAGCAGCACCGGCACACCGCCGCCCTGTGGTGGCTGGAGGTCGCCGGGGAGCTGACCCGGGGTGAGGTGGCCGGAGCGCTCGGGGTGGGCGCGGCGCACGCGGCGGTGCGCGTCCAGCGGATGCGCGGGCAGCTGGACGTGTGCCGGGCGGTGGTCCGCGCCCTGGAGGCGCACGGCGCCGCCGCGCCCGGGGACGGGTGCGACCTGCTGGGCTCCCTGGTCGACGGCTGGGACGGGGTGCCGTCGGCCCTGATGCGCAAGCGGCTGGCCAGGCACCTGCGGGCCTGCCCGTCCTGCCGGCGGTTCGGCGAGGGCCTGGTGCCGGCGGAGGGGCTGCTGACCGGCCTGGGCCTGGTGCCGCTGCCGCCCGGCCTGGACGCGCACCTCTCCGGTGCCCTGGCGGGGCTCCCGGCCGGACCCGGGACGACCGCCGCCACCGGGCCCGGGGGACACACGGCCGGAACCGGGGGGCACGCGGCCAAGTCCGGGGGGCACGCGCCCGGAACCGGGGGGCACGCGGCCGACGCGGCGGTGCGCGGCGCCCGGGCGGCCCGGCGGGCGGGCCGGGCGCGTCCGGGCCTGCAGGCCCTGGCGGTGAAGTCCACCGTCGGCGCGGCGGCCGTCGCCGCGGCGGCCGCGGCGGTCGCGGTCGCCCTGCCGCCGCGGCAGGACCTCGCCTCCGCGCACCCGTCCGCCCCCTCCCCGTCGGCCGCGGTGCGGTCGGCGACGGCCGCACCGGTCCCGCAGCCGCGTCCGCAGTCCTCGGCGGTGCCGACCCGCACCAGCCGCTCGCAGCGGTCCGCACCCGCGATGGCCGACACCGGCTACCCGGTCCCGGCCCGGCCGGCCCGTCCCACGGGCAGGACCTACTACGTGAGCCCCGGCGGCTCGGACAGCAACCCGGGGACCTCGCCCCGGGCGCCCCTGCGCACCATCCAGCGGGCCGCGGACCTGACCGCGCCCGGCGACACCGTGTCGGTCATGAACGGCACGTACACGGAGGCACGCGAGGGCCTGGACGTCGTCCGCATCACCCGCTCGGGCGGGCCCGGACGGCCCATCACCTACCAGGCCTACCCGGGCCACCACCCCGTGATCCACCCCGTCACCGGCTGGAACGGGATCTCCGTCTCCGGCGCCTCCTACATCACCGTCCGCGGCCTGGACATCCGGGGCACCCGCGCCTCGCTGTCCCTGGCGGACGCGGAACGGCACTCCGTCCCCGGCAGGCCGGCCTTCAACACGAACTGCCTGTCGGCGGCGAAGGGCTATCGGAGCTTCCCGCACCACCTCACGATCACCGGCAACCTCGTCCACGACTGCCCCGGGGCGGGCATCTCGGTGGCCGACGCCGACCACGTCACGATCGACCGGAACCGCGTCCACTCGACCTCCTGGTACACCGCGTACGGCACCAGCGGCATCTCCGTCCTGCGGGCCCGGGACGTGGACCGCGGCGACCCCTCCCGCTACAAGATCCGCGTCACCCGCAACGTGTCCTACGACAACGAGACCAAGGTCAAGTGGGAGGGCTGCCACTGCTACTCGGACGGCAACGGCATCATCATCGACACCCTCAAGGACAAGGGGGGCGACGGGCCGGACTACCGGGGCCGCGTCCTGGTCGCCGGCAACGTGTCCTTCGACAACGGCGGGTCCGGGATCCACTCCTTCAAGGGCATCCACGTCGACATCGTCAACAACACCGCGTTCATGAACGGCCGCAGCCCCCGGATGAAGTACTACGGCGACATCTTCGCCGCGAACAGCACCGACGTGCGCCTGCTCGACAACATCGCCTACGCCCGGCCGGGCGGGTACGTGAACTCGAAGTCCCGCAACGTCCGTGTCACCTACGACTACAACGTCTACTTCAACGGGCGGCGGCCCGAGGTGAAGGGCCCCCACGACATCGTCGCCGACCCGCTGTTCGCCAGGCCCGGCACCGTCTTCGGGGAGGCCGACTTCCGGCTGCGCCCCCACTCGCCGGCCGCCGGCACCGGACTCCCCTTCCCGGCGGCCCAGGGGTCCGGCCCCGCCCGTGGCGGCCGCCGCGCCCCCGACCGCGGCGCACTCCTGAGCGGCGTCCCGCTGGGCGGCGCGGCGGACGGCCTCCCGGCGTCGGCGGTGTCCGGCCCCGGGGGCGCGGACGGTCCCGCGCCGGGGGCGGACGGCCCTGCAGCGGGGATGGAGGGCTCCGCTGCGGGAGCGGCCGGCCCGGGGGACGGGACCGGGGCCGGGACCACCGCACGTCCCGGCAAGGGAGCCGTGGCCGCCCCGTCCGGGAGGGGCGGTGCCACGGAGCACGCCGCGGAGGCGGGCGCCCTGCCCGCCGGGCAGGCCCCCGCGGACAGCCCGGCGGACGGAGGCCGGACCCTGGCGCACACCGGGGCCGACCTGGCACCGCTGGGCGCCGGGGCGGCCGCCCTCGTCGCCGGGGGCGCGCTGTTCCTGGAGGCGCGCCGCCGTCGGCGGCGTTCCTGACCGGACGGCGGGGCGCCTCCCCGAGCCGGCCCTCCGCCCGGACCGTCGCCGTGCACGGGGCGGCGGTCCGGGCGGCGCGGCGGGGGCGGCCCGGGCTGGGGAGAGGACGGCCGTGTCCGGGCCCACGCAGTCCGCAGAGGACCGCTCCTCACCGCCGGCCGGGCCGCCCCCGCCGACCGGGCCGCGGGGAGCGGCCGGCCGGCGGGTGAGCGGCGCTCAGCGCGGGCCGGCGGGCGGCAGGACGCCGCGGCAGCCCGGGAGCGGGGCGGGGTGGCCGGGGGCGGGGCCGGCGGCCCGGCGCTCGCGGTCGCGTTCGGCGCCCTCCCGCACCGCCCGGTGCACGGCGCGGGCCAGCCGGGCGCCCCAGAGGGAGCGGGGTCCGCCGAAGGGTTCGGCGGGGCGGCCGGGCCCAGGGGTCCGCACCGCCACGCAGACCGCGTCGGAGGGGGTGCCGGAGCAGTCGTAGCCGGCGTCGAGCAGGGCCTGCACCTTGGCCTCGGCCGCCGTGGTGGCGAGGTTGACCAGGCCCGCGTCGGTGACCGCCGCCGGGACGACCGCGAGGATGTTGACCGTGCCGGGGACATAGGGCGCGGCCGACCCGGCACGGGCTGAGGCACCGGCAGGGGCCGTTCCGGTCGGGTCCGGGGCCGCCGCCCAGACGGGCACCCCGATGCCGGAGGTCACCACTGCGGTCACCCCGCCGTCGACCGCCCGGGTGACGTCGTCCACCTCCGCGGCGGTCATCAGGCCCACGCCCTCACCGGCGAGGCCGTGCGCCGCGGCGAGCCGGGCGAGGTGCCGGTCGGGGTCCATGCGCGCGTACCCGGCGCGGACCTGGGCGTTCACCACCCAGTGCCGCTCGCCGAGGCCGCCGCCGAGGACGGCGCTGCTGACCATCCGCCAGCCCGGACCGGCCCGCCAGACGAGCAGGTGGCGGCAGGCGCCGTCCTCCGTGCGGCAGGAGCGCTCGACCACGACGCCCGGCGGCGGGCAGCCCTCCTCCGGCCCGCGGGCCTCCTCCCGCAGCAGCGTCACCGTCGCCCCTCCCTGTCGCGGCCGTGCGGCCGTCACGGCCGGTCCGTCCGGCAGCCGTCCGTCCGACAGCTGTCCGTCAGGCAGCCGTCCGTCCGGCAGCCGTCCGCCGGGCAGTCTCCCAGACCGGCCCGGACGGCCCGGCGGGCGGGACCGCCCCGCCCGGCACCGGGACCGCCGGCGCCGCCCGGTGCCGCCGCCGCGGCAGCGGGGGGCCGCCTCCTGTGACGCGGCGTCAGACCGGCTGCACGTCACGGGAGGCGGCCCCCGGCACCCTCCCGGGGTCCCGGCTCAGGGCTTGAAGAGCACCTTGACGGCGCCGTCCTCCTTCTTCTGGAACATCGCGTACGCCTCGGGCGCCTTCTCCAGCGGGACCCGGTGGGTGGCGAAGTCGTCGACGCCGAGGGGGTCGGCGTCGGTGAGCAGCGGCAGGATGTCGCCGACCCAGCGGTGGACGTTGGCCTGGCCCATCCGCAGCTGGATCTGCTTGTCGAACATGGTGAGCAGCGGCATCGGGTCGGCCATGCCGCCGTAGACGCCGGAGACGGAGACGGTGCCGCCGCGGCGGACGAGGCCGATGGCGAGGTGGAGGGCGCTGAGGCGGTCCAGGCCGGCGTTCTCCATGAGCTTCGCGGCGAGGGCGTCGGGCAGCAGTCCGGTCAGCTGCTGGGCGAGCTTGCCGACGGGGGCGCCGTGGGCCTCCATGCCGACGGCGTCGATGACGGCGTCGGGGCCCCGGCCGCCGGTGAGGTCGCGGACGGCGTCGACCAGGTGCTTCCCGTGCTCGCGCAGGTCCAGGGCGTGGACGCCGCGGGCGCGGGCCCGCTCCAGGCGCTCCGGGACGAGGTCCACCCCGATGACGGTGCCCGCGCCGCGGTGGGCCGCGATGCGGGCGGCCATGTCGCCGATCGGTCCGAGGCCGAGGACGGCGACGCTGCCCCCGGGCGGCACGGCCGCGTACTCGACGGCCTGCCAGGCGGTGGGCAGCACGTCGGAGAGGTAGACGAAGCGCTCGTCGGGCGGCCCGTCGGGCACGGCGATCGGGAGGGTGTTCCCGAAGGGCACCCGCAGATACTCGGCCTGGCCGCCGGGGACCTGGCCGTAGAGCTTGGTGTAGCCGAACAGGGACGCGCCGGTGCCGTACTCGTGGACCTGCGTGGTCTCGCACTGCGAGTGCAGCCCCTGCCCGCACATGAAGCAGGTGCCGCAGGAGACGTTGAAGGGCACGACCACGCGGTCGCCGGGGCGCACCGCGGTGACCTCGGGCCCGACCTCCTGGACGACGCCCATCGGCTCGTGGCCGAGGATGTCGCCCTCGTCGATGAACGGCCCGAAGAGCTCGTAGAGGTGGAGGTCGGACCCGCACAGGCCGGTGGTGGTGATCCTGACGATCACGTCGGCCGGGTCCTTGATCGCCGGGTCGGGCACGGTGTCCACGCGGACGTCGCGCTTGCCGTGCCAGGTCAGGGCTCTCATGGTTTCTCCTCCGGTGGTGCGGTGTCCGGGTGCTCCCGTCCCGCTTCGGCCCCCCTGCCGGTTCCCCCTGCCGGTTCCCCCGCCTCGGTCGCCTCTCCCGGCGCGGTGCGCCGAAACCCCGCCGCCCGCGCGGCCGGGGCGTTGTCGGCGGGCCGCGCGATACTGCCCGTGGGGCGCGGGGCCCGGAGGGCCCGGCCGCCCGGGGCACCCGCTGACCCGGCGGCCGACGGCGGCCCCGGGGCGGACGTGAGGAGGGACGCCGTGACGGAGTGGCCGACCGGGCGGGGCACCTCCCTGAGCGCCGCGCAGCGGCGGGTGCTGCTGGAGGCGGACCCGGTCACGGGCGAGGCGGACGGGAGTGCGGCGGCGCTGCGGGCGCTGGCGGCCAAGGGACTTGTCGCGGCGTACGGCAGGCGGGGCGCCCGGTACCTGACGGCGTTCGGGCGGCAGGTGCGCGCCGGGCTGGAGGCGGACCGGCGTCCGGAACAGGAGCAGGACCGGGAGCAGGGCGGCGGGCGGCCCTCGGGGTTCGCGGCGGCGACGGGCGGGGAGACGGGCACGGGCGCGCCCGTCCCGGGGCGGGCGGCCGCGGCGGCGGCCGCGTGGGAGGCCCTGCTGGAGATCCGCCGGGTGACCGGCTCCGGGGGCGGACCGGGGTCCGGGGGCGCGGCGCGGCGGACGCCCGCCGCGTGGGAGCGCGGGCGGCCGGTGCCCGCGGTCGCGCTGGCGCTGGAGGCGGCGGGCGTGCCGTCCGCCGTCGCCGACGCCTCGGGGCGGCGGGTGCGCGCCGGCTACCGCGTCACGGCGGGGGGCGGGACCGGGTCGGCCAGGGTGGAGTGGCTGGTCCTGCCCGGCACGCCCGCGGCGGCGGACGAGGCGGAGCGGCGGCTGCGGGAGTGCGCGTCGCTGCTGGGCCGGTGGGGGTGGGAGGCCCTGCCGTACCGGGCGTCGGGCGGGGTGCGGTTCCTGGAGGTGGCGCCCGCGCGGGCCTGAGCGGCGCGGTCCCGGACCTCGGCCGCCCGACTGCGCGGCGCACGCAGCCCCGCGGGAGGGGACGGCGCGGCGGACGCGGCCCTCAGGAGCCGAGCATCGCCCGCACCTCGGTGAGCCACGCCAGGTCCGCCTGGGCGCGGCGGAGGCCGAACAGGGCGGTCATGCCGCGGGCGTCGAGCCGGGGCGGACCGCCGTCCGGGGCCTGCGGGCTCCGGGGGGCGGGTCGGAGTTCCAGCCGCGGCAGGGCGGCGGTGTCGACGCCCTTGCGGCGGAGGATGTCCGCGCAGTGCTCCTCGGTCGAGGCGGCGCGGCGGTGCCAGGCGGCGAGGAGCTCCTCCAGGCGGGCGGGGTCGTCGTGGGCGGCGAAGAAGAGCCGGAGCTGGAGGGGCTGGCGCCCCCGTTCCTCGGTGAGGTCGACGGTGGCGAGCCACGAGCGGAAGGCGGCCTCGCCCTCGGCGGTGGCGCGGTAGACCCGCTTGTCCGGCGCGCCGCTCTGCGGGACGTCGCGGGCGGTGGCCCAGCCGCGATCGGCGAGCTTGGGCAGCTCGGCGTAGATGTGGGCACGGGTCACCGGCCAGAAGTGGCCGATCGACCGGTCCGCGAGACGCGCGAGCTCCCATCCGCTGGCCGGTCCGTCCAGGAGCAGGCCGAGGACGACGTAGCCGCCCACCGACGGCGGCCGCGGCATGGGCCCGGTGTCGTCGCTGCGGCGTTTCGGCTGGGGCATGGGGCCAGTATCCCAGTCCGCCTTGCGGGCGTCGGCCCTCTCCTGCATAGTCAACAGTGCACTAGTCAACACTTGACTAAGGAGGTCCGTGGTGCGGATGCCGCAGCCGAGGACCGCCACCCTGGTGATCACCGGGGCCGGATCCTTCATGGTCCTGCTGGACGTCACGGTCGTGTCGGTCGCCCTGCCGTCGATCGGCCGCGACCTGCACGCCTCCCTGTCAGGGCTGGCGTGGGTGGTCGACGCCTGCACGCTGCCCTTCGCCGCGACGCTGCTCACCTGCGGCACCCTGGGCGACCGCGTCGGGCACAGGAGGCTCTTCACGGCGGGCCTCGCCCTCTTCACCGTCGGCTCGGCGCTCTGCGCGGCCGCCCCCTCCGCCGGGTGGCTGCTCGCCGGACGGGCGGTCCAGGGCGTGGCCGGCGCCGCGGTGTCCCCCAGCGGCCTGGCGCTGATCACCGCCGCGTTCCCCCGGGAGAAGGAGCGCGCCCGCGCGCTCGGCACCTGGTCGGCCGTCGGCGGCCTCGCCCTGGCGGCCGGACCTCTCCTCGGCGGCCTGCTGATCGAGGCCTCCGGGGACTGGCGGTGGGTGTTCCGGGTGAACCTGCCGATCGGGGCTGCGGCCGTGCTGGCCGGTACGCGCCTGCTCCCGGCGCACGCGGGACGGCGCCGCGGATCCGTCGACCTCCCCGGCCAGGTGCTGTCGACCGCGGGTCTCGTCTCGGTGGTGTACGCGCTCGCCGAGGGCGGCGTGCGCGGGTGGACCGACGGCCGGGTGGCGGCCTGCCTGGGCGCCGGCGCCGTCCTGCTGGCGGCGTTCACCGCCCGGCAGGCGGCAGCCGCCGAACCGATGCTGCCGCTCGGCCTCTTCCGGCGGCGCCTGTTCGGCGCGGGAGGCGCCGCGACGTTCGCCGTGGGCTTCGCCCTGACCTCGCACGCCTTCTTCATGAGCCAGTACTTCCAGGACGTGCAGCGGACCGGTGCGCTCGGCAGCGGGCTGCGGAGCCTGCCGACCACCGTCGGCATCTTCGCCGCGGCGCCCCTCGCCGGACGGCTGGCCGCGCGGTACGGCTACCGGGTCCCGGTCACCGCGGGCACCCTGGCCGCGGGCACCGGCGCCCTGTCCCTGACCGGGATCCGGGACGACACCGGCTACGCCTCACTGTGGTGGCCGCTCGCCCTCGTCGGCGTCGGCTTCGGCCTCGCGCTGAGCCCGCTGGTGGGGGCCGTCCTCGCCGCGGTCCCCCCGCAGGCGGCGGGTGCGGCGGCCGGGGCGGCCAACGCCGCCCGCCAGCTCGGCGGCACCGTCGGCGTCGCCGTCCTCTCCGCACTCGCCGCCGGGCGGATCGCGGACGGCAGCGGCCTCACCGCCGCCGTCCGCACGGCCTTCCTCGTCAACGGCGCCGTCCTGGCCGCCACGGCCGCACTCTCCTGGCCCCTGCTGCAGCACCCGCGAACCGCGCCGGCCGAGACGGCCCACCCCGCCCCGAAGGAGAACGAACCCGCATGAACAGGCTCACCGACGACGACGTCACCCGTGCCCTGGCCGCCGCCCGCGAGGCCGCGGACGGCCTGCCCCACTCCTTCGCCACCTGCGTCGTCGACGCCGGCGGCCACGTCCTGGGGCTGCTCCGGGACACGGCTGCGGCCGTCGCCGCCGCCCACAGCGCCGAGAGCAAGGCCCGCACCGCGGTCCACCTGCTCGCCGACACCGGCGCACTCCCGCCCACCAGCCCGCTGGTCCCCGCCCTCGTCTCCGGACTGCCCCACCCGGTCAACGTCTTCCCCGGCGGACTGCTGCTGCGCCGCGGCGGGGAGGTCGTCGGCGCGGTCGGCGTCGGGGGCAGCCCCGACGCCGGGGACGACCTCGCGGTCGCCCGGGCCGCCCGCCGGGCCGTGGAGGACCCGGCCGAACGCCGGGAACGCAGGGCCGGCCATGAGCAGGGGGCCTGCTGACCGCGGCCGACGGGACCGGTCGCGGCCGCCCCGCCGGCGCCTGGGGGGCCGCGGTCGGGGCCCTGCCCGTCGGATGCGCGGCCCTGCGGGGCCGTGACCGCCCGGCCGGTCAGCCGGGGAGGGCTGCGAGGGCGGAGGTTCCGGCGTGTCGGACGATCGCGCGGAGGGCATCCGCAGGGAGTGCCGGCGGCGGGAACCGGAGGCAGGTCCGGCCCCTTTTCGGTAGGGCCCGGGAAGGAGCCCTGCACGGTGCCGTCGGCTCGGGACCGCGCCCTCGGAGGGGGGAGACGGGACGACCGGGCGGCTCCGGAGGCGACGCGGGAAGCCGGCGCAGTCCTTTCACCGGCTCTCGACGCATGGCAGGATGCCTGCCGCACTGACCGTGCACGGGAACCGCCGACCGGGATCGGCGCAGCCGCCGCAGAGGACGGCTGCCTGCCGAGGAGGTCGCGCGTGGACCGGAGCTTCCGCACGAGGGACGATGCCATGGACCTGCTGGACCGCCACCTCGTGCCCGACGGGCATCCCCGTCTGGCCGCACCGTCCCGCCGCCCGGCGGAGGACGGCCCCGAGGACGGCAGGGGCGACGGGGGCGCAGGCAGAGGCGGGCGGACCGGCGCGCCCACGGGACGCGGGACCGGGGAGGCCGGGGCGTGAGCAGGGTCGGGCCCGAGGAGATCCGCACCGGGCGGCTGGTGCTCGTACCGCTGCGCGCCGAGCATGCGGACGAGATGGCGGGCGTCCTGTCCGACCCCGCCCTGTACGCCTTCACCGGGGGCGCTCCGGCGGCCGTGCCGGAGCTGCGCTCCCGCTACGCGCGCATGATCGCCGGACCGTCCGACCCGGCGGTCTCCTGGTGCAACTGGGTGCTCCTGCTCCGGGAGGAGGGGTGCCTCACCGGCACGGTCCAGGCGACCGTCACCGAGGACGGCGGCGACGGCGCGGGCCGCACGGCCGAGGTCGCCTGGGTGGTGGGCACCCCGTGGCAGGGACGGGGCATCGCCACCGAGGCGGCCCGCGCCCTCGTCGCCCGGCTCGGGGAGCTGGGGGTCCGGACCGTCGTCGCCCACATCCACCCGGACCACGGGGCGTCGGCCGCCGTCGCCGCGGCGGCGGGCCTCTCCCCCACCGGGCACCTGCACGACGGCGAGGTCCGGTGGCGGCTGACGCTGCCGGAGGGGTGACCGTCGGGGGGTGACCGTCCGGGAGCGGCCGGGTCGGGCGGCGGTCCGGGGCGGGCACGGGCCGGGCGGCGGAGCCGCGATGCCGGATCCGGGGATCGCACGCGTCCGGGAGGAGGCGCCGGGACGGGCTCGACGGACGAGGACGCCGCGGGCCGCCGGCTCCTGCGCGGCGGCGGGGAGAGGATCCTGCGCGACGGCGGGGAGGGGACGGCGGGGTCCGCGGCGGGAGCAGCGTCCCGCGCCACGGCTCCCGGGCGGCACAGCAGGGGCGGGCCGCAGGGCGGGACCTGCGGCGGACCGGGGAACGCCTCCGGTCCGCCGCAGGTCCCGGGACGGGCGTCTCAGGGGGAGAGCGCGTCGGCCATGCGCAGCCAGGGCCCGGCCTCCCCGGCGCGGCCCTGGCGCTCCAGGGTCCTGCCGAGCATCAGGTGGGCGTAGGACTCCACGGGGTCGCGGGAGAGGACCTCGCGCAGCTGCTCCTCGGCGCGGCGCAGCTGGGCCGAGTGGTAGTACGCGCGGGCCAGCAGGAGGCGGGGGCCGACCTGCTCGGGGAACTCCTCCACGACGGCGGCCAGCAGGTGCGCGGCCTCGGTGTAGGCCTTCTCCCCGAAGAGTCCGACGGCGCGCTCCCAGCGCTCCGCCGCGCCCTCCTCGCGGGCCGGGCCGCCGATGGGGCGGTCCGTGACGGGGGTACGGGTCATGGCACTTCCTTCCGACGTCCGGCCTGCGGAGCGGGCCGGAGCCCGCCCCCACAGATACTTGAGCACTCAAGTACCTTCCCGAACGCGCCGCCCTGCCGGTCTGTTCCCGCATCCGGCCGCCGCCCGGAGGCCTGGGCGAGGCGCCCCGGTGCCCCGGTGGCCCGGCAGGACGGGCCGGACAGGCCGGACAGGCCGGACGGGGCCGACGGGCCGGTCCGTCAGGCGAGCCAGCCGGAGGTCATCCCCAGGACCCGGCTGCCGTCGAGGTCCGCGAGCTTCGCGCCCACGAAGGCACGGGCCTGGTCCGAGGTCTGCAGGCGCAGCGGCGGAGCGGGGTCGGTCAGGGCGCCGACCACCGTGGCGGCGGCGTCCTGGGGGGTCTGGGCGGCGGCGAAGGCCGAGGATGCCCGCTCCAGGTAGGAGGCCAGGGCGGAGGCGTAGGGGCCGGCCGCCGCGACGGCGGCGTCCCGGTCCAGGCCGGCGTTGTCGACGAAGTCGCTGGCGACGGCCCCGGGCTCGACCACGACGACCCGCACGCCGGTGGTCGCGGCGACGGGCGCGAGCGCCTCCATGAACCCCTCGACGGCGAACTTCGCCGCGCAGTAGGCCTCGTTGAAGGGCTGTCCGACCACGCCGCCGACGCTCGTCACGCTGACCACCCGGCCGCCGGACTCCCGCAGGTGGGGCAGGGCGGCGCGGGTGAGGTGGAGCACGCCGAAGAAGTTGACCTCCATCACCGCGCGGACGTCGTCGACCGTCTCCTGCTCCAGCGTGGCGACATGGCCGGCGCCCGCGTTGTTGACGACCGCGTCCAGCCGGCCGTGGTCGGCCACGACCTCGGCGACGCACCGCTCGACGGAGGACGGGTCGGTGACGTCCATACGGCGGACCTCGACCAGGTCCTCCACCTGCGCTCGGCGCACCGCCGTGCGCAGCGCCTCCTCGCGGGAGGAGCCGCGCAGGGTGGCGACGGTCCGCCATCCGGCGCGGGCGGCGGCCACGGCGGTCTCCAGGCCGATGCCGGAGGACGTGCCGGAGATGATGACGACCTTGTCGCCTGCGGTCATGGGGTGCTCCTCACTGCTGGGTGCTGCTGCCGGGTGCCGCTGCCGGATGTCCGCGGCACGTCCGGACGCGCGGTCGGCCGTGCGGGCGGACGGGCGGTCCGGACGGGCGGTCCGGACGGAAGCGGCCGGGGCGTCGTGCCCGATGTCCGGAATCCTCCGGCCTGGAGTGCACTCCAGGTCAAGCGGCTCCCCCGCGGCGCGTCCGCCGGGTGCGGCGGTTCCAGTCAAGCGGCGCGCGGGGTCGTGCGCACGTCCGGGCGGCCGTCGGGGCGGGCCCCCGGCCCGGTCTCAGTCCGGCCCTGTCCGATCTGGTCCGGGTCGGCACGGCGGGCCGGGACCGAGCCCGGCCCGGCACGGCGTGGCGCCGGGCGGCACGGCACCGCCGCACCGGCCGCGCCCCGGTTCAGACCAGGGGCAGGCGCACGCGGACGCGCTTGCCGCCCGCGGCGAGGTCGGCCTCGACGGACCGGCACAGGGCCGCGACGATCTCCAGGCCGTGCCCGCCGACACGGGCGGCGTCGGGCACCCGGGGCACGGGCAGGGAGACCTCGGTGTCCCACACGGTCACCTCCAGCGCCCCGCCGGTCAGTTCCAGGTCCAGCAGGCAGGGACCGGGGGCGTACCTGACGACGTTGGCGACCAGTTCCCCGACGACGAGCTGCAGCGCGTCGCGGGTGCGGTCGGCGAAGGTCCGGCCGGTCGCGGCGGCGGCGCGCGCGAGGAAGTCGGCCGCGAACGCGCGGGCCGCGAGGGCGGTGCCGGGGGCGCCGTCGAACGTCGCCTCCCGGCGCAGCGCCGCAGGTCCGCCGGATGCCCGCCCGGGAGCGGCCCCGGGGGCGGCCCCGTCGTGGGGCAGGGTCTGCGCCATCGCACGGTCCCCCTTCTGCCGGCTGTCCGCCGACCGGAGAGCAGGACGCCTCCCGGACGCGGTTGGTTCGCTCCCGACCGGTACGGGCGGCGGCAGCGGGCCTCGGCGACGCGCACCGGAGCCGCCGGGGGACGGCGCGCACGCGGGCGCGCAGGTCCCGTACCGGCGCGCCGGACGCCGCCCCGCGCGGGCGTGCGGCCCCTGCGCCACGGATGCCCCCGACCCGGGTCGGGCGTAGGTTGGCGGCGTGGCGTCGCGCCTGCGGCCCCGGCGCGGTCCGACACGGTCCGGCGCGGGCGCGGGTCCGGGCGCGGGCACGGGTGCGGGCACGGGTGCGGGCGCGGCTGGAGGCCGGGCCCGGACGGCGGAGCGGGGACGGCGGAGCGGGAGCGGCGAGGACGGAGGCGGGCACATGGACGGTTCCGGGGCGGTGCGGACGGACGGCGGTACCGCGGCGGACGCACCCGGACGCGGAGGCCGGGCGTGAGGCCCGGCGAGGGCAGCATCGCCCTGGTCACCGGGGGCGCCCGGGGCCTGGGCGTGGAGGTCTGCCGGCAGCTGGCCCGCGCCGGCCTCACCGTGTGGCTGACCGCCCGGGACGGGGAGCGGGCGGCGGACGCCGCAGCGGCGCTGTCCGGCGACGGGGACGTGCGCCCGGCGCTGCTGGACGTGGCCGACCCCGGCGGGGCCGCCCGGCTCGCGGACCGGATGCCCCGGCTGGACGTCCTGGTCAACAACGCCGCGATCGACTACGACACCGACCAGCAGGCGCTGACGGCCGACCTCGACCGGGTGGAGCGCGCCCTCGGGACGAACCTCTTCGGCGCGTGGCGCACGGCCCAGGCGTTCGCCCCGCACCTGCGGAGCAGCCCCCACGGCCGACTGGTCAACGTCTCCAGCGAGGGCGGCTCGGTCGCCTCGTCGGCCGGCGGCCTGCCCGCCTACCACCTCTCCAAGCTGGCACTCAACGGCCTGACCCGGATGCTCGCCGCGGAGCTGCGCGCGGACGACGTGCTGGTCAACGCCGTCTGCCCCGGCTGGACCGCCACCGACATGGGCGGCGGCGGCCGCCCCGTCCCCGAGGGCGCCCGCAGCGTCACCTGGGCGTGCCTGCTCGACGACGGCGGGCCCACCGGCGGCTTCTTCCGGGACGGCAGGCCGCTGCCCTGGTGACCGCGGCCCCGTCCGCACACCGGCCGCGGCCTCCGCCCGGGAGGACCGGCGCGGGCACGGCCGGGTCCCCCGCACGCACGGCCGGGTCCCCACGCACGCACCTCCGCACCGTGCGCGGCGCCTCCCGTGCCGCCGGCGGCGGGCGGCGGGCGGCAGGCGGCCGCCCTCCCCGGCCGGTACCGGACCTCGTCCGGCGCCTCCCCGGAGGCGGCCCGGTCGGCGGCGGCCCGCTGCGGGCCCGACCCGCGGGCCCCGGATAGGTTGGCCGCCGTGGAACCCCCCTTCGCGCTGCCGTCCGCCCCGCTCACCGTGGCTGCGGGCCAGGCGTCCTGCACGCCGCTGGACCTCCCCGCCAACGTCGCCGCCGCGGCGGACCTGGTGCGCCGGGCCGCCGACCGGGGCGCGTCCCTGCTGGTGCTGCCGGAGCTCTTCCTCACGGGCTACGAGCCGCGCCTGATCGCGGCCGGCCCGGCCGCCTGCACCACGGACCCCGCCGACCCCCGGCTCGACCCGCTGGCCGCCGTCTGCGCGGGGACGGGCACCGCGGTGGCGGTCGGCGCCCCCGTGCGGGACCCGGGGACCGGAGCACTGCGGATCGCGGTCCTCGTGGCCGGGCGGGACGGGCGGTTCACGGTGGGGTACTGCAAGCAGCACGTCACACCGGCGGAGCGCGCCGCCGGGTTCGGCGCGGGCGGCGGGGGCGGCACGGTCGAGCTCCACGGCTGGCGGATCGGGCTCGGCGTCTGCTGGGACTCCGCCTTCCCGGAGCACGCCCGGGCCGCCGCCCTCGACGGCTGCCACGCCTATGCGGTGGGCGCGATGTTCGGCCGGGGCGGGGGCGTGCACCAGCGCGCCACGGTCATGCCCGCACGGGCGCTCGACAACACCTGCTACGCGGTGCTCGCCAACCACAGCGGGCCGGGCGGGGGCTACCACGGCTGCGGCGGCAGCGCCGTGTGGGACCCGCGCGGCGCACTCCTCGCCGACGCCGGCACGGACGGCCCCGGGCTGGCCGTCGCCGTCCTGGAGCCGGAGGTCCTGGCCCGGGTCCGCGCGGAGGAGCCGGTCCTGGCTGACCCCTCGCTGCGGGCGCCGCAGCACCCGCGCGGGAGCGTCCGGCTGCGCTGACGGCCCCGCTGCGATGCCGGAATGACCGGTTGTCAGTGGCGGCGCCTAGCGTGGAGGGCGTCATCGACCACCCGCAGCGAGGACCGCACCGTGCACCTGCCCCCGCCCGACGTCACCGCGATGTTCACCCCCGGACACTCCTTCGGCTTCGCCGAGGGGCGGCGGGGGACGGTCGCGGTGACCGACCCCGTCGACCTGGGACTGCCGACCGGACAGGTCGTCGCCTGCGACCCGTTCACCGGCTTCGGACCGTACGGCCCCGGCCCGTTCACCGTCTCCGTGCCACCGGGCCGGTACCCCGTGGTCCTCTCCGTGGTCACCGTCACCGGCCCCGGCGAGGCCGCGCCGGAGCGGCCGCACCGGCGGGTGGCCGGTGCCAGGCTCACCGTCCTCGACGCGCCCGTGGCCCGCTGGGAGCTCGCCCTGACGGAAGGTCAGGACCTCGCCGGACTCGGGGAGGACGAGTTCTTCGGCTACGGGGTGGACGCGGGCACGGGGTGCTTCGTGGACGCCTCCGCCGTGGAGGCGCTGGGGGACCACGAGGAGGAGACCGAGGCCCTGATGGGCGGATTTGAGGCGGTGGACTTCGACGCGGTGCCGGTGAGGACCGTCGCCCCGGCGGGCGCGGAGGCCGTCGCGTTCGGCTCCGGCTGGGGCGACGGCGCCTACCCCACCTGGGTCGGGCGGACGGCGGACGGCGACGCCGCCTGCTTCGTCACCGACTTCTTCGTCATACCCGACGGCCGTGACGACGCACCGGGCCCGGAGGCTCCGGAGGCGGGCGTCACGGAGACGGCCGGGGAGGGGCCGGAACAGCCGGGGCCCGGCGAAGGCTCCTGACGGCCCGTCCGGGGCGGACACCGGACACCGGGCGGGGCCGGGGCCGGGACGGCGGCCGCGGGAGCGGGGCGGTCGGCCGCGTACCGGGCCTGCCCCCGCCCGGGGCGGCTGCCGGACTCGCCCACCGGCGCCCGAGGGCCGTCGTGGCCGCCCGCGAAGGGCTGGGACGGAAGCCGGGGACGGCCGACCGCCTCGCTCGGGGCCGCACTCCCCCGCCGCACCGGGCCCCGCCACGGGTCGCCGGCCGCCACCGCCCGGACCGGCTGCGGGGCCGGCAGGAGGGCGCGGCCACCGGCATCGTCCCGGCCGGGGCCTCGGCGGGCGCCCCGGCCGGGACACCGGTGGCGGGGTGCGGATCGGCGGGGTGCGCGACGGCTGCGGCCGCCCCGGGCGCGCCGCACCCGGGCGGCGGGGCGACCGGTCGCACCGGGAGCGGCGCGGCGCCCGCCGGGCGGGCCGCACGGAGGCGGAGGAGCCGGGGCTGAGTGCGGAAGGAGCGCGCGGGTCAGTCGCAGCCGGGCTGCTGCTGACAGGACGGGCACAGCTCGTCGCGGCCGTTGCGCACGATGGTTCCCCAGCCGCTGCAGTCGTCGCAGGAGCGTGCACGGGCGACGTCGACGCGGGGGGAGGAGGCGGGAGCGTCGGGGCGGGCTCCGAAGGCCATGCGAAGGGGCTCCTTGGTCGTTTCATCCCTTTCGTCCATATTGTCACATCTTTGCACGGCGACGGTGCGAGGCGGGCCGCTCCGCTCCCGCGGTGGGCGGGGTCGCGGCCCGGGCCCGCAGGCACCCGCCGGTTGGCCCCGCCGCGGCCGGGTACCCGCAGCGGGAGCACGGACAGCACAGACGACGCACCCGACACGGGAGGAGACCGCCGTGGCACGCCACCACGACCCCGCAACGGCCCCGGAGGCGGAGGGCATCCCCGACCTCCAGGACGGCACACCGGAGCAGCAGCGCGCCGAGGACCCGCAGGTGATGTCCGTACCGGGGGACGCGCCCACCGCGGTCGAGTCCTTCGGGACGACCGCCGCCGAGCAGCAGGAGGGCGAGTCCCTCGACGACCGGCTCGCGCAGGAGGAGCCCGACGTGGGCCAGGAGCCGCCCGGGAACGGCTACGGCGACGAGGACACCGGCCTGGCCCTCCCGCCGGAGGGCGGCCCGACGCCGGGCCTGGCGGAGCCGGCCGGCGGCAGCGCGGCGGGCGACCCGGCGCCGGTCGGCAGCGGCGGGACCCCGAACACCACCGGGTCGGACGAGCAGCAGCCCGAGATCGCCGAGGGGCCGGTCCCCGGCCTCCAGCCCGGCGAGGAGGTGGCACGCACCGGCCACCGGCCGCCGCTGGAGGTCGACCCGCCCGGGGGTTCCGCACTCCCCCGCGCCGCGTCCGGCGACCCGGAGGCGGTCCGTCGTCAGAAGGAGCAGGGAGGGCCCTGAACCGGGCGGGGTGGCGGTCCCGGCGCGGGGTGCGGACGGCAGCGCCGCACCCCCGGCCGCCGGACCCCGCGGGGCGGTGGGGCGCGGACGCCCCGCCGCCTCACCGCCTCGCGGCGTCCGGCGGAAAGGACTTCGTGCGGGCGGCAGCGGAAACGGGACTGCAGGGCGTCCGCCTGGACGGCCCGCCGGACCCGGGAAGGGCCGCGGATCCGGGAGCCGCTCGCACGGACCGTGCGCGTGCCGCCCCGGGCGCCTCCGGGGCGGCGGGGAAGCCGTGCAGGGGCGTTCCGGCCGCTCAGCCGGCCCCGCCGGGGTCCCCCTGACGCCGTCGCCTGCCGAGGGCGCGTGAGAGCAGGACCCCGAGGAGGACGAGGGCGGCGCCCAGCCAGGCGGGCCCCGAGCCGAGGGCGAGGACGACCACCCCCACCGGGACGAGGTAGCCCGTCAGCGGCAGCAGCAGGTCGGCCAGGGGCGGCGCGGGCGGCGCGAGGACACCCGCCTCCCGGCGCGCCCGTGCGCGCACCACGTCCGGGTACCACGTGGTGAAGCGGAGGGCGGCGAGGATGGCGCCGATCTGGATGATCCAGCCCGTCCACAGCTCGTTCGGGTCGTGCAGCACCAGGTCGCCGTACGCGCCCGCGGCGGCCGCGACGAGGAAGGCCGCGGCCCAGGCCCCGGTGACCACGTAGTTGGTCCGCACGAAGACCGGGTCGTCCCAGAGCTCCCGCGGGGTCTCCTCGCGTGCGTACGGGAGGGTGAACGGCCGGCGGACGGCGATGGAGCCGCAGGCGATGGCGGCGAGGGCCAGGTTGGAGAGCTCGCCCGCGTACGTCTCCAGCCAGCGGTGGGTGCCGGCGGAGGCGAGAAGCCCGATCACGGCGAGGGCTGCGAAGAAGGCGACGTCGCAGAGCTCCAGCAGCTTCCACGTCCGGCCGGAGTGCCCGAGGTGGCCGCCCACGACGATCACGAGCGCCAGCACCAGGGACAGGACGACCGCGGTCTCGAACCGCCCCGGGCCCACCAGGACCGAGAAGACGATCCACGGCGCCATCCCGACGACGGGACTGTCGAGCAAGGCCGGGAGGCGTCCCCCGGGCCTGCCGGCGGGGGCCCGGTCGGCGCCCGACCGGTCGGCGGCGGCAGGCCCGGCTGCGGGCCCGGTGTCCTGGCGGGCCTTCCTCATCACGCCACTCCCTCATCCGTCCCCTGGAGCGGCCCCGCGGCAGGTGCACCCGGCCGCACGGACCCGGTGCCGGGCGGGCCGGGCGACGGACGGGCCCGCCTCCCCCCAGCCTAGGAGCCCTCCCGCGGACCGGCGACCCGTCCCCGCTCGGTGCGCGGTAGGGCGGCCCCGTGCCGCGCCGCCGTGGCGGAGCCGCTGCGGCAGGGGCGTGCCGCCGGTGGCGTTGACGACCTCGCCGATGGTGCAGTCCGCCTCCTGCGAGGCGGGGAAGACGTGGGCGGGGGCCGTCTCGGCGGGCTGCGCAGGCCGTCCGATCGGCGCCTGCCCCCCGAACTCCGTGACCTTGCCGGCGGGCATGGTCACGGGGCCCTGCGGGGTGGACCGGTCACGGGCCGTCGTGGGGCTCCTCAGGGGCGGACTGCGGTACGGGACCGGCAGGGCGCGGTCCGGTCGTGCGCGTGTCCGGCCGTTCCCGCCGCCAACGGCCCGGGACGGCCCGACGCCCGGACGGCACCGCGGCCGGGCCGGGACGGTCCCGGGCCGGTCCCGGCCGGGGCGCGCCGCCCGGCCGGGGACGGACTCCCCGTGTGGGCCGCCCGCGGGTGGGCAGCCGTCCCCTGGAGCGGGGCCGGGCGCCCCGGGCGCCGCCCCGCCCGCCACCGGCCGGGACCGGCCCGGCCGCAGAGACCCCGGAGCGGCTCATGACAGCACCCCGCCGGAAGGGCCGCCTCCGCGGCCGCACCGCCCTGGTCACCGGCTCGTCGCGCGGCCTGGGACTGCAGCTGGCCCGCGAACTCGCCGGGCGCGGCTGCCGCGTCGTGCTCTGCGCCCGCGGTGCCGAGGAGCTCGCCGCGGCCGAGGCGGAGCTGCGGGCGTCGGGCGCCGAGGCGGCCTCGGTCGCCTGCGACCTGACCGACCCCGAGGCGCCGAAGCTCCTGCTGGACACCGTCCACCGGTACTTCGGCCGCCTCGACGTGCTGGTCAACAACGCCGGCGTGATCCAGGTGGGCCCCCTCGGCGCCCTGCGCGAGGAGGACTTCCGGGAGGCGATGGAGACCATGCTCTTCGCGCCGCTGCGGCTGACTTTGGCTGCCCTGCCGGACCTGCGGGCGGGTCAGGGGACCCTGGTGAACGTCTCGTCGGTGGGCGGCCGCATCGCGGCGCCGCACCTGCTGCCGTACGTGGCGGCGAAGTTCGCCTCGGCCGGGCTGTCGGAGGGGCTGCACGCGGAGCTGGCGCAGGACGGCGTGCGGGTGACGACCGTGCTGCCGGGCCTCATGCGCACCGGCTCCCACACCGCCGCCCGCTTCCACGGGCGGCCGGGGGCCGAGTACTCGTGGTTCGCCGCGGCCGCCTCGATGCCGCTGCTGTCGATGGACGCCGGGCGGGCCGCGCGGGCGATCCTGCGGGCCGCCGAGCGGGGGCGCGCCGAACTCGTCCTGACCCCGGCCGCGAAGGCCGCCGTGCGGCTGCACGGCGTGGCGCCCGCGACCACCACCCGCCTGCTCGGCCTGGCGGCGCGGACGCTGCCGCGCGCCGGGGACCGCCCGGACCACGCCGTGCCGGGCGCCGCGGCCGCGGGCCGCTCGCGGCTGCCGGGCTGGGCCACCGCCCTCGGCGACCGGGCCGGGCGGCGCCTGCACCAAGAGCCTCCCGCGGCTGGGTGACGCGGCGCCGACCCCAGTGGGTGGGGTCCGCGGCCCGTCCGCCCGGCCGGCTACCGGCCGGCACCGGTCCGCGCGGCCTGGCGGGCGGGGGCCGTCCCGGAGGAGGCGTCCGCGGCGGAGCGTCCGCGGCGGGGGCACGGGACGCGCGGAAGCGGGTGGCGCCGTGGGCAGCGGGTCCCGGGACGGAGCGGACCCGCCGCCGGGTCCGCTCCCGGGGTCCGGCGGACCGGCCCTCAAGCCCTCAGCCCCTCAGCACCTCAGGCCCCGACGGTCCCGTCGACGGCCTCGCGCAGCAGGTCGGCGTGGCCGGAGTGCCGGGCGTACTCGTGGACGAGGTGCATCATGACCAGGCGCAGGGAGACGTCCTCGCCCCAGCGCGGCTGGTGGAAGGTGACGTCCAGCGACTCGGCCTCGCGCTCGATGCGGCGGGAGTGCGCGACCTCGGCCTGCCAGGCGTCGAACGCCTCCTTGCCGGTCGCCGCGGCCACGTCGAACGCCACCTGGAAGTCGCCCTGGTCGGACCAGACGAGGGGCAGGTCCTCACCTGCGGCCGTGCGGCGGAACCAGAACCGCTCCACCTCGGCCATGTGCCGCACCAGGCCGAGCAGGGTGAGGTCCGAGGTGGGCACGGCCCGCCGCCGCAGGTCCTCGTCGGAGAGGCCGTCGCACTTCATGGCGAGGGTCGCCCGGTGGAAGTCGAGGAAGGCGCGGAGCATCTCGCGCTCCCCCGCGATCACGGGCGGTCCGATGCGTTCGGTGGTCACGGGCGGTCCTCCGGGTGCGAAGAGCGGGACGGGTGTGACAGGAGCAGCTCATTGTGCTCCATCGCGCCCGTGTGGCCGAACCCTTTACGGACGGGAGGACCTGACGGCAGATCGGCGGAGACCGGCCGGTCCCGGAGGGACGGCACCGGCCACCCGGACGACCGGTCGCCGGGGCTTCAGGGCGGCGGGGCTCCAGAGCGGCGGGGCTGCGGGCGCCGTTCGCCGCCGCCGGTCCGCACGACCGGGCGTCACGGGCTCAGGGCTCGGCCGCGCCCGGGGCGGGGGCGTGGTGGGAGAGCAGGACCCGGGCGCCGGCGTCCGCGAGGGAGGCGAGCAGGCGCTGGGTCCGGAGGTTCGCCGGCCGGTCGGCGGCGATGCCCGGCGGGCGGCCGCGGCGCAGCTGCCCGGGGCTGAACGCCGCGTCGCCCGCGACGACGACCGGGGCGTCCCCGCCGAGGACGACGAGGCCCTGGTGGCCCGGGGTGTGGCCGGGCAGGGGCACGGCGCGCACCGTCCCGTCCGGGGTGAGCGCGTGGGAGCGGTCAAAGCCCGCCACCGGGCCGTCGGTCCACCGCGTCGCCGTCGTCCGGCCGTCGCCGGGGAGCCTGCACCGGGTGGACCCCGGGAACGGGTCGGCCTCGCCGTCCCCCACCAGCACCTGCGCGCCGGTGAAGGCCGGCAGGTTGCCGGTGTGGTCGGAGTGGAGGTGGGTGAGGACGACCGTGTCGACGTCGCGGGGGTCGGTCCCCTCGGCCGCGAGGCGGCGGGGCAGGGCGGCCTCCGGCGGCACCTCGATGCGCAGGAAGGCACGGTGGAAGCGCTCCTGCCGTGCCGACCCGCACCCGTAGTGCCCCCGGGGGCGGTGCTCGGCGTCCCCGGTGTCGACCAGGACCGTGCGTTCGGGGTGGCGGACGAGGAAGGCGTGGATCGGCAGCCAGGGCGTCCAGCCGCGTCCGGCGAGGATCGCGGGGAAGGCGAGCGCGTCCGGCCCGCCGAACTCCCGGTGGGCGGGGCGGACGGCCACCCACCCGACGGTGAACACGGTCACCGTCACGTCCGGGCCGGCCCGGAGGACGGCCGGCGCGGGGATCGGGGGAAGGGCCTGACGCATCGTGCTCCTCCCGTGCGGGCGGTCCGCGGCGCAGCCGGACCGTGTCCACCCACCCTGCCGGACTTCCGGCGCCCGTGCACGCCGGGTCCTGCCGGAGGTCTGCGGCGCCCCCGGCGTGCACGGGGTCACCCGTGGCGGTGGACGGCCCGGTCGGCGGGGTCCGGACGGGCGGGGTCCGGAGGCGTCCGGTCGGACTCGGCAGGCCCGGCAGGCCCGGCCGACTCGGCGGGCCCGGCGGCGAGCGACCAGCCGATCGAGGCGGCGAGCACGGCGACGATGACGCCGAGCGTGACCGGCACGGGGAGCTTGCCGACCGGCGTCTCGGAGAGGATGAGCTTGACGCCGGCGAAGGCGAGCAGCACGGCCAGCCCGTAGTGCAGGTACCGGAAGCGGCGCAGGAGCCCGGCGAGGCAGAAGTAGAGGCTGCGCAGGCCGAGGACGGCGAAGGCGTTGGCGGCCCAGACCAGGAAGGTGTTCGTCGTGACAGCGAGCACCGCGGCCACGGAGTCGACGGCGAAGACGAGGTCGGTGGCCTCGACCGCCACGAGGACGACGAGCAGCAGGGTGGCGGTGCGCCGGCCGTTCAGGCGGACGAAGAAGCGGTCGCCGTGGTACCGGGGGTCCGTGGGGACGACGCGGCGGACGAGGCGGACGAGCGGGTTGCGGTCCGGGTGGACCTCCTGGTCGTGGCCGAAGGCCATCCTCCAGCCGGTCCAGATGAGGAAGGCGCCGAACAGGTAGGCGGTCCAGAAGAAGACGTGCAGCAGTTCCGCGCCGACGAAGATGAAGACGAGCCGGGCCGCCAGTGCGCCCAGGACGCCCCAGAACAGCACCTTGTGGTGGTAGGCGTCGGGGACGGCGAAGAAGGAGAGCACGAGGGCGAAGACGAAGACGTTGTCGATCGACAGCGCCTTCTCGATGAGGTAGCCGGCGTAGTAGGTGCCGGCGGCCTCGCCGCCCTGCCAGGCCCACAGGACGAGGCCGAAGGCGAGGCCGGCGGCGATCCAGGCGGCGCTCCAGAGGGCGGCCTCGCGGAAGCCGATGACGTGGCTGTCGCGGTGGGCCAGGAGGTCGACCGCCAGCATCGCGGCGATGCCGGCGGTGAGGGCGGCCCAGGCCCACAGGGGGACGGCGAAGGCGAGGTCGTTCATGGCGGGGCCTTTCCGTGGGGCCGTGTCGTCCGGGCGCGTCCGGTCCGTGCCGGCCGCCCGGAGCGGTCAGGCGGCGGACGGGGCCGGTGCCCGGACCGGGGCGCCGGCACGGCGGACCGGCCCGGGCGTGCCGCCCCCGCCGGGGGCTCCCAGGACAGGCCGCCACGGGGGCGGTACGACGGTGCGGACCTGAGGGCCGCCCCGGAGGGCGGCCGCCTCGACGAGGGCGGGGGCGTCGACGCCGGCCGGTCCGGTGCGGTGGGCGACGACCACGGAGGCGCCGAGGCGTCCGGCGGGCTCCAGCACCCGGGAGGCGGCGGCCAGGCGGCTCCCGCCGGACGGCAGCGGCACGGTGACGGGGACGCACTCCTCGGCCGCCCGGCCGAGCCGGGTCAGCACGCGGGCGAGGACGCCGTGCGCGGTGCCGGGGCCGGGGCGGCGGGGCCGGAAGCCCGGCGGGACGACCGCGATCAGGAGCAGGGGGGCGCGGGAGGCGGCGGCCAGGGCGGCGGCGGCGTCGGCCACCCGGAGGTCCGCGGAGCCCCCCGTGAGCACGGCGGCCACCGGGGGGCGGGGCCTCGCGCCGCACGGTGCGGGATGGCCGGTCGGGGGATGCGGGGACGTGGCGGCCATGGCGGTCCTGCCTTCCCGGGGTGACGAACGAAGGGAGGAATGTCCCTATTGTCCACCTTCGGGACAAAAGGCGTCGATATTCACACGAATAATACTTCGCATGTTTGCGAGCGTGCGCCGCGGCGGACACCCGAAACAGGACTCGTACGATGGAGCGGTGAGCGCGTCGCACCCCGGAGGAGACGGGGAGGGCGGTCACTGGACCTTCCTCACCAACCACGCCCGGGTCCTCCTCCACATCGCCCGGGACCCCGAGGTCAGACTGCGGGACGTCTCCGCGGCCGCGGGCATCACCGAGCGCTCGGCGCAGGCCATCGTCGCGGACCTGGAGTCCGCGGGCTACCTGACCCGCACCCGCGTGGGGCGCCGCAACCGGTACACCGTGGACCCGACCGTGCGCCTGCGCCACCCCGCCGAGGCCGGGCACCCCGTCGGGGACCTGCTCGGCGCCTTCCTCCACCGGGAGGGCGCCGCCGCCCCGGAGGACCCGCAGGACGGCGGGGGCGCCTCGGACGGGACGGACGCCGCAGGGCCGCAGCGGTAGCAGGCCGCGCCCCGGGGGCGTGCGGCCCGGCCCGCGCCCCGGGGACGCGGGCCGGGCCGCCGGGGTCACCGCCCGGTGTCGACCGTGAGGCCGACCAGCTCCTCCGTCCGGCGCCAGAGGCCCCGGCGCAGTTCGAGGTCGCGGGCGCGGGCGGGCACCCGGACCGGCCCCTTCATGCCGATCAGGACGTCGCCGGAGTGGCGCTCGGCGGTGTCGAGCAGGATCCGGGCGGCCTCGGCGGGGCCGCGCACCGTGGCCAGGGCGCCGTAGGCGGCCACCATCGTCCTGCCGAACAGGCCCGTGGCCACCTCGTCGCGGATGCCCGTCTCCACGGCACCGGGGTTGGCCACCTGGACGACGACGCCGGAGCCGGCCAGGCGCGCGGCGAGTTCGACGCCGAAGACGTCGTTCGCCCCCTGGCCGACGCCATGGGCGCGGAAGGCGCCGACGCGGGGTCCGGGCGGGACGGAGCCGAGGGAGAAGCGGCCGGCCGCGCCCGCGGCGGCGACGTGCAGGATGCGGGCGGAACCCGCCCGCAACCGGTCGAGCAGCAGCCCGGCGAGCAGGAACCGGGACAGGTAGTTGGTGGCGAAGCCGACCTCGAAGCCCTCCGGGGTGTCCACGCGCTCCTTCTTGATGACGTCGGCGCTCTGCACGAGGTGGTGCAGGCGGTCGTGGCGGGAGGCGACCTCCGCGGCGACGCGGCGGACCTCGGGGAGCCGGGAGACGTCGGCGGGGAGGAAGGCGGCGCCGATCTCGGCCGCCGCCTCCGCCCCGGCGCCGCCGGGCCGGCCGACGACCGTCACGTCGTTCCCGGCGGCGGCCAGCAGGCGGGCGATCTCCCTGCCGATGCCGCGGGTTCCGCCGACGACCAGCGCCGCGGGGCGGGAACCGTGGGTGGGGTGTGCCATGGGTCTCTCCTGGGGTGTTCGTGCGGGGTCTCAGCGAGCCGCGGCACCGGCGGCACGCCTGCGCGCGGTACCGGCGGCACGTCTGCGCGCCCGCAGGAGCGCGGGGACGAGGAGGGCGGCGGGGAGGAGGTGGAGCGGGACGAGGGCGAGGGCGGCGGCCGGAGACACGCCGGGGAAGGCGCCGGGGTCCGCCCGGAGGAGCGCTGCGGGGGACGCGAGCGACAGCACGGCGACCGCGGCGGCGAGGACGGCGAGGACCCGGTCGGCCCGCGCCGGCCGGATTCTCACCAGGACCAGATGGAGCACCGTGCCGGCGGCGCAGGCCGCCAGGGTGGCGGCGACCACCGGAGGCACCTGGAGCGGGCGGAAGGCGGGGGCGATGCCGAGGGCCGACCGCAGGAGCACGGCCGCCGCGGCGTTGGCGGCGGCCGCGGCCAGGGTGGCCGCCGCGCCGGCGAGGACCAGGGGGCGCAGGCGGTCCGCGGGCGTGGGACGAGGGGGTTCCGAAGCTGTCACGGCGGACTCCATAGTTGTCTTTCAATAACTATGAAAGAACAACTATCACGGCACAACCGTCTTGTACAGTCGACGGGTGAACGCCGCAGACGACGCATGGCTGCTGATGACCTCGCTGGTCTTCGCCGAACGGCAGTCCCTGACCCAGGCGGCGGCCGAGCTGGGCCTCACAGGCCTGCAGGCCCAGGCACTGGTGCTGCTGGACCCCGCAGCCCCGGCCCCCGCCATGCAGGACCTCGCCGAGTGGCTGGCGTGCGAGCCGTCCAACCTCACCCACCTGGTGAACCGGCTCCAGAGCCTCGGCTACGTCGAACGGGTCCCCCACCCCACCAACCGGCGCATGAAGACGCTGCGCCTCACCACCGAGGGGGTGAAGGCCCGGAGCAGGGCCCTCCTGCCCCTCCTCACCGCCCCGGCGGCGCTTCGGGCGCTGCCGCGGGAGGACCAGGAGGCCCTGCGCGGGATCCTCAGCCGCATCCACACCGTCCCCCGCGGCCTGCGGCCGCCTGCGGACACCGGCTGACCACGGGGGCGGCCGACGCCCCCGGGCCGCCCGTCAGACCGCGGCGAGGAGGTCGTTGCGGAGCACCAGGGGCAGCGAGAGGGTGCGGTAGCCGACGGTCTCGAAGAGCACCGTGAGCCGCCCCTCCTCCTCGCTGAGCACCGCGCCGTCGCCCCACTGCCCGTGGCGGACGCGCGCGCCCGGGACGAAGGGGTGGCCGGTGGGCGCGGCGGACTCCGCGGCGCCCGAGGCGGCGGGGGCGGTCCCGGCCAGGACGCCCTCGGCGGCAGCCGCGTCCCCGTCCTCCCGCAGCTCCTCCCGCTCGCAGACGTCGCAGCTGCCGCAGGGGCCGTCCAGGGCCTCGCCGAAGTACCCGAGGAGGAAGCGGCGCCGGCAGCCGGTGGTCTCGGCGAAGCCGCGCATCATGTCGACCCGGGAGCGCTCCAGCTGCTGGCGGGCGTCGCCGAGCCGGACCGCCTCCTCGGCCGCGCGGGCGGCTCCGAAGCCCTCGACCGCGGCCAGTTCCCCCTCGTCGGTGGTGCGCACGGCGCCGACCTGCTCCAGGAGGTTGACGACGGCGGTGAGGCGGCTCGCGGACAGCCCGGTGGCGGACCGCAGGTCGGTCGGCGGCACCGGGCCGCGGTGGGACTGGATGCGGCGGGCCACCCGGGCGACGGTGTCCGGGTCGGGGCGCCCCGCGGAGAAGAAGCGCTGCATGCCGAGGTCCTCGGGCCGGTAGGCGAGGACGGCGCGGGCGGGCTCGCCGTCGCGGCCGGCCCGGCCGATCTCCTGGTAGTAGGCGTCCAGCGAGCCGGGCACCGAGGCGTGCAGGACGAACCGGACGTCGGCCTTGTCGATGCCCATGCCGAAGGCGGAGGTCGCCACGACGACGTCGAGGGAGCCGTCGCGGAACCGGTCGTGGACGCCGTGCCGCTCGGCCGCCCGCATCCCGGCGTGGTAGGGGGCGGCGTCCAGCCCGAGGGCGGCCAGCTCCTCCGCGTAGGCCTCGGCGTCCTTGCGGGTGGCGGCGTAGACGATGCCGGGCTTGGGCTCGGCGGCGGCGCGTTCGACGACGGCGCGGCGCTTGACCTCGTCGTCCCGGAAGGGGACGACCTCCAGGTGGATGTTGGGCCGGTCGAAGCCCGCCACGACCTCGTGCACGTCGCGCATGCCGAGCTGCTCGACGATGTCGGCCCGCACGGGCGCGGCGGCGCTCGCCGTGAGCGCCAGCACCGGCGGACGGCCGACGCGCTCGAGCGCGTGGCGGAGCCTCAGGTAGTCGGGGCGGAAGTCGTGGCCCCAGGAGGAGACGCACTGGGCCTCGTCGACGACGAACAGCGCGGGCCGGGCGGCGGCGAGCTGCTCCAGCACGTCGTCCTTGGCCAGCTGCTCGGGGGCGAGGAAGAGGAAGTCGACGTCCCCGGCGCTGATGCGGTCCCAGGCCTCGTCGTTCTCGGCCCGTCCCTGGGAGGAGTTGACCGCGACGGCCTCGGGGCCGTCCAGGCGCAGCAGGCCCGCCACCTGGTCGCGCTGGAGGGCGACCAGGGGCGAGACGACGAGCGTGGGGCCCTCCAGGAGCAGCCCCGGCACCTGGTACACGGCGGACTTCCCGGCGCCGGTGGGCATGACGACCACGGTGTCGCGGCGTTCCATCACGGCCTGCATGGCGGCGAGTTGGGCGGGGCGCAGCCGGTCCCAGCCGAAGACCTCCTTGGCGCGTCGGCGCAGGCGGGTGGAGGTGGAGGCGGATGCGGCCATGTCGCTCCTCGCGGACGTGCCCCGACGGGCGGGGCGGGGTGGGGCAGGTGAGCGGCAGTTACCCGGGGCGGGGGAAGTTATGGGCGCGTTCGTCCGGCGTGCGGGGCGGACGGCCGGGGGCCGGGGGCGCGGGCCGGCGACGGGGACGTGCGGACCGGCGACGGGGATCCGGTCGCACGCCCGCGCGGGCGGTCCGGCGCGGGCGGCCCGGCGCGGGCGGCCCGGCGCGGGCGGTCCGGCGCAGGCGGCCCGGCGCAGGCGGCCCGGCGCAGGCGGCCCGGCGCGGGCGGTCCGGCGCAGGCGGCCCGGCGCGGGCAGACGGCACGGGCGGGAGGCCGGGGCGGGCGGGGGCTCCGCGCAGGGGCGGCCCTGCCGGCCGATGAGTCCGGGCCGCCGCAGTCGTCCACCCGGTACGGGGACACGCCCGCGAACGCCGAGGAGGACGCACCGTGCAGAAGATCACCACGTTCCTGTGGTTCGAGGACAGGGCCGAGGAGGCCGCCGAGCTCTACACGTCCGTCTTCCCCGACTCCCGGATCACGGAGGTGCGGCGGTACGGCGCGGCGGGCCCGCTGCCCGAGGGGACGGTCATGACCGTCGGGTTCGAACTGGCGGGGCAGCGGTTCACCGCACTGAACGGCGGCCCCCACCACCGGTTCAACGAGGCGGTCTCGCTGTTCGTGGACTGCGCGGACCAGGAGGAGGTGGACCGGCTCTGGGAGAGGCTCGGCGACGGCGGGGAGCACGGGCCGTGCGGTTGGCTCAAGGACCGGTTCGGCCTGTCCTGGCAGATCGTCCCGACGGTGCTGGGCCGGCTCCTGGACGACCCGGACCCGGCGGCCGCCGAACGGGTGGTGAAGGCGATGCTCGGGATGGGGAAGCTGGACGTGCGGGCACTGGAGGAGGCCCGCGGGGGTACGGGGTGACGGCGTCCGCGGGCCGTCGGCGGGGCCTCCACGATCGGCCCGCGCGGTGCGGTTCCACGATCGGCGGCGTTCCAGCAGATCGGGTGGCTTCGACGCGTGGCACCGTCTGAGCCGGTGTCCGGCGGGGGACGGTTGCGATGTCCGATTCCGTACAGGTGCCCCGCACCTGATGCGACAGGAGATCGCCATGCGCGTTTCCCGCTTCGCCGCCGCTCTCGGCGTGGCCGCCGCCGTCGTCCTGGGCGGCGCCGGCGCCGCCCAGGCAGCGGCCCCGGCCGCCCCCGCCCCCCACTCCGTACAGGACCGCGACGGCTGGCACCGCGGTGACGACGGCCGCTTCGGCCACGACGAGGGCCGGGACCACGACGGCCGCTTCGGCCACGACGAGGGCCGGGACCACGAGCGCTGGGGCTACCGCCACCACCGCCACCACGAGCGCTGGGGCCACCGGCACCACCGCCACCACGAGCGCTGGGGCCACCGGCACCACCGCCACCACGAGCGCTGGGGCCACCGGCACCACCGCCACCACCACCGTTTCGGCCACTTCGGCCGCTACGGCCACGACGGCGGGCGCCGCATCGGCTGACCCGGCCCCGGCCGGGACGTGAGCCGGGCCCGTGGCCCCCACCGCGAGGGCGGGGGCCACGGGCCCGTGCCGTGCTCCGTCCGGGACCGCCGGGGGACCGGTCGGGCCGGGCGGGGTGCGCGCACCGGGGCGGCGGGCCCCGGCCGGATCACTTCTCGTACGTCGACAGCGCCAGGCCGAGGGCGAAGAACGTGGGTGCCCACTCCCCGACGAAGATGCCCCAGCGGTCGGCGCGCTCCTCGCCCTTCTTCTCCACGCTCATGGAGGCGCGCCAGGAGATGACGGAGAGGACGATCGAGGCGAAGCCCGCGGTGTAGGCGTGCTCGGCGCGGATACCGGAGTCGTGCAGCTTCTTGACCAGCATCGGAGTCTCGCTTTCAGGCCCGGGCACGCGTCGCTGCCGGGCACCCGGGTCGGCGGTGGGGCGGCCGGATACGGCCGGTCGGGCCCGCGGGCCCGCTCCGTGGGGGGACGGGCCCGCGGTCGGACGCACCACGGGTCGGGCGCGCCGCGGACCGGTCAGCGCCGAGCGGTCCGCCCCTCCACTCCACCACCCCTGCACGGCATCGGCCCGGGTGGCGGGGCCGGACGGGTGATCGGCAGACCCGCGGGCCCGGCGCGGCGGCGGCCCGGCCGCCCGGGCCGGGCGCGCGGGGCGGGGACACGGCGTGCGGGGTGCCGGGGGCGCGCCGCGGGGGCGGGGCCCGCAAGGGGGTGCGGCGGCGGGGACGGCGACGGGCCGTCAGGTTGTCCGGGACGGGGTGCATCCAGGGGTGCGGAGGCGGCGGAAGCAGCGCGTGACGGTCACGGCGGCCGTCCTGTTGCGAGACCAGGGAGTCCTCATGAGCATCCGTACGGCGGTCCGCGTCCGGTCGGCGGCGGTGGTGGCGGCCGCAGCGGTGGTGGCGGCGGGCGCGGGCGCCGCCCCGGCGTCCGCGGACGGTCCGGCCTCGGTGAGGGTGACGTCCGGCACCACCCGGGTCGTCATCGCGCCCGCCGTGGCGCGGGCCCTGCTCAAGGCCGGGATCCTGCCGGTGGTGACCAGGCCGGGCCGGCCCGGCCTGGCCTTCCCATCGGGGCAGCCCACCCTCACCGCGTCCTTCCCCGTCACCGGCGGTCGGCTCACGCCGTCCCCCCTGGGCGGGACGATCGAGCACCGCGGCGGCCTGCGCTTCGTCAACCTGCGCAACGGCGCCTCGCTGGAGGTCCGCGACTTCGTCATCGACCTGGACAAGGGCGACCTGACCGGCCGGGTGGCGGGGACGCAGACCCGGGTGCCGGTCTTCGACCTGGACCTCTCCAAGGCGAAGGTGGACCTGGGGTCGTCCTCGGCCACCGCGTCGGACGTCGGCCTGAACCTCACCGAGGCCGCCGCCGGCGCGCTGGACGCGACGCTGAAGACCAAGGCGTTCGCGGGCGGCCTGGCGGTGGGCACCGCCACCACGAACCCGCGCTTCTGACCCGCCGGTCCGCGCCGTCCCGACGGACCGGGACCGCCGGGGGCCGCCGCCCGCCGCAATCCTTCCGGCGTCGCATGCCCGGCGTCACCCCGCGGCCGTCACGTCCCCGGCGGCGGGCCCGCCGGGGCCCCGTCGCCGCCGCCGCACCGCCGTCCGAGCTCGGCGAGGATGCGGACGCAGGCGCGGACCGCGGGGTGGGTGTCCGTACCGGTGCGCACGCACGCCTCGACGACCCGGGCCAGGCCGGGGTCGGCGAGCGGCCGGACGGCCGACCCGCCGGGCAGGGCGGCCACGGCTGCCACGGCGGAGCGGGGGACGAGCGCGGCGGCCCCGCCCGCGGCGGCGAGGGCGACCGCACCGGGGAAGTCCGCGGCCGTGTGCCGCACGTCGGGGGTGAACCCCGCGGAGCGGCAGGCGTGCAGGGCGGCCTCCCGGCAGGCGCTCCCCTCGGGGGCCAGCACCCACGGCAGGTCCGCGTACGCCGCCAGGTCCGCGACCGCCCCCTCCGCCTCGCGGGCGCGGTCCTCCGGCAGGACGAGGAGCAGGGGGTCGACGAGGAGCCGGGTGGTGAGGACGTCGGGGGGCGGCACGGTGCCCAGGTTGAGGTACCGGTAGACGACGGCCAGGTCGCGACGGCGGCGGCGCAGCAGCGGCAGGCTCGTCTCGGGCTCCTCCTCGGTGAGGTGGAGCCGGAGCTGCGGAGAGCGGGCGCGCGCCTCGGCGAGCAGGGGCGCCCCCAGGACGGGCAGGGCGCTGGTGAAGCAGGAGACGCGGAAGGGGCCCGCGACGGCGTCGCCCGTGCCGCGCAGGCGCGCCTCGGCCCGTTCGAGGGCGGCGAGGACGTCGCAGGTGTCCTCCACGAGGGCGGCACCGGCCGCGGTGAGGAGCACCCGCCCCCGGTCGCGGTCGACGAGCGCGGCGCCGGTCTCCCGTTCGAGCTGCCGGAGCTGCTGGGAGACGGCCGAGGGGGTGACGCCGTGCAGGTCGGCGACGGCCGTCACGGTCCCCAGGTCGGCGAGGTCGCGCAGGAGCAGCAGGCGGCGGACGTCGAGCACAAGTTCAGCTTAACGGTCCCGGTAGGCGATGTAGCTGGACAGGCGTGCCGTGGTGGGGGACGGTGGGGACGTTCCCGATGATCTCCCGAAGGACATGCATCATGCGCGCCACCGTGATCCACGGACCTCACGACATCCGGGTGGAGGAGGTCCCCGACGCCGCCGTCCGGCAGCCCACCGACGCCGTGGTCCGGGTCGTCCTCGCCTGCATCTGCGGCAGCGACCTGTGGGCCTACCGCGGGGTGGCGGCGCGCCGGCCGGGGCAGCGGATCGGCCACGAGTTCCTGGGCGTGGTGGAGGAGGTCGGCTCCGAGGTGACGGGCGTGCGGCCCGGCGACCTGGTGGTGGCCCCGTTCGTCTGGTCCGACGGCGTCTGCGACTTCTGCCGCGAGGGCCTGCAGACCTCCTGCCCGCACGGCGGCTTCTGGGGCGAGCCCGGCTCGGACGGCGGCCAGGGCGAGGCGGTCCGCGTGCCGTACGCCGACGGCACCCTGGTCGGGCTGCCCGCCGAGGCCCTGGGCGACGACCGCCTGCTGACCGCCATGCTCGCACTCTCCGACGTGATGAGCACCGGGCACCACGCGGCGCTGGCCGCCGGGGTCCGCCCGGGCTCCACGGTCGCCGTGGTCGGCGACGGCGCGGTCGGCCTGTGCGGCGTGCTGGCCGCCCGCCGCCTGGGCGCCGAGCGGATCATCGCCATGGGCCGGCACAAGACCCGTACCGACATCGCGCGCGACTTCGGCGCGACCGACGTCGTCGCCGAGCGCGGCGAGGAGGCGGTGGCCGCGGTGCGGGAGCTGACCGGCGGGCAGGGCGCCCACGCCGTGCTGGAGGCGGTCGGCACGGAGGACTCCATGCGCACCGCCGTGTCGATCACCCGCGACGGCGGGTTCGTCGGCTACGTCGGCGTGCCGCACGGCGGCAGCGCGGGCATCGACATCGGCCAGATGTTCAACCGCAACGTCGGGCTGCGCGGCGGCGTCGCCCCCGCCCGCGCCTACATCCCGGAGCTGCTGGAGGACGTGCTGTCCGGGAGGATCGACCCCTCCCCCGTCTTCGACCGGACCGTCGGACTCGACGGCGTCCCGGACGGCTACCGGGCCATGGACGACCGCAGCGCCCTCAAGGTGCGCGTGAAGTTCTGACCCGCGCCGCCCGCCCGGCCCGGCCCGCGCCGCCCCCCGGTCCGGGGGGCGGCGCGGCCGTGCGGGGGCGGGTCCCGCGGGCGGGCTCCGGGAGGGGCCGGAAGCGGAGCGCGGGGCTCAGGGGGCGCGGGGCTCAGGGGGCGCCGGGCTCAGGGGGCGCCGGGCTCAGGGGGCGGGTGCCGGGCGGACCGGCGGCAGGGGGCCGATGCGGGCACCCGAGGCGAGCAGGGCCGACAGCCGCTCCGGCCCCGCGGTCCCGCCCGGCAGCGCGAGGACCTGGTGCGGCACGGCCGCGCCGAAGCGCAGCGTGCCGCTCCCGGCGACGCGCCGCACGTGCCGGCTGCCCGCGACCAGCAGGTAGCCGCGCCCGCCGGGCGGGTGCCACCACACCGAGGCCAGGACGTCGGGCGCGAACCGGCTGCACGCCCGGCCGCCCGACTCCTGCCCGGTGCGGACGGCCCCCGGGCGCCCGGGGCCGGAGGCGGGCAGCAGGACCGCGGTCGCGGCCGCGCCGTCGCCGGTCCACCGGTCGGTGCGCAGGCAGACCCACGTCGCGGTGCCGCGCCTCTCCGGCAGGGGCTGGACGGCGAAGGCCCACAGGTTCACCGACCTCACCGACGCGGCCGCACCGACCCGGCCGGCGGAACCGTCCGGACCGCCCGGAACCGGCGCCAGGCAGGCCGCGCGGGCCCAGGCGGGCAGGGCCTGCGGCCCGGTGGCCTCGCGGGGGCCGGCGGGCGGCACCCGGCCGGGCGGCGGCATCCAGGTCAGGTGGGCGAGGACCGGTCCGCCGAGGTCCGCCAGGAGGAAGGCGTGCCTCTCGGCCACCACCGGCGACGAGCGCAGCTGGAGCACGGGCTCCCCGAGGCAGCCGCCGGCCGCCCGGAACGGCAGCGGCGCGGTGACACCGCCGCCGGCCGCCAGCGGGCGCGCCGGCCGGTCGGGGTACCGCAGGTCCCGGGTCGCCGCCTCCGCCACCCACGGCGCCAGCAGCAGCCGGGCCCCCCGGGGACCGCGGTGCAGCACCACGGCGGCCGTGGTGAGGTCGGCGCCGTCGACGCGCGCCAGGAGGAGCTCGGGGGAGCCGGAGCCCTCGGTCCAGCGGGCGATCCGCCCGCCGTCGTGGAGCAGGACGACCGCCGCACCGTCGACGTCGCCGGCGAACAGCAGGCGGGGGTCCTCCGCCGGCGGGCGGGTCGAGGTGCCGGGCATTGCGGAGACCCGCGTGCCCGGCAGCGGCCGCTCCCAGGTCCGCAGGGCGCGGTCCGTCAGCGCCCGGTCCGCGGTGCGGTCGCCGCGGGCGGGCCAGGCGGTGAGGTCGAGCCGCGCGGTGGTCCGCCACGCGTCGGGGGCGGCGCGGACCAGCCGTACGGCTGCGGACGGGTCCGCCGCGCCCGGTCCGCCCCCGGCGGCGGAGCCGGGCGGGGCCGGCCGGTCGGCGGAGGACGGGACCGCCCACCAGGCGGTGGGGAGTGCGGCCAGCAGGACGGCGGAGACGCCCAGCGCGGTGCGGCGGCGCCGTCGGCGGCGCAGCAGGTCCGAGGGCTGCGCCCGGACCGTGCAGGGGTCGAACTCGGGCGAGGACGCCATCCGGGGTCCGGCCTCCGGGTGGTCCGCGGCAAGCCGGTCGGCGAGGGCCAGGGCCCGGCCCGGGTCGTCGCAGCCCGCCCGGGCGAGCAGCGACCGCACGGCGGTGTCGGGCATGCCCTCCAGGGCCCGCAGGGCGCAGGCGGCCCGGGCCGCGGGCTCGGCCGCCGCCAGGGCGCGGTCGAGGGCGAGCTCCTCGGCGGCGCCCGCGGCGGTGAACAGGCGCAGGCCCCAGACCCGGGGCAGGGTCCACGCACGGAGCGGCAGGGGCCTCCCCGCCCCGGGACCGGCCGCGGCCAGGGCCCCGGCGAGGACCCGCAGCCGGACCTGCCCGTAGGCGGCGCCGGCCGCCTGCCGGGCGGCCCCGCCGCCACCGTTGCCGCCACTGCCGCCGCCGCCGTCGGGCGGCGGGTCGGCCGGGGCGCCCCCACCGGCCGGGGCACGGCGGGGGCCGGGCAGGAGGGCCGCCAGGGGTGCGGCGGGAGGCCGCCGGAAGCCGCGGCCGGACAGGGAGCGCTGCACGAGGGCGTGGGCGGCGACCACACGGCGGTGGCGGTCCTGCCCGGCGGGCAGGACGGCGTAGGCGAGGCGGGCCAGCCGCGCGTAGTTGCCGACCAGGGCGGCCTCCGCGGCCTCGGCGGAGACCGCCGTGCCGGGTGCGGGCCCGGTGTGCTCCGCCGCGCCGGGCTGCGGCCCGGCCGGTTGAGGCCCGGCCGGTTCCCTCACGGCCGGTTCCGGCGTGCACGGCGGCGGGCCCGGCACCGGCGCCGCCGGGACGACGGCGGCCGGGACCGTCCCCTCTCCGCCCCCACCCGCCCGGTCCGTGCCCGCCCCGGCCGCGGCGGGCCCCGCAGCGCCCACCCCGGCTCCGTACCCAAGCCCCCCGTGCCCGCTCGTCCCCATGGCTCCGCACACCCCGCCTCGTCGCTGGACCTTGGCCGGCGGCCCCTCCCCCGCCGACGGCAGCACCTCGGTGCACTGCGTGCAACGAGCGGACGCCCCGCCGGTCACCCAGGGACGGGACCCGGGCCGGGGACAGGACCGGGAACAGGGCCGGGAACCGCCCCGGCGCCCGGTCCGGCGCCCGGCCCTGTGGCCTGTCCTGGTGCCCGCGCCCCGCGGCGCGGGCCCGCCCGTCGGGTGGGGGCGGAGGCGCGGTCGGCGGGGATGGGCCGGGAGCGTGCCGGGCCGGGCGCCCCTGCCCTCCCGGCCCGGCAGCGGCCCGAGGACCGGCAGGACCGCGGCGGCGGCGGCCCGGGCGGCGGCAGCGGCGGCCGGGGCGGGGCGGAACCGGCTCGGGAACGGCGCGCGGGGGCCGGCAGGGCCGGGACCGACGCCGCATCGGGCGCCCTGCCTCCCCCGAACCGCCGCCTGCGCGGCAGCGCCGCACCGTTCGGTCACGTTCCATGCGGGTATCTGTCCCTGTGTGGTGATATGACCGAAAAACGCCTCCGGGCGTGAGGACGGACCACCGCATGTGTCGAATTCCACGACGGACATCGCACGGGTGTCCGCACACCGACCGATCGAGGCGACTGCCATGACGGACACCAGCGCCCAGCGCCCTGCCTCCACGGCTGGGCAGACGGGGGGCGGCGGCAAGACCCTGCAGGGCCGTGCCGGCGTCGGAGCCCCCGCCGAGACCCGGGGGAGGACCACCATCGCCGACAACGTGGTGGCGAAGATCGCCGGGATGGCGACCCGCGAGGTCCCCGGCATCCACAGCCTCGGTGCCGGGATGGCCCGCACCTTCGGCTCGATGCGCGACCGGGTGCCGGGGGCGGGGAGCAGCGTCACCCGCGGCGTGAAGGTGGAGGTCGGCGAGCGTCAGGCCGCCGTGGACCTGGACGTCGTCGTGGAGTACGGCGTGTCCATCGTCGACGTGGCGGGGGACGTGCGCGTCAGCGTGATCTCCGCCGTCGAGCGGATGACCGGGCTGGAGGTCGTCGAGGTGAACATCGCCGTGGACGACGTGCACCTGCCCGACGAGGAGGAGTCCGAGCTCGAACCCGGCGAGAGCCGGGTGAAGTGACCCGCACGCACGCCGCCGCCCCTCCGGGGGTGCGGCGGCCCGCGGGGACGGGAGCGGCACGAGAGAGGTGCGCGAGATGAACACAGCGACTGTGGGCCTGGCGGCCGGCATGGCCCTGGGCTTCGCCGGGTTCTTCGGCGGCTTCTGGGCGTTCCTGCTGGTGGCCGTCCTGGGCGGCGTGGGCCTGGTCGTCGGCCTGGCCCTGCAGGGCAGCCTGGACACCGGGTCGTTCCTGCGGCGGCAGCGGTGAGCACGCCGCACCAGGGACGGACCGGGCAGCCGGGGTCGCCGGAGCGGGCGGAGCAGCCCCGGCTGCCGCCCCCGGCGGAGCGCGGCGCGACCGTCGTCCCCGACCGGGTGGTGGCGCGGATCGCCGCCCGGGTCGCCCGGGAGTCGCTCGCCCGCCTGACCGGACCGGGCGGCGGCGGCCTCGCGGCACCCCAGGCGTCCGCGGCCACCGGCGGCGGGGCGGCGCGGCTGGAGCTCTCGCTCGACCTGCCGTACCCCGTGGACATCGCACGGGCCTCCCGCGAGGTCCGGGACGACGTGGCGGCGCGGGTGTCGCGGATGACGGGCATGGAGGTGCGGGAGGTCGCGCTGGTCGTCGAGCACCTGGTCCCCCGGAAGGGCGGCGGACGGGTCCGCTGACCTCCCCTCCCCCGGCCGCGCCCCCGCCGTACCGGCCCGGGCCCGCGGTCCCCCGGCTCCGGCCGCCGCGCCGCCGACGGCGTCCCGACCGGAGCAACGTCCGAAGGGACGGCACCCCATGACGCACCGACAGGACCCCCTGAGGAAGCAGGATCCCCCCCGGGAGCAGGAGACGGCACGGCCGCCCGCGGCGCTGGACACCGCCCCCGCAGACCCCCTGCCGGCCGGCACCGGACCGGCCGGAGGCGAACCGGTCGGAGGCGAACCGGCCGGCACCGGACCGACCGGCACCGGAGGGGCCGGGGGCCGGGACGGCGGCGCGGCGGGCGTGGCCCCCTCGCCCCGCCTGTGGTCGCCGCGCCGCGTTCCCGCGGCGCTGGTCGCCCTGGTGGTGCTGGTGGCCGCCGGAGCGGCCCTGTACGACGTCGTCGCGGTGCGCGCCGGGCGGCCCGCCTCGGCGTGGCGCCGGACCCTGGCGGACGAGCTGGCCACCCGGACGACGGGGGACGTGTGGATGCTCACCGGGGCGGCGGTGGCCGCCGCCTTCGGGCTCTGGCTCCTCGTCCTGGCCCTCACCCCCGGCCTGCGGAGGCTGCTCCCCCTGCACGCGCCGACCGGCGACTCCCCCGTGCGGGCCGTGCTGGACCGGCACGGCGCCGAGGTGCTGCTGCGGGACGCCGCCCTGCGCGTCCCCGGTGTCGGCCGGGCCCGGGTCAGGGTGCGCCGCCGTATCAAGGCACGTGCCGACGTCCGCTTCCGCGACCCGCGGCAGGTGCGGGAGGAGGTCGCCGGCGCCCTGCGGGAGGAACGCGACCGGCTCGCCCTGGTCCGACCGGAACGGGTGTCGGTGCGGGTCCGGCGCGCCCGCTGAACCGCGCCGCCCCCGCCCGCGGACCACGCGTCCCCCACCCCCGCACCCCCGCATCTCCGCACCCCCCGCACCGGGCGATCCGCGCACCGGGCGGCCCGACCGCCGGGAGGCGACCCCATGAAGCCGCGGACCACGACCAACCGCATCCTGCTGGCCCTCGCCGGCCTGCTGCTGCTCGGCGGCGGGCTGCTGGTGCTGACGGCCGGACTGGACCTGTACCGCCGGTGGAGTCTCGGACCGCCGTCCGGGTGGCCGCTGACGGGGCCGCACGACGTCCTGCTCGGCGCGGGCGACCGGGAGCGGTGGAGCAGCCAGGGCTGGTGGTGGTGGCCGGCCGTGATCGCCGCCCTGGCCGTGGTCGCCCTGCTCGCCCTGGGGTGGCTCCTCGCCCAGCTGCGGCGGCCGCGGCCGGGCCGGCTGCCGGTCTGGGGCACGTCCCCGGCCGGGGAGCCCGAGGAGGGCGTCGAGGTGCGCGACGGGGCACTGGGCGACGCGATCGCCGCGGAGGCCGCCGGCCTGCCGGGCGTGGTGCAGGCCGGGGCCCGGATGTCCGGGCGGGCCGCACGGCCCGAGGCCCGGGTGGACCTCGCCCTCGGCACCGGGGCCTCCCCCCGTGAGACGCTCCGCGCCCTCGCCGACGGCCCCCTGGAGCGGGCCAGGCGGTCCGCCGGGTGGCGGCGACTGCCCGCGGACGTCCGGCTCCGCGTCGCCCGGCACGGCCCCCGGCGCGCGGAGTGACGGCGCCGGACGGAGGCCCGGGGACCCCGGGGCCCGGGGATGCGGGGATGCGGGGATGCGGGGATGCGGAGGCGCTGGGATGCGGGGACACGGGGCGCGCGGAGAGGGGCGGGCACCCGGCCGACCGGGGGACGCTGCCGTCCGGGGCGGTGAGCCGCCGCGTTCGGGGAAGGCACCGTGACGGACCGCAGGGCCCCGCACACGGTCCGGGGCCGCCGTCGCGAGGAGTTGTGAGGAGCTGCACGCCATGACCACGTACGTCATCACCATCCCCGGCACCTTCCTGGAGGAGCTGACCGGTGACGCGCGGACGACGCTGCTGGAGCGGCTGCGCCCGTCGGACCCGCAGCAGACCGAACTGGGCGAGGCCGAGGACCTGGACGTCCTCACCGTCAACGACAACGGCACGTTCAGCATCCGGCTGGAGGTGGAGGCGGAGGACACCCGCTCCGCGGAGGCAGACGCCGCGGCGGTGGCGGGCGCCGCCCTGCGCGACGCGGGGTTCACCGGGGACACCGCCCCGCTGGGGCATCCCGCGGTGACCGGCATCGACACGCACGGTTGAGAGGGCCGGAGCGGCATGTCCGCTGCCCTTCGGGGCAGGGGAAGGCCGGGGGCGGATCACGGACGACAGCGGACGACGGACAGGCTGCGGACACCGGACGGCGGAGGGATCGGAGATGACGGCACAGGACCGGTCCCCACTGGACCCCGTGGCGGCCGCGTGGAACACCGTGGGGAGCTACGGCACCTACGAGGAGGCGCAGGCCGCCGTCGACCGGCTCTCCGACGAGCACTTCCCCGTGGAGAACCTCGACATCGTGGGGTCGGGCCTGCGCCTCGTGGAGCACGTCACCGGGCGGCTGACCCGTGGACGGGCCGCGGCTGCCGGCGCGGCCAGCGGCGCCTGGTTCGGCCTGTTCATCGGGCTGCTGGTCGGCCTGTTCACCAGCGGCCCGGCCTGGTTCGGGCTGATCCTCGGCGGCCTCCTGATCGGCGCGCTGTGGGGCGCCGTCTTCGGTTTCGTCGGCCACGCCGCGACCGGCGGGCGGCGCGACTTCTCCTCCACCCGGTCGCTGGTCGCCTCGCGGTACGACGTGATCGCCCGCGGCGGTCGCGCGGAGGAGGCCCGGACCGTGCTCGAACGGGCCGGCCTCGACACGGGGGCAGGTACCGGCACCGGTACCGGCACGAGCACCGGCGGCCGGCCCCCCGCGGGGTGAGGTCCTCCGGGTCCCGCCCCGGGTGGAGGCGCCACCGGTCGTCCGGCACCGCGGGGACAGCAGAGTCGAAGTGGAAAGAAGGAGGGCGCGATGATCATCCTCGGAGTCATCCTGCTCGTCGTGGGCTTCTTGACCGGCATCTCCATCCTGTGGACGATCGGGATCATCCTGCTCGTCATCGGGGTGGTCCTGATGCTGCTGGGCGCGACCGGCCGCGCCGTCGGCGGCCGCAAGCACTACTGGTAGGCGTAGGAGCCGCCCGCGGCCCAGGCCCGCGCCCGTGAGGGGGACCCGGCAGTCCGCCGGGTCCCCCCGGCACGTCCGGGGCGGGGCGCACACCGGCACGGCGCGCACGGAGCGGCCCGCCGGCCCGCCGTCCGCCGGCCCGCCGCCCGCCGGTGCGTCACCCGCCGTCGCCCCCCACACCGGTGCGCCGCGCCGCCCCGGGACGCCGCCTCCCGGCGTGCGTTCAGGACTGGCGCCCCCGCCAGTCCAGGCAGAGCACCACCGCGTCGTCCTCGACCGGGAGCGTTCCGCGGTGCCCCGCCAGCTCGCGCAGGACGGCGCGCGGGACGTCGGCGGGCGGCAGCAGCCGGGTCGCGAGCACCGCGCGGGCGAGGGCCCGCTCGCCGTACTGCTCCCCCTGGGCCGAGGCCGCGGCGTGGACGCCGTCGCTGACGACGACGAGGCGGTCGCCGGGCTCGACCCGCGTCTCCTGGACCGCGTACAGGGTCTCCTCCAGCATGCCGAGCGGCAGCTGCGCGTCGAAGGAGAGCGGCGCCGCCTCCCCGTCCCGGACCAGGAACGCCCGGGGCGACCCGGCGTCCACGACCTCCACCCGGCCGGTGGCGAGCTCGAAGCGCATGAGCAGCACCGAGACGTAGCGCTCGCCCCGGTACTGGGCCCAGACCGCCTGGTCCGCCAGGGCCACCTGGTCCGCCAGGGGGATGCCGGCGCGCCGGGCGTTGCGGAGCGCGTTGACGGCGAGGCTGGTGAGCAGGGACGCCGCGATGCCGTCGCCCATGCCGTTGGTGACCGCGACGGTGAGGTGGTCGGCGTCCGCGGACCAGTCGAAGTTGTCGCCGCGGACGTGGTAGGCCGGCTCCAGCTGGGCGCCGACGGTGTACTCGGGACGGGCGCAGGACCGGCCGGGCAGGAGCTGCCACTGCATCTCGGCGGCCAGGGTCAGGCGGCTCCTGCGCCGGGCCTGGAGGTACAGGTCGGTGTCCCGTTCGGCGACGGCGACGTGGTGCGCGGCGATCTCGGCGATCTCGGCGACCTCCTCCACCGTCCGCGGGCCGGGCGCCTCCGGGAGGACGACGCTCAGCACCCCGATCCGGTCGCCGCGGACGCTGACCGGGACGTGGAGGGTACAGGTGCCGTCCCCGTGCTGCTCGGCGTGGGGCTGCTGGGACCCGAACGCGCGGCCGGCGGCGCTGGAGTGCACGGGCACGGCCTTGGCGGTGTGGGGCAGGAGCGTCACGGGCTGCAGCACGGTGAGGCCGTAGTCGGCCATCAGCAGGTCGGTGGCGAGGGCGGCGTAGTGGTCGGCGAGCGCGTCCCGCAGCACGTCCAGGAGTCTGTGCGGCGCTGCGGCGCGCAGTGCGCGTTCGATGGACAGGAGGGTGTTCACCGGTTCGGGAGGGCCTTCCGCGGGTGTCGACGGGGCGGCCCGGCGGACGGCGTGCCGCGCCGTCCGCGTGCGACCGGGCCGGGTGGCCCGGCGGGCTCTGACGACAGTGTGCAGGACGTGCGAAGGGAAGCGCACGCCGTCCCCCGAAACGGCCCCGACCTGGTCCGACGGCACCCGTTCGGCGGTCCTCTCAGCGCGGCGGGAGCACCTGGCGGCGGCGGACCGCGTCGGCGCCGCCCGTCTCCTCCAGGAGCCCGGCCAGCAGCTCCCGCACCTCCGCCAGGCGCCCGGCGCCCCAGCGCCGCGCGAGGCGGTCCTCCAGGTCCGCGCGCGCCCGTCGGGCCGCCTCGACGGCCGCCCTGCCGCGCGGGGTGAGGCGCACCCTCCGCACGCGGGCGTCGCGAGGGTCCGGGACGCGCTCGGTGTAACCGAGGCCCTCGAGTTCGGCCACCGCCTTGGAGGCCCCCTGCTGGGTCATGCCGAGTGCGGCGGCGAGGTCGCCGACGGTGGGGTCGGCGGCGACGAGCTGCTGGAAGACGTACCCGTGGGAGAAGCGCAGGTCGCCGAAGCCCTCGCGGGCGAGGGCCGCCTGCACGAGGTCGGCGGCGGCGAACCCGGCGAGGAGGGAGAGGGTGCCGGTGTCGAGGTCGGCGGGCCGGGGGGCGTCGGGGGCGGAGGGGGCTGCCATGGCACGACACTACATTTGACAACCAAGGTTGCACAACTACTGTTGTCCATATGGACACGCATCAGCACCCCCACATCGACCTGGCCGTCCGCTACCACGACGCCGTCGCCGCCGGCGCCTCGGGCGAGGAGCTCGCCCGCTTCTTCACCCCCGACGCGGTCCACCGCGAACTCCCCAACCTGCTGTTCCCCGACGGGGCGGTCCGCGACGTCGCCGGACTGTGCGAGGCGGCCGAGCGCGGCCTGCGGCGGCTGTCGGGGCAGCGCTTCGAGGTGCTGGACGCCGTCGCGTCGGACGACCGGGTCGCCCTGGAGGTCCGCTGGGAGGGCGTCCTCGCCGAGGCGATGGGGCCGCTGCCCGCAGGGCACGTCCTGCGGGCCCACATCGCCACGTTCCTGGAGATCCGCGACGGGAGGATCGCGGCCCAGCGCAACTACGACTGCTACGAGCCGCTGCGGGCCGCCGGGGAGTCCGCCGGCGGTGCCCCGGCGGTGTGACGCCGTCATGGCGCCGGCCCGCGCCGCCCCGGGCGGGGCGGCGCGGGCCGCGGGACGCCCGAGGGGGCGCCGTCGCCGGGCGGGCTACTTCTTCTCGTAGGTGGAGAGGGCGAGGCCGAGGCCGAAGAAGGTGGGCGCCCACTCGCCGATGAAGATGCCCCAGCGGTCGGCCCGCTCCTCGCCCTTCTTCTCCACGCTCATGGAGACGGCCCAGGAGATGAGGGACAGGCCGATGGAGGCGAAGCCGGCGGCGTAGGCGTGCTCGGCGCGGATGCCCGAGTCGTGGAGCTTCTTGACGATCATGCTGGGTCTCGCTTCCGGAGAGGGCCCCCGCGGGCCGGGCGGCCGGGGGCGCTGCTGCGCGCTGCCTGCCGGGTACGGGGGTCGCGGCAGCCGGCCCCAGCGCGCACGGGCCGACCGTTCCATCCCATCCCGCGGCGGCGGCGCCCGCCATCCGGCTCGTCCGACCGGGGCACGGGCGGGACGGGGCGGGGATGGACGGGGGCCGGACGGGGCGGGGCGGGGGCGGGGCCGGACGGGGCGCACGCGGGGCGCGGACCGCACGCACGAGGGGCCGGCCGCCGTGGGGGTGGAGGACCGGCCCCTCCGGTCCTTCTTCGGGCCGGGCCGCCCGGGCGGATGCCGTTCCCGGAGACCTGTTCCGGACTCCTCCGTTCCGCACCGCCCGCCCCACGGCCGCCGGCCGCCCGCTCGCGCGGCCGCCCGTCGCCCCGCCGCCCGCCAGCGGCCGTCCGAGCCCCGGGGGCCCGGCAGCTCAGCGGCCCGGCGGCCCGGCGGCCCGGGGGCTCAGCGGCCGACCGCGTAGCCCTGCATGCCCCGCGGGTTGGCCGCCGCCGACAGGACGCCCGTCCGCGGGTCCCGGGCGACGGCGCACACGCGCCCCTCGGACCAGGGGCCGGCGAGGGTGACCCGGTGGCCGCGGCGGCGCAGTCCGGCGACCGCCTCCTCACCGAGGCGGTCCTCCACGACCAGGCTTCCGGGCAGCGTGGTGCGCGGGTAGAAGGAGCTGGGGAAGGCGTCGGTGTGCCAGCCCGGCGCGTCGACGGCGCCCTGGAGGTCCAGGCCGCCCCGGACCGGCGGCAGGAGCGCGGCGCCGAGGAAGAAGTGCAGGCCCCACTGGTCCTGCTGGTCGCCGCCGGGCGTGCCGAAGGCCATGACGGGCTCCCCGTCGCGCAGCGCCAGCGAGGGGCTGAGCGTGGTGCGGGGGCGGCGGCCGGGGGTCAGGGTGTTGGGCAGGCCGGGCTCCAGCCACGCCATCTGCAGCCGGGTGCCCAGCGGGAAGCCGAGTTCGGGGACCACGGGACTGGACTGCAGCCAGCCGCCGCTGGGCGTGGCGGCGACCATGTTGCCCCAGCGGTCCACGACGTCGACGTGGCAGGTGTCGCCGCGGGTGGCGCCGTCGCGGGCGACGGTGGGCTCGCCCGCTCCCGACGGCAGGGCGCCGGGGCCGTCGGCGGGGTCGGCGGCGGCGCGCAGGACGTGGGCGGGCAGCCGGGGCGTCCGGCCGTCGGGCGATCCGGGCCGCAGGCCGAGGTCGGCGCGCTCCCCCACCAGGGCCCGCCGCGCCTCGGCGTAGGCCGGGGAGAGCAGGGCCTCGAGCGGGACCTCGGCGGCGTCGCCGTACCAGGCCTCGCGGTCGGCCATGGCGAGCTTGGTGCCCTCGGCGAGGGTGTGGACGTACGCGTCGGTGCCCGGCCGGGTGCCGTCGCGACCGAAGCCGTCGGGCAGCAGGGCGAGCTGCTGGAGCATGGCGGGGCCCTGGCTCCAGGGGCCCGCCTTGCACACCGTCCAGCCGTTCCAGTCGTACGTGGCCGGCTCCTCGTAGGAGGCGCGGTAGGACACCAGGTCGTCGCCGGTGAGGGTGCCGGCGTGGCGCTCCCCCGAGGTGTCCAGGGCGGGCCGGGCGGCGGCGCGGACGAGGGCCTCGGCGACGAAGCCCTCCCGCCAGACGCGGCGGGCGGCCTCGATCTGCTCCTCCCTGCCGGTGGCGGCGGCCTCCGCCTCGGCGGTGAGGCGCTGCCAGGTCGCCGCGAGGGCGGGGTTGCGCAGGAGGGCGCCGGGCCGGGGGGACCGGCCGCCGGGCAGCCAGAGGGCGGCGGAGTCGGTCCACTCCTCCTCGAAGAGCGTGCGGACGCTCTCCACGGTGGCGCCGATCCGCTCGACGGCGGGGTGGCCCGCCTCGGCGTAGTGGACGGCGTACCGCAGCACCTGGCGGAGCGTGCGGGTGCCGTGGTCGCGGAGCAGCAGCATCCACGCGTCGAACGCGCCGGGGACGGCGGCGGCCAGCGGGCCGGTGCCGGGCACCAGGTCGAGTCCGAGGCCCGTGCAGTGCTCCACGGTGGCCCCGGCCGGGGCGGGCCCCTGCCCGCACAGGACCCTCGGCGGGCCGCCGGCCGGGGCGAGGAGGATCGGCACCTCGCCCGCCGGGCCGTTGAGGTGGGGCTCGACGACGTGGAGGACGAAGCCCGCGGCGACGGCGGCGTCGAAGGCGTTGCCGCCCTCCTCCAGGACCGCCATGGCGCACTGCGAGGCGAGCCAGTGGGTGGACGACACCATGCCGAAGGTGCCCTGCAGGGTGGGTCGGGTCGTGAACACGCCGTCACCCTAGCGGCGGGGGCCGGGCGGAGGGCACCCGCGGGGGGCGGGCCCGGCGTGACGGCCGCACCGCCGCACCGGGCCCGCCGCGGCGTCAGACCTTGACGACGATCTTGCCGTGGACGTGGCCGCCGCGGCTCAGCTCGAAGGCGTCGGCCAGCTCCTCCAGGGGGAAGGTCCGCTCGACCGGGACGGTGAGCCTCCCCTCGTCGGCGAGCGCGCCCAGGGCCGCCAGGTCCTCGCCGCTCGGCCGCACCCACATCCACTGGCCGCCGGCGCCGATCACGGAGTCGTCCGCGATGGAGGCGTGCCGGCCGCCCTCGCGGAGCACCGCCAGGGTCGCGTCGAGGACGCCGCCGACGAAGTCCGCGACCACGTCGACGCCCTCCGGCGCCAGGGCGCGGACCCGGTCGGGCAGGCCCTCGCCGTACGCCACCGGCTCGGCGCCGAGGGCGCGCAGCCGGTCGTGGTTGCCGGGGGACGCGGTGCCGATGACGCGGGCGCCCAGGGCGCGGGCGATCTGCACGCCCAGGGAGCCGACGCCGCCCGCGGCGCCGTGGACGAGCACGGTGTCGCCGGAGCCGGTGCCGAGGCGGGTGAGGAGCTGGTAGGCGGTGAGGCCGGCGAGCGGCAGGCCCGCGGCCTGCTCCCAGCTCAGCGAGGCGGGCTTGGCCGCGAGGGCGCGCACGGGCACGGTCACCAGCTCGGCGAAGGTGCCGCCGTGGACGTAGTCCTTGCGGGCGTAGGCGACCACCTCGTCGCCGACGGAGAACTCGGGGGTGTCGATGCCGACCTGCTCGACGACACCGGCGACGTCCCAGCCGGGGACGACCGGGAAGACGGTGTCCATGAGCCCGTCGAGGCCGCCCGCCATGAGCTTCCAGTCCACGGGGTTCACGGCGGCGCAGCGCACCCGGACGAGGACCTCGCCGGGGCCGACCTTGGGGCGCGGGAGGCGGGCGGGCGCGAGGACCTCGCTGCCGCCGTAGGTCTCGTAGGCCATCGCCCGCATGGTGTTCTCGCCGGTTCCGCCCTGGGGGGCCGCGCTGTTCTGGGACATGGTTCGCCTTTCACGGGAACGGGCGGATCGGGCACCGCCCACCGGGGTCACGTCCCCCACCGTAGGCATCCCCGCACATCGGCGGCCAATAGGATGGGCCGCCCGGAGGCATAGGGGATCCGATGGCGGGCCGTCCGGGGGCGGCCGGGCCGCGGGAGGAGGGCGGCGGCGCGTGGACCTGATGCTGCTGCGGACGTTCCTGGAGGTCTACCGGGCGGGGTCGTTCACCTCGGCCGCGGCCCGGCTGGGCCTGTCCCAGCCCACCGTGACGGCGCAGGTGCGCGCACTGGAGCGCGACCTGGGGCACCCGCTGTTCGAGCGGCTGCCGCGCGGGGCCGCCCCGACCGGGGCGGCGGAGGAGCTGGCGGCGCGGGTGGCGCAGCCCCTGGACGCGCTGGCGGAGGTCGCCGCCTCCCGGGGCGGGGCGGACCCGGCGGCCGGCACGGTGCACCTGGGGGGACCGGCGGAGTTCCTGACCGCCCTGGTGCTGCCGGCGCTGGCGCCGCTGGTGGACCGGGGCCTGCGGCTGCGGGTCTCCGTCGGGCTGGCCGACGACCTGCTGGCGGGGCTGGTGGCGGGCCGCCACGACCTGGTGGTCTCCAGCGTGCGGCCGCGGGTGCGGGGGGTTGCGGCGGAGCCGCTGGCCGACGAGGAGTTCGTGCTGGTGGCGTCGCCCGGCACGGCGGCCCGGATCGGCGCGGACCGGGTGGCCTCGGAGGGCGCGGCGGCGCTGCGCGGGGTCCCGCTGGTGGCGTACGCCGAGGACCTGCCGATCGTGCGCCGGTACTGGCGGGGTGTCTTCGGCTCCCGGCCCGCCGGGGCCGCCGCCGTGGTCGTCCCGGACCTGCGGGGGGTGCTGGCGGCCGTCGCGGCGGGCGCCGGGGTGAGCGTGCTGCCCCGCTACCTGTGCGCGGAGGGCCTGGCCCGCGGCGAGGTGGTGGCCCTGCTCGACCCGCCGGAGCCGCCGATCAACACCCTGCACCTGGCCCGCCGGGCCGGGGGCGGGCACCCGCCCCTGCTGGCCGCCGTGGGCGACCGGCTGCGGGAGGCCGCCCGGGAGTGGTGAGCGCCGCCCGGCACGGGTGCCGCCCGGCGCGTCGGCGCCGCCTGCGGACCGGCGTCCTCCGGGCGGAGGGGTCAGTGAGCGTCGGGGCCGACGGCCCGGACGGCCTCCTCGACGCTCCCGTGGAAGGAGAGGATCTGGTCGAGGCCGACGACGTGGAAGACCCGGCTGATGTCGGGGTCGAGGCCGGCCAGGGCGAGGGCGGCCCCGGCGGCCCGGGCGCGCTGGTGCGCCCCCACCAGCACGGTGATGCCGATGGAGTCGCAGTAGGTGAGGCCGGAGAGGTCGAGGACCAGGCCCGCGCCGGGGGCGAGGACGACCTCCGCCAGGGCGGCCTGCAGGCGGGGGGCGGTGTGGTGGTCGAGATCGCCCGCGACGGTCACCAGGCTCGGCCCGCCGGGGGCGGCCCCCACGGTCACGGCGAGGCCGGAGTCGGCCGGGCCGAAGCCGTGGGAGCCCGGGCCGCCGAGGCCCGGGCCGGGGGCGCCGGGGCCGTGCGGACGGGGGTCGGGCTGGTCGGAGTCGGGCACCTGGGGATCTCCTAGACGGGGCGCGGGCGGGGGGACGGCCGGGGCGGAGGTGACGCGCGGAAGCGTATGCCCCGGAGGGGGCCGGTCACCCGGCCCGGCGGCGGGGCGGTCCGGCGGGGCGGCGGGCGGTCCCGCCGCGCGCTGCGCTGTCCGCGGTCGGCATGCGGGTGTGTCCTCCTCGCCCGGTCCGCCCCCCGGGACGGGGGAGGCGCCGGACACGGGGCCCGGCTGGCCTATCCTACGGAACCGGCCCCGCACCTGCGGCGCAGGCCGCCGGGAACCGGTTGGCCGGCGGCGCGAGGGGCAGGCGGTCCCGGGCACGGGCCCGGCACGGAGGCAGGAGACGGAGTGGACGAGGCATGAGCGCGGAGCACACCGAGTCACCCGGCAGGCTGTTCCCGGGCAAGGGCGAGATGGCGCGGCGGGTGCGCGACTACCCGTGGGCGGCGTCGCCGGTGGGTGATCCCGCGTCGTGGCCGGAGAGCATGCGCACCGCCCTCCGGATCTGCCTGACCTCCCGGTTCCCGATGATCGTGTGGTGGGCCCCGGACCTGCGCTTCGCCTACAACGACGCCTACCTGCCGCTGCTGGGGACGAAGCACCCCGCGCTGGCCAGGCCGGGGGCGGAGGTGTGGGGGGACATCTGGCACATCGTGGGCCCGATGCTGGAGTCGGTGCTGGAGACCGGCGAGGCCACCTGGTCGGAGGACCTCCTGCTGCCGATGGACCGGCACGGCTACTGGGAGGAGACCTACTGGACCTACTCCTACAGCCCGATCCACGACGACTGCGGCACCGTCCGCGGTGCGTTCACCGCCGTCAACGAGACCACCGAGCGCGTCGTGGGCGAGCGGCGGCTGGCGGCCCTGCAGGACCTGGGCGCCCAGGCGGGCACCGCCCGCACGGTCGGGGAGGCCTGCGGGCTGGTCGCCGCGGCGCTGGAGCGGGCCTCGGCCGACGTGCCGTACGCGGCGGTCCACCTGCGCAGCCCGGACACCGGCGGCCTGGTCCTGGCCGCGAGCAGCCCGGCCGGCGCGGACCCGGTCCCGCTGCCCGGCGGCCCCGGCGGGTGGCCGCTGGAGGAGGTGCTGCGGACCGGGCGGGCCGCGACCGTGGGCGACCTGGCCGCGCGCTTCGGCGAGCTGCCCGGCGGCAGCTGGGGCCGGCCCCCGGCCGAAGCCGTGGTGCTGCCGCTGCCCGGCGAGACCGGTGCGGAGCCGGTCGGGGTGATCGTCCTCGCGGCGAGCGCCGGGCGGGCCCTGGACGAGGCGTACCGGACCTTCCTGGACCTGGTCGCCCAGCACACGGCGGCGCTGGTCAACGGCGCGGTGGCCTACCAGGTGCAGCAGCACCGGGCGGAGGAGCTGGCCGAGCTGGACCGGGCCAAGACCGCGTTCTTCTCCAACATCAGCCACGAGTTCCGCACCCCTCTGACCCTGATCATGGGGCCGCTGGAGGAGCTGCGCGCGGAGCTGTCCGGGTTCGACGAGCACGTCCGCGAGCAGGTGGAGGTCATCCACCGCAACGGGCTGCGGATGGGCCGGCTGGTCACCACCCTGCTCGACTTCTCCCGCATCGAGGCGGGCCGGATGCAGGCCCGCTACGAGCCGGTGGACCTCTCGGTGTTCACCGCCGAGCTCGCCAGCGTCTTCCGCTCGGCGGTGGAGCGGGCCGGCCTGGCGTTCGAGGTGGACTGCCCCCCGCTGCCGCAGCCGGTGCACCTCGACCGCGGCATGTGGGAGAAAGTGGTCCTCAACCTGCTGAGCAACGCGCTGAAGTTCACCTTCGACGGTGCCATCCGGGTCGCGCTCGGCACGGAGGACGGGCAGGCGGTGCTGCGGGTCTCGGACACGGGCACCGGGATCGCGGCGGAGGAGATGCCGCGGCTGTTCGAGCGCTTCCACCGCATCCCGAACGTCCGCTCCCGGTCGGAGGAGGGCAGCGGCATCGGCCTCGCGCTGGTGCAGGAGCTGGTGGGGCTGCACGGCGGCACGATCACCGCCGACAGCGTCGAGGGGGCGGGGACGGTCTTCACCGTCCGGCTGCCCTTCGGCCACGCCCACCTCCCGGCGGACCGGCTGGCCGAGCCGGGCCCGGCCGCCGTCTCCGCCACCGCGGAGCCGTTCGTGCAGGAGGCGCTGCGGTGGCTGCCGCGGCCGTCCGCGGCGCAGGAGCCGCCGGAGGGGCCGCCGTGGGCGGGGCGGCACCCGCAGGAGGGCGACGGCGGGCCGGACGGCGCGGCGCAGGACGGCACGGCACGGGACGGCGGGGCGCGGCAGGGCGCGCGGGTGCTGGTCGCCGACGACAACGCCGACATGCGCGAGTACCTGGCGCGGCTGCTGGAGCCCCGCTACCGCGTCACCGCGGTCCCCGACGGCCTGGCCGCCCTGGCGGAGGCCCGCCTCGGCCGGACCGACCTCGTCGTGAGCGACGTGATGATGCCGGGCATGGGCGGCCTGGAGCTGGTGGCGGCGCTGCGCGCCGACCCGCGGACCGCCGGGATCCCGGTCCTGCTGCTCTCCGCCAGGGCCGGCGAAGAGGCCTCGATCGAGGGGCTGGAGGCGGGCGCGGACGACTACCTGGTCAAGCCGTTCTCCGCCCAGGACCTCCTCGCCCGGGTCCGGACCAACCTGGAGCTGGCCCGGGTGCGCAACCACCACGCCGGGTGGCGGGCGGCCATGGTGGCGTCGCTGCAGGAGGGGTTCTTCGTCTGCGACTCGGACGGCGCGGTCGTCGAGATCAACACCGCCTTCACCGACATCCTGGGCTACGGGCCGGAGGGCCTGCCCTACCCCCCGCAGTACCCGTGGTGGCCCGCGCCGTCGGTCGACCCCGAGGCCCACGAGCGGGCCGGCGAGGCGTACGCGCAGCTGATGGGCGACCGGCGCGGCAGCTTCACCGTCCCGGTGCTGCACCGCGACGGGCACCGGATCTGGGTGGCGGCCACCTTCAGCACGGTGGAGGACCCCGAGACCGGCGAGCAGATGCGCGTGGGGACCGTCCGCGACGTCACCGCGGAGCGGTTCGCCGCGCAGCGGGAGGCGGCGCTCACCGCGATGAGCGTGCGGCTGTCCCAGGCGTCCAGCGTGCCGGATGCCGTCCGGGCGGCGCTGGACGCGCTGGGCGGGCTGTGGCACACCCGGTCCGTGCTCGCCGTCACCTGGCGCGGCGGCGGCGGCGAGCCGGCCGTGACCGGCCCGGACGGCGGCCTGCGGTGGCAGGACCTGCCGGAGCAGAGGCGCCGGGCGGTCGAGGCCCTGCGCGGCCACCCGCCGCTGCACCCCGCCGCCTCGGAGGACCCCGCGGGCCTCGGGGTCACCCTGGACCACCCCGAGGGCCTGCTGTCCCTGTGGCTCGAACCCGATCCCGCCCGCCCCTTCGGCGACGAGGACCCGACGCTGCTGGGACTGCTGGCCGGGCACCTCGGCCAGGCGCTGCGCCGCGCCCACCAGACCGACCAGCAGCGCGAGGTCGCCCTCACCCTGCAGCGGGCCATCCTCGGCCCGGACCGGCTCCCCTCCGGGTTCGCGGTCCGCTACGAGCCGGCCACCCGCCCGCTGGAGGTCGGCGGCGACTGGTACGACACCGTGGAGCTGCCGGACGGCCGCATCGGGATCGTCGTCGGCGACTGCGTGGGGCGCGGCCTGTCCGCCGCCACGGTGATGGGGCAGCTGCGCAGCGCCTGCCGCGCGCTGCTGCTGCAGGCCTCCGGTCCGGCGGAGACCCTGACCTCACTGGACCGGTTCGCCGCGCTCGTGCCCGGCGCGCTGTGCACCACCGTCTTCTGCGGCATCCTCGACCCCGGCAGCGGGCGCCTGGTGTACTCCAGCGCCGGGCACCCCCCGGGCATCCTCGCCCACCCGGACGGGCGCACCGAGCTGCTGGAGGGGGGCCGCTCGACCCCGCTGGCCGTGCGCCCGGGGCACCCGAGGCCCGAGGCCGAGCGCACCGTGCCGGCCCGGTCCACGCTGCTGCTGTACACCGACGGGCTGGTGGAGCGGCGGCGCCGGCCGCTGACGGCCGGGGTGGACCAGGCGGCGGCCGCGGTCGGCGGCGGCCGCGGCGCCCCGCTGGAGGAGCTGGCGGTGCGGCTCATGGAGCGGCTCGCCCCGGAGGGGGGGTACGACGACGACGTGGCCTTCCTCCTGTACCGCCACCCGGGGCCGCTGGAGGTCTCGTTCCCCGCGGAGTCCGGCCGGCTGGCCCAGGTCCGCGGCGCGCTGCGGGAGTGGCTGGCCCGCTGCGACCTGCCGCCCCGGCAGGCGCAGGGCGTGCTCGTCGCGGCCGGCGAGGCCTGCGCGAACGCCATCGAGCACGGGCACCGCGACCACCCGGGGCAGCAGGTGCGGCTCACCGCGACCGCGACCGCGGACGGGCTGCGGCTGACCGTCGCCGACTCCGGGCGCTGGAAGACGCCCGATCCCGGCTCCAACGCCCACCGGGGCCGGGGACTGACCCTCATGCGTGCACTGATGCAGCAGGTGACCATCGACACCGGTGACGGCGGGACCACCGTCGACATGCAGACGAGGATCGGCAGATGACCACTCGGCTCCGCCTCGACACCGGCAGACGGCCGGACGGGACCCCGGTCCTCACGGCCGCGGGCGAGATCGACATGAGCAACGCCGGGGAGTTCACGGCCGCGGTCGCCGGGGCCGTGCCCGCCTCGGGCCGCCTGGTCGTGGACCTGACCGCCGTCGAGTACCTCGACAGCGCCGGGCTGATCACGCTGTTCACCCACGCCGAGCGCATCCACCTGGTCGCCCCGGCGCTGCTGGGGCCGGTGCTGACCGTCTCCGGGCTCACCGAGCTGACCACGGTGGACATCGCCTGAGGGCCGGCACCGCGGGGTGCGCGGCGGTGCGGGGTCCGCGGCGGCCCGCGGCGGCGCGGGCCGCGCCTCAGGCGGGGCCGGTGTCCACCACGGCGACGACGCTCTTGCCCGTGCCGTGGGCGGCGTCCTCCACGGTGAGGCGGCGGGAGAGCTGCGCCACCAGGTGCATCCCGAAGCCGCCGGTGCCCGTGCTCAGGTCGGCGGGCCGGGGGTCGGGGCGGACGGGGCTGGTGTCCTGGACGGCGACGCGGACGGCGCCGGGACCGGCGTCCACCGTCAGCACGCAGGGGCCGGGCGCGTGGCGGACGGCGTTGGTGACGAGCTCGGAGACGACCAGCAGGACGCGCTCGGCGTCGTGGGGTCCGGCGCCCGCGGCGGCGAGGTGCTCCGCGGCCAGGCGGCGAGCCTCCCCCACGGTGCCCGGGGAGCCGTCGAAGCGCGCCCGGAGCGGTGGCCCTCCGGAGGTGTGCGGCTGTACGGAGTCCACGTCGCCCCCCTCGTTCACGGCGGTCAGGGGTGCGCGCGCCCCTCTGCGACCGCGACCGCCCCGCCCGGGACCCTACCCGCCCGCAGACGAGGGATACAGTCGGGCCCGGAGCCGGGGGCCCGCGCACGGCCGCGCCCCGCAGGCCGGGAACGATGCCGTACGCTTTCGCAGGATCCCATCGTTGCCATGGGTCAATGACTTAAGGAGTGCGCCACGTGGTCGGACCCGACTTCTCCGAGCGGCTGGCGAACCTGCTCTCCGCGGACGGCGGACGGCTCGCCGAGGCCTGGGTCGAGCGGGTGTCGACCTCCCTGCGGAACCGGATGAGCACCGTCGAGCTCGACCGCGAGCTGCGCGAGCTGTACGACGCGCTGGTCGAGGCGCTGCGCCGGGGCGCCGGCGGGGTCCACGACGAGAACTTCTCCGAGGTCCGGGCGCTGCTCACCGAGATCTCCCGCAACCGCGCCCGCCAGGGCTTCACGCCGGGCGAGACCGCGGTCAGCGTCTTCGCGCTCAAGGAGGTGCTGGAGCCGGGGCTCACCAGCGGGTCCAGTGCCGACATCGGCGCCTACCTGCGGCTGAGCCGGCTGCTGGACGAGTTCGGCCTCTTCACCATGGAGGCCTACTCGCAGACCCGCGAGGAGATCATCTCCGCCCAGGCCGAGCAGCTGCTGGAGCTGTCGACGCCGGTGGTGAAGATCTGGGACGGCGTCATCGCGGTCCCGCTGGTCGGCACCCTGGACTCGGCCCGCACCCAGGTGGTGATGGAGAAGCTGCTCCAGGCGCTGGTGGACACCGGCTCCGAGCAGGCCATCATCGACATCACCGGCGTGCCCGCGGTGGACACCCAGGTCGCCCAGCACCTGCTGAAGACGATCGTCGCCGCCCGGCTCATGGGCGCGGAGTGCACCGTCTCCGGCATCCGCCCGCAGATCGCGCAGACGATCGTCGCCCTCGGCATCGAGTTCGGCGACATCGTGACCAAGGCCAGCCTGGCCGACGCGCTGCGGCACGCCCTGGGCCGCACCGGCGCCTCCGTCGTCGCCAAGGCCGGTGAGCGCCGGTGAGCGAGCGTGTGCCGGTCCTGCGGATCGGGGACGTCCTGCTGGTGTCCATCCAGATGGACCTGGAGGACCAGACGGTCATGGACCTCCAGGAGGACCTGGCCGAGCGGATCGTGGCGACGGGCGCCCGCGGCGTCGTGATCGACATCACGGCCGTGGAGATCGTCGACTCCTTCGTCGGCCGGATGCTCGCCACCACCGCATCGATCTCGCGCATGCTGGACGCCGAGACCGTCGTCGTGGGCATGCGCCCCGCCGTGGCGATCACGCTCGTGGAGCTGGGCCTGTCCCTGGGCGGCGTCCGCACCGCCCTCGACCTGGAGAAGGGCCTGGCCATCCTGCGACGCAGGTCGGGCCTCCCGGACGCGGACCCGGCGTGACCGGCACCCTTGTCCCGGAGGGCGGGACGACGCGGCAGCCCATCGAGCGCAACGACGACGTGGTGCGGGTGCGCCACCTCGTGCGCGCGCTGGCGCTGCAGTGCCGCCTCTCGCTGGTGGACCAGACCAAGCTGGTGACCGCCGCGAGCGAACTGGCCCGCAACACCCTCGTGTACGGCGGCGGCGGCTCGGTCAGCGCCGGCCTGGTCACCCGGGGCGGCCGGACCGGGGTCGCCGCCTCGTTCGAGGACTCGGGTCCGGGCATCCCCGACATCGACCTCGCCCTGACCGACGGCTGGACGTCCGGCGGCGGCCTGGGGCTGGGGCTCAGCGGGGCCCGGCGGCTGGTGGACGAGTTCCACCTGGAGACCGAGGTAGGCCGCGGCACCACCGTCTCGGTGGTCAAGTGGGCCCGGTGACCGGCCCGGAACTGCTCGGCAGCGAGGACGTGGCCTGGTTCCGCGACGACGATGCCCTGCCCGGCGCCGTGCGGGGCGCGGCCGCCGCACTGGCCCGCCGGATCGGCCTCGACGGTCAGCGCGCCTCCGAGGTGGCCCTCGCCGCCACGGAGATCGCCACCAACATCGGCCGGCACGCCGTCGACGGCTCGGTGCTGCTGCGCGTGCTGCGCTCGGGCGGGCGGGCGGCGGTGGAGCTGGTGGCCATGGACAGCGGGCCCGGCATCGCCGACGTGGCCGCGGCCCTGCGCGACGGCGTGTCGAGCGCCGGCACCCTGGGCATCGGCCTGGGCGTGGTGGGCCGCATGGCGGACGCCTTCGACCTCCAGTCGACACCGGGGCGCGGCACGGTGCTGGCCGCGCGGTTCTGGGCGCGGGACACCTCGACCGGACAGGCCGTCCTCGACGCCCCCGCCGACGAGCCGCCGGTGGCGGGGCTCACCCGCCCCATCAGCGGCGAGCAGGTCTGCGGCGACACCTGGGCCGCGAAGCTCGACCCGGCCGTCGGGGCGGACGCCGCCGCGGGCACCGGAGCGGGCGGCGCCGGGGACGGGCGCCCGGCGGTGCTGATCCTGCTCTGCGACGGGCTGGGGCACGGCCCGCTCGCCGCCCGCGCCGGCGAGGCCGCCGTCCACGCCTTCCGGGAGTCCCGGGCGGCCCTTCCCGAGGCGGTCCTCCGGGACGTCCACACCGCGCTGCGCGGCACCCGGGGCGGCGCCGTCGCGGTCGCCCGGATCGAGCCCGCGGCGGGACGCCTGCTGTACTGCGGGGTCGGCAACATCAGCGGCTTCCTCGTGCGGCCGGACGCCCGCAGCGGCCTGCTGTCCGTGCCGGGCATCGCCGGCCACCAGATGCGGGGCCTGCGGACCTTCGAGGCGGCGCTGCCGCCCGGCAGCGCCCTGGTGATGCACTCCGACGGCCTGACCGAGCGGTGGGGTCCGGGACTGCCGGGCGGCCTGCTGCGCCACTCCCCCGTCGTCCTGGCCGGCCACCTGCTCCAGCAGGCGGGCCTGCGCCGGGACGACGCCGGGATCGTGGTCGCGAAGGGGCTGTGGTGAGCGACGTGGCGCCCGACATGCGATGGCGGCCGGTGGCGGCGCTCGCCACCGAGCAGGACGTCTTCCTCCTGCGGCGCGGCGGCCTGGTGGCCGCCGAGGCCCTGGGGCTGGAGCGGCAGGACCAAGTGCGGCTGGCCACCGCCCTCAGCGAGCTGGGCCGCGACCGCCTGGAGTGCACCGCCGTGACCACGGCGTTCTCCGTGCGCGGCGGCGCCGCGGCGACCCTGGTGGTGACGCTGCGCTGGCAGGACGGGCCGCCCCCGTCGCCGGAGTCGCTGGCGTCGGCCGCGCGCCTGGTCCCCCGCATCCGCCACGTGCCGGCCGGGCAGGGCGGCAGCATCGCCGTCGAGCAGGACCTGCCCGCGGGCGCCGACCCGCACGGCGCCTGGGCGGACCGGGTGCGGGCGATGCTCGGCCCGACCGCCGGGGACACCCTCTCCGCCGGGATGCGCGCCCAGACCCACGACCTGATCGCCGCCCTGGAGGACGTCCGGGCGCAGCGCGAGGAGCTCCACCTGCTCAACCAGGAGCTGGAGGAGACCAACCAGGGCGTCCTGGCGCTGTACAACGAGCTGTCGCAGGAGCTGGAGGAGACCAACAGCGGCGTGGTGGCGCTCTACGCGGAGCTGGAGGACAAGACCCGCCGCCTGCAGGAGGTGAGCGAGGCCAAGACCCGGTTCTGGGCCACCGTCAGCCACGAGCTGCGGTCGCCGATCAACTCGGTGATCGGCCTCGCCCGGCTGCTGCTGGCGCCGGGTTCGCGGCCGCTGGACGCCGACCAGCGGCAGCAGGTGTCGCTGATCGCCGGGTCGGGCAGCACGCTGCTGGCGCTGGTGGACGAGCTGCTGGACGTGGCCAAGGCGGAGTCGGGCCAGCTGCGGCCGCAGCAGGCGCCGGTGGACCTCGGGGTCCTGCTCGGGCAGCTGCAGGGGACCATGCGCCCCTCCTCCCCGGGCGGGCGCGTGCGGCTGTCGGTGGCCGGTCCCGCCGGGGTGCCCGAGCCGGTCACGGACGAGGTGATGCTCACCCGGATCCTGCGGAACCTGCTGTCCAACGCGCTGAAGTTCACCGAGGCGGGCGAGGTCTCGCTCGACGTGGGCACCGAGTCCGCGGGCGGCCGGGAGTGGATGCTGTTCACCGTCCGCGACACGGGGGTGGGCATCCCGCACGACCAGCAGGAGCGGGTCTTCGAGGAGTTCTACCAGGTGCAGGGGCCGCACCAGCGGGGCCGGTCCGGCACCGGGCTGGGGCTGCCGTACGCGCGGCGGCTGACCGAGCTGCTGGGCGGGACGCTGGCGCTGACGAGCGAACCGGGCCGGGGCACCACCGTGGTGGTCCGGCTGCCGGTCCGCCCGGAGCCGGAGGCCCCCGCCGGGCCGGCGCCGGCGGACGGCCCGGTGCCCGCGGCGGAGCCTGCCGGTGCGGGCCCCGCGGACGGGCCGCGGCCGCTCGGCGTGCTCCTCTGCGTCGACGACGACCCGGCGTTCCGGGCCGTCGTCCGGCCGGTCCTGGAACGGCTGGCCGACCGGGTCGTGGAGCTCGACCGGGCGACCGGCATCGCCGAGGCGGTGCGGCGCGAGGGCGCGGACGCGGTGCTCCTGGACCTCCAGATGCCCGGGACCGACGGCTACGCGGCCGCCCGGGAGCTGGCGGGCGCCGGACCGGAGGTGGGCGGCGTCCCCCTGGTCGTCGTCACCGCGGCCCCCGACGACGCGGTCGACCGGGACCGGCTGGCGCACGCCCGGGCCGTGCTGCGGAAGGGCGGCCTGACCTACGAGCGGCTGGCCGAGGTGCTTCTGGGCGGCCCGTCCGGGGCAGGAACCGGTCCGACGGGAACGGGGCGGACAGGCACGGAGCAGGCGGGCGGGGGCGCCGGCGGCCGGGGCGGGAAGGAGGCGCAGTGAACGGGGACGCCCCGTGCGCGCCGCACACACCGGACACACCGGGCACGCCGGATGCACCGGGCCCGCAGGGCGCCCGGAGCACCGCGGTGGCGCCCGCGCCGGACCCCTTCGGGACGCGGGAGGGCGCGCGCGCCCGCAACGACGCGCCCGCGCCGGACGGCGCCCCCGCGACCGTGCTGGTCGTCGACGACAACGCCGTCAACCGGTACATCCTCACCACCTGGCTCAGGCGCGCCGGCCACCGCGTGGTCGAGGCCGGCGACGGGGAGGAGGGGCTGCGGGCCGCCTGGCAGGACGGCCCCGACGCACCGGAGGTCGCCGTCGTCGACGTGCGGCTGCCGGACCTCAGCGGCTTCCAGGTGTGCGAGCGCCTCAAGGCGGACCCGCGCACCGCGGGCGTGCCGGTGATCCACGTGTCCGCCACCGCGATCGCCGTCACCGACCGCACCCAGGGCCTCGACCGGGGCGCCGACGCCTACCTCGCCGAGCCCATCGACCCGCAGGAGCTGCTGGCCACGGTCGCGGCCGTGCTCCGGTACGCCCGCGCCCGCCGCCGGGCCGAGGACCTCGCCGCCCGCGTCACCGCCCTGAACCGGATCACCCTCGACGTCTACAGCGCCCCCGCCGCGCGGCCGCTGGCCGCCGCGGCCGCCGCCGGCGCCGCCGTCCTGCTCGGGCAGCCCGCCGCCGCCGTCCTGCTCACCCCGCAGGAGGAGGCGCTGTGCACGGTCGCCCCCACCCCCGGCGCCCTGACGCTCCCCGCGCCGGCCGCCGCCGACGCGCACGCGCGGCTGGGCGACCTCGTCCTCGGCAGCGCCACCGGCGCGAGGACGGCGACGGTGCCCGAGGAGGTGTGGCGGCCGCTGCTGCCCGGTGCGCCGATGGACGGGGAGCTGCTGGTGGCCGCGGCCCGCACCAAGCGGGACCGGCCCCCGCTGTGCCTGGCCGTGCAGGCGGACACCGCCCGGTCCTCCGACGACCGGAACCTGCTGATCCAGCTGGCGCACGCCTGCGCCCTGTCGCTGGAGGCGCTGCGCGCCTACAGCGAGGAGCACTCCCTCGCTCTGACCCTGCAGCGCACCTTCCTGCCGAGCCGGCTGCCGCGGGTGCCCGGACTGGAGCTGGCGGTGCGCTACCGCCCGGCGGCGGAGCAGACCGAGATCGGCGGCGACTTCTACGAGGCCGTGGAGACCTCCGGCGGGCTGCTGCTGGCCATCGGCGACGTCGCGGGCCACTCGCTGTCGGCGGCCACGGTCATGGGCGAGGTGCGCCACGCCCTGCGCGCCTACGCCATGGAGGGCCATCCGCCGGAGGCGGTCCTGGAGCGGCTGGACACCTTCCTCGTCCGCTCCCGCCCGGGGGTGACGGTGACCGTGTGCCTGGTGCTGGTGAGCCCGGACCGGCGGGAGGTCCGGGTCTCGAACGCCGGGCACATCCCCCCGCTGCTGATCGGCCCGGACGGCGCGGGCGGCTACCTGCGGCCGCACAGCCCCCTCCTGGGCCTCGGCCTGCCGCACCCCCCGGCGGTCCCATACCCGGTGGCGGCGGGCAGCAGGCTGCTGCTGGTCACCGACGGCCTGGTGGAGGAGCGGCGCACCGACCTGGACGAGCGGCTGGCCGCCTTCGCCACGGCCGCGTCGGCCGGGCCGGAGGACCTGGAACTGCTCTGCGACCTCATGCTGGCCCGCTTCGGCGAGGGGAACGACGACGACATCGCGATCCTGGCGGCGCGGCTCGACTGACGGGGATCCCGTCCCGTCCGGGGCCGGCGGCACCCGCGCGGGGCCGCGGACGCGGGCCCCGGCTCCCGGCCGACCGCCGGGCCGCCGGACCGCCGGACCGCCGGACCGCCGACGCGTCAGCCCGTCGGCGCGTCAGCCGCTCCGCCCGTCAGCCGCTCCGCGAGGCGGGCGAGGGCGGCGGGCGCGTCACCGCCCGGCGAGGGCTGGAGGAGGTGGCTGAGGGTCAGCCGGACCAGGACATCCGCGGCCTCGTCCGCCTCCGCGACGGGCAGGGCGGGCCGCTGCCCGGCCAGCCAGGCGGCCACCAGGCGGCGGGCCGGCTCGAGGACGGCGTCCGGCTCGGTCGTCAGGTGGGGCAGCAGGCCGGTGTCGGCGCCGGTGTGCGAGGCGGTCAGGACGGCGGCGAGGAGCGGGTTGGCGTCCGCCTGGCGGAAGACGGCGCGCAGCGCCGCCTCGACCGCGTCCCCGACCCGTCCGGGGTGGGCGGCGAGCGCCTCGGCGACCGCGGCGAGGAACCCCTCGGCCTCCCGCTGCACCAGGGCCCGCCCCAGCCCCTCCCTGCTGCCGAACTCCCGGTACAGGGTGGGGCGGGAGACGCCGACGCGGGTGGCGACGGCGGAGATCCGGACCGCGCCCCAGCCGCGTTCCACGACGGCGTCGCGGGCGGCGTCGAGCGCGGCCTCGCGCAGTTCGCGGCGGTAGACGCGGTGCAGGGGTTCGGCGGTCACGGGGAGGAGTCTGCCAGGTCGCGGTGGCGGGGTCCCGGGCGCGCGGGTCCCGGGCGCCCGGGTGCCGGGGCCCCGGCGGGGGGACGGGGCCCCGGCGGCCGGCGGGGGGCGGGTCAGGCCGCCCCGGCCGTCCCCGCGGCGGGTGCGGCGGCCTCGGCGAGGCGGCGGCGCAGCCGGGGGTGGAGGTTGGCGCGGGTGGCGTCGCCGCCGTAGTGGGCGAGGACGCGCGGGTCCATGACGCGGCGCCACAGGGGCGTGGCCCACGCCAGGACGATCATGGAGGCGTACCCGGAGGGCAGCTGCGGCGCCTCGTCGAAGTGGCGCAGCGTCTGGTAGCGGCGCAGCGGGTTGGCGTGGTGGTCGGAGTGGCGCTGGAGCTGGTACAGGAAGATGTTGCTGGTGGTGTTGTTGCTGTTCCAGCTGTGGCGGGGGGCGACGCGCTCGTACCGGCCGTCGGGGCGGCGCTCGCGCAGCAGGCCGTAGTGCTCCAGGTAGTTGACGCTCTCCAGCAGGCAGAAGCCGAGGACGGCCTGCAGCGCGAGGTAGGGCAGGACGGCCGGCCCGAAGGCGGCGGTGAGCGCGCCGAACAGGACGGCGGACATCGCCCAGGCGGTGAGCACGTCGTTCTCCCGGGACCAGACCGGCCGGCCGCGGCGCTCCAGGCGGCGGGCCTCCAGCCGCCACGCGGAGCGGGCGCTGCCCGCGACGGCGCGCGGGAGGAACGCCCAGAAGCTCTCGCCGAGCCGGGAGCTGGCGGGGTCCTCGGCGGTGGCGACCCGGATGTGGTGGCCGTGGTTGTGCTCGACGTGGAAGTGGCCGTAGCAGGTCTGGGCGAGGGCGACGCGCGCGAGGCGGCGCTCCAGGGACTCGCGCTTGTGGCCGAGTTCGTGGGCGGTGTTGATGGCGACCCCGGCGACGACGCCGACGGTGGCGGCCAGGCCGGTGCGGTCGGCGGCGGACAGCTCCGGGCGGGTCCACTGGACGCAGGCCCAGACGAGGGCGGCGTACTGCAGGGGCAGGTAGAGGTAGGTGCACCAGCGGTAGTAGCGGTCGCGCTCCAGGACGGGCATCGCGGCCTCGGGCGGGTTCTCGGCGTCGGTGCCGATCAGCCGGTCCAGGACCGGGATGAGCACGAACGCGAAGACGGGGCCCCACCACCACCAGAGGCCCTGGCCGGTGGCGGCGGCGAGCGCCCCGGCCTGGAACGGCAGGGTGGGCACGGCAAGGCCGAGCAGCCAGGCGTACCGCTTGCGGTCCCGCCAGGGGGCCGCGGTCTCCCCGGCGGGTGCCGGGCCGGTCGACGTCATGGGGGTGCCTCCTCGGCGGCTCCGCGGGGGTCGGGGCGCTCCGGGCCCCTCCCGCTCGTCCTCAAGGCTGGCACCGCGCCGGGGAATTGACAATACGGCTCCACCTGTAAAAAAGCTGATGCTGCATCAGAAAGACCGAGGCGCGGCGGCACCGGCGCGGACGGGGGCGGCACCGGTGCGCGGCGGTACGGCGGGGCGGCGAAGGGGCGGGATCCGGGAGGGGCGGGATCCGGGAGGGGCGGGCCCCGGGGGGCGGGGCGCCGGCCGGACCCGGGCCGGTACGGTCGCCCCACGACGGCCGCGCACGGGCGTCCGCACGGCGGCGGGGGTTCCCCGCCGGGACCGGCGGCGACCTGTCGGGCCCGGGGTCTTGACGGCGTCCGGTCAGACCCCTACTTTCTGCAGACAGCAAGTTTCCAGCAAGTTTCATGAAGCTTGCAGCAAGCAACGGAACGGTCTTGCGGGTCAAGCACTCCCGCCCCATCCGCCGAGTCTCTCCACCCACCCCGACGGCTGCCCCCAGCCACCAGGAGACACCGTGGACAACCCCACCCGCGCGCGTGCGCACGGACGCCGCCGACCGCGTACGGTCGGCGCCCTCACCGCCGCCACCGCCCTCGGACTCACCGTGGGCACCGGCCTCGTCCTGACCCCTGCCGCCCAGGCCACCCCGCCCGGCAGCAAGACCGTCACCGCCACCCTCTTCGAGTGGAAGTACACCTCCGTCGCCAACGAGTGCACGACCACCCTCGGTCCCAAGGGCTACGGCTTCGTCGAGGTCTCCCCGCCCCAGGAGCACATCCAGGGCTCCCAGTGGTGGACCTCCTACCAGCCCGTCAGCTACCGGATCGCCGGCCGCCTCGGCGACGCC